>CAYFNF010000001.1:0-88276 GCA_964344485.1 uncultured Gammaproteobacteria bacterium
CGGCACGCGAGCTGGGTTCAGAACGTCGTGAGACAGTTCGGTCTCCTATCCGCTGTGGGCGCAGAATCTTGAAGGGGCCCTTTCCTAGTACGAGAGGACCGGAAAGGACGAAGCTCTCGTGTACCAGTTGTGCCACCAGGCGCATTGCTGGGTAGCGATCTTCGGTTCGGATAACCGCTGAAAGCATCTAAGCGGGAAGCCGTCTCTAAGATTAGGATTCATAGACTCCTGGAAGACGACCAGGTTGATAGGCTCTAGGTGGAAGCACGGTGACGTGTGAAGCCGAGGAGTACTAATATGTCATATGTCTCGACGCAAAGTTGATACATTTGCATGAATCGCATATTACTGTATAATCAGTGATTGTGAGCCCTAAACCTTGATAATCAAAGATGAAACGATTGAATGAGTATTCATCTGCATGGCGACTGATTGGAATGTTCATCGTAGTTACTGCGATGATCGGTTCTGTATTCGTCCTTGTGCAGCCCACTGAACTATTAGCAGTGCAGTAGTCAGAGCCTCCAGAGACCAGTGCAGTAGGTAACTACTCCTCTGTTCTCTGGTGGTTCTAGCGACGGGGAAACACCTGATCCCATCCCGAACTCAGTAGTTAAGCCCGTCAGCGCCGATGATAGCCCTCGGGTGAAAGTAGGTCGCTGCCAGTCTATCGTTGACCCCTCCATTTCGGAGGGGTTTTCGTTTAATCTGTTTTTTTGTTACCATACATATGATAATTAACAACAAAAAAATGAGGAAATATTTAACTCCAATCCTAATTCTAGGATTAATGATAGTAGCCATGCCGACCATGGCAGCAGAGTGGTACGTGAAGGCTGGTGAAACAGGGTCAACGTGTACAGAATCAGATCCGTGTGGTGATTTGATGCATACGTTTGATTATGTTCAGGACGATGGCGATACACTCATGATAGCGGGAACACATTCTTACTCAGATTTTCGTACATTAGGTCGGACTGGAACAGCTGATTCCCTTCATACTTTCCAACAATGGGAAGGAGAGGTCGATGCAGTTATAGAGGTAGAAAATGGATTCACTATTGATAATGGTGGTCACTATTTTGTATTTGATGGTATAACTTTTTCTGGTAGCAACAAAGCAAACGTTATCGCCAAGGGAGATAATTTAACATTTACAGATTGTGCATTTGTGGGAGCAGAGAAAGCAGGTTTAGTAATTACTTCGGAAAGCTCCGCTGTGAGTGTTAGTGGCAGCTCTTTTAACAGTAATGCTCAAGACGGGGATGTTGCCTCATTGGAAATATACGGAGACAATGTATCTATAATAGCAAATAAAGTACATGATTCAGGTGCTAGCAGCATCGTTTTTGGTAGTGGAGAGACTATACTGATAGCCAATAATTATTTCTATAATAGTACTGATGCAACAATTAATATTGGGGGCACTGTTGATGGTTTAGATATTTACAATAATTCTTTTTATGAAAATGAAGCAAACCCACTAATATATGTGCCAAGTGATTTTGCTGGAGGCGCGATTGAATTGAAAAACAATATTTTTCATAGCAGCGTTGAAGGAGCGTCGATTTATGAGTTTCAAGCTGATTATAACTCTCTAACAAGTGATAATAATCTGTTCTATACTCCAGAATATTCTGATTTGATGTTTTCCGACAGGGGCGATTATTATACATTATCCGATTGGCAAGCGGTGGGATATGACGCTAATTCAATTGAGGATGATCCTTTGTATGTCGATGTTGTAAATGGCGATTATCATGTACAAAAGGATTCCCCAGCAATTGATGCCGGAGATACCTTAGAAGAGATAACGAACGATTATGATGGAGACGTGCGACCGCTGGGGAAGGCATATGACATTGGCGCGGATGAGTACCCGGTAGTTATCGATGAAGATGAAACTGACTATGTTCCTGCAAAGAAGGTAAAGAAGCTGAAGGTAAAGAAGAAATTTCGAAAAAAGAAGAAAGTACGTGTTACCTGGAAGAAGCATAAGTATAAAACTATATTGAAGCTGCAGAAGTGGAATAAAAAGAAGAAGAAGTATAAGAAGTATAAAACGTATCGCGTAAAAAAGAACAAAAAAAAGAAATTGATGAAACAGCTAAAGCCTGGAACCAAGTATCGGGTGCGTGCTCGTAAACAGCGAACCGTCAGCGGAACCAAATACTATAGTGATTGGACCAAATGGATACAGTTTAAAACCAGAGAATAATTGTTGTCATTCCTCCCCTCCATTTCGGAGGGGTTTTCGTTTTGATAAAAAAGCTACCTAATGCTATTTTATATATATGAAATCTATTACCTATTCTGCGATAAGAGATGCATTAGGGACAAGAAGGGTGTTTGCCGTTTATACAACACTTCGTTTTTTTATTCTATTATTTCTGGCATCTAGTTTTCTGCGACTTGAGCACGGATGGGGCAAGACAGCAATAATACTCATTTTTTCATTTACTGTTGTTTTATTTCTTCATACATGGTTCGTAAAAAAGCGTAATTGGACACTCCTCTTCTTTCCCCTGTCATTTAGCGTGCTGAGTTACGCGCTATTGATGCTCATCCAGCATTTCTCTCCATATACTGTTGTATACGGTGAGTATCTGATTATTCCGTTTGCAGTAATTGGAATTATTGTTGCGGTAACAGCGCTGCTTGAGAAAAAGTTTAAGACACTACGCGTTGTTACAGCAGTACTTTCCGTGCTTGCCATACTCACATTGCTTTTCCTCTATTTCTTCTATAACAGCAACCCTGAACAGTACCAGAGCTGTACCACTGATTCCGAATGCGTGGTGGTCCAAGACGGATGTTGTAGTTGCGGAAACAGCGGAAAAGAAACTGCGATAAATAGCAAGCATCAAGAACGATACGAAAAAGCGTCCCGTATAAGCTGTGCAGGAATTTTCTGTGCGACTATGGTATCCAATGACATCTCTTGTTTTGCAGGAGCAGTGTGTGAACAGGGCTCTTGTACCTTGGATACAACTGATGCTTCAGTGTGTGCTGAATTGGACAAAGGCGACATGTGTTACTATCAATTTGCTTTGGAGAATAGGGACGTCGAATACTGTTCTTATATTACTAAGCGGAGCGACTCTTTGCACGGCTATAACTCAGGTTTCTCTACTAGGGAGCAGTGTGTATATGATATCGCAACTGCGCATGATGATATTTCGTATTGCGATAGTGCAGATGATGATACCGCAGCTCAGATGTGCAAGGATAAGTTTTACATGAATAGCACTCAAGACCAGGGTGAAGAAAAATGCGAAACAATACAGACAACATCTTTTAAAGATGATTGTTACAAGAGCTTAGCAAGCTCAAGTAAAGATCCTGTCTATTGTGAAGAGGTGCAGGATTCAAAGAAGAAGGGGCTGTGCGTCCAATCGTTCTATGAAAAGAAAGTAGACGATGCTCAAGATGTAGAGACGTGCCAAGAAGCTGGAGATGCTATTGGCGGCAGTATAGGTGTTGAGACGTATAAGAATTGTGTAGAAACGGTCGCAATAAATACCCTGGACATGGATGTATGTTTACAGCTACCGCACGACAGTGAAGTGAGAAAGTGTAAGCGTATAGTTGCGACACGCGATGCAGATTATGAATACTGTTTTGAGAATAATGATGATGTGTGCGCGCGGCAGGCACTTGGTGGTGTGGCAGAAGATGAGCAAGCGATCTATTGCCCTAGAATTGCTGGAACCGAAGACAGGAGTGCTTGTTTTGAGCAGTTCATTACTCTTTGTAAAGAGATAGAGGATCAATCACAGAAAGATCGGTGCATCCAAGATGTGAGTGAGAATTTTAACAATGACGCGTATTGCGGGGATATTGTGACTGATACATTTTATACGAGCCAAGAGGATTGTTATAGCGGCGTTCAGCCAGGATAAAAAGTATATAAGAATAATTAATAATATTGTATGAAAAGAATTATTATCTCGCTCTGCTTTCTCGGTGCAGTGCTTGCTTGGCCGAGTTACGCAGCTGATCACTCTCATTTTAGAGAAATAGTGGTCACAAATGTCATGTCGACTGAGTTAACTGACCATCAAGCGATGTATGAGTTATCGTATACAGAACATATGCAGGCGGACTTTAGTGATGTTCGTTTCTATGCAGAAGATCGTGAAACAGAGCTGAGCCACTATCTCATGGAGAAAGTAGATTCTGATATTGCTGTGTATTACATTAAAGTACCTTCGCTTCCTGCAGAGTCGAGTGTTGTTATATATGTGTACTACGGAGACGACTCCTTGAGCAGTGCTTCTAGTAAGGTGGATACGTTAACGAATGACTATTCTGGCGATGAAGGGTTGCTGCTGCAGTATCAATTCGATGAAGGCACCGGCACCTCTGTTACAGATACCTCATCGCAGTCACATACTGGTACGTTTGCCTATAATGGAACCGGAGGATGGTATGGGAGTGACTGCTTCTTTGACACTGGAGATGCGGTGATGTTTGATGGCGCAGGGCTCGACCGTGTGGACATTGATAGTTTTGCTATTGCAACTGAGTTAAATGACGACTTTACATTAGAGACCTGGTTCATGGTAGATGAAGCCACTGATTCATGGGGATGGTTCTTTGGTGAGAGCACTGGTGACGAGTTCTTAGTCGGCAAACAGCACGCTGACACCTCGCTGCATTACAATATTAAAGGATTTGGGGGATATGAAGACGGTATTAGTACGTATACTGTTGGTGAGTGGCACCATCTTGTGGTAACTCATGATATGAGTGAAAGTAATTCGTTTCGATTCTATATCGATGGTGTAGCCGTAGCGATTGAGAATGAACAGAATCTTTCTCCTACAACGGTTGGGAACTTGCGTCTAGGGTCGCGTGGTGACTCATGGCTACAAACGTTGGATGGTGCTTTGGATGAAGTACGCGTGTATAACCGATATTTTGAAGAGCCAGAAGCAACTGCGCACTACTACCATGTAAAGTATGCAGCAATGGATCCTTCGTTAGCTGAAGGAGAAGAGACATCTGTTGCAGCGTATTATACTCCGGCAACAGTGAAGAACTTGAAAGTAAAAAAGAAGTTACGTAAGCGAAAGAGTGCAACCGCATCATGGAAGAAGCATAAATATACCACGGTTCTTAAACTGCAAAAGTGGAACAAGAAAAAGAAGAGATACGCAAAATACAAAACGTATAGAGTTAAAAAGAACAAGAAAAAGAAGCTAATGAAGAAATTGAAGCCAGATACCAAGTACAGAGTTCGCGCAAGAAAGCGCAGAACAGTAGACGGAGAGTACTACTACAGTGACTGGAGTAAGTGGGTGAAGTTCACCACAGCGCAATAATTAAAAAAATAAGCCCTATTATTAGGGCTTTTTTTATTCGTGAAAATCGGTTACTATTACTATAGAACAGTTTTAAAAAAACTATGAAAAAAGTCATCTCAGTGCTTATCTCGTTCGTCGTCGTATCATTGGTGGTCTATTTTACCTCCCCAGCATTCGCTGCGGGCAGTAGCGACCCTGTGATCACAGACGTCGCAGTACATCCAAGTGATACTGTGGCTGGGCAAACAGTGACATACGTCATTGATTTTACAACTTCAACGCAGCTCGTACAGAATACCGAGATCTCCATTTTTTTTGCTGGTGATACCTCGGAAGGCGCACAGGCATTTGATATGTCTAGTGCAGAATTGAGTTCAAGTTTTATCAATAATGGCGAGGTGTTTACCATCAATATTCATACCGATGCGTCTGGCTCCTTTGTGTTGAAATCAGATTATGGGCCCGGAGAATACAGCGTTACCTTAACAGGTGTTAAAAATACTACTATCGATGGTAATTATGTTATTGGTATGACATCTGTAGACACCAGCCTGAATCAGGCAACACACAGTCCTTCATTCGCCATAGAAGAAGAGGACGAAGCAGATACGAATCTTGTTTCTGCCGCTGCTGTAGAACTTGATACAAATACTACTGGTGCGTTAGCAACATATACCATTCATTTAACACTTTCAGGAAACATGAGTGGAGATACGTTGAATATCATGTCACTAGATGCGACTGATGAGGCTGCTGACCCAACGCAGTCTGACTGGTCTCTTCAAAATTCACAGTTTAGTAGTGATACATTGGAAGGAGAGTATGCAGTGTCAGAGAGCTTTAATTATGCGGTTGCTCAAGTGACATCTGCAGCTGGTGCTCTTGGGGAGCACACGATTGTATTAACGAATGTAGAAAATCATTCAACACCGTCTGATTACACTCTTCTTCTAACTACGGATGAATCCGCTGATTCTGGCGAGGATTATGCCACAGCATCTTTTTCAATTACTGCTGCAGAAGAAGATTATTTTCCAGCGAAGAAAGTAAAGAACTTGAAAGTAAAGAAGAAACTTCGAAAGAAAAAGAAAGCGACGGTTACCTGGAAAAAGCATAAGTACAAAACTGTATTGAAGTTGCAGAAATGGAATAAAAAGAAGAAGAAGTATAAGAAGTACAAAACGTATCGCGTAAAGAAAAACAAGAAGAAGAAGGTCATGAAGAAATTGAAGCCAGATACCAAGTACAGAGTTCGCGCAAGAAAGCGCAGAACAGTAGACGGAGAGTACTACTACAGTGACTGGAGTAAGTGGGTGAAGTTCAAGACTAAAGAATAATCAATACTATTATTACTTACTCTATGAAGAAGATCTATTCTATTATTATCGCTTGCGGATTGCTGTTTACGTTGCCATCATTTGCAGCAGAGTATTATATTGACGCTCAAAATGGTCACGATGCAAATAAAGGAACCAAAGATGCGCCGTGGCAGTCTTATGCCATGATTAACAGCTTTAACATTGACGGTGGAGATACAGTCTTCTTAAAAGGGACATTCACGGCAGACGTGTTTGTTGATTTTCAGAATCTTTCAGGCACAGCAGGCAATCCAACCATTATCAGAAATTGGGAAGGACATACAGCGACGTTCGTGATTCAAGAAGCACGAGATACGTTTCAGCTATCGTCTGATTACTTCACCATACAAGGCTTAACCTTTACTGGAAATGGAGTCTGGACCAATGTGACACCTATCAGCATGACCGGTGGCGTTATCTATAATACAATCTCTGATTGCATCATTGAAGACGCTGGGGATTATGCGATAAATGCGAATGGACCTATTTCGAACTTCTTTATCACTAACAATGTGTTCCGTAGAGGGAGTGAAGATATCTTTTTTCTGAGTACGGCTGAAGACACTGTGATTATGAATAATCAGATGTATACGAGCGGTACATCTTCAATTACATTTACTAATACTGCAACCAACGTCTCGATTGTAAATAATACCTTTGTTGAAAATCGAGAAGTAGTTTCGTTTATAGGATCCGGAGGCACAAACTTAGCATTCATGAATAATATCGTTTATGCACAGGATGGTGAGCTAGACGGACTTAGAGATGGTGCTGGAGGATCATATTTTGACTACCTGACTTCGGATTACAATATTTTCTATATGGGAGACGATGACACTCCTTTTATTGGAAACCAGAAGTATACACTTTCAGAGTGGCAAGTTGCATATAATAACGACCACAATTCATTTAATCAGGACCCTCTATTAGTTTCTGTGGAGCCAGATGGAGAAGACGCTCACTTAACAGAGTCTTCACCAGCACGAGATGCCGGCGCTACAATAGATTGGGTGCTTCAAGATATGGACGAAGAGGATCGGCCGCAAGGAGAAGCGCATGATATTGGCGCGGATGAGTATACTGTTGATGAGATCGATGACCCGGCAGTTATCGATGAGGATGAGACCGACTATGCTCCTGCGAAGAAAGTAAAAAAATTAAAGGTGAAGAAGAAGTACCGAAAAAAGAAGAAAGTGCGTGTTACTTGGAAAAAGCACAAATATAAAACCATATTAAAACTGCAGAAGTGGAACAAGAAAAAGAAGAAGTATAAGAAGCACAAAACCTACCGCGTGAAGAAGAACAAAAAGAAGAAGGTCCTGAAGGGGCTGAAAAAAGGAACAAAATATAGAGTAAAAGCGAGGAAGCGACGCACCGTAGAAGGAGTTCATTATTTCAGCGGTTATACAAAGTGGAAAAAGTTCAAAACTAAGAATTAATACATATACGAAATGAAGAAAAAACTATTATTTCCAACGTACGCAGCATTGATTGGAGCGTTTATGCTGTTTGTAGCAAGCGCTCCTGCTCATGCAGCAGAATTTATCCCAGATCCAAAGATAAACGAAGTTTCTGTTACACCGTTAGCATCTGACGTAGGCGCAAAGGAAACGTATACTGTGATTTTTCAAACTACAGAGACCTTACCTGCTGATACGGTTATTTCGATCTATGGTGTTCAACCAGGCACAGAAACCCTTCTCGATTTTTCAGTAACTACGCCGACATCGGAGACAATATCAGATTCTACAGGTTTTATTTATGAGGTAGGATATAGTGGTGCTGTGATGGGGCTTAGGTTAAGCGGTGAATTACCAGCGGGCGCACAAAGCGTCGTCCTTCCTGAGGTGCGTACTCCAAGTATAGACGCCACTATTGTGTTATTCGTTACCACAGAAGAACTTGGCGAAGGCGCGAGAGCATCGTACGCAGATGATTCCATTATCATTGGTACTGGCGGTTCGGAAGATGAGGGTGGTGGGCATCCTGATGCGAATATATCTTCGGTCTCAGTCTCAGTAGACGATAATACAGCCGGCGCATCTGCAACCTATACAGTTGATGTTACCCTTGCAAAAGCATTTAACGCACAGCCGTTGAATATTATATGCACTAATGACGAGGTAGAAGATTCAGAAATTACTGATTCTGGTGTGTCATTTGAAAATGCAACGTTCAAAAGCACGACATTGACTGGGGCGGTAACAACGTATGATTATGAGGACCATGCGAGAGCATTCATAACCGGAGTGACTGGCTCAGTTGGGACACATACATTTACTCTTTCAGGAGTTTTGAATCCGTCGAGCGCTGGTACATACATACTAGAGTTGACATCAGCTCCGGACATTGGCGATGATGTGGAATACACCAGTTCAGCACCGTTTGAGATTACTGATGGGGCAGCAGCGTATTCTCCAGCGAAGAAAGTAAGGAACTTGAAAGTAAAGAAGAAATTTCGAAAACAGAAGTCAGCTAGAATAACGTGGCAGGCTCATAAGTTTAAAACAAAGATCGTTCTTCAGAAATGGAATAAAAAGAAGAAGAAGTATAAGAAGCACAAAACCTACCGCGTGAAGAAGAACAAGAAAAAGAAGGTCATGAAAAGGCTCAAGCCAGGTACGAAGTACAGAGTGCGTGCTCGCAAACAGCGAACAGTCAGCGGAACTAAATACTACAGCAACTGGACCAAGTGGGTGAAATTTAAAACTAATAAGTGAAATTAACATATGAAAAAGACACTATGTACAGCTCTAGTCTGTTGTGTAGCTTTTTTCACGCTGTCAACAGCAGTCAGTGCGGGAAATGCTGATCCGAACATATCCGAGGTTACAGTCAGTCCGCTCAGCGCAGTACCAAGCGCGGAGACGTCTTATACAGTGACGTTTGAATTGGCCGCTGATTTAACAGACAAAGACGAGCTGGTGCTGTTCTTTACGGACAGTGACCACAAACCAACGAATGTTTTTGGGTTTTCAGACGCTGAGTTTACCTCAGCATCTTTGACTGGCGCGAAGTTTACGTATACCAAGGGTAGTATTAATTACGGGACTATTGATCTCGGTGCTGGTGCGCAAGCAGGCAAATCATACGGCTTTACTATGGAAGGGGTGACAAATGCAGAAACTGAAGGCGATTACGAATTCCTCCTTTCTAGTCAGGAGATGAAGCAAGGCATGCAGTCGACTAGTGCCGAGTTCACTATCTCTTCTACAGGCGAGGACAAACAGGAAGATACTGGCGAATATACTTCGATAGATGTTGAATTGACCAATTTAAACGCAGGAGAAAGCGGCGATGTACACGTAACGATTGTTGCTGGAGCCGACATTGCTGAGGGCGATCAGTTTGTTCTATTCTTTACGAATTCAGAAGGAGTAGTAGATGATTTTGATGCTTCAAATGCTACTATAGCGGATGAGTATTCTGATAGAATATCATTAACTGTCGATACCCTCGCGGTGTATACGTGGTTAGCAAGCGTTAGTAAAGACAAGTCTGTAGCTTTTGTTGTGGAGAATGTGGTGAATACGAGCACAGCGGGTGCTGTAAAACTAGCGCTGACCACCGATCCACAACCAGACAAGGATTCATCATTTGTTTATTCAGATGAAGTTACTATAGTTGATGCAGATGACGAATACGTTCCTGTAACAAAAGTAAAGAGCTTGAAAGTAGAGAAGTCTGAAAAGAAAAAAAGAAAAGTCATTATCACATGGCGAAAGCATAGCTTTAAGACGCAGCTGCAATTACAGAAGTGGAATAAAAAGAAGAAGCGATACGTGAATGTGAAGAAATATCTGATTAAAAAGAACGTGAAGAAGAAAGCACTGAAGAAGAGGAAGCTCGGCACCAAGTATCGAATCCGTGCTCGCAAGCGCCGCACAGTAGAAGGTCAGAAGTATTACAGTGATTGGACAAAGTGGAAGAAGTTTAAAACAAATAAATAGCACTGTGATACAGTGAATGTAGGAAATCCGGCCGCTACGCCGGATTTCTTCTATGTTTAGCATAAACCTGGTAAGATAGACGCACATAATTTATAGTGAATATATGAGTGAAACAGTAAGAATAGAAACAAGGGGTGGAGGTGTACAGCGAGCAGTTGCTCGAGAGGAGCGTACGGTGAGCAGGCAGATGGGGGCTGCGGTGGTTGAGGACAGTCAAGCACAGCCTGTAACAGAGATAGATTTTGAATATAAGCAAGAGCACCGCCGTCGGTTATTTGAGTTTTTCGCTTTACTTGAGCAAGGCGATGATGAGCTGGCTTATGAGTTGTTGGAAATGACGGAGTTAATAATACGAAACCGGAGATTTCGATTCGCGGATTATCTGGGAGAAGGGTCATTTGGAATCGTAATGTTAGTAGAGGATATAGAAGATTCTGGTGTGCGTTATGCAGTAAAACTGTCTGAACCGTTCGATCGAAGAGACTTAAAGGTACAGGACGACGAAGAAGACGACGAGGTGCGTCATAGAGCGCATGAAGTGCGATCTTATGTTCGTGAGATTGCAGCTCAAAAGTCGCTGACACAGGGACAAGAACGCCCGCCCTTTCCGAAGTATCATCATGCTCATATAATTCCTGATCCAGTTAATACTCGAGGAGGTCCAGACATGCGTATTGCTGCGTTGGTGATGGAATATGTTGAAGGAGATAATTTAGAGACAATTATTCAAGAAGCAGATGGTCTATGTGACTATCCTGATGTTATGATACAACTCAGTTTACAAATTGCAGAAGGCGTCGCATATGCGCATGAGAAAGGGATCGTTCATTCAGATTTAAAACCAGAGCAGATTATTTTAACAGAGGGAGACGTGCCAATTATATGTGACTTAGGCACGGCTTCGTATACCCCTGAATCTAGTATATCGCGTCGTGCATCATTCAGAAGGGACATGGAAGGAGTGACTGTAAGGACAAGGAAATTTTATCCAATGACAAATTGGGAGGCCCCATCACGAGAGCGTGATGTGTTTGCTCTAGGCAGAACGATCCAACAAATGCTATTTAGTGATGATTTTGAAAGTGCGTTAGAAATGGCGCGTCGTGCTCGTCAGATGCGCAATCACTACATGATGCAGTTGTTCCACTTGTCGGGACGAATGACACAAGAAGATCCAAATGACCGCCCTACAATGGATCAAGTGCTACATGAGTTGCGAAATCTTGAAAGGATGGAAAGCGGTCAGGGGTTAGATCTTAGTGCAGCAGCAGAAATAGCATAGATATATGAGACAAATCGTAGATCTCCATCTTCATTCCCATTACTCCCGATCAACTTCACCCAAGTTGAATGTTGAAGGAATCGCTAAGTTTAGCGCAATAAAAGGGGTGGATATCATAGCGACTGGTGACATCACTCACCCAAAGTGGATTCAAGAGATAGAAGAGCAAGCAGAAGAAGACGGGTCTGGTTTTTTGCGGCTGAAGAAAGGGTCGGTCTCTGAAGGTAGTGAGACACGACTCGCGCTGTTTGGAGAGGTAGCGAGCATCTACAAGAAGCACGATAAGAGTCGGCGGTTGCATACAGTATTCGGCGTATCGTCCATTGCAGCTGCAAAGAAAGTAAATAAGAAGCTACAAGACTTAGATTACAACATTACATATGACGGCCGGCCGATCATTGGCATGGATGTGCAAGAGTTAATGAAGATCTATCTTGATGCCGACCCCAAAGCAATTATTATCCCGGCTCATGTGTGGACTCCGTGGTACGCGCTGTACGGTTCAAAGTCTGGCTTTGATTCTATTGAAGAGTGCTTTGAGGACATGAGCAAGCATATTAATGCGATTGAGACCGATTTATCTTCTGACCCGGAGATGAACTGGCGCATTTCTGATTTAAATGACAAGACCATTCTCTCTAACTCTGATGCGCACTCTCCACAAAAGATCGGTAGAGAAGCAAATGTCTTTGATTGGGAAGAGCCGACCTATGACGCGTTGTATGATTCTATTCAGAACAATGACCTGGAGTATACGATTGAGTTCTATCCAGAGGAAGGGAAGTATCATTTGGACGGGCACCGCAAATGTGAAGTACGTTTTGAGCCAACAGAGACTAAGAAGCACAAAGGTGTGTGCCCGAAATGCGGACTGCCGCTAGTCATAGGTGTGATGAACCGTGTGGAAGAGCTCGCGGACCAGACAGTGAAACAGAGCAAAAATAAAAAGGTGCCATTCAAGAGCATTGTTCCATTACCCGAGATCATATCGGACGTCCTTGGAGTAGGAGTGAATTCAAAGAAAGTACAGGGAGCGTATGAAGAGATTATCAAGGGCATCGGTGACGAGTTTCATATTCTGTTGGATGCGTCGTATGAAGAGATTGCATCAGTCGCAGATCCATTGATTGTGGAAGGTATTCAGCGGATGCGAGAAGGAACGTTGCATATCGAGCCAGGATATGATGGAGTGTTTGGCGTGATCAAGGTATTTACAGATAAAGAGCGAGAGCAGAAGCAACCAACTCAGAAAGGATTATTTTAATATGCAAAAAAAGAGAGTCATTACAGTTATTCTGTTAATCGGAATTCTTTGTATCGGTGCAGTGATGCGTTTGTGGAACTTGGGTGCGATTCCTCCAGGATTGTACATTGATGAAGCAGCAAACGGGGCTAATGCTATTCAGACCATGGAGACTGGTGAGCGTCAGGTTTTTTACTTTGATAACTATGGACGTGAGGGGCTGCATATTAACTTAGTAAGTGTGGTGTTTTCTGTGCTTGGAGTTGGAGTATGGCAATTGCGTTTTGTCGGTGCTGTTGCGGGAATGTTAACTATTCTAGGAACGTACTTTCTTGCGCGGCAGTTTTTTATTCGCAATATTGCACTGCTGTCTAGCTTCTTTGTCGCTATATCGTTTTGGCACATCATGTTTTGTCGTATTGCGTATCGTGGAATATTAGTTCCGTGTGTATTGGTTTGGGCGTTTTACTTTCTATTCCGAGGTCTGCGCGAGAAGTCCTACAAGATCGCTTGTGTGTACTTCATTTTATTCGGCGCGGTGTTTGGGCTTGGGTTGTATTCGTATATCGCCTACCGCGCGGCGATTGTGTTAGTAGTCGTTCTTGCATTGATGGAATGGAAGGCCAGCCGAAAGAAGGGAAAGAAAGAGGCACCTCGAGCAATGCGCTGGTGGGCGTGGATGGTATCTCTTTGTACGATTGCGGTGATGAGCATCCCATTGCTATCAGTTGCGATCCGTCGGCCGTTAGACTTTTTTGGGCGCGCAATGAACGTGTCGATCTTTGATACTCCAAATCCATTGCTGACCTCGGTCTCCAGCTTTGTGAAAACTCTGGGCATGTTTCATATCACAGGCGAGTCGCAGTGGCTGTATAATGTTTCAGGAGAACCGCAGCTTTTGTTGTTCGTTGGCATTGCATTTCTAGTTGGTCTTGTAGTGTTGCTTTCGAGAAACTGCTCAGAGCTGTTTCGAAAGGATGCAGTGCATGCGCACTGGTTCTTGCTTTTGTGGCTGTTCATTATGTTGACACCTGCTATGCTCTCTGCTGAAGAGATTCCAAATGCACTGCGGTCCAGTGGGGTAATTCCAGCTGTGTATATTATTTCCGCGCTCGGTGCAGTAGTGATCTATCGGAGCATGCTGCAATGGAGCACGCACAAGTGGAAGCATGCGCCTACAGTGTTGTTCATTGGCGCAGCACTTGTTCTCTGTGTATTAACGGGAATGCAATGGAATAAGTATTTCTACGAATGGGGCGCGCATTCTGAGGTGAAATATTCCTACTTAAATCACCACGTGGAGCTTGCAAATGAAATACAGTCACTGCCCGAGTATCACAGCAAACATATTGTTGTTGATCTTCCTGGTGGTGCATGGATGGAGGGCATGTCTTCAAATGTGCAATCGTTGAAGTTCATGATCTACGGGACCAAGAATGTCTATTACTATACCGAGGAAGAAGCAGAGGATGTAATTTTTCCAGATGAGGAGTATGTAGTTTCATTAAAAGAATACGAAATCGAATACAGAGATAGTATTGGAAAGGAATTTTAATGCTTGCATTTACGATAGTTTTTCAGTAGGGTGAGTAAGTACATGGAGAGGTGCGAGAGTGGTTGAATCGGGCGCTCTCGAAAAGCGCTGCGCCTTCACGGGTGCCGTGGGTTCGAATCCCACCCTCTCCGCAGCGAATGTAATGAGCGAGGAAGAGGAATGCGTGCATTTCTGCACGCATATGTGGGATGAGAAGCCCGTAGCGATGTGCGAGTTTGCAACGCAAGGCGAGCACCGCGAGGGCCGGGCCGAAAGAAATTCCCGTCAGGGAATTTACTGAAGGCCGAATCCCACCCTCTCCGCACTATAGATAGAATATATGTTAGAACGACCACAGCCGACACAACCGAATGAAGCAGAGGAAGGCGAGGCCAGAGCACAAGCCGTCGCTCTTGAGGTATATAATCAATTAAAAACAGGCGACCCCAGTTATGATATCAATACTGAAACGGGGTTGTTCCGCCTGCGTAGAATGTTGGTATATGCTGAGCGCGACCTTGAAAGAGCGCATGCTCAGTTTAAGGGCCGGCCAAGTCCTTCAGACGGTGCTGTGGAAGCAGAAGTTGCTCAATCATTTGAGTATGAACTGGATCGAGCTTTTGGGGTGGTCCAACAAATTAAACGGAGAATAGACGCGCTCAGCCCACAGCGCCCTCGTCGAAATCCTTTTTCCTAGAATGTCTTGTAAACTATGAAGCGTAACATTCAACTTGATCATATTGCACCATGCGGAATGAACTGTGGTATTTGTAGTGGCTTTCTTCGGGAAAAGAATACGTGTCCGGGCTGTCGACACATGGGTGAAAAAACTAGTCTAACGCACAAGAAGTACCTTCGTAAGTGCATCATTCGCAATTGCCCGGAGATAGAGAAGAATAAATGGAAGTTCTGTTCCTCGAAGTGCACACAGTTTCCGTGTCAGAGAATGAAAGCGTTAGACAAGCGGTATCGCACGAGATACAGAATGAGCATGATAGAGAACCTCCAGTACATTGAGAAGAACGGTATTAGGGCGTTTGTAAAAAAAGAGAACAAGCGGTGGGCGTGTTCTACATGTGACGGTGTGGTCTGTGTGCATAAAGGGCATTGCATGACATGCCAGAAAAAAAAGTAGAGCCACGCATGAAAGAGTAGCGTGTGTTTGCTTATGACGAGTGTTTGGAGAAGTGCATATTTCCATGTACAATATGGAAGTTATGTACTATCGACAGATTTTTCGTTCCATACAGCAATACAACATGAACGTCGTGATCAAGGTATTGATCATGAGCGATTTTATTATCTGGTCGGTGTATGAATTACTTGCACCGATTTTTGCGCTGTTTATTACTGATCACATTAAAGGCGGCTCTATTGAAGTAGTAGGAATCGCCGCAGCAATATACTTGATTGCCAAGTCCATATTTGAAGTGCCAGTTGGAATCTACGTAGATAAATCTAAATCCGAGAAAGACGATCTGTACTCAGCTATTTGCGGAACGCTCTTGTCTGCAATAGTGTTAGTACTCTATGTATTCATTGATAGTATCTGGCAGTTGTATTTACTTCAGTTCTTGTTTGGCGTAGGCTCTGCCATTGCTTTCCCAGGATGGTATTCGATATTTACACGACACGTAGACAAAGGAAAAGAAGCGTTCGAATGGAGTATGTATGATGTGCTGCTAGGACTTGGCATGGCCATCGCTGCTGCGTTGGGTGGATTTATCGCCGAAGCATTTGGTTTTGATGTGGTCTTTATCCTGGTTGGAATTTTCACTTTCATTGGAGCAATATCGCTCTTTTTCATAAAAAAGAAGATCTACACGTAAGTTTGATGCAGCCGTGTGCTGTATGGAGTTTAACTATTGAGCAATACACACTATGAAAAGAAATATACTTTTAATAGTAGTTATAATAATTCTATTGATCGTTGTATATATGTTACATACGAGTTCGGACGATAAAAACCAAAACAAGCAGAGTAGTGCCCCTGAGCATGCGGAGATGGCGACACTCGCTGGCGGATGTTTTTGGTGTATGGAGGCAGCGTTGCAAGACAAAGAAGGAGTGGTGGATGTGATCTCTGGGTATACTGGCGGAGATGAGGTTGATCCATCCTATGAAGAGGTTTCATCTGGAGTAACAGGGCACTATGAAGCAGTACAGTTGACCTATGATCCAACTGTGCTGTCGTACGAAGAGCTGGTCGAGTACTATTGGAAGCTAATTGATCCAACGGATAGCATTGGTCAATTTTCAGACAAAGGGCAGCAGTATCGTACAGCAATCTTCTACCACGATGAAAAGCAGAAAAAGATCGCTGAAACATCGAAGGAGGCGCTTGATGATTCTGGAGCGCTGGATAAACCAGTCGCAACAGAGATTCTGCCGTACACCACGTTCTATGTTGCAGAAGAGTATCATCAAGATTACTATCAAAAGCAGTCGCAGCGGTATAAACAGTATGAAGAGGGGTCAGGACGAAAGGAGCGGCTGGAAGAGTTATGGGGAGATATTGAGCAAGAGGACTATGCAGATGAGATTAGTCAGTTAACACCAGAGCAGTATGAGGTGACACAGCAGTGCGGTACTGAGACAGCGTTTGATAATGAGTACTGGGATAATAAAGAAGCAGGGATTTATGTAGACGTCGTATCAGGAGAGCCACTGTTTAGTTCGCTAGACAAATATGACTCTGGGACTGGGTGGCCAAGCTTTACACAACCGCTGGAAGATGAAAATATTGTTGAAGAAGAGGATAGTTCACTGGGTATGGAGCGGACCGAAGTAAAGAGCAAAGATGCCGATAGCCACCTTGGTCATGTATTTGATGACGGTCCAGGACCTGATGGTCAGCGGTATTGCATTAACTCGGCGTCGCTACGCTTTATTCCAGTTGCTGATTTAGAGAAAGAGGGGTACGGGGAGTATAAAGAATTATTTGAATAACTTATGCAACGTGTACAGTTTTTCTTAAAGAAACAAAAGGTTCAGACATTCAATATTAATGGTCAAACAGTAGAGCTCGAGATGAATGAGAAAGTATTCCCTCCTTCAGAATACGGAGCGCAAGCGTTAGCGAACCATGTTGTCATCAATAAAGGGGAGACTGTGATTGATATCGGGACTGGCGCAGGCATTCTAGCCATACTTGCTGCTCAACAAGGAGGCAAGGTGTATGCAACCGACACTGACAAGGATGCGGTTGAGTTGACCAAGAAAAACGCGAAACGGAACGATGTGAAAGTACAGGTCGCGCAGGGAGAGCACTTTGCATCGTATAAAAGGAAGTTCGATGTAATTGTGGCGAACCTTCCGCAAGAGATTGTACATATGAAGTATCAGCGAGCAATCGGTAAAAAGCTCACTCACTCTGTTTCCGGTGGACCAAATGGTAATACGCACATGCTTGAGCTATTGCGGCGCGCAAAGAAACACATGCATAAGAAGTCGCGTTTTTATATGTGTGCATACACATTGTCTGACTATCTGACTACTATGGAAGCAATGGTTCATGACTACCATACTCGGTTGATCTGGGTGAATAGCGCATCACCAAAAGAGCATGTTACAAATAATATACAGTGGTACAAGAAGCTCGATGACACAGGAAAGATACGACTCTACCGGAAAAATCGCCAGTGGATGGCGGATGTGTTCTTTTTCGAATTAACACTACCGTAATGTTTGATGTTCAGGGTAAAAATGCACTCATCACCGGGGCTTCCAGCGGCATTGGGAGAGATATCGCCGTGTTGCTCGCAGCTAGAGGTATGAATCTTATTATCGTTGCACGTAGACGAGATCGTTTAGAAGAATTAAAAAAAGAGATTCAAGAGAAGCATGATGTTCAAGTGGACATCCTCACTATGGACCTCTCCACTCCAGAGAGCCCACGGGAATTGCATACAGCTGTTACCGAACTTGAAAGGCCTGTAGATATCCTCATTAATAATGCTGGTTTTGGCATTAAGGACTATTTTATAGATATTGATTTTGAGAAAGAGAACAGTATGTTGAATTTGATGTTGAATAATGTTGTTCACTGTACAAAGCTGTTTGTCAGAGATATGGTTAAGCAGAAGCGAGGGATCGTCATGAATGTGAGCTCAGTTGGTGCGTTTCAGCCGACTCCTGTTTATAACACGTACGCAGCAGCAAAGACATTTATTCTTCATTTCAGTATTGCGCTCAATCATGAATTGCAAAATACAGGCGTCCAGTGTTGCGTGCTCTGCCCTGGCTTTACGATTACAGAGTTTCAAAAAGTCGCCAAAGATGAACTGAATGCATCAATCAGCATGCCGAAGATGACTAGTCGTGAAGTCGCTGAGATTGCGGTGAAGAAGATGCTTAAAGGAAAGGTCGTTATTGTTCCAGGTCTAATAAACCGATTTAACAGCAAGCTCTCTCGGATCCTCCCGTATTCAACTGTCACGTCTGTTGCTGCCAAGTCGATCGGTGAGCCAGCTAAGCATGAAGAGTAACTACGATTTTTATATCGTTTCCATTGGTAGAGATCCTGCGCTGATGTCGTACTGTCATCCTGATTTGATCGTGACATCCAATCGAGTACCTTTGTACGATGATTTCCCAGTAATCGCGCTTAATGATTTTATAAATGACACTCCTTTTCTGTCAATTTATGATACCGATCTCATGAGTGCATTTGTTCAATATACTTCACAAGCACAAGCTCCTTCGTATTTTTCCCAAGAGATATTTGAAGCGCTTCGTCCATTTCAAGAAGCGGTATTTCATGCAATTGAGGAAGGGGCGAAAGGGAGAAATGTACTTATTAATCCGTATTATAATGCGTTCACTGATGCATTTGGGATGAAGGGTTATGATATTGTTGGCCCTAATGATGATATTGCTTATGAGCTATCGCGCAAGACCTCAGCTTTTCTACTTGCGCAGCAAGCGCATGTACCAGCGCCAGAAGGCACTATTCTTTCTGGTAAGCGAGAAGTTGTGAGTTTTTATAAAGAGCATACATCGAAAGAGCGGGGAATTTTCGTAGCCTCTGATGATGATCCATATCATCCAACTAATATTCATATCACCAGCGAACAAGAATGTGATCAACTACAAGAGGATCAAAAATACCTTGCCACAGTATGGCAAAAATGTAGAAACAGCCAGAACACGCAAGTGATTATTGGTAAGAATCAAGTATTCTATCTGGGTGTTACTGACCAGATTATTAAAGATGATGTGAAGTATTATGGAAATACATATCCAACGCGATCGTCTTCTGTTGTTCAAAATCAACTGAAGAAGTATACATTGCAGATGGCTTCAATAATGCAGGGCCAGGGATATCGTGGCATTGCGGGATTTGACTGGATTGAAACCCAGGATGGCGAAGTACTATTTGTAGAGATCAATCCGCGCAAGAATCGTTCCACTGCAATGCTTATTGGTTTTTTGGAGCGCTGTCGCCCCCCTGATGCACAGTCTATTATTGAGTTGGAGATCGCAGCATCGTTGGATCGTGAGTGGGATACTGAGGAGTGGCCTGTTCCGAGCGATGTTCAGTGGTCCATGGAGATTATAAAAGCAGAGGAAGAGATGATTATAAATGAGGACAAGAAGCCCGCTTATTCAGAAGTCAATATTTTTTCCACAGAACAAGCAGAGAGCATTCTAAATTATCCTGAAAAAGGAACGGTAGTTTCACCAGCGAACCCTGATATTGCTCGTATAATTAACGTTCGAAAACAATGAGTTATGTTATTCTAATTCGAGGCCCGTTAGGAGTAGGCAAATCAACTATTGGTGCTGCTGTCGCTGAGGAGCTGCAAGCCCATCGTATTTCTGTTGATACGGTGATGCGACAGCATGGTCTTGATCAGACCGACCCCGAAGAAGGATTTATACCAGCAGATAATGTATTAGAAACAAATAAGATTATCCTGCCCGAGATTCAAGCTCAGCTATCGCAGAAGCGCTCAGTTGTTCTTGATGGGTGTTTTTATCATAAAGAGCAGATTTTAGATTTAGAAGAGAAGATTTCAGAAGATGTATTCACCATTACATTGCGAGCGCCGATTGAAGTATGCATTGAACGAGACGCAGGCCGTAAGAAGTCGTACGGAAAAGATGCAGCAACCGTGGTTCATGCATTTGTCTCTCGGTTCAATTATGGTACAGTGATAGATAATTCTAAGCAGACAGTGGAACAAACCGTTCAAGAAGTATTATCTTTATTACCAACACCATGAAAGAACAAGTTATCATATTTGATTACGATGGAACCATGGTCGATTCACTAGATCATTTAATTGATCTATATAATCGAGTCGGCCCGTAGTATCGTTGTCGTCCAGTGAATAAAAGCGACGTTCCACGCTTACGCAGCATGAAGCCCCAGCAGATCATGAAAGAACTCAAGATTTCTTTTTGGAAGCTACCCATTCTGTTAATGAAGTTTCGTTCTGAGTTTTCCAAAATCACAGCAAACATTCAATTCCAGCCCGGCATGAAAGAAGCAATTCAAGCGTTGAATCAAAGTGGATATACATTAGCTATTGTGACTACTAACTCTGCAGCAAATGTGGCGAAGTATCTAGAGCAGCACGATATGAAGGATATGTTCGTAGGGGCATATTCAAGCAAACGGTCTTATCAAAAAGATGGCGTGCTTGCTCAAGTACTGCAGCAGCATCAATGGGCACCTGAACAGGTTATTTATGTCGGTGATGAGGTACGTGACATTGAAGCATCAAAGAGAATTGGTATTCGCTCAATTGCTGTGGGTTGGGGGTATAGCTCTCGCGATGCATTGCTAGAGCAGGAACCGGACCACTACGTGGAGTCTGCAGAGCAGCTGTTGAAAGCACTGCGTATATATGAAATTGTGATTTAATAGTATGGACCATCAACTGTCACCGAAAATTCAACGGATGATCATTGCATCACAACGCAATGAGATTAGCGAATATCACATTTACAAGAAACTCGCTACTGTCATTAAAGGAGGGGGGAACAAGAAGACGCTTGAGCAAATTGCTGAAGATGAGTTACGTCACTACCATTTCTGGAAGAGCTATACAAAGCAGGATGCATCCCCGAAAGCACTGACTGTTTGGCGTTATACGGCACTTGCGCGCGTCTTTGGTATTACGTTTAGCGTGAAGCTCATGGAGCGCGGGGAGGCTGCAGCACAACAGAATTACGCAGTGATAGCGAAGGAGATTCCTGAGGTTGAACAAGTAATACAAGATGAGAATGATCATGAGCAGCAACTGCTTAATGTGCTGGACGAAGAAGGGCTTCGGTATGTGGGGTCAATTGTATTAGGGTTAAATGATGCGCTTGTTGAACTCACTGGCGCGCTTGCTGGCTTTATCTTTGCGCTACAACATACAAATTTAATCGCGACTGTTGGGTTCATTACAGGTGTGGCCGCGTCATTTTCTATGGCTGCATCAGAGTACCTGTCTACCAAAACTGACAATGACGGTAAGCATCCAATGAAAGCAGCGGTCTATACTGGCCTCGCGTATATCGCGACAGTTTTCTTCTTGATATTCCCGTACTGGATTTTTGAGAATGTCTATCTCTGTTTGGGAGTGACACTCACGAATGCAATTATCGTGATTCTAGTATTTACATTTTATGTATCTGTTGCTAAGGATGAACCGTTTAAGAAGAATTTCATGCATATGGCGAGCATTAGTCTGGGAGTGGCTGCACTTACCTTTGTGATCGGTATTCTCATACGTACATTTTTTAACATAGAAATATAATGACAAAAGGAAATATTATTGATGTCCATCAGTTTACTCAACAGGAATGGACATCGCTTATTCAACGCGCAGTTGAGTGTAAGGAAGATAAAGATCAATACAAGCAAGTACTTTCGGGGAAGCGCGTGGGTTTAGTATTTGATTCTAACTCACTGCGTACCAAGATTTCGTTTGAAACCGCAGCATATCTGTTAGGAGCAGATAGTTACTTTGTCTCTGTTGATACCGTAACTCAAGAGCGTGACGGCACACCACGAGAGATCTATGAAGACATCATTGAAACCCTGGATCGTATGGTGGACTGCTATGTGTTGCGTGATTACTCTCGAAAGCTTTACGATGTGTTTATTCGAAAAGAATATCCGCCGTTTATTAACGGACTCTGTGAAGTCGGCCATCCCAGTCAAGCACTGGCAGACCTTGGAGTACTGCAATGGAAAAAGAAGAAAGTAGAAGGATTGAACTATGCTGGAGTGTGTCCAGTAACCGGGAGCGGCGTGATAGAGTCCTATGTCTATGGAGTGTTGTTGTTGGGAGAAAATGTGACACTAATTACCCCTACCGGAGAGTTTGCAGGAAAGAACAAGGATTTTGACGAGCAGGTAAAGCGATTATCAAAAGAGCACGGTGGAACGTTATCAGTAACCAAAGATATCGCTAGCACCGTTGCTGCTGCGGATGTGTTGTATGTTGATGAGTGGTGGGAGAATGACCCGGATTTTCTGAAAAAGAAAATGGGAGAGTATAAGGTAGATAGTACATTTTTGCAGGGAAGTAAAAAAGACCTGTCTGTCTTGCATTGCCTGCCTGCACATCACGGAAGGGAGATTGAGAGTGATGTGATCTACGGAGACCAATCACTAATATTTGATCAAGCAGAATTCCGCGTCTATTCCGCGATGAGTCTGCTACTCTATTTATTTGAATAATATACTACGCAGCCTGAGCCGTGATGCCGGCATCAGATCCTGTATCATGCCTGCGGCTAGAGCTAAGTTCACGTTCTACTGCTTCTCGTGCTTCACGTTGGATTTGGGCAAGCGCTACCCTACCTTCAGAAGTAGTATGGTACCAGCTTTGGCCTAAGTCCCAGAGCGATTCTGACTCTCTCATCTGAACTGCAGGATCTAGTTTTTCCCCGACCAGGCGCTCTACCACAGGGAGTGCAGCAGCTGGATCCTCAAACGGTCTGCATTCGTGAATCGCCTCTGCGACTGCATAGACCGTACCGAGCTCTTGCTCTGGCATGCGCAGCCCTTCTTGGACGTGGTCGAATGCTAGATGTTCACCGTCTCCTAACTCTCTGACTTCAGCGAGCAGCACTTGAATTTCGCTTTCATGAGAACCGATCAGGTCCGGCAATCCAGCAACCCGTTGTTCGAAGTACGCACGAGACCTTCGCATGGCTTCATCTCGAACTCGTGTTTCTACTATAGCATCGATCATTTCAGGGCTTGGGGCTTTTGCGGTATGCTCTCTTGCTTCTTGTACATGTAAAAGAAAACCCTGTTCATCTCTTGTGACAGTCCACTCTCTCCCGTCATTTGCATGTCCAGTCACAGAGTCGCCTGCCTGCATTGCTTGAATTTCATTCACTTGACTTGCGCTCATTGCAATACCGCGGTCTACTTGCATCTCCTGGACTAAGCCATCTACTGTTTGATGAGCGATATGTTCTTTGCTTGTCGCACCAGCTTCCTCGAGCGGTTCTTGGTCATCTGGCTCTTGCCGCGCGAGACGCTCAGTAGTTGGTGATAGATCTGCTGACGCATCACCTCGGATCATATTTCCTCCAGTTCCAGCGTCGGAAAAACGTTGTCGTTCTGCAGCTGTGCTCATATTGGTATATTTAACTCTTATGACTATACAGTATAGCGTGTTTTCCCCTTTTTTTCAAGTACCAATGCAAGGAATGCATGATTTGTGCTAGGATAGGTGTATGAAAAAGTTTTTTCTTATATTCGTCATTATCATTGCCCCGCTTTTTCTTCTTGGATGCAAACCGCAGCAGCAGGACAGTACTCTAGAGCGCGCGAGTAATACGGCAGCAACAACGACTGTTACGGAGTCTCAAGATGATAGCAGTAGCACGACTGACTCTGCAGCTGTAAGCTCGGAGGGCGTTAAGATTATATTCCTTCATCACAGTACCGGCAGTAATATCTGGGCCGGAGGAGTAGAAGCATGGTTTGATGAGTATAATAATGAAAGCGGAATACACTATACTGTTACAGAACAGGATTTTCCAAAGGACTCCCCGTATGGATGGAATAACTATCCATATGACTACTGGAACATCTGGGTGAATTATGCAGGCGAGAGTACATATATGGAAGAGCCGACTCTTGAGCTGCTTACTGAGCAGTATGACATGATTATTTGGAAGCACTGCTATCCAGTGAGTCAAGTGGAAGCAGATAGCGGCAGTCCAGACATTACATCCGAAGTGAAATCAATTGAGAACTATCAGCTTCAATATAATGCACTGAAAAAGAAGATGCGTGAGTTTCCAGACACTGACTTTATTGTCTGGACTGGTGCTGCACAAGTACAAGGAGAGACCGATGCAGCAAGCGCACGGCGCGCGCAGACGTTCTTTCACTGGGTGCGGGATGAATGGGATGAAGAAGGAGACAATATCTATATCTGGGACTTTTTTCAGTTGCAAACTTCTGGTGGCATTTATTTCCGAGCGGAGTACGCCGAAAGCAAGGACGACTCACATCCGAATGCATCGTTTTCATATAAAGCAGCACCGCTATTCGGGCAGCGTGTTGTGAATGTAGCTGAGGGCAAAGGGGATGCCTCTAGTCTGACCGGAGAGTAGAACTATCAAATGTAATCTGATATACTGTTTCTATGTCTGTGCAACGAAATACTCATCCAACATTCAATGGAGATAAAAAAGTAGTACCGCAATCCAGGCTGGGCCAGATGGAACGGCGGTTTATTGAAAAGCATATTGATAAATGGCCGAGCTGGATTGAAGGACATCACTTGACTATGACGACTCTGTTGTGGAGTGGCGGGCTGTTAGTATTTGGATACCTTGCTCAAGGGAATGCACATTGGTTGTGGTTGTCGTCTTTCATGATTTTCTTGCAATGGTTTACGGATTCTTTTGATGGAGCGCTCGGTAGACATCGAGATTTTGGCATTCCACGTTGGGGGTTTTATATGGATCATTTTCTAGACTACTTGTTTCTCTGTGCCGTGTTTGTGGGATATTCATTTCTTGTCTCAGGCATCTATCAAACGATACTATTTGTTCTACTTGGAGTTTCAGTCGGGTTAATGGTGAGCGTATATCTATTTTTTGGTGCTATGAATTCATTTCGTATAGAGCATTTTAAATTCGGTCCCACGGATATGAGAATTCTATTTATTGCAATAAACACATTCATCATATTCTTTCCAGTTCGATACTTTGAGTACTCTCTGCCGATATTTCTAGCTGTATTTTCTGCAATTTTACTTGCTGTAGTGTATAAAATGCAGCGTAGTATTTGGCAGAAAGACATGGAAGAGAAGGCGGCACAACAACAGCAGAAGCAGCAGTAGAATTTGTCTAATATTAGCGAAATAATTGTAAAAACAACCCATCGCAGGTTGATTTTTTATCTTTTTTTTGATATATATTGATGCGGCAAATCGCACGCAGTGCGGTTTTGTCGTCAGAAGGAGTGGATGCGCAAAATGCAGATGAGGAGGCAGAACCATGCCACGTAGCGCAACACAGGAAACCCATGGTGTAGTCCCCGTCGTCCCACGTCGCGGGACACCCCCGTCCGACCACGAGGTCGCGGCGTTCACCCTGGCCAGCAAGCCGGAGACGGTTCCGCTGATCATCCGGAACGTGGTCCAGTACGGTACGGGCGCCACGCCCGTGACCAACACGGACATCCACCGCCTGCGCCGCGCCGGGCTCGCCCGTCGCAACCGCATGGGCTTCAAGGTGGTCCGGGTCTCGGACACGGTGTTCGACGTTCTGGTCTTCGGCTGTTCCGCCAAGGGGCGGGGCTGGACCCGCAGGCAGGTCGACGAGTGGGCTCGCAACATGCAGGAGGTCCTGCACGCGATCGCGGACTTCACCGCGGTACGCGATGTTCGCATCGAAGACTGGGACCGCACGGTTCAGGTCCCGGGCCGCGGGATGCGGCTCTACACCGTCGCCACCAGCAAGATCACCATCAGGGTCTCCTGACAAGCGCACTTCGCTGACGCACCCCCACGCCACCGCGGCGTGATCAGGGGTTTTTTTTATTCTTCTCGTACCACTCTTGGTACATCGCGTCCGCCTCTTCTTTTGTCTCTACTGCGTGTACTTTCTTATAGGTTTTAGCAAAGCGCGCGAGCATATTAATGAAGAACACCATGGATTGGGTCTGTCCGTAGAACACAGTCTGGCTATTCTGTGGATGGCGTAACATTTTTTTGTACAGATCCATGGAAGGTTCTGACGGGAACTCACTATCATCTGAGCGAGTCATGTCTACATAGATAAAGAACGGCGTATCTGGGTGTTGCGGTAGCCATTTTTCGACCGTCTGCTTGTAGAGCCACTCTGTCTCCTCAGAGTGCTGCTCTTCACTCGTAGTCGGGAACCCAAAGTGCAGATGGATCTCTTGAGTTTCGGGATAGATGGTCATCCAATCATCCGGTGGTTTATAACGAGCAAACTTCTCTGGTGGAAGCTGTTCACATCTTTCACATTGGAACGGATAGTCGTATTTGTTTGTCATATTATTTTCTTTTCTGCTTCGTACCACTCTTGGTATAGTGCGTCCGCTTCTTCTTTACTCTCCACAACAAAGGCTTGATCTTTCATGCCAGACATACGGAACAGCACTTGGAGTACCATTTTCATTGCATGTGTTACTCCATAGAAAATCGCGCGACCGTTCTGATCATGTTTAAGCATTTCTTTGTAGAGATCGATCGCTTTCTCTGACGGGAATTCACTATTATCTCCTCGTGTCATATCCACAACAATGGTAAACAGTGTATCTGGGTGTTTATTAAAACTTTCAGTAATCGCGCAGTCATATACCCACTGTGCTTCAGCAGTACTCTCTTCTTCACTAGTCGTTGAAGTCCCGTAATGTAGGTGTAATAGTTGCTTCTTTGGATATGCTTTAAACCACGCATCTGTGTCTGCAAAATGCAAAAACTCTTCTGGTGCGTGAGGAGCACATTTTTCACATTCAAACGGGTGTGTGTGTTTTTGTAGACATATCTACGTTCTATTATACCTTGTTTGCAATTCCTTTTAAAGCATCGAGTTTAATTTCGTCTCCGCTGCTGAATACCTGTGTTGCATGCTTTGTTCCGACAATGCACGGGGTGTTAAATTCTCGGCTTACCATTGCAGCATGACATGTTGCTCCACCGTCGTCAGTGATAATACCCGCAGCCTTTTTCATTGCAGGGATGAAGTCCACTGTGGTCATCGAGGTAATCAGAATTTGCCCTTCTTGAATGTTTTGGTTGGCGTCCTTTGCGCTCGCAGTCACGAACGCTGTTCCTTGAACAGTACCTGCACATGCGGGCATTCCCTGTACTGATGAGTCTGAGTCAGGTTTCATTTTTTCAATTACTAGTTCAGTGCACAGCTTCATCGCGCGTGCTCCCACAATTCTCTCCGTGTGGTTGGAACTAATGAGCCAGGTGACTCCTTGTTGTCGCTCTGAAATTTGCTGTTTAGCAAGCACAGCGTCGTGCTCAAGGAGCGCTTCAATATCTGTCGGATAGTAGTGCAGTAGCTCCTGGTACGGCACAGTAGTCCGTTCGGGAATATGGCGAAGGATGCGAAAAATGATTTGATTACATCGCATCTGGATCTCTTTTCGCTTATCATGCAGCACGTTGAATGTATCCAGTAGCTCAGAGTATTTTTGAGTCTCTTTTAGATTAATACTGTGTTTTTGTAGTAGTTCTTCTCGCTGTTGCTGAATGGTCTGTGCATGATGCTCTAGCTCGTCTAGCTCCTGTTTTCGTGCAGCAGCTTCCTCTTGCTGTGCAGCATCAATATCTTGTTGTACTTGTTCTGGAGTAAGCTCATGTGATCCATCCCAACTCATTCGGAACCAGCTGAATTCATCGGTAATGTCATGAATAGTTGCGGCATCAATTGAAGTAGACAACGATTCTTTGAGAATTCGCTTTCTATACTCTGCGTTTGCTGAAAGTGTTGTTGGCTGAATGAAGTTTGTAAGTGCTTCTGGGCTGGGTGTTACGCCTGTGACTTTTTTTATCTCCTGAGAAAAGATCTCTGCAAAGAAGTCATCAAATTGGTCTACGGTATATTCAGCGTATAATAGATGTGAGAATCCAATCATGCGCACTTGATGGTACAGCTTCGCCATTTCTTTTTTTGACAAGGACGGTAGGTCGATTTGCTTATCTTGCCGAAGTTGGGCAGTGAATTGTTGGTGGTCGCTATTGAATTTACCAAGGTATTGGTCCCATACCGTATCTTTGTGTATCCACTCATCCATCCATGTGTAGAATGTTTCTCGTAGTAGATCGACATCACGCGCCCACCAGAACTGACCGTTTTTAAACGTTCCTACTTCCCAGCGTTGGTCCGGAATGTACGGATGTGTAGCGGCTTCTGCTTCAAATAGAGGGATATAACACGTTAATGACTGTATAAACAGATCACTTCGTTCATAGACACGAAGTGGGCGAGTGTGATCTGCTGTAAACACAGTGTTATCCATATTACTTTACTCTAGCCAAGCACCTTCTTTTTGTAAACGCTTCTTCTTTGCGACTGTTCCTTTGTTGTAGCCCCCTACTGCTCCATCAGAGCGCACAACACGATGACACGGAACCGCAGGGTCATGATTGCTGTTTAGAATGTTTCCTACTGCACGATACGCGCGTGGCCTTCCAGCACGCCGTGCTACTTCTTTATATGTTAATACCTCTCCTTCTGGGATCTGTCGTACGATTTGAAATACCCTTTCCTTAAATATCATATCTCTATTGTACCAATTTTTACTGTGAATGGTATACTACGCACGTATGGATAGAGAAAGAAAGAAAAAACAAGAAGCAATTGGCGTTAGTATAGCGCTGTTCTCTGCAGTGATGTGGGGGCTGTTTCCAGTGATTGTGGTTGTAGGCGTGAAAGAGATCTCGCCGTTGTCATACGCTGCTTTGAGCATGGTGATTGCCGCTATTGGAACGTTTATCTATGCAGCGTTCACCGGCAAGCTCCGAGAGTTCTCTGTTCGTAAAGCGTACGTTCCTTTAATCATGATCACACTATGTATTGTAGTGATCCCGTATATTCTGTTCTTCATCGGTGCAAGCAAGACCTCTGGTGTGAATACCTCGGTGCTGATGCTATCTGAAATAATTTTTACTCTCGTATTTACTCAATTTATTGGGGAGCCCACAACGCGATTGAAGTTGTATGGTGCGGGTGGAATTTTGGTTGGTGCAATATGTATTCTGTTTAATGGAACGTTCACCATTAATATGGGTGACGTGCTGATTATTGCTAGTACCGTCACCTATCCAGTAGGAAATTTCTATGCAAAGAAAGCGTTGAACATGGTTTCGCCAGCAATGATTTTATTCTTTCGATCCTTTTTTGGTGCGTTGTGTATTTTTATTGTCGCCCGAATCGTAGAGCCAGAGATTGCAATGGGGAGCCTTTTACAGGACCATTGGATTATTATTGTACTCAATGGATTAATTCTTCTGGGTTTCGCAAAGATAGTATGGTATGAGGGGTTAAAACGTTTGGATATCTCTAAAGCCATCTCTCTGACCATGACATTCCCATTGTTCAGTTTAATTATACTGGTGTTGTTTTACGGAGAGACCGTCTCATGGTATCAAGCGACCGGTATTATCATTATGATGATCGGGGTTTATTTCTCAGTAAAACGCCAGTCAGTAGACCCTGAGCAAACACTATATAAAAAACAGTAGCGCGCTATAAAAACAACTACTGTTTTATTATTGAGAAAGAGCTGAAATCAGTGATCGAATTTCGGTTGTAATACCCTGCATCTGCGTTCGGATTGTTTGGACTGCTGTCTTTACAGATTCTGGGCTGCTGGTATCCACACTTGATAAGGAGTCTACATACTCTTGATGTTCTTGGATCAATGTTTGTAGGGCTGTAGTATCTGCGCCAGCGGTCTCGAGCTTTTCTACCACGGCTTCCAGTTTTGTAACAATGGTCTTTGATTTTTCTTGTATCAGAGAGATCTGCTCTTGTGTCTTTGGTGCAATCACATTTTCGCGAATCTGTTTCACACGGTTCTTATGGTTTTGTATAAACGCAAATACGCGGTCTGCAATCACGCGCAACTCTGCTGGGGCGGAGATGGAGTCTAGTGCAGTATCTTGTTCCTGGAAGAACTGAATGTCTTGTTCTAAGCGTGAAAGGATGTGATTCTGTTCATCGGTTGATAGTGCGGTATTGGATTCAATCACTGAGTACTGGTGTTGGAGTTTTTCTAACGTATCATCTACTACTGTTTGCACACGTTGCAGCGCGTTTTGGAACGATTCTTGATTTACCGGAAGGGTCTTAGGTTGTGATGCCTTCAATTCCTGGTTGATATTATTCATTGGGGCAGCACTTGAGCAGAGTGGTAGCACAAGAAGGAAGCCAACAACCATGATGGATAACTTGATATGTAGTTGTGTTCTATTCTGTGTCATATGGTTGAGATATCTTCAATGATCGTGTTCAAATCACTGGATGGTTGGTCAAGAGAGCCTTCAAGTTGATCTACTTGCTCCAACAGATTTTCTAAATCCGCAATAGTACTTTCTAGCTCTTCTTGCAGTGATTCAATATCACTCGCGCTGCTCTCTAATCCCGCAAGGTCGATTGATGTGTCAGAATCAGTATTTGGCAGCTCAGAGTCTTGTTGATTGACGTTGGCTATGCTTGCAGTACCTGACCCTTCATCGTCGCTTGTTTGTTCATCGGATGTTTGTTCATCAGTACCAGTGCCTTGCTCTGCAGCGGCTTCTTCAGGAGTATCCTCTGGGTTTTCTTGTAGTGCTGCGCTTGATGTTGCTGATCCAAACGCAACTACGTCTTCCTGAATGTCCTCTGTAGTGCTCGCATCTGTCACTACTGCCTCTTCAGTTGCTTTTAATGTGCTTACTGCAGGTTGTGTTCCAGTTGTGGTGTCCATTCGTTGTACAAGAACGAATATTAGCGCTGCAACAGCTGCAACAGAGAACGATGGAATCAGTAGAATATTAAACCACTTTTTCTTTTTCGGTGCAGGCGGTTCATGTGAAGGAGTTGTGTGTTCTTGTAATATGATTTGTTCCAGCTCTTCTTTAAAGTCGTCATCAATTTCTGAGTTTGAAGTCATGACATGGAGCTTGAGCGCGGCCTGAAACTCTGGATCATTAGAGAATGATCGAGGAGAGCGACCTTTCTTCAGATCATTCAGCACCTGGTTGAGCTTCTCAGTTTTTTCTGGCGAGGAATGGGAAGAAAGTTCTGACTCTAGCTCATCAGCGATGTCTTTGATATTCGGTTGTTCTGGTAGTGTCTTCATACTATTCGTTTGATTCTATGGGTCCGAGGGTTGCTGCTTTCTTCAGGGCTCGGTGCTGCAGGACCTTTGCATTGCTTATGGTGATATCCATTGCTTCAGCAGTCTCTTTAATGGAGTAGTTTTTTAGAAATCGGTACTCAAGCACTGTTCTGTAATTATCTTTGAGTTTACTGAGCAAGTGTGCAGTCTGCTCTTCTTTAAACTGTTGATGCGCCTCTTCTTCTTCCTTGTCTTCAGCAAATTCTGGACTGGTATGAATACCAAGCACCGCATCGATATCTACTGTTGGCATCTTATACTTCTCTCTCCATAAGTCGGCGATCTTTCTTTTTGCTATTTCGTAGCACCAGTTACGGAACTTCGCTTCACCACGGAAGTTTTTCAGCCCTTTAAACGCTGCCATCATCACGTCTTGCGTCAGGTCTTCCGCATCTTCCCTGTTTCCAACTTTATAGTAGATAAAACGATAGACCTCGCGGACATGCTCTTCATATAACTGCGAAATAGCTTGTTGATTGCCTTGTTTCGCCTCTTCTATGAGCTCGTGATTTTCCATATGGATTTGCACTATAAGTCAAGTACAGGTTACAGGCCGCATAGTAGCGCTATTACACAAATAGTGCAAGTAAAAAAAGGACAAGTTGACTACTGAACAACAGCGATGAGAATTATCGGATTTGCAGCAGCAGGTCGTTTAATATCGTAAAGATTTGCTTTCTTTTTTTATTCGGTTGCGGGTATCTTTGAACTGTGGCTCCTGCGATGTCAAGAAGAGTGCGTTGTGAGAAGTAGTGCAGGTCTTGTTGGACCAACCGTTGTTTCTTGCGCGAGGAGTTATTATGGTATCCACCCAGAAAGGAGAGTAGCCATTTATCAATGGTCTCTTTTGAAAAGAACGGGTGGAGCATGACAGAGGTGTGCATGAGAAATGTCGCGACGTCTAACGCAGGGTGGAAGCGCTCTGCCTCGGTGAAATCAATAACGCCGATAGTCCTGGTTGATGAGTTGAACAGTATGTTTGAAGCTTCAAAATGTCCGTGGTTGAGAACCGCATGTTCGGGCTTTGCAACGGTTCGTGCTTGTTTTCGTAGTTGCATAGCGAGCTGATGCCACACTGCGTCAAGCGTGCTTCTAGATTCTAATTTCTTTTTCAAGTGGTCGAGGAATGTCTTTTCATTTGACGCAGTGCGTTTATGGATATACGGCGCACGTGTAGAATGAATCTCTGCCAAACACTTTCCTAGCGTCTCACTATAGGTGTTCCAGAACTGAGCATTTCGTTTTGTCTCTTCCAAGGTTTTACCTTCCAGTTCAATATACAGCGCATACTGCAGCCCTGGGTTGTAGAAGATATTTCTTGGAGTGTGAAAACTTAGGACTTTTGCAGAGAGTGCATCCATGAGTTTATTGATGACTGGCTCCATATGCTTTCCTCGCACAGTCAGCTGTTTGCTCCTGTTCTCCTGAATGTATTGAATGCGATGTCGGGTTGGTAAGCTTTCATGCGCTGACAATGTACTTGGATATTCAGTTTGAACATTTTCAATCTCGGACCCTGGAAGTAGCCCGCGTTTCTGCAGCTCTTCAAATAACTCGGCCATCTGTAGCGAGTCTTGCAATGATTGTATTGTCGTGAATGAACTCATAGCGCAGTATTCAGTTTTGATTGGATTCTATTTGAAAACGTCCCCCAGCATGGAACGATGATGCGTGATTACCGTTTTAGTAGTCTTTCAATTCTTCGTTTCCAGCGTTTTCGTTTCCATACAGAAAAGGTCTCTCGGTGTCCGTTCTTTTTTCGTATGATAATGCCTTTTGAAAAGACCCGTAGAAAATTTTTCATCTCCACTGCATGAATATCGCTCAACACTATAGTTAAATCGTACTGACGAAAGTTCAACGGGTGAGTAGTGAAGAACAACCGCTGGTTTGTAAGGTAGAGCTTACCAGTATGTCCGATTGGGCCAATAAAATGAAACGCAAGCCCATGCCGAATGACTTTTTCTTTTGGTTGTAGTGTAATTTTCATATGATAGTGTTATTTTACAGAATCCGTAATCCAGTGTCTAATACCTATAAGTATGAATATCACTATTGCCTCGATCGGCAAGACAAAAAGCGATTCGCTGCGGTCAGTAGAGGATCAATATGAAAAACGTATCTCTGGGCGGATGCGGTGTTCCCGCCAATACGTAAAAAATGAAAAAGAACTCATTCAGCTAGTGTCTCAGTTCTCTGGAACAGTCATTGCGTGCGATGAACGGGGAATGCAGATGACTTCATCTGAATTTGCATCGTTCATGGACCGATTGTCCCAAGAAACTCATAATGTGCTGTTTTGCATAGGTGATGCAGAAGGGTTGCCAGAAGTAATTATAGAACAAGCGCAGTCACAACTTGCACTGTCACAGATGACGCTACCACATGATCTAGCGCGAACCGTGCTACTAGAACAGTTGTATCGTGCGTACACCATACTACAAGGTCACCCGTATCATAAATAGAGGCTTGAAGTTATGAGCGCGTTTTCTTTTTACGTGCTTGCTTCTTTTTCCATTTCTCCCATGCATCGTAGATCATGGGTCCGAAGAATATCGCATATCCAGCCAGTACTGCTCCAGCAAGAATATCAACAACGTAATGCCAACGTAGGTACATGGTCGAGAACCATAAACTCAAGATCATTGGCGCATAGATGTAGAAGAGCCATCGGACGTACTTCCAAGTGAAGAACCAGAACACTGCGGTTACAGCAAAGTGCAACGAAGGGAAGCAGTGAAAGTAGTCGCGATACGATCCGTATATCTCCACTACACCCTGGTACCAGGCAAATGCACCGTCTCCCTGCAGCGGCACAGTGTGTAAATGGTGTTGAGCGAGGATCGGCCCGACACACGGGAACAGAAGATACCCAATATACCCTACATAGATCGTGAGCATAACAGAGAAGCTTGTAATGTGGAACGCTTTTTTGTCTTTCAACATGTACATCACACCGAGCGTCAGTGGGAAGTACAAGAAATAGAGCGCATAGCATAGTCCGAACCATTCAGTCGCAATTGGTGAAACTACTTTTTCAAAGATGGTGGTTGGGTGATGCCCAAGAAACAGAATTTTATCAACGGTGATAAAGAATTGGTCAAAGTTGTACGGGTTCATCAGGCGAACGATGTCGTGTAAATTGTCGTAGACCCAGATAAAAAGGAATAATGGAATCCAGTCTCGAATAAAGTGCAGCACCTTTTTTATTGAAAACACCTTTCGGAGGTCTCCTTTACTCAGGAAGAGCCGAATACAGAGTATAGTGAGGTACGTGAGAAAAATCAGCAGCATCCAGATCGTGAGTGCCTTTGGGTAAAAACCCAACCCAAAGTACCGGTAGAGCACCACCATGACAATAAAAAAGAATAGTCCCATTATCTCCAGCGGCCGCAGAACTATAAAGATTGTTTTTATAAATTTTTTCAGTTGATGCATGCCTTGCAATATTATATTAAATATTCTATAATAGCAACATTAAAAGAAATTATATATGCAAAAAGTACGAAAAGCAGTGATCCCAGTTGCTGGCTTAGGCACGCGCTTCTTGCCCGTGACCAAGGCTCTTCCAAAGGAGATGTTGCCCATCGTTGATAAGCCAGTGATCCAGTACATTGTAGAAGAAGCAGTGGAGTCTGGAATTGATGAGATCATATTTGTTACTTCAGAGAATAAAATTGCGATTGAAAACCATTTTGATCGTAATGCAGCACTTGAATGTTTGCTCGAACAGAAGAAAAAGAGCAATGAATTGTCAGCAGTAAAGGATGTTGCAGAGATGGCGGAGTTTATCTTCGTTCGACAGACCGATCCTTTGGGATTGGGCCATGCAGTCTTGCAAGCAAAGGACGTTATCGGTGACGATCCATTTGTGGTATTTGGTGGTGATGATGTCGTAGAATATGAGTCTGCTCCAGCAGCAAAACAGTTGATCGATGTCTATGAACGACACAGCGATCCAGTGATTGGCGTGCTGGAAGTTCCGAAAGAAGCAGTGAATCGATATGGAATTATCGACCCTGTAGAGGACATGGGAGAAAACGTTGCTCGTATAAAGGATATTATTGAAAAACCAGACGTGGACGTCGCTCCATCCCAATTGGGTGTGGGTGGACGGTGGCTGCTCACTCCGGATATCTTTGACCATTTAGAACAGACCAAACCTGGCGCTGGAAATGAGATTCAGTTAACCGATGCGATCAGAGAACTCATGAATCATCGTGATGTTTATGCCAAGACCTATGACGGTATTTATCGCGATTGTGGGAACAAGACCGAGTACATTAAAGCGATGATTGCGTTTGCAGTTCGTCACGAAGAGCTTGGTCCAGCAGTCAAAGAGTATATTCAATCATTGGATGTGTAATATTATGAAGAGATTTCTTACACAGCACAAAGCACGGTCGTACTGGCTTGGAATTGTTGTGTTATTGGCAGTACTCACTACTTCAGGCGCACTATGTGGTGGGCAGAACTTAACGCCACTAGAAGCTGTCTCACTAGAGATTTGGCGCTCTGAAGATACTGAAGCTGATCTCTCTGCTGCAATGGCAGCATATGCAGGCGTATACCCACATGTATCGTTTACCTACCGGCAGTTAAAAGAAGAGGAGTACGAAGATGAGCTGTTCAAAGCATGGTCTAAGGGTGAGGGGCCGGACATTTTCTCCATTCCAAATTCGCATGTCGGGAAGTATGTAGATTTTATCACCACCATGCCGGATGCAGTAGCATTGAAGACCGCACACATGGAGTCGAATTTCGGTAAGAAAGAAGTGGTGACTGAAGTGAACAACATTGTATTTCCAACTGCGTCGCAGTTACAAGATCAATACGTTCAAGCAGTGACCGACGATGTGGTAATTGGAGACAAGGTGTATGGACTGCCAATGAGTATTGATACGCTTGGGTTATATTACAACCGCGAATTACTAGCAAAAGCGCAGATAGCAATCCCACCGCAGACTTGGGAAGAGTTCCGAGATGCAGTGCAGATTATGACCGAGCTTGATGATGAGCGAAATATTGTGCGTCCAGCTGCAGCACTGGGAACTGCGGAGAACGTTCCGTACTTCTTTGACATTGTTTCGGTCCTAATGATGCAGAATGGAGCAACTATGACCTCAAAGTCTGGGCGCGTGACCTTTAATGCTGGCACTGAAGAAGGACGAAAACCTGCTGAGGAAGCGCTGGATTTCTATACCAAGTTCAGCAATCAGCAGTATAAGACCTATACATGGAATGATGAGCAGATGAATGCGCTTGAAACGTTTACGCAGGGTAATCTCGGCTTCTACTTCGGGTACTTATCGGATAATGAAGTAATTGAAAAACGAGCGCCAAACTTGAACTACTCGTATACCTATCTTCCGCAGATCGATCCGAATAATTTTACCAATTATCCTCGGTACGCTGTGGAGACTGTTCATATCGGTTGTGAGAATCCAGAGCATGCATGGAATTTTATTCGTTTCATTGCTTCCGAGCAACAGGTGGGGGCGTATCTTGAGAGCACGTTCCGTGTCTCTGCGTTGAAATCAATAGTTAATGACCAGCAAACAGATCCAGAACGCGGAGTATTTGCCCAACAAGCACTGACCGCAAAAACGTGGTATCATGGATTTGATCCTGGCGCAGCAGCTGCAGCGTTTCAAGAAATGATTGATACTACCAATGAGCACACTACACCGATTGAGGAAGTCATCAATCTCGCGGTATCGAAGGTGCGGCTTACCGTCCAAGAAGAATAGTGAATCATCATATGAAAAAACAACTCCTTACATTTCTCATCGCTGGAATTCTACTGAGCCTTCCGTTTGTTGTTGATGCAGCGCTGCTTCCATCATGTACGACCAGCGGTAATTGTCACACCTGTGACTTCTTAGTGTTTATCGATAACCTAGCGAGTGAGATTCTTCGATACATCGGAGCGATTATAATCCTAGTGTTTGTGATCGGTGGTGTATTTTGGATTATCTCTGGGGGAAGCGCTGAACGAGTGAAGAAAGGCCAGACCATTATGGTAGGTGCATTGATCGGACTAGGATTTGTATTTGGAGCATGGATGATAGTACATATGATCATTGCAGCGTTTGTTGCTCCGACCACGGATACTGGCGCAACTGATTGGTCAAAAGTGTCATTATTTGATAGCGGACAGAATTGGTATGAATTCTGTGTTGAAGGAACCGCGCCGAGTGGTGCGACTACTAATTGTAAAGATGAGTCAGACGGTACTGAGTGTCAGGCAGACTCTTGTACTGCAGTGGGTGTTTGTGTCTGTAAATCCGACACGTGCATCTCTTTATGTCAGTATCATGCAGAAGAAGCAGGGCAGTCTGGTTCTTGTGTGGATGAAGTCGGCGATTGTTCCGGGGTGACAGATTCATCTACTGGTCTCTGTCCAGGCGAAACTATATGTTGCCGTGTTGATAGTTAATAATTACTTACTATATATCCTATGAAGAAATTACAGATAAAAACCTTTGGCACATCACTTCTCTTATGGTCTGTGTTGGCCATGCCAGTATTAGCAGACACTATGATCGAGAATCCGCTACCGTCATCTGATCCAAATGAGATCATCGCGAATATTGTTTCTGTGATCTTGGGCGTGGTTGGAGCGATTGCGCTGATGTTCTTTGTATGGGGCGGAGTTCTTATGTTGATCTCTGGAGGTAGTCCTGAAAAGACAAAAAAGGGACGAGACACGTTGATGTGGGCAACACTCGGATTGATTATTATCTTCGGCAGCTTCGGTATTGTACGCGCAATCTTTCAAGCAATGGGCGGCGAAAGCATCGTATAACTATTCCAACAATAAAACACCCGACGAACGGGTGTTTTTATATTTCTATTGTTTATGCAAACAATGCAGAGTCTAAGTAGGAGACGATTCCTAGTGCAGAGAGAATGATGATCGCACCGATCACTGCCCATTGAATCACGTCCTTTCCTTTTTTAATCTGGGTAGATTTCCCTGCGTAATCGCCAACTCCTAGAATACCGCCACCACTCATAATTAGATATCCACCGTAGACGATGAACAACACCACTACTACACCCAGTACTTGAAGTAGAGTTTTGATAATGTTCAGTGCGACAGTTACTGGGTCATCTGTTGGCATGAAGCCAGAAAAGTATCCTGAAGGGAAGTAGTCAGATGGGCTTGCAGCCAGAGCACTTAATGGAAAGCAGGCGATCAAAGAACAGACAGCAAGGATACCGCCCCATAATAGAAATGCGGTATGTTTTTTTTGCAAAGAGATCTGTTGTAGTCTCATATATACTTAATGAATGTTGATTACACTGGGACTGCTCCTTGGCCGGTCGCGCTTTCGATCACACTAAAGACATATATTGCAATTCCGTACGATGAAAGGATAATAAGCAAACCGAGTACTGCTGCTTGTAGGATACCGCGAGCTTTCTTAATTTTCTCTTCATTTCCAGCAGCAAACATCCAGGTGAACCCAGCGTAGACGATTAATCCAATTGCGATAACACTTAAAAAACCGAGAATAGCTGCGATAATGTTCGCTGCAGTAACTAACGGGCTCTGTGCACTCATTCCAGTAGTTGATGAGATCAAGTTTTGCATAGTTGCTGGTAGTAGACTGCCAGCAAAGACAGCATCTGCGTATCCAAAAAGCATACAGCCGCTGACTGTGACGATGCTTGCGATTTTAGAAAGTACGTGTTTCATACGTATAAAAGAAATTGTTTATTTTGTTGCAGCTTCGATGACCTCGATCCAGAACAAAGTAATCCCCCATGCAGCCATGATGATCAGTAAACCAATTGCTCCGTTCAATAGAATGCCTTTTGCTTTCTTTACCTTCTCTTCATTACCACCAGAGAACATCCAGGTGAAGCCACCGTACAGTACAATGATCATCGCAATGATTGCCAGAATACCGAGCACGAGGTTTAGTATAAATGCAGCGATATCGATCGGATCATTCGAACCCAGGCCTGTTGCAGCACCGACATCCGTACCTGAAGCGTTCATAATATGTGATTGAGCGAAGGTCAGTACCGGCACTGTGGTTCCTACAAGAACTGTAAAAAAAGTAGCCACATGTTTTGGTACTGTTTTTATGTGTTGCGACATTGAAGAAAGCGCAATTTTCATATGTTTTTACAATAGAAATAGTTCATTTGGATTATACCAGATGGATCTGATTTTGTAAATACCTGAGCGTGAAATCTACGACAAACCATAGGAGATTTTTCAACATTCTGGATTGACTTTCGGGTAAAAGTGTGTTAGAGTGGTGCACATAACAAGTAAACACTCATCGAAAGGAGGTGACATACATGAAAAAATTAGCAACAACAGGGCTAACCGCTCTTGGATGGTTAGCAGCAAGTCCAGCATTCGCTCAAGTAAACACCAGTATCAGTATTACCGGATACGGTACTAATGATCCAGAGACCATTGTCATTAACCTATTGAACTGGGTACTTGGTATTCTCGCATTAATCGCAGTCGTATTGATCCTTATCGGTGGTTTCCGATGGATGACTGCAGCAGGTAACGAAGAAAAGGTAGAATCTGCGAAGAAATTACTCGTCGCAGCAGTTATCGGACTCGTTATCATTATGGCAGCTTGGGGAATCTCACTGTACGCAGTAGGAATCCTCGCAAGCGCTACAAATGCACAAGTTGTATAACATTCTATAAGCGAATTCAATTCGCGTTTGCAACATACAGCCCGCCGAGATGGCGGGCTTTTCGTTTGACTATTTTTTTGTGGAATATATTTGGTACTCGTCGTTCGTGAGTGCGACCGGGTAGCGTTGCGAGAAGAATTGATCGTCTATCGTGAAAACCTCTCGTTCATACGGGCCGATGACTATAAACGAAATATTATATTTTTTTATTAATTCCTCCGCGTTCTCGCTTCCACTATATATATTTATAATATCCTGTTCGAGTTCATTAAAGAAGAAGCCGTATGTCCCGTTCCACTTACGGTTCCCCAATAGTATCTGCCTACCAGTGAGTGACGGTACCCAGTGATTGTAGCGATCTGAAGTAAGCACAATATCAGTAGGCTCGGAGAAAGTTTTAAACTCTTCAGCAAGTGCAATTTCCTGAGTGGTCCATAAGAGCATGGACCGATCACTTGGAGTGCGTGCCATATGATAGAGGTCAGCAGCGCCAGTTGCAGTCATAACAAAGAATAGTACTACCACGAGAAATTTTATTGCAATATTCTTTTGTTTCCATAGACGCTGCATATAGAGAAGAACAGGAATGATGAATATGCAGTAACTCCATGTAAATAGTTTTGAGTTATCCCACACCCATGGTTGAAAGCTGAAGATGTTCGCGAGGAGGAAAATGAGAATACCCCCAACCACCAATGGGTTCTTATACTGTTTGGTTCGCCAGATTGCAATGATGCTCAGCGGTAGAAAGAATCCCCAGTTAATGAACCAGAACCAAAGCACGTTCATGTCAGCAATACTTGTAGAAGACATCCACCCGAGTTGTAAGCGGATCATCTGGTAGTCAATCTGCCCTTGGATTAATACAAAGTTAATAAAGAAAAGCGGTATAGCAGCTGACACGGCGTAGATCGCCCATTTCTCCCAGTGCGCACGAGAGAATAATGCGAGCACTACGCAGAACAGAACGAGCGCGAGAGTGGAGTGCGGATGAATCAGGAATAAGCATGCAGAGATGAGCCCTAAGGCAACCAAGCGCATGAATGTCGCGTCTTTGAAGTTATTCTTAGTCCATCGGTAGAGCAGGTATAAGATGATCAGGGCAATTGGGAACCCTAGCAGCATAGCGCGTTGTGGTAAGAATTCTGAAGTAACGATATTAGTCCATGCGCAGCAACGAAAATCCCGCACTGGAAACATCAACCCAAATGCTCCGTTCATTAAAAATAGGGAGAGCGCAAAGAACGAAGCGACTACGGATTTTAAGAAGCGATTATAGAAGGCGAGCAGCAAGAATAGCAGCACCAAGGTCAGGATAATCGAGGGGATGATCACTGCTGCAATGGAGTCGATTCCAAATCGAATCAGAATACCAGAGAGTGCATCAGCAACGAACGGATAGGTGAAGTGCTTTTGTATATGAATTGGATGTGTTTGAAACCAGTTCGTTACGGGTCGGTACGCGAATACTGCGATGTAGGTAAAGTGAGCAGCCCAGTCAGTAACGTACGGAGTAGTGGCGCTTTCGACACCTCGAGCGGTTTTCATGATCACCCGTGGCCACAGGTAGAAGAAGTACACCCCCCAAGTACAGAGCACCGCACAACACCCCCAAAACATTGGAGGGAGTGCACGACATCTTTGCCCCCAGGTCTTGGTCGCGCCAGTTTTTTTATTGGATTGCTGCGTGGCTTGTTGTGTCGACTTCATACGTGTGGTTGTTGGTATGTACGTATTGTAGTATAGCAGACCGAATTAATGAAATTTGTTTTTCAGGAGATCTGCTTTATACTGATACATATGCTTCAACAGTTACGAACAATAGCAATGCGACCTGTGCTACGTATCCCGCTCATAGTATGGGCCATGGTAGCAGTATATGTGGTTGTAATGATAGTAGTCTGCGCGTTTCAGTGGACTCATTACATTTATGGAGGGTATGATTTAGCAATTTTTGATCAGGTGTTTTGGAACAGTGCACACGGGCGATGGTTTGAGTTTTCGTTTAGTCCGTACTCCTATTTAGTTGACCATCGTTCGTTGCTCATCCCGATTCTCGTACCGTTGTATTGGATTATTCCGCATCCCATGACACTGCTAGTGTTACAGACGTTGGTTGTTGCGTCTGGTGCTCTAGCGCTGTACTTTCTTTCACGAAAAATTTTAGGCCACCTCTCTCCGCAGCCGTTTATAAGCGTTGTGATCGTTGCGCTTTACTTGATACAGCCAACCGTGCACGCAATGAATTTGTTTGAGTTCCACATGTTGCCGTTTATTATTCCGTTGTCTTTTTTATTATGGCTCGCAGTAGAGTATAGAAAATGGCCAGTAGTGATATGTTTGTTTATTGTCATACTGTTGTTACGCGAAGATACCGCGCTTATGACAGCGGGTATTGGATTGTTACTCATTCTCACCAAACAGAAGGCGGAGCCACGCACGCGATGGATCGTTGGCGCAGCGATGATGATAGTGAGCATGTGTTGGTTTGTGTTTATGATGTGGCTCGGCATGTTCTTTGCGCCAGACGGAACGTCGAAGTTTATTATCTTCTATGAATGGATGGGGAATACACCAGTAGAAGCTGCGCAATTTATTGTGCAGCATCCGTTACAGACTCTGGCGACGTTGGGAGATTACGATCATAGCATTGTGGTGTTGTTCTTGTTTGCAACCGTGGGCTTCTTACCGCTCTTTCGCATTCGATATTTTATCCCAGCGGTTATTCAGCTCACACTATTCTTGTTGATCAATCAGCACATGATGCCGTCTGTATTAAAGAGCCACTACCCCGCGGTGTTTGTTCCATGGCTATGTATCGGCGCACTCTATGGATTCAGTCATGCGCACGAGAAGTTTCAGCGCTATATGAAAAAGCGACCAGCTCTGAAAGACGCTGGCGCTCCAATGGTGCTTGTTATTCTGATCTGTACTATTATTGTCGCACAGTCAGCGGCTATTGGGCCGATATGGGGTACGATTCACAATTTTAATTTGATGAAAGACCGAAATATAGAGCAGTATGATGTAGTAGTTCAAATGGTTGGGCCAGAGGATTCAGTGATAACGACCTCTCGATTGTATTCCCACTTTGCCCAGCGTGAAAAGCTCACGCCCGCGTTACACATCTTTACTGGACGAAAACATTTTTCTGATGTTCCGTACCCGCTACCTGAAGATGTGGATTGGATTATACTTGAACAGGAGCTTATTTTACGTTGGGGAATCTACTTACGGTTAGTTGATCGGTCTGGAGCAGGAGAACGACTGCAAAGTATTATAGAACAGAGCGAGTTGGTGCCAGTCATGGCAACAGAAGACCTGGTGGTGTTTGGACGTCCATCAGCAGGAATGCCGACAGTACCATTAGTTGAAACTTCAAATGAACCGCTAGATAATCCAGTGGATGTTACTGCTAATCAAACGATTCACTTCGATAGTTGGGAGTATGAAGAGACAGATGCAACGAGCGGGGTGCTATCACTTCTGTTTGACCGAACAAATAAGCAGTCAGTGATTAAGAATGACCAGCACATTCAACTGACGTGGAAAGATGAGCGCGGGCAGGTGATTCGCGAAAAGATATTCGCGCTTGGGTTTGGGCTGCACCCGACGTATAATTGGGAGAAGGGAACACAGGAGCATTGGTTAATTCACCAGCCAATAGTGCAACCAGCAAACGCAGCGTCAGTTGAGTTGCATATTGGCCCGCTGGATTCAAAGTTTGGACCGTTTTTTACACTATGGGTTGCTGACCCGATATTAAAAGAAGGGGATACGATCTCTGTTCCTCTCCGATCATTAGCACCATTAGATCAAGATCACTCAGTAGTCGCTTCTTCAGGTGCGGCATTTTGATGCGCATCTTTGCGCGGTACGCGATAGACAGTCACTTCATCGTCAGTATACGCTTCTTTGAATCGTCCGTCAGCAACGATATTCTTTTTCATCGCAGTATGTTCGTGGTCGATAATAATGAACCGGGCATTAAAGTCTCCTTGAATGATCTCTAGTAGTTGATCTTCTTGTTTGCCGATCGTGATATTCACCCATTTCCAGTAGAGGTCTCTATCATAGTTGTACATAAACGTTGGGTCCAGCCCTACAATGTAGCGAGCACGCGCTGCATTATAAAAGAGCATTGGGAAATCGTCCCAGTCGTTGTGGAACACTACATCTCCTTTTGTGGCGTGGTCTCTCAGCCACTCCCCGAGTTGGTCAAAGTGATATACTGAGATACCCCGATGCAGCGATTCATGCGTTTTACGAGCTTCAGTGATCATGATCCCTGGAATGATAAATACAAAATAGACCAGCACTGCAGCGGTGATTCCTTGTAGGAACGTTTCGCCGATGATACTTTTTCTTGCTGAACTGATCGCGTGTTTCACTTGATCAAGCGCGCCACCCGCGTGAAGCGTTAGTGCAACAAAAATATAACCCCATGGAATATAGTATTCAATATACCGTTGAGACTTTAGTGTAAAGACAAAGAAAATGATGGTCATGATAAGCGCAGTGATAGATGCAGCAGTCTGTTTCTTTATTTTTACAATAAAGACAATAATACTAATGATGATGAGCGACGACAGAATGATCGGAGAAGTGATAAGATTTTCGATCTCTGTTGGATACCATTCACCTCCAACTCCGATGACCTCTTGATAATTGATTAAACCAATCTGCACCACTTGCTGCCAATAGAACTTTAAGTGATGCGGGAACGCTGGGTGGATAAGAAGGCCGGCAACGACACCAGCGCACGCAGCAAAGAACGGTGTGAAGTACGACCACAGTTGTCTTAATGACGGTAGTTTCTTACGGTCTTTTAGCATTGCTAGCAACCACGTCACTATTGAGTATATTCCAGCGACCACGAGCAAGAGAATGAATCCACCGTAGCTCCAGACGTAGAAGAATCCCAAGAGTATTAGAAGCCGATGTTTTTTATGCGCTAATAATAGAAAGGCGGTGACTAAGAACAGGAATCCTACACTCGGGGCTTTCGCTAGCCCCATACGAAACGCAAATGAGGAGGTGAAGAGTAAGAAGAGCGTAAAGAGTGTTGCGTACTTAACGTGCAGAGACCGGAGCAAGATGTAGAACACCGTCAGAGTGGATGCAGCAAGGAGAACAGTCGCAACCTTCATTCCAATGAATTCATCCAAGAAGAGAATAAACGGGATCAGGAAGACGTGATACAGGAAATGATGATCGACAAATGCATCTTTTAGAGTGGTGAACTGCAGCCAGGGGAATTCAACAATTGCTTGCTGTCGTTTCATCATGATTTTTGTGATCTTCAAGTGGTAGAATGAGTCCGGATCAGAAAATACTGGCCCAGAACTCCATATTGCAAACGCAGTTATGGCAATGATAAATATCACGCACGCTCCAATCCATTCATGTTCGAGCCAGAACTTTTTTATTTGTAATGTTTTAGATTTTCGATACATAGAATACCCCATATATTGAAATCTCCCGCTATCAAGCATGGGGCTAGCGGGAGTTTTCCCGCTAAACCTCCGTGGTGCGGGAAGCACCTTGACCTTACCAAGGTCATTTTTCCCTGTCAAGCATTCTTCAACTCGTCTTTTAGAAAGTTGACATTTGGGATCGGTGATGGGTCTAGGTTGTTCAGAATTGCTAGGTATAACGAGATATAACTACCGATTAACAGCAGCTCTAATGCTTGATGTAGTTTATTCTTTCCCTGTAGTGAAAGTGTTGTTGATGGGATGTTGTTGTTTTGTACTACTTGATCAGTAATCTTGTGCCGCAGCTGATTTCTTTCGTGATAGAGATCGCTTGTAATGAACACAAAAAGTAATCGGTCTAAAGACTCGCGTGCATGTACCAGCCCTTCAATTAAATGGTGGTTCATTTCTGGTATCGGAAAGCGCACAGCAAACTGTTTTGCGTTTTCGTTGATCTGATTTGTGAATACATGCGTGCTTCCTTCCAGGAATTCTGAGCTAACAAGTACTGGGAGCGTTTCATGCATTTTTTGTGCGAGCTGTTTTGCGGCGTTGTCATCGAGTGCAACTTCTGCTCCGTGCTGTTCGTGCAAGGAAGCGATATAGGCCGTTGCTTCTGCGATGTCATTATCTGTTAATGACAACACTCCAAGCGATGATAGCGCACCACAGATGCCCATAATCGAGTATCCTACTGCCATGCGCGGTTGCTTGCTTGGATTGTACTGTGGGTCAAAGATATACGCAGGAACGTTGTGCTCTTCAGCGAATTGTTGTAAGTCGCCACCTGTAGTCACTACAAATACTTTGTTGGTTTTGTCTAAAATTGTTTTACTCGCATTCACTGTCTCTTCGGTTGTTCCAGAGTAACTGGAGAGAATTGCCAGCGTTCGTTCATTTACTGTTCCTGGAATGTCGTAGTCATTAACGATTTGAATCGGAACAGTAATTTGATCTGAGAGCAGTGCTTGAATGACATGAATTCCCAGCGCTGATCCTCCCATGCCAAAGAGAACGATACGATCGATTTCGCTATAGTGTTCTGGGAAGTGAATTTGTGTTGATGCAGACCACGCATCGGAACATTGCTTATCCAAGACCTCAATAGAGGAAAGCATGTTCTGTGAGTCTAGTTGTTGGATGTTCTTTTTTTCTAACATAGTAGTTGTATCATAGCGCTGTTATATTGAATGAGCAAGCACAAGGATTGACAGTTTTTTTCCTGGGTCATAAAATGGCTGCATGGAAAAACACAAAGCTGCAGTATTTGACATGGACGGGGTAATCATTGATTCCGGCCCAGTCCATTTAGAAGCGTGGAAGCGCACATTCGAAGCGCGCAACCTTCCGTTTGATGAAGGCCGTTTTCGGCAGTCGTATGGGATGCGGGACTCTGAAGTGATTCCGCGACTCATCGGTATTATGAGTGATGAGGAGACACAACAGCTCGCGGATTTTAAAAGTAGAGTATTTCAAGAGCTGATCCGATCTTCAGCACAAGTCGTTGATGGGCTATCAGAGTATATTGAGCGTTTGCACGAGTGGCAGGTGATTACTGCGGTTGCTTCTTTAGCGTCATCCGCTGAGATTGAGGCTATGTTGAGCGCAGCGGGCCTGCATGAAAAACTACAGGTGATCATCACGCGAGACCAAAGCATGAAAGATAAACCAGCGCCCGATATTTTCTTGACCGCAGCATATCGATTAGGATTTCAGCCATCAGAGATTGTAGTATTTGAAGATGCGGTAAATGGCGTGGAGGCTGCTCGTTCTGCAGGCGCGACCACTGTGGCAATCACAACAAGTTATTCTCCTGGAGAGTTATCACACGCGGATCTGGTGGTAGAGAATTTCCACGATCCAGCGCTGTTACAACTCTTTTCTTCTGCTTCATAAGCGTTGACAATCTAGCTAAAAGTCGGTAGACTTGATGCGATTCTTTTAATTATTGGTGATATGTCAGGACACTCTAAATGGTCAACAATTAAGCGAAAAAAAGCAGCAACTGATGCAAAGAGAGGTGCGCTTTTTACAAAAGCAGTAAAGAATATTGCAGTAGCTGCGCGTCACGGCAAAGACCCAGAATCGAACGCTGCGTTGCGAACTGCGATTGCCCAAGCTCGGACTGTTAATCTTCCAAAGGATAAAATTGAAAATGCAATTTTAAAAGGCGCGGGAGAGCTTCCCGGAGCAGTGTACGAAGAGGTAGTCTATGAAGGATACGGCCCCGGAGGTGTGGCATTTGTTATTGAATGTGTCTCTGATAATACTAATAGAACAGTGGCTGATGTGAGAAGCATGCTGACAAAGAGCGGTGGGTCCTTAGGAAACAGCGGGAGCGTGATGTACATGTTCAATCAGAAAGGTGTGGTGCGCATCTCCAAGGAAGACCTTACAGAGCACACTGCTGATGACGTTGAATTACTCGCCATTGATGCTGGAGCAGAGGATATTCAGTCTGAAGAAGAAGGTTTGACTATTACGGTTCCTCGAGAGCAGTTTCATTCCATGATTGATACATTTGAAAAGCAGCAAATACCCCTTGCATCGTCAGAACTGGAATGGATCACCGATACCATGATGCAACTTCCTCCAGAGGACGCTGCAAAGATCGAGAAGCTCATTGAAGCGTTGGAAGACAATGATGATGTGAATAATGTGTATACGAATGCTGACATTTAGAGTATGAAGTGCTTGGGTATAGATCCAGGAATTGAGATAACAGGATTCGGTATATTAGAAGCGAATGGTTCTTCACAGCAACTGATAGAGTACGGGGTGATCCGTACTTCTAAAGATGATAGTACGCCAGACCGTTTGCTTCAGCTGCACACAGATCTGATGCAAGTGCTACAGAAGCATCCAGACATTGCAGTAGCTGGAGTTGAGGAATTATTCTTTGCTAAGAATGCAAAGTCAGCATTCCAAGTTGGACAGGCGCGAGGAGTGATTCTACTCACTCTGGAGATGCATCACATCCTCATTCGAGAGGTGAAACCAGTTGAAGTAAAAGCTGCAATTGTCGGCTCAGGAAATGCAGATAAAAAGGAGGTGCAGAAAATGGTTCAATTAACATTTAATTTGGATACGCCACCACAACCTGACGATGCCGCAGATGCAATCGCAATCGCACTCTGCATGGCGTTTGATCAAGAATTGAAACAACAACTATGACACATTCCATATCATTACGCGTACTGATCTCTTCACTCATTGTATTTTTTGGAATGACCGCAGCGGTCCTTCCAGCAGCAGCACAAACAGCAGAGACGTCTGAAGAGATAGTAAGTGAGCAAGTAGTATTGAAGGCAAATGCTGGTAAGGACAGAAACGTTGTTGCAGGACGAACAGTGTTGTTTGATGCTGAGACTTCCACGATTCCAACAGACGAGGTATTAACATACTCGTGGGATTTTGGTGATGGACATACTTCCACTGGAATCGACGCCACACATATCTACTCTACAAGTGGAACGTACCGCGTTACATTAACTGTTGAATCTTCCTCAGGCACTGCTAGTGAAGATAGCATTATCGTTTCAGTACAGGATACGTTAGTGGTGGTGATTACAGACCAGAGCGTCTCTGCGGAGCAAGTTGAGGATTTACAGGTTTCAGGACTGACCCAAGGAGTGTTGGTGGTACCAATTCGAGATACCGGTGTAAACCAGGAGTATCTGACGATTCAAAATCTCGCACAGCAGATCTCTGAGAATGAAGAGGATATTAGTTCAGCAAATATCATTGTTACGTGGACTGCTGGTAATGTGGGCTTAAACTCTCTTGTTGAGCTATCTCGTATTTCATCATTTGGAGATGGGTCGTTAGAGCAGTTCGGTTTCGGATCCAAAGCCATTATTGCGATTAATGATCAGTCGTTAGTGACGAGCTTTAAGATTGCGCAGACTACGTTTCAGAGCGTGCAGCCGTCATACTTAGTGGTCTCTGACAGCAAGATCCTTGATGATGTGATCCAAGCAGGTACTGCTGAGAATCTGCGAGAGAATTTGAGCAACAGCGATGCGGACTACCAAGTAATTACGGAATATACGGCTCGAGGCCTTGGAAACTTGAATCCGCTGAATTTCATGTCCTGGACTGTGAATTACATGATTAATAAAGGCGTGCCTATTAATTCGTTGTATTTGATTCTGATGCTACCGGTGATGGCAACGATTATCGCAGCCGGCCGACAGATGATTGGCATTAAGGCATTCGGTATTTTTGCGCCTACGGTCATCGCATTGTCGTTTCTAGCTACGGGCATCAAATACGGGGTGACACTGTTCATCGCGATTATCATTATTGGAACTATTGCGAGGTTAATAGCGCGGAAATTCCGATTGCTGTACCTCCCGCGCATGGCGATTGTACTTTCTATCTTGGCGCTGTCTATCTTTGCAATGTTCTTTGTTGGTGCTGTGTTCAATAAAACAGGCTTCATTGCAATTTCTATCTTCCCGATTCTGATTATGACTGTGCTGACAGAGCATTTTGTGTCAGTGCAGATTGAGCAAGGGTACCGTACCGCAATTCGCATGACCCTAGAGACCCTGTTTCTGTCATTAATTGGATTCTGGATTGGAGACTGGACCGTGTTCAAAACCATCATTCTTGCATATCCAGAGTTGATCCTCTTAACATTTGTAGTGAACTACCTCATGGGTAAATTCTCTGGACTGCGGTTAACTGAGTATCTTCGTTTTAAAGAAGTGTTTAAACACATGAAGGATGCTAAAGGGAAGAAATAATGTATTAGGCTTGAACGCTCGCAGCGCAATCTACTTGCGCGGAAATAAAAAGCGAGCTCGAGCTATTGCAGACAATAAAATAGACACAAAGAAGCGACTGAAGAAGCACGGCATTGCTACTGCAGATATGTTGGCGGTGATTCGAGAGCGTAGCGAAGCCCGTGAGTTTGATTGGGAGTCGCTACCACCTAGTTTTGTGATTAAACCGAATCGTGGACTTGGCGGGGAAGGAATACTGATTATCTTTAACCGTCTGAAGAATGGGAATTGGTTAACTACTAATAAGCGGCAGCTAACTGCCGAGGATCTTTCTGTGCATGTTCATAATATTCTAGATGGGAATTATTCCTTGTTAAATACTCCAGATATTGCATTATTTGAAGCTCGTCTTTCTATTGATCCGTTGTATAAGCGGTTTTCAACGCAAGGCATTCCTGATATTCGAGTGGTGGTGTATAACAACGTGCCGGTGATGGCGATGCTGCGGGTCCCTACAAAGAAGTCGAACGGAAAAGCAAATTTAAACCAAGGTGGGCTCGGTATTGGTATTGATATCGCGACCGGGCTGACTACTCATGTGGTGACCAAGTCATTTCTATATGAAAAGGAGATTGAGCGGCATCCAGACACGAACCTGAGTTTACGGGGTGTACGTGTTCCGTATTGGTCTGAGATATTAAAGACTGCTGTTATTGCTTCGCGTGTTATTGGGCTGAAGTACGCTGGAGTAGATATTTCTGTGGATAAGAAGCGCGGCCCGGTGGTGCTGGAGTTAAACGCGCGACCAGGTTTGGGAATTCAAGTGGCGAACATGGCTCCATTACAGGAGCGTCTTCGTCGCATTCATGGATTGAAAGTAGACACTCCAGAGCGTGGCATCTCGATTGCAAAAGAATTATTTGCCGGACGAATTGAGCAACGCATTGCGAGCATTACCGGACGACATATCATTGGCCTCATTGAGCCGATTACTCTGTTTGGGAAAGAGAAGGCGATAAAAAAGGTGCGGGCGAAGATTGATACTGGGGCAGATAATAGTTCTGTGGATACAGCGCTGGCGCGGGAGCTTGGATATGGAGACGCTATTGATCTGTTTGATTCGTATGATATTCCAGAGGAGTTAACACACGAAGAAGCAAAAGAGCGCGCTCGAGAGATAGAGAAGAATTTAATAAAAGAGAATCGTGATATTCAAGGCCTCTCTATTGTGAGTTCTTCGCATGGAGTGTCATTGCGTATTCGAATTAAGATGGCAGCGACGCTTTCTGGATATAAGATGAACATTGAACCCACAGTAGTTGACCGTTCACATTTGAAATATCCAATATTGGTTGGACGCCGCAATCTCGCGCACTTCCTGATTGATACAACAAAAGTTTCACTAAGAAAACGAAAGGTAGTGTCTAAGAAAAGCACTGCCAAAACCACAAAAGCAAGTACAGCAGGAAAAGCTGCAGTGTGATACAATACCACTATGATTTCATACTTAAAAGGAACAATAAAAGAGGTAGAGAGCGATCAGTGCTTGGTGCTTGTACAGGACGTTGGGTATACGGTGTATGTGCCAACACGTGTGTTAGAGACATTTAAACCAGAGCAAGAAGTAGAGCTCTATACCTATCAATATGTACGAGAGGACACATTGGACTTATATGGTTTTATAGAGAAAACTGATTTGAACTTATTTGATAAGCTTATCCATGTTTCTGGGGTAGGTGCACGCACAGGATTAACACTGCTATCGCAGTACGCAGCTGAGGACATTCGTCGTGCGATCATCCACGGAGATATTAGCTTGCTCTCGAGTGTATCTGGTGTAGGCAAGAAAACTGCTGAACGAATCGTCCTTGATTTAAAAGAGAGCATCGCGGTTGCGGCTGGGGTAGAAGCAGTCGAAGAGTCTGGTACTGTGACTGAGGCTTCTGCTCTTGATGCGTTACTTGCACTCGGATACTCACAATCTGAAGCCCTCGCATCACTGAAAGGAATAGACCAGACAGCATCATTAGAAGAACAGGTGCGTCAGGCATTGAAACAAGCATCAAAGGAGTAATGCTATGAAGTCTGCTGTTCAACAGATTACCGACCGACAGGTATGGGAGGAGTTTGCTGGAAGAATTGAGCCCTCCTCTTTTTTGCATTCTTGGGAGTGGGGAGAGATGCAGAAAGAGTACGGTCGCCCGATCTATCGCTTTGGATTATTTCAAGACGACATATTGGTCGCCGCATTTTTGTGTATTGTATTGCCGCTCCCTGCTGGAAGGACCTATCTGTTCTCCCCACATGGACCAATAGTAGCAGCATCGCAGACCGAACAGAAAATTTCTTTTTCTGAGATCGTGGCTAGTAAGGAAATTCAAGCGGTTATTGAACAGCATCAAGTAATCTTTTGGCGAGTAGAGCCTCTAGTGGAGTCAGTTGCTCAAGCACCGGAGTTACACCGCGTTGCTGATGTGGAGCCAGCTACTACCAGCGTGCTGAACCTCTCTGAAACTGAAGAAGATCTGCTAGCTGCAATGAAACAGAAGACGAGATACAATATCCGTTTAGCAGAGAAGAAAGGTGTACAAGTGGAGTTCATCACTATGCAAGATGAGCATACGTGGGACCATGTCATGAAGCAGCTCGGTCCGTTACTTGAAGAGACAAATCAGCGACACGGGATTCGCAGTCATCCAAACGCGTACTATGATGTCATGATTCGTCAGCTTGGTGATGCGCGCCTACTCGAATGTAGTGCTGCCACGCACCAAGGAGATCTTCTCGCTATGAACATCATGATTCAGTATCGAGATACGGTAACGTATTTACACGGCGCAGCAACTCATCATAGAAAAAACGTTATGGCTCCGTACTTGTTACAGTGGCGAGCAATTCAGCGCGCAAAGAAACAAGGGTATCAGTACTATGACTTTTATGGCATCAGCCCTGAAGACAACACAACACACGCGTTGCAAGGTGTGACCCGTTTTAAGAAGGGTTTTGGCGGGAATACTGTACAATATCCTGGAACGTACGAGTTTCCAATTTCCACAATTTGGTATAAGATATATCGTACTATTAAGAGACTTCGATCCATATGATAGAAACCATTGTTATCGCAGCTGCAGGAAAGGGAGAACGCATGGAGCATCTGTCTAAGGAGCAGCCGAAACATCTAGTGAAAGTTGCGGGGAAGCCATTTTTACACTACGTATTGCAACAGGCAGATCGTGTTGGGTGTAAGAAGATGGTAGTCGTGGTTGGGTATATGGCTGACATGGTGCGAGAGTTTCTGGCTGAGCAACCGTACGATATTGTCGTAGTGGATCAGAACGAGGTGCTTGGCGACAAATACGGAACCGCGGCAGTCATTGAAGCTGTTGAACAAGAGGTGGGCGACCAACCGTTTGTTGTTCAGAATGGAGATTCGCTCTATTCAAAGAGTGTATTTGAGAGTGTTATGGTGGATGATGGAATGAATCGTGTCGTGGGTACTCACCATCCAGATCCTCAGCATTACGGTGTGATTGAAGCAGGCACTGACGGGTTGCTCGTTCGTATTGTAGAGAAACCAAAAGAGCCGATGTGCAATGTGATTAATCTAGGGATCTATCTATTTCAACCCGAGATTTTCTCTGCAGTGAAACAAGTAGAGAAATCACCGCGCGGAGAGTATGAAGTCATTGACGCAATTAATACTCTGGCAGATGAAAAAAAAGTAAAAGTCGAGCAGTTAATTGGCGAGTGGGTAGACCTTGGAACACCAGAGGACATTCATACCGTAGAGAAATTTTTAGTTAAGCACCATTATATTTAGGCATGGGAAAGAAGATAGTAACGATTGGTGGCGGGAAAGGGCAACCAGAGCTGTTGCGTTATTTAAAGCACTACGATCACTCCATTACTGCAGTAGTCACTATGATGGACGACGGAGGTTCTAGTGGTGAGATTCGGCAAGAGAAAGGGTTGTTGCCACCAGGTGATATACGGCGCTGTATTGGAGCGCTCTCTTCAGATCCGGAGTTGTTGGATCGTTGGAATGAACGGCGTAAGGACGGACATGCAGTAGGAAACATTGAGATCATTGAAGAAGTAGAGAAGCGCGGCTCTTATGAACAAGCAGTTGACGCACTATGCGAGCAGTACGGTGTGAGTACTGGCGTGCCCGCACATCAAGTCCTTCCTGTCACCGTAGATAGCGCAGAGTTAGTTGCTCGGCTAGAGAACAGCGAAGAGATTCACGGTGAATGCAATATCGATGTTCCTCAGCACGATGCGTCGTTACATATTCAGGATGTATGGCTAGAGCCAGATGCGCAGGTAACCGAACGTGTGAAACAGGCGTTGTTAGAAGCAGATTTGGTTGTGCTGTCTATGGGAGACCTGTACACGAGCGTCATTGCCAATTTATTAGTGCAAGGTGTTTCAGAAGCGATCTCTCAAAGCAATGCAGTAGTATCTTATGTATGTAACCGTTCCACTAAGCAAGGTGAGACGCATGATTTCTCTACCATGGAGTACTATACAGAACTCTCCCGATATTTAGCTCCAGCGACAGTACAGTATATGATAGTAGACACCGGCGAAGTGGCAGTCCCGTCCACACATCAAGCTGTGCGCTTTGAAGCACTTCCGGCTGAAGTAGAAGTGATGCGCGCAGAGTTGTCACATAGCGACATGTTACACTTTGCTTCTGGGGAGAAAGCAGCAGCAGTAATCAATACATTATGCACATCGTTATAGACTTTGATAATACACTATTTAACACAGACGCTATGCGCGCTGCTTTATTAGAGGCATTGGAGCAGTTTGGGGTAACAAAAGAACAGTATCAGTCAACAGAGAAGGAGTTGATCTCACACCAAGGGACTTATAATTTAGAAGGTCATTTAGATTTGATGTTGTCTGGCTCAAAGCGTGAGCAGGCTGGTACATTGGCTGATCAAGTTCTAGACCAGGCTGATGAGTATCTATATCCAGACGCGCAGCATTTTTTACAGCAGTATAATGAAGAGCAGTTAACGATTCTAACCTTTGGCCCACCTGAATGGCAGCAGCGCAAGATAAAGAATGCAGGACTAGACAATGCTGTGACTGAAGTCATTACAACTCTCGGTGAAAAGAAGGACATCATCGCTGATATGACCGAAACGGAGGTAATAGTGATAGAAGATAAAGCAAGCGAGATAGACGCAATGAAGCAGGCACGACCAGAATACACTTACATCTGGATACGACGCGAGGGTACGAGTTATTATGATCAGCCGTGTCGCTTTGCAGATTATGAAGTGCATGATCTAGCTTTTGATGTGCGCGAGTTGATGAATTCGAAGTAACGAGCAGGGGCATGAAGATATATTCAGTCACAGAGTTTAGAGAAGAAGTGAATGACCTCCTAGATGAGGTCACTGTTGCAATTCAGGGCGAGATCTCAGACATGAATATCTCTCAGAATCGGTTTGTGTGGTTCTCATTAGTGGATGATACTACTGTACTGAAGTGTTTCATGTTGACGTTTCAATTGAAGCAACCACTCGAAGATGGGATGGAGATTCAGGCCATTGGTTCTCCCACGTTGTTTAAGAAAGGTCAGTTCGTATTTCGACCTCGGCAGATAGAGTTAGTAGGTGAGGGATCACTCAAGCGCGCATATGAGTTACTCAAGAAAAAGCTAGAGAAAGAGGGGCTGTTCGATGAGACACGAAAGCGAGCACTACCGCGGTTCTCTGAAAAGATTGGCTTGATTACTAGCAAAGACGCAGCTGCATATACAGACGTACTACGAATTTTGAAAAACCGCTGGGCCGGGCTAGATATTCGTCATATGAACGTTCAAGTGCAGGGCGCTAAGGCAACGAACAGTATTGTCAACGCGCTCACTGAGTTGAATGAGTCACAACAGGATTTAGATTGTATTATTCTCACACGTGGAGGTGGTTCATTAGAAGATTTGCAAGCGTTTAATACTGAAGAAGTAGTGCGAGCGATCTATGCGTCAAAGATCCCTGTAGTGTGTGGTGTTGGCCATGAACGGGACGTCACACTCTCTGATTTAGTTGCAGATGTTCGAGCCTCGACCCCATCGAATGCAGCTGAAATTGTGGCACCAGACAAACAGGACGTAATTGCGGAGCTAGAGTATATGAAAGAACGCTGCGTCACGAGTGTAGAGTCTGTGGTGAAGCAGTATCAGGACGGTGTTCAGCAAGCAGTATCCGTGTTAGAGAGCAAGATACATGAGCAGCACAGTCGCTTTGAGACGCTCCAGTATGCATTTCTCTCGAAGTTTCAGGAGTATCAAGCGCAGATTCAATTGCGCAAGGAGCAGATTGGCCACATGCAGCAGCTGATCCACTCATACAACCCACTGCATGTGTTAAAACGCGGATATACATTGACAAAAGACTCAAAAGGCAGAATGATTACTACTGCGAAAAAAGCAAAGCAACAGAAGCAGATCACTACGGTGTTTCGTGATGGCTCTGTAGAATCTACAGTTGATTAATACTATGCTAGAAACAAAGAAGTACGATAAGAAGAACGTTAAGGAGATGGTAGGCGAAATATGGCATTCTCCATTGCGCCTATATTCTCAAGCTGCAGTTCAACAAGGGTGTACAGTGGAGTACTATCCCGGGCTAGTGATGGCACGTATGACCTGTCCGAAGAAAGAGTTTTTTATTAAAGACGCTGCGACTCCGCTGAATAACCATACTGCAGCTACTATCGCAAGCCATAAGTATGTAACTAATATATTGCTAGCAGAAGCGGGCCTTCCAGTATCAAAAGGAGCGTTGGTTAAGAAGAAGGAGTTTGTTGGGGATGAGTGGGATATTGGCGACCTTCCGTTTCCGTTGTTAGCAAAACCAGCACACTCTTCTTTTGGTGGGGCTGGAATCCACTCCAATATTCAATCCATGGATGACTTGAAGAAGGCACTGACTGAGAGTTTTAAAAAGTACACCGCAATGCTTGTGGAGGAGTTCCATCAGAATTTGATTGACTATCGCATCTTGGTGCTAGATGGAGAAGTGCTAAGCTCTGTTAAACGTACTCCAGCAACAATATATGGAGATGGTAGTTCTACCGTACAAGCATTAGTAGATGCAAAAACAGAGGAACGAAAACGATTGAAAACATTATCGTATCCAGTAGTAAAAATAGATGATGAAGTACTTCGTTCGCTCCAAGAGATGAACCTATCATTAGATGCTGTGCCAGAGAAGGGCCAGCGAGTGCAGCTTCGGGAACAGTGCAACTTAAATCTTGGAGGAGAAACAGAGAATGTTGATGATCAAATTTGTGAAGAGAATAAACAGATCGCGATTCGTGCTGCAGAAGTGCTAGGCCTTCGTTTGGCAGGAATGGATTTTTTATGTGAGGATATTAGCGTTCCAATGACTGAGTCGCGAGGAGTGATCGTGGAAGCAAATCAGCACCCCGGTATTACATTAAATGCTCTTCCAACCATTGGGGAGGGTACTGATGTTGCTACGCCAATTATAAAAACGATTATAGAGACAGGGTGATATGAAAAAACGAAAAATTGTAAGAGTCACCAAACAAAACATTGATACTATCATGCCGAAGAAGCTTGAGGCATTGATTATTAAAGAAGCGTATGAGATGGGGTATCGGATTGATGTATATACTGGAACAAATAACTATCGGCTCACACATAAAGATGGGCGTCAGAAATGGATTCGTGGAATTTTCTTTCCGTTGAATACGTTTTCAGGAATTGTGTTTACCAAAGACAAGTATTGGACCAACCTGCTGTTAGATCAGGAGGGCTTGCCGGTCCCTAATGGACGACGAATTTCTGCAGCAAAGATTAACGCAAAGAAGTACTCGGTCGCTGGAGTGAAATTTCCAGTAGTAGCTAAGCCGTCGTTTGGTACGGCATTTGGTAAGGGTGTTATCACTGGCATCCCAAACAAGAAGGAGTTACATCAGCACTTGGCGCGTCTCGCCAAGCGATATAATAATGTTTTAGTTGAAGAGTATCACACGAATGTTGAGGACTACCGTGTGTTAGTGTTGGATGGAAAAGTTATTGGCGCGCTGCATCGTATCCGTCCATTTGTCACTGGCGACGGTATGCATACCATTCAAGAGTTGGTGGAACAAAAAAATAAGGAGCGAGCAGAGCGTACTGAGATGACGTATTTACCAATTCCACTGGATACAGAGCTGAAGCAGACCATACGCACTCAAGGACATACTCTTAAAAGCATTCCAAAAAAAGACGAATACGTCTTAGTTCGCAATATCTGCAATCTGTCTGCTGGAGGCGACATTGGAGACGTGACTGACACCATGCATTCGAAGAACAAAGAGATTGCAATTCGCGCTGCAGAGGTGTTGGGCCTTCGTTTGGCCGGTGTGGATATTCTCTGTAAGGATATCACTGTTCCGATTACAAAAAATGGTGGTGTAATAATAGAGGTGAATAGCTTGCCAGGATGTGCACTGCACTACTATCCAGAGTACGGCAAACCTCGAAGAGTAGCGAAAGAGATCGTTAAAGCGATTTTTTCTAAATAATTGTCATTGACATAACCGGTAAATACACGTACTCTAGTATTAAATATGGCTAAAAAACAGGGAAAAAAACGAACAACTGCTGGAGCAAAGTCATCCAAGACGTTTGCAAACCGCTTTGAAGAGTTGGAAAAGATTGTTGAGTCTTTTGACTCCGAAGAGCTGGATGTAGATGCAAGCGTTAAGCAATTCGAAAAGGGCTTGAAGCTTGCAGAAGAGTTAAAAGAAACATTAGAATCCGTAGAGAATAAGATTGAAACTCTGAAGAAGAAATATCACGTGGAGGAAGAATAAGTAACAACACCCCCATGCGATTTTTTTGTATTACCAGTCCAGCGCAACAGCAGTCGAACGACTTGCTGAAACAAGCGTGTGATGCACGCTCATTTGAGTATATTGAGGTGGATGTAGAAGGATTTGATTATTCCGAGCAACTCATTGTTGATGCTCGAGATATTTTGTATAACACTATTGGTTTTGGGAAGTCTCGGGAGATAGAGAAGTTCTTTATACAGAGAGGAGTGAACAGTTTTTTTGCATATAGTAAGCGACCGTACGCAGTGTATTCTCAATTACATTTGTTTGCAGCTTCTGGGATTCCAATACCAGAGACCATATTTCATCTCACCAAGGATCGAAAGCGGTTACAAGCGTACGTTGAGAAGCTCAGTGGCTTTCCAGTGATTATCAAGCGATCTTCAGGTGGTAGTCACGGTGTAGGTGTGATGAAAGTAGAGTCAAATGATGCGTTATTTTCTGTTGTAGACTATCTCCTGTCTTCTACGAAAGACATCTTTGTATTGCAGCAGTATATTCCAGCAAAGACATCCGCGCGATTGATTGTACTGAAAGACAAGGTGATAGACAGCATCGAATACCAAGCGCCAGATGATGACTTTCGATCAAACGAAGGTAAGAAACCGACCGTGGCTGCTAAAGAATTCCCTAAACAGTATCAAGACATTGCAGTGCAAGCAGTGCAAGCCATGGATGTGGAGTTTGGTGGAGTGGATATCCTTACGCACGACAATAAGCTCTATGTTACTGAAGTGAATTTTCCATGTTTCTTTCCACGTGCGCAGTTAACGACTGGTGTAGATATCGCAGGAATGATGTTAGATCACCTACAGAGTAAGACTCCGCCAGATGATAGATGAGGAGTATAAGAAAATTGTTATTACCGGCACCAAAGGCAAGACCACGATTGTCCGGTTGCTTGATCATGTGCTACTGGAGCTAGGGTTCCACACGTTGAGAGTGGATACTGACGGGCACTTTAAGGACGGAAAGCAACGTAGTTCTTATGAAGAGTCGCGAAAGTATTGGGGTATGGTGCCGAACGTCTGCCCAGGACGTTACCTCTATGATTTGGAGGGATTGCCAGTGAATAGAACTGTAGTATTGCTAGAAGCAGCAATTGGATCCTCTTCATTGCGTGGTCTCGGGTATTCGTATCATCAAATTGGGGTGTTTACGAATGTATTTGAGGATCATATTACAAAGGTGCGAATCAAGAATAGAAAAGACATTTACGACGCAAAACGGTTTGCATTTACACGACTCAGAAAGGACGGGCAGTTTATTTACAATTCCAGTGATTCGTTTTTGGCAAAACAGTTACAGCAAGAAATCATTGGCCGTCGAATGATAGCAGTAGGGGAGGAATTGAAATATGTACAACCGCAGTCGTTCTTTAAAGGCGGCAATGTTCATTTTTTAATTGAAGGATCACGCATTTTCTACATGACTGCAAAAACAAAGCGACTGCTCGTAGACACTGCTACTATTCCATTGTCGTTTAACGGAATGTTTGTACCGAATAACTACAACATCGCGTTCGCATTAGGAGTGTTGTATGCGCATTTTGGGTCTACACAGTTCTTTAGAAAATTACATAAAATTCGAGCAGCGTTAGAATCTTATACGTTGGACACTGCCGGTGGAAGACTGTTGTTATTACAGTCCAAGAATAAAGACCTGTCTGTATTAATTGATTTTGCGCATGAAGCGCGATCATTACGGGAAGTGGGTAAACTGGCAAAGAAGCTGAGTAGCAACAGAGTCATTGGAGTATTACGGCTCGATCCATCTCGAACAAACAAGGAGATTCAGCAAGCTGCACGTGCAATCAAAACTGCGTATGATGAGATTATTATCTACGATAAGGTAGACGGCGTACAGCAAAAAAAGAGCAGAACTGTTGCCGAGGGGAAGCGCAGAACCGTTGGTCAGACCGCGCGTCTATTTGTACGAGAGCTAAAGCGTGCAGGGCACAAGAATGTGCAAATGGAGTTACGCGAGCAACGTGCATTTAACAGCGCAGTACAGCAAGCCGAACCCGGAGACGTAATAGTGTATATTGGTCGCGGAGAGGATCACAGGAAAACGTACGATGTTGTTAAGAAGAAGCTTAGGAGCATTCGATCATGATAAAAGCTTGCGTACTCATCGGACTAGGCTGTGGACGCCGAAATCATCCCTTCGTAAAAGGGAGTATTTATGAAGGAGCGTATAGAGTATTATCACAACAAGCTGAGGAGCAGGGGGTGCAGTTCTATCGATGCAAGAATAAATCATTTAGTTTTACAACTGGCCGTTTTTCTAGTGGATGGACATTGAGAAATAATAAATGGGTTCGTGTGAAAAATATTAAACCAGATGTGTTACTGGATAAATCAACAGCTATTTATCGGTCCGAGACGTTTCGTCATAAAGTGAGGATGTCAACCTATGCGCCAATCGTGAATTCGTTAGACTTTACTATGCTATTTGGAAGTAAGATGTTTACGTACACAATATTCAGTAAGTTTATGAAAAAAAGCATTCGCGTAACGAATGCGTCAGAATTGCGGGATGCGGCGAAACAGTTAAAGACCAATCGTATAGTGGTAAAGCCGGTGTACGGGTCTTCTGGAAAGGATATTTCAATAGTGACTAAGGATAAAATTCGCACTGTCCAAATTAATCGCCCCATGATCGCACAGGAGTTTATCGATAGTTCAAAAGGCATTAAGGGGCTGACAGATACTGTTCATGATCTTCGTTTAGTATTTGAAAGTGATTCATTCATTTATAGTTATATCCGTACGCCAGTGAAAGGCTCGCTATTAGCAAATGTCGCCCAAGGAGGATCTATGAAGATAGTGACTAAGAAAGAGATGCCGAAAAAAGTATGGGATATCATTAAGGAAGTTCATGCGTCATTACGACCGTATTTTCCAGGTATCTATACTATAGATCTTATGTTTGATAAACAGCAGCAACCATGGATCGTCGAGTTAAATACCATGCCGGGTATCTATTTTTATGAGGATCAAAAGAAATGGCAAGATCGGTTTTATGCAGCACAGATAAAGATATTAAAGAATGCAGTAAATAAGAGATAGAATGAAAGAACAAATCATCGGGTTTATTTATAACGATTCGGATTGGGAGCGGACTGTACCGTTTCAAAAGCCCGCGATGCGGGAGTCATATGAGCGCATGTACGATCGCGCGGTACAGAAATACGGCATGCGGATCTACCGTATGAGTAAGGAATGGTATAAGGACGGCGCGTTTCATCGTGCATGGACATGGAAAGACGGGAAATGGATAAAAGTGCGACAACGCATCAAGGCAGACATCTACTATGACAAGATGTCCACTACGTATCAAAGCATGTCTTTTCAGCAGCAGTTCTATCAAGAGAATCGCGTGGTGAATGCGCCAGAGTTTGATTTAGTTGCTTCAGATAAGTTATTAACCTATCTTGCGTGCGGTGATATCATGACCAAGACCTACGTTGTGAACTCTACAGTTGATTTAAAGAATGCACTTGCGAAGATATCAACAAAGAAAGCAGTATTGAAACCACGGCTTGGGTATGGGGGCGCTGGTATTCAGATAACTAGCAAAGCACAGTTACTAAAGAAGCGAGTCTCTGGGAGCTATATAGTGCAACCGTATGTCGACACATCAGGTGGCGTGCCAGGGTTGTTTAAGGGAACGCATGATTTTCGGGTGATATTAGCAAACGATAAGCCAGTCATGGCGTATATCCGCACTCCAGCGCCAGGTACTGAGTTGTGCAACATCTCTTTAGGAGGAGGGATCTGTTTTGTGCCAGTATCTAAGATGCCAAAGACAGTAAAGCCATTACTACGGAGAATGTCAGAAGCGTTTGCGGTCTTTCCGCAGAAGTTTTACGGAGCAGATTTTTACTTTCAGAACGGTAAACCACAGTTAGTAGAGATAAATACTAAACCGAACATGGTCTATTTCTTGGATAACTTACAGCAAGAGGCCAAGATGCACGACAACGTACTGTCATATATGCAGTCAATTATTCAATCATGAGAAAGTTTTTCGCATTCATTGTTGGTTTCATAGTGAGTTTCATCTGCTGCTGTATTGTGTTTATGATTGCGGTATATATTACTGCTCCATCGCACTATAATGTGCTGTTTGTTGGGTCTGATCAACGCGAGAATGAGCGAGCACGATCTGATGTCCTATTTGTGGTGTCGCTTCCAAAAAGCGGCGATGAACAGCCGTTCTTTTTAACTATCCCGCGTGATACTAAGATTGAACACGATGAATGGGGATTGCAGAAGATTACGCACTTCTACGCGCTTGGTGAGCGGCCAGACGATGGAAAGCTACTTGGTAATATTGACTTAGTAGAAAGCGTGGTGGAAGAGCTACTCGACATCAAGATCCATGCGACCGCAGAGGTAACGTTTACCAGTTTTGAAGAGATTATAGATGAGCTGGGTGGCGCTGTTCTAGATGGACAGGTGATCTCTGGCCAAGAAGCGCTTGATGTGGTGCGTGATCGTTTTACCGAAGGTCGATCGGATTTCGACCGGCAAGCAGATGCGCGAGAGATCCTTCGTTCATTGATGACAAAAGTGAAGAGTCCTTCTACTGTAAAAACAGTACTGCAGTACTTTAATGATGCGACGTATGCACGCGTGGACTACGGCAAGATGAAAGCAGTCCACTTTTTAATCGGAGCTGGCATCTCTCGTAAAGGAGATGTGAGAATCGGGGAGATGGAGGAAGAAGCGTTGCCAGGGCAGAGTGACCGGATCTACACTCCGGCATTCGGCAAAGAACTGTACTACTGGGTCCCCGACCAAGAAGCGTTAGAAGAGATTATTGATAATCACTTTAAATAATGTTTTCCGCCTCCCCATTCAAGTTACGCATGTTTGAGACCTGCCCTCGGCAGTACAAGTTTACGTATGTTGATGACTTGGCAAAAGAGTATAAAAAGCCTAAGCCGTACTTGACCATGGGGGCGCACGTGCATAATGCGTTGAAGGATTTCTATGAACAGTTAGATCTAGAGAGCCGCACGTATGAGGAGCTAGAAAAAATTCTGCGCCGACGATGGACCGAGAATAGGAAGGGATTCAGTGACAAGGATGATGAAGCAAAGTGGGGCACCAAGGCACTGAACATGTTGCGGCTGTTTGTGCATCGCATGGATGTCTCTGTTGACCCAGCCATGCTCGAAGACTACTACGATGTGGAGCTAGATGAGAGCTTGAAGTTAATTGGACGTATTGACCGTGCGGATGAGTTAGAAGACGGTTCACTCCATGTGATTGATTATAAAACTGGAAAGTTTGATCCGGAGGACGTCTCTGACCTGCAGTTGATCTTGTATGCGTTAATTGTCTCTGCGAATCAGAAGAAGCCGGTGACCAAGGCGAGTTATTTATATCTGCAGACCTGGGACTGGCATACGATTGATGTAGGGCAAGACGAAGCCGAGCATGCAGTAGAGATGGTGAAAGAACAGGTAGAGAAGATCAAGCAAGAGAGCGAGTTTGCTCCACAAGTGAACAAGTACTGCAAGAACTGTGATTACTTAAGTATCTGCCCAGCTAAGGATCAAGTAGAAATTGGAATCAGCTCAGAAGAATCAGAGTAAATCAAAACACCCCAGCTGAAGTTACCGGGGTGTTTTATTGTATATCTTACTTAAATAGGTTTTCTTTTTGACCGAGGATTACTTTTACGGTTCCTTGTTCTGAAACCACATTATAATCTGATAACACAACAAAGTACCACTCCTGATCGTATCGGTGTTTTGCAATGTGGTTCATGTATGTGTAGTTATTTGATGCATCTAACACACCGTATGGAGTCTCCTCTCCAACTTCCCATGCGTAGATCTTGGAATCATCTAAGGTTTCTCGATCACGCATCTGAGTGTAGTAGTCTGATCCATCTTCTGAGCGTGTAGAGTCCAACAGCCAGCTGAAGCGTACATCGTCGTATGATTTTTTAAGCCACGTCACTTCAGCGTCCCACTCTTTTGTGTCTGGGCGATAGAACGCATCGTACCACCGGTCTCCGTATTTACAGATAATTTGGATAGTTCCGTCTTTATACGTATAAATATCTTGCACTCCAGCTTTTCCGCCAAAAGAACCTTTCTCTTGCCACCCAGTGCTGCCCTTCCACATCTTGTAATACGTCTTATTCTTTCCCTTATGCCAAGAGACAATATATTGCCCTTTTCCGTAGTCATTATATGCCACTGCATATCTTCCGGACCGAAATCCTTTCTTCTTTGCAATCCGCTCCGGTGTGGTTGCGGTTTTTTCAGAAATATTCACTATAGCGCTTCGTACATATCCTTTTCGTTTGAATAGAATATGAATAGAATCTGTATCTCCCCAACGAGCATCAAGTACTGTTGTTTTCTTCTTGCCAGAAATGGTTGCAACAGACGACTTTTCTCCTTCATATGTTTTTGTCACTACAACGTCATTATCAGCTACACCAACGAAATAGATACCAGAGCCCGCACCAACAGAACCGTTTTCTGAAGTTGACGGTAAAACGAAAAAGTTTTTTTCAGGGTCTACCTTTTTTTCTCCGAGAGTGACGAGCGAGAAATCGCTACTTGTATCGATCATCCAATCAATCGTGTGAAGTTTGCCGTCTTCTCGCCATACCACCCAATAGGAGTTGCTTCCAGTTTGAGAGCGCGGGAATATCTTGAAATAAGCATCATCAGCGTTGTCTACTATTAAGTTTAGGTCTGTGCCCCAGATACTATCATCCCCTCCAAAGAAAAGTGAGTCACGCAGGGTGACGCTCTCAGCACCACCCCGTCCAATATTGTTCGCTTCATAGCTGATGCCAACCAGATTGTCATCTGCGTCAAAGTGTTTTGCCATGAAGCTTACTGTCCAGTTTGTGCGTAGAGCAACAATGTCGATGTTATATGCCTTCACTGTCTCTGCACCTTCGATTGGGTCCGTAGTAATGGAAGCAGAGTTCCATGAATCGGTGTTGTTCGAATAGACGTAGACTTTTACAGTATTTTGATCTGTTGCGAGATGAGCGAGCGCCATCTCACCACCATTCTTTTTAATTCGTGCATCGGAAGCGAACCACGCACCTGACTCATCTGCTATAGCATCCATGGAGTGGGTGAGGTTTAGGTCTTCGGTGACAGTCGTGGTTTTTGCTTCCGCGGTACTGACGAATAAGAAAACAGCCAGTACACTTACTAAGAACCAGCTTTTTTTCATCATACTTCGTATATTAATAGTATTCCTTATATAGATTATACAAACATGAAGTGCAATATTTGTAAATATGTCTTTATGGGCAGCATGTGATCCTTGCTGGACACCGGTATACATAGTAGTATTACTCATATGGATAGCATGACAGATAAAAGAATCGTTTTCGATATAGAGACCAAGAAGACGTTTGATGAAGTCGGGGGGCATGAGAATCAGGCAGAGCTAGGCGTATCGTATGTTGGTGTGTATTCCTATACACAACAGAAGCCGTTCGGCTTTTTTGAGAATGATTTGGATAAACTAGAGAAGATACTGCAAACAGAGAAACCTATGTTGATTGGGTTTAACTCTATACATTTTGACGTGCCTGTGTTACAGCCGTACTTTAAAAATTTTGATCTGACCACATTGCCACATTTGGATATGTTAAAGGAGATAGAGAAGAGTTTGGGGCATCGAGTGAAGCTAGATAGTGTTGCAGACGCAACGTTATATGAAGGGAAGTCCGGCTCGGGACTAGATGCGATTCGATGGTTCCGTGAAGGAGACTTTGAGTCGCTGGTCAAGTACTGCATGGATGATGTGCGCATTACCAGAGATCTCTATGAATATGGACTTCGGCATGGGCGGATATTCTATCCAACTGGCGGTGAGTATAAACCGATTGATATTGGTTGGGGTGAGCACCCGACTATTCGGGAGCAGCTAGAAGAGGCGTTCAAGAAGCACGTGCAAATTGATATCGAGTATTTTGATGTGGATCAGGATCGTAGTAAAGAGAATGTGGCACGCACTATTGAGATTTTGTCATTTGACGGAGAGCATTTTGATGCGTTCTGCCATCACTCGAACGACAAAAAGCGATACCACCTCTCTCGAGTGTGGGAGATAAAAGATACTGGCGATACTTTTGCGCACCAAGGGTCGCTGTTCTAGAGCAAGGTCATTACATTTGCTGCTATACGAAGACGCTGAAATAGCGTTTTTTTGGTTGTAGCTTGAGGAAGCGCTGGAGTTACCGCTGGTTTTTTCTTTTGCGCAATAGAGAGGTTGTTCGTTACTACGCGAATACTGGGGCCAAATAACTCAATGAGCACCTTTTCAGGCATGCGTTGAAGTTGTCCTGCAGTGTGAATATCTAAATCATGGAGTACTTGTGCGGTACGTACACCGATTCCAGGGAGAAATTGTACAGGAGTGTTTGATGCAAACGACATAGATTTAGAATTTACGGATGATGCCCACTACTTTCCCTTGAATCACAACGTTTTTTACTTTTATCGGCGGGTACTTTTTATTTCGTGGTTGTAACCGAATATATGTTTTCTCTTTATGAAACTCTTTCAACGTTGCAGAGCCGTCTTCCAGGAGCGCGACGACAATATCTCCGTCATTTGCCATGTCTTTCTTTTCTACTACTACAAAGTCGCCGTCATCTATAAAGCTTTCGATCATTGAGTCTCCTTTGACCTTTAATACATAGCAGTCCGGACGTTGTGCTAGTTCGCGGGGCACGGTGAGCATTTGAGTGCGGTCTTCCACTGCTTCAATTGGAGCACCAGCAGTAATTAACCCTGCAATAGGGAGCTGTACTGAAGAACCTTCTATAAAGACATCTTCTGCTGTTGATCCGTCTGATAATGTACTCTCTTTTGTATTGATAATCTCTATATCTCTTCCGTCACGTTTAATAAACCCGTGTTTTTCCAGATAGCCCAAGTGCTCATGGACGGTTGCTGGAGATGATAGTTTAAACTTTTTAGCTATATCACGCAGAGTAGGGGCGTATCCACGATCTTGAATATACTCCTTTAAATACTCCAAGATCTTCTGTTTTTTCTTTGGAAGCATTGTAGGCATATATTTCAGGGTTAATAGTGATTATATACACCGTACCCGAACAAAACCCGAATGTCAAATATCACCTGTGGATAACCGAATAAAACCCGAATAAGTATTGACTTCCGTGCAGTTGCGTAATAACGTGACAGTCTGAGAAATCAGATTAGGTCCAACAATTTGTATCCTCTTCTCCACTATAGCTGAAAGTAGAAGTGCGTAACTCCTATTTTCAACTGTATTGGATGGACGGAACAACGAGAATGGCCCAAGAACGGACGGGCCAGTGACGCCTCGGAGGAGGGCGACAACATGATTGTGAGACCGAGTGACGAGTACGTGGGAGACGCCTACGTCTTCCAGGTGGACGGGCAGTGGTTCGAGGCCCTGCCGTTCGTCAAGCCGGACGACAAGGGTCCGGACGACCGCCAGAGCGTGGACGGCCGCACCATGCTGGAGCGCGTGCCCGTGAGCGATGCCCAGGGCACCAAGGCGCAGGGCCAGCTGTGCATGGAGCACCAGCTCGACATGAGCGTGCTCACGCACAAGCCGCTGGGCCAGCGCGGGATGACCGTGACCGGTGTCGTGCACCTGGTGTTCGCGAACTGGGAGGCACAGCCCATCGTGGACGGGCTCACCGAGCTGTTCTACGACGCCGGGCAGTGGAGGCCGGGCAGCATGAGTCTGGGTAGCCAGTTCTTCGCGCACCACCGAGTGGTCCGCCCCTGCGACCCGCCGCCCGAGGCCGGTGACGCGAGCTGAGGCACTGGACCTCTTTTTTTATTTTCATACTTTGTAGGATATGTTTCTAAGCGCTTAACAGCACAGAAAAAGCTGAAAAATCGCATTAATGTAATCTTCGTCATTTCTTTAAAAAAAGAGCGGTTTTTCTATTGACAACATATGCACAGAAATGTCTTGACATATACTATTCCTCTACTACTATGGGTATCACGCACGCAGATCCTCTGGACATGGAGGTGGAAGGGAGTGTGCATTATGTCGAAAACCGCGTTGGTTTTCGGAGGTGTTGGCTTGGTGGGCGGAGAGGTCATCCGCCTGCTGGCCAGTCAGTTCAACCTGAGCATCGTGGTCTGCGATCGCAGGCCACCCGAGGAGGAGATCGACGGCGTGGTCTACGTGACCGGTGACCACGTCAACGTGTTCAGTCGTTCGTTCGTGGACGACATGATCGCGCAGCACGCCCCGGCCCTGATCGTGGACGCGGTCAACATCGCGAGCATCGCGAGCCGGAGCGGCGACCTGGAACAGATGGTCCGCGCCTACTGCTTCAACGTGATTCGGCCCACGATCCGGCGTGGCATCACATGGATCGACATCGGCACGGTCGCGACCGGCGGCCTGGGCCTCGAGATCCCGTACACCCACAACGAGGAGTCCGACGGTGGGATCGCCCCCGGGCTGATCCTCAAGAACGAGGCGGCCGAGATCCACGGCGGGTTCCTGGACCTGTTCGGTCGTACACCCGGCATGCGCGTGGGACGCGTGATCCCCAGGGGCATGATCGGCTTCGAGACGCCGACGTTCGGCGCCATGACCGTGGCGCACCTGAACGGCACCCCGACGCGCTACCGCAGCATCCGCGTGGACGTGGCCGACGCGCAGGCCGTGACGTTCGTGCCCCTGGGCGAGTACCAGGACGTGGGTGTCCGGTGCGGTGAGAACGGCCAGTTCGGGGTCGAGGAGACCATCGCGATCACCGCGATCGGCCAGATGGAATCCGTGACCGCGCAGGCCGTGGCCCGTGGGTGCGGCCGTGTCTACGGCTGTCTGCTCTCGGGTGCCGGCGAGTACGTGCAGTGCAACATCGACCCGGACCTGACGTCCTTCGCCGCGCGCAACCGCGTGATCAAGCGCATGAACGACCTGTCCGGTCGGCACCGCGTGCACAGCATCGCGTTCGGCAACCTGGGCCCGTACATCACGTGCGACCTGTGGGAGCTCCACGTGCTGGCGCGTCACGGCTTCACGCCGCAGAACCTGGCCGAGTTCGAGGGCGCGGTCCTGTGGCAGGACGAAGTCATCGAGGAGATGGCCACCTGGCTCCCGGGCCTGGGCATTCCCATCGCCATGGACGGGCATCTGTACCCCGCGTTCCAGGGCGAGGTCGAGCTGAGCCGCGACGACGTGGCCGAGCAGATCCAGGCCGTGACCACGGGCAACGAGCCCAAGCTGTGGTACGTGGACCTGCGCACCGAGCGCGTGCTCCACTGGGCCAGGATCGCGAGACAGATCCAGCAGGCCGATCCGGAGGACTACCCCCGGAGCCACCTGCCGCTTTCCGCGGGCAAGCTGGTCCGCCCCGGTTCCTTCTGGGCCGCGTACCAGACCGTGACCGGGCACAGCCGCAACGCGTACAGCGAAGGCGCGCGCTACGTCTAGGCAGGACACGTCCTGCACGGGCGTGACCAACAACCTCATGGGATGAGGAGCCTACGAGGTTTTTTTAATTCCGTAATATTTCGCTCTGAATAGCGAAAAAATGCGGTTTCCGCAGCTTTAGCACGCAAAAAGTAGCAATTACTGCGACGCAGGGAAAGCGTGATTTTCCACCTGTAGAACTTGACATTTCAAGCTTTTTTTTATACGATTGGTTACTCGCCCTGGAATAATGGCGAGTCCAAACTGGGGAACGATCAACGTATCGACGATAGTATATTCCACCAGACGGGAGAAGGTATGCTGGCACCTGACGCAGCAGACCACGTCCGACAAAGCGCATTCATGCGCTACCTGAGCCGCCTCATGATGCTGCGCGGCATCGGGGCGTCGGACCTCACCGATCGACTGATGGTGGCCGATGACGGCCCCACGGTCCAACGCGCAGCGCAAGACCAGCTCTTGCTCAAGTCCACGACAGCGCTTCCGCGAGACGTGGTGCGCAGCCTGCCGGCCGAGGAGCACATCCAGGACATGCTCGACAACGCCGAGCTTCTGGAGGCCATCCACGACCTGGCGCAGGCAGCAGCACGCAGTGCGGTACAGGCAACTGGACACGACGTGGACTGGGTCCAGATCCTGAACGTGGACCTGGCGACGAGCTTCGCGGTCGCGCGGCGACTGTTCGGTGATGCCCGCATGGAGGGCAGAGCCTGACCTGATCGGACGGTCAACTGCAACCCACACCTGAGGCCGAAGAGAGAGACGACCATCAGGCTTTTTTATACCCAAATAAAAAAAGCGGCACGAAGCCGCTTTTATGTATATCACTTATTCAGTACAGCCGTCAGTATCGATACAGTTATCAATGATATGTACCATGTCAGTTGTATAGTCGTCTTTCCACTTGTCTAGATTATCTGCCTCTCCATAGATACCGAGGTCAATTAAGTTTTCTTCGCGATCATTTTCCACTGTATCTCTCATGTCGTTTACTTTGTTCTCTGCAATTTCTTCTGCGCGTTCATCAACATGAACATTGAACTGCCCCTCGTCAAAATATGCTGAAGGACCGAGTACAGCGTCAGGATTTGTTTCTAGATATTCTTTTATTTGTTCATCTACAAGTGCATTTAGTTTAGCTTTATTTATGCCCGTGCCAGCATAAGATTGTTGTGACATCATGAAGAATGCTGCCGCACTTCCTCCAACTAAAATCACTGCGGCTGCAACCGCGACACCGATTTTAGTTTTAGTTCGTGTTACCGTGGTGGTTTGTTCCATGTTTTTATGGTTACGTATTTGTTTCAATTATATACCTTTGAGCATAGAATACAAATGCGACTGGCTACATTGTTGATAACTGTTTATTAGTTATTCGAATAAAAAAAAGAGGTGCGTGCTCCTCCGGCAATCAAACCTCTAGCCCCTGTGCAACGGGCTTGGGTCTACGCCGTGGATCAGCTGTCCTCGGACCCGCTGTCCTGCAGGTAGGTGCGCTCGACGTAGAAGAAGCGCGACACCGCGATGTAGGCCAGGGCCATGACGACCATGAAGGCCGCGAAGAACAGGTAGTACGTCGGACCGCTCATGTTCGTCAGCGTCTCGCTGGAGCTGATGACCCAGTTCACCGCGGCGGTGAACAGGTTGCCCAGCGCGATTGCGACGCAGAACAGTCCGAAGACCAGGCTCTTCAGCTTGGGCGGTGCCTGGGTGTAGAAGAACTCCAGGGCGGTGCCGTAGGTCAGCGTTTCGCCGATGGACAGGATCAGCCAGGCGAGCATCTGCCACTTGAGGTTGAGCACCACGTCGGCGTCCAGCTGCGACTGGATCCAGGCCGCGAGCACGAACGAGCCGGCCGCGAAGAACAGGCCGGTGCCGATCTTGCGGATCGCGGTGAACTCCACGACGTGGTTGATCCACTTGTAGACCCAGCGGTTGAAGACGAACACCAGCACGATGATCATCACCGGGTTCACCATCGGGACCTGCGCCGGGAGCCACTTGAAGCCCAGGAAGTGCAGGTCCATCTCCTTGGCCTGCAGCACCCAGCGCGACGCGCCCTGGTCGTAGAGGCTGAAGAACCCCGTGATGAAGACGAGCAGCATGGAGATGCGTGCCAGCACCACGAGGGTCTCGCGGGTGAAGACCTCGCGGCGGAAGGACGGCCAGTCCGGCGGGGTGTGGTTGTAGTGGTGCCGCCCCAGCCAGAAGATGAAGATGGCCACGAGCATCAGCACCGCCGGGATGCCGAACGCCACGCGCGGACCGAACCACTCCAGCATGAACGGGCTGATCACCGAGGAGAGGAACCCCCCGGCCTGGATGCCCATGTAGAAGTAGCTGATGCCCTTGTCCAGCAGGCTGGCGTTCTCCTTGCTGTACAGGTCGCCGACCATGGCGACCATGCAGGGCTTGATGCCGCCCGAGCCGAGCGCGATCAGGCCCAGGCCCAGGTACAGGCCGAGCCGCGTCTGGTCCATCGCCAGGACGATGCAGCCCGCGGCGTAGACCAGGGAGAGGCTGAGCACGGTCTTGTATTTCCCGATCAGCAGGTCCGCCAGGAAGCTGCCCAGCAGCGGGCAGAAGTAGTTGGCGAACGCGAACAGGTGGAACACCACCGCGGACTCTTCCTCGCTCATGGGTGAGAGCACACCGGCCCGGTTCACGATGTAGTCGGTCATGTAGACCACGAGGATCGACCTCATCGCGTAGTAGGTGTAGCGCTCTGCTGCTTCGTTGCCGACCAGGAACTTCAGTCCCGGCGGCATTCTCGTTTTGTTGGTTGTCATCCCAACTCTCCTTTCCCTTGTGATTCACGTATCTGCACGTAATCACCGGACGTGGGGTGTAGAACGTTGTTGCTTTCCTCCGAAGCAAGTCCTTATCAAGGAACTCACTGCTAGAAAGCAGCTTGCACAGGCAGTCATTGAAGCAGAATTCGAGCTAATCCGTCAAGTTTTTACTAGTAAAATGATTAATATAAAATCCCCGGAGAAATCCGGGGATTGAAGTTATGGTAGTGTGACAAATTGTAAAGGATTCACGAAGTGCTTTTTTTTCTTAATCATGAAGTGTAGATGTGGTCCAGTGCTTCTATACGATCCTTTGGTACCTGGCTTGCCACCGCTCAAAGCAATAAGTTGTCCAGCAGTAACTCTATCGCCTTTTTTTACATAGACTTTGTTGAGTTGCGCGTAGACAGATTTGTATTTCTTATTGTGCTTGATGACAATACGTGCAGGCCGTTTTTTATGACGCTTCTTTGGCTTGTTCACCTTAATCACTTTCCCATCTGCTGCTGCATACACTTCACTTTTTTGTGGAATTGCTAGGTCGATCCCTTTATGATTACGAAAAGGGTATCCGATCATGAAGCCAAATGGTTGAGTGAGAAAAGCTTCTTCTTGAATGGGCGCCTCCCATTCAATCGCTGCGTCTGCGTGATTCGGTAGAATCACAATTGATAGAACGAATAGTGCTACGAATAACACTAATGGTTTTTTTAACATATAAGATGTTAATGGATTAGTTAGATTGTCAAAGTGCGAAACGCATCATGATACGCAGTGAACAAGGCTAGCATAGATAGCTAAAACCGCAACACTAGAATTATGTGGATAATCAGAACAAGATTACCCTTGTATTTACTATGTCACTGGTCGATTTTGGAAAAAAGGGCTCGGATCAGAAAGGGTGTTTTTTTTCGTTTCAATGAGCGTATACTTGAAAGCGACCTTGCAAAAAAGCAAAAAAAATGGTAAAATGCTTGTATGAAACAAATACAAATCCGTGCTTTTTTTGTATGGACTCCTCAGCGAGTAATCACAAGTGTCGCGGCACTCGTACTGCTCGTTTTTATAATTTCATCGGTTTCTAGTACTGCACAAACCGCAGAGACGCCAAGCACTGACGTTCCTGTCACGCCAACAGCCATTGAACAAGTAGAAGATGAGTTAATCGTGAAGTACACCGAAGGAAGCGAGCCAGAGAGTAGTGCGAACCAGCATGCTGGCCTGTCCATCGCCTCAATAGATCAAGAACAGACTCAAGAGATAGGAAACACTGGATATTGGAAGCAGCAAGTTCCAGAAGGCCAAACGGTTGAACAAGCAATCGAAGAGTTAGAACAAGATCCAACCGTAGAGTCTGCAGAACCAAATAGAATTCGCCGCATGACCGTTACCCCGGACGATACCTACCTCTCCCTTCAATTACATTTACTGGATGCTGCAGGCGGTATCGATGCATATGATGCTTGGGACATCGGCACAGGTTCTTCGGATGTCGTTGTAGCAGTTATTGACACTGGAGTAGACACGGACCATGAAGATCTTGCTGCTAATATGTGGACCAACACCGGCGAGATCGCGAGTAACGGTATAGATGACGACGGAAACGGGTATGTAGATGATGTGTATGGATATGACTTTGTAGATGATGACAACGATCCAAATCCATCACCGAACGGTTTGGATGATGATGACTACGGAGGTGCGGACACTGGAATTACGCACGGAACCCATGTAGCTGGTATTGTTGCTGCAGTTGGAAACAACACCACTGGTGTTACGGGTGTAGCGTGGACTGCTTCTATTATGGCGCTGCAAGTATTAGATGATGAAGGGATTGGTGCAGACGCTGATATCTCTGAAGCAGTAGAGTACGCAGCTGACAACGGCGCTGACATCATTCAAATGAGTCTCGGCGGATATGGTTCTACTTCGGTCCTTGAAGACGCTATTGAGTACGCTGCAGGCAAGGGCGTTCCAATTATCGCTGCTACTGGAAACGACGGAATAAATATCAATAACGATCCGTTCTACCCTGCGTGTTATGATGACGTGCTCGGAGTTGCTTCTGTTGATGCAAATGATGCCGCGTCATACTTTACCAATTACGGAACGAACTGTGCGGACTTGAGTGCACCAGGAGAGTTTGTTCTCTCTACACTGTATACTGATGATGCAACGTACGGATTCACTACAGACTATGACTACATGTCTGGAACTTCCATGGCAACACCGAGTGTAAGTGGCGTAGCTGCATTAATCCTTGGTCAAGATGACACCATTGAACGAGATGACCTGTACAGCATTATTACATCCACCACCGAAGACGTTGGGCTAGCAGCAAAATACGGAAGCGGACGTTTAGACGCAGAAGCTGCATTGCTCGGCATGGACATCGCTTCGTATCCATCTACTCCAGGAAATCTACAAGCATACGGCGGCTCCAGCAAAGGCACGGAATACGAAGACGGAGATCGTACAACTGACACCACGCCGTACTTTACTTGGGATGCTTCAACTGACGATGTTGCAGTGACTGGGTACTATGTCTATTTTGGAACAGATAATGCTGCTGATCCGGAAACCGCAGGAACGCTCCAAACTGAACGAACGTATGAGCCAACCGTGAGCGAAGGGAATGAAGTGTCGTACCACTTGCGCATAAAAGCAACGGACGATGAGGGAAACACATCACTCACTGCTGCGTCGTTTGAGTATATTGTTGACACCACGGTCACAAAACCGAAAAAAGTAACAGCCACTAGAACATCTAATGGAGTGAAAGTCACATGGAAAAAAGTCACGGGCGAGCATGTAAATAAATATAAAGTGTTGCGCAAGAATCTTTCAAAGAAGAAGGGGAAGTATAAAGTGATCAAGTCCCTAAAGAGCAGCAAGACGCAGTATATTGATAAAAGCGTGAAGCCGAATAAAACGTATCGATACAAGGTACGTGCAGTCGATGACTTAAAGAACAAGAAAGTCTCTAAGAATAAGAAGGTGACGTTCTACCCACGTGATCGTTTGGTCGTTACTGCAGGAGACGGCGGCGGCCCAGTAGTTGGAATTTATAACGTCAAGACCAAGGAATGGGAGCAAGCGTGGTATGCGTTTAAGAAGAGCAGCTACTTCGGGTTGGAAGTTGCAGTTGGGAACTTTGATAAGGACTCTAAAGATGAAATAGTCACAGCACCAACCAGCGGTAGCTCAAAAGTACGCATCCTTGAAGCAGGCGGTAAAAAGAAGAAGACATTTTATGCATATGGGAAGGATTTCACCGGAGGCGTCCGAGTTGCAGCTGGAGACGTGGATAATGACGGAGTAGATGAGATTATCACTGCACCAGGACCAGGAGGCGGACCGCATATAAAAGTATTTGAAAAGAACGGCAAGCTAAAATGGGACTGGATGGCGCTGGACGGTGCATTCACTGGCGGTGCGTTTGTCACTGCAGTGAATTGGGATGGAAAAGGCCGTGATGAAATTGCAGTCTCTGCTGGTGAAGGTGGCGGCCCAACAGTCTATATCTACAACCCCAAAACCGGTGCACGCATTACATCCTTTACTCCATACGCGTCAGAGTTTACCGGAGGCGTCCGAGTTGCAACATCACGCTTAAAGAACGAGACCAAAGAAGCAGTAGTGACTGTTCCGGAGTCTGGTGCTACTCAAGTGCAGAAATATAAGAAAAAAGGAAGCTCAGCAAAGAAGGTAAACGGCGGTTTCTACGCATTTGTTCAGACGTATACTGAAGGTGGAATTGTTGCTGCAGGTGATTTGTATCAAAAGAATAAGGATAACTTGATGATCGGCAGTAACGGAGTGCGCATGTCTACTGTCCAGATCTATAATAATACTGGAAAGACTTTAAAAAAGACGCTCTATCCATTTGGGTCGTACTACGGAGCAGTGCACGTAGCGTCTGGGTGGGTCTACTAATGATATGTCTATGACTCTGTGGCAACTCGTACTCGTGTTTGGCGGAAGCATCTATGTGCTAGTAAAAGCCGCGGGTATGTTCACGAAATCTGCTGAAAAGATCGGGCGTGCATTGAATATGCCGAATTTTATTATTGGTACTGTCATTGTTGCCATTGGTACATCCGCTCCAGAAGCGCTGACTTCTATTTTCGGTACTACTGCTGGAGAAGAACAGTTCTTAGCTGGAAACGTCATTGGTACGGTGTTGGCGAATACGTTACTCGGATTAGGAATCGCTGTGTTGTTAACTAAAAAGATTGTTCGCTTTGATTGGGATTTGATCTCTAACGATCTGCCGATCTTTTTTGCTGCAGCGATATTTCTTGCGGTCATGCTCATTGACGGACAGTTCACGACCACGGAAGCGATCATTATGTTCTTGGGGTACGGTGTGTATCTGATGTATGCCTATCGCATGCATCGTGTACATCAAGATGAGTTTAAGCTTGAACGCAAACGGAAGCTTTCGATAAAGATGGTGTTAATGTTTATACTCTCTTTAGCTATTCTGTTTTTTGCATCTAAGATAGTAGTGGATTCGATTGTGGAGATCTCTCATATGATCGGAGTGGGCTCTTCTGTGCTTGCCGCATCTGCAGTTGCGCTTGGTACGTCGCTGCCAGAAATTCTCGTCGCGACCATTGCAGTGCGCAATGGAAATATGGACTTGGCGCTGGGTGACATAGTAGGGTCGAATATCTTTGACTTGTTTGTGATTTTCGGAGTTGGTGGTTTGATCTCTACGCTCTCAATTAGTCAGACCATGCTGTCGTTCTCACTGCCGTTACTCCTGGGCACCATAGTCTTATTGTGGCTCGTTCTTATTGATAAGAAGTTTACAAAAACAGAGGCAGCGTTGTTCTTGTTGGTCTACGTCTTGTTTATTGGCAAATTGTTTTACTTTATATAAAATACCTGTATGGAATTACAACTGATTGTTATAGGAAAAATTTTACTTTCATCGATTCTTGGTGCGATTGTTGGATATGAGCGATGGCATGAGCATAAGGAAGCAGGCATCCGAACGCATGCGCTGGTTGCTATGGGCGCAACGTTATTCACCCTAATCTCTTTATATGGTTTTGAAGGTCTAGTGGACATGAGTCGTGTTGAGCACTCCCGTATTATGTCGCAGGTGGTTACTGGCGTTGGGTTTTTAGGTGCAGGTATGATTATCTTCCGCGGACATCGTGTACACGGGTTGACCACAGCTGCTGGCCTATGGGTCTGTGCAGCAGTGGGAATGGCTGTGGGTGTGGGGTGGTACGCAGCAGCAGCAGCAGGCACTATCATCATGTTGTTGTTTCTACATCTTATTGGTAGATTATTTCCAAAGGAGGATTTTGACAGTGAAGATTAACCGTCGTGAAAGAACTCATTAAAAAAATTATTCCCGAACCACTACTCTCTCTGTATCATAAGACGCTCGCAATTATTGCGGCGTTTTGGTATCGCCACCCATCTCGGGAGATGATCGTTATTGGAGTAACTGGCACCAAGGGTAAGTCTACGACATCAAACATCATCTGGAAGTTGTTGACTGATGAAGGGTATACTGTTGGTCTGACTGGGACTATAAATGTCCGCGTTGGTAAGAAGAATACACTTTCAACCAACAAGATGACTATGGTTGGGCGGTTTCAGATGCAGAAGTTACTGCGTGAGATGGTGAAAGCTGGATGTACAGCAGCAGTGATCGAAACCACATCCGAAGGGATAAAACAGTGGCGACACTACGGAATACAGTATGACATCGGTGTGTTTACCAATTTAACACCAGAGCACTTAGATGCGCACGGTGGATTTGAAAACTACAAGAAAGCAAAGCTACAGCTGTTTGAACATATTGCGCGCAGCCCCAAGAAGGTGATTTCTGGCCAAGAAGTGGCACGGGCGTCAGTAGTGTTTATGGACTCTGAGCACGGAAAGGACTTTGCTGCTGTAGGTGACTATAACAAAGTTTCAGTTGGAAGCGGGCAAGACGTTGATGTGCAGATCTCTGAGGTGCAATCTACGACTTCTGGAACCACATTTGCGTTGAATCAGTTAAGCGCGTTTATACCGTTACTTGGAGAGTGGAACGCCATGAACGCTGCGATGGCTGTGGGCGTGGGCACGGTTCTGGACGTTTCTTTAGAGCATATGGTGAAGTCATTGAAGACTATAGAACAAGTTCCAGGCCGTATGGAGTTTGTAGATGCAGGGCAGCCGTTCTCTGTGATTGTGGACTATGCATATGAAACCGTCAGCTTATCCTTATTGTATGAATTCTGCCGCAAGTTGATTGACCCAGGTCGACGCATGATTACATTAATGAGCTCGACTGGAGGAGGGCGTGATATTGGACGTCGTTCAACAAACGGAGCAGTAGCTGCAAAGTATTGTGACTACGTGATCGTGACAGATGAAGATCCGTATGATGATGACCCGCAAGAGATTATCGATCAAGTTGCTGAAGGTGCAAAAGAGGCCGGGAAAGAAGAAGGAAAAAATATGTGGAAAGTTCTAGATCGGCGAGAGGCGATAAAGAAAGCATGCTCTCTTGCACAATCTGGAGACCTGGTGATTCTAACGTGCAAAGGAGCGGAACAGAAGATGTGCGTGAAAGGTGGGAAGAAGATCGACTGGGATGATCGCGAGGTTGCTCGAGAGATTATTAACGGAATGAAATAATGGTTATGAGATCAGCGCGTCGAACACCGGCACCAGAGCCACGACGTCGAACTACTCCACCGAGAAAACGCCCTGACGTGGAGGAGCAACTCCAGCTGTTTGAACAGCGGTTGCCAGGGGAGAATGCAGAGCAGTTGCGAGGGATTGCGGCACGGGTGCAAGAGTTGCGTGCAGTACATCCGCCTCGTGATATGGTGGAGTTGAATACACCGACTGATACTCCAGAACCGTTGCAAGCAAGCGCTGCTGAAGCGCAAACCGCAGAAGTGGAAGAGCAGCACGTGAAGGGGTCAGAAGCGTTAGAGGATTTTATTGAAAGCGCGCGCAGCCCGCAGGATTATTTCTATTTAGATCGAACCCTCCCTGTTGAAGAGCTGGAAGAGCGACGACAGGTGCTAGACGAGTTATATCAGCTGTATTTAAACGCATCTGCTGATGAGCGCATGTATATGGAAGAGGCGATTAATCGGTTGTTCGGTATTGCGCGGATCTCTGACAAGGCAGCAGCGTACTTAGATTATATCGATGGGCTTGCATCTACTGGAAAGTCTCAAGGAGCAGAGAACCGGAATCTCATGTTTGTGGACCATACGCAGAAATCGCAAGTTATTAAGATCTCTCTTGAAAGACATGATTTTGATTTCACTTCTATATTGAAATTGATGCGTGATATGCATGCATTAGCGTTGCACATGAATTCGGATCATGAATTGCCAGACGGCACTCCAGTACATATACGTACCATGATGCACGATATGATGGTCTATATGGACGGGGATTCAAATTATAAACGCATGATGCGACAGGACTTTGCACCTGGCATGCCGATTGGTCAAGTCACTGAAGAGATGCGACAGGATCCACAGTATCAGCAAGCATGGAAGCTGTTCTTAGGGCAGGTGGATACTATGAAAGAGCCGCATGGAGTGTTTTTAGACGTCTCTGATTCTAGTAAATCCACACCTGCGCGTGGGAATGTCGCGAATACAGAGAATGTATTTGTTTATCAATTGCCTGAAGGCGGGTATCTATTTTCAATTGTAGATTTAGATGTGTTTGATGTGCGCGGAACCGGCGTTCATAAGTTTGATCCTTTAGAGTACGAGTTTCATTCTGAGGCAGCCCCATCATTGCGAAAAAAAGCACGGAAAGTGCGATTAACGAATTGGTCACGTGATACATTGGTATCGCGATGGCAGGATAACTACTCACAAAAAGAGCAGGAATAAAAAAAGCAGGAGTAGCTCACTCAGTCGTGTGCTTCCTGCGCTCGGTTTTGCGTCCGAGCTCGTACGCCATGTCGAGCAGGTCGTCCACGGTCTCCCAGATCGGATCCGAGACGCTCATGATCGCGCGGAGCGCATCCAAGCCTTCTCCGTCGATCTTGTGCCCGTCCAGCTTCACGCAGTGGACCATGGGCTCTCCGTCGTACGTCTGCGACTCGAGGTTTTCCTGGTCGCAACCGGTGAGCAGGATTTCGTGGAACCCGCCTTGGTCCGTGTGTTCGATCACGGTCAGGGTGTACGTCCATTTCTTTTCGCTCATGACTCCTCCTCTGTACGCTGCTTGCGCATTTTTTTCTCAGCTGCGATGCCGGCCATTGCCGCGGTGGTGACGAACTTGCTGAAGTCGTCGTCCGCGACGTAGAGCCAAGCCACCCTGGTGAGTAGCGAAGCGATCCGCCAGTCACCATCTTCTCTGAGCGGCTCAACGTGGATGACTTCGTAGTTCTTGGGCTGCAGGATTACGTCGTCAGGATCTTTGACCCTCATGTACTCAGCTACAAGCTCGTCTTCGAACCCCTCACTGTGGATCAGGTACACGACAATGACGTGATGAAGCTCCTTTTGTTCTCCCACTGTTCTGCCTTTCTACGCCTGCTGGCGCGGTTCGGCTACACCCAGTCCTCGAGCTCCAGGGCCAGGAAGTCCGTCCCCTCGGACAGTATGGTCACGCCCGGGTGGGTGTGCTGTATGAGCTTGATGCTCGCGCACGCACCAGCGTCCTGGGCCACGACCTCGTCGATCTTGACCGGGAACCTGTGGATCCCAGTGTCGTGGTAGAGCCGACGCTCCATGGAATCCTCGCCCTTCTTCTGGACGTAGGCAACCAGCTTCTCCGCTTGATCGTCTTCGATCTCCTGCACGAAGATCACGACTCGACACCTCATAGCTTCCTCCGTGGTTATGAGTCGTATTACACCGACTCAACTTAGGCCTAGTTCCGCGTGATGTGCTCTGCCACGCGGTTAGCAACAAGCGTCATAAGGAATTCCAGGATCTCAGTCCGTTCCTCCATGTGACGCAGCTGTTTCAGTATTTCGACCACAGGCTCGCCTGCCTGGGTACTGATGGATTGATTGAATGGATAGAATGCGAGCAGGACGTCGCCATCATCAGCTACCTCCTCTTCTGCGCGCTTTCTCCCTTCATACCAGGGATACGCATACAGCGTTCCGTTTTTGTCACGGCTGAGGATAATCCCGATCTCTTCGCCTGCGCACTCATTCGCATCGCATCGCATGATTCGCTCTCCGATTGTCGTAGCTGCGTATCGCGTAACAGCGATATGGGCAGTAGTGAATTGTCAAAGGAACAATAAGATCAGGTATAATACACTTTCACTTTGGACTAAAGAAAATTATTTGAGGTATTTTAAGCAAGCGCGGAGTACTGCGTACTCTGTTCAGGTCGTACTAAATCGTTCGTATCAAGTGGGTAGGGCCAGATTTTTTATTACTCGTTCTGTTTTAACCAGACGCCACTTTCTTTTTTATAAATATCTTTTTGATTTGGAGATCCAACGGTCTCCATGAAGACATGCATTCCCTTGAAGTCTTGGATGAAGAGATCTACTGCATCACAGATAAAGTGAGAGCACTTTTGAGGTATAAATGAAACGAGGTACGGCCTTTTTCCTTCTGCGAGGAACTGTTCACTCTCGATTAAAGTGATGTACTCTCGACTACAAGCGTTTACGTGTTGATTGACCCTCGTGTTTTGCGGTGTTCTTGTTGGATCCCGCAATACAGCCTCTGAGAAGTAGAGGCATGCATCTCTTCCGGACTTTCCATGATTATGTTTCATGATATGCTCGCCATGAAAATCGTGATCTTTCATGAGCTGTTGGTATAACTCGGGAAGCTCGGCCTTTTCATCTGATTTGGATTGGTACAGGGCATTTCGAAGAGAGCGCCATTTATTATCTAATTGAGCATCTGTGAGGCTGTCTTCTGTATCAAGCAGCTTCTTATCTGAATCTCTATAGGATTGGTCGTCGCACAGGAAAAGGAACTGTGGCTTTTTTCCAAGTTCTTCTGCAACGTACTTTCCGATTTTCATGCCGAGCTCTAGTGTGTAGGTTGAAAAGTCACCCCACTCATTAAGTTCTTCATAGATGCTCTTAGACTTCGGATTTATCCGTAGTGGAAAGTGGCCAGCCAGTATTGCTATCTCTTTTTCATTGCGGTTGTTCAATTCACCGAAGATTCGCTCTAGTAAAGTTGTTTCATTGTAGACTTGTTTCATATGAGTCTTATGATAAGTCGCGCGCTCTGTTGATGACGGTATCGAAGCTTTATTCTATAGCGATACAATCAATCAACTCAGTAGCATAGACGAAATATATTTATAGTCAACATTGACAACAGCTCTAGCATACGATAGGGTAGAAGCAAGGGAAGAGCTACTAGTATTTTGGCTAATAATAGCTAAAAAAATGCACTAATACGTGCAGGATCTTCTCTCTAGATTGTTGTTGTAAATTACAACACTTAAATACGCATTCTATGAATTTACAAAAAATACTACAGGATCTTGGTCTGAGAGATGTTGAGGCAAAGGTCTATTTAGCAACTTTAGAGCTGGGCGAGGCTACTGCAGCAGCGATTGCTAAGAAAACACGTATAAAGCGACCGAGTGTATATGTGCTGTTAAAATCGATGATTCGCCAGGGATACATATCCTCGTATACACGTAGTAAGGTTACCCGTTTTGCAGCATTAGACCCGAAAAAACTAGTGAATTTAGCGAGTGAACGTGTTGCAAAAGCTGAAGCTGCACTACCTGATTTCAATGCACTTTCAAAGGACGAGTCACAAACCAAGCCTCGAATTCAATTCTATGAAGGGATAAACGGGCTGATCACTGTGATGGAGGATACGATCGTTAAAGGAGATACCACCATCTATGCATGGGCAGACATTGAGTTAGCATGGAAGACATTAGGCGATTATTACCCGGAGTATATTAGAAAAAAGAATGAACGCAATGTCTTTGTTAAAGCGATATTTGTAGAGAACAAGACTGCTCATCGGTTCAAGAGCCTCAGCAAGGAAGAGGGGCGAAATGCGCGCTTGATCCCAGCGGATAAATACCCGATGAGTAATGAGATTATTATTTACGACGATAAGGTCGCGATTCTATCGCATATTGATCAAGTGGGGGTGATCATTCAGAATCAAGAGATTATGAAAACCCAGCTCGGGATATTTAAATTAGGCTGGGATATGGCAGAACAGATTGATAAACAGAAGTAGCGCTTATTAAAAAACTACTGAGTGTTTCAGTAGTTTTTATATTTATACAGCTTGCGTTTCGTCAGAATCAGGCGGTTCTTCAGTTGGTGGTGCACCCTCGGGCTGTTCTTGTTCAGACTGAGCAATTATTTGTGCTAGGCCGTGTTCTATCGCGGGTTTTAGATCTTCAGCGCGAATGAAAGTATAGTCCTGTGGATCATCGTATTCTCCGCCTGGATAGTCACGGTTGCGACTTTCATACCGATACTGCACTGGGTGACCATAGACAGACACTTCACCAAGCGTGACATCGGTTCCCCATCCAGTGCTTTCTGGTTCACTTGGAGTGTCGGTAACATTTGCATCAATATCATCATAGTCAACTCCGAGTTCAAGCGCGTCAGCAGCATCAGAGAGGCAAGCTGAAATAGTGACTTGTGCATGGTCAGGATAGCTGACTTCAAGATCATTAATACTTGCTAAATCGTCTAAGATTGCCCTAACTGCCAGTTCTATCTGTTGTTCAACTGGATCAACTGGCTCTGCGTCTTCTCCATCTAGATGTTCAACGATGTCAGCAGGCACTTCTCCGCCCAGTTCACGCACTTGCTGTGCAGCTTCTCGGTTTCCTGAAAACAGAGCTGCGGCTTTAGTGAGCAATCCACGCAACGTCCACCTTTTTTTCTCTGCCGGCGATTCTCCCCCTCTTTCTTGTTCTACACCTCTTGGTGCGTCTTCATGTGTCATAAATAGTATTATAGATCTTTTTGAATCCGCTGTAGTAGTTGTTTTATTTTGTTCTTATCCTCTCCTTCCTTGGATAGATTCCTCTGTTGTTGCAGTTGTTTTAATTGATCTGATAAACGTTGACGTATTTGCATCTCGTTTTCCAATTGTTGCTGTACTTCCTGAATATGCTGATCTAATTCAGCCTCTGACATGTCGTCTATTGGTTTATCAAATGGTTGTGTTGTTGATGTTGGCATAAGAAATGTTATTGTATGCAGTATAGCAAAAAATAGTGTTTTTTCGAGGCATTATTGCATATGTGCATAAAACTGTGGGAAATGTGGGTAACCATCGTGCACAAAAATAGGGTTTTTATGCTTGCAAAAACCGAAAAACTAGTATTTGGCTAATATTAGCGTCGAAAAGCTTGTGGATAAATCTATTGACAAAAAAACGCAATTTCTATTGACATTTATTTATAAACATCGTACACTGAACGTCGGTCTACAAGACAATACTTACGATACTTTTCACTATCGTGTCCATCATCCATCTAAACAACAACCGTTAGATCATATCTGAACCCCGGGTGTTATTTCCTGGTGGTTTTTTGTGTGTTTTTGCTGTGTTGTTTTCTCTGAAGTTCGCAAAAAATGGATGCGTGGTTCCCTACGTATATTTATTATCAATTTTCAATAAATAACCATAAAAAAATATATGCCGACAGAAACAACTACAGACCGGAAATATTTTTCTATCACGCATGAGGCAACTGAGCTCCCGGACCTGATCGAAGTTCAAAAGACTTCGTATAAATGGTTCATGGACGAAGGCTTGAAAGAGCTGTTTGATGAGATCTCTCCGATAGAAGATTTCACTGGTCGAGATTTAGAATTACATTTCGTGGACTACTACCTAGATGAGCCACGATTCGATGAGGTCACCGCAAAATCAAAGAACTTAACGTATGAATCTGCGTTGCGAGTGAATACCAAGCTGGTGAACAAACGGACAAATGAAGTGAAGGAGCAAGAGGTCTTTCTTGGAGACTTTCCATTAATGACAGAGAGAGGAACGTTCGTAGTTAATGGAATTGAACGTGTAGTCGTGTCGCAGCTCATCCGATCTGCTGGTGTGTTCTTTACTTCAGATTACTTAAAGGGAAGCGTCTACTACGGAGCAAAGATTATCCCGAACCGTGGTGCGTGGCTCGAGATTGAAACCAATCATGACAATGTGATCTATGTAAAAGTTGATCGTAAGCGTAAAGTGCCTGTGACTTCACTGTTGCGAGCATTCGGATACGGCTCTGATGAAGAGATCATGGAGCTGTTCAAAGATATTGATACTGATCCAAACAATCAATATATTAAGGCGACCATTGATAAAGACCAGGCGAAATCTGAAGGAGAAGGATTGAAAGAGGTATATAAACGTATCCGTCCAGGTGACTTGGCAACTATCGATAATGCGAGAAGTTTGATTCACGCCATGTTCTTCAACTTTGATCGGTATGACTTTGGACGCGTGGGTCGGTATAAGATAAACAAACGGTTTTCTTTTGACATTCCGAATACTCCAGAGACACGAGTCCTTCGTCGTGAAGATTTAGTTGCAATTATTGCAGAGGTCATTCGATTGAATAATTCTCAAGAGGAAGCGGATGATATCGACCACTTAGGAAATCGTCGTGTTCGTGCTGTAGGTGAATTAGTACAGAACAAGTTCCGCATCGGTTTGTCTCGCATGGAACGTATTGTGAAAGATCGCATGTCTACCAAGGATGTGGATACATTAACTCCAGGGCAGTTGATTAACGCCCGCCCAGTGATTGGTGCAGTGAAAGAGTTCTTTATGTCATCGCAGTTATCCCAGTTCATGGACCAGACCAATCCATTAGCAGAGTTGGAGCATAAGAGACGGTTGTCAGCTATGGGTCCTGGTGGATTATCTCGAGAACGGGCTGGGTTTGAAGTTCGTGATGTGCATCGTACTCACTACGGTCGCATCTGTCCTATCGCAACTCCTGAGGGCCCAAATATTGGATTAGTTGGACACCTCTCTTCGTTTGCACGCATTAATGACTTTGGTTTTATTGAAGCGCCGTACAGAAAGGTGATTCACGATCCAAAGCCAGAGGACGCAGAAGGAGAGGTTGCGCGCAAGGATATTGAGGTTGATGGTAAGAAGGTTGTAAAGCAAGGCGCGACTATTTCAAAGAAGGATATTGAAGCACTGAAAGAGCTAAAAACTGTGCCAGTTAAAGCGCGCGTCACTGATGAAGTACTGTATTTAGATGCATTTACAGAAGAGAAATATACCACCACAGCTGCAACTGTGCCGTTAGATGAGAACGGGTATTTC
>CAYFNF010000001.1:88286-261363 GCA_964344485.1 uncultured Gammaproteobacteria bacterium
GAGAGCACATGAAACCAACCATTGTGCCAGTGCACAAAGTGGATTTTATGGATGTCTCTCCAAAAGAAATCGTGTCTATCTCCACTGCGTTGATTCCGTTTCTAGAGCATGATGACGCGGTTCGTGCATTAATGGGAACAAACATGCAACGGCAGGCTGTTCCGTGTATTACGCCGGACGCGCCTGTGATCGGAACTGGCGTGGAGCATCGTGCTGCAAAAGACTCGGGACAAGTGATTGTTGCAGAAGAAGCCGGAACTGTGATGGCAGTAGATGCGAATAGGATTCTTATCGAAGAGAAGAAAGGCCAGTCAAAAGAGTATATATTAAAACGATTTGTTCGTTCGAATGCATCTACTAGTATTAACCAGCGTCCATTAGTGGAGAAAGGCCAGAAAGTGGCGAAAGGTGAAGTGCTTGCTGATGGAGCATCAACAGATCAAGGAGAGCTTGCGCTCGGACAGAACATGCTTGTGGCGTACATGCCGTGGGAAGGTGGTAACTATGAGGACGCTATCCTTATTTCAGAACGCGTCGTGCAGCAAGACCGCTACACCTCTGTACATATTGAGGACTACACCGTCGATGTGCGTGACACCAAGCTTGGCCCGGAGGTAGTTACTCGTGATATTCCGAATGTCTCAGAAGAGAAGTTGAAGAATCTGGATGAAGACGGAGTGATTCGCATTGGAGCACAAGTCTCTTCAGGAGATATCTTAGTTGGAAAGATTACACCAAAAGGTGAGACCGAGTTAACTGCAGAAGAGAAGCTGTTGCGTGCAATCTTTGGAGAAAAAGCAAAAGACGTGAAAGACTCCTCCTTATATCTGGCACACGGTGAACACGGAAAGGTCGTGGACATTAAAGTCTTTACTAAAGAGAACGGAGATAAATTACCTGCAGGCGTCACCAAGACTATTCAAGTCTCTATTGCGCAGCTTCGTAAGATTCAGGTCGGAGATAAGATGGCAGGACGTCACGGAAATAAAGGTGTGATTTCTCGTGTGGTTCCAATAGAGGACATGCCATATCTTGAAGATGGAACTCCAGTAGATATTATCTTGAACCCGCTCGGTATTGTCTCTCGTATGAACTTGGGGCAGGTGCTAGAGGCACATCTGGGTATGGCAGCAAAATCACTTGGGTACAGTGTTGCAACTCCTGTATTTGATGGAGTGCCTGTTGAGCACATTCGAGATGAGCTCGAGAAAGCCGGCTATCCACGAGATGGAAAAATTTCATTAACGGATGGACGTACTGGCGCAGAGTTTGATCAACCAGTGATGTGCGGATATGCATATATGTTGAAACTCGATCATATGGTGGAAGACAAGATCCATCAACGATCGATTGGTCCATACTCACTAGTAACGCAGCAGCCACTTGGCGGTAAAGCACAGTTTGGTGGACAGCGTTTCGGAGAGATGGAAGTCTGGGCGCTAGAAGCGTACGGTGCAGCACACTCACTACAAGAGATGCTGACCATTAAGTCGGATGATGTGCCAGGACGATCAAAGGCATATGAAGCAACGATTAAAGGAGAGCCGGTCGAGAAGCTAAACGTACCAGAGTCCTTTAATGTGTTAGTTCGAGAATTAAAGGGATTGTGTTTGGACGTAGAGTTACTGAATAAGGAAGGTAAAGAGATTGATGAAGCAGCGTTGGAAAAAGAGAAGGCTGATAAGGAGTCTGAACGAGCAGAAACCGAGAATGAATACTCTTCTGATGAAGGGATCATTAAGGTTGCCGGATCAGGAGGCAAGAGTGGATCAGATGAGGCAGAGGAAAAATAATATAATCAATCATAATATTTACACATATGTCATTCTACGATAAGGCAACACAAGTAGCAGATTTCTCAGCGATTCGACTGAAGCTCGCATCGCCTGACGAGATCCATTCCTGGTCACACGGAGAAGTGCTTCGACCAGAGACTATTAACTATCGAACACAAAAACCAGAAAAGGACGGACTGTTCTGTGAAAAGATTTTTGGGCCGTCAAAAGATTGGGAGTGTTACTGCGGAAAGTATAAACGTATTCGTTATAAAGGAATTGTTTGTGATAAGTGTGGTGTGGAAGTAACACGATCCATTGTTCGACGAGAACGCATGGGGCACATTGATTTAGCAGCACCGGTAACGCATATTTGGTTCTTACGTGGCGTTCCATCAAAAGTAGGGCTACTTCTAGACCTCTCAACTCAGAATTTAGAGAAAGTGGTCTACTTTGCAAACTACATTATTACAGAAGTGGATGAGGATCTACGTGTACAGACCATTGAGCAGATCGATACTGAGCTGGAGCAAAAGAAGAAACAGATTCGTCATGAGAGCACCCAGCAGATGGGGGAGATCAAGCAGCGACGAGAGAACGCAAAGAATGAAGATAAAGATAAGAAGGCCGCGGAAAAGACTGATAAAGAGTATGAGCGTGAGCTGATTAATGCTGCGATCATGCGCGATGAGAAGTTAAAGGATTTAGAAGATGCAGCAGACATTGCAAAGAAAGAGCTCAAGTCACTTGAGCCGCTAGCGATCATCTCTGAGAGTCAATACTACGATTTCTCTCTGAAATACGGGCACGTCTTTAGCGCTGGTATTGGTGCTGAGGCAATCCGAAGCCTATTAGAAGTTCTTGACCTTGATGTACTATCAAAAGAGCTAAAAACCGCATTAGAGACTGCAAGCAAGAATCAGCAGCATCGTATTCTACGTCGATTGAAGCTGGTCCGTAACTTGCAGAAGAATAACATCCGTCCAGAGTGGATGGTACTGAATGTGCTACCGGTCATTCCTCCAGATCTTCGGCCAATGGTGCAATTGGATGGTGGACGATTTGCTGCGTCTGATTTGAACGATCTCTATCGACGCGTGATTAACCGTAATAATCGTTTGAAACGATTGAAGGAGCTAAATGCACCAGAAGTGATTCAGAGAAATGAGAAGCGCATGCTACAGGAAGCAGTAGACGCGCTGATTGATAACAGTGCGCGACATGGGAAGACCGTGACAGCTTCTACTGGACAGAAACGACAACTCAAGTCTTTGGCAGACATGCTAAAAGGAAAACAAGGTCGCTTCCGACAGAACCTACTTGGAAAACGCGTGGACTACTCCGGTCGTTCTGTGATTGTAGTTGGTCCGCACTTGAAGCTCAGCCAGTGTGGCCTTCCAAAGAAGATGGCGCTAGAGCTCTTTAAATCATTTGTGATAGCAAAATTGATTGAGCGTGAGTACGTCTACAACGTGCGTTCAGCGAATAGGTTTATTGAAGCAAACCGCGAAGAGATCTGGGATATTCTAGAAGAAGTGACTAAGAATGCACATGTCTTGTTGAATCGTGCTCCGACACTGCATCGCTTAGGTATTCAAGCATTCCAACCGCTGCTAATTGAGGGCAAGGCCATTCAGATTCATCCGCTGGTCTGTCCCGCGTTTAACGCAGACTTTGATGGAGACCAGATGGCAGTACATGTTCCTCTGTCTAAAGAAGCAAAAGAGGAAGCTGAGAAGATCATGCTTTCAACCACCAACCTGTTAAAGCCCGCAACTGGCGAACCGATTGTGACTCCGTCGCAAGACATTGTATTGGGTGCGTACTATCTTACATATATGGATGAAGAGAGAAAAGAGAAAACCACTCTTGCATTTGCTTCCGGAAATGAAGCGCTGTTTGCACATCAAGCTGGTCGCGTGCAGTTACAGGACCCAGTGTTAGTCAAGATCGATGGAAAAGTGGAAGAGACTACTGCTGGCCGCATTCTGTTTAATTCTGTCTTGCCAGAGGAGCAACGTTTTGTGAATGAGGTGGTGGATAAGAAGGGGCTGAAAGGTGTGATTGCTGACTGTTTGACTCACCACGGTAGCGAGCGGACGGTACAATTGCTCGATGATGTGAAAGACCTGGCTATTGAGTATATCACTCGCTCCGGAATGAGTTGGGGAATGGACGACTTGAATGTTCCTGAGAAGAAGAAAGTCATAATGGATCAAGCAGACGCGCAGATTGATGAGATCCATAATCATTATAATCAAGGGCTGTTAACTGATGACGAACGACGCATGAAGGTAATTGAAGTATGGACAAAAGCCAAGAACGATATTACCGGCGCGTGTCAGGAGTACCTGGATCCTTCTAGTCCAGCACATGCCATGATTAACTCCGGTGCTCGTGGTTCCTGGGGTCAGACCGTACAGATGATGGGAATGAAGGGATTGGTGATTAACCCATCTGGTGAGACCATGGAACTGCCGGTGAAAGCAAACTTTAAAGAAGGCTTCAATGTACTAGAGTACTTCGCTTCTACTCATGGTGCACGAAAAGGATTGACTGATACCGCGTTGCGTACTGCAAACGCTGGATATCTGACCCGTCGTCTCGTGGATGTAGCACAAGATATGGTGATTGCATCTAATGATTGTAAGACCAAGAAAGGGTTAGTACTGACTGAAAAAGAATCTGAAGATATGGGTGAGCCGCTTGCATCACGTATTTGGGGTCGTGTTCTTGCTGGAGATCTTAAAGATGACAAAGGTAAGGTGCTATACAAGAAAGGTTCTTTAATCAGCACTGAAGATGTGGAGAAGTTGAAGAAGAAGAAATTCTCAGAAGCAGCCGTCCGTTCTGTTCTGACTTGTGAAATGGACCGAGGAACGTGTCAGCAGTGTTACGGATATGACCTGGGTCATAATGAACTTGCTGAGATGGGTACTGCAGTGGGTATTATCGCTGCACAGTCCATTGGTGAGCCAGGAACACAGTTGACCATGAGAACGTTCCATACTGGTGGAGTTGCTGGAGCGGATATTACGCAAGGTTTGCCTCGTGTGGAAGAGCTGTTTGAAGCACGCCCATTGAAGAAGTCCGCAGTGATTGCTGACGTCGAAGGCGAAGTGAAAGATGTGGTTGATGAAGGTAAGCAAAAAGTCATTCACGTGTCTCATATCGCTGATGCAAAGGAGACATACACTATACGGAAAGCAGACAAGGCGCTGGTGAAGAACAAAGCCAAGGTGCGTAAAGGAACTGCGTTGTATGAAACAGCAGACGGGCCAGTGAAGTCACGCTTTAAAGGTGAGGTAGTAATTGAGAAGAACAAGATGATTGTGACCGGCGAAGAGAAGCAGATCAAGGAGTTTGCAGTGCCAGTAGGATACGGCATTAATGTAGAGAAAGGTGACTTAGTCACTGCTGGACAGCAGCTAACTGAAGGAAGTTTAGATCTCTATGAATTACTTGCTCTTAAGGGAGTGGAAGAAGTGGAGAAGTACATTATTAACGAGATTCAGTACATCTACTCTTCGCAAGGACAAAAGTTGAATGATAAACACATTGAGATTATTATTCGGCAGATGTTCTCCCGCATGAAGATTGTGGATCCAAAAGACACCTCTCTGGTGGTTGGTGATATTGTCTCTCGATCTAGCTTGCGAGATGCGAATGAGGCAGCAGAAGCAGATAAAGGAAAGGGTGCTGTTGCTGAGCCAGTACTGCTCGGTATTACCAAAGCGTCATTATCTGTGGATTCCTTCCTTTCTGCAGCATCCTTCCAGGAGACTGCACGTATTCTGATCGACGCTGCGGTGTCAGGCAAGATGGATCACTTGCAGGGGCTGAAAGAGAATGTGATCATCGGTAAGCTCATCCCTGTTGGAACCGGTTTCATGACAGAGGAAGAGAAAGCAGCAGCTGTAGAGGAAGAGAAGCAAGAGTAATACAGCGTTGAATATATCGAGGGCGCGCATGATGTGCGCTCTTTTTAATAAAAAAATCGCTAGTACTAGCGATCACTCCTCATCTGAGCCGCGCTCAGCGTCCTCCTCGTCCTGCTGATGTAGCGCCCATAGGTGCTCGATCACGGTTGCCAGATCATCGTCCGGCATTCCCGAGAGCTCATGTGCGAGCTCGTTCGCGATGCGTGCGAGCGTACCGCGGGTGGAACGTGTACCGTCCACATGCCACAGCGCTTTTTCGCGACTGGTTGCCGAGAGATGGGCAATGGACCCATCGTACGCGTAGCATGCGATGTACCAGAGCGCGTTGTTCAGTCGATCCGTGATCAGGCGAACCTCGGCGTCTGACTCCGCGAGTGCGGCTTGCACCTCTTGGTCATGACGTGCGTCATGGACCTTGAGCCCGACCTTCCACCGCGTTGGCACCACCTCTCGGTTGAACTGGTACCATCCAGGACGGACCCGGACCAGCACGCCGGTACGGTAACCGTTGCGGATGATGGTACGTACGGACTTGGCGTTGGACAGCCGCAGCTCCGGTGCCCGCCCTTCAGCGTTGACCGGGAAGTCCTCGTACGCCACGGTATGCAGCAGCAGGCGAAGTGCAGCCTTGATCCAGCTCGGGAGTGCGATGGTTGCTTCCCATGCATTCCGGAGGTCGTCCTGGCCTTCGAGGACAGCGACCTCTCCGTGATCCGGCGCCTCTTCCGGCGGCGGTGCTGGTGCAGCTGCCAGTGCAGCGACCTCGTCCATGTCGATCGGTCGCGCATCAGGATCCGGGGTGTCTTCAGCTCCGGTGCCTGCCTCCGGCTCGTGGCCACGGTCTTGCGCTACAGGTGCGTCCTCTTGTATGGGCACATCATCCTGCGCCAGGCCGTCAGCCTCAGGCTCCTCTTCCGGATCTTCGGACACGTCAGGGGCGTCTTCACCGGCCGCTGCAACGGACTCAGCATCCTCGGGCGGCTCTTCGGTGCCATCAGCAGCTTCCGTGTCTGCGGGTGGCTCTTCGGCAGCAGGATCGACTCCAGCGTCTTCACCAGCTGCAGCACCACTCTTGGTGCTGGTTTCAGCTTCGCGAGCCGCAGGTTCGACACCCAGCCGATTGCAGGCCTTCTTGGTGAGACGGTAGTTGCTGCCCGTGGATGCCACGAGCCAGTTGTCCTTCACCAGTCGAGCGATGATCAGCTTCTGACCACCGTTCTCGGCTTCTGCTGCGTCCGTACACTCGCTGACGGTCATGCCGACCGCATCCAGATCGATGTCGTCAGTGCTGCCCACCAATCCGTGTAGCTGTCCCAGCATGTCCACGACCTGATCAGGGGTTTCGAGCAGCGTGCGGATGCGATGCGGGAGTCGTTCGTACGGAGTGAACTCGAACGAGTATCGTCTTCCGGGGCGTGCCCCGGTTCCGTACGTGACTTTTGCATCACCACGAGTCTGCATGTCCAGCAGGTAGTCACCGACCGGCTTGGGAGGGAACAGGACCGGATCAGCTTTCGAGAGCTCTGCAGGAGTGAACCACTCAGGGATCGTACCAGCGAGGACCAACTCTCTCGCACGTGCAACACGGCGATTGTATGTTGACCTCTTGTTTTTTCTTGCCTTTCTCTGGCCTCGTACCGAGCTTGTCATAGATGCAACTTTCTCAACTCAGCGGACAAGTTAACGGTTGTAGCTCCTAAAGAACAACCCAGTAGTACCACTACTGGATATTCATTCACACTAGCAGAGCGCAGTAGCTTGTCAATAGAGCGCGCGAGCAACGTGAGTGAGCTTGAAAAATCTTGTTTTTTTGATATAATAATTGTATGTACGAGGAGATTACATCTTCGATTTCAAAGGTATCAGACGGAAAATTACCGTTTCCACTGCGTGAGAAGCGGAGTCGATACACGCATTTAAACGAGGACCCCAAACCGAAAACTATTGTTATTCATAATCCGAAGTACATTATTACTGCGGATGAGAATCGCGAGGTGCAAGTTAAAACCGGCTTGTCTATTTATATTGAAGACGGAATGATCCGTGAGGTTTTTGATCCCAAGAAGAACAAAATTGATTTGAATAAAGTAGATGTTATTTATGATGGTGGCCGTCGTAGCGGACTCGTAGTGACACCTGGATTTATTAATGCACATGCACACCCGCCTATGTATATGTTGCGTTCTTCGTTGATGCTAGAGAAAGGAGAGAATTTAGAGAAGACGCTGCGGGATATGTATATTCGGGAGAGTCAAATGAATGATGATGATCTCTTTATCTCTGCAGTTGGTGACCTCACAGAAGAGCAGAAGAATGGAATTACTACTACACTTTCTCATTACGCAACATTTGATTCTATTGAAGCAGCAGCAGCAGTAGCGCATCAAAATGTTATTAACGCGATCTCCGCGGTATCGAACTCGCATCCTGAGAATACACCAGCGAACGTTGAGAAACTGTTGCGGCGAAAAGATAAGTTCAATACACAAATTGCAGTTGCGATTCATACGCTGCATAAAGCTGAGCCTGCAGTGCTGAAGCGCGTAGCTGCAATTGTAAAGAAGAACCGGGCGCTATTTACCACTCATGTTGCAGAGACTCGCCCTTCTATTCAAGCACATCTGAAAGTACACGGAGATCTTCCAGTACAAACACTCAAGAGGTACGGATTGGACAATTCACGCACCATCATGTCGCACTGTGTTCATCTGACTGAAGAAGAGATAGAGATCGTTGCAAAGAAGAAAATGGGCATTGTGCATCTTCCAACATCGAATAAGCTCCATCGAAGCGGTGAGTTCCCGTATCCATTGTATGTGAAACACGGGGTCACTGACCGGATTGCACTTGGTACTGATAGCGTGATTTCAAAAAATAGCTTGGATATTCTCTCTGAAGCATTGCAAGCGCGCATTATGCATCAGGATAAATACGTCGTGTTCTACGAAGAACTATTTAAGATGATGACTTGTAATGCAGCAGATGTGCTGCATATGCAGAAGCGTGGCCGTGTTGCTCCGGGGTATCATGCAGACTTAGCGTTCTGGAAACTGCGAGACCGTGGATTTATGCCGTTCGATGAGCATCGTCCAGTCACTCTTATTGGAAATATGATTACCCACGGTGGACGCAATGTTCGTGACCTCATGATCGACGGAGAGTTTGTGATATCCAATCGACGTCATAACTTCATTGATGAGAGTTCCTTGCTCACTCACTTACAGAATAATCATCAAGAATTACGTAAACGCGTGAAGAAGTTCAAGACGCAACTGAGAAAAAAGGGAAAATAACAGCAGCAATATAAAAAAGCGGGGTACTGCCCCGCTTCTTTTTTATTTCTAGTAATTGGGTGCTTTTTGTATGTTTTGTAGATCGTGTGGATGCGACTCTACTAATCCCGCGCTTGTGATGCGTACGAACTCCGCGTCTTTTTGCAAGTCTTTTATAGTTTCTACTCCATTGTATCCCATTCCAGATCGCACACCACCAGCTAATTGGAAAAGTATATCTTCCACTGAACCTTTGTATGGAGCATATCCAACCACTCCTTCACCAACTAATTTCTTTTTGTCTTTCGTGCCTTTCTGTCCGTAACGATCTTTTGAACCTTTTTGCATCGCTTCTACTGATCCCATGCCGCGATACATCTTCATTTTTTGTCCCTTAACTGTGACCACTTCACCAGGTGCTTCGTCCGTGCCTGAGAATAATCCACCTGCCATGACTGCAGCTGCTCCAGCAGCAAGAGCTTTAACGATATCACCAGAGTGTTTTAAGCCGCCGTCTGCAATGATCTCTGCATTGTGCTTTTTTGCTTCTTCAGCACAGCGCATCACAGCTGAGAGTTGTGGTACTCCTACACCAGCAACTACGCGTGTGGTACAAATAGATCCAGGTCCAACTCCGACTTTTACTACGTCAGCTCCTGCTTTTATTAAGTCATACGTTCCTTCGGGTGTGGCAACATTTCCGCCCACAATGACTACTTTGTTTTTAAATTCTTTTTTTAAGCGTTTGACTTGGTCCAGTACACCTTTTGAATGACCGTGTGCTGAGTCTACGACTAGTACAGTTGCTCCAGCAGAGACACATTTTTTTGCACGTTCGAACTGTTCGTCGCCTACCGAGACTGCTGCACCCACGTTTAAGCTTTTTCCGTCTTTCTTGCGCCGCGCTACTTTTCGCACCTCTGTTGCTTGTTTTGCTGCGGTTAGATTTTTGTGCACAATACCGAGTCCGCCTTGTTTTGCCATAACAATTGCCATTGCTGATTCTGTGACTGTGTCCATGGGTGCGCTCAAGAACGGCAGCTCCAATTCTAGCTTTCCTAACGTGGTGGAAAGGTCGGTCTCTGACGGAAGGATCTCTGAGTACTGAGGTACGAGCAATACGTCGTCGTATGTCAGTGCTTGAGGGATATCTTGTGGCTTCATAGCGATTGATTTTTTAATGAAAAAATGATATTATTAGTATAATGAATTATTGTTAAATCATCAATTATGGTGGAAGGACCCCCTCCGAGGAGCGGAGACGTACCAGGAAGAGGAGAACCAACATTGCGTTCAGAATTTGGAGATCCTACTCGACCAAAAGCGAGTTTTTTTATTCTTAGAACCATGCACGAGCATCAGCATGCGTTAGGTCAATTAAGAGAAGAGGCTTCTAGAGCAGAAGTGGAGCAAGAGATTGCGATGTTGCAAGCGCTCGTACATATGGTTGAACCAGAGGTGTTGGAACAGGTGGTATTATCAGGCGCAGAGTGGGAAGCACATGAACGAGCATTGAGAATGGCCCTGTATACTGCAGCAGAACGAGAAGCATTAGAAGCAGATCATATGGAGCGATTTGGTTATGAAATGTCAGGAGAGCCACCAGCGTATGATATACAGAAAATTGCTGCAATTTCACAAGCTATTCGGGTCGCTTATCTTACTCAGCAATCATTAAGACGATAGTATATGCCAGGAGTTCAACGACATAGAGATATAGGTCGAAGACCACCGCCAGCTTCCACGCGAGGAAGTTCAGATCGTGGTGTTCCGAGAGCACATCGTCCGGCTGGGCGACGCACCGCAGGTGCGGTACCTGCTGCAGATCATCGTAGACCAGCAGCAGCTGCTTCTTATGAAGGCGCACTTGACGATCCTCAACCGTTCCGTCCTTCTCCTGAGGTGAGGGGATATGAAGAGACGAAGTACGATAGACAGCCTGGGACGTGGTTAATACAGGTCATGAGAGCGGAAATAGTTAGCACATCACAGGATGCGAGCCAAGCTGAGCCAGACTTGCGGGAGGCGGTTCTAGAGGGCATGGAAGAATTACGGTTGCTTGTTGAAGCGTTTGAAGAGATGGTTGGGCGAGAAATTCTTGAACAAGTACAGCTTACAGTTATGGAATGGGAGGGGATTCGAGCATCGATAAATGCATGCATGCTAAAAGGGCGAAGCTTGCATGCAAGTAAAATGAGTAATCCAAATGATTGCTTCGATAGATCACAGTTATCTCGTGTAGCTACTGATATCCGCACTGCATTTATTTCACAGAAACTCGCAGGGATGTAATATATACATTTTGAGTAAACAGTTATAACGACTGTTTTTTGTATTGATTTTTACGATAAAATCCTCTATAATTGCTCCATGAAAAAGAAACATATCGCGGTCCTAGACTTCGGATCGCAATTCACTCATCTTATAAGCCGACGTGTTCGTCAGCTTGGCGTGTACGCTAAAATTTATCCCACGGATGTGAACGCGCATGACCTCAAAGACGCCTGGGGCATTGTATTATCCGGTGGTCCAGCAGCAATTGAAGACGTTACCCTGCCGCATGATCCGGGTATTTTTAAACTGGACATTCCAATGCTTGGAATTTGCTACGGTTCGCAGTTGATAGCCAAAGAGACCGGCGGTGAAGTTAAAGGGCAGTCTCAACGTGAGTACGGTGTCACCAAGTTGCATATCACGGGTGAATCCCAGATACTTAAAGGACTCGGAAAAGAGGAACAGGTCTTAATGAGTCACTGGGACGTAGTGTCAAAACCACCTCCGGGATACAAGGTGATCGGACACACTAAGGATTGTACTGTGGGTGTAATGGCGAATGATGAGCTAAAACGCTACGGTTTTCAGTTTCATCCTGAGGTGCATCACACCAAAAACGGCTTGCAGATGTATAAGAACTTTGTTTTCGATATTTGTGGTGCAGAAGAGAATTGGAGCATGAAGGAATATTTAGAGGAGATAAAAGCCGAGGTAAAGGAGCTGGTAGGTGATCGACGAGTATTCATGCTGGTTTCTGGTGGAGTAGACTCTTCAGTCGCGTTTGCATTGCTTGAAGAGGTGCTGGGCAAGGATCGGGTATTTGGCTTGCATGTGGATACAGGATTCATGAGATTAAACGAGTCACAGCTGGTAAAAGAGTCTTTAGCCAAAGCTGGTTTTGACGACTTACACGTGATTGATGCAAGTGATCGGTTTTTATTAGCAGTTGAAGGAGTGGCTGATCCGGAGAAGAAGCGTCGTCGTATCGGTCGAGTTTTCTTAGATGCGCAAAAGGACGTATTTAGTGACTTAGAGTTTAATCAAGATGAGTGGTTGTTAGGGCAAGGCACGATCTATCCAGACACCATCGAGGCAGGTGGAACAGACACGTCTCATACGATCAAGACACATCATAACCGCGTAGAAGAGATTATTGAGATGATCAATCAGGGTAAAGTTGTTGAGCCGTTAGAGAGTTTATATAAAGATGAGGTGCGAGAAGTTGGGCGTGAGCTGGGGTTACCAGATGCGTTGATTGACCGTTGGCCGTTTCCTGGCCCGGGGTTGTCTATTCGCTGTCTCTGCTCTGATGGTATTGAAGACAGTAAACAGAGTGAGACACGAGAAAAGACCGCGGATCTTGAAAAGATCGAAGAAGGCGCAAAAGTGTTTGTTGCTGATGCTGGGTATACCGGCCGACGCTTGCCTTTAAAAAGCGTAGGCGTGCAAGGAGATGTACGGACATATCAGCATGCGTTGGTGTTAGAGCATGCAGCTGATTATGAATGGAAAGAGCTTGAAGAGTTCGGTATTGATTTGGTGAACAAGGTACAGGGCATTAATAGATTGGTAGCGCACGTTGGTGGTGACATAGATTTTGACAAGATGGATCTGAAGCCTGGATATCTGACGCGCGACCGTTTAGATTTGCTACGTCAGGCAGATCAGATTGTCACTGATATTGTACATGAGCATGAGATCTATGATGAGATCTGGCAGTTCCCGGTGATTCTGCTGCCGTTAACATTCGGAGATGGTGGTGAAACAGTAGTATTGCGGCCGATTGAGTCAGAAGAAGCCATGACCATGAATTTTTATCCTTTAGACAAGAAGGTGCTGAAGCAGATGGTTGATGCGTTGGTAGCGCTAGACGGAATCGAAGCAGTATTCTTTGATGTGACCAATAAACCACCGGCTACTATTGAGTGGGAGTAATTTTGCCTTTTGTTCATACAGGAGTATACTAGAATAGTAAGCATTCCATTTATGAAGAAACATAAAAAACACGCGACATTTCCTTTTAAGATAGCGCTTCTTATTATTCTTGGTGTGTTCGCTACTGGCGTCTGGATCTTCGCGCAACTGTATATTTAATGAAGGCGATTGAGCCGCCTCTCAATTGAAAGAAGCGTGCATTTGACAAGAAATACTCAACCGTATACAATGCTACTGCCTTTCTGGTCATGAAATGTCTGCCGGCAACAGACCTGAAGAAAGGTGAGAAACCCCCCTGCGTGGGGTGTTTATATTTGTATTGAAATAATTATGCGACAGCAACTGCTATTGCAGGATGTGTTGCGGTCGAGCTTTGTTGATACGGTGCATGTGGAAGAAGTGATTTGTTTTTTTGCGGCTTAGCGAGGCCGAATCTAAGCGCAGCGAACGCCTTGCTAGTAGATCTAGCAAGGCAGTGAGCAAGCGGGCCTGCAATAGTACGTTGCTGGAGCAATAAATAACTCAATACAAGTGTCGTGAAATGTTCTTTGACATATGGTATAATACAGATCATGGCAAAGAAGAAAAAGTCTAAGAAAAAGCAGAAAAAGAAACCCGGCCGTCCTCCAAAACAGGATAAACAAGACAAGGAAAAAGAAGATAAAAAGCAGTTTTCCTGGGATGAGGATGACAGCGGAATGCAGCGTGGATTGCTTGTAATTGCACTATACGCAGTTGCGGCGATTTCTATCCTTAGTTACGTGAATGCTGCAGGTGACATTGGTGAGTGGGTGGATACTGCACTCGGTTGGATCTTTGGATGGGGGCGGTATATCATGCCGCTGGTCTTTATGATTTTGGGGTATATCTTCCTGCATCCAGAACGGTATAAGTTACAGTGGCTACACGTCATTGGCTTGATTCTCTTTCTCCTCTCTGGCCTTGGATTGCTTCATCTCTTCATTCCATTTGATGATGTGATCAAAGACGCGGCAACTGGGCGAGGCGGTGGATATCTTGGAATTATCTTAATGTATCCGTTAGTGCGTTTTGCTGGGATATGGGTCTCTATCATTGTGTTGCTTGGTTTGTTTGTGGGTTCATTCTTGATACTGTTCCGCATGTCTCTTCCGGAATTACTACGCCAGATTCGCGTAATGGGATTATTGAAAGGTATTGGATCGTGGTGTAAATCACGATTGCATGCGCGTATGAATGGATATCAGATAAAGAAAGAGACCGAAGAATTGGCTGAAGATGAAGAGCTAGCAGAAGACGACTACACACCTGAGCAGCAGTCGTTCTCTGAAAAAGAGGTACAGGATTCAGAAGAACCAGCACCAGCTACTGACCCAGAAGATTTAGAGCAGATGTCATTCATTCCAACGAAAACCACAAAACGTCATAAAAAGATCGACCTGCCGTTGTCGCTATTAACAGACCGAAGTGAAAAACCCACGAGCGGGGACATTGAAGCCAACAAAGAGAAGATCGAGAAGACATTAGAGAGTTTCGGTATTGACGTTGAGATGTCTGATGTAAATGTTGGGCCGATGGTGTCACAGTATACGTTGCGACCACATGACGGAGTGAAACTCACACAGATTACTACACTGCATAATGATATCTCACTGGCACTTGCAGCACATCCGATCCGCATTGAAGCACCGATCCCTGGCCGTTCACTCGTTGGTATCGAAGTGCCGAATAAAGCAATCGCAACTGTCACGCTTAAGGAGATCCTGGCTTCCAAGAAATTCAAACAGCGCAAGAACAATCTGACAATCTGTTTAGGAAAGGATGTTTCTGGGAAACCGTATATTACTTCGTTGCAGTCCATGCCGCACATGTTGATTGCTGGTGCAACTGGATCTGGTAAGTCGGTGTGTATCAATGGGCTGATTGTGAGCATGCTGTATCAAAATTCACCGGATGACTTGAAGTTTATTCTGGTGGATCCTAAGCGTGTGGAATTGACTGTGTACGACGGCATTCCTCATCTGCTCACTCCAGTGATCACTGACGTAGAAAAGACCGTGAATGCATTGAAGTGGACTGTTGCAGAGATGGATCGTCGATATGAAGTACTATCTGCTTCTGGAAAACGCAGCATTGAATCGCATAATGCAGCGGTGGATGAAGAAGATCGACTGCCGTATATCATCTTTGTAATAGACGAATTAGCAGACCTCATGTCTGTTGCAGCAAACTCCGTTGAAGCAGCGATCGTGCGGCTGGCGCAGATGTCACGAGCCGTCGGTATCCACTTAGTGCTTGCAACGCAACGACCATCGGTGAATGTTCTCACCGGATTGATTAAAGCAAACATGCCTGCACGTATTGCATTCTCTGTTACTTCATTGGTAGACTCCAGAACTATTCTTGATTTCTCTGGAGCAGAGAAGCTGATCGGTAGAGGGGACATGTTGTACATAGACGCAAATGTTTCTAAACCAAAACGCTTACAAGGCTCGTACTTGGATGATGCAGAGATTGAGAAAGTAGTATCGTACCTGCGTGATAACGCTGATCCGGACTACAATCAAGAAGTAACTGAGAAGGTCGCAAAGAGTGACATTCCGGGGTATCAGCCCGGCGATGATGAAGGGGCAGGAGACGAGCTATTAGATGACGCCAAAGAGGTGATTCTGCAAGCCAAGAAAGCCTCAGCATCCTTGTTGCAACGTCGGCTTCGAGTAGGGTATGCACGAGCAGCACGTATACTAGATATTCTAGAAGAGCAAGGGTTTATCGGGCCAGCAGATGGGGCCAAGCCGCGACAGATATTAGTAGAGGCTGATCAGGAGGTTTCGGATATGCCGCCGATAGATGATATGGAGGAGGATACTGAGCTACCAGAGCAAGAAGATGAAGACATTTAAACAACAACCAGTTCGCCAAAATCAGACTGTGGGAGAGAAGATTCGAGCAGCGCGCCATGCAAAAGGCGTGACACTTGATGATCTTGCGATTCAATTGAAGATCTCTAAGAAGTATTTGGATGCGTTAGAACGTGGTGCGTATAATGAGTTACCGTCGCCGGTCTATATCAAGAACTATCTGCGCGTGTATACCAAAGAGCTACAGATTCCTTGGGAGCGCATTCAAGAGCAGCTGGATAAAGAGATTTCGGTTTTTCATGGACCGTCAACCGGAAATACGGACGGGCCGATGCGGCGTAAAAAAAAGCAACCGCTTGGGACGTCTGCGGGCGCACACCGTCGTCGCCCATTAATTATTCCGCGATTAGTGAAAGTTGGTATCTGGGGAATTGTTGTGTTGTTAATTCTAGTGTATTTCGGTTTTGAAGTAGTACAGTTGTTGAGCCCGCCGGACCTCACTATCTCCTACCCAGAAGAGGATTTAATTGTTTCTGAGCACACAATAACAGTGATAGGGCAGACAGACCCAGAAGCAGTGGTAGAGATCAACACGCAACAGGTAAATGTGGATCGAGAAGGTCATTTTGAAGAGAGCATTACATTACATCAAGGATTAAATACACTTCAAATCACCGCACGTTCAAAGCGGAGTAGGGAGCGTATGGAAGTACGCCATATCCTATATAAATCTGAGTAAAAACGAGTTATTCACAGGGGTGAATTGACGTTCGGGTTTTGTTCGGGTATCATTAAGAATATCACCCTATTAATACATTAAGCAATCATGATATGACTGCGAAAAAAAGTACAAAAAAAGAGGCAAAAACCACCAAAAAAGCGGATTCAAGTGATAAAAAAGGGTCACAAAAAGCCGCAGAATTAGCAATCTCTCAGATTCGTGACCGATTTGGAGAAGGTGCAATCATGCGCTTCGGTGAATCCAAGGATTTTAAAGTAGATGCAGTGCCTACTGGGTGCTTGTCTTTAGATTTAGCACTTGGTGTGGGAGGGGTTCCACGTGGACGCATTGTGGAGATCTACGGCCCAGAAGCATCAGGGAAGACCACGCTTGCTCAGCATATTGTTGCTGAAGTGCAGCGCATGGGCGGCACCGCAGCGTTTATTGACGCAGAGCATGCTCTAGATCCGGATTATGCAAAGAAGATCGGAGTCAAGGTGAGCGATCTGCTTATCTCTCAACCGGATACTGGCGAGCAAGCTTTGGAAATTCTTGAAACATTAGTGCGATCCAGTGCAGTAGACGTTGTCGTAGTAGACTCAGTTGCTGCACTCACTCCAAAAGCAGAGATCGAAGGAGATATGGGAGATTCTCATATGGGATTACAAGCGCGACTCATGAGTCAGGCTCTACGTAAGCTGACTGGAATCGTCTCCAAGTCTAATGTGGTGGTGATTTTCATTAATCAGACGCGCATGAAGATCGGCGTGATGTTTGGAAATCCTGAAACTACTACTGGTGGCATGGCGTTAAAATTCTATTCATCGGTTCGGATTGAAGTACGCCGAGCTGCGCAGATCAAGAAAGGCGACCGCGTCGTAGGAAACCGAGTAAAAGCAAAAGTTGTAAAGAATAAAGTTGCCGCACCGTTCCGCACTACTGAGTTTGACATCATGTATAACGAAGGTATCTCTATTGCAGGGGACTTGCTCGATACTGGGCTGCAGTTTGAAGTAATCAACAAATCCGGAAATACGTATTCGTATAAAGATACTAAGCTGGGCGTTGGCAGAGAGACTGCAAAAGATTTTGTACGAGCAAATCCAAAATTGAAAAAGGAGATCCGAAAAGAGATTGTTACTGCATACGAGCAAGAGAAGTCTTCATAATATAATTCTCGCATCGAGGCTTGACTCCAACTAGGAAGCGAGTATAATACACAATCACCACCCTTTGTAATTCGTAATCACATAAGGGCATGGCTTCAGAACCCACAACACAAGATGTGCTTTGTGCCATTAATGACTTTGCATCAGCGATGCAAGGGGAGTTTAATGGTATAAACAACGAGATAAATGGAATGAAAAAACAATTAGCTCAACACGACCAGCGATTCTCAGACATCACCACAACTCTAGATTTTCTCGTTACCACAACCACACGCACACGAGATGACTTGCATGCTGCTATTGAGTGGCTAAAACGCCACGAGCAGCGGCTTGATAGGCATGAAGTTGATATTCACTATTTAAAGAGCGCTGCCAGTTAAGGGAGTTGCAATATTTAATAATGTTCGAAAATAAAAAACCACGCTGAGAAGAGCGCGGTTTTTTGTACGAACTAAATGTTGAATTTCTTCGCAAGCTCTGCAACTCCTGGGATATCTTTCTCCTCGCCGTTGATGGCATTGACGATGCCCATAATAGACGCGACTGCACATGCGATGAACAGCATCCATGCAACGATCCAACCAAGAATTGGAATGATGTGTAGAAACACACCGATCACTTCGACAATAAATAGTACTAGGCCTTGCTTTGCATGAAACTGTGCAAACTTACTCTCCTTTTTTGCAAGAAGAGGAACGAAGCACAGGATACCTAAGTATCCGATTGCAGCGATCGCCTTGTTCTCCTCAACATCCTTCGAGGATTGTTTTGGTGCTGGTTGTTTTGTTTCTTCCATACGATATGCGGTTATTGTCTGCTTTTTTCTGCAGACAGCTTCCTATTAAATTTATTAATTATTGATAATACAATGATGTAGATAGACCCAGTTGCGATTCCGTCAAAGATTCCCATAATAGTCGGTTCAGTGAGGAGGTTGAAGAAGTAGATGACATCAAATGTGAAGATTAGCTTGTACAAAGCAACGACCATGGTTGCTGCTGCACCAGAAAGCGCGCCGATGATTGCTGCAGTCTGCCACGTTGCGTTGTGTCGAGTACATTGAACTAATACTAGAATGACAATAATCGCGTTGGTGATAAACACCAGAAGGGTTTGGTTCTGATTGTGAAGAGCTACGACTTGGAAGATGCCAGCAATGAGTACCGGCCAGAGCAATACCCTGACGTAATTGTGTACCATGGTATGCGTTGCATCATCAGGTTGCTTGGGAGCAGGCGGGCGTTCTGGTGTGGCTGTATTATCTGATGAGTGTTCTTCCATGAACAGGAGTATACCATTTTTTTGTGTTTTTGACCACTAGCGATATATAAAACCCCGGCCGAAACCGGGGTGTATATACGTAGTTCTATATAGTGTTTTACATCATTCCTGGCATACCTGCTGGCATTCCACCACCTGGCATACCTGCCATGTCAGGAGTACTTTCTCCTTCTTTTTCAGGTAAATCAGTAACTACTGCCTCAGTAGTCAGCACTAATGAAGCGATAGAAGCAGCGTTCTCTAGTGCGCTACGCGTTACTTTAGCTGGATCAACAATACCTGCTTCCATAAGGTCTTCATACTTATCGTCAGCAGCGTTGTATCCTTGGTTTCCTTCCATCTCTTTAACTTTCTGTGCGACTACTGCACCGTCTTTGCCAGAGTTAGAAGCGATCTGTCGTACAGGCTCTTCAAGAGCGCGAACCAGAATGCTGACTCCGACTCGTTCATCTGAATCATTTTCATCACATTCAACAGATCCAAGTACAGAGAGTGAACGTAGTAGAGCAACTCCACCACCGACAACCACACCTTCTTCTACTGCAGCCTTGGTAGCAGCTAATGCATCTTCTACACGATGTTTCATCTCTTGGATCTCAGTTTCTGTTGCTGCACCAACTTTGATAACAGCAACTCCACCAGAGAGTTTTGCTTTACGTTCAGCGAGCTTCTCTTTATCAAAGTCAGATTCAGACTGATCGTACTGCATGGTGATTGCTTTTACGCGTTCATCAATTGCAGTTTTGTCTCCTTTGCCGTCCACAACAGTGGTGTTGTCTTTTGTAGAGATGACCTTTGCAGCGTGGCCAAGGTCTTCTAATGTTGCGTTCTCAAGAGTGAGGCCTACATCTTCAGAGATCACTCGTCCACCAGTAAGCACTGCGATATCTTCCAGCATCTCTTTTCTGCGGTCTCCAAATCCAGGAGCTTTCACTGCGAGTGTATTAAAGGTCCCGCGTAGTTTATTCACAACGAGGGTAGCGAGAGCTTCTCCTTCTACGTCCTCAGCGATGATCACTAGATCTTTCTTTCCACCTTGAGCCATTTTCTCTAAGAGCGGAACGATGTCAGCAACTGCACCGATCTTTTTATCAGTGATCAGGATTGAGCAGTCTTCAAAGATTGCTTCCATGCGATCAGGGTTAGTGATCATATATGGAGAGACATATCCTTTATCAAACTGCATTCCTTCTACTACTTCTTTGTCGATACCGAAACTTTGTGACTCTTCTACTGTAATTACACCGTCTCGTCCAACCTCTTCCATCGCCTCAGCGATTACTTCACCAATCTCTTTATCATTATTTGCAGAGATAGAAGCGACCTGAGCGATCTCTTCTTTGGTGTCGATTTGTTTTGCAGACTCCTTAATTTGCTTCACTACTGCATGCACACCCTTATCTACTCCGTGTTTTAGAGACATAGGGTTTGCTCCAGCTGCAACATTCTTAATACCTTCTCGAACAATTGCTTGCGCGAGAACAGTTGCTGTAGTGGTTCCATCACCAGCCACATCATTCGTTTTGCTTGCAACTTCTTTTACTAGCTCTGCACCAGTATTTTCAATTTTATCTTCAAGCTCGACTTCTTTTGCTACGGTCACACCATCTTTTGTGATCATTGGTGATCCGAATCCTTTATCGAGAATGACGTTTCGACCTTTTGGTCCGAGCGTGACTTTTACTGTGTCAGCAAGTTTGTTAATACCTGACATCAGTTCTTTTCGCGCTTCCTCATCAAAATGTACTTGTTTTGCCATAGTACGGTACGTAATTAATTATTTAACAACTGCAAGGACTTCTTCTTCCTTGAGAATTTTATGTTCGACGTTTTCAATTTCTACGTCATCACCGGAATACTTTCCGAATAGAACAGTATCACCAACGTTGAGGTTGAGCTTTTTAATCTCTTCTCCCTCGCCAATTGCGATGATTTCACCTTCAGCTTTCTTTTCTTTTGCTGAATCTGGCAATACGATACCGCTTGCCGTAGTTTCCTCTGATTCGAGTACTTTGACTAACACTCGATCTCCTAGGGGTTGAATACTCATATGTATTTCATTATGGAGTTACTTTTTATATAAGATTGTCTTAGTATTGGCACTCTCAAGGCGAGAGTGCTAATTTTGACGCAAGAGTCATTGTAAACAATAGAAAAACACCCGTCAAGTATATGAACTATTTGCTAATTTTAGTGAAAAAATGAGCTCTGTTTTGTCTGATTTTAGGTTATATTGTTCCAAAACATGAAGTGTGCACATCTTTTCCTCATTTTTTAGAGAAAAAGCTATTGAAAAGGTCGAGTGCCGCTGGTAATTTGTCTTTCTCTCTTGAGTCAAAGCCTGTTTAACGATACAATGAGTTTCGGTGCAATTAACACATAAATAAGATATATGAAGATTCCAATACTGTATCAGATACAAAAGCGTTTGGATAAACGAGCGCTGGAAAAGAAAAAAAGACTATATCAATTAGATCAGTCGTTAGATTTTTTCCAAGACAGAAGAGAGGAGGCTAAAAAATACCTACAAGTTTCAGATGAGGAGATCGACAAAGGACTAGAGATTATGAAGGAGCGCATGAACGAAGCAAAGGATGTTCGTTTAGAGACCGACAAAGATGTGTATGATTTCTATCGAAATTTTGTAAAAGAAAGTTGGGGTATTCTCAGTCCGATGTTGACGCATACCAGGCTTGATAGTGCAATTCCGCTTGGAGATTTTCTTAACAAGCAATATCCAGCTGAAAAGAGAAGTACGGTGCGCACGCTGGATTATGGATGTGGTATTTCGGATTACGGCATTGTCATGGCAACGCATGGATATAACGTGACCCTTTGTGACATTGAGGGCGCGACCTTGGACTTCACACAATGGAGATATAAAGAGCGCGGTTTAAACTGTTCGGTACTACAGGTGAACGAAGAGAATAAATATCCGAAACTGGAGAATTTTGACATGGTCGTTATCGCAGAGACATTGGAGCACATCCGAGATCCTCTCACAGTAGTGAAGAATGTGTATGCAGGGCTGAACGATGGTGGATATCTCTGGGTGTCGAGCTACCCGTTTGTTGAAGAGTATGATGTAGGCGGATCTCATAGAGGAAGCAGCCGAATTGCAGCAGGACGTTTCGAAGTTTATCACAGATCACTTCACTCGAGTTGATTGCAGAGAAGGGCATCTGTTTCAGAAGAAATAGGGAATTACAAAACAGGCGTAGTAGATGTGCGCCTGTTTTTATACACTTGTTTCTGCAGAAGAGAATACTTCTTCAGAAAAAAATGGGTAACAGCATTAGCGAGGACGTCGTTCGCTTGCTTCGGTGCTCAGGGTGTTGGGATGGAACGCGACATCGTAGCCGCGAAGACGGTCGTCATCCCGTGATCTGAGCAGGAGTTGCAGCGAGCTTGCTGCACTGGAGAGCTGTCGCGGGTGGAGTTCTCGGCCGAACTTGGCCTTGAACATCTGAATCGCAGTGCGAATGTGTCGTTCTTGATTTCTCCTTCCCTTGGAGCGACCGACTGCAGCGATGAACTCGCGTACCCAGCGTTCGTGACCTCGGGAGAGGTCTTGAAGGGTCAGCTTTCCCAGCGTCGAACGTCCGTTGCCCGATGGGGCTTTCTTCTGCTTCTGCTTCTTTCTACGCGGCACGAATGTGCTTCCTCCTCAGGCTGTGCATCAGCCTATACCATCAGATAGCGACATCCAGACACTGCATGTCTAGATCCCTGTATCTGAGGTATAGGCGTTACCACTAGTGCTGTTACCGTTGTTTTGACGATCAGCCGTCATCAAGTGACAACTGATGGTACAAAGAGCGTTTGGGTTTTTCACCCAGGGTTATGAATAGTTGATATTCACAATCCCAGGTGCAAAAAATCCCGCTTAACGCGGGCTGAGAATACTTGCTGTGTTTTATACTATAACTGTTCTATTCCAACCCGCGGAGTGCCATAAAGACGTGCCTTACAAAGGACTACGTCGTAGAAACATAGATTCGGTCGGAAATATGTGTTCATAATTTGGTAACAGTATATAGGATTATTTGGGTTTGTCAAGATTCCACCTCTGTTTTGCGTTTTCATTCATGCCCGCACAGACCCAAAAAAGCAGTATTCCAAAGTGTAAAGACCAGAGATAGTGGTCAAACACTCCAATAATGAGCAACGCAATGATGATGCTTCCTCCAATAAATGACCAGGAATCCCGCCATGAGATAGAACGAATTAACGAAAGAACGAATAATACCCATGCGAATAGACCAAATATCCCGATCTCTGTAAAGATCAACAGATAGATGTTGTGCACTGGTTGGAACATATGCCCTGGTTGAGGCTCGTTAGGGTCTTGTTGCTTTTGCAGCACTGCGGTGTAGTTTCCTATCCCAACCCCAGTAGCCCAGTGGTCCTGTAGTAAATCAAAACTTTGATCTGTGTAGGTTTGTCTTTCCTCCAGCGACTTCTCTTCGAGTCGGGCGTCTGGAGATAATCGAGTTTGAATCAAGCTTGGGAACAAGAGAGTCAAAACGATCATGGGAAGCAGAATATACAGAATGCCTGTAACGAGCTGAGCAGGGAATCTTCGCTTTTGAATAAAGGCGCTTATGATGGTGAGCACCAACACTGCAGACAGCGCAAGCCATGCTTGCCTAGAGAATGAGATCCATAGTCCAGCGCTCATCACGGTTAACGCTACTGCATATGCCATGCGATCCCATGACGGTTTTTTTCTGATATAGAGCGCTAAGCAGATGATAATCGCTACTACAATAAGACCAGCTAGCATATTTGGGTGTGGGAGCGAACCGTACCCGCGCAGAATCCTTCCGAGCGGCCCTTCAATAACTTGCACGCCCAGAGTTTCAGGATCTTGCCATGCAATGCCCAGCCATTTGGAGCTCGGGACTGTTTGAATAACAAACTGGAAGTAGGCAAAGAGGCTTTGGATCACTGCAGTGATAATAAATACTATGCCGATGCGCCTTTTTCTTATTGGGAGGCGCGATAGTAAGAGGAAGAGAACAACACCTTGTGCTAAGACCGCCCACCAGAACAGTGTTACTAGCGTGTCTGTTGCAAAGTTCATGGAGAAGAACGCGATCAGTAACAAGAAGCACGCTAGTAATACACTCACTGAAGGTTTATACTTCTTCACTTGAACGTAATGCAGTATCGCGCAGATGAAGAACAAGAATATCAAAATATCCACTCCGTACAGTGATAGTGTTCCGTATTCCCATGGGTCGAGATTAATTGTACCTCGCTGCAAGATCCATCTACTCTGCCATGGGAGCGCAAAGATCGCTGCAATGAGTGCCCATTCCGCTAGTCGAGAGAATAGTGTTCGTTGTGAGGATCGAGTCATGTGAGTGTGGATGATTGAATTTGCTCCTCCCATTTCTTTTGAAGTTCTGTACGCATGTCATTAGTATGTAGTTTGAGGATTGATTCATTCATTACTACGCGTTTATCTTTATTCGCCATAGAGCGGAGCTTCTCGGGCATGATTTTAAGCTGTATTCTCTTCAGTAATGATTCAGCGCATAGCAGTTGTAGAGGCATTTGAATTAGCGGCTGCCACCAACTACGAGTAATGATTCGTTTTAACGACGGTTGTGTCCACTGGAGATCATCGAACACCTTCTGTAGCCATGTATTCTGTTGGATGTATTGTTGAAACTGTCCATTGTCATAGATTGGATAGAACTGCGATGCCCAGAATGAGAAATGTATATCTTGCTCTCCTATCTTATACGGCTCCATATCTAATTGATTCTCTGCAATATAGAGCGACAAACAGATTGCGCGTTCTTCTGTTTGTTCAAACGGGCGTTGACGCAGTAGCTTCATAGCCATAGTAGTAAAAAAACGTGCAGACCAGATCTTCCCTGGTGCAGTAATGATACAGAGGTCAATATCACTCTGTTTACGCGCATTATGCCAGCCCATAGAGTTAACAAACCAGATTGCGCGCACATGCGGCATTGCAGCGAGCAGTCGTATATGCGGTTTTGCGTGCTTCCATTTCTCTTCTGTGAAGTTGTATTTCTGTTTGCGCGTATGGATCAAGCCTTCTCGTCCCTTTAAAAAATAAAACCCCTCTTTGGATTCGATCTGATCGAGCTGTTCTGCGATCTGCTGTATTGTATGTAATTGCGGCGCTTGCTCATCGTGCTTCAACAACCATTTCCGTATTTCAAGAAGCGTTGGCGCAAAGTCAAACATATTAAAGTAACGCAAGGTATGCAGGACACTGGTTTGAACGGTCATATTCTATAGTATACGGTGCGGCTTCAAAAAAGAAAAGAAATAAAAGCACCGGACCATGGTCCGGTGCAAGTGTTCTATTATTTCTTGAGCATCTCTTTTAAGTACTGTCCGGTATAGCTCTTTTTTTCTTTTGAGACCTGTTCAGGAGTTCCTTCAGCAACGACTAACCCTCCTTTGTCTCCGCCGTCAGGACCGAGGTCAATGACCCAGTCAGCGGATTTGATGACATCCATATTGTGCTCGATGATCAGCACAGTGTTTCCTTTACTGACTAGTTGCTGTAGCACGCTCAGAAGGCGCTTCACATCCGCAAAATGCAGACCAGTGGTTGGTTCGTCTAGAATATAGAGTGTTTTACCTGTTGCACGCCGAGAGAGCTCTGTGGCGAGTTTTACGCGCTGTGCTTCACCACCAGAGAGCGTAGTTGCGTTCTGTCCAAGCTGAATGTATCCCAAGCCCACATCTCGAAGTGTTTCTAGTTTCTTCTTGATATTCGGGATATTTCGGAAGAATTGATACGCTTCCTCTACAGTCATCTGGAGCACGTCTGCAATAGTCTTGCCTTTATAATGAATCTCTAATGCCTGTTTGTTATATCGCATACCGTGACACTCATCACATTCTACATAGACATCTGGCAAGAAGTGCATCTCGATCTTTATCACGCCGTCTCCTTGGCACGATTCACACCGACCGCCTTTTACATTAAATGAGAATCGGCCAGCTTTATATCCCCGCATCTTCGCTTCTGGGATCTGTGTATAGAGGTCTCGGATATAGGTGAAGACTCCGGTGTAGGTTGCTGGATTGGATCGAGGTGTTCGTCCAATCGGCGACTGATCAATGTCAATCACTTTGTTTAGATGTTCTAGTCCATCGATCTCTTCGTATTTACCAGGAATATCTTTTGCGTTATAGAAATGTTGGTTCAATGCTCGTGCAAGGATTTCGGTCATTAAGGTAGATTTTCCAGATCCAGAGACTCCGGTGATACAGGTGAATGTACCAAGTGGAATATTCACGTCGATCTTTTGTAAGTTGTGTTCTTCTGCTCCAATAATCTTGATATGCTTCTCATTTCCTTTACGACGCTTTTTAGGAATAGGGATAGTATCTTTCCCGGAAAGGTATTTTCCAGTTACTGATTTTACCCGCTTCTTGATCTCTTCTGGCTTGCCTTGCGCAATCACCTCTCCACCGTGTTTTCCTGCGCCTGGCCCGATGTCAATCACATGATCAGCTGCTAAGATGGTCTCTTCATCGTGCTCAACGACTACCACAGTATTTTGGAGGTCGCGTAGCTGTTTCAAGGTTTCAATTAGTTTTTTATTGTCGCGTTGGTGTAATCCGATGGATGGTTCGTCTAAGATGTAAACTACGCCCACCAGCGAAGATCCGATCTGCGTTGCTAATCGTATACGCTGTGCTTCACCGCCAGAGAGCGTTGATGCTGCGCGATCTAGCGTTAAGTACGATAACCCTACATTTTCCAAGAATGTTAAACGTGATAGTACTTCTTTAAGGATCTGTTTTCCAATGGTTTGCTCTTTTTTATTTAGCTTCAGGTTAGAAAACGCTTTTTTTGCTTCAGAGATCGTGTATGAAGTAGCATCTGAGATATTCTCATCATTAATAGTAACTGCAAGCACTTCAGGCTTTAACCGTTTTCCTTTACAGCTTGGACAATCAAAGACGCGCATGTAGCGTTCGATCTCTGACCGCATATATTCAGATTCGGTTTCGCGGTATCGGCGTTCTAGGTTTGGAATCACTCCTTCATACGTGGTCATGAACTGTTGTACTTTCCCTTTTTGTCCAGCACCCGCGTTTACATCATACTGTTGGTCACCTGTTCCGTAGAGGATTTTATCTACATCTCCTTTTTTCAATTTCTTTACTGGGTCGCGCATAGAGAAGTTATGTGCAGAAGCAACCGCCTCTAAAATGCGCATCATCCAGGTCTGATTTGAAGATGTGCGAGACCATGGGCGTATTGCTCCCTCTGCGAGCGCTAACTTTTTATTTGGAATAATTAAATCCGGGTCCACTTCCAGTTTTGTTCCCAGCCCAGTACATGCTGGACACGCTCCGTGCGGGGAGTTGAAGGAGAAGTTTCGCGGCTCGATCTCTTCTAAGTTAATACTACATTCATTACAAGAGAAGTGCTCTGACAACAGGATGTCGCGTTCTTGGTTTGAGTTATGAATAATGACGAGCCCATCAGAAAGTTCCAGTGCGGTTTCAATAGACTCATTCAAACGAGTCTTTTCTAGCTTGCTATCGACTGTTAAGCGGTCGATAACGATTTCGATATTGTGTTTTTTCTTCTTATCCAAGCTCAGGTCCTCAGCCTCTTCCATAGGGTAAAGAAGGCCGTCCACTCGTACGCGTACATACCCTGCTTTGCGCGCTTCCGAGAATACTGCTTTGTGCTCGCCCTTCTTATCGCGAATGACTGGCGAGACGATCATGAACTTTGTTCCTTCATCAAACGCCAGTATCTGCTTTACCATCTGCTCAACAGTCTGTTTTTTTACGACCTTTCCACAAGAAGGACAGTGCGGAATACCAACACGCGCAAAGAGTAAGCGAAGATAGTCGTAAATCTCTGTGACGGTTCCCACAGTAGAACGTGGGTTGTGAGAAGCAGTTTTTTGATCAATAGATATCGCTGGCGATAAGCCGTCGATTTGATCTACATCAGGCTTATCCATTAAGCCAAGGAATTGACGCGCATATGCTGAGAGTGATTCTACGTAACGGCGTTGCCCTTCTGCATAGATGGTATCAAATGCGAGTGAGGATTTTCCAGATCCTGAAAGACCGGTAATGACTACTAATTTATCACGTGGTATCTCAACGCTGATATCTTTGAGGTTATGGACGCGTGCTCCTTGTACGCTAATGGTTTTTGCCATGATGATGAGTAATATTACAAATAGATAGACTAGTGACACAGTATACAGCAAGATGTTTTAGAAGTCAACAGCTGTGGGGATGATTGCTTTTTTCTGTTTTTTGGTACAATATCCGTGTAATGGGTATAAGCAAGAAGTTACAAAAAAAGGTTCAGACATTGCCGCAGAAACCAGGGGTCTATCAGTTTTTGGGTGCTCAGAAGAAGTTGTTATATATAGGAAAAGCGAATAACCTCCGTTCTCGTGTGCAGTCATATTTTCGTGCTTCTTCTGATCTCTCTCCAGCAAAGCAGCAAATGGTGCAGGAGATCGTTGACGTGACAGTGACTATGGTTGATAGTGAAGCAGAGGCGTTGCTGTTGGAGACCATTCTGATAAAGAAATATCGACCGCGGTTTAATATCATCATGAAAGATGATAAGAACTATCAGTATATTCATATCACTGATGAGCCGTACCCACAGCTGGAGACCACGAGGACGCTTTATTCACGACAGCGTGGGCGCATCGTGCGCAAGCCAGGTACTTTCTACGGTCCATATACTTCTGGCCGGAAGGTGAGAGCAATGATTCGTTTGCTGAAAACGATCTTTCAGTACTGTGATACACCGCCGCGCATGGTTCGAGGTGCTGTGCAATTCCCGGAGCGGCCGTGCTTGAAGTACCAGATGCAGCGGTGTGTTGGACCGTGCGCTGATGCAATTTCTCAGGAAGAGTATCAGAAGCTCTTCAAACAGATTAAGAATTTCTTAGACGGGGACTATAAGACAGTGCAAGTGCATTTGGAGCAGCAGATGCAAGACGCGTCCCAGCAAGAACAGTTCGAACGCGCGTCAGAGTATCGAGATCAGCTTGCGGCGATTGAGAAGTTGCTACAAGAACAGAAAGTTGTCTCTACTAAGCGGGATAATGCAGATTATATCTCGATGACTCGTAATACATATATAGCTGCAGTGAATATGTTCACTATCCGTAAGGGCGTGATGATACAGCAGCAGGTGTTTTTCTTGGCGCATGTAGAAGACAATACCGATGAGGAAGTGGTGGAAGCGTTTAAAGATCAGTACTATGCGTCTTCGTTAGATGTGCCGTCGAAAATATATTGCAGTACAGAGGATAGACGCGGAAGACATCGTCGATTGCTAGAGATGGGAGTGCAGAACGCAGAGTTTGCGTTAGAGTCGCGGCGGGCTTCATATGAGCAGCAGTCCACACGTACACAACAGGGGCTGCTTGACCTTGCGACTGCAATTGGAGCGAAATCTGCTGATGCTCTTCATCGCATTGAGATCTATGATATCTCTAACATTCAAGGTACGCACATGGTGGGCGCGATGGCAGTGTTTATCGATGGGTTGCCAGCTCCTGCAGAGTATCGGAAGTTCAAGATAAAAACAGTGGATGGAGCAAATGATGTGGCAGCAATGAAAGAGGTGTTGATGCGTCGATTAAAACGCATGGATTCTACGGATGCAGAACAGTGGCCGCAGCCAGATCTGATCATTGTGGACGGTGGACAAGCGCAGTTGAACACTGCGTGTGATGCGATTGAACTATATAAGAAAGATATTCCAGTCATTGCACTGGCTAAGCGCGAGGAAGAGGTCTATATACCAGGACGTACTACTACTAAGAAGTTTTCAAAGAAATCACCCGGGTTGTTCTTGCTCCAGCGCATGCGAGATGAAGCACATCGATTTGCAATTGGGTTTTATAGAAAGCGTCATTTGAAGTCTATTACAGAGTAGAAAAACGCAAGAAACAAAAAAACACCGGGGCGTGCCCGGTGTTTTCAGTTGATTACGCTTCTTGGAATGGAGGTCGGTATGGTTGTGGTTGATGTCGTTGTCTAGCGCGTTTCATTCGCGCTCCACGCAGTGTTGGTCGTTGACCGTCATCCTCAGGTTCGATGACTGCTTGAGCCTTTCGCATTTCATCGCGATCCTGAGCTAAGCGATCTTCTGCTTGATCTGCTCGCATCTGTAGAGTGCGTCGTTCCACGTCTTGCAATGCAGCTGCGCGTTGGCGTAGCATGTCCTCGTAGGAATTTACTTCATCTGCTAGGTCGCCGGTAAGCGCTTCTTTCCCTTTTATTCCTTCTGAACGTCGAAGGGTGGTTTCAAATTCATCTACCATGCGGTCAATCTGCTGCTCTAGTCGTGGACCGTACTGTTCATACGTTCCTTCAAGCGCTGCTCGGTCATTCCCCATGCCGAAGAATGTAAGCATTTCGTCTCGTTCTGATTGCATGGATTCAACGAGCGGCATCTGCATACGTGCATCTATTGCGCCGTCCCATTGTGCTGAAGCTGCTGCTATCTCTGACTGTTCTCCTGTTTCAGCTGCAGCTTGAATATCAGCGCTCATTGCAGGCATATCTCGATGTGCTGCTGCTTCTCGTTGTTCTGGAGTAACTACATCCGCCATAGAGTTTGCGATTCCTTGTCCCATTTCTGTTGCATGAGCTATACGATCTTGGACCTCTCTTAATTCGGGTGGTACGCGACCAAGAGTTTTCATCAGTATTTTTGATACGCGACCCATGCCTGTCATTATTTTTCGTTCTTCGTCAACTAATGCTTGCACTTGTGTTTGTAGTTCAGCGTATCGTGCTTGAAGCTCTTGTAAACCACCGAGTGGTTGCATCTCTGCTCGTCTCTGCGCGTCTTCAAGGCTATCATCTGTAATTATCGGTTCTTTATTTCTTGCCGCTTCTAACTCTTCTTCTCGAGTCCATCGTTGGCGCCGCTCCAAGATTGCAGGGCGGCGTTCTACTGTCTGCCTTACGCCACCAAATCCAGTTGCAGCTGCGGATACTTGATCACCTCTGCGTACGGATGCGAGTCCTGCTGACCCTCTAATAGGAGCTTGTTCAGCAAGCTCTTCAGGATCAAGTGCTGGTAACCGCTCTGCGCGAGCTTCCATTAATGCTGGATCTTCAGATGCGCTAGCAAAGTCTTCTTCTTGTGGGGTTTCTGCATAGGAGTCTGGTCCAGCGGTTGGTAGGTCTTTGACTCCAGGAGGTACTGCAACATCTGGCTCTGGATCAACATGACGTCTTCTATGTAATACTCCTGCTGGTCGTGGTTGATCCACATGGGTCATACTACCGTAGCCGTAGCTGTATGTTTGTTGTGGCCTTCCTTCGCCAATAAAGGATAACTGATCAACAGTTCGAGTAGTTGGATGTTCATCTTCCCATGCTGCTTCTTCAGCCGTAAGCCCGGGCTCCATCTCTGCTCGTGCTTCTAGTAGTTCTTCGTCGTCAGCCATTGGGACTTCTGCCATCGCATCAGCATCAGCACCGCGAGCAAAGAAGCCGTGCTCTACATCACGGTCCCCAACAGTATCACCGAGAGCCTCTTTTTCAGCACGCGCTGCGTCACTTTGTAGCAACCTCTCCGGTGCTTCTGGTGCCTCAACTCCCTCTCCCACTAGCGGAGCACCTGCATCTTGAAGGCGCGCCTCAATAGAAGCAAGCAATGCGCGTCGCTCATCGAGTTGTTCATCAAACGCTTCATTTGCAGCATGAAGATCCTCGCCGGTCAGTCCAGCATCTCTGTTTCGTTTGACTGCATCTTCAAATAGTCTATCAATTACTTTATTCCATGCTTGTCCATCAAGCGTAACCGGATTTGGGTCTGCAGGATCAAATTGGAAGAAGTTCATCAGTTCTGTACGCTGGTTTTGTAGGGTACCAACATTTAGTTCAACCTCTTCTGCTGTAGGCTCTGCAACTTCTCCTTCAGGTGGTGCAAACGGGTCTGCTACTGCTGCAATAGCTGGTTCAGTTACTGCTTCTACATCATCTACTACTTTAGCAGCTGGTACTGCTTCTGCAGTAGGCTCTGCACCTGCTTCACGCCGTTCTCGCGCCATTCTATTAAGCATATCAGCGACTAACGCATATCGAAGAATTTCTGACGCTGGGATAGCTGCTGTAGCGTCTTGGGATCTGAGAGCTGCAACTTGTGCTTTCGCAGTCTCTGCATGATGGTCAGCAAGTCGTTGTAAGCTTTGAGCAGTTTCACCAGGAAACCCCAATTCTAAAGTTGCAAGATAGTCCTGTGCTGGTAATGGATCACCAACAAAATCGCTTTCTCGATCATCCCACATTCGATAAGTGACGGTTTCTGCGTCAACTTGCCCTTCAAGCGCTCGTTGCGTGTCAGCTAAAATAGTATCTGCTAAAGACTCTGCTCTAGCATCCGATGCTGCTTCTGTTGCCTCTGTTGTTGAAGCAGCAACACCTAAGTCCGCTCCTGTATCATCTGGTTCTGGAGGGACTTGAGCTTGTGGTCTGTCGGGTTTTGCGCTAGGCGCTTTTCCAGTATCGTGCGCTGGTGCTCCTGCACCACCACGACTGGTTGTACTTCTCTCATCCATAATAAATTTTGTTACTAATCATTATTAATTTTAACAGAAAATTATACATCAGTCAATCGATTTTGTCAAGGGTTTACAGGGGAAAATGAGCATTTCCTAATGATTTCAGGGCATCTGTTTTGCGTAAGTGTTTCGGAGCCAGAGTCAAGAAACAAGATATTCACTACGAAAACATTGACATTTACTACACGCTTTAGTAAGTTACATAGTCCCCCAGTGTGGGGTGACAACACTCGAAAAGGAGAGGAAAGCGCCATGACTGAATGGACGCCACCTTTTCTTCGAGTACATGAGCGGAGCACGCTCCCCAAGACGATCGCTGCCATCGAGGTGACCGATCCTCGTCCCGATGATCACGTACTGATCGCGTTCGTGTCCCTGGACACCGGCGTGACTGGCGACGTGGGTCGCGATGGGTTCGACGGCGAAAAACACCTCTCAGAGGCCACGATCGCGTGGAGTCAGCTCGCAGGCGAGCCGGTACGTCTGGCTGCATGCCACGTCATGCCGGAGTCGCCGACGCGCTTCATCTGCGTACTCGAGCGTCAAGGGCCCAAGGTCCAGCATCGTCGATCCACCACAGCCCCTGGAGAAGCAGTCGTGCCCGCGCACGGCGTTCAGGTGGTCGGGAGTCAGATCCCGGAGATCGATCACATGGTCGTCGCAGGTCGACGACCGATCGAACACTACGTGGTGGTCACGGTCTACTTCAACGTCCGCGTGCTCGGTCATCACCGAGACTCGCGCTTCGACGCCGAAGACTTCCTGCAGAGGCACTACGACAGTGGCCAGGTCGACTGGCAGGTCGGCAACGCAGAAGACGCCGCGATCATGGTCGCGTGCCACGCACATCCGGATCGGCCGTACGAGGTCACCGTGGTGCTGGCACCATCGTCCGATACGCCGTTCTTCCACGGCGTGGACTGGCTCGAGAAGCCGGTCCTGCTCAAGGGAACGACGGCAGAGAAGCTGGCGCTGCGCAAGCAGCGGACCGCGTGGCGAGAGCTGCGCACAGTCACGCTTCATCTCGTCGGTCGAGACGTTCCGCAGCACATGTCGTACCTCGCCCGCTACTGGCAGGAGCTCGTTCCAGGAGGTGAACCAAGAGCACAGAACGACGACAGCGACGGAGCTAGCGACGACGACCCGGAGGGTGACCCGACCCCCCAGCCGCGTGACGACGACAGCGCACCAAGTGCGACCACCTCGGTCACACTCGTGTTCTCAGCACCGGACGAGACCGACCACGGTCCAAGCGACCACGCAGGTGGACAGCGCAGCAGCGCACCGCGCGCCAGGCTACACCTGGTGAAGTGACGCCCCGCTCACAACTCGGAGGATGCATCGGCAACGATGCGATTTTTTTTACAAAAAATCCCCGGAAGCCCGGGGATGGAATGTAATTCTTTGTAGGCGGCGTTATTGTAGCGACGTAATGTCCGCAATCTTCTCTACTACAGTTGAAGATGAGGCAGAGATCTGTTCAGTGATTGTAGAGATATACGGAATTTGCTCTGCAACATATTGCATGGGTGAAGCTGTGCCAGTAACATTATATAAGCTCAACATCGCAATAGACCAATAGGTGACTCCGAGAATAACTAGTGAGAAGAATACTGTTGAGAGATAGATCTCTCCAACACTTACCAAGAATGGGACTTTTTTTGGTGCTTCATCTACAGGCTCGATGATAGGCTCAACTTCAATCTGCTCCTTTACCACCGGCGCGGTCTTCAGTTTTGACGTTTCCTTGATTTTCTTATTCTTGATCTCGATCTCTGTGATGGTTGCTGCTTCTGGTGGTGTTGCAGCTGCAGTAATTGTCGTCTCTGCTTCTTGGATTGTAATTTTGCTTGTAACTTTCTTCTTAGCTGCAGGTTTCTTCGCGCGTGTTGTCTTCTTTGTCGGTTTTTTCTTAGCTGTTTTCTTTGTGGTGGTGCGCTTTTTCGTTACTTTCTTCTTAGCTGCAGGTTTCTTCGCAGTTGTTTTGCGTTTTACAGTTTTCTTCTTTGTTGTCGTCTTTTTTTTACTTGCAGGTTTCTTCTTACTCGCGGTTTTTGGTTTGCGAGCAGCCGAAGTTTTTTTCTTTGTATTCTTTTTTGTTGCCATAGAGAGTTCCTCCTTTTTAAGTACAAAATAAAATGAGTGTTTCAAACGTTCACACGTCGTTACTCACTGTACCGTATTTTCGTGTTGTCTGCAAATCACTCCCACTCAACCAATTCTTCAGGTAAGTCGTCTAGAAAGCGAGAAGGTGGGTTCACTTGTACATTACCGTACCGCATGCGTTGAGCTGCAAAGATGATCATGACACGTTCAATTGCTCGGGTAATAGCAACGTAGCAGAGCCGCCGCTCTTCTTCCATCTCTTGCGGATTCGTGAGTGAACGAGAGTGCGGGAACAACCCTTCTTCCATCCCCACAATGAATACCGTCGGGAACTCGAGACCTTTGGCAGCGTGTACGGTCATGAGCTTTACTGCATTATCTGACTCTTCAACTTCATCTTGATCCATGACTAATGCAACGTCTTCAAGGAACGCTTGCAGTCCTTCTTCACCGCGGAGGTTTTGAAATTTCTGTGTTACGGTTTTGAGCTCTTGCACGTTCTCCCAGCGAGCTTCAGCTTGTTCCTTAGTATCACAACTGGTAAAGAGCCAGTCTTTGTAATCGATCTCTTTTAAAATACTGTCTAGCAGTTCTGTTGGATTCAGGTCCGGGAGTTGCTTTGAAAGTGATTTTAAGACATCAGCAAATTGATAGAAGCTCTCTAAGCGTGCATTCTGGATGTCCGGAATAGCATGGTCTGCAGATTCAATCACAGTGAAGCTGCGTTCACGTGCGAACTGTTCAATTTTATACCATGTACGATTTCCGATCCCTCGTGTTGGGATATTTACTATTCGTTCTAAAGATACCCAGTCACTTGGGTTAAAGATTGAACGCATGAAGGCGAGTACATCTTTGATCTCACGACGCTCGTAGAATTTAATGCCACCGATAATTTTATACGGAATTCCGAACTTCAGAAATGACTCTTCAATTGCGCGTGACTGTGCATTGGTGCGGTAGAGTACTACGTACTGTGAGAAATCTATCTCTCGTTTTTTAGCTTCAACTTCTTGTCGTAGCTCCCCGTCTTCTTTCTGTTGAGTGAACTGCCGCATACCCATCACGCGATCCAAGATACTCTCTCCCTCTTGAATGACTTCATCCTCGGGGTCTGGTTGCGCATCTTCATCCACGTACTCTATTTCATCCGTTGTACCCGCGGTGTCCCACCCAACGATCTGTTCTACAATATATCGCCCTTCCGCTTCTTCATTCGCTACTTCTTTAATGCGGATTTTTTCACCTGCCTGGTTTTCAGTCCAGAGCTTCTTCTTTTTTTGATTCTTATTCTTTTCAATGACCTGATTGGATGCATCCAGGATTGTCTGTGTGGATCGATAGTTCTGTTCTAGAAATACTGTGGTTGCGTCTGCATAATCTTTTTCAAAGTCTAGAATATTTCGGATGTCAGCCATGCGCCAGCTGTAGATGGACTGTGCATCATCTCCAACCACACAGATGTTTTTATGTTTGTCTGCTAGCAGCGTTACTAAACGATACTGTGCTTTATTCGTGTCTTGATACTCGTCTACTAAGATATGCTCCCAGAGCTTCTGATATTTCTTCAAAATGTCCGGATACTTTTCTAAAAGTTCGACTGTCTTCATGATTAAGTCATCGAAGTCGAGCGCATTGTGTTCTTTTAGGGATTTCTGATATTCAGGGTAGACATTGGCTGCAATCTCACTGATTGGGTCGTCCACAAGCTCCTGATACTGTTCCGGAGTGATCAGCAAGTTCTTGCTGTTAGAGATCTTCCAGTGAATGGCATTGGGTGCTATCTGTTTGGTATCAATACCTTGTTCTTTCATGAGCTTCTTAACCAACACCTGTTGCTCAGAGTCATCGTAGATAACGAAGTTGGATTTATATCCCAGCGCTTCAATCTCTTTTCGCAGTAAGCGCGAGCAGATGGAGTGAAATGTTCCCATGTGCGGGAAGTGTTGCTGTTTCTTTCCCAGCAGTGCGACCATACGCTCCTGCATATTGCGCGCAGCTTTGTTTGTAAAGGTTACGGCGAGTATATTCCATGGTTTTACCCCTTGCTCCGCTATCAAGTACGCGATGCGATGGATAAGAGTACGGGTTTTACCAGAGCCTGCTCCAGCCAAAATCAACACCGGCCCTTTTACCGTGGTGACAGCCTCTTGTTGCTTATCGTTCAATTCACGCAGGATCAAATCACCAGCGGTCACTGTGGTGTTTCTCTTTACGGGCTTCTTTTTAGGGCGTGATGCAGTGTTCTTGGCCTTCCTTTTGGTTGCAGGCTTCTTTTTTTTCGGCATAGTCGGCTTATTGTATCATATCAGCGCGGTGATGGAAATGATCTGAGCGTCATAAACAGTATAAAAACGGGTTGACATATATATGGTGTGTGTCAGTGTAGGAAAACAACGAACTGTGAGGTTACAAGAGGGGAAAGGAGGTGGTCCATGAGGACCATGAACCTGGCTGTCGACCCCAGGATCCAGAATGCGTTCATGCGTGCGGCCATGCACGCGGTTCGGCATCACGTGATCCAGGCCACGAGCGCGCACAAGGAGGCGTTCGACACGCCCGCGTTCCAGGGCACGCTGATGCGCGTGGTGTTGAGTCCGACGAACCGGAAGTCCGAGCGGCGGATCGACCGGTGGAGCATGACGTTCTGGATCGAGGACGTCGGGCAGAGCCGTGACCAGATCATCGAGTCGGTCGTGGTAGCGCTCGAGAACATGGACATGTTCTGCTACGTGGGCAAGCGGGGTGTCGCCAACCCCGTTCCCACGGCGCGGGTGATGTTCATGGCCAAGATCCCGGCACGCGAGGGCTTCCAGCTCTTCCAGCGCACCTGCGAGTGCGGCGCCGTGCGTACGGCATCGGATCCGGGCCTGCTCTAGCGCAGAAGACCCACGGAGGAAGGGTTCTTTTTTATTTATCGAAAAAACTCGTCCTCGTACGTTCAGGCGCCTGAGAAGTTTTTTATGAAGTAAAAACTTTTTTTATACGATTGCGGATTTTCTCTGCACGTTTCTTGTCACGGCTGACAGTGAGGTGGGTGCGGCCAGGTTGCTCTACAATCTCCTGCAATTGATCAGGATCAAACTGTGATAGATCAGTGACTGATTCATAGACTTCGTCCATTAGGCCTTTTATATACTTGGGCATTGCAGTTTCAAAGATGTAATCTCCAATCACGACCACATAGTAGTTATCTTCGAACTCCTTTATAGGTGTAATGCTCACGCTAACGTTGTCTCCAGCAATGCATTGAGGCGTCAGGGAGTCTAGAAAAGACTCTGTCCCACCCACATGGTACAAATGCATGTTGTGCTGCTTGTATGCATCATTCAGTGCTTGCTCAGCGTTTGTACGTATCAACTGAAACCAGCAGTGGTCTACGTAGACATACGAGTTTGTATCTTTGTGTTCCTCTGTTGCGTAATACAGGATCACGACGATAAGCGCGTGCCACCAAAAGTTGTCCATTGCGACCGGAGTGTCTAAGGTAAATGTTTTACTTTCTCCCTCTTTTAGTAGAATCGTGGCTGATGCTGCGCCTTGATCAAAGTAGTTCTGCTGCAGCACATTCGTGAAGTTTAGTAAGTTATAGATCCAGGAGCCGTCAATAGAGATCAGCTTTCCCTCTTTTACCAGAACGCGCTGGTCTGTGAGTTTGTGAATTAAATTATAGAATCCCTGCAATGACATTCCTTTCCTATATCGCTTACTAAAGAAGCCGTAGAGATCCTTTACTGTCAGTCGTGGCTTATGTGCGAGGATGTCTAACACAATCGCAGTAGGGGAGGAGTCCGGTGATTTTGGGTCAGGAATCATAGTCAAGTAAAACTTTAAGATTTTAAACATTTTAAATAAATATTGAAAATTTGTCAAGAGCACGATACACTCTGCTGTTCTCAGTTCGGAATGGACCGGATTGAGTGAGCAGGAGGAGTCATGTTCTTTCACATTCTGCAGGCGTTCGTGGAGCTGGTCCGTGATGTGATCCGCAAACCCGTGGAGTTCATTCACGTAGAGATGAACTGGTCGGTGCTGAACCCGCTGGTGTGGCTGCCGCATACTCTGTCTCCGGACATGACCATCTCTTCGCTGAGCGAGCTGGACGCGCAAGCGCTGGTGGATCTCGGGTACGAAGCAGTGATCATTGACTACGACGGCGTGATTGTGGACTACCACACCGAGGAGCCACCCGCGCCCGTGGTCGTGGAAGCGCTGCAGCGGTTGTCCAAGCACTTGCGCGTGCGAATTCTGTCGAACCGCCGCGGGAAGCTGCTGCAGTCGCTGCACGATGCGCTCCCTCAGTTCCCGGTAGTCCGCTCGTGTAAGATGAAGCCACACAAGGAACCGTACCTGACCGCAGCAAAGACCTTGGGCGTAGAGATCACCAAGACGGTGTTGATCGAGGACCGGCTCGCCACTGGGATCGCGGGAGGTAACCGCGTGGGGATGTACACGGTGTGGATGCATCCATCGCTGGGCCGTGATCGAGAGCCTTGGAACGTCTGGCTCTATCGCTTGGTTGAGGAGAAGCTACTCTCCTTGTACAACACGCTGCGTTTGACCTGAAAAACCAAGCGTTTTTTTATCACCATCGTAATGGCCGCGCGTTTATTCATGATAGTTCGGCCCTTGATTTTTCAGTGATTTTTTGATACAATGACAGAGATAACAAGGTGATAAAGATATAGATATGGGTCGATGGCCAAAAAGACACTCCACGGAGCGACAAAGCACGCATATCCGGCGACAGACCGCTGGAGAGTATGATCCGGATGAAAAACGTAGACGTCGAAGGCGACGTCCGCAATATGTACCTGATGACATACCCGCAGACCCAAGAAAGAGAACCGAAGAGCAGCGCCAGCGGATGCGCTGGGCTATGGATGCGTACGATGAAGAAGATTCAGATGCGCGAGAGAGGAGACGGCAAGCTGAACGAGATGCTGATTGGGAGCCGCATCTACATACACAAGAACCAGTAGCATACGTACACCCTGATGATGACTCGCAGCAAGCTCGACAACAACGGGCAATGGCAGAGCGAGCAAGAAGGCAAGAAGAGGTGCAACAAGGCGGGCCAAGACAAGACGATCCAAGATCACGGACACGACGAAGAAGGCAGTCACGCACACGCAGAGCAGCATAGTATTTTTTCATAGTAATGAGTTGACAGTTGAAAGACCGTATGGTAGGGTAATTTTGGTTTAAAATTGTTGGCATGTAACGCAATACAGTCAACAATTAATACAATAAAAAACAGATGAAACTTATTCTTGATATCGTACAAATTGTAGTCGGTATATTACTGATGATTTCTATCCTTCTCCAATCCAAAGGAGGGGGACTTGGCTCTGCTTTTGGTGGCGGTGAAGCAATCGCAACCACTAGACGAGGAGCAGAGAAAGGAATTTTTACAATCTCGATTATCCTCTCAGTGATATTTATAGGGCTTGCAGCCGCACGAATGTTTATTAGTTAATCATTGTATTTTTCTTCAAATCGGATGAAACGTCCTTCTGAGGTGCTTTCGAAATCTTTTAGGCGAAGCACAGACAAGTCACAAGAAAAAAAGGAGCCAGAGCAGTTGGTGTATAAAACCACAGCAACCCGCAAGACGCCGACATTTGCTCATGCGCGATATTTTACTCGGTTGCTAAAAGGCCAAGAGCGTATTGTATTTCTTATCGCTGCAGTAATTATCCTTGTTGGACTTCCGATTGTAGGTCTACGTTGGTACTATCGCGCGACTGAGGTCGTGCCTGATTACGGTGGGAGCTACACCGAGGGAATAGTTGGAGCGCCACAGTATATCAACCCGATCCTTTCTCCGTTGTCTGATGTGGATTCAGATCTGACTGAATTTATTTTCTCTGGGTTGTTCCGTTATACAGACCAACAAGAGCTAGTCTCTGACCTAACTACCAACTATGTCATCTCTGATGATAAGTTAACGTATACATTCTTCCTGCGTAGTGATGTGAAGTGGCATGATGGGGAAGATTTAACAGCAGATGATGTGCTCTTTACGATTAACGCGATTCAAGATCCGTTGTATCAGAGTCCGTTGTATGCATCGCTTGCAGGAGCACAGACCGAGAAGCTAGATGACTACTCGTTTTCTATCACCTTACCAGAGCCGTACGCACCGTTCCTTTCAACTATGACCTTCGGAATCGTTCCGGAGCACCTCTGGTTTGATGTTCCAGCACAGAACGTTGCATTAACTGAATTGAATATTCGCCCAGTCGGAACAGGGCCGTACAAATTTGAGTCACTCACTAAAGAGCGTACCGGAACCATGAAGTCGTTCTATATGGTGCGTAACGAAGAGTATTACGGTAATAACGCATATTTAAAAGATATTACATTCATTTTCTATCCAGAGATCACTTCTGCTGTTGATGCGTTGAAATCTAAGAAGATTGAAGGATTGAGTTTTTTCCCAATCGTAGAGAGAGAGGATATTCAAAAAAAGAACAGCAACATTGCATTTACCTCACTACGAATTCCTCAGTACACCGCAGTATTCTTTAATCAGAAGAAGAGCGATGTGTTAAAACAAGACACAGTACGACGAGCACTCGCCCATTCCGTGAACCGTGATGAAATCGTCGATCAAGTGTTTTATGGTGGCGCAGAAGCCATCTACACCCCTATCCTCCCTGGGTATGTTGGGCATAATCCAGAGGTAAAGAAATTCGAATTTGATTTAGAAGAAGCAGCTCGATTACTAGAGAGTGAAGGCTGGGTGTTCCCAGAAGTAGCAGAAGAGGAGCCTGCTGAAGATGAGGCTGAGGTTACTGAGGAGGCTACTGAAGAAGGTGCGGATGAGAATAGTGACGAGGAGCCTGCTGAAGATACCGAATCTACTGATGATACTGTAAGTGAAGCGAACAGTGAAGTTGCTGACTATATCCCTCGAGAGAAAGACGGTACCAAGCTCGAATTTACTATTGCTACTGTAGACAATGAAGAGTACCGTAGTGTGCTGATGTTAATGCAGAAGAACTGGAAAGAGATCGGGATAAAAGTGAATGTCGACTTCTACAGTCCAGAAGATATTCAACAAGAAGTCATCAAGCCGCGTGAGTATGAAGCGTTGCTATTCGGTGAAATTGTTGGCACTGACCCGGATCCGTATCCATTTTGGCACTCGTCACAGCAAGAGCATCCAGGGTTAGCGCTCGCAATCTTTAGAGATCAGGAAGTCAATCAGTTACTGGAAGAAGCGCGACAGACCTCGGATGAAGAGGAGCGCCGCTTAAAGTATCTTCACTTTCAGAATAATATTGCAGAAGAGGGTCCAGCGATTTTCTTGTATAACCCTCTATACACCTATGGAGTACACGAAAAGATTCAGGGTATAAACTCCATGCAGTATATCACTGTACCGTCTGATAGATTTTCGAATATTACGAATTGGTATATCGAAACCAAGCGGGAGTGGTAATACACTCTACGCCGGAGTGGTGGAACTGGTAGACACGCAGCGTTCAGGTCGCTGTCCGCATTAGCGGGTGAGAGTTCAACTCTCTCCTCCGGCACAGATAAACTTTTTTATCGCGAATGCATCTACGCGGAATTGATCCGTAAGATGTGTTGGCACTTAAATCGTAAATTGTTATATGACACCAGAACAAAAAAGTAAGAGTAAAACTCAGAAAAAGTCGCCAAAGTCGAAAAAGGCTGCTAACAGCAAGCGGACCAAGGCGACTCAAAAGAAGCAGAAAGGCAAGCCAAAGCGCGACCTTTCAAAGAAGTGGAAAAAAGCTTCAGGAGTACAAGGCAAGAAGAAAGGCCATAAAACTCAGAAGACTCCACGACACCAAACGTCTAATAAATTACGTGTTGCTGTTATGGGCGGCGCAGAAGAGGTTGGACGAAACATGACCATGATTGAATATGGGAAGGATATTATCCTGATCGATTGTGGGCTGCAATTTCCAGAAGAGGAGATGCCGGGAATTGATTACATTATTCCGAACGTCTCCTACTTAAAGGGCAAGGAGAAGAATATCCGAGGAATTATCATAACGCACGCGCATTATGATCATATCGGAGGCATTCCGCATCTTGCGCCAGTACTACATAATCCACCAATTTATTCTGCACGTTTGACACTTGGTATTATTGCTAAGCGGCAGGATGATTTTCCAGAATCACCAAAATTAGATCTGCGAGAGGTGGACATTGATGGGCAGTTACAGCTCGGAGATTTCATTGTTGAGTTTGTTCGAGTCAACCATAGTGTGCCGGATTCACTTGCAATCGTGGTACGGACTCCAGAAGGAATTGTGTTGCACACCGGTGATTTCAAGTTTGACTTAACACCGATCAATGACCAAGTAACTGATTTTGCGAAGTTAGCTCAGATCGGACAAGAGGGAGTACTAGCGTTACTCGCAGACTCTACAAATGCTCCGAAAGAAGGACAGCAACTCTCTGAGCAGCATATCGGAAAGACCTTAACTGAAATCATGGGCAAAGCAGAAGACCGTATCATTATTGGAACGTTTGCTTCGAATTTAAACCGTGTACAGCAGATTATCTGGTCAGCTGAAGAGTTAGAGCGTTATGTGGTGCTGGAAGGGTACTCTATGAGAACGAATGTGGAGATCGCAAAAGAGCTTGGGTATTTGAAGGTGAATCCAAAGACTATTATCCCACCGCAAGAAGCAGTGAAGCTCCCCCCACATAAAGTAGTGATCATCGGAACTGGTGCGCAAGGTGAAGGTCGCGCATCCTTAATGCGTATTGCCACTGGAGAACACAAACACTTTAAGATAGAGAAGAATGATACTATTATCTTCTCCTCTTCGGTAATTCCAGGTAATGAACGGTCAGTACAAGCACTGAAAGATACTCTTCTTCGAGAAGGTGCAAATGTAGTGCACTATCAGATGATGGACGTTCACGCTGGAGGTCACGCTCAAAAAGAAGATTTGAAGTTGCTGATTCGGTTGATCAATCCAAAGTACTACGTACCAATCGAAGGAAACCACCATTTGTTACATGACAACGCCTCTTGTGCCACTGACCTTGGATGGCCTGATGAACAGATTTTCATCCCTGCGAATGGGCAGGTCATGACTTATGCGGGCGGAGAAGGAAAGCTCACTGAAGAGAAGCTGCCGGCAGATTATGTTATGGTTGATGGGCTGGGAGTCGGAGATGTTTCAGAGGTAGTGTTGCGTGATAGACAGTTGCTCGCAGAAGACGGTATGTTTGTGGTGATTGTAACTATTGATTCACACACTGGAGAGGTGGTAGGTTCACCAGACATCATCTCGCGTGGATTCATATATATGAAAGGGAATAAAGCTATGGTCGAAGATGCGCGCAAGAAAGTGAAGGAAATCGTACAGCCAGTCACTGAAGGAGAAGCGCAGAACGCCATGTATCTCAAGAATAAGATTCGTGATGAATTAGGACAGTTCTTATTCACTAAGATCCAGCGACGCCCAATGGTGTTGCCGGTTATTGTTGAAGTATAAGAAAACGTAATTCGTACTACACGGGCTCTGTCAGCCCGTGTTTTACATTCGTAGTAAATAGCGACTGGATTTTTTTCAGGAATATTGTAGAATATAGGTAGTAGGCATATGCCGATTTATATAATTTATACAATAATTTAATTATCTATGATGATTACTATCACATGGAAGCAGTGGGTCCAGGCGTTTTGTGTTGGGCTCATTGGTTTAACGTGCATTGCGTTTTCCGCACATGCAGAAGACATTACCGCTGATGCTACGATTAGCGATGTTTCTTTTACGTCGACTTCGACTACACCTAGTGAGCCGACGACATTGACCATTTCATTTACCATTGCAGAAGAACTGGCAGAGCCAGAGCGGATCTATTTTCAGATTGAACCAACGGATTGTCAGGAAGATGATTCAGATAACTGTCGATATGATTTTTCTTCATTAACTGATGGAGATCTTACTTTTAGCGGTCCAGGATCGTTAACAGTCGATCAAGCAAGTGAAGAAGGGAATTTCGAAGTACAGCTCTCGGAAAATCTATCAGCTGGAGCATATACTCTTTCTTTTAATGCAGTGAATCCGGCTGCAGAAGCTGCGCAGCGAATCCTTGCTCTGACTTCAACGTTTGACGGCTGTGAAGCAGAGACGCGATGTGGTACAGAAGATGAAGATGCGGTTGCAATCGGCACAGTATTAGTGACTGGAACTATTACGAACGGTGAAGGAATAGCTATTCAAACTCACGGGCAAGCACATGATGAGAGTTGGAGTCAGCAGGTGCACTTTAATTCAGGTCCGTATGGAAAGTATTGGATCTTCGGTGGCGGTTTTTCAAGCATCCAAGAGATGTATATTACGATCTATCCAGATCCAGAAGAGACTGGGGCTTCTACCCATACTGAGATCGTATCTTTAACCGGCGGAACCCCTGTAGTGCATAACTTCTCTCCTCCAGTAGCGAATAAGCATATTGTTGGATCTGTTACATATGAAAGCACTGGTGACCCTGTGACTGCTGTTTCATTGTATGTAAATAATGAAACCGGCGACCATACAGGCGGTGATGTTGATGCAAATGGTGAGTTTGATATCTCCGTAAGCAGTGCTGGCCCACATGAGGTCTGTCTTTCGGATCATCATGAGTTGCAGACGGATTGGTATACAGATAATTGGGAAGCCCGATGCAATACAGTTCAATTCACGGATGATGATTCAGAAGAGAGCGAGACTGTTAATTTTAAAGTAAAGAAAGCTGATGCGATGATCGTTGGAACAGTCTCTCCAACCCCATCTGAAGGTGGATGGATCTCTTTCTCAGCAGATGACCATTGGTTTGGTGGAAATGTCAGTGATACTGACGGTACATTTTCTGTAGCTGTTGTTGGAGGTGATACAACGATTTCAGCGACCACCTTGTTCGCTACTGCGGTATCAAGTACTGAGTATACCGTTTCGTATGAGGGATATGGAGATGATGATAACTACTATTTAAAAGCAGATCCTGTCACTGTTTCTGCAGGGGAGACCGTAGATGTTGGCACGCTAGCATTAACAGAGAAAGACGTGACACTGACTATAACTGCCACTGATGGAGCAAAGCCAATTTCAGGAATGGATGTGAATGCATGGCAGCATAATGGAGGGTGGACCAATGAACAAACAGATGATTCCGGTGTTGCAGTGTTAAAGCTATATGAAGGAACATGGTGGGTAGAGCCGTCTACGCATGACATGACACAATATACTAATGAGGAAGGTGCATATGAGGTATCGGTGGTATCTGGAGATACTGGTACACATACGTTCACTCTAACTGCCACTACTCTTTCAGTAAATATTAGTTTGCAAGACAGTGAGGGCGCTCTGTTGAATACGCTGCATGGATGGGCAGGATGTTGGGAGCCAGAGTCTCATCACGGAGGAATCGGTGGAAGTATTGATAACGGCGTAGCAACATTTGGTGCAGTTGCCGGCGACTATACTTGTAACGTGTGGGTCTCTGAGAACAGTCCATATCAATCAACCGGAGACCAGAACGTGACGTTTGTTGACGGAGAGGATGCGACCCTTCCATTTACTATGGTAGAGCGAACGTCAACATTGGTTGCGAACGTAAAAACTACTGATAATGAACTGGTGACAGACTCGGATATGTACGTGTTTGCAGCAGGAACCACTGGTAGTTGGTCAGATGAAATTATTGGAGACGATGGGCAAGCAACGCTACTGCTCGCTCCTGGAACGTATCATGTGGGTGTTCATAATCCTCACAAAGGAGGGGGAGGATTGACTGACTACATTCCATTAACTCAGTGGAATAGTGACCTTCAACTATTAGATGGAGAAGCAGTGAATACTACTGTGACCGTAGAAAGAGTTAATGCAACGGTAACCGCTACATTGACTGATCCTGATGGCAATCCAGTCGATTGGGCGCATGTAGGATGCGGCAACTGGCAGGAGATGGAAGGTGTAGTTCTAGCTGATACTGAAGGAGCGCGTGTTATTGAAAACTGGGCCCAGACCGGTTCAGATGGAGTAGCTGTTGTCGGGTTAGTGACTGGGCATGAGTATGAGTGCTGGGCCGGAGCGAGCAGTGATTCAGGATTTCTTAGCCCCGAGTCCCAACAAGCAAAATTACTTAACAAGGCTAATATCGATCTAACATTTCCATTCAGAGAAGCGGACGCCACTATCGAAGGAACAGTCAATGCACCCGGAGATGCTGAAGATTCAATCAGTGATCTCTGGTGTAATGCTTGGAGTGAGTCTGGTGCACATAGTCACAGCGGAAGTCATAATAAAGAGTTCTCGTTAAATGCCATTAAAGGCGACACATGGGGCATCTGGTGTGATGGATTTACTACTGCTGAAGATGGAACGCGCACGTGGTATCATTCAGAGGAAGATGAGAAGGTGGAGTTAAAGAAAGCCGGAGCGTCCACAGGGCATGAAGTGAAGTTAGTGGAGTCATGGTGGAATGCGTATGAAGGTGGAAGTTATACAGGTGACGGAACACAAGCAACAACTATTATTTTGCCAGATGGTGCAGAGCTATACATTCCGGCAAATGCGATTGTTAGCAGCGGAAATGAAACCATTACCTATGATCCAGTGTTCCATGCGTATCATTCATTTCAAGATTCACCGTTCGGTGTTCCATGGAATTTTGAAGCGTACGACGCCAATAATGTTCTTGTATCAGGCGACTTCAACTCTGCAGTTACATTGACCATTCCATATCGAGAGGAGGATCTGACAAAGATGGGTATTAATGAGGACAATGTTTTACCGAAAATCTATAATCCAGAGTCTGGTACCTGGGAGACGGTAGATAATGTGGCACAGAATGAGGAGGCAAACACGATTACCTTTACTCTTTCGCACTTCTCCCAAGTTGGATTGGTCTATAACAAGCAGCGCGTTGGAACTGACTATAGCCCAGCGAAAAAGGTGAAGAAATTGAAGGTGAAAAAGAAGCTCCGCAAGAAGAAGCGAGTGACCGTGACCTGGAAACGTCACAAGTATCGAACGATCCTAAAGATCCAGAAGTGGAATAAGAAAAAGAAGAAGTACAAAAAGTTCAGAACTATTCGTGTGAAGAAAAACAAGAAGAAACGAATTGTGAGAAAATTGAAAGCAGGGACCAAGTATAGAGTCAAAGCGCGAAAGAGACGAACCGTGGATGGAGAGTACTACTTCAGTAATTGGACTAAGTGGGTGAAATTCAAGACTGCGGAGTAATATGCTGAGCTAGCATAGGCCGCCTCCTTGTGGGGCGGTCTTTCTTATGGTACAATCGCACCATGAAACAACGAGTATTATCAGGAATTCAACCGTCCGGGGAGCTCCATTTAGGGAACTACCTTGGGGCGATTCAGCAGTGGATTGATATGCAGAAGAAGCATGAGAGTTTGTTTTGTATTGTTGATCTGCATGCAATAACAGTTCGGCAGGATGCAGAGGCACTCCGCGAGAACGTTCGACGCGTGGCTGCTTCGTATATTGCGTGCGGCGTGGATCCAGTGAAGTCAGCGATCTTCGTTCAGTCTCACGTGCATGAGCACACCGAGCTTGCATGGGTGCTTGGGACCTTTACTATGATGGGAGAGCTACAGCGCATGACGCAGTACAAAGATAAGTTAGCACGCAAAAAAGAAGACAATTCTGGTTTGTTTACCTACCCAGTGTTAATGGCTGCAGATATTTTGCTCTATCAGGCAACCATCATTCCAGTAGGCGATGATCAAAAACAGCATATTGAGTTAACTCGCAACATTGCTGAACGTTTCAATAACCACTATAAACAAGATATCTTTACACTACCTGAAGGGATGTTTCCAAAGACTGGTGCTCGAATTATGGGGCTAGATGATCCAACAGTAAAGATGTCGAAAGGCGCGAATAGCACGATGAATTATATCTCTTTCTTAGATGAGCCTGATGTGGTACGCAAGAAAATCATGAAAGCTGTCACTGACTCTGGAGATGAGATTGTTGCGAGCGATGATAAACCTGCGGTCAAGAATTTGCTCACGATCTATAGCATGTTGAGCGGTAAGAGTATTTCAGCACTTGAAAAAGAGTATTCTGGCAAAGGATACGGGGATTTCAAAACAGATCTTGCTGATGTTACTGTAGAGTGGTTGGCGCCAATTCAAGAACGCATTAATGAGCTACTACAAGATCCAGCGGAGCTAGATTCAGTGCTTCAGTCTGGCAAAGACCGGGCACAAGCGATTGCCGCAGAGACACTACAAAAAGTATATACTGCAGTTGGTTTACTATGATGGATTTCTTCTCAACCATGACATCAGATGAATGGATATGGCCGATCGGCGCTGTACTTGCTGGTGTGGTTATTGGGTATGTCGCAGAAAAAATAGTATTAGCGAGCTTGAAAAAAGCTGCACTGAAGACAAAGTGGCAAGGGGACGAGATTATCATTCGGTCATTTAAGTACGTAACGTTTTTACTGTTTGTTATTCTGGGGCTGTATATTGCTGCGCGTCATACTCAGGTCATTGATAATTATATAAATCAGGTGTTAATCATCGCGGTCGTAGTGCTTGCCACGTGGACGTTGAATCGCATTGGCACAGGCTTTGTCGCATTGTATACAAATAAACAGGATCCACACGCTGCATCCTCATCTATCCTGAAGCACATTGTGCAGTTTGTGATACTTGGTCTCGGAGTATTAATCATTCTGCAGTCACTTGGTATTTCGGTGACGCCAATGCTCACTGCAGCGGGAATTGGTGGTGTGGCGATTGCACTTGGCTTGCAGTCTACTCTGTCGAACGTCTTTACTGGGGTGCAGCTTGTTGCATCCAAAAAGATCCAACCCGGAAATTACATAGAAATTCAGTCCGGAGAGCGGGGATACGTGCATGACATCACATGGCGATATACTACTATTAAAACGTTGGGGAATAACTTGGTGATTGTTCCAAATACTGAGATGGCAACAGCAGTAGTGAAGAACTACTCGCAACCGGGGAGTGATTTAACTGTGCGTGTGAGCGTTGGAGTGAGTTACGACAGCGACCTAGATCATGTGGAGAGAGTGACGCGTGAAGTGGCGATCGAAGCTATGAAAGATCAAAATGCGGTGAAAGATATTGACCCTACGATTCGTTTTCACACATTCAATGATTCCAGCATTGATCTCACGGTTGCTATGCGTACTAGAAAGTTTCGTGAGCAGTATGCATTAAAGCATGAATTTATTAAACGATTACATAAACGGTATCAAGCAGAGGGTATTGAGATTCCGTATCCGATTCAAGTCGTAGAGTTAGATAAAAAAGAGTAGCGTTGTGCAGTGACTGCAGCGCAACTGAGCTAGCGATTATGCTAGTTTTTTGATTGCTTCTTGGAATTGATCGCCGCGGTCCTCGAAGTTCTTAAATACCGAGTAGCTTGGAGACGCACAAGAGAGCAAGCAGACTTCTCCTGGTGGTGTATGGGTGTAAGCAAAACGTACTGCCTCTTCCATGGAAGAAGTCTCTAGCACTTGTTGCGGCAGGTATTTTTGCGCTTGGAGTGCGTTGCGGATCTGCTTCCCTGTATCAGGAAAGAGAATAATATTTTGAATTTCGAGCTCTTTAATTTTTTCAGCAAGTGTAGAGAAGTCATATCCACGATCTTGTCCGCCCAGTAAGAGTGTACTAACATTCGGCACAGCTTCTAGTGCAGCAAGTGTTGATTCCGGAGATGTTGAGATGGCGTCATCGATGAAAGTGATCTCTTGAAATGTCCCCACGGTTTCTAGCCGATGTGAGAGTGGCGCAAACGTTTTTAATCCCTGAGCAAGTGAATCCACTGGAACATCAAGCGCGATTGCAAGAGTACATGCAGCTATAGCATTCATAGTGTTATGCGCACCGATCAACGGAAGATCTTCAAGATCAATAATATGTCGGTCAGTATAGTAGAGCGCAGAGCGTAATTCTTGTACTGAATGTGTAGACGGAAATGCATGCTTTTGGGCAGCAGTTTCTTGTACAAGTTCGTGCAGCTCTTCATCTTGAGAATTGTAATAGACGTGTTGTTCTGCTGTTTGCGTGGTGGTAATACAGAGTTTGTCAGCATAGTACTGTTCAACTGATCCGTGATAATCGATATGTTCAGGGAATAAGCTGAGTAGTACAGCGTACTCCGGGCCTTGCTGCAGGCGACTTGTTTGATAGCTAGACATTTCAAACACGAATACTGTTTCATCTGTGTATGGTTGAAGCAGCTCATCTAACGCCGGTGTTCCGATGTTCCCAACTAACCGTGCGTCACGCTCTGCAGTCACCAGCAGATGGTGTAGTAGTGCACTGGTGGTGCTCTTTCCCTTGGATCCGGTGATACCTACGACCACGCCCGTACACTCTTCTAGAAATATATTCGTTGCAGTCCAGATCTCTTTTGCTGTTTTAAGCAAGGTTGTAGACGGAGGGATACCTGGGGAGACTACTGTCACATCCCAGCTTTTCAAAGAGTCAGGATAGTCGTCCCCGTATAGTTTCTTTGCTGTCCCGACATCACCTTCTACTTCTTCTATATCTGCTATGGTACAGGAGACTCCAGGATATCGAGTCGTCAAATACCGTGCTGTCGCTTGTCCCTCGCGCCCAGCACCGAGAATGAGATATGATCTTTTACTGTAGCTTTTTTTCATAGTTGGTCGATTTGAGAAAGGTATGTTTGGAACTGCTGTGGTATCGCGTGTTCATCCGATACTGAGAATACTTCTTTTTTTAGAGCATGCATACGATCTTCTACAGTAGGATAGATATCATCAGAGAAATACTTCATTATAATATCTGATTCATACTCTCCCTGTTTCTTTATCAGAGCAAATGCCACAATCATCTCCTCGGGTGTTCCTACACACTCAAATGGCTTCTGTTCACCAAACCCAAATAATTGTTGATACAGTGGAAATAACGTTTCGTCATTAATCAAATTCTTGTTGAATATTTTTACTATATTCTCCTTCGGAATGAACGGGGCTAGGACCGAAAACACAAATGCGCACTTTGGGCAGTGTCCGCACCACGCCTGCTTTGCTTTTTTGGTTATAGAGAAATTTGCATTACAGCTAGTCGTGAGAGGATGCCATTTTGTTTTTTGTGAAAAGATTTCAGCAATGCGGATTTCATATAACGGTCGTAATAAACTGAAGTAGGTGATATCAGGAGTGATGTAGTCCCGGACGTACGTTTGAAATAACTGTTCGAATTGAAAGCTCTTACTCCATTGATGGTTTACTTCGGTTCCTAGGTGCTGGACATTCCCATAGTTGGAGCTGCGTTCATTCGAGACAATAATGTATGGATTCCCAGTAGCTGCAGCCTGAAAGAGTGCAGTAAATGCGTAGATCATGGATATGGGGACGTGCCCATCATAGACACCGTCACTATTCAGCTTCAGCAGCTCTGGAGAGATTTCTCGATTAATGCAATGGTGTTTATTCTTTATTTTTCGAACTTGTTTATTAATAATACTATAGGAGTTCAGACTATACGTTTCAAACGGTTGATCCATCTGTTGTAACAGATGAACTGAGACTAGCGAGTCTTTCCCTCCGCCGAGCGGTATGAGTGATGGGCCCGGCGTTTCAATGGTGTACGGATTTGCTCGAGCGTTCTTATGGAATGGGAACTTCACTAATTCGCGAAAGTCAATGTCGTTCGTATAGTAAAACTCTCCAAGTCCTTGGGTATACACTAACTCCCAGAACAGCGCTTGTCGTTTATCCAGCTGCCCTGATTCAATTTCAATCTGTGGTGGACAGTACGCTTTCCAATAGCTAATACCTAGCGCTATGTGCAGGTTAAACAATAGATGATGCAACGCTCCCTCATGAATTGTGTTGGTCATGTGTTTGAGCTTCAGTGTTTCTACAAACTCTGGGCCGTGTTCATATTCATAATAAAACCGCGCCGTAGAATGACGTTCATCAAAATCGTATCGTTTGAAGATGAAGGTGTCTGGTCGAAGTGCCATAAGGTGTTCAGTTGGTCGCGACTCTTACTCTGTCGCAGGAAGGATTAATGATTGTCCGTTCATATCTTCCGGGATATCAATGCCTAGCAGATGTAGTACGGTCGGAGCTACATCACGCAGTGCTCCGGTTTCACGAATCTTAGCAGATTTTTGCTCATCGTCAACTAGAATAAACGGAACAAAACTATCTGTATGATAGGTATGTGGTACTTCATGTTTTTCATCCCACATCACTTCTGCATCTCCGTGGTCTGCGGTAATGCACATGATCGCATGTTGTTTTTGTAGTTCTTCGTAAATTAGGCCCATTCCTTTATCGATAGCTTCACATCCAATGATTGCTGCCTCTTTATTGCCAGTGTGACCTACCATGTCTGCATTACAGATATTTGCAATGATCACATCATGCTTGCGCTCTCGTAGTTTCTCCGCGATCTGCTCTGCGATAGGCACTGCTTGCATCTCTGGCTTGAGATCAAATGTTGCGATTTTGTCAGATGGAATCAGGTGTCGGTCTTCTCCCGGGAACGCAGTCTCTCTCATCGCGTTGAACACCTTGGTGAGGTACGCCCACTTTTCAGTTTCCGTGACTCGGAACTGTGTGAGGTTATTGTTGGCAAGTACTTCTCCCAGTGTATTCTTCATCTCAGTCTCTCGTCGTTCGAAAGCATACGGCGCATTCATGTTCTCATAGTACGGGAAGGTTGCTACGTAGTGTATCTGTGGTTGCACTTCTCTGATGAACGGTTCGAATCCCTGGTCGATTAACGCTTGAGTGATCTCTATCTCTCGGTCTACACGGTAGTTAAAATTAATCACTACATCATCATCTTTGAAGAAACCGTTCGGTTCAATCATAGTTGGTTGGATGAATTCGTCGTCCTCATCTTGTTTACGTGCAGCCTCAATAGCTTGTTCGATTGAGTCTGCGGTACGTTTTCCAATGCCCTGTGTGAGCATTCGGTGGGATTCTTCAATTCTCTCCCATCGATGATCGCGATCCATGACCCACCAACGACCCATGACACTCGCGATAGTTCCTACCCCGGCGCTTTTCATCTGTTCCTGCAAGCGCTCTACAAATACTGACAGAGATCGTGGAGGTGTATCTCGACCGTCAGCGAATATATGGATGAGGACTTGATCTTGTTTTAATCCATGTTCTGCTGCCATTTCTAATAATGTATGTAAGCATGCATCATAGGAATGCACCCCAGCGTCAGAGAGTAACCCAATAAGATGTAGCCGTGTTCCATTTTCTTTCGCCTTCTTTATACCTGCCATATACGCTGGGTTGTTTTTGAACTCCGCGCTTTCCAGTGATTGCTGGATGATCATCTGCGGAAGCATGACGTTCCGTCCTGCGCTGATAATAAGGTGCCCCATCTCTGTAGATCCTTGGTGTCCAGGGTTCAGTCCAATGTGCTCTCCTGCAGCTCCGATTGCTCCGTTTGGATACGTTGCTAATAAGTGGTCAATGTTCGGGGTATTGGCGAGAAATATAGAATTATGCGCGTCGTCTTCTCCGATGCCCCACCCATCAAGAATGAGTAGCACAACTGCTCGTTTTGCGTTCATATCTTTACGTTGCGTATTAATGGTTTTGTTATTTTTCCGTTGGTTGCGATGACGTCTCTGGTAGTAGTCGTTGCAGGGTTTCCTTTTGGATCTATTAACTCTCCTCCGGCTTCTTGCACAATGCACCAACCTGCAGCGAAGTCCCAGAGATTGATATCAAGATTAATATAGAAGTCCATTCCACCGCGAGCGACATTCATTAAATCAAATACTGCACAGTAATTCACTCGCATACCTTTAGTGCTCATAAGTAGCGGATTGGCAATTCGTTTATATTTATTTCGCGATGCATTGGTTGCGGTAAACCCGATAGAGAACATGCTTTGTTTCATGCGGGTCACAGACGAGACCTTACAGCGCAGTTTCTTTCCTCGGTCGTTGCCGACGTTCTGTGTTCGCCATGCACCTGACCCGGCTTCTGCCCAATACAGTTCTTGCAGTGCTGGCATGGAGACCACACCAAGGTATGGTTGGTTGTTATGTAGTAGAGCAATGGAGATGCCGAACATAGGTTCGCCCATGGTATAGTTAACTGTTCCATCAATTGGATCAATCACCCAGAGCCACTCTGCGTTTTTTTCGCTCCCACGACCGAGCTCCTCAGAGAAGATGCTATGTGAGGGGAACGTCTTGGTGATGACTTCTCTAATCGCTTTATCACATTCAATATCAGCACGAGTAACAAGATCGCGCCAGTTTTGTTTTGTCTGTATTGCGATGTTTTTTCTCCAGTATTTTAGTGCAATAGAATCAGCTGCTTTTTGCGCTCGGAACGCTGTTGCAAGTGTTTTTGTCATAAACGTAGTATATCATATATACTACTAGAGTACGGTATTAAGAATATTTCATTATGAATTGGATAGTGCTGTCACTTGTTGCAGCTTTTTTATGGGCAATTGTCAATGTGATCGACAAGATTGTTATCACCCGTGAGTTCAATTACCCATCTCTGTATGTGATTATCTCCAGCTGTAGCGCAAGTATGGTATTCATTTTTATTAGTGCACTATTTGGCAGCGAGGTGTTAGCCATGCCATTCTCTTCAATTGTCCTTTCAATTATCATTGGTTTGGTACAAGGGTGTGCGTTGTTGCTGTATTTTACGAGTATTAGTAAAGAGGAAATTTCCAGGATCGGACCATTACTCGCGTTAGTTTCAGTGTTTACTGTGTTGCTTGCAGCGTTCATGTTTGATGAGCGCTTCTCTCCTATAGTCTATATCGGGATTCTGCTAGTCATCGGAGGGTCTTTTTTATTGTCTATACGCTCTTTGAATCCTCGGTTTTGGTTCCATAGCAGCATTTTGATTTTGATCGCTGCTACATTTCTTTTTGCCGTACGTAATGTGCTCATGAAATATGTTAGTCCGGAAGTGGATTGGAATGTATTCTTTTGGATGGGCCTTGGCCTGCTGTCTTTTTCCATCATCATGTACGCAGTAAAAAGACAGGACTTTCGCAAGATTCCTTTAGATGCTGCATTTCATATTGTAATGGCAGATGTGATTGCAGCTATTGCGTTTACCTTATTTGCATTAGCAATTATTGATGGACCTATTACGCTCGTGTCTATGATTATTGAGCTGCAGCCAGTGATGCTGTTCTTAATGGTGTTGTTATTACGCAGAAGGTACAAGAAGGAGTTTTACGAACCGTTGACGCGTGGAATCCTGATACAAAAGGTATCCGCAATTACGTTGATTGTATGTGGTGTTCTTCTAATAATTGCCCTATGACTATAGATTCATATACATTTGGCGAGATGATTATTGATGGCGAGAAGTACTCCAAGGATGTGATTGTCTATCCAGACCACGTGTTTTCCCCGTGGTGGCGTGAAGACGGACATGATGTGGTTCCACAGGACATTCCAGCAGAGGTATTGGAGGGTAAGCCAGAGTGCATTGTTATCGGAAGAGGGCACTCCAAGAAAATGCGTGTATCCAAAGAAGCACAGCAGGTATTGGCAGAATGCGGTGCAGAGGTATTACTGTATTCAACGCGTAAAGCATGGAAGAGTTACAATAAACAAATCGCTGCGGGCAAAGCAGCGATTGGAATGTTTCATTTAACTTGTTGACTGGTACGGTAGTGGTGAGAAGTGCGTGGCTATCCGCGGATGACCTCAAGCACTTCTTTAGTTTTCTGTTCACGAATCTCTGGTGTGGTTGCTTCTAAGTTGAGCCGAAGTTTCGCTTCTGTATTTGAAGCGCGTACATTGAACCAGTAGTCATTGTATTCGATGGTGATTCCATCAAGTTCAGAGTGGGAGATCGCGTCTGGTGCGAATAGATCTTTGATATTCTTCATGACCGCGTCTTTATCTTCGACCTCTGAGTTGATCTCACCTGAGTGGTAGTACTTGCGCAATGGTTTTACTTGATCAGTGATGCTGTCTTTGTTCTTACTCCAGTGTTGGAGTAAGAGGAGTACAACAATGACCGGTGCTTCAAATAAGCCATGCTCCATTTTCACAAAGAAGTGGCCAGACGACTCTCCGGCAAAGACTGCGTCTTCTAACAGCGCTTGTTCTTTGATGAGTGAATGTCCAACTTTTGTGACTGATGGTTTCCCCCCAGCTTCTTCGATCATATCTCGAGTAATTCTGCCCGGACGGATGTCATAGCAGATCGTTGCGCCAGGGTGATTTTGGAGAATGATCTTTGCTAGCAACCCTCGAATGATTGCTGGGTCGATCATCTCTCCTTGGTTGTCTAGGAAAAAAATTCGATCCCCGTCTCCGTCAGTAGCAATGCCCAGGTCCGCGTCTTCTTCTTGTATGCGTTTGACTAACTCAACGTTATTCTCGTCTTTGAAAGGATCTGCTTCATGCGCAGGGAACGTTCCGTCAAGTTCAAAGTTCATTTCAATTAATTTGCACGGGAGTTTTTCAAAGATGCCTTGTAAGAACGTTGCACCCATACTATTGGCTGCATCCGCGACAATGGTAAACGGTTCAATGTTGTCGAGTCCAGCAAATTCAATTGCAGTTTCAATGTGCGCTTGCACAATGTCGTTGCGAGTCTCCACTGTCCCTTGGTTCTCTGCTGGGGCGATCTCTTCTTCTGAGATTACCATATCACGCATTTCATAGATGCCAGTTTCGCCACTAACAGGCAAAGCTCCAGGGCGTACCATCTTGATACCGTTATACTCTTTTGGATTGTGAGATGCTGAGACCATCATACCGCCGCCGTAGCCGTATTTCGAAACTGCAAAATAGAATGCTGGTGTCGAGACCAGGCCCACGTGCATGACGTTCACTCCTTGCATGGTCAACCCTTGAATCACTGCATCTCGTAGCGATGGACTAGAGGTACGCATATCTTCACCTACTACTATTGTCAGGTTTTCTCTTTTTTGCTCGCGCTGCATGAGAATAGCAAACGCTTGAGCGGTTTTTTTCGCGACATCTTCAGTGAGCTGCTCACCATAAATACCGCGAATATCATACGCTTTAAAAATTGAAGCAATATCCATGTAGTTCTGTATTATTTTTTAGAACGTGATTTTTTTCGTCGTTGTTTTGCTATAACTAGCACACCACCAACACCCCAGATACATGCGAGTGAACAGAAGAGCCAACCGATCCACGCGAGACTCATTATAATAGAGAGCACAAAGTATCCGACTACGAAACGCAAGAGTAGCTGTTTCTGCTTATCTTTGGCTCGGTCTCGATTTACCAGGAAGTAGCCCAGCGCCATTCCTGTAAAGAGTCGACCTAGGAGCATCATCAACACATAGAAGAACATCAGTAAGAACGATATCGGGATACCGACAATAGTGACTGCGAATAGCAGTGCGAGTGTCGGTACAATGAAGAAGAATAGTAATCCGCGTTGCCAAGTCTCTCCCACTTTTTCTCTCATTGTTTTTGAAACATCCTGTGCCCACTTCGGCCAGATGAGTATCAGCAGCACACCGATCATAGCAAACGAGAAAAAGGATATCAGCCAGCGGGAGAACTGTTTTTGGTATTTACTCGATACTTCTTCAGCTGTGGCAGGGTCAGTTTTTTGGTATTGGATTAAACTAGTGCCAGTTGCTGACGAATCTACGTCTAGAGCAAACGGTGAAAAGACTGTTACTTCTTTTGTGAATTCTGCATCCGACCCTACAGAGACTGCTTTACCTTGCACAGACACGGTGTCTTTCATAATTCCGTTCAGCACCACTTGATTTGCTCGTAGATCTACGCTTTCACCAACCGCACCGTTTATAAAAATCGTACCCGCATAGATGTTCGCCCCGCCTTGCAAGTACGCGTTCGCAGTGATATAGACAGTATTTGCAAAGATCAGCGTGTTCCCGTAGACAGTTCCGTTGATAGTGGCAGTACGTGCACCGATACGAACCGAATCTTCTACATCCCCGTTTACGGTCACGGTATTTCCTGCTGCAAACAAGTCTCCACCGACGGTTTCATTTACAGTTACGGTGTTTCCAGCAATAGCGACATCACTCTTACTCTCTTTATTGATCAATACATCCTCATCTGCCTCGAGATAAATCCCACCAACTGGTTGTAGGTACTCGCTAGATATCTTTGAATTGGTCTCTGGGAAGAGTCCATTGGTTGCATCTGTGGTGGTACTGGTTTTTGACGCGCTACACGCTGCATTTCCTGGAGTAGTGAGCGCAAAGACCCCGATCAGAATAATAAACACCGCGACAAAACAGAGCGCTGGTGCAATAACGAGTTGTTTTTTCATTTGTATATGTTTAACGTATTTGAATAGTGTGATTGTACCATGATTGTCCTTGGAATCAAAGCGTTTCAGTGGTGTGCTCCCTTCGGTTACGGCTTCAAAAGTACAGAGACGAGATTGTGCGCTTTGTATCGTGGTACGTGTAGACCGTTGGTTTCATAGTATTGGTCTGCAACAGTGAGTCCCACTTCTTTTGCAAGGTGTTTTATCTCTGACGGTTTGAATGCATGGTAGTATCGCTTGGTAATGGTCCGTCTCTTATTGTCACGCCACGGTACGAGCATGTCATTAAAGTCCATCTTATGTTGACCTAACAGTTTCATGAGCTTTGATCGATAGCGTAGAGATGCGTACTTAGTTTGCATGAGGTTCCAGTTGGTCATCAAGACAAATCCTCTAGAGCGGACTAGACGTTTAGCTTCTTCCAATGAACGTCGACGATACTCTTTGCTTGGTATGTGATGAAAGCTTGCAATCATAAGTACATGGTCAAATGATTCATCTGGGAAGTCGGTCTGCATCATGTTTCCGACACGGAAATCATTTTTTGGTCGCAGTTGACGTGCAACATTGATCAGTTTTTCGGAAACATCCATGCCAATGTATCTCGCCTTGATTTCGTTGACTAAATCCGCTACTCTGCCGTTACCACACCCTAGGTCGAGTACGGCTTGTCCAGGTTCAATATACTGCTCAATGATATAACTGACCTCGTACCACTGGTTCATCCGAGTATGTGAAAAGTGCTCGGCGATAGTGTCGTAGCTTTCCTCAAGTTGAGTGAGGATTTGATCAGCGGTGCGTGTATCCATAGTATTATGCAAAAAGCAATTCAAGAGATTATTACTCGCGCGATTCAGAAGAAGATTCAGACCGCGCAAGAGTTGAAGCGCGTGAAAGCAGATGTCGCGAAAGAGTTTGGTATTTCAATAGTTCCAAACGCTACTATTGTAGCAGAATATCGGCGCATGATAAATCAGGGTGAGCTGGAGCGTGATGAAAAGCTTTGGACATTGTTTTCTAAACGAAAGATTCGGAACCTCTCTGGTGTTGCGGTGATTACGGTTTTGACTAAGCCGTTTTTCTGTCCAGGTCGATGTATCTACTGCCCGACAGAAGCGCGCATGCCCAAGTCGTATTTAGCGAACGAGCCTGGGGCAGCACGGGCGTTGCGCCATGAGTTTGATCCATATAATCAGGTGAGTGCACGGCTGAAGTCACTGCAAGCAAATGGGCATAATACTGATAAATGTGAGTTGATTGTGTTAGGCGGGACGTGGTCTGCGTATGAGCATGAGTATCAAGAGTGGTTTATCAAGCGATGCTTCGACGCATTTAATGAGCAAGAGTCTGTTGATTTGGATCAAGCTAAGCAAGTGAACGAGACCGCTGCACATCGGGTGATTGGTATGACGTTAGAGACACGACCGGATAGTATTACGCAAGATGAAGTAGAACGGTTACGTTGGTTGGGGTGTACGCGTATGCAGCTCGGAGTGCAGACAATTCATCAAGATGTGTTGGATCTGGTGAAGCGCGATCAAACCAATGAACAGGTCGTGACTGCGACGCGGTTGCTGAAGCAAGCAGGGGTGAAGATTTCTTATCATATCATGCAAGGGCTGCCAGGATCTTCTATAGAAAAGGATATTGAGACTGCACAGCAGGTATTTACCAATCAGGACTATCAACCAGATCATGTAAAGATCTATCCTACAGTAGTGCTGAAGACCTCGGTGTTGTATCACTGGTGGAAGCAGGGGAAGTATACTCCGTATACAGATGAGGAGTTGCAGCAGTTGTTGATTGAGATCAAGAAGCTAGTGCCAGAGTGGGTGCGAGTAGAGCGTGTGATTCGGGATATTCCAACTGAGTCCATTCATGCCGGGAACACCAAGACGAACTTACGGCAGATCATGCAACGGCAAGGAGTAGAGTGCGAGTGTATTCGTTGTCGGGAGCCGCGATATACTGAAGCGACTATAGATGAAGTGGAGCTTGTGAAGCGAGAGTACAAAGCATCAGAGGGAAAAGAGCTTTTCTTAAGTTATGAGTCACATGACAAGAAGATTTTGTTTGCATTTGTGCGACTGCGTTTACAGAAATTAAAAGAGCATTGGATTTCAGAGTTGCAGGACGCTGCAATTGTGCGAGAGATTCATGCGTACGGAGTGGTAAAACCTATCGATGCAGGGGAAGGAGCAGTGCAACACATTGGTTTAGGAAAACGATTGATGCAACAAGTAGAAGAGATTGCGCAGAAAAAAGGATATAAGAAAGTAGCAGTGATTGCTGGAGTGGGAGTGCGGGAGTATTTTAGAAAACTTGGGTATGAGCTACAAGGTGAGTATATGGTGAAGGAGTTGTAATTGGGTTGGACTTCATTGTGCAGGCAAGAGCCTGTTTTATAGTAAAAAAAATGAGGACAGGGTCCTCTAGACGCTAGCGCTTCGCAACTGCCCGGTCAGGGCACGTTCCGCCTTGGCGCGGTTGCCGTTGGCGTCCAGCACATGGGCGACCGCTTCGGCGGGCTCGTCCGTGAACAGGACATGGAACTGCTGCTTGCTCAGGGTCTGCCAGTCGCACATGTGCGACAGGTCGGCTCTCACGCACTTCCAGTGATCCTTGCCCAGCAGAGCCAGGGGGATGCGTCGCCCGATCTCCTGACCGAGCTGCAGCTTCTGGATGAACATGAACAGCTCGAGTCGGGTCCCGATGCCTCCGGGCGGGAAGATTCCTCCGTCCGCCAGGATCTCCATGATCTCGATTCGGGTGCCGAAGAGCTGGTTCGCGATGTAGATGTCCACTGCGGACGGGTCCATCATCTCGAACACTTGTCCATCGGCTTGCCGGATGACGATCCGCACTCCGATCAGAGGCTGGGTGTGCGCGTGGACACGGTGCGTCCTGAAGGAGGTCTGCACGATCTCGGGCAGGCCGGGGCAGTGTCCGGAGATCTGAGCCGCTCCTTGCTCGCCGAGCAGGCGACCGGTCTCGACCATGTGGTCAGCGTACTGCGCATGCAGGCGCGGGGCCTCATCAGCCGAACGGGCGGATCCGAAGATGCCGATGACCGGCCCGATGTGTGGCTTGAGGAAGTCCGCGTATGCTCGCGTCGTCATGCCGAACTGGTAGACACCTTGCTGCAGCAGCGCCAGTTGAGCGACCGCTCGTGGGTCGCTGCTCCAAAACTCTCTCGTCATGTTAGGTGCTCCTCCGTCGATTCTGCGACGAAACGATTTCTGGTTATCAACGTGGGTTGATGCCGATACTGTATGCTCTTTTCTGCTACTTGTCAAAGCGTGAGTGAATGCATGAAATGTGGTATACTACCACGCGTAAATAGTAGTAATAGTTATATGCTAAACTTCTTTTTTGAACTCGGGATGATGAAGCGAAACAAGCACGAAGGTGCACGTCTTTCTGGTGTAGAGAACCCTGAAAGTTTAGCTGATCATACTATGCGTGCAGCCGTGATTGCATATGTGTTAGCGCATGAAGAAGGCGCAGATCCACTGCGTTGTGCAATGATGTTACTCATCCATGATATCCCTGAGTGTCGAGTCTCTGACCAGCATAAAGTCGCTGCACGGTACTACGATGCAAGAGAAGCTGAAGAGAAAGCGTTTGAAGATCAAATCGCTTCGTTTCCAGAACCAATGAAAAAAGAGTGGGCACAGATGTTTCAGGAGTTCAATGACCGTTCAACCAAAGAAGGTACTATCGCCAAGGATGCAGATTGGGTGGAGCTAGCGATTGCAGCTCGTGAGTATATCGACCTGGGTTTTGTGGGTATGCAGGATTGGTTATTCAACATCTCTCAAGCAGTAGAGACCGAGACTGCACGCAAATGGATGGAGGAGATTCAGACCGCAAACCCAAACGAGTGGTGGCAACATTTAAAACAGATGACCTATACAACAAAAGAAGATGACGTAAGCACAGATTAGGGAGTGACAGCGGCCGCGCTGATAACAACGGACCATAACTATTAGTTTTTATTATGATTCAATACGACGATATAAAAAAAGCGGACCCAGAGATTGGAGAAGCACTAGAACAAGAGCTCAAGCGACAACAGGAGACGCTGGAGATGATCCCAGCGGAGAACTTTATTTCAGAACCAGTGCTACAAGCGTTGGGTTCGATTGCTACGAATAAATACTCTGAAGGGTATCCAGGGAATCGGTACTACGGCGGGTGCCAACACATTGATGTGATTGAACAAGCAGCGATTGATCGTGCAAAAGAGCTATTTGGCGCAGAGCATGCAAATGTGCAGCCGTTATCTGGTGCGCCTATGAACGTTGCAGTGTACTCAGCGATCATGGAGCCCGGAGATACGATTCTTGGCATGGATCTGTCGCATGGTGGGCACCTTACGCATGGACATCCAATAACGTACATGGCAAAGATCTATAACTTTATTCGATATAAGTGTGACCCAGATACCGGGGAGATCGATTATGAAGAGATTCGACGCATTGCACAACAAGAAAAACCAAAGATGGTGCTTGCAGGGTTCTCTGCGTACTCGCGTGAAGTGGATTATCAGAAGATTCATGACATCGCGCAGGAAGTTGGAGCAGTAAGCATGATGGACATGGCACACATTGCAGGGTTAGTTGCAGGAGGGGCGCTGAATAATCCAGTACCGATCATGGACATTGTGACTACTACAACTCACAAGACTCTGCGTGGACCTCGCGGTGGAATGATCATGTGTAAAAAAGAGTTCGCAAAAAAGATTGATAAAGCAGTGTTTCCTGGATTGCAAGGTGGCCCACATGAAAATCAGATCGCTGCACTGGCGATAGCATTGAAAGAAGCTGCAGCGCCAGAGTTTAAAGAGTATGCTGATCAGGTCGTGAAAAACGCTAAAGCGTTATGTGGTGCACTAGAGCAAGGTGGGCTGCGCATTATGTTCGGAGGGACAGACAACCATTTGATTCTCACCGATGTGACGCCGCTGGACTTAACAGGCAAGCAAGCGCAAGAGATTTTAGATGAGGTGGGAATTACTGCAAATAAAAATATGATTCCAGATGATCCTCGCAAGCCAATGAACCCATCTGGCCTCAGGTTTGGTACTCCGGCACTCACCACTCGTGGTATGAAAGAACCAGAGATGGAGCGCATTGGAGAGATGATCATCCAGTTGTTACAGAAACCTGAAGATCAAGAGATAAAACAAAAAGCCCAGCAAATGGTTGCTGAGCTTGTGAAGGAGTTTCCTTTGTATTAGTTATTCTGCTCGCTCGCGTGCAAGAATTTCTTGAAATGCAGCTCTCGCTTTTACAAGACGTTTTCCAACGCCCCCTTTTGAGATTCCAAGTTGTGCTGCTGCTTCGTCATACGTCTTTTTTTCAACATCTACTAATACCATAGTGTCGCGTAGATCCGGAGGCAATTGGTCTAAGCACCGATGGAGTAAAGCAGTGTCTTGCCTCACTGCTGCTGCTCGTTCTGGGCTCATTCCAAATTCAGCATGTGCATCTGCAGTTGCTTCCCAAGTCGGTGCGTCATCTCCTGCGTTTACATCTTCGTACCCCATGGTTCTTCGTACATCACGCATCCCCGCTCTTTTATGTCGAATATCATTAAGCGCAGTGCGTTCTACAATTCTACATAACCATGCTTTGACGTTACCTACTTCTCTCATCTTATCGCGGCTTTTCCACGCTTTCAGCATCGCATCCTGAAGCACATCAGCAGCGTTCTCTTCATTTTTCATAAAGCTCATGGCAATTCTATATAGCAGTGCCATATGTGGGCGTACAAGGCTGTCGAATTCTTGTTGGGTCATGGTTTGGACAACCTCAAGATCGGGTGCTGGCATACTGTCCTCTGGTGGGTGCTCAGCTTGATCGCGTTGACCACCAGTGTCTGGTTCGACTGGCAGTGGGGTTGGACGTGCTCTACGAGCACTAGCTGTTCCTTCTGGTATAGATATATTGATAATGATTTATAATTCTGATGGTAGTTCAGTGAGAAGTTCTTGTAGTTTCTTTCTTGCATAGAACATGCGACTCATCACTGTTCCTTCTGGGATTCCTAGACGTTGTGCGATCTCTTTATACTTCAACCCTCCAAATCGATGCATCTCATAGACTTGTCGCTGATCTTCAGGGAGCTGCTCCATGCAGCCACGAATACGGTCGAGCATTCGTTGTGCTCGAACAGCGCGTTCAGGGTCCATTCCATGCGCAGGTCGATCTGGATACGGTTTATCTGTAAGTTTAGCTGAGCCTTCCTCTCCGACATTTTCACTAATCTCTCTTCCGCGTCTTCGTGATCGTTTACGCCATAGATCCTTTGCCGCGTTCTCTGCAATTCGGAAAATATACCCTCGAAATTTTGCTGGTGAAGAGACCCTGGCAAGATTTCGATGGATTTTTATTAGAGTATCTTGAAGCGCGTCTTTTGCGTCTTGCTGATCTTGCAGGATAGCGTAGCAACGTGCATAGAGAAGTCGTTGGTACGGTTGTACCAATGCTTCGAATGCACCTGGATGGCCTTGAATTGCAGCTTCGAGTAGTCGAGCAGTCTCTTCATCTTCCATTTTTTTTACGGCTTCTGCAGCACCTGCCTCTTCTGGTTCTACAACACGTAAATCAGGCTGTTCCTCTTCTTCAATAGAGGGAACCTGTAGATGCTGATCGTCATCATCGTCCAAATCTCTTCTTGGGATTCGTACTGCTGATGATCGTGTTGGTCGAAATTCATTCATATGTGTACTTTGTATAATATAGAACAATAGATCCTAACACAAATTTTTCTCATTGTCAATACGAAATGCTTTTGCTACTCTAAGTACATGAGTGAACATGTTACGAAAATCCTCAACGGCGAAGGCTTGGCCACACAAGTACGCGCGTCGCTAAAAAAACGGATCATGGAATCAGGTATTCAGCCTGGCTTGGCAGTGATTTTGGTTGGACACGACCCTGCCTCGGAGATTTATGTGCAGTTCAAAGCTGAAGCGTCTGAAGAAGTTGGCATGTATCTGGAAACGTATGAGTTTGAGGATGACATTGATGAACGAAAGCTACTGAAGTGCATCAATAAATTGAATAAGAATAAGAAGATTCACGGTATTTTAGTACAGCTTCCGCTTCCAGACCACATCAATACACATCATATTATGAACTCTATTGATCCGATTAAAGATGTAGATGGATTTCACCCAGAGAATATCGGTTGGTTGTCTATTGGAGAGCCGGAGTTTATGCCAGCAACCACTCTTGGTATTTGGCAACTGTTAGAATCAGCGCATATAGATGTAAAAGGGAAGCATGTGGTTATGGTAGGTGCGAGTAATATCGTTGGCAAACCCACTGCAGCGTTATTACAGAACAAAAAAGCCACAGTCACGGTGTGCAATAGTGCAACAGAGGATTTGGGTGCAATTACCAAGCAAGCAGACATTTTAATCACAGCAACTGGGAAGCCAAGCTTGATTACTGCAGATATGGTAAAAAAAGGAGCAGTAGTGATTGATGCAGGCATTGCACGCATTGAAGGAACGGTCTATGGAGACGTGGATTATGAAGAAGTAAGCAAGAAAGTAGATTATATCACTCCGGTTCCGGGCGGAGTCGGGCCCATGACGGTTGCGTCGCTACTGGAGAATACTTGGATCGCAGCGTGCCGCATTAATGGAGTAGAAACAGAATAAAAATCAGCAAGAACAAGCAGCGTAGAACAATCGCGGTTTTTTTGTGGAACATTTTTCACGCTTCAGGTCTTGACAAAAGCGAAAAAGTGCGCTAGTATGATCTGTTCTTTATATCCAAGAACTGGAACTGTCACGAGGAGAGAGTGACAATCCAACAACAGGGACGACCCAGAGACGCCTGCTAAGTATTAAATAAGACGCCGAATTTTTTGCAGCCTTATTTAGTAGCTAGCAGCCGTCCTGGACAAGTCGGGAATCGCCTACGGGCGTGAACCGCACGGTCTGCATCGGAGGTACTCATGACCCTGACCCTGTCCCTGTCCGCCCTCGCCCTCACCGCCCTGCTGCTCTCGGTCCGCTCGCGCCGCATCGCGCGCGAGACCGCCGCCGCGGAGTTCGAGGCCCGCTACGCCGTCGTCTACGACCGCCCGGTCACGATCGACACCGAGCGCTGGCTGACCGCCGGCATGGCCACGAGCAAGTAGGAGCGCCTGAGGCGCAGAGGAGCGCCCGGCCAGGGTTCATCGCGACGCATACGCTCGCGACCTGGCCGCTCCTTCCCTGCAGTGTTACCCAACACTTCAGAGAAGGAGTACAAAAAGACCGCGTTTAAAGCGCGGTTTTATAGTATTGCGTAATATGGAGTTTTCCCTTATGCTGAGCAAGTAATAATTGCAGAGCGCTACGTGATATTGCCTCGGACTAAAACCCGGCTCACGCCGGGCCAACCGTCCTGTGGTAATATCACCTCCGCGCTCTATAAAAGAATATGTCATTACAAGTCGGAATCGTTGGACTACCCAACGTCGGAAAATCTACATTATTTCAAGCGCTCACTCGCACTGCAGTGCCAGCTGAGAATTTCCCTTTTTGCACGGTTGATCCAAATGTCGGTGTGGTTGCGGTTCCGGACGAACGGTTAGCACCGTTAGCACCGTTAGTGAGCACCACCACAATCATTCCCACTACCATAGAGTTTGTCGATATCGCTGGCTTAGTCAAAGGAGCGCATAAAGGCGAGGGTTTAGGCAATCAGTTTCTTTCACATATCCGTGAAGTAGACGCGATTGCTGAAGTGATTCGTGTGTTTGAAGATCCGGATGTCACGCATGTTGAAGGCCAGGCTGATCCTATGGCAGATATGGAGACCATTCACTTAGAATTGATGATGGCCGATCTGCAAGTCGTAGAGAAGCTTGTTGCAGCAGCAGAGAAAAAAGTGCGCGGTCAAGACAAGGAAGCCGCAGCAGAGCTTGCGGTGCTTCAGAAGTTTCAATCTGCATTAGAAAAAGAGAGCTTAGCCAATACCGTGGAGCTGACAGAAGAGGAGGAGGAAGTGGTCAAGCATGTACAGCTCCTAACGCGCAAACCGTTTATCTTCGTGGCGAACACTGATGAAGGCGCGACTGCAGCAGATATCCCTACAGCACTGCAAGATAAGAATCCTATTATCATCTCAGCGAAAATTGAAGCAGAGCTTACGCAGCTCGATGAAAAAGAAGCACAAGACATGATGAAAGAGCTGAACATGCAGCAGACAGGACTTACAGCGTTAATCCAAAAAGGATACGAGACCCTCGGACTGATTACGTTCTTCACTGCAGGAGAGAAAGAGGTGCGCGCATGGACAGTACACAGGAATGCGTCAGCACCAGAAGCAGCGGGTGTGATTCACACAGATTTTCAAGAAGGTTTTATTCGCGCAGAAGTGGTCGCGTATGATGATTTTATTTCATGCGGCGGATGGACGGGCGCTCGAGAAAAAGGAAAAGTTCGAATGGAAGGCAAAGAGTATCACGTGCAAGACGGTGACATCATGCATTTTCATTTTCAGTAATGCTATTAGCGATTATTCAATGTCTGTGACAGGGACACGCCTGAACAGATCATTGCTTTCGCGGCTTGCCATATAAAACACCAACCCGAATTCTGTACACACCGCCTTATTGAAGTGAATGAGTTGCGCGAATTGATTTTCTGGACGAGCAACATCACTACCCAGATATTCCTCTCGTAACTGTTTTATTCTTCTTTCAACTTGGTCTTGCTCCAGATCATTTGGAGTGACTGACGTTTTTAATACCATGAGTCGATAGTCATTGCCGTACGCAACTAGAATTGCTTGTTGTTCAGGTTCTGAGAGAAGGCTGATATAATCTTGTCCACTAAATCCATGTGACATATTGTGTCCGGATTCTGTTGGATGTGTATGAATTGTTGCGACAACAGACTGATGTCGTTCTCTGCCGGGCTGCTTTGAAAGACGAACATTTACTTCGGACTCTGACCCTGCAGATATTTTCCCTGACATGAGAATGGTTTTCTTTTGCGTATCTGCTAACACTGCTCGTGCATGTTCGCGGTTTGATCTTGACGTCCGATCTAAGAGATCATCAATAAATTTCCGCCATCGTTGCAGCTGTATAGTATTTGGGCAGTTTGCTGCTGGTATAGACTCACCATTTCCAACCGTTGCGAGCGCAACAAGGATTTGATTAAACTGCGTTGAATCCCAGGCACTTGATTCTGTCATTTGCCTAATAGCCGCAGCGTCATCTGGGTGGACGGTTCGTGGTCTGTAACCTTTGTGATCTCGAAACATATTTTTACTATTACAAAAAAAAGCAAAAATCGCAAGCGACAGGTACGGCGTTGTTTGCTGAACGTACTATTGCGCAATAATGATCTCACGTCCAACACTTTGCTGTGGTCGACGATATAGTAATGGAGGTCGCTGCAGAGAAAACCCCCCGTTAGAGATAATCTGTTTTATCGGTAGATGATGTTCTTGGTTTTTGCTATACCAAAACGGAAGCGCTGCTACGATCACACCGTTTGGCGCAAGTATTGCACGGAACTCTTTAAAGACTTCGGCGTACAGTTGCTGCAGTTCTTTCTCTATAGAAGGTATCTGCTTGGGGTGCGGCGTAGGCGGTCCTAGATGGCCTTCAAAGATAATTCGGTCAACTGACTGTTTGTGTATAATACCGTTCTGCACTAGCAGCTCTGCTCGAGAAGCATGAATTGGCACTGGAGGCAGGTCCAACCACTGGAGATTTTTCTTGGTGTCTGTGACTGCTTTTCTACTGATGTCACTTCCGATCACTTGCGAATAACCGAGCAACAGCGCTTCTTGGAGTACGGTTCCTGAGCCACAGAACGGATCCAGGATCGTGGAATCCTCTGTGGGTTGCGCTAGGTTGATCATCATGCGTGCAACTTTGGGTGGAAGCATGCCAGCGCGTACGTCTCGCTGTGGTCGGCCGTAGTCTCGCTTTGAGAACTTCTGAAACGGTTGAACTGCAAGCGTCTTGCCGAATACGATGCTGTTCGTATCTTTCAACAATACAATCTCCACTCCATTCTTCAGTAAGCGCTCTTTATGAACAATCACTGATGAGAGCTGTACTTCTTTAGACTCTACAAAACGTGAAGAGACCTCCGCATTCTTGAAGGATTTTTTCAACGCTAGCCCTAACGTTTTTATGTGCTTCCAGTGTTTCTTTAATTTGATCTCTGGTGAGAGTGCATACAGAGAAAAACCAAAATGGAACTTTGATGTTGGATCCGCTTGCTCAATCAACCAGTCAGCAATAGCCTCTTCATCAAATTCACCGATAATCTCAACAATTTTCACAGTCCCGCCAAGTCGTTCCATGAGCGCAGCAGCGTCTAGCGGTTCTGTGCAGGCCACTAGTGCAACCGAGTGTTTCAGTTGTACATCAGTTACTGGCAGTTCTTGTGATTCAAATACCGCTATCAACTCAGCAAGCGATAACTCAGGGTGAGAACCAACGATACAAGCGTATTGATGTTTCATATACGACTACAGTAGCATATTTTTGCGATTTCTCGTATCATATAGACATGAAGCAACCACGCGCAGTACTCTATGGAATCGGTGTATTTATCATATGCGCAGGTATTATTATTGGTTTTCGGCACGATCACGCACTTGCAGCGCTCACTGGGTTGGGAACTGACGCACTCGAATCCTGGTCGTGGATCGGCATGCCAGTAGACCAAGCAGGCAGCACCGTAGGCATCTCACCAGAGTCTGCATATGGATTTATCCATTTAAACTGTTTAAGCGACGCGTCGTGTGATCCAGTAACTGGAGATGACACAGACCCACTCACTGGACTAGTTGAAGATCCATATGTAGCAGTGGATTTTGATAATTGTACGAATGGTTTATGTGAAGTCGACGGTTGGGCATGGATGGGAACCGGAGACGCAGATGTGCCAGGAACAGAGGAGAGCATTGGGTGGTTGAATTTTGACCCTGCTCCGCTGCCTTCGTCAACATATGCAGATCCAGCATGTATCGCCCTTGGTCCAGCATATTATTATCCAGCTGAGCCGTGCTATTCAGCAAAGATCGATGAAACAAATCAAGAGGAGCTTTCGGGGTGGGCGCGTTTTGAAACGTTAGCAGAACATGGTGGTGGAGTGTTGTTTGGCGCCCCTTCTATTGTTGATGGTGATTGGGGTTGGGTGTTACTGCGAGGAAATGTTGATCCATCAGCAGGCGGGGCTGAATACGGAGTGCTCTATCGAAATGACACACTCGAAGGATGGGCGTACTCCGGAGGCGGAACAGTAGATCCAATTGGTTTGGCCTATGACAACTCCGTCGGACTTGGGTGGTTAGACTTCTCATCTGGAGTTACGGGAACCGTCACAGGAACTGGATATGTCTCAACAGAACGAGGAGATGTGTATGTGCACGGAGGAATCAATAATACCGTAGATCCAACCACACTAACACCAACACAGTATAACGCGACATTCTTAATTCTCTCCAGCGACAGTAACCCCATCGTAAATTTCAATAGTGAATACGCAGACGGTTTAGGCGGAGCTGACGGCATCTTTACAGAAGAGGACTTTGAGACCATGCAGTTACCAACAGATGATCAACTCTACCGCAGTGAGCTCGGCCGTATTGATATGGATAAACTCACGACCGTTGTCTCAGGTACAGAGAATGTGTATGGCGAGACCGTCCAGAGTATCTCAAGCCTGAGCACACTTTCTGGCAACTTATTTCTTGACGGAACGGTTTATGAAACGTCCGGTGGCACTATTTCAAATGCTATAACATTTATCAGCGGTACATCATCAGACCCTTCATCTGGTGCATTTGATGCAAGCGGCACCATTATTGTAGACGGAGACCTACGTATTGAAGCAAATACTTTCTATGAGACCGGCACCGCGCTGCTGCACTTAGCGAATCTCCCTTCTATTGCGTGGGTGGTGTTGGGAGATGTCACGATCGCAGAAAATGTGACCAATGTGGTGGGGTCGTTCTTCATTTTTGGCGACGCCTCCACTGATGATGGGAGATTAATCACTGAAGCACCAGGTTCAGCGCAGTTACAACTCTTTGGGCTCACTATGGCGTACGGATTTGACTTGCAGCGAACGTATGAAGGTGTTCCTGGCGTGAATGAAGCAGCAGAACTCTTTTATTATGACGGTCGAATCATCGCAAACACACCTCCAGGACTGCGAGATTACGCGTCGGTACTACCATTAATTGAATCTGAAGAGTGATTGTTTCAATGTTATGAACAGATTGCTTGTCATGGGCTATAAAAGATGTTATAATAGCAGGTGAACTGCTAATTATTTTTTTAGTAAAGTTAGCGTATGTCACTATTCGGTTCGAATGAAAGCTATTTAGGTATCGATATCGGTAATTCAGCGCTAAAAGTCGTTGAATTAGAGAACGTGAAAGGCCGGCCAAAGCTGTTGACCTATGGGTATTTAGAGCAATCCAACGAGATCCTGACTTCTAATACAAAAGAGGCAAAAGATAAGATCATTTCAGGACTGGAACACATTCAGAAAGAGTCTAGGACCACTTCGCGTAACGTAGTTGCAGCACTACCGAGTTATACGGTTTTTACCTCGATCATCCATCTGCCCGAGATGCCAAAGAAGGAGCTAGTTGCAGCAGTGCAGTGGGAAGCTAAGAAGTTTGTACCCATGCCGCTAGAAGAGATGATTCTGGACTGGAAAATTTTAGAAGACACTAAAGTAGATTCCACTTTTTCCGCCAATGCTGCTGGTCAGAATGCAGCGCAACAGCAAGAAGCACCAGCACAAGCCGAGGGAGAGAGCCCAAAGATTAAGACTAAAGGCAAGAAGATTTTAAAGATTCTATTAACTGCAGCACCAAAGGACTTGGTGTCTCGTTATTTAGAGATCTTCAAAGAAGCAAAAATGAATTTAGTGAGCTTGGAGACAGAGAGTTTTGCACTGGAACGAGCGCTCATTGGTAATGATAAATCTCCGATTATGCTCATTGATGTTGGTGCAGTCGCTACCACGATTAGTGTAGTAGTAGATTCTGTGCCGCTCATTAACCGTAGTATTGATATCGGTGGACATACCATCACGAAAGCGATCGCGAATAGCTTGAATTTAGATGTGGCCCGAGCAGAGCAATTTAAAAAAGATTTTGGATTAACCGAACAAGCAGGTGCAGCAGCAGGGCAGGTACCAAAGCGCATTGAGTTCATGGTATCGTCTATTATCAACGAAATTAAATACGTATTGAATCTATATCAGAGCCAGGGGCAGGGAAATATTGAAAAGATTGTGCTCGCCGGCGGTTCCGCATGGTTGCCGAATATCACTCAATATCTGAGTCAGGTATTAGGAGTTAAAGTATTTATCGGGGATCCATGGGCACGCGTGATGTATCCATTAGAGATGAAACCAGTTCTTCAACAACTTGGTTCACGTCTCGCTGTGGCAGTCGGGTTAGCAATGCGAGAGATCAGCTAATGCAGGTGTTGAGGAGGTGTTCTTTGTAAGCAGTATGTACCATCACTACGTCTATGGGCGACATTGATTTTATATCATCAGACAAGGAGGAAAAACGATCACGGAAACGTCGGGATGATCGTGGTGTTGAGTATACGTCAGGAGAACGGCTCGACGCGCCTCCGAAAGAGAAGAAGCTCAAGGATAAGAAGAAAAAAAAGGATAAAAAGAAGAAGAAAGAGAAGACATTCAAGCAGTGGAAAAAGGAGAAAGCCAAGCAGCAGAAACCAGAGAAGACGAAAGGCCCGCAAGATCATATTCCAGAAGCACGAGAACGAGATGACGCTCCAGATTTACTGGATGATTTTGAACGTGCACAAGAGAGCACGCCAACAGTTCATGACGCTCCAGAACGAGGAAAGGACGACGCGCCAGATTTATTAGATGCAGCAGCAGCCTCAGCGAAACCGGAGCCACCAGTACCGCAAGAGGACGAAGAGGTCGCTCCGGATCTATTACATGAATTCACCACACCAAAAGATATCGGGGAGCACCCAGCGCCGAAGCGCGATAAAGAAGAAGCAGGCGCTGAATTGCTTGCAGCAGTCACTACGGTTCATGATATTGGCGAGCATGAGGTAAAGAAGGCATTGCATAAAGACAGTGCTCCGGACATGACGCAAGTGCGGTCCGGGCCAGAGGTGCCAGAACCTGAGCGAAAAAAAGTACAGAAGAAGAGAAAGAAGCAGACGAAAAAGCAGGCGCAGCAACAGAAGAAAGGCGCTGCTCGCCCAATGTTCTCCTTAGGTGTAAATTTGATTCCAGATGAAGTGATTGCAGAGCTGGAGACACGCAATCGGTTGTTAGATTTGGGGTATACTGCACTCGGCTTGATTGCGATTGTGTTGTGTGTGTATGGAGCGATGAATATTTACCAGCGTAAGATCGATATCGATATAGAAACCATCAAGCAAGAGATTGAATTAACGAACAGTGACATTGAATCATTCCGGCAAGTGCGTACGGAAGCGCAGGATATGCATGATCAACTAGGCGCGCTTACTGATGTGATTGATCAACATGTCTATTGGACTCCGTTAATTGAGACTGTTGAAGAATTAACCCTACCGACCGTGTATTATCGCTCTATGAGCGGCTCAGTTCGTACACGCAAGTTCACATTCGAAGTTGTAGGTACGGACTACGGTCAAATCGAGAATCAAGTATGGGTATATGAACAGTCACCGTATGTACAGTCTGTCACCACTAGTGCTGCGTCGCAGTATTCTCCGTCAACAGAGATAACGGAATCCGGAAACGAAGAAGCTGAGACCGAAGAAACCGATGAAGAGCAGTACGTGTCGTTTTCTTTAGTGGTGGAATTTTCGCCTGAATTGTTTCACCGAGTAATACAATAGCTATGAATTTTGATTGGAGAAAAATCTATCGAGCACTGAACGCATTTATCACTCGGTTTTATAAGTTTTTTCTTGTTGCTGAAGTGCTGATCATTTTCTTTATCGGCTGGCTAGTGTTGTTGCGCGGGGAGTACCGCATTATTCAAGAGAGCGGCGTGCTTGAGTATGATTTAGTGACTGAGCAATTACAAGATCAGCAGGATCGCCTGGTGGAGTTGCGATATCTAGAAGAGCAATATACCACATTGGATCAAGAGCGATTGCGACAACTAGAAGAGGTGCTTCCGCATTCCTACAATCCGACGGCGCTGATCACGACCATGAATCAATTTGCAGAGCAAGCATCCATTGAGATCGCAAGCATTGACGTAGCACAGACCGGAACTATAACCACTGAAACTACTAGTACTGCGACAACGGATTCTGGAGAAGAGGAGGAGACAATAGTGGAAGTAGCGAATCCTAATATCAAGACCGTTACAATTACGATGAATATCAAGAACAATGAAGGGACATATGGAGAATTGAAGTATTTCCTCTCCGCGCTCGAGACCTTTGTACCTATTCTTGATATGCGACAGCTTTCATTTTCACCTGGAACCGACAGCATGGCACTACAGTTACAGACATACTATTTTAATTCATCCTCGGCATTATGACACCTTCGATCGAAGAACGAAAACGAGTACGACGCCGGAAGAAGCAGTTCCGAACACACCATACATCTGGAAAGGAGATTGTATTGTTAGCATTGGTAACAGTGATCGGGGCCTTGGCAGTGTATACATCTCAAGATAGACATACTGCGTTTGGCTTGATGGCTGAGTACGCGTACGCAGACGAGATTCCTATTATGACGTCGTTCCGAGTGGAGCCGCTCATTAGCGAAGCTGTTCTTGAGCTGGATTTTACAGTAGGCGAAGACGATGTTGTGCAAACACAAGGAATTCTGGTTGACGCAACTAATCCCCCTCCAGTGGAAGAGGTGCAAGCGTTGAATACTCGTGTGGGAGGGGAAGTCGCTCTGTTCTGGATACGACCCGAGATCGTCTCCTCAGTAAATATCTATCGACGAGAGTTGCATGCAGAAGAAGAGGAAGAATTTGAACTTATTCAAGAAAACAATACAGAGCTGTCCTATATTGACGAAGAAGTCAAGAACACTGTGATGTATGAATATCAGCTTTATTCAACTATGAAGTATGAAGGTGAGTGGCATGAATCCAAGAAATCGCTATCCATTGTGGTACAGCCAGCAGATGAGATTCCACCGTTCTCTCCAACTGATATCACCGTGACTACGATAACGACAAAGAAGGGCGCTGCAGGACTTCAGATCTCCTGGGCGAATCCAACTGATGAGGATTTTGATCATGTAAAGATATATCGATCCTCAGATTATGGTACGCGTGGAGAAGAGATCGTCACAGTGAAGAAAGGAAAGGATACTACCTATGTAGATACAGAAGCAGATACAAATGTGATTCAGTACTACACCGTGGTGTCGTACGATGTTGCAGGCAATGGGTCGAGTGAGGACTTCCAAATTCCACTTGCTGGCAACCAGAACCCATTTGCTCCATTTCAAGATAATACTCAGCCGAATGAAGGACAGTGATAAAGTAACAATCCTAGAACAGATACAAAGCCGACAGTTGTTATCTCCTCAACAGCTGACGGAATTAGCAGAAGAGTCTCGTGCTTCCGGGACTGATATGTTGGATTTGATAGTCACACAGCAGTTGATTGATGAAGAGCAGTTTACAGAAGTAAAAGCTGAGGTACTTCGAGTTCCGTATGTGCATTTGGTTGATCAAGACATCCCTAATGATGTGTTAAATCTGGTGAGCCAGGATATTGCAGAGAACTACCAACTGGTTCCGTGGTCAAAGCAGGAAGGAGAAGTGTCGGTTGCAATGGCAGATCCGCATGATTACAAAGCAATCGAAGCATTAGATTTTATTGGACGTAAAGAGAATATTAAATGGAAGTACTACCTTGCCTCTGATTCAAGCATTTCGTCTGTATTGCGGCAGTACGCGGATCTCACAGACGAGGTCGCTGAAGCGTTGCAAGCTAGCGAAGAAGGGATGCACGAGGATATTGAAGAAGAAGTGGAAGACTCGGTAAAGAGCGCGCCGATCTCCAAGATGGTGGCAGTGATTTTACGTTATGCAGTGGAAGGGAGTGCATCGGACGTGCATATTGAACCGACGAAAGACGGTACTCGAGTACGCTATCGTGTGGATGGAGTACTGCATACCTCCTTGCAGATGCCCAAGAACGTTCACAATTCATTGGTGGCAAGAATCAAAGTACTAGCGAATCTAAAACTAGATGAGACGCGCTTACCTCAAGACGGACGGTTTCATAGTCAGATAGAAGGACGAGAGGTTGATTTCCGTGTCTCGACATTACCGGTACTTGGTCAAGAGAAAGTGGTGTTACGTATTCTAGATAAAGCAATTGGTATTCGCACCCTCGCTGAACTTGGGTTTCATGATCGGAATTTACATATGATCGAGAATCATTTAGAGCGTCCACATGGAATGATCCTGGTCACTGGACCGACTGGTTCTGGTAAATCCACAACACTGTATTCGATTCTACAGGACTTGAATCAAGAAGAGCGGAATATCATTACACTAGAGGATCCAGTAGAGTACAACATGCCAGGGATCTCTCAGTCACAGATCCATCCGGAGATCGGGTTGACCTTTGCGCGCGGTCTTCGTTCTATCTTGCGTCAGGATCCAGACATTATCATGGTCGGTGAGGTTCGAGACAATGAAACAGCAGAGCTAGCGATTCATGCTGCGCTCACAGGGCACATGCTCTTGAGCACGTTGCATACAACTGATGCGCTTGGTGCGATTCCGCGATTGATTGACATGAAAGCAGAGTCATTCTTGATTGCTTCAGCGCTCAATTTGGTGATTGCTCAGCGGTTAGTGCGAAAGAACTGTGTAGACTGCGTGACAGAGACACAGCTACCAGTAAAAACAGAGAGTGAAGTATTGCGTGAACTACAATCTATTCCAGAGAAATCTCTTCCAAAAGACATCACCATGAAGTTACCGTTAACAGTCTATCACGGAGTAGGCTGTCCGAAATGTGAAGGGAGTGGATATCACGGTCGAGTTGCTATCTCTGAGGTGATTGAGATCACTCCACGGCTACAAGACATCATCGCTTCTGAGGAGATAAATCAATTTGAGTTAGTGCATCGAGAGCTGGAAGAACAAGGTATGGTGAATATGCGCCAAGACGGTATTATCCTTGCGCTTCGAGGTCAGACCACTATTGAAGAGGTGTGGACAGCAACAACTGAGTAATTTTTTTACACATATGGACACAGCAGAACAACTCGCAATCCAAAAGATCATCGCTATGGTAGACACCTACCGAGCGGCGTCTTTACATCTTTCGGTTGGAAATCCACCGATGATTCGTGTGGGAGAGAAGTTAGTGCCAGTTCCAGAGCAGTCCATTGTGACTCCAGAGTTTATGGAGCACATTATTGAAGCTTGGCTTGATGAGAAGAATACTGAACGGCTACAGGTGAATAAAGAATTGATTATTGCAAAGACATTCGAGACGAAGAAGCGGTTTCGTATCTCTGTGTTCTACCAGCAAGGGCACTTGAGCGCGACGTTGATTCCAATACCTGATGTACTACCGTCGATTGCAGAGTTGGATCTTCCATCTGAAGCGCAACAGCTCGTAAATTACAAGTCCGGACTCGTCTTATTTATTGGTCCATATAATTCACAAAAAGCGATTACTGTCGCGAGCTTTATCGAATATCTTAATCAAACAGCACAGAAGAGTATACTGACGATCGAACACCCAGTTGAGTATCTGTTTAGCGATAACCAATGTGTGATCGATCAGCGCGAGGTTGGCAAAGATGTGCACAGTACTACTCAGGGGTTGGAATTTGCATTGAATGAGGATGCGGACGTGATCATGGTTTCAGAATTAACGGACAGTGAAAGTTTCCAAAAGGTATTAGAGCTTACGAATACTGGTAAGGTGGTCTATGCACTACTGCATGTGAATACTGTACCTTCGGCTATTGATACGTTTATTCATAGCTTCGATGCGTCGGATCAAGGGCAGGCACGTGCGGAGCTGGCTTCGAATTTAGTCGGTATTATAAATCAGCGTAGCTTGGTAAGTAGCACTGGAGATAAAGTGAGTATCTCGGAGGTGATGATACCGAATCAAGCAGTGCGCACGATTATTCAGAAAGGAGAGGTATATCAAATTAACAACATACTGCAGACCTCTCGAGGTGAAGGCATGAGGAGTCTGGACGCAGCGCTGCGTTCAGCAGTGGAAGCCGGCAAGATCAGTCAAGCAGAAGCAGCAAAGGTTGCAGTAGACCGTTCACAGTTTCAATAATACGATATGGCAGAGTTTGTATATAAAGCACGTAATAGAGCCGGAGACTTAGTTGAAGGCTCGCTTGATGCACCAACTATGGAAGTGGTGCAAGACACGATTCGCGAAAAGGATCTGATTTTACTTTCTGTGCGTAAAATGTCTGACCGACAGGTGCTGCAGCGAGTACAAGAATTAACGCGCGGCGTTAAAGCAAAAGAGATTGTGGTGTTTGCACGACAACTGTCGACACTCATCTCGGCAACAGTTCCGATTGTTCGGTCTCTGCGAATTTTAATAAAACAGACTGAGTCCAAAGTACTGCGCACGATCGTCACAGATATTGCTGATGAAGTTGATGGTGGATCGAGGTTGTCTGCTGCCTTGCATCGACATCCACGTGTGTTTGACGACTTCTTTGTACACATGATCCGTGCTGGGGAGACCACTGGTCGTCTGGATGAGGTCTTACTTTACTTAGCTGAGCAGAAAGAGAAGGACTATCAATTAATGCAGCGTATTATTAGCGCATTGATCTATCCAGTATTCATTGTCCTTGCACTTATTGCAATCTTTTTCTTCATGATGATCTACGTTGTTCCGCGCATGTTAACGGTAGTGATAGAAAGCGGTGCTGAGTTACCGTTAGTTACTAAGATATTGATTACAGTGAGTGATTTTATGCAGGGATTCTGGTGGTTGTTTGCTATTCTTGCTCTCGCTGGGATCGCTGCGTACGTGATGATGAAATCTAATCCAATGAGTAGACGGTTCTTAGACGAACAGCGGTTACGTATTCCGGTGCTCGGTAAGATTATGCACCATATTTACATTGCACGTATCAGCCGCAGCCTCGCGAATCTACTTGCTGCAGGCGTACCAGTAACACGGTCGATCGAGATCTCTGCTGATATTGCGGGAAACTATCTCTATCGAGAGATTCTACTCCAAGCGCGAGAAGATGTGGAAGCCGGGCATTCGCTCTCTGAGTCATTAGAGCGGCATAAATGGGTTCCGCCTATGGTCACGCAGATGATGGGGGTGGGTGAAGAGACCGGGCGTATGGACCAGATCCTTGTTAAAGTTGCTGATTTCTATATAGGAGAAGTAGACTCACTCACCAATGCATTAGTGAGCTTGATTGAGCCGATTATCCTAATTTTATTGGGCATTGGTGCTCTTATCATTGTTTCAGGAATCTTGTTACCGATCTACACGATTACGTCGCAGTTTTAAAAGAAGAGAGGGTCTCTAGAGAGTTGTTGCGTATTTGTATCTATGGTATAATACAGTATATTCATTTATATATATAAATAATTAAGTAATAACGTGCGAAACCATGCAAAAAGACAAAAAAGGTTTCACATTGATCGAGCTGTTAATCGTTATTGCGATTATCGGTTTATTGGCGACGTTAGCTATTGTGTCATTGACATCAGCACAACGACGTGCTCGTGATACAAAACGTGTTGCAGATATGAAATCTCTGCAAACCGGTCTAGAATTATTCTGGAACGCTAGCTCTCGCTATCCGCAATTAGGCGTAGATGCTAATGACTGGGCAGGACTTGGATCAGCACTTGAGAGCTACATGACTCAAGTTCCAACAGATCCAAATCATGCTGATGGTGATTTGTACTTCTACTATACCGATAACGGAACAGAATATTGGATTGGTTCAACACTTGAAAGCAGTAGTGAACAAGCGTTGACGCAGGATGTAGACGGAGCATTGAACGACGGAGCGTACTACTATATCACCTCCACTGGAGTGGGTGATGACATTGACGGTACTATTGCTCCTGGTGATGAGCCAGACTGTACAGATGATGTCTATTGTCTCCACGGTACAGCATCGTGATACGGTAGTTATATACTACTCAAATCCCCGGTCATTCCGGGGATTTTGTTTTATTCCTTGGGCAAAGCAGTGTATAATAGATCTATGCTTGAAATGAGCTTTGGAATAGTCATTTTCTTCTTACTCGGCACTGTTGTTGGGAGTTTCATTAATGCCACGGAGTATCGGCTCGCGCAGAGTAAGCGTGTATTCTGGGATAAGGGAAAAGGCTTCACACGAAGTGCGTGTACGCATTGTGATACAACGATTTCTGCTACGGATTTGATCCCACTGCTTTCGTTTCTGTTTTTACGTGGGCGATGCCGTTCTTGTAGAAAGAAAATTTCGTGGCAGTATCCGTTGGTAGAGTTAGTGAGCGGGCTGTTGTTTGTGTGCGCTGCTGTTCGATTTGGCTATGGCCTAGAGGCGTTGGCGATCGCTTTTTTCTTCGGGATTCTGTTATTTATATTTCTATATGACTATAAGCATCAGTTGATTTTAGATGTAGTCTCTGTACCAGCAATGATATTTGCTGGTGCGGTTGGGGTGTTGCTTGGAAAAGAATTATTAGACTTGGTTATCGGTGCTGCTATCGGCGGTGTCTTCTTTTGGCTGCAGTACGCAGTGTCTCGCGGAAAGTGGATCGGCGGTGGAGATATACGTTTAGGCATTCTGATGGGGCTGATGCTGGGGTGGAAGGTGACTATTGCAGCATTAGTTCTTGCATATGTTGGGGGCGCTCTTGTTGCTGTAGCGCTTCTGTTACAGAAAAAAGCACAGATGCAGTCACGCATTCCATTTGGTACATTTTTAAGCGCAGCGACGTTTATCTGCTTGCTATTTGGTGAAGAAATTATTGATTGGTACTTTCAATTACTCATATGAAGGCACAACGAACAGCTGGGTTCACTATCATCGAGATGTTAGTAGTGGTGGCTGTTGTTGGGGTGGTCGCTACGATTATTGCTGTGTCCTTTGTAGGTACTGATTCATCTCAACGGCTGACACAAGCGCGAACGGTCTTAAGTGCTGACGTACATACTGTATTAACGTGGGCACAGTCAGGGAAAATCGAAGAAAGTACTGGAACGACCCCATATGGGTACGGCATTGTGTTTTGGTTGATCTATCCCGGGCCGGATACAAAAGACTACTCTATATTTGCAGACCTTAATGATAATGGGGAGTATGATCCTGGAGAGCCGCTGATCAAAGAAGTGAATTTTGAACTAGACGAACTATTAGAAGACATTACACTGATTGACTGTACTCCTACGAAGTCGCCTGGAATTGTCATGGGTCCTCCACCGCCACCAACACAGTGTGAATTATACGTCGAGACTCAGAGCGGAGATATCACAGCCGTGGGTGCAGCAACCGGGGATATGGAGATAACTCTTCAGCATACAGCGACATTAGATCAAGAAGTAATATCAATAAACACTAGAACTGGTCAATTGTATTAATATGAGACGTGCTCCAGGGTTTACATTATTAGAATCCATCATCGCGATCGCAGTGGTCCTCTTTGGATTGGTGAGTATTGTCGCGCTGAGCACTTCTTCTTTAATCTCTAGTGAAATCACAGAGGAGGAATTTGTAGCAGCAAACCTCGCTCGCGAGGGTATGGAGCTCGTTCGTCAGATGCGTGATTCGAATTGGCTAAAATTTGATACAACGTCGGACCCATTAATTGAATGGGATATGGGAATGCATCATATTGAGACAACAGGAAACAATGATTACAGCGCGGTCATCACATTTCTTTCATCGTACACGTCGGATGCTTTATCCTTTGAACCTGATGCTCATGGTGACACCTGCACTGATGCAACAGGAGTATTCAATTGTACGAATACCTGGATAGACACCACGGACAGTGTCTATTTCCAGTTAGGGTCAGAAGCGACATTTGATTCCACAGATCCACAGTATAGTGAAACGAAATATTCTCGTATGGTATTTCTGTATCCAATCTGTCGAGATGTAAATAACTCTGCTGATGAGCAGATATTAACTGTAGAAGGAATGGACACGTGCAGTTCGTACTTTGGAGCGGATTATGAACAAGTAGGAATTGATGCAATTGTAGAGGTGCAGTATTCGATTCGCGGTGATACCAAGACCTATACATTAGAAGAATACATCTATGACTGGAAATTCTAGAAAAACTCGACAACAAGGAATGACACTCATTGAAGTGCTGATTGCGGTTGCTGTTATTAGCATTACTATTGTGTTAGCAGTGAATATCTTTTTGTTATTTAGCGAGAGCTCTTCTGAGGCAACGAATCAGTTGCATCTTCAAGCAAATGCGCGGCAGATGATGTCGCTTGTTTCGGAGCGAACCCGTGAAGGGTTTGTTGATTATAATTTTTATACCGGCCCACCGTCAGCTGAGCCAGAATTCTTGGCGATGCGCGACTTAGACGGTATTCAAACAGTCTTCTGGTTTTACAATGATGGCGTGGATACGCACGTCTACTTATGTGATGATATGCCGTACGACATGTCGTGCGATAAGACCGTGCCAGATCCATCAGTTGATCCTTTATGGTCTAAGATGAATGATGAGGATGTGTACTTAACTACTGGCTTCTTTACTATATCTCCGGATTCGGACCCGTATTTTAGTGGCTCGTTGGTTCCAGCTACTGATGATGCTCCATTAATTACAGTGGTGATGCAGCTAGAAAATGATATTGCTCAGTCTCAGTTGTTCCAAACTACATTAACGCCTCGATTCTATGTTCGTTAGGCGCTTACAACAGAAGTCGCAAGATGGTGCAGCAATGCTAGTAGTGCTGTTGTTGTTGGCTGCCTTTGTGTTAATTGGTTTTACACTCGCATCGTTAACGTATCGGGGACTGAAAATTGCTCGTATGTATGAAGATTCCCTGCAATCTTTTTATGCTTCAGAAACTGGTATTGAACGAGCCCTAGACATTACACAACTTGGTCGAGTGGAGGGCGAAACACTGGATGATACAATCATGGAAATTGAGAATTATGCAGCACCAGCCGGGCCAGTCTCATTGTCTTCAGGTGTAGCAGAGTACTACATTGATGATGTTGCAACCTCTGACACCATAGATTCATTAACTGTTCCTGTTCCAACGTTTCGAAATACACAGATAGATCTATATGACCCAGACGCTCCATTCACCACGTATATGAATATTGAGTCAGCGCAGTTCTACTGGAATGAGCCAGACTGTCCAGTGGATTCAAATTTTGAAGTGAGTTGGTATGAGTTCGATGATGAGTATTTTGACATGATGGAGGATGCTGTCAGTAAGCAGGTCTTTACTTGTGTGTCCGGAGCTGGAGATTGGGATTGCGAGGCAATTTCAAATGTACCTGTTCCAAATACGAACTACATCGCACGCTTGAAAGCATTAGAATGCGCGATTCTAGGCATGAATATTACGTTCTATGATGCAGCAGACGCTGGTGGAAGTGTTGAGGAAATACCGTCAGGGGTAAAAGTAGTTTCTATCGGAGAAGCACAGCAATCACAGCGACGGATGATCTCATTGAGTCAATGGAAGCCCAGTGCCTCAGGGCTAGTAGATTTTGTCCTGTTTTCTATAGAAGATATAGTGAAATAAGGAGTTTTTTTGCGTAGTCAGACCTTGACTTTTTTTATTGTCAGTGATATACAAGTGGCTTGAGGACGAAGGGAGATGTACTGTATGCTGGACCGACAGTTGATTCAGCAGTTCGTAGAGAAGGGTTTCCGGTGGACCGTGGTGGTCACCCAGGACAGCGGTGGTCTCGAACCCGAGGCCGTGGCTGCGGTGGCCAACGCCAGGCGCATGGGATGCGCGGTCGGGTGCGTATTCGTGGGTGTCTCCGCGGAGGCGCTCGAAGCCGAGACTCGGGACTTCGGTCTGGCGCTCGCGCGCGCGTGCGACGAGGCCGAGCCGGTGGTCGAAGACAGCATCACCATGAGTGAGTTCGGCACGGACCGCAAGTTCACCCTGGTGATCTTCCCGCCGATCAATGCCGAGATCCAGGCCTGTTCGGATCGCGAGCCCGTAGAGCGCCCCTGATCTACCAACGCCTCATTTTTTTATACAAAAAAACCGCAGTAGCTGCGGCGCAAGTAGTTTATTTAAACGAAATAATATCTTGCGTCGGTTCAATAGAACCATCCTCTGATTCATAGACAGTTACCAGTTGATAATGGTAGTATGCAACACTGTCACCACCAAGAATCGGTTGAGGTGCAGCGCCACCACCACCAGTGATAGTGACTGGAATACCGTCCATGGTGTACGTTAACGAAAAGTGGAGGTGTCCGTTATAGATACGGGTGATTGTATAGTCGCTAATCAGCTTCTTGAATTTTTCGTTCTGCGCGCGGGAATTCGGAGTTTCATCGTCACCGAACCATTGCTGACCTGGTACATCCAGCGGTCGATGATAAAACAAGAATGTATGATCTGCGTCGTTGTTATCCAGGTCATGTTCTAGCCAACCTAACTCCTCATCGGAGAAACCGATACGTAAGTATGAATTGTCTAGTAGCACGAAATGAGCGTTATTATAATCAAACGATTGATAGGTCTTGTCGCCAAAGACTTTTTTATAGCTTTCTAATGTCTTGCGTTCTGTGGCCTCATCATAGACCAGGTCGTTGTTTCCTGGGATGTAGTATGTGGGAAATGGCAGGGTATCGAACAGCTCTTTCGTTTTTCTCATCCCATCTACCCCTCCTTTATATGACATGTCTCCAACATGAATCACAAATGCCAGGTCGCGAGTAGCCAGATCCTCTACCATCGTGCGTGAGATCGCTGGAAGATCTTCGGTATCACCAATAACAGCAAATTGCCAGGAATCAGCACTTTGTGTTTGAATTGTATCAATAATGTCCGAACCAGTGTTGGAAAGTGAAGAAATCGAGATAAATTCGTAGTGCCTATTCACAAACCAGGCTGCAGCCACTACAATACAGAGTAGGATAATGAATAGAATAAAGAGTTTTTTCATATGACGCGATCTGACGCAATAAAGCGAATTAAGACGTTAAAAAAGGAGATACAGCATCATCGCTATTTATATCATGTTTTGGATAAGCAGGAAATATCTGACGCAGCCTTAGATTCGTTGAAGAAGGAGCTTTTTGATTTAGAGCAGCAGTATCCGGATTTAGTGACTCCAGACTCTCCAACACAGCGTGTGGGCGGAGAGCCGCTTGAGAAATTCCAGAAAGTCACACATCAGGAGAGGATGTTGTCATTAAATGATGCATTCGATCGTGCGGATATGGATGCGTGGGTAGAGCGGTTGCTGCGACTTGATCCAGATGCATCGCTCACATATTTTGCTGAAACCAAGATGGACGGGCTGGCGATTAGTTTGGTATATAAGGACGGTGTACTGAAGGTGGGAGCTACGCGAGGAAACGGGCGCGTAGGCGAGGATGTGACAAATAATATTCGTACTATTGAAAGCATTCCTCTACAACTACATGATAATGCGTTATCCAAGCAGTCTAAACGCATTGAAGTTCGCGGAGAGGTCTATATGTCAAAAGAGGTCTTTGAGAAGATTAATGTTGAGCGAGAAAAAAATGGTGAAGCCGTATATGCGAATCCGCGAAATACAGCTGCTGGATCTATCCGACAGTTGGATCCATCTATCGCTGCAGCTCGAGACCTGCGGTTTATGGCGTATGCACTCATGACAGACCTAGGACAACAGACTCATGCACAAGAACACAAGATGCTACAGAAGCTTGGTTTTAAAACCGATCCGCAAGCAACAGCGTGCACCTCTATAGATCATGTTATGAAGTTCTATGACAAGGTCAATGCCAAGCGCGACGCGCTCGCATATCAAATTGATGGCGTGGTAGTTCAGGTTGATTCTAATAAACAGTTTCAGCGGTTAGGTGTGGTCGGGAAAGCGCCACGTGCAGCGATTGCACTAAAGTTCCCAGCCGAGCAAGCCACGACAGTTGTAGAAGATATTCAGGTGCAGGTGGGGCGCACTGGAGCGTTAACACCAGTGGCACACTTACAGCCCGTACAGATCGCTGGCACTACTGTACAGCGCGCCACATTACACAATATGGATGAAATTAAGCGCTTGAGCGTGAAGGTTGGGGACACTGTAGTAATAGAGAAGGCCGGGGATATTATTCCTGACATTGTACAAGTGTTAGAGAAGATGCGTTCTGGAAAAGAAAAAGCGTTTCGTATGCCGCGCACGTGTCCAGTTTGTGGATCTCCAGTGACACGACCTGAAGGAGAGGTGGCACATTACTGTACTAATAAAGAGTGCTTTGCTCAGCAGAAAGAGCAGTTCTATCATTTTATCTCTAAGAAAGGGTTGAATGTGGACGGGCTTGGCCCAAAGATTGTTGATCAGTTACTTGATGAGGGGCTTCTATCAACGCCCGCAGACCTATTTGAGTTACAAGAAGGAGATTTAGAACCGTTAGAACGGTTTGCTGAGACTGCAGCAAAGAATGTGATACAAGCTATCAAAGATGCACGCTCGGTTCCTTTAGCACGATTCATCTATGCACTGGGTATTCGACACGTGGGAGAACAGACTGCTATTGATCTAGCGCAACATTTTGGTTCTTTTGCCAAGCTTCAACAAGCAACTCAGGAGGAACTTGAAGCCATGCATGATATCGGCCCAGCTGCTGCAGAGAGCATTGTACAGTACTTTTCAAACAACAAGCATCAGCAGTATATAGAGCAACTACTGTCTCATCTGCGCATTGAGAATCCACAACAACCACGATCGAAGAAGCTGCAAGGCAAGGCCTTTCTGTTTACTGGTACACTCGAGAGCATGACTCGTGACCGAGCAAAAGAGGTGGTGCGAGAGAATGGAGGCACGGTGTTGTCTAGTGTTAGTTCAAAGCTAGATTATCTTGTAGCTGGGGAGAATCCAGGATCAAAAGTAGAGAAGGCTGAAGACAAGGACGTTCAAGTGATTACTGAGAATGAATTTTTTTCACTTATTACTAACGCGTGAAATCATAATGAAGAGCAGAATGAAGACAGCTATCAACTCCATGTGTAAACGATACTCTTTCTTTCGCGTTGTCATGGATCTTGTGCGCCCGTGGTTTCGTATAGTTCTTAAAAAGGATACAGTCACAAATGATCATGTGGTTGGAACTAGAAGTATAGGAAAGCTGGATGTTGAATATGACGAGTCTCTTTATAGAAACTATAAACAACTGATAGATACATACACTTCACCTGAGAATCGTCGCGTTATAATGGATCTTGGGTCAGGAGATGGAGTCGTTCATGCAATACAGTTTATTGAAAAAGACGACGTGGAACATTTCTATCTTGTTGATATGTATATGTACCCAGAAGTAGTAGAAGCGCGCATTGATTCTTACACAGGGTCTGAACAGCGATCTGAACAGTTGAAGAAGAAGATTTCGATATTACAGTCTGATGTCAGTAAGATCGATCAGATTTCAGACTCATCAGTTCATGTCATTATCAGCACTTCATTGTTAGAGCATGTTGACAAGGAAGATGTACAGAAAGTAGCGGAAGAGATCTATGCGAAGTTAACACCACAGGGCGTGGCAATGATTAGTGTTGACGTCAGAGATCATCATAATTTTGAATCCCCATTTGATTACTATAGACATCCAGAGTAGCTATGGCGGGCTATGAATAGAACTGGCTTAGGGTACACCAATCGCCTGCGACCCGTTGATTTTCGAAAGGTATTCTCAACTGTGGGCTTTAAAGAATTGCATATAGAAGAGGAGCCCGGAGAGCAAGCGTTACCGAAAAAACTCGCCAAGCAATTTCGAACGTATCCAGAGGACCAACTTCGTGCTGTACGACTGCTCGCGATACTGCAAAAAACCAAATAGTGTTTTGGTGCAGTTCGCAGAGCAATAGTAATGCTTTGCGAGGTGCAACAAAGACGCACCTAGAGGAAGGCATCGTGGAATCAGCAACGTATGATTTCACATGGGTCCCGAAGGCTATCCTGGTTTCGAGCGGAACGCTCTGCCCTGGAGAGGGTTGCGGTAAGCCGTCCAAGGAAGCTGTCTCGATCACGATCTCGAACAACAAGGGGGAGAAGAAGCCCGCGCTTCAATGCAGGAATTGTCGAGAAGTCTACTTCCCAGCTTGAGTTGAGCAGGGATAATCGAGGCCACTTCAGGATCTTTTTTTATATAAGTTGCTTGAACATCCCTTGTGTACCTGTTACAATACCAAGCATGAAATTAGATAAAAAAGCCATAGATCATCTAAAAAAGTTGGCGAAGATGGACTTAACCACTGAAGAAGAAGAGGTCCTTCCGTCCCAGCTTTCAGATATCTTGGATTTTGTTGAAAAGCTAAGTGAAGTGGATACTGATAATGTTCCTCCAACGAGTCAGGTCACTGGACTGGAAGATATCATGCGCGCAGATGAAGCGACCTATACATTTGAAAAATCTGACATGACGAAGTGTATGCCGGACACTGATGAGCAAGGTCATTTGCGTGTGCACGCAGTATTTACTGATGACAGCCCTAGCCATTAATACTATGGAGATTTCGAGCATACGAGAGTTACGAAAACAATTGGATGATAAAAAAGTATCGGTCAAAGAAGTAGTAGACCATTACTTGAAGCGCATCACACAGACCAATAGTGATCTGAATAGTTTTATTACTGTAGATACCAAGCATGCACGTGAGCATGCGGAACATGCACAAGCAGAAATCGATAACAATAATCAGAGCCCGTTGACTGGTATTCCATATGCGGTGAAAGACATTTTCTGCACGCGCGGGTTGCGTACCACCGCAGGATCTAGAATTTTAAATGAGTACGTCCCTCCGTATTCAGCTACTTCAGTTGAGAGATGTAAAGACGCGGTGTTGTTAGGAAAGACAAACTGTGATGAATTTGCGCAAGGAGCATCGAATGAATACTCTGCGTTTGGTCCTGCAAAAAATCCGTATGATCTAGAGCGTGTTCCTGGTGGATCTTCTGGAGGTTCAGCAGTATCAGTAGCATCTGGGCAAGCGCTGTTTGCGTTAGGTACGGACACCGGTGGATCCACACGTCTGCCAGCTGGGTTTTGTAACGTAGTAGGCTTTAAGCCGACCTACGGCCGTATTTCTCGATATGGAGTCATCTCCATGGCGTCATCTTTTGACACTGTGAGCATATTCTCACGTTCTGTCGCAGATAGTGCATATGTACTTCGAGAGCTTGCTGGTGAGGATCCACTCGATTCAACAACTCCTCGTGTTCCAGTGGACGACTATGTGCATGAGATAGAGCAATCTATACAAGGACTACGCATCGGTGTACCAAAAGAGGCGATCGAATTAGAAGGGCTGGACCCGCACGTTCGTACGATCCATGACGAAACAGTCAAATTATTGAGCGGTTTAGGCGCTGAGGTCGTAGAAGTATCGCTTCCGCACATCATGAAATACGGGTTAGCCACATACTATATTCTCATTCCTTCTGAAGTGAGTTCGAATATGGCACGATTTGATGGTATGCAGTACGGAGAGCCTGCTGCAGGAGCTGAAACTCTAGAGCAAGCGTTTGTGCGCACTCGTCAGCTTGGATTTGGTCCTGAGGTACGACGCCGTGTCATGACTGGCACGTTTTGTTTGTCCGCCGGGTATGTGGATGCGTACTATAAGAAAGCGCAGAAAGTGCGAACACTGATTCGGGAGGACTTTGCAGAAGCGTTTCGAGTGGTTGATTTACTATTCATGCCGACCTCTTCAACACCTCCGTTCAAGATAGGAGCACAGGACCAGGATCCAATTGCAATGTACTTAGCTGATATCTTTATGGTGCCTGCAACTCTTGCAGGAGTGCCCGCAATATCTCTGCCAGCAGGCGCAGTAGGTAATTTGCCTATCGGTATGCAGCTCATTGGCCCGCAGTTTAAGGATTCTGTGGTTCTCAGAGCTGCGCATGCATTAGAGCAGGAGATTCCGGCCCCATCATGCTCATTAGCAGTGTAATCCACTGTTTATCCATAGGATCGATTGGATCTATAGACGGGCATTGTATTCTATGTTATAATATGTATGTAAGATTTCGAAAAAATTACCAATATGGCCAAAAACACTATTCTCCTCGTCGAAGACGACGAAATGCTTCACGCCATGTATACTCAGAAGTTTCAGAAAGAAGGATACGAAGTTCTGTCTACTTATAATGGAGCTGAAGGAATTCAGATGGCAGACGAGCATCAGCCTGCTGTTATCCTATTAGATATCATCATGCCGAAAATGGATGGATTTGTTGCGCTTAAGAAGATCAAGAAGAATGAAAAAACCAAAGAGATCCCAGTAATTCTGCTAACGAATCTCGGTCAAGAAGAGGATATCCGAAAAGGAAAGGAGTTAGGAGCAACGGATTACTTTATTAAAGCAAACCACACACCGCAAGAAGTCGTCGACAAGGTAAAGGAAGTACTTGCTGGAATGTAGGCGGTGTTGTTCACATCAAGAATTTGCCCTTCGGGGCTTTTTTTGATATTAATAGAGTGCAATAATTAAAAGAAATGTATGGAACGAACACTGATTATCATTAAACCAGATGCGCTTCAGCGAAATTTACTCGGTGACATTGTGAGCCGATTTGAGCGTAAAGGGTTAAAGATCATTGGACTGAAGATGGAGCATATCTCTGATCTAAAGATCGAAGAGCACTATGCGCATCATGCAGATAAACCATTTTTTCAGAATTTGAAAAAATTTATGCAGTCCGCTCCTGTAGTGCTTATGGCGCTTGAAGGGCTAGAAGCAGTAGAGGCAGTACGCTTAATTACAGGCGATACAAAAGGGCGAGCAGCAGATGGCGGGACTATTCGAGGTGATTACGCAATGAGCGTACAAGCGAATATTGTGCACGCGTCTGATTCTGTAGAGAATGCGAATTTAGAGCTAGAACGATTCTTTTCAGAAGATGAGCTGTTTGATTACAAGAAGATGGACTTTGAGTGGGTGTATTCAGAAGATGAGCGTGAATAGCAGTTAATTTGTCGTATTGTTGAGCCGCCTCGCTATGAGGCGGTTTTTCATAATGTATGCAATGGTGTGTCCTTGAAAAAAGCTCTTAAAAATGGTCTTACAGCTTGTGAGTGATGCAGTAATTACGTAAATATGCACTTATGCACAGAATAGTTGACAAACATGAGAGACTGCATTACTCTTACTGCTAATTATGAAACACGCAATCAGAACAACTCAGGAATGTGAACAGTATTACAGCCTTAGCTGGTATGCTTTCTTTTTTAGCTTTGAGCGCCAGAAGGTTGATGTGTAATTAATTTCTATTTCTTTCACGAGCAGCCTTCTGGAACGAAGGCTGCTTTATTTTGTGGCTGATGTAGGCAGCGGTATATACTGCTCTCTACATTGGCTCCGAAATCAAGACGATTCGCAAGCCATACCATCACATCGACAGCAGCAGACGAGGAATAAGGAGGAGATGAAACCGACTGCACTAATCCCGTATGAGGGAGTCGATGGGCCCGCCGCGTTCTTCGCTGCCTTGGAGCAGCGTTTCGAAAGAAACAGAAGGAACGGATACGGCACCGCGTTCGGCGCGGAGATCGAAGGACACCTGCACGTGGGGGACGACCCCATGCCCGCCCTGCGGGGACCTGAATTCCTTCAGCTCCGTGCGGAGCAATGCTCACCCGAGCGTCGCGCTCACAACGGATCGGATTCACTGTTCGCACCTGAGGTGCACCTCGGAAGGATCGAAGCACTCACGGTACCAGCACCGGACGTCGACGGCATGATGGCCGAAGTCACGCTCCGACTGCAGGAGATCGACGAGACTGCTGCCCGCATGGGTCTGAACTTCCGCTGTGATCCGATCATCCCGATTCCGGATGACCATGAAACCGTGGTCCTCCCTGAACTGCTCGACTCCGAGCGCTACCAAGCACTGTCACCCCAAGCCGCTCGCGCGGCACTCTCGGTCGCTGCACTGCAGTTCCAGAGGGGATGCCAGTCCATGGATCAAGCGCTCGGAATGTACGAAGCAGTCCGGCGTGCGTTGCCGGACCTACGTTTCATGGGAGATCTCACGGATGGTCGCCGACAGCGGCTCTACGAACTCTGGGTCGACCCAGAGATGGCTAGACCGCCGGTACTCCGGAATCGCATGCAAGTCTACGCGCACGCGAGACGCTACGGCTGGGTGAACGCGCCCAAGGGGTGGTGGTCCGACGTGAGGATCAACATGATGAACGGGACCGTGGAACTACGGTCACCCGACGCATCGCGTGACCTCGCGCACATTCGGACTCTGGGCGAAGCCTTCGCTCACATCACCGCACCCTACGCGTAAACTCCGAGGGGTTCTGGCCCAGCCCCTCAACCACTTTTTTCTAACTAATTCGTTTACATATAGTTGTACAACAGCACACTACGGTTATGAACAGTCAATTACAGTCTCACAGTTCAATAGAGAGTACCAATCGGTCATTCTGCGCCCGACAGTCTTTCTCATGGCAATACTATTACTACTATTCCCTAGTTTTTGGAAGGCTGTTTAGTGTGCCATAGAGATTTTCTTTATTACGTATCGCGATAAAACCCTTCCAAGAACTGGAAGGGTTTTTTCTTGTCTACAGATTTTTCAGCGCGATTAGTTCATCGCAATAAAAGATCTTGAGATAAGGATTCACGAGTCTTGAGAACGCTCTTCACAAACAAAGCGACAACAACCAACAACCACAGCAACACACGAGGTACAAGATGAACATTCTGGACACGCACATCGAGCAGATGGAGTCCCTGGACCTGGGCGGGTTGGAGACCCGCAACATCCAGATGTCCCTGAGTCCGTTCGGGATTCTTCCCGGATACCGTACGGTCTACCCCCAGGTGGTCGTGGAAGCGCTGGCGAGCATCTTCACGGAGTTCAACGCAGCGTTCGCGCCCCTGATCGAGGCCAACCGCGAGTGGGAGACCGACTACCAGTACTGCAACAACGGTGCTGGCCCGGTGAACTGGATCGTGCAGGTGGACATGGTCGGTCTGCCGCAACCGTTCCTGGAGCAGGCTGCGAGCATGCCCATGCCTGCCGTACGAGCGCTCCTGCGCAACCGCATCTTCGAGATGGAGAATTCCTGGGCCATGTACCAGTTCCTGGAACGGGCCTTCTCTCGAGATGGACGCGATAGCTTCTACAAGCAGCGAGTTCGTGCTCTACTCGACGCGCTGCGAGCGAAGTTCGGGCGTCCGATCGCCCTACTCGCGGTCACGCACGAGAAGTGGCACGCCATGCGCGCGATCGAGTTCGGCAAGCAAGAGGGCGAGCCGCTCACGGACGAAGAGGTGCGCGAGCTGACCGGCTTCGATCGGCTCTTCGGCCCCGACGACTTCCGCGCGTACCTGGCTGCGAACCACGGCAAGTGCGACTACCTGCTCTACGCGCGCACCAGCGACCCGATCGAGAAGCTCAAGAAGCCGAACATCGCAGTCGACCACCCGCTGCTCGCGGACCCGGAGATGCGACGCCTGATCAAGGCGCACGCGATCACGTTCAACGTGGACAATCCGGAGTGGCCGACCGGCAGTTCGCGGCGGATCAACGACACCAAGTGGTACATGCCGCCCATGGGCATGGCGTACCCGGTCCGTAGAGATCAGGACTACCTGCATGCAGCGTTTCTGGAACACCTGTTCCGCGGCCGCGCGTACGATCAGTACGACGATGAGCGTCTGAGCTCGGACTTCGAAGCGTACCTGTGCCTGCAAGGAGTCGACATCGCAGCGGTTCATGCGGGCCAGGTGACGATGCGGGCCAAACCCGCTCAGGGCGCGTTCGGATGCTATGGACACGTGGTCGGTCCACTGACCAGGGGCAAGATCCGCTCCAAGATCCGACGGAACCTGCAGAAGCGCGGACCGTACATGCTGCAGCCTGAGATGCGTACCCCCATGGTCCAGGACCAGGCAAGTGGTGCTCGGTATCTGTACATCGATCGGAACTTCTTCGGAATGCTGGACGGTGCACCCGTCTTCCTCGGAGGATTCCGTTCCATGATGCCGGTGGATGCGCACGAAGCGCACAAGGGTCGCAATCACGGGAACCACCACACGGTACACGCCGAGGTGATCTCGGAAGAGATGTAGCACGCCGCACTCTCCAAGCGAGAAGTCCGGCTTTTTTTTGCCAACAATAGCATTTTCTTCATGAAAAAGCCTTTATTTTTAAACCGAAATATGATGTAGCGCAATAAACGCTTTTTTTCTAGCATTTTCGCCATTTACTATGTTTTTTTTGCTAATACTTGACTTTTTTTCAAAAACCTTTATGATATGTTAAATTCAACCTAGGAAAAATGGACTTACAACGCCTTTCAACAATGCATCAAAAACGAATTAGCTGGTTTTTTAGCCCTCTAATTCTCATTGAGGTGATTTATTTTTTCGGAATTATTCACCGATTGGAAGGCCGCTTGACGTGTACTAGATAACAAACAACTATCGTTTCACAGCAACCCTTCCAATCCTGGAAGGGTTTTTGCTTGTCTTGAGATGTTTCCATACGACACTACAGCCGTATTGAAACATCTTAAGAGGAGTGCAAACAACTCTTGAGAACGGTTCATTGACAGCAAAACCGACAACCTCACACCCGCCTACTACACCCGCCCATCTGTTCCCTCCTGCTCATCAGAGTGAAAGATGCCTACCTTCGACACGCACTTCGACACTACCCCCTCTCTCTCGCTGGGTTCGGTGCTCGACCTCGCCATCCAGTCCACCATGGGCCCGTTCCAGGTGCTGCCTGGCTTCCACGCCACCTACCCGCCGGTCGTGCTGCAGGCGCTCGCCAACCTCTACCTCGAGTACAACGCGGCCTTCTCCCCGCTGATCGCGGCCAACCGCGAGTGGGAGACCGACTACCAGTACTGCAACAACGGCCACGGTCCGACCAACTTCGGTGTCCAGATCGACATGGTCGGCCTGCCCCAGAGCTTCCTGGACGCGGTCGCAGACCTGCCCGAGCCCGTGGTGCGAGAGCTCCTGCGCTACAAGATCTTCGAGATCGAGAACAGCCTGGCCATGTACCAGCTCCTGATGCACCTGTTCCCGCGCACCGGAAGTCCGCACACCTTCTTCGACACCCAGTTCCGGGCAGTCCTGGAAGACCTGCGTCGCCGTCACGGCAAGCCGATCGCGCTGCTCGCGGTCACGCAGGAGAAGTGGCACGCCATACGCCAGACCGAGTTCGGCCTCACCGGCGACCAGCCGCTCTCCAGCGACGAGGTCCGACGCCTCACCGGCTTCGACCACTTCCTCGGTCCGGACGACTTCCACGCGCACCTCGCGGCGAACCACGGCGACTGCCAGTTCCTGCTCTACGCCCGCACTAGCCACCCGGTGGCCAAGCTCCGGAAGCCGGCCACGGCTGTGGAACACCCCCTGCTCAGCTTCCCCGAGATGCGGCGCATGATCAAGGCCCTGGCCATCACGTACAACGTGGATGATCCGGACTGGTCAACTGGAGACCCTCGCCACATCAACGATAGCAAGGGGTACATGCCGCCTATGCGCATGGCGTTCCCGCTCGACAGCGAGACCGACTACCTCACGCTGGGGCTCTGCAAGCACCTCTCCCGCGGTCAGCCCTGCCAGACGTACACCGGGCAGCACTTCACCGACAGCTTCGTCCAGTTCCTGCGCTCGCACGGCGTGGACCCGGCTGCGGTGGCCAGCGGAGAGATCATGCTGCGGGCCAAGCCCACGATGTGCTCCTACGGCTGCTACGGTCACGTGTCTGGCGCGGTCCCGAACTCCAAGTTCCGCGGAGAAGTCCGCCGCAACATGCGCCTGCGTGGCCCGTACATGCTCCAGCCTGAGATGAAGACACCCAAGATCGTCAACGCCGACGATGGGCAGATGTACACGTACATCGATCGAGTCTTCTTCGGGATGGTCAACGGCGAGCCGTCGTTCCTCGGTGGGTTCCGGTCCATGATGCCGGTGCACGCCCACGAGGCGCTCAAGCGCCGCAACCACGGGAGCAACGAAACCGTCTGGGCCGAGGTCCGCTCGGAGTCCTAGAACCACCGCGCCTCATCAGCGAGGTCGCGGCCCTTTTTTTACTAGAACGCAGATACTCATCTGTTCAAGCATTGAACGATTGAGCTATCTGTTCTATTATAAGAACATTGTTTTTTTGCAAAAACTCGTATGAAAAGCAACAGTGTAAAGGATATTCTTCCTTTAACAAAGAAATTCATCACCATTAAATCAAATCCAGAGAACGCTAAGGAGCTAGCGCAAATTTTAAATTTGTCATTAGCGCAACTACGAGGGTTTACCATTGAACGCTTTGAGCGCAATGGAGCGAAGAGCGCTTTAGTCTATAATACAAAAAAAAGACCTAAGAAATTCAAAGCACTACTGAACGGTCACTTGGATATCATTCCTGGCAAGGATTTTCAACACAAGCCACAGGTCAAGGGTGATCGACTATACGGTGTGGGCTCGATGGACATGAAAGGGAACGTTGCGGCAATGATTGCGGTGTTTAAAGACATGGCTCGAACTGTTGATTACCCGCTGGGGCTGCAATTGGTCACTGATGAAGAGATCGGGGGATTTGATGGCACAGGGTATCAGGTGGAGAAAGGTGTGCGCTCAGAGTTTGTTATTGCGGTTGAAGCCACGAATTTTGATATCGTAAATAAAGCAAAAGGAATTCTATGGGCTAAGGTTTCTGCAACAGGGAAAACCGGCCATGGAGCGCATCCGTGGAATGGTGAGAATGCTATTTGGAAGATGCACAGTTTCTTACAGGCGCTACAGAAGAATTATCCGGTTCCGAAAAAGGAACAATGGGCGACTACGGTTAATCTCTGTGACATAGGCACAAGCAACCATGCATATAACAAGATTCCTGACGACTGTATGGTCGGTTTGGATGTCCGTTTTATTCCCGAAGACACTAAGACGATCCTGCCGAGTATAAAGAAGTTACTGCCAAAAGGTTCCACACTCGAGGTTATTACAAACGAACCCGCGTTGTTAGTTGACAAAGACAATGATCATATTACACTGTTGCGGAACGCTGGACGGAGTGTCTTGAAAAAGAGCATGAAATTACGTGGAGCTCAAGGATCATCTGATGCACGACACTTTACTAAAGTGAACTGCCCAGGGATTGAGTTCGGGCCAGTTGGCGCTGGAATCGGTAGCGACAAGGAGTGGGTCAGTATTTCAAGCTTAGAACAGTTCTACTATTTACTAGCCGAGTATCTCACGGCGTTACATACTAAATAACCTATTTAAATTAACAACATGGCAAAAAAAGAGATTAAACAGCGCAAAGATTTACGCATTCTACTTGTTCAGATGCGTGGTGATGAAACTAAGCAGCATGAGATGGACTGTTTATTACGATACGGACATCTTGAGCCTGAGCAATTAATCTCTTATGATGCGTTAACTGATTCGGTGACCAATGACATTATCGAGGGTATGGACGCGGTGATTGTTGGGGGCGCAAACGAATTTCGAGTGTCGCACAAGGACTTTCATCAACTAGAAGAAGTAGAGGAGTTGGTTCGACACTGTACAGAGAAGAAAATTCCATTACTTGGCATTTGTTACGGAGCACATGTGATTGCAGAGGCGCTCGGTGGAACCGTGGAGTACACCCCGGATCGTAAAGAAGTGTCTAATCATGTCATGACCTGCATGCCAGCAGCTACGGATGACGAATTGCTGTATGACATGCCAAAGAAATTTAAAGCAAACTGTGGACGAACCGACAATATTATCAGTATTCCTGAGCATATGATTCACTTGGTGAAGTCTGAATTATCTGAATACCATATCTTCCGTGTTCCTGAGGCGCCAGTTTATGCAGTCCAGTTTCACGCAGAGTTGTGTAAGAAAGATGAGTGGACGCGTATGGACTTTGCTCATGCACATGGTGGGTACTTTAAGGACAATGAAGACTTGCAGAATCAGAAAGATAAGATTGTAAAGACTCCTGAGGCAACGAGTTTAATAGAGAAATTTGTTGATCGAATAGTGCTTCCAGCTGTGAATTCATAGCCTGCGCATCGTTTCTACTAGACCCATTAGTAGATTTTTCCACATTTTTTCGAAAAACCCTTGACTTATGACGATCATTATTATAGAATTTTGCAAACGTTAAATAACGTACAAACGTAATGAACTCAGTGACACATACAATACAGAACTGTTTCGAGCTAATTATTAGCCTGATTGTCCTTATTCGTAAGGGTGGGTTTTTGAGTGCTAGGTAAACGTATTTACACATTACTCAAAAGCCCGCCACTCGGCGGGTTTTTTCATTACGTGATTGAGCCTCTCGCAGTACTCGTTCGGACTATAAACCCGGCTTGCGCCGGGCCAACCGTCCTTCACGAGCACTGCTGCGGCTCTCATGAAATGAATAACCTCACTGTACATGTAGAAATACGTCTACAGTGGCACATTGAAAAGTGATTGATGTCAGATACTCTTGTCGATCTGGCGGTTCGTAGGAGGAGAGCGAGCCGCCGGACTGGCAAGAGTATCCTTCCCCAAGATGGGGAGTAACAGAACCGCGCTGCTGTGAAAAGGAGAGACATGAAGCGGATTCTGATCGACGCGGTCCAAGAGGATTGGCCGCACCTGCGAGATGTCGACGCGATCGAAGCCTACTGGAATCGACCGCTGATGTTCGGAGAAGACTGCGTGGTGGTGGTCCACGCGAGCCAGGAGGACGAAGAACTGCAGCAGCTGCTGCACGACTACGGAACCATGGGCATCGGGCCCGCCGAAGTCATCTACGTCACGCCGCGAGGCAGAAGCTTCTACCAGGACATCCTGGCTGACACCGACGCCATGGCGCGGATTCGCGCTCTGATGGCCGAAGGCGCCAAGCTGGACCTGTTCTGTGCTTCGCTCGAGGCGATCAAGTTCGTGGAAGCCGCTGGCTTCAAGTGGGACACCGACACGCTCAACCCTACCCCGGATCTGTACGCCCTACTGGCCAACAAGGCCGCGATGCGCGAGATGCTGGTGGAGGCCGGACTTCACACCCTGGTACCGCCGCACGTGCTCGTGCGAACCGAAGCCGACCTGCGACAGTGGGTCACCTACTTCGGAGAGAACGGTGAAGGCGACGGAGTCTGTGTGAAGCGCCCGGACGGCGCGAGCTCGGAAGGGCAGGTGTTCCTGCGCAAGGGCGATGCGCCCGACGAGTTCCTCCGTACCCACTTCGATCCAGAGCTCCGCATCATCGTGGAGCCCGCGTACGAGCACATCCCGTTCTCCGTGGTCTACGACCTCACCGGAAGCGAGGCTCGACTCGCGTACGGTTCCCTGCAGTGGCAGGGGCGTCACACCCGGCTCGGTGATCGCATCACCATGAGGCACCTGGTCGACAAGGACCTGGATCACCGCGCGAACATGGTGGGGTCCACCGGAATGGACCTGGGACCGCTGGCATGGCGCCAGATCGAGAGCGCGGCTGTCGCGTACGAGCCGGTCATGGGCCGGATCTACGAGATGGGCTACCGCAGCCAGATCTGTGCCGACATGCTCGGCGTGAACCCCATGATGGCCCTCGGGTCGGAGTTCAACCCCCGTCGTGCGCACAGCAACTTCCCGGCCGCTGTCCAAGCAGCACTGGAGTCCCGCTTCGGTGGGGAGATCGTGGTCCTGGCGACCAACGTCGAAGTACACCCTTCGGTGAACTCGTACTCCGCTGCTCGTTCTCGCGTGTCGCACCTGTGCGACGGAACCTCGCCCTCGGGCGTGCTGTTCTACCACACCCCCATCCTCCCCATCATGCCCAAGTGCGGGCTGATCTGCTGCGGACGCAGCTTCGAGGAGGTGCGGGAGCACTGCGAGACGGCTGAGGCCGAACTGCAAGCTGCCGCGTGAGCGGCAACGGCGAAGCTGGGCGGGCCTACCGAAGCACCACTACAGGACATCGCATCAACGACATCAGTCCTTCGGGGTGAGCACCACACTCGCCCCTCCCCATTTTTTTCAACAACCCCGCGTCTGAGCGGTTCATATAAACATGATATAATAATCACTATGCCCGAAATAGCATCAAAAAAAACACGCGATCAAGTGAAGATTCGAGTCATTCACTTTCGAAGCGATCCAGTCATACAAAAGATGGAGTTTGATAGTTTTGTACGTTTTACAAAATTACGACCAGAGCAGCTTGTTGTGCATAACGCATTAACCGACCCAGTAACTACTGACCTGATAGATGGATTCGATGGATTACTCATCGCCGGCGGTGGAGATGTTCGTGTTACCGAGGAGCTACCGTTTTGGGAGCCGGTGCGAAAGTTGTTGCGCCATGCGTATGAAATTAATTTTCCAACGCTTGGAGTCTGCTTAGGCATCCAGTTAGCAGCACAAGAGTTCGGTGGAAAGCTCACGAGTGACAAGAAGTACTTCGAAACCGGAACCTATCCAATGTACTTAACAGACGCAGCAAAGAACGATCCGATGTATCAAGGAATTCCAGAGATATTTAATGGACAGATGGGGCATAATGATACAGTAATTGAAATACCAGCAGAAGCTGTTCATCTCACCTATAGCGATAGGTCAAAATATCAAGCGTTCTGCTTTCCCGGGAAGAAGATGTACTTCACGCAGTATCATCCTGAGTTAGACGAGCACCAGTTGCGTGAGCGTCTGTATTATTATGAAGAGCATTACGCAGATAACAAAGAAGAGTTTCAAGCCATCCTGAACACACTGCAAGACTCCACTGATGCGTCTCTCATACTAGAACGGTTTGTTGATGTGTTGGTGCTTGATTCTGAAGCAGTTTGCGGAATGTAGGAATACTTGTTAGTATCACGTCTATAATTAAATTAGTTTTTTTCAATACACAGATGTCACAGCCAAAGAAACGGGAGGATGTACGGATTCTCCTTTTACAATTCCGAGAGGACCCATTTATTAAGAAGCAGGAGTTTGATCAATACGTACGGTTTACGAAACTTCGCGCAGATCAGATTGATGTCCTAGATGCATTAACAGAGACAGTTACAAATGACTGTGTCCATGGGTATAATGGAGTCATAGTGGGTGGAGTTGGACATATATTCATCAGCGACAACGCTCCGTTTCAAGAACCGGTACTCGAGTTAATTCGCTATTTACTCGAACAGAACATTCCAACGCTCGGAATCTGTTTTGGCGCACAACTTGCTGCACTGGCGTTAGGCGGTACAGTAGAGCGAAAGCCAGAGATGTTTGAGTACGGAACGTATCAGATGTATTTAGAGGATGAAGCGAAGAACGATTTGATGTTCGACGGTGTACCATCTCCTTTTAATGGACAGATGGGGCATAAAGATTCTATTACTGAGCTACCTGAGGGTGCCGTGCGCTTAACGTATAGTGATGCATGTCCAAATCAAGCGTTTTACTTCCCCGGAAAGAAGTTTTATGTTGTGCAGTATCATCCGGAGCTAGATGAGAAAGGGCTAAAAGATCGTTTAGCGTATTATCGTGACCACTATGCTCGAGATGAGAAGCAATATCAAGAGCTGCGAGACCGTATTACCGACTCTACTGACGCATCAAAGATTCTAGAGCGGTTTATCGACGTGCTCGTGCTTGACGAGCCAGCGCAACAGAGCGTAAAAGATCAGAAATAAGATTCCCTAGGCCTAGCACCAAATGTTGTCAACTAGTTGTGTGTAGAATCTGTGCACGGGAGCACTTGATTTTTCCACTACAAACAACGTATAATGAAGGTGTCCTCTTTGAGGACGCAAGCTCTGTGATCGATACATCCAGTTTCAACAAGTCGTTTCCTGTAGGGTTCATATTTTACACACTGCGGTGTGTGAAGAGGGCCTCATGAGGTAGTTGTGCTCTGTACTACTCTGAAAGTGGTTCCGACTGCTTGAAGGTCTGCAGAATACTAGCTAGCTGAAGAAGCTGGCGAAGCCCACCTACTTATCAGGAAGCTCGGAATATCGATAAACAGAGCTCACAATACCCGGGAGTACCCGGTTTTTGTGTATAAAAAAACGCGCTGTGGCTCAGCTCGCTGTAGAGCGAAGCGTCATGAACCCACGCGCGTGCGTGTGAACAGCAGATGCGAGTTGCCGGACCAGAGGCGCTGGTAGCGACCCATGGGTCGATCCATGGAGCAGTAGGAGTAGTGCTCGCGCAAGTGTCGACGACCGCCAGTTGGTGACATGACGTGGATCACTGGGAAGGAGGTCTGGATCTGACCGACCTTGCCAGCGTCGTACGGTCTGCTGTTGAACGGGGAACCGAGGGCGAGCACCCCAGGGTCGTCATCATCTTCGTCGTAGACCCGGGTGACCAGGTCCCATGCGATCAGCTCCCACATGTTCGCCGGTCGGAACCCCCTGAGCCCTGTTGAGATCAGGAGTTGCTCAATGGGGACAGAGCCTGCACATCCGTACGGGGTCTCGCGAACCCGTACCAGGAAGAAGTCGCCGGGCCGTCCTGGCTGCATCAAGATCTCTGCCATGTTCTCCGATGGCCGCAGTCGGCGTGGTAGTCTGGTCGTGCTGCCGAGGTCCAGACCGAACGGGATGTTCAGCCGGAGTATGACCGTAAGCAAGCTGCTTACCATTTTGCTAATCCTCCTAAGAGGTGCTTCATTGCGAATGATGCACCCATGAGTAGATCTTCGCCCCACTCATTCATGCACCATGTTGTAAAAAAACGAGCACAATGTTCGAAACCCTATTCACATTCTCGCGTCTGCTGAGGTGAAGAGGAGAACACTATGCTCGTGTTTCCAGCGTATGATACGACCGCTCGGTGTCGTTAGTAGTTTTTCTTCTATTTGCGGCTTCTTCTTACCATGAGATTGCATGATCGTCAAGCCTTTCTTGCGGTTGATATTGATGTGCAGTACAATCACTCAGAGGTATATGCGGGATTAGTACAATGGTAGTACATCTGCTTCCCAAGCAGGAGACGCGAGTTCGATTCTCGTATCCCGCTCAATCAATGAGACAATAAAAAAGCCGTGGTTGGTTACCAGGGCTGTTGCACTTCGGTCGCGTCCTTGTACGCCTGGTGCAGCTTGGTGAGCCATCCTTCGTCGCCGATTGACAGCGCGCAGAGCAGGACGATCACGATCAGCAGGATGCCCACTGGGAGCAGCAGGACCACGTCATTTCGCGGCTGACGGGATTGCGGTTGGCGCCACCCCATCACGCACCGCGCTTTCCGGTTTTCCACCATGGACGCGGCACCAGCCAGTAGATCACCACCAGCAGGACCAGGGCCGGAAGCACGCGGTAGGTGTCGTTGGCGTGGGTCCACTCGGCCCGTGAGCGCGGTGAAGAGCGCGAAGTCGGTCTGGCGGATGACCCACCGGATCGCGCGCTTCTGGGCATCCAGCGTGTTGTAGGACGGCTGGTCGCGGAGGGCGCTGGTGCGAAGCATGTCCATGTGGTCCATCAGGACCACGCCGTTCACCCGCGCGTAGATGTGCACGCAGAGCACGAACAGCAGGACGCCCGCACAGGCTAGGGACTGGATGAACACGAACTCTGGGGAGCCGTGCACCACACAGTACGCCAGGTCCACGAACGCGCCGAACGCGAGGACGCGACTGAGGTATGCGAAGGTTCGCATGTTCACCTCGTGTTGGAGTTGATTCCGTGCTAACGAAATGTGCAGTTTCGCAAAACACGGGCATGCTGTTCAAAACCCTTCTCACTTCGGTAGCGAAGTAGAAGGAGAACACCATACCCGTGTTTCCGAGCGCTTCTGTTACGGCGGCTCAGGTCACCGTTGTGTTGATAGCACTGAATTGTCGAACAGCTGTTTGTACCATAGTGAACGCTCTTTGTCAACGCTATATTCTTATCTCGGTATTTCTGATACAGTAAATAGGTAATAAGTAAGATACAACTATGGCACTATTTCGTTATGCAACCGGGAAGGAGCCGTATTACATTGAAGCAGGATGGCCGCGGGGGAGTACGTATAAAAAAAGCCCAACCACTATTCGAGTAACAAAAAAAGACGAGCAAGGAAAGTATGTGATGGTCCAGGATCTTGGAGAAGTGAACTATGAAAAAGAAAAAGCTGAACACGGGTGGCATTTTTCAGCTGAGCAGTTAGGTGATATTGAATTAAAGATTGTGAAGCGAGCACTACTGTTTACAGAAGTACAAGTATTCTTGAATGGGGAGAAGTTGAAAGGCAGTGAGATACTCTCAACTGCAGCTGGAGAGGTCGGGAGATACTCGTAATAATCATACTTCATAAGACAGTCGCAGGTGTGCGGCTGTTTTTTGTATCCATTGACAGACCTATTCTATTCCTGCATCATAACAGTTCTGTTTGGAGACGCGCATGATAGTGTTGAGAGGGAGTCGAGAGACAGCAACCGCAGCGTTCATCGCTCTGGGATGGAAGGTCCGGGGGAGTCCCCCTGAAGAGCTACCTGATGGTACGACACTGCATCCCGTGCACAGCAACGGTGAGGCAGCAGTGGGCAAGGTCTGCATCACGAGTGGACGGCCCCAGACCGCGCAGCGCTTCTCGCTTCCGCAAGGAGCCGCGATCTACGTGCTCAAGGGGGTGCTCAAGCTGAATGGAGAGACGTACACCGCCGGTACCCTGATCTGGATCCCGGCATCTGGCGCGTTCAACGTCGACACCACCCGTGAGTGCACACTCGGGGTGTTCTACCCCGCACTGCCCGGACTGACCGGACCCTGAGCCATGCTGCTGTTGATGCACCGTGTTCCGTGACATGATCGGACCGCGGATTTTTTTATTCTAATGCCGCTACTCGCTTAACCCTACGTGATACCAGTCTCGCTTCCTCCGCTTCGGCTTTACATGACTGTTCTCAATTCCTGTAACGCACGCTTCGCGTGCTTTCCTTTGCGTGTTGATTTTTCGTTATCCGTGTCTTTTGCGCAGCCTTCAGGCTTCGGTGCGCTGCGAATAGTATCACTTCGGGTGTCGCTTGTATCGCTTCTTGAATAAAAAAACGGCGATGTCTTACGAGATCATCGTCCGCGTGAGCATGTGCGCATCAGTGGACTGCGTCGTCTGGTCCGGCGGTGGTACCGGTCAGGATCGAGCCCTCAGGCCCGATTCGATGGCGGAACTCGGTTCCGGGTGATGCAGAGTCCACGATCGCTTCCATGGGATCGTCAGCAGGCCACGGGCGAGTCGCTTGGTCTCCGCGTTCGCGAGCCAGCTGGATCTCCAGCGGTGGCTCGGGTGGCAGATGGTTCACGATCGCGCTCGTGAGGCGGCTCACCAGTTGCGCATACTGCGGCTGTGGAAGTCGGCTCTGGAAGAAGGCCTGCAGTGCAGCGGCCTCGGGTACGCTGTGAGCTTCGGCGATCTGCCGCACGGTCCCACCCGGGAGCGTTACGACGATGTTCACCGCCGCGTGACAGCACGGGCAGAGTTGCACGTCCAGCGTCACCTGAGCGAGCCACTCTCGTGTGTAGTACTCCGCGCCTTGTTCGTAGCACAGCACATGCTCAAGGTTCACCTCGTCACAAGTTGCCAATAGAATTGCTCCTTTGGACAGGGTTTCGTGAGTGAGGATAGCCCTACTTGTAATATATATTAGATAATATTGCAAGTGTGTATAACGCAAACAGTGCCCGTGCGCTTTAATTTAAACGTGGTATACTGATAAGGAGTTAAGTAATAAAGACAAAACCATGAGAAAAACGATCCTTGTTCTCAGTACCGGGTTGTTTCTTTTATTGATGCAACCTGTGAGCGCTGAGACCGCACCGATCACTCTAGACGGCGACATATCAGACTGGGATGACGCTGGTATAGAGAGCCTTATTACCGACACTACCGGAGAGGTAGTTGGGACTGATTGGTGCTATAACAACGCTACTTCCCAGTGGGAGGAGAAAGCTGAGAAAGATTGCGGCTCATTATTTGTGAATCAAGAGTTGTTTTTAGACATTGGAGACTTTCGAATGACTCATGATTCTACATTGATGTACGTTGCGCTGGAGTCAGCCGCGCCAATTATGGGCGTGAAGGTTCTAGATCCAACGAGTTTGGATTACGGTAAATATCTACCGTTTGGATATCCATTAGATTGGGATGGTTCCGGCCCACCAGAAAAGTTTATAGCAGGAGCGCCTAGAGCGTTTGACCACTCTATGGTGATCTGCTTTGACTTAAATCAGGATGGAATTGATGACCTATTTGCGAGAACGAATTTTCAATGGGAAGAAGGTATGGTTGGCACTGAAACCGGAGAAGGCATGACTATCATGCACTATCTGTATCAAGATGATGGTGATGGAGAGTACACGCCAAGTACTGATACACTCTTAGAGGAAGAAGAAGACAATCCTGTCGGTGTTTCATCTGATTCCTTTGATGCGAGTGAAGGGTTGTCAGCAGTCACTGAAGTTTCGGACGAGCTAGAGAGCTTTGAACTTCTAATTGGCGAAACAGTGAATGTGCATGTAGAGATGTGGTCATCCCTTGCTGACGAGACTGAGCCAGTGGAGTACACCTTCACAGAGTATATACCTGAGAAGATCACCGGGTTAAAAATAAACGACCCACTACCGCATCGACTCAGCTATGTGAACCTTACATGGGACGCAGATGATTCAGCTGCTACGTATGACATTCAACTATTGAAAAAGAACGGTACGGTTTCACAGAGCCTAACATCAGCTACAAATAGTAAAAAGATAAAGAAGAAGTATCTTGTCGCGAATAGCGCAAGAAAAGTGAAGGTCCGAGGCGTCACCGGCGCTGGAACTCCTGGAGAGTACTCTGATACTAAGACGTTCTATGTTCCACCGGCAATGCCTCGCAATCTTCAAGCAAAGCGCGTCGGTCCAACTACTGCAGTACTTGATTGGGTTGCACCAAAGAGGCACGCAAAGCTCAAACACTATAGAGTTATTCTATACAAAGGGAAGAAGGCCGTTCGAAGGTTGAATGTGAAAAAGACGCAAAAGTTGGTTCGAAACTTAGATCCATCCAGCAAGTACTCCTTTAAAGTACGAACTGTGCGAAGAACTGGAGTATCAAGTAGGTGGTCTAAGAAGAAATCATTTACCACTATGGGGCCAGTACAGTATGTCAAGATCGAAGACATGACTCGAGTGGCAGATGATGACCTGAAACCTGGCGCGGATATTGATGCATTGGTACTCAATCAAGAAGACGGGACCAAGTATTACGCAGACATGATCCCTGATCGGTACATTCCGATCTCCAGTGGAGATGATGACCCAGCAGAGATGCTCGGTATGCCAGACTATTCAGTAGATACAGACTGGGGGTACACTTCTTTGGGTGGAGTTGGCGGATATGCAGTGATCAAGCTAGAGCAAGCCATGGATAAGGACTCTAAGAATCTAGTCATTCGTGAACTGCGCACAGTCTCTAAAGTCGGGGATGCTTATAAAGTCTACTTTTCTGAATCAGAGCTAGGCCCATGGACATTCATTGGTCGCCACTCTGGCCGCGCAATCATTGGGTTATAATCCACCATGTTCAGTAGAAGGCGCTCTTCATTGAGCGCTTTCTTTGTTATACTAGCACTATGAAACGACAAGATCGCGCAGCAGTAGTCTTGAAGCGCTTGCGAACAAGTACTGACAAGAACAGTGAGTTCATTCAGTGGAGTACACCACTCGAGTTAGTTGTGGGCGTGGTGCTTTCAGCGCAGTGTACTGATAAGCGGGTGAACATGGTCACTAAAGAGCTGTTCAAGAAATACAAGACTGCAGCAGACTATGCAAACGCTCGATTGCAGACCTTAGAAAAAGAGATCAAGTCCACAGGATTCTATAAAGCTAAAGCCAAGTACTTAAAAGGAATCGGACAAGTATTAAAACAGCGTTTCAACGGCGCTGTTCCAGACACACTCGATCAAGTACTGCAACTGCCAGGCGTGGCTCATAAGTCCGCGTATATTATCCTCTCAAAAGTGCATAATGTTCACGAAGGCGTTGCTGTAGATACCCATGTGCGACGCGTGGCTCCGCGACTTGGTCTGAGCAGACACTCCGAACCAAATATGATCTCAAAAGATCTTTCTAAACTATATAAACCGAAAGAATATCCTGAAATAAATGAGTTACTGATCATACACGGACGCAATACCTGCAAACCGAAACCCCGCTGTACCGAGTGCAAACTCCAAGACATGTGCCCAAGCGCAAAGCGTTTTTCTGCGTAAACAAGGGGTGTTTGCACGGGAACGAAAAATGCGCTATTATAGGATACTAATTATTTAACGTATTTATATGATACGGATTAATGAGGTTGTCCCTGATGTGGAGTGTGAGGCATATCATGAGGATGACATTAAAACAGTGAACCTCGCAGATTTTCGAGGCAAGTGGGTAGCGCTGGTGTTCTATCCAGCAGATTTTACATTTGTCTGCCCTACTGAATTACAAGAGCTCGCTGCACTCTATGAAGAGTTCAAACAGCTTGATACAGAGATTCTCTCTGCCAGCACGGATACTGCGTTTGTACACAAAGCGTGGCATGATAATTCAGAGGCGATCAGCAAGATTCAATTTCCAATGCTTGCGGACCCGTCTGGAAAGCTTGCAAGAATCTTCGGTACGTACATTGAAGATGAAGGGCTCGCACTACGCGGAACATTCATCATCGATCCTGATGGAGTATTGAAAGCGTATGAGATCAACAACAACGATATCGGACGCAGTGGAAAAGAGCTGCTCCGCAAGGTACAAGCAGCGAAGTTTGTGCGCGAGAACGGTGGAAACGTCTGTCCTGCAGGATGGCATCCGGGAGATGATACGCTGAAACCAGGTTTGGACCTAGTCGGTAAAATATAACTTTGACGCTAGGGCTTCCTAGTGAAGAACAATTAACACGTAAGAGAACACTTATGGGATATGAACCAAAAGACTATAGCTCCCTTCTTGGTATTGAAGGTTTAAGCGATGAATTGCTACAGAATCATTTCAAACTCTATCAAGGGTATGTCACAAACACGAATAAACTATCCGATACTCTACGCAGCATGGATGCCACCACTCCGGAGTACGCTGAATTAAAGCGTCGCTTTGGATGGGAGTTTAACGGCATGCGCTTGCATGAGTTGTATTTTGAAAGCATTACTGCTTCCAAGAAAAAAGGCACAGCAAGTGATGCGCTCGTTGAGCAGATGGATACAGATTTTGGTGATTCACCAAAGTCATGGACCAACGATTTTGTTGCGCTTAGTAGTGTACGCGGTATCGGGTGGACCGTTCTGTACTACGATCCAGTCGGTGACCGCATGTATAACACTTGGATCAATGAGCATGACCTCGGCCACCTCGCAGGAGGTATTCCGCTACTCGTCCTGGACTGCTTTGAACACGCATTCATGATCGATTACGGTTTGAAGAAAGCAGACTACATTGAGACGTTCATGGACGCAATTGATTGGAATACTGTAAACAAACGGTACGAAGCAGCAAAGAATCAATAAGGCAAAGATAAAAACGCGGAACAGAATCCGCGTTTTTCTATTACAAAGAACGTTATTTCATTTTTTTGGTTGCAGCTTTAATGCAACGGACACACGCTTTTACTTTCTTTCCGTCGATAGTAGCGCTCTGTAAGTTCACGTGCTGCCGTTTGATTGTTGCAATGTTTGAGTGGGAGCGCTGATTCCCTTTGAGGTATCCTCGTCCACAGATTTCACATACTTTTGACATAGAGACGTTTTCTAGTAATAATGACTGATGTATAACAAAGTGATACAGAGTATATCGCGCGTAAAACGATTTGTCAATTATGCTAATACAGACATTACTACAAGAACCAATTTTTTTTCTGCTATGGGTACTTGCCATTGTGTTTTCCTTGACGATCCACGAATTCTCTCACGGGTTAATGGCAAAGATCCAGGGCGATCCTACGGCTGAGCTTGAAGGACGACTTTCGCTAAACCCATTAGCGCATATCGATTGGATGGGCTTCTTCTTACTGGTGGTCGCTGGATTCGGTTGGGCAAAACCTGTTCCGTTTAATCCGTATAATCTAAAGAACAAGCGATTCGGTCCAGCGTTGGTTGCAATGGCTGGTCCGCTGTCGAATATTCTCGCTGTGGTCGTGATTGGCAGTGTATTAGCGTTGTTCTATCATTTAACTGGTATCACCGACGACAACTTGATGATTATGTTCTTTGTGTTAGTGATCCAAGTGAACGTCTTACTTGCTGTGTTTAATTTTATTCCGATTCCTCCGTTAGATGGTTCAAAAATCCTCTACGCTATTATTGGACAGCGTCGTCCTGATATTGTGATGTTCTTGGAACGATACGGTATTTGGTTATTACTCGCATTAGTCTTCTTCGGCGGAAGCATTATCTTTCGGATTTTCTACTTCTTCTACGAACTAATCCTACGATTGATTTTCTTCTAGGAAAACAAAAAAAGCGCCATCAGCGCTTTTTGTATTTATACAGCTTTTATCATGATCAGCCGGTATGCAGGACCGATGCCAGTAAAGAACAAGTAGACCACGAGAATAATAGCGATTGCAATTAAACTATCTGTTATCCGAGTTTTTGCTTCTTCTTCTTTCTTTTTATCTCCTTTGTGTGTATAGAACTCGAATGCGCCCAAGATAATGAGCAATACTGCAACAGCGATCACCACGCCAAGGATGATCTTAATTAACAGTAGTATCATTGGAAATGTTTCTGTTCCCATATATTGTAAGTATACACCATACGGCTTTTTTTTAAAAACAATCGAGCGTTGTGTTATAATACATCCATTATTACGAAAAAAAGCAATGAAAAACACTTTACTATTCGTAAGTGGTGTAGCGATCACCTTTTTATTATGCATGTCTCCGGTAGCAGCAGAAACCGAGCTGAGTCTGGGAATTGATGAAATAGTTCAGTTTACTGGTGAAACCGACGTAGATATGGCTGCGAGTTCTGTCGCATCCGCTGGCGACGTCAACGGAGACGGGTATACTGATTTTCTCGTTGGAGCGACCGGAGTGGACCTGGGAAATGGTGCAGCGTACTTGGTGTATGGACAATCGAGCAACTATGCGTCAGCTTCACTAGGTACAACAGTAAAATTCAGCGCCGAGAGCTCAATGGATTTTGCAGGTAACTCTGTCGCATCTGCCGGCGACGTAAACGGTGATGGATATGATGATATTCTTATTGGCGCACAAGCAAATGATGCAGTAGCAACGACCGCAGGAGCAGCGTACTTACTCTATGGCAAAGCAGACAATCACACCTCAGCTTCTCTTGACACCGCTATTCGGTTTACTGGCGAAGCGTTGAATAATTCAGCTGGTACATCCGTCGCATCTGCCGGCGACGTAAACGGTGATGGATATGATGATATTCTTATTGGTGCTCCAGGTAATAGTGATGCAGGCTCTGGTGCTGGAGCAGCGTACTTACTCTATGGCAAAGCAGACAATCACACCTCAGCTTCTCTGAGTACTGCGGTACAACTCTCTGGAGAAACAGGTGATTCAGCAGGTACATCCGTCGCATCTGCCGGCGACGTAAACGGCGATGGATATGATGATATTCTTATTGGTGCAACGAGTGCAGCTTCTGGTAATGGAGCAGCGTACTTACTCTATGGCAAAGCAGACAATCACACCTCAGCTTCTCTGAGTACTGCGGTACAATTTTCAGGGGAAGAAAATACAGACACCGCAGGTAACTCTGTCGCATCCGCTGGCGACGTAAACGGTGATGGATATGATGATATTCTCGTGAGCGCAATGATGGCTGAATCTATGAAAGGAGGAGCATACTTACTCCATGGCAAAGCAGACAATCACACCTCAGCTTCCTTAAGTACCGGGATTCAATTTCTCGGATTAACTGATATGGACATGGCTGGAGATGATGTCGCATCTGCCGGCGACGTAAACGGTGATGGATATGATGATATTCTAGTCGGCTCAACACAAGGCGGTGGCATGAAAGGTGTTGCGTATTTACTGTACGCTGAGGAATCAGATATTTCCATTACTAACAACAACTCATCAATAAATACTATAGAATGCAGTGTTGGTACATTTGCGGATCCAGGCGCAACAGCTACTGATGAATATGAAGATTCATCCTTATCTGTATCATCATCAGGAACCGTTACTGAAGAAATTGTTGGAAGTTATCCAATAACGTATACCGCGGTAAATGTTCTGAGTGTCGCATCTTCTGCGATACGAACAGTGACAGTTCAAGATACTACCGCGCCAACCATCAGTATTACCAATAATACAGTTGAGTATAATATTGTAGAGTGTGGTGTTGATACTTTTTCAGATCCGGGCGCAACAGCAACAGATACGTGCGATAGCAGTATAACGCCATCTGCCCTAGGGACAGTTTCAGAAGAGACAGCTGGAACATATTCTGTAGTATATTCAGCTACAGATGATTCGGATAATCCAGCAGATGCTGCAACGCGATCCGTTCTAGTACAAGATACTACCTCACCTACTATCACTCTCACCGGAGAAAGTTCAGTTACAGTGTCGCAAGGAGATACATATACGGATGCTGGTGCGACTGCAACGGATAGTTGTGAGGGAGACCTTACAAGCAGCATTCAGACCACTAGTACGGTAGATACCTCTGTTGTTGGGGAGTACTCTGTTACCTATACTCTCACTGACGCAGCAGAAAACCCGGCGACTGCAGTGGTACGAACCGTGAATGTTATCGCAGCTGTAGATGATAGTGAAGATGAGCAGTCTCCGGTATCTTCATTAGGAACTAAGAAAAAGGGGAAGGTAAAAGTCAGCTACGAGGATGGATCATCAAGTACTTTTTCTGTATTTACTAAGGGGAAACCTAAAGCTAGCCTTGCTTCTGATGACGAAAGAGTCATTGTGGTGAATAGTAAAGGAAAGCTTGTGCGCATAATTGATGCGTTTTCAGGAGAGGTGTTAGCGAGTAAGAAGATCCGAGCCAAAAAGCAAGCTATTACTAAAATTAAGGTAATTGATTTCTATAGCAAAAAGGACTCAAAAGATGAGGTGTTGGTTGCAACTAAGAAAAAGAGAGTATTGAAAATCACAGTACTAACTCTTCACGATACGACGGATAAGCTATCAAAGAAAACTACGAAGATTATTAAGCCGTTTAGAAGCAACAAGTACAAGATAGTGCGCAAGAAAAAGCAGGTCAGAATCAAGGTCGGGAAGAAAATAAAAAAGAAGTACAAAGTTACGAAGAGGGGGAGACTGAAGAAGGTAAAGAAATAGGATTTAACGCCCTGCATGTGGGCGTTTCTTCTATCATCTTGACATTTATTTTTAAATATCGTACAATCCTTTCGGTTCCAATAGCTTGTCGATCATGGCTGACAAGCTTGACAATCGAGGTTTCTACAATGCGATCTTTTCTTGAACTGAAACAGATCCTATTTTAGAACTTCAATAGATTATTCATGACATCAGCATAGGCAATATGCTGTAGTTTTAACTGTTTTATCATGCCAACAATAAATCAACTCGTTCGAAAAGGACGAAAACAAACCAAGAAGAAATCAAAGACGCCAGAGTTGCAGACCACGATGAATGCGATTAAGCGTCGCAGAACAAAGCTGCCAAAAGGCTCTTCGTTCAAACGTGGTGTGTGCGTGCGTGTCTATACCACCACACCTAGAAAACCGAACTCTGCGCTACGTAAAGTTGCTCGTGTTCGACTTTCTAACGGTACAGAAGTGACCGCGTATATTCCGGGAGAAGGGCACAACCTCCAAGAGCACAGTATTGTGCTAGTAAAAGGTGGAAGAGTTCCTGACCTTCCAGGTATTCGATATCGTATTGTCCGAGGAGTGTATGACACTCAAGGAGTAGAGGGGCGAAAACAATCTCGCTCTCAATACGGTGTGAAGAAGACAAAAGGAGATTAATCAGATAATGAAGTACAACTATGAGAGGTAAACAAGCCCCAAAACGAAAAATAGCTCCAGATCCACGATTCAACTCCACGCAAGTCGCGAAATTCATTAACTACATTATGCAGTGTGGGAAGAAGACTATTGCGCAGAAGATTGTCTACAGAGCATTTGATTTTATCGAGAATAAAACTGGAGAGCCAGGTTATGATGTCTGGCAGAAAGCGATCCAGAACGTTTCTCCTACAGTGGAAGTACGCGCACGTCGTATCGGTGGTGCGAACTATCAAGTACCAGTAGAGGTGCGCCCAGAGCGACGGTTCACTCTTGCGTGCCGATGGATTATCGAAGCAGCAACTGCTCGAAAAGGAAAGCCAATGCGTGAGAAGTTAGCTTTGGAAATTATGGATGCAGCAAACAGTGAAGGTGACGCATTCAAGAAGAAAGAAGATGTACAGCGAATGGCAGAGGCAAACCGTGCCTTCGCCCATTTTGCGTAGAGATCTTTTACAATGGTGAGTTGTTGCCACGCCTGCTCATGAGCAAAGCTCATGACACTGCGTGACAATCCTGCGGACTCGCGTTTCCCTGCGCTCCTCGCTCGACGTACTCATAGTACGCCTCGCTCCGGTGCTCAGTCCAACGCTTCGCACCTCACGCATTGCAAAGAGATCTCTAATAACCGTATTAATAAATAATCATATATATGGCAGAAGATACATTTGAATTAAAAGACGTCCGTAATATCGGAATCATTGCGCATATCGATGCAGGGAAGACCACTGTAACCGAGCGCGTGCTGTTCTATACCGGAAAGAAGCATAAGATCGGAGAAGTGCATGAAGGTGAAGCAGAGATGGACTGGATGGAGCAGGAGCAAGAGCGTGGTATTACTATCACCTCTGCTGCAACTACCTGTTTCTGGAACGACAAGAAGATCAACATCATCGACACTCCGGGTCACGTAGACTTTACCGCCGAGGTTGAGCGTTCTTTGCGTGTGTTAGACGGTGGAGTTGTGGTATTCGACGGCGTCGCTGGTGTGGAGCCGCAATCTGAGACAGTATGGCATCAAGCAGATAAGTATGAGGTGCCACGATTGGGCTTTGTTAATAAAATGGACCGGACTGGCGCTGATTTTTACAGCGACCTAGAATCTATCCGTACACGATTAAACAAGCGTGCGTTTCCAATTCAGCTTCCAATTGGTGCAGAAGATAACTTCCAAGGAATCATTGACTTGATCGAGCAGAAAGCTGTTATCTATAAGGATGACATGGGGCAGGAGTTTGAAGAGACTGATGTGCCAGAGGACATGAAGGAGAAAGTCGAGCAGTATCGTGGTGAGCTGTTAGAGGCCGTTGCTGAGAATGATGAAGAGCTTATGGAAGCATATCTTGAAGGCAAAGAGATCACAGTAGAGGATATTAAGAGAGTTCTACGACAAGCAACAGTCTCTAATGATATGATTCCAATCCTTTGTGGATCTGCATTAAAGAACAAAGGAGTACAGTATCTGTTGGACGCAATTACTGAGTACTTGCCATCACCGTTAGACCTTCCAGCAACCCAAGGAACAGATCCGGACGATGAAGAGAAGAAGGTCGAGCGAAAATCCGAGGATTCAGAACCTCTGGCAGCACTTGCATTCAAGGTGGCTGCGGATCCGTTTGTTGGAAAGTTGATTTTTATTCGTGTCTATTCTGGTGTGTTGAAATCCGGTTCGTATGTATTAAACATGACAAACGGAAAAAAAGAGCGCATCTCTCGTTTGGTTCGAATGCATGCAAACTCACGCGAAGAGATCCAAGAGATCGGCGCAGGAGATATTGCTGCAGCAGTTGGTTTAAAGGAGACTGTGACAGGAACGACACTATGTGATCCAGATGATCCAGTGATTCTTGAGCAGATTACGTTCCCAGAGCCAGTGATCTCGATTGCAGTTGAACCAAAGACTAAAGCAGACCAGGAGAAGATGGGCCTGGCAATCGCACGATTAGTTGAAGAAGACCCTACCCTTCGTGTGAAGTCAGATGAAGAGATCAACCAGACCATTCTTTCTGGAATGGGAGAGTTACATCTGGAGATCATTATCGACCGGTTGAAACGAGAGTTCAAAGTAGAGGCAAATATCGGTAAACCACAAGTAGCGTATAAAGAAACCATCCGAAAGGAAGCAGAGGGTGAAGAGAAATATGTGAAACAGTCTGGTGGACGTGGTCAGTACGGACACTGTCTGTTACGTGTGGAGCCAATGCAAGTAGTCGCCAGTGATCAAGACGACGAAGAAGAGAAAGAGCCTGAGCACTTCGAGTTTGTCAATAGCATTAAAGGTGGGTCCATTCCGAATGAGTATATCCCTGCAGTAGAGAAAGGTGTGCGTGAAGCAATGGATCGTGGAATTCTCGCTGGGTATCCGCTGCTCGATATTCGCGTGACGTTGTATGACGGTTCCTATCATGATGTGGACTCCTCTGAAGCTGCATTTAAAGTTGCAGGATCTAAAGCGTTCCAGACTGCGGCGCGGAAAGCTGATCCGGTCATTCTGGAGCCAGTTATGAGTGTTGAAGTAGTCACGCCTGAAGAGTTTATGGGAGACGTGATGGGCGACTTAAACGCTAAGCGCGGCCAGATTCAAGAGATGTCTGATCGTGGTAACATGAAGATCATTGAAGCGCTTGTTCCTTTAGCAGAGATGTTTGGGTATGTAACTGCACTGCGTTCCATGACTCAAGGACGTGCAAATTCCTCTATGGAGTTTGAGAAATATGATGAAGTTCCGAAAAATGTTGGTGAAAAAATTATCGAAGATAGAGGCGGTACTGCCAAGTCAGACGACGACGAAGAGTAAAAGTAAGACCCGGATCATCCGGGTCTTTTTAATACAGGTGGCTAGTGTTATCATAGTACTATGAATAGCGAAACTATTTCCAACCAGTATCAGGAATATGTAAGGAAGATGTTTTCTTCTGTTTCTTCACAAGAGCAAGCACGTGTACTTGAGCCGTTTGTTTTAACTGGAAACGGAGATTTAGAGTATCCTGTTTTTACTGTACCTACATCTTTACAACCAGTGTTCTTTCCAAAGAAACAGATCGACGAGATCGCGCGAAAGACTGAGATATTGGATGAGATGCTTATTGAACTTTTTGATGTTATTCAGAAAGATGCTGCAGTACGGGCATTTCTGCACGTATCTGATTTTGAGTTGCAATTACTACAACAGCGACCAGAGTGTGAAGCACCGTTACCGTTCTGGAGGATAGACATGAATCTTGGGCCCGAAGGTGGTAAGTGCGTTGAATTCAATACTGATGCAGCACGCGGGCGTGGAATTGCAGAACAGTTGGAGTGGGATTTTGCCAACACACAGCTATTCCAAGAGTTCATGCAGCAGCATCCGGAGATCACGCCACCAGAGCAGGTGGACCTAATGACGGAGATATATGATCGCGCAGCCGAGCAGTTTGAGCGGTTCTCTGGATTATCAGCAAATCAGATGAAGGTCGGAGTTCTCTGCTGGGAAGACTACGGCTTTATGATTGAGATAGAACTGTATAGAGACTTCTGGAGAGAGCGTGGTATTGAAGCAGATATTATCGACCCGCGATCCGTGGAGTACTCCAGCGGCAAGGTTACGGCGAACGGAAAAGAGTATAACTTTTTTTCACGCTGGGTGGATTTAGACAAGCTCATAGAGTATCAATGTACACCGATCCTTCAAGCGTATCTTGATGGTGCTATTTCGATATACCCAACCATCGCTTCAGGAGTTGTTGGCAAGAAAGCAGTGTTTGAGTTGTTCGTTGATCCTGCGTATAAAGCGCTCATCGATCCTGAGAAGTGGGAATACGTTTCATCTCTCATCGCTTGGACGCGTCGATTGCGCCCTGGTGAAACAGAGCTGCCATCAGGAGAGAAGAGCGATTGTGTTGCATTCACAAAAGCGCATCGCGAAGAGCTAGTAGTTAAAGCCTCTGTAGGAACTGAGGCAAAAGAGGTGGTGATTGGAGCAGACGTGAGTCAAGCAAAGTGGGAGCAGCAAGTAGACAACGCAGCACAAAAAGGTACATGGGTAGTACAAGAATACGTGCAATGGAATAGTCAGGATTTCTTAACGTATGATGGTCAGCAATGTAGCACTGAACAAAGAAACTACGATTGTTTGCCGTGCTTGACTCACGGAACATACTCGTCCAGTTTTACTCGATCTGCTGTAGGAAATATTCTAAATTTTTCTGCAGGTGCAACTATCGCACCACAATACTATATTCAGTAATACTAATTCGGTCGATTTCTCGGTGGCATGAAGAAGAAGCCGGTGTATCGTGGATTTCGTTTCTCAACTTTTCTTTCTGCTCGGTTATACTTCCACGCTTTTCTTTGGTAATCAATGCCGTCTCGAATTGGATGAGTAAACATTGCAGCTGCAATTTTGAATTGGGTGAATACTATGTGACGACGTTCACGTATATGCGGGCTGATTCGAATCATTGCTTGAAGTAGATCATCATCTTTGGATCGCGTATACGCTTCCCAGTAGGCATCCAGAGCTTCATCGTATCGTTCTTGTTTTTCACGGAGTTCTCCGAGCTTGCTTATCACTGTATATCCTTCTGAGTTGAGCTCTAAGGCGCGCGCCATTCGTGCAACTGCTTCATTGGTTCGTCCGCAATCCATGAGTGCGATGCTGTGTCGTGCATATATATCTCCACGAGGGTACTGTGAGAGTTCGGGTGCGTCATCAACTGATTCTTCATATATCTCTATTGCTCGAGCGTACTCTTGCTCTGCTCCTTCGAATTGTTCCAGATGCATCATTGCTCCGGCGAGGAATTGATGTGCATACTGGTGATCTGGTTGTTGCTTCAGCACTCGTTCAAACTCTACTGCTGCTTCTTCATACCGTCGTTGATTATATAACCACGTTCCGTAGTGGTGTCGCAGTTCAGCATTATCTGGAGTTAATTCTAGCGCGCAATCATAATAAAACCGTGCATAATCATGTTCTTGCACTGCGAGCATGTCCGCTATCCTGCTTGCGAGACCAGCATTCTCTCGATCACTTTTGAACGCTTCCATTAATTCATATATTGCCTCGATTTGATTCGCTTGGTCGCGATTGTCTCTCCGTAATAGGAGATTCGCTAATCCTGTGTGTAGTTCTGGTGCATTATCTGCTTCTAGCGCTTGTCGAAATTTCGCTTCAGCAACAGCAAGAGAGGCTTGATAGTCTTCTGCACGCTCTAAGCGAGAAAGCGTAAATGCAAGATGCATTTCGTGGAACGGAGATTCTGGCTCTTCTTCAATAGCTTCTCTATACAACCGTTCTGCTTCTCTATACGCTGCAGCAGCTTCCTCGGTCTGTTTTGTTTCCCTTAAACATCCACCCAATCTGTTATAGAGAGAAGGATTGCTTGGATCCAACGCAATGGCGTGACGTAGTTCTATAATCGCTTGCTCTGTAGCCTCGATCCGCTCTAGTGTTGATGCATAGTTCCACCGTAATTCCGCGTTGTCCGGTAGCAGCTCGACAGCTTTTTGCATTGCTATGCATGATTCTTTATTTTGTCCTTCTTCTTGAAGGAACGTTGAAGTCCATTCTAGTACATCTATCTGTTGGCCAGTTTTGGGATCAAATGCAGTCACATGTGGACGCTCTGTACTGAACCATGGAACTCTCTCTTCATACGCATCCTGGCTTAACCTAAACCGAATTGCTTTTCTCTCTGAAGAGTCGCGTGCAATCTCTCCGATCTCTGCAACTGTTGCATCTTGGACCATGTCATCCGTGAGTTCTCCATTGGTACGAGAGGTGAGCATATCGTGCCAACGCACTTTGCCGTCTGATGTTACTAATAACATGAGCGCGTGGCCAGGAACGTTTACATGTAAGTGGTCAATACCGATCTCTTCAAGAAACGCACTGCCGAGAATGGATGCGCCTACACAGTTCAACTCTTGTTGCTCCAGCATGCGCGCAGGATTTGCTGCACGTCGTTGGTATCGGTAAGATCCAACGATTTGTTGAATCCGCTCTGCATACTGTTGTTCTAGCGCAGCTGTTACTTCATCGTTACCGGCTTCGCGGGCAGCAAGAATACTTGCTCTCATTTGATCAACACCAATGGCTTCGCGTAGCGTGTCGCGTTTTCTATCCAGTTCAATACCAAGTGCTTCAAGTCGTTCATCAACAGATTCATACCCCATTCCATTTATTAGCATCTCCACTCCTCTATCAAATAACGCGGTGTGCGCTTCTCGCTCTGGCATGCGCATAGTGCTTCGAGTGCGGTCATCAACGGTCTGTTGAAGACGGGCAAACGGCCCCCTTCTCTCTGCCCACGGCTCAGCAGCTGTTACTTTACGGCTCGGCTCCCGATCCATCGCAGCAAACAGTATTCTAATAATACGATCTCGATGTTCGTTTAATTTGTCCTGAGGGATTTCATCATCCGGTCCTAGCTTGAGACGACGACGCAATTTTCGTAACTGTTTCTGGTAGACTTCTGATCCGAGTAACCATTCGTCGACTTCTTGCTCTTCCTCAGGTGTCAGCTCTTGTTGCGCGATGGTTCGAAGCCCCTGTTCAAGGGTTTCTTGTTGATCATGGCCAAGCAGATTACTACCGTAGCGATAGAATTCATATGCAAAATCTGTTGCAAGCGGCATGTGTTCATCTGTGACATGAAATCGACCTGCCATATAGATACCTGCATTACGGAACATGCGCCCAAGCTCTTGTAGTTGCTCGAACCGTTGTTCCCGTAAGTCCGGCTCATCTGCGTAGGTATCGTGATCGATTGCTTGGATAATTCGAAGGAGTTCATGCGGTTGGACATCCTTTGGAATAAATAAATTTTGTTCTGGGGGAGACCGTCGCGATACCTCTTCTACTAGGGGAGTGCCTGGTTCTTCTGGAAGCGGAGCGATATCATCATCTCCTAATGTTGGCGGATCTTCATCAGATTCGTCTGCAGGCGTGTCGAACAGCGCTTCTAATGTCGGCCGGTCATCATCCTGTACCTCAACTGGAGAGACGTTTTCTTGTGGCACAGGCTCGAGCAGCGCATCTAGTCCACCGCGCTCATCCCACTCTTCTCTATCCATGAATTGTGGCCTGATTGAGTCGTTCACTTCGCACCACTTTGTAAAAAAAGACCGAAGAGGGGCGATATTAGCGAATCTGCGCCCTTCTTGCGCTGCGAGTGGCTCGTGAAATGTTGGTGTATACTCTGACATTGATATACGAATTACTGTATATTGTACTGTATTTATTTTAATTTGTCAAGTTATAATAGGGCATAAATAGCCTTTTTTGCTAATATTAGCGCTTCTGTTTTCCACATTCCGTTCACACGCGTAAATATTGATCAAAAAAAAGAATTCTTATATAATCATTCAGGTTTGTGTTAGCGCGTTTCTACTTGACAGCTTAATACAAACACACTATCGTTACCTTTGCTTTGCGAACAAGCAATTCAATTATTTTATCTATTTAATAAAATTATTTACAAGTATTTATGGCAGAAAAGTTCGATCGATCAAAAACGCATGTGAATGTTGGAACCATTGGTCACGTTGATCATGGAAAGACAACATTGACAGCTGCTATCTTGGCAGTTTCTGGTGCACAGGGAAAAGCTGCGCAAGATAAGAAATTTGAGGACATTGATAACGCGCCAGAAGAGAAAGAACGCGGAATCACTATTAACACCGCACACGTTGAGTATGAGACTGATACACGTCACTATGCTCACGTTGACTGTCCAGGGCACGCAGACTACGTAAAGAACATGATTACCGGTGCCGCACAGATGGACGGAGCAATTTTAGTTGTGTCAGCAACTGACGGTCCTATGCCTCAGACTCGAGAGCACATCTTACTAGCACGTCAGGTGGGTGTTCCATCAATTGTGGTGTTCTTGAACAAATGTGATCAAGTAGAAGATGAAGAGCTTCTTACACTAGTAGAAGTTGAGATTCGCGAACTGCTCAGTAAATACGAATTCCCTGGCGATGAGATTCCTATCATTCGCGGTTCCGCACTGAAAGCTGTAGAGAATCCAACTGATGAAGAAGCTGCAAAACCTATTGCTGAATTACTGAAAGCAGTTGATGAGTATATCCCAGCACCGGAACGTGATGTAGACAAAGACTACCTCATGCCTATTGAAGATATCTTCTCTATCGAAGGTCGTGGAACAGTGGTTACTGGTCGTATCGAACGCGGTAAAGTACAAGTGAATGAAGAGATTGAGATCGTTGGACTGCGCGACACCACCAAGACAGTGGTAACTGGTGTTGAGATGTTTAACAAACAGCTAGACGAAGGAATGGCAGGAGATAACGCAGGTATTCTTCTTCGCGGAACCAAGAAAGATGAAGTAGAGCGTGGGCAAGTACTTGCAAAACCAGGAACCATTACTCCGCATACAGAATTCGAAACAGAGGTATACGTTCTATCAAAAGAAGAAGGCGGACGATCTACACCATTCACTAAAGGATACAAACCACAGTTCTATATGAGAACCACTGATGTTACTGGAGAGGTTGAGCTTCCTGAAGGAACTGAGATGGTAATGCCTGGCGACACTGTGAGCTTCAAAGTAAAACTTGGAAAACCTATTGCTATGGAAGAGAAGCAACGATTCGCTATTCGTGAAGGCGGAAAGACTGTCGCATCAGGAGTTATTACTAAAATTATTGCATAAATAGCTTGAATGCCCGTTTCCCGGTCTCGGGAAGCGGGCTTCTCTATTCGCTCTTTACTAACACATGCCAACAGCAACCAAGAAAAAAGCATCCAAAGCCACTGATTCTAACGAAGCAGAAATTTCGACAAAGGTTCGTGTAAAGATTCGGGCATACGATAATAAGATTATCGATAAGTCGACCAAGACCATTATCGATTCAGCGCTTCGCACTGGAGCAAATATTATCGGCCCTGTTCCTCTACCAACTGAGAAGAAGAAGTACACCGTCCTGAAGTCCACGTTCGTGCACAAGAACTCTCGTGATCAGTATGAAATGCGGGTGCACAAACGCTTGATTGATATCATTAATCCGTCTGCAAAGACGATTGATGCATTGTCCAACTTGAACTTGCCTGCTGGCGTAGACATCGAGATCAAGATGATGTAGGACGTCTGCGGCAGCGTTCAGTGTAAACTGAATGCTACCGTGTACGTTGTACACACAGCGTTTCTCCTAGGTGAAGGGGAATGATCCATATCACAAGATGCTATGGATATCGTTCGTTCGCTATGAGAAATAGATAGAAGTTTTAACACCTCACATTCACAGCTAATTGACTTGAAAGAGTCGTGGTTCGTCCGAATCAATCTTGTGGTGAGTACGAATGGCGACTTTTTTGTCGCTTACAAGTCAAATATATGAAATTTATTGTCGCACGAAAAATTGAAATGAGTCAGGAATACGCTGAAGATGGTACCGTTGCACCGGTGACTGTTCTTGAAGCTGGTCCAGTAGTGGTGACACAAGTAAAGACTCAAGAGAAAGATGGATACACTGCAGTACAGGTTGGTTTTGGAACGCGAAAGAAAAAGAATATTTCAAAATCAGTACAAGGACATGTAAAAGACCTTGGTTCATTTGAGTTGTTACATGAGTTTCGTGTGCCAGAAGATGCGTCATATGAACGAGGGCAAGAGATTGCAGTAAAAGAGTTCGAAGTTGGAGAAAAAGTTGATGCAACAGGCGTTTCAATCGGAAGAGGATTTGCTGGAGTAGTGAAGCGTCACGGTTTTCACGGATCACCAGCATCACACGGTCATAAAGATCAGCTGCGTATGCCAGGTTCTATCGGTGCACAAGACCCTCAACATGTATTTAAAGGAACGCGAATGGGCGGACAGATGGGGTCAGAGAAGGTGATAACAAAGAATCTTGAAGTCATGAGCATTGATGAAAAGAATAACCGCATGTCAGTAAAAGGAGCAGTACCGGGCAGCAATGGTTCTATTGTATACATTCAATTAGCAAAGAACGCGTAATTATATGCCAAAAGTAGCAGTGTACAATTCAAAAGGTGAGTCTGCAGGCGAGATGAGCTTGGATGACGCAGTATTTGCTGTTGAAATCGACCCAGCGCTAGTTCAGTTTGTGATGAATGCACAACGAGCAAACGCACATGTTCCATTTGCACATACCAAAGGAAGAAAAGAGATTCGTGGTGGTGGAAGAAAACCATGGAGACAGAAAGGCACTGGTAATGCTCGCCACGGTTCTATCCGATCTCCGTTATGGCGTGGTGGAGGAGTGACGTTTGGTCCAACCAACGCTCGCAATCAAGCAAAGAAGGTAAACAAGAAGGAACGTCGAGCCGCATTACGTATGGTCCTCTCAGACAAAGTTGCAGAGAAAGCGTTTATTGTGGTGGAATCCCTGAAGGATACAGAAGGCAAGACCAAAAACCTCGCAACAGTATTACAGAAGCTACCAGCAAAAGAGAAATCTACCCTTATTGCTGTAAATGAAAAGGATGCTGCACTTACTCGCGCAGCGCAGAATATTCCCAAAGTGAATACTGTACTCGCTGATTCATTAAATGTATTAGATCTATTGCAGTATCAGTATGTGGTGATTGATAAAGCAGGCGTGGAAACGCTTTCATCTCTATTGAAATAACGTTATGAAATTTTTTGACCGATTCAAGAAAAGCAAGAAGACTCCATTACAAGGTGCTCCAGTAGAGGATCAGGTTGTTGATGAAGAGAAGAAAGAGAAGCCAGAGAAAAGCGATGCTCCAAAGAAAAAGGATGAAAAGCCTAAGAAAAAGGATGAAAAGAAAGAGAAGAAAGAAAAAGAGCAAGCAGAAAAGAAGAAGAAAGAAGCAAAGGAAGAAAAGAAGAAGAAAGAGAAGGAACGAGATCTGAAAGATACTAAAGGAGCACATCGCGTATTAATTCAACCGATCATTACCGAGAAAGCGACGATTACAGGCACGTATGTATTTCAAGTTGATGCGAATGCAAATAAGAATGAGGTAAAGAAGGCGATACATCGTGTATACGGCATCACACCGCTGCATGTCAGAATCATCAATGTGAAGGGGAAAGCAGTGCGCTGGAACTATCGAAGCGGCCAGCAGAAGTCATGGAAGAAAGCGATTGTACGGTTACCGAAAGGAGAGACTATTAACGTCTACGAAGGAACATAAGTATGGGAGTGAAAGTATATAAACCAACATCAGCAGGACGACGCCTCTCTTCAGGTGACGATTTTTCCGATATTACAAAAAAGGCTCCTGAGAAAGCACTCACTGCACCACTGAAAAAGAAAGCTGGAAGAAACAATCAAGGTAAGATTACGGTTCGTCATCGTGGTGGTGGGGCAAAACGCCGATATCGCGTGGTGGATTTCAAGCAACAGCGCATTGATGATCCAGCAGAGGTGTTAGCAATTGAATATGATCCAAACCGATCAGCTCGCATTGCACTGATTCAGTATAGGAACCAGGATAAAGCATATATTCTAGCTGCAGACGGAATGAAAGTTGGTGATACTATTGTGTGTACTGACAACGCAGTTGATTTAAACCCAGGTAATCGCATGCCGTTGAAACATATCCCATCAGGAACGCTGGTCCATAATGTAGAGTTAGTACCTGGACGAGGCGGATCTATTGTTCGCTCCGCAGGATCTAGCGCAACGGTCATGTCAGCTGATGCTGGATTCGTGATCATGAAGCTCGCTTCTGGAGAAGTGCGAAAGATAGACGAGCGTTGCCGAGCATCTATCGGAAAAGCATCAAACCCAGATTGGGGAAATATCCGATGGGGGAAAGCAGGAAGAATGAGAAACCGTGGCCGACGACCAAGTGTTCGTGGTAAAGCAATGAATCCAGTAGATCACCCGCACGGTGGCGGTGAAGGCAGCCAGCCAATCGGTATGAAACATCCAAAGACCCCGCAAGGGAAACCTGCGCTTGGTGTGAAGACACGCAAAAAGAACAAAGAGTCAGATGCATATATAATTAGCGGAAGAAAAAAACGTAAGAAGTAAGTATATGGGAAGAAGTCTAAAAAAAGGACCATTTGTTGATCCAAAGTTACTAAAGAAAGTTCAAACTGCACAACAGTCCAAGTCCAAGGATCCGATTAAAACGTGGTCACGAGCATCGACGATTGTTCCAGATATGATTGGATTATCTTTCTTAGTTCATAACGGCAAGGATTTTATTCAGGTGGACGTTGTAGAGAATATGGTCGGTCATAAGCTTGGAGAATTTGCACCAACACGGAATTTCAGAGGGCATGGTGGTCGTATGGCGAAAGAGCAAGCAATGGCAGAAGCTTCTGCTGCTAAAGCAGACCTTGCAAAAGCACAAGAATCATTACAAGAGTCAAAAGAGTAATTTGTATATATGAAAGTTCGCGCAACAGCAAAATTTGTCAGAATATCTCCACGGAAAGCACGACTGGTGATTGACCAAGTGCGTGGTGTTTCTATTGCAGAAGCAGAGCGTACATTACAGTTCATGAACAAGAAAGCAGCAGAGCCAGTATTGAAGCTAATTAAATCTGCGGTTGCGAATGCTGAGCACAATAATAAACAGAAGAAAGAACACCTCTATATTGCAGAGATTACAGCAAATGATGGATTTACTATGAAGCGATGGAGACCACGCGCGTTCGGGCGTGCAACCAAGATTCGAAAACGAACGACTCACCTGACAGTGGTGCTAGATGAGACTGAAGAGTATAAGCAGGAGGCAGCAGCAAAAGCAAAGAAGGCTAAGAAAACAGCAAAGGCAAAGAAAGAGAGTGCTACGAAGAAGCCAGAAGCAAAGAAAGAAGAGAAAAAGCCTACAGCAAAGAAGAAACAAGCAAGTCCAGCAGCAGATAGTAAGAAAGAGAAGAAAGAAACTACTAAAAAGAAATAATTCACTATATCATGGGACAGAAAGTCAATCCACGATCATTCAGAACAACTACAACGTATCGTATCCCGTCACGCTGGTTTGCGACACACCAAGATTACGCACGAAACCTTCAGATCGATACTGAGCTTCGACGCATCATCAAGAAGAAATTCAAGGATGGCGGTGTTGCACGTGTTGAGATTGAACGAGCAACTGGTGAGATTACGATTATTGTTTATACATCAAAACCAGGTGTAGTGATTGGACGTGGGGGGTCATTAATTGATGAGCTGAAAGCACAGATTAAAAAGCAGTTCTATGGAAGCGTCAAGATGAAGGTGAATGTCAATATTCAAGAAGTTGCAGATCCGGATTTAAATGCAGAGATTATCTACCAATCGATTCGTGATCAAATTGAGCAACGTGTTCCGTTCCGTCGCGCAATTAAGCGGTCTATGGAGCAAGTGATGCGTGCTGGGGCAAAAGGATGCAGAATTCAAGTTGCTGGACGATTGAACGGTGTCGAAATCGCGAGAACAGAGACTATTTCTGAAGGACGACTACCGTTACATACGCTGCGCGCTAATATTGATTACTCTCGTGGTGTTGCACATACGATTTACGGTGTCATCGGTATTAAAGTGTGGATCTATACCGGTGATGTATTTGGAGAGATGCCAGAGGCAGTAGAAAAGAAGAAGAAACAGAAGAAGAAACCGAAACGTCGACCACGAAAGAAGCGATTACAGACTGACGGCAAGAAGACCATTCTGCGAAAGAAGTCTGAGGTTGATAAAGAGAAGACCGCAGTAAGTGGAGAAGCGAAGAAACCTGCTGCGAAGAAAAAAGAAATAACAGCTAAGAAAAAGAGTGATAAGTAGTATATGTTAATTCCCAAGAAGGTAAAACATAGAAAGTGGCATAATAAGCCCTCCAGAGGAAAGAATGCAAAGGTGGCTACCCGCAAGACCCATATTGCGTTTGGGCAGTATGCGTTGAAGTCTCTTGAGGCGTCTTGGGTTACTGCACGACAGATTGAAGCAGCTCGACGAGCTATGACACGCTTTGTTCAGCGCGGTGGTAAAATTTGGATCCGCATCTTCCCGCAGCGTCCAGTAACGCTCAAAGGCGGAGAGATCCGTATGGGCGGAGGTAAGGGTGCAGTGGATCACTACGTTGCCCAGATTAAACCCGGTGTGATCTTATTCGAAATTGATGGTGTGACAGAAGAGCAGGCTCGCGAGGCTATGCGATTGGCTGCACACAAGTTACCGGTAAAGACAAAGTTTGTATCTAAATAAACATATGGAACTGCAAGAATTACGAAAAAAGAATGATCAAGAGTTGCGCACCATGCTTTCTGAGTCACAGGAGAAGTTGCGACAGTTGCGATTTGAGGCTGCCAACCTCCAACTGAAGGATGTGCGCGCTATCCGACAGGCCCGCAAGCAGATCGCACGTATTCAGACTATTTTAAAAGAGCGCGAGCAGAAGCCAGTACCATCACCAAGTAATTAATATATTATGACAGATCAAGCACAGCCAAAAAAAGCACCAGTGGAGAACGAAGAGCAGTCAGTTGTACGTCGCCGTCAGTTTAAAGGCATCGTGGTTTCTGATAAGAATGATAAGACCATTATTGTAGCTGTAGAGCGCAAGTTGCAGCACAAGTTATACGGAAAGCTGTTTAAACGAACAAGAAAGCACCAAGTACACGACCCAAAGAATCAGTATGCAGTTGGCGACGCAGTAGAGTTCATTGAATGTCGTCCTATCAGCAAGAATAAACGATGGCGTGTGCTGTATACAAGTAACCAAGAAGAGAAATAGTATATGATCCAAGCAGAGTCAAAAATGAAAGTCGCTGATAACTCGGGTGCACAGTTGGTCAAGGTTATTAAGGTTATCGGTGGGTACAAGCGACGATATGCTCGTCTTGGAGACGTAGTGGTTGTTTCAGTGAAGCAAGCACAGCCACATAGTTTAGTGAAAAAAGGAGAGATCCATCATGCAGTGATTGTCCGCCAGAGAAAAGAGAAGCGAAGAAAAGATGGAACCTATATTCGATTCAATGAGAATGCTTGTGTGTTAGTTGAGAAAGCAGGCGGCGAAGCAAAGGGGACACGTATTTTTGGCCCCATTGCACGCGAGGTCAAACAAGCAGGATATCATAAGATTGCATCATTAGCACCAGAGGTATTATAAATATATGAAAAAGTCACGAATTAAAATTAAATCAGGAGATACAGTAAAGGTCATGAACGGTAAAGACGCTGGTAAGTCTGGGACTGTTTCACAGGTGCTTGCATCCATGGATAAAGTGGTAATTGATGGTGTAAATAAGATGGTGAAGCATTTGAAATCGCAGAGAAGAGATGAGAAAGGGCAGCGTATTGAGTTCTTTGGCCCAATTCACATATCAAATGTTGCATTAGTATGTCCAAAGTGTAATAAGACCACACGTATCGGATGTCATGAGTCTGTTGGAGAAGACGGGACTAAGCAGAAAAGTCGGCAGTGTAAAAAGTGTAAGGAAACATTTTAACTATGAATAGACTAGAAGAAAAATATAGAAATGAAGTCGTTCCTGAGTTGCAGAAGCAGCAAGGGGTGAACAATCGGCTTGCAGTTCCACGGCTAGAGAAGATCGTGTTGAATGTTGGATTAGGAAAGTCTATTCAAGATCCTAGCTATATTGATGCCGCTATCGAGACGCTTCGGCGCATTACCGGTTTGCAGCCAGTGAAAACACTCGCAAAGAAATCCATCTCAAACTTCAAGATTCGACAAGGTATGGTGGTTGGAGCAAAAGTGACACTTCGTGGAGAGCGGATGTATGCATTTCTTGATAAGTTGATGAATGCTGCACTACCGCGTGTTCGAGATTTCCGCGGTCTTTCAAGAAAGTCATTTGATGGAAATGGTAACTACTCAATCGGATTTGATGAGCACATTGTCTTCCCGGAGATATCTTCAGATGAAGTAGAAAAGATTATCGGTTTGGAAGTTAATATCGTGACTAATGTAGACCAGGATGCAGATGGTATGAAGTTACTGGAGTTACTCGGATTCCCATTTGAAAAAACTAAACAAGAATAATATTTATGGCTAAACGATCTCAAATTGTAAAATCGAAGCGATCCAGAACAAAAGCGAAGTTCTCTACTCGTATCATTCGCCGTTGCTGGAGATGTGGGAGACGAAAAGGATATATGCGAGATTTCGATTTATGCCGAATATGTTTTCGGGAATTAGCAAGTAAAGGTGATATTCCTGGAGTTAAGAAATCAAGCTGGTAATTTGAATACACTATGACAGATCCAATTGCAGACATGCTCACACGAATACGTAACGCGCAATCAGTAAAGAAAGCTGAAGTTGATTTGCCGTATTCAAAAATGAAAGAGCATATTGCGAACATTTTGGTCGCTGAGGGGTACTTGGCAGGAGCAGGGCTCGTGGAAGAGGGAAGTCGCAAGCAGCTACGGTTGAACATCAAGTATGTGAACAAGCAGCCAGCTATTCGATCCCTGCGTCGCGTCAGTACACCTGGAAGACGAGTCTACGTCGGTTCCAAGAAGCTTCCGTATGTATTTGATGATTTAGGAATTGCGATTATCTCTACCTCGCAAGGGTTGATGACGAACAAGGACGCGCGAGCGCAGAAGATCGGTGGGGAAGTAATTTGTGAAGTATTTTAATTATGTCGAGAATAGGAAAAAAACCAATTGAGATACCAGAAAAAGTCACCGTTGAGCTCAAGGATGGCGCAGTGGTTGTAAGAGGGCCAAAAGGTGAGATCTCTGAAACCGTACACACTGATGTGAACGTAGATATTCAAGAGAAAGAGATTGTGGTGTCGATAGGAAACGAAGCAAGCAAGCGCCAAAAAGCACTGTGGGGAACTTTTGCTTCATTAATACAGAATCTTATTATCGGTGTGACTGAAGGGTATGAAAAGAAGTTAGAGATTAACGGTGTTGGTTACGGGTGGAAGGTCTCTGGTAAGAAAGTTACAGTGAACGCAGGCTTCTCACATCCAGTGGATTTCGAACTGCCTGAAGGAATTGAAGCAAGCGTCGAAGAGAACGTATTAACTATTGCTGGCATCAATAAACAGCTCGTTGGAGAGGTTGCAGCGAATCTTCGAAAAATTCGTAAACCAGAGCCGTATAAAGGATCCGGCATTAAATATGTTGATGAGCAGATTCGAAGGAAGGCTGGTAAACAAGTAGTCGGCGCTGAAGGTGCAGGAGCATAAGTGATATTGTAAACATATGAACGTACAGAAGAAAAAACAACAAATAAAGGACCGCAGATCATACCGAACACGATCACGTATTCGAGGTACCAAAGAACGACCGCGTTTATGTGTGCACCGTACATTGCAGCACATCTCAGTGCAGTTGATTGATGATGCTACTGGGCAGTCATTAGGGTATGCGGATGATAAAGATCTTTCCGGCAAGAAGTCTGAGAACGCAGCAGAAGTAGGCAAGCGCATTGCAGACGTTGCAAAAGAGAAAGGTATTACTACGGTGGTATTTGATCGCGGAGCATATAAGTATCACGGGCGAGTAAAGGCAGTTGCAGAAGGTGCTCGCGAAGCTGGATTACAAATATAACATTATTACTATTATGACTGCACAGAAACAGGATACAACTGAAAAAAAACCTACAGCTGAGGCTGCTACAGAGAAAGCGCCTGCGGATGCAAAAGACGCTCCATCAGAGAAGAAGACTGGACCAGCTGATTCACGTCCAGCTCCAAGAGGGAGAGGAAAAGGAAAGAGATTTGGACACGGAAAAGGCGGGCCAAGGAAAGGAAAGAAAGGGTCACGTGACCGACGAGGAGACGATGATGAGTTTGAGTCCAAGATTGTTGATCTTGCCCGAGTCACTCGCGTGATGGCTGGTGGAAAACGTATGCGTTTTCGAGCTTGTGTAGTTATTGGAGACAAGAAAGGGAAAGTAGGATACGGTTTAAAGAAAGGAACTGATGTACAGTTGGCAGTGCAAAAAGCTACGGATCAGGCAAAGAAGAACATGATCAATTTAAAGCTAGTAGAAGGAACTATCCCACACCGAGTAGAATGCAAGTTTAAAGGAGCAAAAGTACTATTGAAGCCAGCAAAGGCTGGTACTGGAGTAATTGCTGGTGGGCCGGTTCGAATGATTCTAGAAATTGCAGGCATTAAGAATATCGTTGCTAAGATGCAGGGTTCTGCGAATAAAGTGAACAATGTAAAAGCAGTGATTGAAGCGCTACGAGAACTACAGACCAAGCAGGATATTCAAAAAATAACTTCAACTGAGGAATAATTATGTTGAATCTACACTCATTACCATCACAGAAAAATACAAAAAGGAAGCGAGTTGGCCGTGGGAATGCGTCTAAAGGGAATTACTCTGGTCGCGGCATGAAGGGTCAACGATCGCGTTCTGGTGGAAAAAGCGGATTGAAACTGCGTGGATTGAAGCAGAGCTTCTTAGCGATTCCGAAGTCACGAGGGTTTACTTCTGGACGACCAGCACCACAAGAAGTTCAAGTTTCTACATTAGAGCGAGCGTTTGAGTCAGGCAGCGAGGTGAGTGCAGCAGTACTCGCTGAAAAAGGACTGATCTCGGATTCATACGCAGCAGTAAAAGTTATTGGCAAAGATAAGTTAACAAAGAAGTTAACTGTACAGCTACAAGCAGCGTCAAAGAACGCGCAAGAAGCTATCACCGCAGCTGGTGGCACATTCGAACAAGTACCAGTAGCAAAACGACCAGCACCAGCGAAGAAAGAAGCTGCTACTGACAACACTGATGAGCAACAACAACCCGAGCAAACTGCGCCACAGACACCCAAGAAACCTGAAGAGCCTGCAAATTAATATTTCACCATTGGAGGACTACTATGCGTGATCATCTAAAAAAGATCTGGAAAGCAAAAGACTTACGAAGCAAGATTCTTTTTGTTGCAATTATGATGGTGCTGTTCCGATTTGCTGCGCATATCCCTATTCCAGGAGTGGATGCAGGAGCACTGGCACAGTTATTCCAAGGGAATCAGATGCTCGGCATGCTGAATATCTTTACTGGTGGAGCGCTAGAGAACTTCTCTATTGTGATGCTTGGAGTCGGTCCGTACATTACCGCATCCATTATTTTCCAGCTGTTACAGATCATGATCCCAAAGATTGAAGAACTCGCAAAAGAAGGCGCTTCCGGACAGCAAAAAATTAATACGTATACACGCTTACTCACTGTCCCACTCGCAGCGCTGCAGGGGTATGGAACTATCCATCTGTTACAAGGCGCATCCGGACAGCAAATTCTTCCAGCTTCTATCGGCATATTTGATTGGGTTGTTATTATTACCACTGTTACTGCTGGCTCGGTGTTCCTGATGTGGATCGGTGAACTGATAACAGAGAAGAATATCGGAAACGGTGTATCATTGATTATTTTTGCTGGTATTATTGCCGGCCTCCCAAGTTCTATACAGCAGGTACTATTCAATTTTGATTCTTCACAGTTACCAATGGTACTTGGATTTGTCTTTATTGGATTTTTAACCATTGTTGGTGTGGTGTTTATCACTGAAGGACAGCGCAATATTCCGATTTCACATGCGCGTCATCACTCGACGCAAGGCCAAAAGAGCCATCTTCCAATACGTGTGAACCAAGCAGGAGTGATCCCTATCATCTTCGCTATTTCGTTAGTATTAATGCCACCGTTAATCGCTCAGTATGCACTGCAGTTTAATATCGGTTGGTTGAATGCGATTTTAGAGGGCATAATATCTGCATTCAATAATCAACTGATCTACGGACTCATCTATTTCTTCTTAGTAGTAGTATTTACGTATTTCTACACTGCTGTGATATTCCATCCAGATCGTATTGCAGAGAACTTGCAACGCGGAGGGAGTTTTATCCCGGGCGTGCGCCCTGGAAACGCGACAGCAGACTACTTAAAGCAAGTATCCAACCGCATTCTGTTAACCGGGTCTCTGTTTCTAGGATTCATCGCTGTGTTGCCGCTCATTCTTCAAGGAGTCATCTCTGGCTCTCTCGGAAGTTTAGCAATAGGTGGAACGAGTTTATTGATTGTGGTATCAGTAGCTATTGAGACTGTCAAACAGATAGAAGCGCAACTACTATTGCGTGATTATGAACAACTATAATCATTCACACAGGCTCTATGATGAAAGAAAGTGATCCAAAAAATGTATGCCTGTTTGGACCGCAAGGTTCGGGAAAAGGAACGCAAGCTGAAAAGCTCTGTGATTTTTTAGGAGTTCCACAAATCGCACCAGGCAACATATTTCGACAAGCAGTTGCTGACGAAACTGAATTAGGGAAGAAGGTAGAAGAGATTATTAACGCAGGTCAGTTGGTGCCGAATGATATTACTAATGCGTTAATGAAAGAGCGTTTGCAGCAAGAGGATTGTTTAGAAGGTTTTATCCTTGACGGATATCCACGTAATCCGAATCAAGCAGATGCATTAGACTCTGTCTCATCTCTGAGCCACGTGATTGTCATTGATATTCCGGATAATGAGTCTATTCGTCGTATCTCCCAACGTCGTACTTGCACCCCGTGCGGTATTACCTATCATTTAGAGTTCAAGAAACCAGTGGAAGAAGGGATTTGTGATTCGTGCGGCAAGGAGCTGACTCATCGAGATGACGACCAACCAGAATCCATTAAAAAGCGACTCTCAATATATCATCAAGAGACCGAGCCGTTGTTTGAACGGTATAAGGAAAGAGGCATTCTCTGTCATGTTGATGGAGTTGGAACAATAGAAGAAGTCTGGGAACGAACACAGAATTGTTTCTTCTAGCACTATGGCGCTCACTAAAACCGCTGAAGAGATAGCGATTATGCGTGAAGGTGGGCGTATTTTAGCTCATGCGCTTGAGCAAGTAATGAAAGCAGTAGCACCCGGCATTACAACGCTGGAGCTCGATCGTGTATTTGAAAAAGAGGTTCGGGCTGCTGGAGCTGTTCCATCGTTTTTAGGGTATCGCGGATATCCAAATGCGCTCTGCACCTCAGTGAATGATGAGGTGGTTCACGGTATTCCAGGGAATAGAACACTGAAAGAGGGAGATATTATCGGCGTGGATGGTGGGGTTCAATATAAAGAACTGTTTACTGATATGGCGCGTACTATTCCAGTTGGGGAGATCTCAGAGCAAGCGGCGCATTTAATCCAGATCACGAAAGAAGCGTTTGATGCAGCAGTGCAGGTCATGAAACCCGGTAATACTATAGGAGATATTGGCGCAACTATACAACAACACGCCGAGGACGCAGGGTATTCTGTTGTGCGTGAGCTCGTTGGGCATAACGTCGGACATGCAGTACATGAAGAGCCGTCAATACCAAACTTCGGAACTACTGGTTCAGGGGTGGTGTTAGAGCAGGGAATGACACTCGCAATTGAACCCATGGTCAACATCGGTGATTCGAAAGTAACCTTTGATGAAGACGGGTGGACGGTTCGTGTTGCAGATGGTACACTATCTGCGCATTTTGAAGATACAATTGCAATTACAGAGACCGGAGCAGAGATAATAACTTCACTAAAATAATGAAATATTTAGGAATTGACTACGGCACAAAACGCACTGGCGTCTCAGTGTCAGATGACGATGGACGTGTTGCAGTGGTGAAAGAAACCATCGAAGCAGAAAGCCAAAAAGAAGTGATTCATCGCATCAAGGAGCTGGTTGATCAAGATAGCATCGAATGTGTGGTGGTTGGAGTACCGACAAACATGGACAACGAGTCTACGGAGATGACCGAGGAAGTTGAACGGTTTATTTCAAAGTTGAGAGACCATATCACCATTCCCGTACAGACTATCGATGAGCGGTTGACCACCGAGATGGCAAAAAAATTATTACAAGGAGTAAAAAAGGAAGAGAGAGATCAAGTTGCAGCACAAATACTACTGCAGAATTTTCTTGATGATTTATCATCTGAGTAAGAGCGTATGAGTGTACCAGTTGCAGTGTTCGTCATATTTGTCATTGCGGTCGCACTGACGTTTTTTATTCGCCGCATTGCAATTCGCTACAATATCGTGGACCATCCGTCTGAGGATCGAAAGATTCATACTGCACCGACACCTCTATTGGGAGGAGCTGCAGTGATCCTGGCGTTTATTGCCGGGGTAGTATTAGTGTGGCCAGAACTGATGGGTGGATATATGTTACCTAAGCACTTGTACGGCGTATTTATTGGGGCAATTATTTTGCTGATTGGTGGCGTGCTAGACGATAAGTATAATATTTCACCTAAAAAGCAGTTCATCTTTCCAGTTCTTGCTGCATTGAGCGTAGTGTTCTGCGGTATTGGTATTGAATACATTACTAACCCTCTTGGCGGTGTGATTCAGCTGGATAGCGTACAGTGGCGCCTATTCGAGTTACAGGGATTGCCGTATCATATCACGTTGTTTGCAGACCTTTTTGCTATTGTATGGTTGCTTGGCATGATGTATACCACCAAATTTCTGGATGGATTAGATGGATTGGTGTCTGGCATTACAGTTATTGGTATGTTCATTCTTTTTTGGCTGAGTTTATCAAGTAATGTCTACCAACCAGAGACTGCATGGGTTGCTGCAATTGCTGGAGCAGCATTTTTCGGGTTTCTCCTGTTTAATTGGAACCCAGCAAAGATGTTTCTCGGAGAGTCTGGGTCGTTATTTGCTGGCTTCATTCTCGGGAGCATCTCTATCATCTCCGGCGGGAAGATCGCTACTGCACTGCTGATTATGGGCATTCCAATCCTTGATGTGCTCTGGGTAATAGTGCGTCGGACCTTTTTAGAAAAGCGCTCTCCGTTTCTTGCTGACAGAAAGCATCTACATTTACGGTTATTAGATATTGGGCTTTCTCAACGTCAGGCCGTGCTGCTTCTGTACGCACTTACCACTGTCTTCGGAGTAAGCTCACTGTTCCTGCAAACATCAACCAAGATTATTGCGCTAGGGTTACTAGTGCTGACTATGCTTATTATCGGAGGTGTTGTAGTATATCAGTATAAAAAGAAGAGGGGGTAAATATGAAAAAACTGATACTATTACTGATTGCCGCGGTCATTCTTTGCTCCGGATATTTGATGTACTGGTATTCACAGCGCTTAGATGAACAGACTACTGCCGTGGTTCGCATTAATGAGACCGAATTTACCGTAGAGGTTGCAGACAGCAGCGCGGAGTTAGAGCAGGGGCTCTCTGGGCGTGAATATTTGGAAGACGGCCACGGCATGCTGTTTGTATTTTTGATAAAAAGTTACCCACCGATCTGGATGAAAGATATGAAGATACCTATAGATGTGATATGGATTGACGACTACCGTATTGTAGGATTTGAAGAGAACCTTCAACCACAACCAGAGAAGCCAGTGGAGGAGCTGCGTATCTATCGGTCCGAACATGCGGTGAATCGTGTATTAGAACTTCCAGCTGGTTCAGTGCAGAAATATAATATACAGGTGGGGCAGACCATCGAAGTAGAGTAGTACCATTTTTCCCACATTTTTGGTATAATAAGAAGTGAGCTTCCTTTTTTTATTGATGAAATGCAGGATTACTGCATTTATCGGTTGTAATATATCGCCCGAACTATCGTATATAGTTAATCTTAGACTATTTACACCACATGCTAGATCATAATGAATTAGCTGAACGAGCACGAACTGACGAGCAAGCATTTGCTGAGTTGTATGAACTCTATATTGATATGATCTATGGTTTTGTGATGAAGCGCGTGGGGCATACAGAGACTACCGAAGATATTGTGTCTGACATCTTCCGAAAAGTATTCCTTCATTTAGATGGTTTCGATTCCTCAAAAGCCTCGTTTAAGACGTGGGTTTTTCAAATTGCAAATAATACGTTGATTGATTTCTATCGCGTTCATCGTAATGTAAACAAACCTGACAACGTAGATATAGATGAAGTAGTGCAACTCTGTAGCCAGGAGCAGACACCTGATGAGCTCGTTCTCTCTCATGAGCAGCAAGAGTACATCCGTCAGTGTTTGATGCAGTTACAGCCCAAGCAGCAAACTATCGTGCAGATGAAGTACTTTGATGGGTACTCCAATAAAGAGATAGCAGAGTGTATGAAGATGTCAGCGAATGCTGTGGGAGTACAGCTGCATCGATCTCTAAAGAAGATGAAAACAATAATCGAACAATAAATATATGCCTGTATCCAAAAGAAAACAACGTAATGCTACTGATGGATCTTCGTATACAGGAGTAGAGAAGCTGATTTCTGCTTCTCAGCACCAATCAAGCGGTGCACCAACGCAGTATAAGAAAGCGTTGCTTTCTGAATTGCGAACAGAACAATTTAATAACACGCATATGGCAAAAAATAAGAAAACCGCGGCTTCGAAAAAAGCTGCAGTGAGTGCACAGGATTCTAACACGGATTCTGACCGCGCTCGTAAGAAGCAGTTGTTTAGCTTCCCAATTTTTATTCCCGCAGTTGTCGGTGTACTCGTGCTTGGCATTATCATTACTTCTTTCGTCGTATTTCGTTCAGATGACCCACAGCCTGGCGGCGAGGTTACAGGCCCACTGGTGATACATCAGAATGTCAGTGATGAAGATATTGAAAATGCGTTTTCTCTGTCCGCGTTACAGGAAGACGCATCAGGCGTTAATCCTAAAACATCATTTCAGTTGATCTCCACTGTGCAGACCTCAGTGGATCAGATCAAGGATTCATTATCGTTCTCTCCATCTGTTGCATACGCTGTCGAAGCAACAGATAGCAACACGTATCGTGTTACTCCAGAGGCTCCACTCGAAGCCGGAAGTATGGTTGCTGCGACCATGAACGTTCAGTATCAGGGCGAGGGCAACACCATGATGCAGCGCAATTTCTCTTGGTCATATCAAGTGCAAGAAACCTTTCAAGTGCTATCAACGCTGCCACGTAATGCAGTAACCAGCGTTCCAGTGGATACGAGTATCGAGATTGAGTTTAGTCATACTGATGTGCAGGATATTGAGGAGAATTTCACTATCACTCCAGAAGTCTCTGGTCGATTCGAGATGCATCGAAAGAGCGCTGTGTTCATTCCTGACGCTCCGCTGAAGAAAGGTACTGTATATACCGTGACACTGAAGAAAGAAACGCATCTCTCGTCTCCAGAAACTCCGCTGCAAGAAGACTTGGTATTTATGTTTGAGACCTCATCAAAGGATACAGATACTTCATACACCCCAGGGATTACGCAAATCCAACAGGTATCGAATGAAACTTCTACTCTAGAGAAGCCAGTATTTATCGTGTCTGGGTGGGATTTGGAAGATATAGAAGAGACTACATTAGCTTTCTATGAATTTTCGGATCAAGGGCAGTTTGAAGCAGCGTTTGATAATTACATTGCAGTTCCACAATGGGCATCCTACTCTCAGTCACACTGGAGCTATTCAACAGAAGGGCTGCAGTTACACTCTTCTACGTCAGTTCCGCTGCAGGATATCGGTAATTACTGGCAGTTTGCAATTGAAGCACCGCAGCCGTTAGAGCAGGGTTGGTATTTAGTAGAAGTACTTGGCCGCAATGATGAGAATTACTACGCATTACTGCAGGTCGAGGATATTACGGCGTATGTGACTACTTCTGAAAAAGACATGGTCGTGTGGGCGCATGATGCAACTACGCAAGATCCACTCGTGGGTGCAGAAGTCAAGTTGTCAGACGGTACATCTGTAGGTACTACTGACGCAAGCGGTTTATTGCAGGTCGATACACCGGATGCACTGACGTTAGACGATAACACTTCCACACATGCAGTGACTATCGTCTATGGCGCGAGTACGTTATTTGTTCCGTTGTCAGGAAACGCTCAGGGATATAGTCGATACAAGCAGTATGGTAATTCAGCAACATCTGATCCATATTGGTCTTATATCTATTTAGATCAACCGTTCTATCTCCCTGATGCGACCATGAATATCTGGGGGCTGCTTTCTTCCCGTGATGCCAGCGCGGTCTCTTCTGCAAGTATAGAGATACGAGATGGATATGATTTCGATGATCCAGAAAGCATCGTGTATAAAAAGACCCTGTCACCGGGTACGTACGGTACATTCGAGCATACAGTTGATCTCCCTAATCTACTTCCAGATTACTATACATTGACACTAACCGTAGACGGTGAAGTGATTACCTATAAATCATTTGATATCCTTACTTACCAGAAGCCAGCATATACGTTGGATGTTGACCCAGCAAATATCGGAGTGATCAGTGGCGAGGATGTAACTCATACAGTGACCGCATCGTTCTTTGATGGGACCCCAGTGACTTCTGTTGATATTGAACTTGATGGACAGAATCTCACTACAAATGACCAGGGTGTGGTGGAGTATACGCACGCGTATAGTGGAGAAGGTTCTTACTATGATGAACGCATAGATACACAATGGCTCCATGCACGACCAGCGTTATCTGAAGAAGGGAACATATCCGCTGAAGCTCGAGTTCGCGTTTTCCCATCATCACAATTGATAGATGTTGATTCTACTGTTAAGGAGAGCACTGCAACTGTGAATGGAACCCTCTACGAATTGGACTTAGCAGGATTTAATGATGGGACGTTTGACTTCTTTGAAGATCCGTACGGTTCGACTGTTGCAAACCATGAGCTCTCTGCTACCGTGACGCGCCGATGGTACAAGAAGAACCAGACTGGAACTCGGTATGATGCTATCGATAAAAAAGTCGTTCCAGTATATGAATATGAGTATAAGAATAAAGAGATTCTATCAACTACCGTGACTTCTGACTCGAACGGTACGTTTAACTTTGACTTTGATATGCTTGATGGGTCGTCATACGATGTTGCTGTGCGCTCAACCGATAGTCAAGGACGTACTATACGAGAGAACGCGTATGCGTCTGTTGGGTACGGCGCAACCTGGAGTGACGGCGATCTCTTTTCTATCGGATATACTAGTGAAGGAGGCGAAGGTGAGGCGTACATGTCAGTGAAGAGGGATTTCTCACTCGGAGAGACGGTTTCTGTTGGCATGTATCGTAACGATGATCTATTAGCTACTGAAGAGTATCCAGCATTCCTCTTTGTTCAAGCACAGAACGGCATCATGGATGTTGACACCTCCCAGGAAGCAACGTATGAATTCCCGTTTGCAGAAGAGCACATACCTAATGTGGTGCTGCAAGGAGTATGGTATGATGGTCGATCGTATTGGTCCACAGACACTGATACAGGTATGTGGAGTCGTGGAACTGTTGCATCATATCAAGAAGAAGATCGTGAAATGCAGATTGAAGTAGTGCAGGATAAAGACTCTTATGAGCCAGGCGATGATGTAACGCTGAACATCACTGCAACTCGTCCAGACGGTTCAGCTTCCGAAACTGTGCTAAATGTAAATTTAGTAGATGAAGCGCTGTACGCCATCTTGCCAGAACGCAGCTACAGTTTTACCAGTGACTATACAAAAGGATTCAATGTCAGTTTATACCGGGATGTTGCTTCTGGTATTCTGACCTCATATGCATCACATCGCTATCCTAGTAAAGAGACGTACGCTGAAGGTGGCGGTGGACAGGGATCTCGATCGAACTTCCCTGACAAAGCGCTGTTCAAGACTGTTACTACGAACGAACACGGAAAAGCGCAGATTCAGTTTACACTTCCAGACAACATCACTTCATGGCGCATTAACACACACGCTGTAGATAGTGGATTATACGCAGCAAGCTCTATCGAGAAGCTGACTGTGACGCAACCGTTCTTTGTTGCTGCTGTATTGAATAAGACCTATCTCGCTGACGATCTGCCAGTAGTAAAAGTTCGCGCGTTCGGAACTGCTCTGACGCAAGCAGATGCAGTGGCACTGACTTGGGAGTCTGATACGCTAGGGGTTGAAGAGACACCACTATCGACATCAGGATCTACTCCTGTAGAGCTCACTCTCCCAGCGCTTTCGGCAGGCAAGCACTCCATTACTGTTGCCGGAGAAGCAGTCGGGTATAGCGATGCTATTACTCGATCGTTTACGGTCCTACCATCATATACGGCGATTCCGTTCTCAGAGATGCACGATGCGGTTGCTGATTGGAAACCAGTTGTGGATACGGATCGCAACTTCTCTGTCACATTTGCTGATAAAAATAAAGGACAGTTCTATTCATACTTACGGCAACGTGCATATTCATTTGGTGATCGCTTAGATCAGCAAGTCGGGCGCGCTATTGCAACAACACTGTTGAATGAGCACTTTGATGCAGGAATGATAGAAGACACTATCACCACATCTGAATATCAAGCGTTAGAGCTGCATGGATTAACGCTCTATCCATACACTGATGAAGACCTTGTGCTCAGCGCTCATGTCGCAGCAAGTCGAATGGCAGATCAGTTTGACACTGCGCGCCTTGCTAGCTATTTCGAGGGCATTCTGAATAATTCCTCTGAGACCACATTACGTCATGCGATTAGTTTGTATGGATTAGCAGGCCTACAGCAACCAGTATTAGTGGAAATTCGCGAGGTTTTGAACTCAACTGAGATTACCGATATCGATCGTTTATACCTAACCTTAGCGCTTGCTGAGCTAGGTAGTTATGATGAGGCCGAGATCTTGTATGAAGCGTTCAAGACCAAGTATGCAAAAGAGCACGATCAATACATGTATGTAGAGCTTGGAGACAATAAGGACTACCAGTTAGAGAATACACTAGTGATGGCGAATATCGCTGCACATATTCAAGATGATAGTGCTGATGCGTTCTTTAACTATGTACGAGACAATTGGACCAAAGAGATTGTACTCATGGTTCCTGAGATGAACTTTATGGAAGCGCGGTTAGATGTGTTGCCACAGTCTTCAACCACGGTGACGTATGCACTCTCAGGAGAAGAACATACAGCGGAGTTGAAGGAAGGAAAGACGCACACTGTTGCCTTGACCTCTTTGTCAAAGGATTCATTCAAGGTAGTCCGAGTGGATGGCGCTGCTTCTGCAATTGTTGAGTACACGCGTAAACCGACCGCAGATGAATTACAGTCAGATGATCGAATCGCAGTATTACGATCGTATGAAAAGACCACAGTGCAAGACGGAGACTTAGTGCGCATTACTATTACTCCTTCGATTACGTCGAGTGCTCCAGACGGTCTCTATCAAGTAACGGATTTCGTACCTTCTGGTCTGCGCATCGTCACTAATCCATACGAGTATACACAGTGGAACTATGAAAATGATTTCCGTTCACCGTATCGAGTGGATGGACAGCGCGCATCCTTTATTGTCAGCAAATGGGACAACAATCCGACGTTTACCTACTACGCTCGAGTACTCAGCAAGGGAACGTATGCGGCTGAGCAACCAGTTATGCAATCCATGAACTCGCCAAGTGTACGAACGATCGGGAATCAAGAGACTATCACGATAGAGTAACAGTAAGCCCGGAGTAATCCGGGCTTTTCACTATATGAAACTACTGAAACAAATTGTATTCATTATCTGTGTAGTCATTCTCGGTATTATTATTGGTCTTGTCGTACGCCCGGAACAAGGTGAAGATAGCACACCAGCAGAACTCTATGGAGGAGTAGTGCCTCATCATGATTTGATCCCTAAAGAGATAGGGCGCTTCTGGGAAGAGCTTGCTGTGCGCGTCCAGCCCGAAGCAGTAGTCTTGGTTGGGCCGGATCATTATGACGCTGGGAGATCATCAGTTTCGATTGCGAATCATCAATCAGCACTCACAGAGCAAGTGACATTGTACGAACCTCTTATAGAACAACTGCAAGAGCATGCAGCAGTGACTAGTGATAACCAAACGATTCGTGAGGATCACTCCATTCAGATTCACCTGACGTTTATTCAGAAGTATCTTCCGGATACAGAAATTGTTCCGTTGATTTTTCGCGCGGATGCAGAGCAGAGTGACGTGATCGATATTGCAGAGATCATTCGTACAGCACAGGGCAGCCCGGTTGCGGTAGTGGCATCTGTGGACTTCTCTCACTACCTGACGCATGAACAAGCAACAGAGCGTGACATAGAGACCAGTGCTGCAATTCAGGAATTTGATTATCAGAAGCTTCAGACATTCGGGCCTGACAACATTGATTCAGATCAATCGGTTGTGTTAGTGAGCGAAGCGGTCTGCCCGACTCATGATTGCTCTTGGGAGACTCTCTTCTACGGTAACTCTTCGGAATACTCAGGCAATCCAGCAATTACCACTTCGTACTACTCTCTATTTGTGCATTGAATTGTCGCAGCGTATATGATTTAGAATGTAGCAGATCTTGTGGTGGCAGCAGGTAGCTATGTTCTTGACAGATATAGTGGAAAAACGTATACTGTGGTTCGTGCTGATAAAATAATAATAATAACTATACTATGATTGCAGTGATTAAAACCGGGGGAAAACAGTATCTTGTTGAGAAAGGTGACAAGCTTCGAGTAGAGAAATTACCCAAAGTCGAAGAAGGCAAGAGCGTGACATTTAAAGAAGTATTGTTAGTTGGCGAAAAAGGTGGTGCAAAGACCCAAGTAGGATCCCCAACAGTAAAAGGAGCTTCTGTAGAAGCGAAGGTATTAAAAGTTGGCCGAGCAAAGAAGGTACAGGTACGTAAATTCAAAGCAAAGAGCCGGTATACGCGGAATTACGGTCACCGACAACCATTTGTTGAAGTGCAGATCGAGAAGATTGCAGTATAATACTCAAATCAAAAAACGCAGCTGGATCTGCGTTTTTTCTATTGGTTCTTTATTCGCCGTTTTCCATTTTCTGTCGCGCAGCTAACGCATTCGCTAGAGTGACTTCATCTGCGAATTCAATATCAGCGCCCATGGGAAGTCCGCGTGCAATACGGGTGATCGTAAGATCTCGGTCTTTGAGTTCCTGAAGGATGTAGTGCGCAGTAGTCTCTCCTTCCATATCTGGATTAGTCGCAAGAATGATCTCTTGTACTCCATCAGCATCAATGCGCGCAATTAACTCTTTCACGCGGATTTGATCTGGCCCCACTCCTACTGCGTGATTGATGGTTCCGCCTAATACGTGATACAAGCCGTTGAACTCTCCGGTTTTTTCAAACGCCATGACCTCTTTGGGTTCAGCCACAATACAGAGGATGGTGTTGTCGCGGTGTTCATTCGCGCAGATTGTACATTTCTTGTTCTCGCTATACGTATAGCACTGCTCACAGATCGTGATTGCATCCCGCACTTGTTGCAGCTTATCTACTAGCGCCTCTATCTCTGATTTCGGTCGTTGTAGTAAATGAAAGACAAACCGTTCACTGGTTTTTGATCCAATGCCCGGGAGTCGGTTAAACTCCTGGATGAGCTTCTGGATTGAGGAGGGGAGCGATTTCATGAAGCGGTGTGTGACCCTACGAAATACTTGAGATATCAGGCATCTCTAGTTCACCAGACTTCATCTTTTGCATCATGACTCGTTGTAGTTTTTTCATTGCACTTTCAATGGCATCTTTAATACCAGTCTCGATTTTTGATTTATTCTCTGGTGCGAGAAGGGATTCATCAATGTCAATCGATAGAATCTTCTGATTTCCATCCATGACTACTCCAATCTTTCCGCCTGCAGCATCTGCATGCACGGTCTCTTTTTCAAGCACGTTTTGCGCTTGTTTGGATTGATCTCGTAGATCTTTGTACTGTTTGAGTTTTTGAAACATATTCGTTTTTTATGTATTAACGTTAATAGATTGTAGCGAAAAACAAGCAAAAATACAAGACGTGCACTCGTCACGCTTAACTCTTAAAACACTGCTTCAGGTGGAGGAGCGTCTTGCTCGTCAAATCGTTTCTCAAGGTTTTTAAATGATGCTTTTTCAATATCGAAAAATAGCTCAAGTTGTCCAGTTGGTCCGTTACGATGTTTTGCTACAAAGATGTCTGCAATATTTTTTCGTTCAGTATCACGTTTGTAGTACTCCTCACGATAGATGAACATCACCACATCCGCGTCCTGTTCGATGGATCCTGATTCACGCAAATGAGAGAGTTTTGGAATCGGCGGGTTGTTCATCTCCACTGCACGAGAGAGCTGCGATAGAGCGAGTACTGGAATATTCAATTCACGCGCAATAGATTTTAATCCACGAGAGATCTCTGCAATTTGAGTTACGCGATTGTCAGACGTGGTGTGACTTTCCATTAATTGTAAGTAGTCCAAGATTAACAGACCAATGCCGTGTTCCATCTGAAGACGTCGAGCGCGTGTGCGGATCTCCATGATATTGGCGTTTGCAGAATCATCAATATAGATCGGTGCTTCAGCCAGTTCTCCCATGGCACGTCCGATATTTGCAAAGTCTTCATCGTTTTGTAGCTTTCCAGTACGCATCTTCCATAGGTCCACATTTGCTTCAGCACAGAGCATACGATCGCCGAGCTGATCTTTACTCATTTCCAAACTCACGATTGCGCACGGTACTTTCTCTTGTACTGCAACGTGTCGAGCGATATCTAGTGCAAGACCGGTTTTACCCATAGAAGGTCGAGCAGCGAGTATGACTAAGTCAGATTTCTGTAATCCACCGAGAATGTTGTCGATCTTTGTAAACCCAGTAGCAATACCACGCAGTTTTCCTTCGTGTCGGTGGATTTCATCTAAGCGGTCAAATGCATCAGTCAAGATAGAATGAATCGGAATAAAATTTTGCTTCATGTACTGCTGTGACACACCGAATAACCGCTGTTCAGATTTATCAAGCAACTGCGCGATATCTTCAGTCTCTTCTTGTCCGAGTTTAATCATGTCATGTCCGGCCTTTATCAGCCGCCGTAAGGTCGCTTTCTCGCGGACAATCTTTGCGTAATGCTCAATATTGCTTGCAGTCGGTACGATATTCGTTAATGTCACTAAGTACGAACGACCGCCGATCTCTTTGAGCATCTCTCGTTCTTTCAAGCGATTGGAAAGACTCAGTACATCAATAGGCTCTCTTTTTCCAAAGAGCTCCATCATGGACTCATAGATTACCCGATGTTTATCTGCGTAAAAGTCTTCTGGAGCAAGCGCGTCAGCAATCTTAATAGTAGCGTCTTGGTCTATCAGGAGCGAGCCAAGTACTGCTTCCTCCGCCTCCATATTATGTGGGGGGATATTTCCGAGCTCAGAAGGAGCTTGCGGAATAGGTTGTTCTGTACTCATAGCCCACGTATTGTACCGCAGTTTCATTTGAGATTCAATGTATTCAACCACAGGTTTTCCCCGATTTTTTACACATTTTGACATACATTAGTGATTATCCTGTAGTTCAGCACAATACCAGCGCGGATATTGACAAATTCGCGTTTTATTGTAGGGTAAAGGTGTTCTCCAGCCGGAGAGCCTTTGTTTTCGGGATACTCCTGAGCAGTGATGTAATCCATGTTCTGGAATATCTCGAACTAGGCAGATCCGACGCAGTGAGCACACTGCGTGTTGAACGAGGAGGACAGGATGAGCAGATGCTCACAGGACGGAGGAGTGCACGGAACCGCGCGCTACATGCCCGAGACCCCGGCCGAGGCGTTTGCGCTCGGTCTGACGCTGGTGCTCAGCGACATGGCCAAGCCGTTCCGCGGCATCGGTCGTCGGGCCAAGCGCTTCGCGAGCCTCACGCGTCTTCCGCTGGCGCTCTGGCGCTGCCGCGTCACCCGCACTCACCGTTCGTGATCGCAACCCGCGTCCCCTGACGCGGACCACTGCGATTTTTTTTACCCACGCTTCATATCTCTTGACCTTTTACATCCACAATGCTATGATCTTTCAGGCATTCTAATTACAACTATATACGGGACGTTAGCTCAGCCTGGTAGAGCAACTGCCTTTTAAGCAGATGGTCGGAGGTTCGAATCCTCCACGTCCCACTCTCAGAGCGTATCCGCGCTTTTTTGTTTTTCTCTTTGTCGTACGGGAGGCTTTTCAAAACAGGTAAAATATACTATAATGTATGTGATGCAACATATAGAAGAAACCGTACTAGAAGACGATAAGTCAGACCCAGGAAAAGCAGCGATTCTTAGAAAAGCATTAATTGTTGGATGTTTAGTGTTTTTCTTCTCTGTCGGTTTTTTTGTTGTAGGAGTAATTGCTCTCGCAAAATACGCCTCCAAAACACCGGGGGGATAACAATAGAACATGGAAAACGAAAAAAAGAATTTTCACACATTATCAATAGAAGAGACCTTTTCGCACGTACGTTCCTCTGCAGAAGGTCTTTCTGCTCAAGAAGCAGAGAAACGGCTAGAAGAATATGGGCCAAATGCGCTGCCTGAACCTGAGCGTGCTGGATGGTACGTGTTGCTCTATAACCAGTTTAAAAGCTTTTTAATTCTTATTCTGCTAGCTGCGGCTGTGATCAGTTTTCTTCTACACGATAAAACTGATGCGTATATTATTGTTGCTGCAGTATTAATGAATGTGATTTTTGGATTTATTCAAGAGAGTAAAGCTGAGAAGTCCCTGGAGTCACTGCGAAAAGTCATTACCTTAGAGGCAAAAGTAGCACGAAGCGGAAAAGAAGAGATTATTGATATAAAAGAGTTAGTACCAGGAGACATTATTCTTCTGAACGCTGGAGACAAGATACCAGCCGATGCACGCTTAATTGAAGTCTCAGACCTTGAAGTGAACGAAGCTGCGTTAACCGGAGAGTCAGCTGCAGTAAAGAAACAGCTGGAATCAGTAGACGCTTCAGCTGGTGTTGGTGACCGTAAGAACATGATTTTTATCGGAACCACTGTGGTGAAAGGGTCGGCACGGGCTGTAGTAGTACAGACCGGACTGCATACTGAGATGGGGCACATTGCTGAGTTACTCAAAGAGACTAAGTCAGACGCTACTCCACTTCAAAAGAAGTTGGATCGGTTTGCTCGCAATGTCGGTTTAATTATTCTAGTGATCTGTGCAGTCATTATTGTGATTGGCCTGGTCAAGGGTATGGCATTTGTAGAGATCTTTACAACTGCTGTGGCTATTGCAGTATCAGCAATTCCAGAAGGGTTGGTGGTTGCGGTGACTGTGATTCTCTCTATCGGAATGCAGCGTATTTTAAAGCGCAAAGCATTAGTACGAAATTTGCAAGCAGCAGAGACGCTCGGTTCCACTAGCGTCATCTGTACAGACAAGACCGGGACCATTACCGAAGGGAACATGCAGGTCGTATCTTTGGTGACTTCGGATTATCACTATAAAGGGTTGAATCAAGTAGAGCGACACGAACAAAAAGGGCTGCGCGAACTGATCTTTGCATTGAACATCGGCATGCTCTGTAACGATGCGCATATTATTGAGCAAGGAACACAACTTAAGGAATCTGTAATTGTCGGAAATCTCACTGAGCGTGCATTACTTGCTGCGGGCATGAACATCGGTTTGGATCAAGCAAAGCTTCGTACAGATGAACCGCGCATCGCAACCGTACCGTTTGATTCAAAGATTAAGTACATGGCCACGCTTCATGAACATCCAAAAGGTGGAAGGCGTATCTATGTAAAAGGAGCACCTGAGAAGATTATTGCCATGTCGAAGAAGCTGCGTTCTGGATCTGCAACTCAAGATTTTTCATCTGCTAAACGTAAGAAATTTGAAGAGCAGTTTATAGAGTTCTCTGAACAGGGGCTCCGCATCCTCGCGCTTGCATACAAAGATGTACCGAAATCAAAGGACGACTTAACTGAGGATGACTGCAAAGAGCTGGTCTTTGTGGGTTTTGTTGGTATTAAAGATCCGTTGCGCGAAGGTATCTCTGAGACGTTCAAACACACTGCTGATGCCGGAGTCACCACAGTGATGATCACTGGAGATCACAAGATTACAGCGAAAGCCATTGCACAAGAGGTCGGGCTGCGCGCAGATGATAGTAATATATTAGAAGGGGAGGAGTTACATAATATGACGCAAGAGCAACTGAATGAACGGGTACAGGATATATCAGTGTATGCTCGGGTGTCACCAGAGGACAAGCTCAACATCATTAAAGCATGGAAGGAGAACGGCAAGGTCGTAGCCATGACCGGCGATGGAGTGAATGACTCTCCTGCATTGAAAGCAGCAGATATCGGAGTCGCGCTTGGTTCAGGGACAGATGTTGCAAAAGAAGCTTCAGACATGGTGTTGCTAGATGACAATTATCAAACCACAGTCGCTGCGGTTGAAGAAGGCCGTGGAATTTTTGATAATATCCGAAAAGTCGTGCTGTACCTGATGTCTGACTCGTTCTCTGAGATGATTCTTATTATAGGAGCGTTACTGATTGGAGTACCAGTCCCTTTAACCGCTGCTCAGATTTTATGGATAAATATTGTTGGAGATGGCTTGCCAAATATGGCACTTGCTTTAGAGCCAAAAGAAGCAGAAGCCATGGATGAGCCGCCACGCGCGCTTGATGAGCCGGTCATGAACAGTCAGATGAAGACTTTAATGATTATTATTAGTTTAGTGACGGGCTTCATTAACTTAGGAGTATTCATGTACTTCTGGAAGACCACTAACGATGTGGTGCTTGCTCGGTCTGTGGTTTTTGCATCCATTGCTGTTGATTCATTGCTATACCTCTTCTCGGTTCGTTCCATGCGTCACTCGATTATCAGCAAACAGTTCTACTCAAATAAATGGTTATTCGCTGCGGTCTTTGGAACCATGTTGATTATGCTTGCAGCGTTCTACATTCCGTTCTTACAAAACGTACTCAAGACCACGCCAATCGGATTGTTCGAGTGGGGCGTTGTCTTTGCAGTATCGATCGGCGTAATCATTATTATTGAAGCAATTAAGTACATATTCATCGTCTCACGAAAAAAAGAGCCTAAACCAGCAACCGTATGAACATTACTGACGAACAAATATTTCAAGCAAAAAAACAGCTGCAAGAAGATATCACGAAATTCGAGCAAGACCTTCAGAAGTTGATTAAAAAACAGCAGGGGATTTCTAACGTAGAAACGTTGGCTGCAACAGTGTTGCAGTACAATCAGATAGAACGAGAAATCGAAGATCGTGCGCATGTGTTTACTTTGCTCGCAGCACCTCCATCTTCGTTAACTAGTCCGTTTGTAAAGTCTGAATTCTTTTCCTATATTGTTGCAGCAGAGACTATCGGGCCGGAGATGGTGAACTTATTGACTGATGACTTTATTACACAGATTCGTAAAGAGCTGCAATCCGGAGAGTACGACTCTGTGGACCTGGTGCATGCTGAGTTCAAGGAGTACATTCTTCCGGGAAAGATTATCGGGGAGAAGTTTGAGGAGATCGATAGTTTGCTGAATGAAATGAATGTCTACTGTAAGAACATCAAAGCAGACTATAATGAAGCAGAAGGAGCGCAGCAGGTGCTGAAGTATGCATTCGAGATTTCAATAACTGCAGATACGCGTATGGAGCCTACAATTGAAGCAATAAGAAAGTTCCCGTTGCAAAATTTGTCAGATCAGGATCGAGCAGAGCTGTTAGATAAAGTAGAGGAACATTTAGCAGTTATTCGGTATAACGAAGCGAAAAAACAGAACATAGCTATGGACAAGGCTGTGAAGATGCTAGAACAGAAACAGCAACCCAAAGAGCAGTAGTAGATCATTTTTGCAATAAAAGCGGCGCAAGTTCGCTTTTTTTAACTGTTCTAGTATACTAACCAAGAGAATTAATACTTTATTTATGCATGCATTAATATCAGATTTCTCTACTCATGTAGATGAAGAGGTGACCGTACGTGGGTGGGTCTATAACACTCGCAGTTCAGGTAAAATCGCGTTTCTCCAGGTACGAGACGGAACTGGCTTTGCTCAAGCGATTGTTTCCAGCCACGAAGTACCTAAGCTGGTATGGGAGACAGCGTTAAAGATTACAGTTGAATCTTCGGTTGAGATTACCGGAGTGGTGTCCAAACACCCGAAAAAGGATGAGTATGAGCTACAAGTCCGCAAGATCGTTCCGTACCAGATTGCTCAAGAGTATCCGATAAGTAAGAAAGAGCACGGTCCGGATTTTCTACTGAATAATAGACATCTCTGGTTGCGTAGTCATAGGCAGTGGGCCATGCTTCGTATTCGACATTTAGTAAAAGCAGGACTGCAAGAGTACTACAACTCCCATAACTTCATTCAAGTTGACACCCCGATCTTTACTCCAACATCCTGCGAAGGTACATCAGACTTGTTTGAAGTGGAGTATTTTGATGACACCGCATATCTAACACAGAATGGACAGTTGTATTTAGAGGCGATGTGTTCGGCGCACGGGAAGGTCTATGACTTAGGGCCGAACTTTCGTGCAGAGAAGTCTAAGACGCGAAAGCATCTAACTGAGTTCTGGTCATTAAACCCTGAGATGGCGTTTGTCGAGCACGAGGAGAGCTTGAAGGTGCAGGAGGAGTCGTTGAAGCATGTGGTGCGATATGTAGTAGATAACGCGCAACAGGAGCTGGAGATTCTTGAGCGCGATATTGATGAGTTAGAAGCGATTGTGCATAAACCGTTCCTGCATATGGAATATGAAGAAGCAATTAGTGAATTACAGAAACGAGGGTCAGACATAGAGCACGGGGATGACTTAGGCGCTGATGACGAGGTGTTGTTGACTGAGGACTCTGAAGTTCCGATTATAGTGAAGAACTGGCCGACCGAGACTAAACCGTTTTACATGAAGGCGCATCCTGATAAGAAAGGATACGTCTTGAATGCAGATATCCTTGCATCAAAAGGATTTGGCGAGATCGTCGGCGGGTCACAACGCGAGAATGACTTTGATGTACTGCAGAAACGTATGCAAGATGAGCATCTTCCCCTAGAAGTCTTTAGCTGGTATTTAGATTTACGGCAGTACGGCAGTGTTCCGCATTCTGGATTTGGTATCGGCATTGAACGAACCACGCGTTGGATCGCTGGAATTCATCATATACGAGAGACTATACCGTTCCCACGCATGCTCAATAGAATTACACCGTAGTATGCGCGCGAGAAGAGAACGCAGACCAACACCAAAAGAGGGGCGGTATGTTGCTATTGCACGAAAAAAGCATGCGCCAGTTGCAGCTGCAGTGTTATTAGAGCAGCATCTGCTAGATCATGGAGGAATGACTGATCAGGAGTTCATGGAATTCATGCATGATAAAGGGGTGGCACCGCAAGTCCAAGAACGATTTGTAGATATTTTGCAGAGCTATCGAACAGCTACTGAAAAAGCAGATCATGATGAGATAAAAATGTTACGCGCTGCTGGATTTGATGAAACCGAGGAGCCAGACCCTACTGAGTTTGGACGTGCAGTGTTTTTTGCTGCTACTGGAATGAAGCCTGTTGGTAATCCTGCATTTCAACGCTTTGGTCCTGCGCTTTCTCTGACTTGTGATAATAGAAAAGACTACTTTATCCTAAGTAGGAAGCGTCGTTTTTCAGATTTAAAACCAGGGACGAGTGGGAAGGCGTTGTTTCAACCGTCGCGTCTTGTGTTCTTTCTTAACGGAATTCAATTTATAGTTACGCCATTAATCCTTTTGAATAGCCAACACGGAGAAGACGATCTGCAAGAAGGAATCCGTCATGAAGTACAGCATTACATCGATGATAAGATTCTAAAAGGGTATACGCTGGTACGGCCAGAAGAGAAAAAGACTTCAGTTGAGCAGCATATCATCAAGCAGGAGATCATAGCGTATATTCGGCAAGGGGATAATGAAATTGGGGAAGTTATTAAATTAGGCTCTGGTTCGTATAGTAAGTTTCTACGGTTTATGGACCAACCGGAGCGTGAACGTACATTGCGGGCTATCACTGGCATTGATGTGCAGTTAGAGCGACTGGATTCAGTATTCTCGTCAGAAGAAGGTCGTGCATTTTTAGCGTATTACTTAGTGGACGCGCCTATTGAGGAGTTTCCTGCGTTATTACAGGGCTTGCATAAGTATAGTCAGGAGCTGCTGCGAGTATTCCAAGAATACGATGTTGATGCTCCTGAAAGTGCGCCAGAAGGTGAATCTCAAGCAATGGGAGCATGGCAACAGTATGCTGCGCGTAAGGAAGAATTGAAGAAGCAGCTGCTATTACATCCCAGCAGACCAGCTACTGATCTGCGAGCGCAGTTAGATGAATTACAACGACAACACCAAGAAGCAATTGCTCGTTTTTGACATAGTAAACAGATAGTGTTTGAATAAATTTTACAGGCATTGACCATGGCCTGTTCTTTCTCGCCAACCCCATTGAGGAGGTACGCATTGAAAGAGGAAACGACAGGGCGTTCTATCGTCGTGACCGGGGGATCGAGAGGAATCGGTTGCGCACTGGTGGAGTTGTTCACCGAAGCAGGATGGAGGGTCGCAGCGCTCGCGCGCTTCTCTGAGACAGACGGTGAACCACCGGCGGACTTCCCCAGAAGAGTGATGCCCATGCGGTTCGACGCAGTGTCGACTGTGGCCGACGTCTACGGCATTCATCACACCGCAGTGGGTAACATCGAGCCGGTTCTGGACACGGTTCTGGAGTGGAACCACGGGAGGCTGCCCGAGGTCGTGGTGCTCAACCACGGTACGGCTGCTGCGCACGAAGACGCATTCAGCGCGATCTGGTTGCTGATCCTCAACCTGGTCAGCAAGGTGATGATCACCTACCGGCTGATCCAGCTCTGGGAAGAGCAGCATCGTCCACCCCTCACGGTCTGCTACATGGGTAGCTACATGGAGCGGTTGCCGCTGTTCGGCGCCAACCAGTACTCGCTGACCAAGGCCGCGCTGGCTCTGCTGGCGTACCGACTCCGTCGGCAGTACCGAGGCACCACGCTGCACGTGATGCACGCAACGCCGGGAGTGGTGCGGACCCAGATCTGGGACCACCAGGACAACATGCAGCCGTGGTTCAGGACCATCATGCTGGCTCTCGCGACACCGGTCGAGGTCTGCGCGCGCAACATCATGCACGCCATCCTCAAGCGCAAGGCGTGCTCGCGGCCGACCATGGATGCGAAGCTGGTCTTCATGCCACTCGTGGGCCGACTGACGGTTCCGGTGTACAACATGCTCCGGTACCTCGGGTACAGTCCGGAGGAAGTCTACGAGGAGTGGCTGGCCAAGCGGCTCTACGGCACGCGCTGGTTCTACCGGCTCGTACAGTCCATCATGATCCGCATCGCAGGACGAATCGAACGCCAACAGTCCGAATAAGGGTGAACCCATCCCTTTTTTATTTCCGCGTTATTGACAAATGCGGTACAGGTGATATACTACGCGCACTATGAAAACGCATCGTAACAATAATAGAAATAATACCCCGCACCTGCTGGCTTGTTTGCGTTGATATCATCTTTCAATCAACAGTAACAAGGCCAGCACCGCTGGTCTGTTTCTTTATTCGGGTGTAGCTCAGTTGGTAGAGCGCCTGGCTGTTAACCAGGAGGTCGCAGGTTCGATCCCTGCTGCCCGAGCCATTAGTACAAGAAGTGCCTGCATGAACATGCGGCGCTTTTTCTTTTAAAGCCAGGTTTGTTATACTGATAGTGAGATTATTAATAGAAGCATATGAGAAAGTTCATAGTAGTATTTGCGCTTTTTACGGCGCTCATTTTAATTCAACCCGTTTCTGCTGAAGAGGTGGTCATTCAAGATGCATCTGTGCATTCGAATATGGGTTTGTATGGCGGTCAGCCGGAGTCTATTGCTCTGGAGTATGGTACTGACAATGCTTATGCCGCACTCATGGCACCGAGTGCAATTTTTTCTACTACCGGTAGCGGTACATGGGACGGATTGCCATCAGATAGTAATTACGGGATAGGAAAAGTCGTGGCAGTAGATCAGGATACTGGTGATGCATACGCCTTGATTGGAAACAGTATGCTTAAAAGCACAGATAACGGTACTACCTGGACAGACCAGAATCCAGAAACCGGTACTACTGACTATGATCATAGGATCGTTATTGGTCACGGTCGAATTTTAGTGGCGTTGAATGACGGTAGCGTGTTAATCGGTGAAGGTATGGGAACGAGCTACACAACAGCTACTATTGAAACGAATGCGCATATATGGAGCTTAGCTGCATCTCCAATTACAGATGTGTACTATGCAGTTACAGAAGACAACGAAGGAAACAGTTCATTGTATGTGAGTACTGATGGAGGGGCGAGTTGGTCTGATAAGGAGATGTATAGTAATGGTGTTACAGCAGGCAATCAGCTGCATCATGTGGGAGTGGACCCACTGGACGGTCAACATATCGTGGTTGCATCTAGTGCCATTGGTCACTATGCGTTTCAGACGTTCAATAGCGGAACTACTTGGCAGCCTATCACCGTAGAAGGTTCAAACATCGGCGGTCGGTATGTTGCATGGGACGGTGCTGGTAAGATGTATATGAGTGAGTACTATACAGATGACGCCTCAGCTGATCCGATTGTGTGGACATCCATGACAACCGAGTCACCGTTATCATCTATCGGTTATGACTTTTTAGTAGTTGATCGCGGTAGCCCTGAAACACTGTATGTGGGAACTGGCCTAGGAGTAGCAAAGAGTGAGGATCGAGGTGCGTCATGGACAGATATTGTTGATGGCATCGAAGCAGTAAAAATATATGCATTTTCTCAAGCCGAGAATAAAGACATTGCTTGGATTGCAGCTAACGGTGGCGTTGGCCGAACCGTGAATTGTACTGCAGACGATCCGGACTGGGACTATCCAATCCTGCCAGTCCAAAATACCTCGAACTGGATGGGATTATGGGTAAAGCCAGAAGATCCTGATATAGTAGTTGCAGCGGCTGGAAGTACTTCTTTCTATAGAACAACAAACGGTACTGATACTACTCCAACTTGGACTCAAGGCATTACCCCCGAAATAGATGGAGGTCAGGTAAAGCAGATTATCGCAGATCCAAGTGATAACACACTGTACGCAGTTATACTCGATGCTGTTATTGCTGGCCCTGATGACGGTATGGTGTTGAAAAGCGAAGATGAAGGCGCTACGTGGACAGATACGGGATTGACTGACAGTCTACCAGCTCAAACTATTACGTTGACTACTGACGGAATCCTCTTTGCTGGTATTGGTGGGGACGCTACAACACGCGGTGTGTATATGATGGGTACGGACGGAGTATGGGAGAAACCATCAACAGATTTAGATGAGTATGAGGTAACGAGCATTGTCGCTAGTCCTGATGACGCTGATACGTTGTATGCCACTGTATAAGGCACCACATCCGGTGGTCTGTATATCACTACGGATCTTGGCACTACTTGGACTCAAGTGACGGAAGGTTTGGATGATGCGATGAATTACCATAAGTTAGCAGTACAAACATCTACTGATCCTATTACAATGTATTTAGCTGTTCAGCTAAGTGATATCAACGGTGGGATCTATAAATCAAATGATGCTGGTGCATCTTGGAACTTACTTCACACCGGATTAATGCAAGAGACCTTTTACACCTTATTTTTTGATGGTTTAATGGCAGGCAATGATCGCGGATTGTTTGAAATTAAATCACGGCCATCACTTTCTATAAAAACAAATAAAAAGAAAGTGAGTAAGGGAAAGAAGGTGCGAGTAACATTTACTCTGAAAGACAAGGTGACGAAAAAGAAATTAAAAAAGAAGAAGATCAAGATCTACCGTAAAGTAGGCACAAAGAAGTGGAAATTATATAAAAACCTCAAGACCACTAAAAAGGGCAAAAAGGTGATGAAAGCAAAGATAAATAAGGCTACGCGGTTTAGGGCCAAGTGGAATCCAAAAGGTCAATTCGCTGAAGAGTATACTACTGTTACTTCTAAGATTAAACGCGTGAAGCTGAAGAAGAAAAAAAAGAAGAAGTAGTTACTAGGAAAGGCCCGCGTTGAAGCGGGCTTTTTTTAATTATGATATGATGGATGCGTTGTATGGAAGCTACACGAAAGCAATTACGATCAAACATTTGGAAGTTTTATACGTTCACTTTTTTCCGAGCGTTTATCTTTGCGTATGTCACTGAACGCATTTTCCAACAAGCGCGTGGACTTTCCGTGACCGAGATGGTCTATCTGGATATCATCTTTTTTGTATTAGTACTGCTGTTAGAAGTTCCGTCCGGAGCGCTCGCTGACCGTTGGAGTAGAAAGAAGATATTAATGATCGGTGTGGTATTTGTTGCTTTAGAGTTCTTTATTCCGATTTTTGCATTTAACTTCTGGATCTTTGCGCTTGCATCAGTTGCAGCTGCAATTGGAGTGGTCTTGCAGTCTGGAACCGCTAATGCATTCATGTACGACACGTTAAAATCTCTCAAGCAAGAGAAAACATTTGAAAAGTTTCTAGGAAAAGAGAAGTTCCTACGATACACTGCGAACGGTGTGGCGATTGTGCTCGGTGGATTTGTTGCTCATTATATCAGTTTGGAAGCTACATACTGGTTCTCGCTCATTGGCATGCCGCTCGCGCTGATCTTGGCTGCATCCATGACTGAACCAAAGATTCACACCACCACAGCAGAGGTCAGTTACTGGAAGCATATTGCAGACGCAGGCCAGTTTATCTGGGCGAATAAGAGTCTACGGTTTATTGTGTTGTACGGTGTCATCACTGGAGCAGTGCTTGTTGAGATCGATGAGTACGTACAGTTGTTCTACCAAGCTGTTGGACTGCCTATTGTTTTTTTCGGCATTGTCTCTACGACGTGGTTGTTGCTACAAGGAGTCGGTGGCTTTATAGCTGGCTATCTCAAGGAACGCATTAAGTTGAACGCATTGCTTCTATGGGTACTGATTCTCTCGATCCTCTTTTTATTCCTCGCAATTGTCATGAAGACACTGTTAAGTTTGATTCCGTTAGTGTTAGCTTTTTTCGTTATGGGCATTATGTCACCCTTGGTTTTTGGATATTTACATCATCAGACCGATTCAAAGCATCGAGCGACCGTGGATTCGTTTCATTCATTACTACTGAACGGCATCTCTATTGTTATCGGCCTTGGGTTTGCCTATTTTTCAGACCACATATCGATCTTCTGGGGGTATTCATTTCTTGGTGCGCTTCTGGTGGTGTATCTGGTTTACTACATCGCTGCGCAAGGCAAGCTACTACAAGAGAAATAAAAAACAGGGCCGTAGCCCTGTTTTGAGAAATATGCTATTCCTGTTTCTCTCCGACGGTTAGAGAGATTGTGACTCCTAGTTCTTCATCTTCTTCATCGAATTCAAATACGCCAACAACGAGTTCGCGTGTATCTTGTGTTGCGATGAGTGTGGTTGTTTTACCAGCGATATTTAGTGAAGAAGAGTTATCGACAGTCCAGCCTTCTTGCGGCACTTCTGTTTCGTAGTAGGTCTTAATAGTATCGTACGCGTCAGTAGATGTCATCGTCACGTAGTAGGTGTCGCCTTGCGTTGATGCAGCAACAATGGTTGCATCGTCATATACAGGCACGTCTGACGGAAAACCGTCTGGAAGGTCAATATCTTCTCCGACTTCGGTTTTAGTTCCTGTGGCTTCATCTACAAACGTGGTTTTATTCCCGTCCACATCAACGTCTACTTCACCGTTTGTCGCGCTTTCTACTGCTTGTTCTGTAGCAACTTCCGCTACTTTTTTAGTAGGAAAGCATCCGGCGAACGCGCCGACCATGAGCACAATGAGTGCAAAGTATAGTCCTTTTTTCATACTGAGTGGTTACTTATTTTCTCTATTATAATTGATTCTGTTTTCATTGGCGAATATAGTTGTCAATTCCCCTCAATAAATGATATTCTACCTATATAATTATTGACCGAAATACGTTTTATGGAACGAACATGGATTATTGACACCGTGGATAACGTAGACAACGAAGTGCGTCTGAATGGGTGGGTGCATGTACGTCGTGACATGGGTAAGTTGATATTTATTGATCTACGCGATAAGACCGGAATGGCGCAAGTTGTATTTCTTCCGAACCACAAAGAAGTACTTGAAGAAGCAAAGAAGTTGCGCCCAGAATTCGTCGTGGAGATCGTCGGCAAAGTGAATGCACGCCCAGAGAAGCAGGTGAATGCAGAGTCGCCGACCGGAACAGTTGAAATTGAAGCGTTAGAGTTAACAATATTGAATCAAGCAAAGACACCTCCGTTTGAGATTGAAAAAGACACCAGTAAAGTTGATGAGGATTTGCGTGCACAGTATCGGTACTTGGATCTGCGCACTGAGCGGATGAAACAGAATATTGAGTTGCGACATCAAGTGATCCATTACTTGCGGAATGCGTTCACAGACCAGGGATTCACAGAAGTGCAGACACCGATTTTATCAAAGTCTACTCCTGAGGGCGCACGTGACTATCTCGTTCCTTCACGTATTCATCAAGGGAAGTTCTTTGCGCTACCACAGAGTCCACAGCAGTATAAGCAGTTGCTGATGGTTGCTGGGCTTGAGCGATATTTTCAGATTGCACCATGCTTTCGAGATGAGAATGCGCGCGCAGACCGATCCCCAGGTGAGTTCTATCAATTGGATGTGGAGATGTCGTTTGTGACACAAGATGATATTTTGCAGCTCATCGAAACCGTATTCACCGAAATGATACAAACCTTACTCCCAGAGAAGAAGATCACCGAGTCACCGTGGCCGCGACTAACCTATGAGCAAGCAATGAAGCAGCACAATGCTGATAAGTTTGATCTACGAAAAGACCCAAAGGACAATAACGAGCTTGCATTTGCATGGGTTGTAGACTTTCCGTTGTTCATGGAGCAAACTGAAGAGGATTTCTTCCATGGAGCAGGACAACAGTGGGCACCGTCTCATCATATGTTTACTGCGCCTAAAGAAGAAGATATTCCATTACTCGATTCAGATCCAGGGAAGGTGCGTTCATACCAGCATGATCTAGTGTTGAATGGAGTTGAGGTTGGCGGCGGAAGCATCAGAATCCATGATCCAAAGATTCAAGAGAAAGTGTTCGATTTAATCGGTTTTTCGAAAGAACAGAAGGAACAGTTTGCGCACTTGCTTGAAGCGTTTGAATACGGCGTTCCACCGCACGGCGGGATTGCTCCAGGGTTGGACAGGCTCATTCGAATATTTGCTGGCGAAGAAGCGATTCGGGAAATAACAGCATTTCCATTAACTAACGACGTTCGTGATCCAATGATGGAGTCACCAAGCACGGTCTCTCAAGAGCAGCTTGATGAGTTGGGTCTTTCTCTAAATAAAAAGAAGGATTAGGAAGCAGCTTTCTCGAGGCTGAGGCGACTGAGCGGCCATGGTGTCTGTCATAGACAGACGAGCGAAGGAGCCGCCGCAAGTGAGTGGAGCACGGTGGGTGGAACGAACGGTCGAGAAAGCTCGCTTGCTAATCCGGATTGACTTATGCGATTATCCAAGTTACAACAATTCATTCTCAAAGAGACCCGGGCTGTTGGTGGTCGAGTAGACCGTGGGATATTTTTGCGGTATTATAAGGCGGTTGCGCAGAAGCCATCTCAAGAATTACAGACTAAAATCATTTCAAAGAGCTTACTTCGTCTAATCGATAAAGGATTGCTTGTTGGGTACGGCCGTCGCACACCAGAGAAGTGGTTCATTGAGTCTGTAGCACTCACAGCAGCTGGAAGAAAGCAAGCGAAATTACTGCTTGGACAACAGCAAACTCTCCCATTAAAGAAATCAAGAAAGAAATCATAACTGCATGGAAAAATCCATATCACTCGATCAATTTCACGGACCCTTAGACCTGTTACTTCAATTAATAGAAGGAGAACAACTACAAGTAACAAATATAGCGATTGCTGAAGTCACTGAGCAATTTTTGCTGTATTTAGATGACATAGAAGAGACACGGCCAGATGAGCTCGCGGATTTTTTAGTAGTTGCAACAAAGCTGTTGTTACTTAAATCCTATGCGCTACTTCCGTATTTGCAGTTGGATGAAGAAGAGGATCCAAATGAACTAGAAGCGCAACTCAAGATGTACAAGAAGTATGTGGACGGCATGAAAAAGATTGAAGCTATGGTCGCACAACAGAATATTCTTTTCACTCGCAAAGCAACAAATCAGCCGTTGGGATTCTATCCTCCGGAAGAGTGTGAAACCGATCAACTGCGAAAAGCGTTCGTTCAGGTATTGGAGCGGTTGGAGCCAGTAGTGAAGATACCGAAGTCAGCTGTTGAGAAGGTCATGACCATGCGCGAGAAGTTCTGTGATATTCAGAAGAAACTAGAGAAGAAGATTACACTTGGCTTTCAGGATTTGATTGCAGACAGCAAGGATAGGGCTGAGGTAGTAGTAACGTTCCTTGCGTTGTTGGAGTTAATTAAGCAACAAAGCATCTGTGTACGACAAGAGAATCCGCAATCTGAGATTACTATAGAAAAAGTGGAGTCAGAACAGGAAGAATAACTCGCCGAATTGCAGGATTATACACTTGACCAGGTACTGTGATTCCCATAGAATAAAGAGGTTGTTTTACCCATGAATACACTACAAAGCAAAATTGAATCCCTGCTGTTTCTAGAGCCAAAAGCCATGACAATTAAGAAATTGTCTAAGGCTTGTGATACAACAGAAGTCGAGGTAGAAGAGGCGGTACAGCACCTTCAGCAGGAGTATGAACAGCGTGCAGGCGGAATTACCGTAGTAAAAGAGGGGAAGAATGTGCAGTTAATGACTGCGTCAGATTATAGTGCATTTATTCAGGAGTATATTAAAGAGGAGACCACCGGAGAGTTAACGCGTCCATCTTTAGAAACGCTTACGATCATTGCGTATCGTGGCCCGGTTGCTAAGTCAGAGATCGAACTCATTCGGGGCATCAATTGCAGTTTAATTCTGCGAAATCTTCAAATACGTGGACTCATCGAACAAGTCGGAGAGAATGAACTTGGTGCACCGATCTATCGCGTTACCGTAGAGTTCCTCAGATATCTCGGAGTAAATAAAGTTGCAGATCTTCCAGATTATGAAGAGTTGAATAAGAATGTGCACTTACAAGAACTACTCGAGTCACAAGAGAACCCAGACGACTTTTTCCAGGAACAAGAATAGGAATGAGATTAAATAGATATATCGCGCACAGCGGACTCACGTCACGGCGTAAAGCTGATGATTTTATTAGTGCAGGAAGCGTTACAGTAAACGGCGAAGTCACAACAGATTTTAGTGCGCAGGTAAGTAATGCAGATGTTGTAGAGGTCAACGGAAAGCGGATTCAGACATCAGAGGCCACGATTGTGGCGCTGTATAAACCTATCGGCGTTACTACTACAAAGAGCGATCCACACGCAGACGTTACTATCACAGATATCCTACCAGAGAAGTATCAGGCACTGAATCCTGCGGGACGCTTAGATCGGGAGTCAGAAGGGTTGTTGATTGTGACCAATGACGGTGAGCTTGCACAACAGCTGACACACCCTTCATTCGAACACGAGAAGGAGTATGAAGTAGAAGTAGAGAAGAACCTTACTGATGCAGATTTGCAGCAACTAGCAGACGGGGTGAAGTTAAAAGAAGGGGTGACTGCTCGAGCAACTGTACAGCGTCTAGGGCGCAAGCGATTTTCCATTACAATTACTCAAGGATGGAAGCGTCAGATTCGTCGAATGGTTGAATCAGTGCAGAATTCTGTTACAATATTAAAACGTACACGCATTGGTAAGCTGTCTCTCGGTGATATGAAACCAGGCGATGTAAAAGAAGTGAACAAAGAGGACATTATATAACATGCAGGAATTTCTTATTAGTATTACTATCATCGCTCAAGTGCTGGGTATTACCATTCCTCAAGCAGTGATTGAAGACGCGTATATAGTCCCGACCACCATAGACTCGACTCTTGAAGTGCGCGTTATGGATACGATACGTTCAAAGTATGCGCCACCGCAACGGGCGAGTGAGGATTGGGCTCCGGATATTGATGCGCGTGGTGCGCTGATCATGGACGCAGCCACTAAGAATGTGTTATGGCAGAAGAATCCCGACGATATTATTCCGATCGCGTCTATCACCAAGCTCATGACCGCGTTAGTATGGTTAGAGAACCAACCTGCGGATGGAATGAGCCATGTGCACACGTTTGCGCCTGAGCAGGATACTATTGGTGGTAAAGAGTTAAATCTTGCGCATGGAGAGAAGTTACGAGCGTTTGATCTGCTGCGATCTAGCATAGTGGGTTCAGACAACGATACTGCACTTGGGTTAGTGCATACCACCACATTGGGAGATCAAGGCTTCATCGATGCAATGAATCATAAAGCCGAGACAGTAGGAATGACTAATACCTCGTTTGCAGACCCCACTGGATTAAGTGCGAATAATATCTCTACACCATATGATATAGCACTGCTGGCTCGAGAAGCGTTCCGGCAGCCGGAGATTCAGCAACCTGCTTCTATGAGTGAACACCTGCAAGAAACTGTAGATTCAGGGAAAAAGACCAGAGTTGCCACAACCAATAAATTACTCTATGATTCAAGTCTGCAGATTACTGGCGGGAAGACTGGATACACGACTGAAGCAGGATACTGCTTAGTGGTGCAAGCACGCGTTCCGGACACAGAGCGAGACGTGATAGCTGTCGTGCTTGGAACTAATGCAGAGTCCGCACGGTTTGAGCAGGCTAAAAAAGCACTATTATGGACATTTGAACACTATGCTTGGGATTGATGTTGTAGAACTATTTAAAGACTTTCCACCTGAGGTGGCAGTCTTTGTTATCTCCATGTTACCGATCTCTGAACTGCGTGGGGCGATCCCTGCTGGGCACGCATGGGAGTTAGTCTGGTGGCAGACTGCGTTAATAGCAATTGTCGGCAACATGATTCCAGTGATATTCATTTTATGGTTTATTGAACCGGTTTCGAAGTTTTTACGAAAGTATTCCAAGACATTAGATAAGTTCTTTATTTGGCTGTTCGAGCGAACACGCAAGAAGTTTTACAAAAAACATGAACGTTGGGGTGACGCTGCATTGATTCTCTTTGTCGCAATCCCGTTGCCAGTAACTGGTGCATGGACCGGTTCATTAGCTGCTTGGTTATTCGGAATTGAGTATAAAAAAGCGTTGCCGTTAATCACAATTGGTGTTATAATTGCCGCAACTATTGTCACATTACTATCCCTCGGGATATTTTCATTTATCTAATAAGTAGTAATTATACATATGGCAAGTAAGAAAGTTCGACTCGCGATCAATGGTTTTGGTCGTATTGGAAAAATGGCATTTAAAGTCGCATTGGACAATCATAGTGATGAAATCGAAGTTGTTGCAGTGAATGATCCGAATTCAGCAGAGATGGCAGCGCAGGGTCTACGATATGATTCAGTCTATCACGCGTTTAAACATGAGGTTGATTTTGATGAAGACCATGTGATCATTGACGGAGTGAAGTACCCTTCATTAACAGAATTGGATCCTGAAAAGCTTCCATGGAAAGATCTAGATGTAGACGTAGTGTTAGAGTGCACTGGAGTCTTTCGTGAAAAAGAGCAAGCAGCCAAGCACTTAACAGCAGGAGCAAAATCCGTGATTATCTCCGCGCCAGCAAAAGGGGATGACCCTGTAGGAACGTATGTCATGGGTGTGAATCATAAAGAGCACAATGCAAAAGAAGAGAATATCATCTCTAATGCATCCTGTACTACAAATTGTATTGCGCCAGTGATTCAAGTATTGACGCAAGAGTTTGGCATTGAAAAAGCTATGATGACAACGATCCACGGATATACTGCAGACCAGAATTTAGTGGATGGAAATCATCGTGATCCTCGTCGTGGACGCAGCGCCGCGATTAATGTAGTACCGACTTCAACTGGAGCAGCAAAAGCAACAGGTTTAACCATAGAAGAAGTGCAAGGGATCTTTGATGGCATGGCGTTCCGTGTGCCAGTTCCTGTGGGTTCAGCCAGCGACATCACAGCATTATTAAAGAAAGACGTGACTGTTGAAGAAGTAAATGACGCGCTGACCAAAGCATCTGAGCAAGACCAGTATAAGGGAATTCTTGGTGTTACTACTGACCCAATTGTTTCAACAGATATTATCGGGAATTCACTGTCATCTTTGGTGGATTTGCAGCTGACGAATGTAGTTGGCGGGAATCTGGTTAAAGTAGTAGCATGGTATGACAATGAATACGGCTACTCCTGTCGTATGATCGAACAATCTATCGAAGTTGGAAAAGATCTACAATAGTAACATCAATCAGACACAGTAGTGTCTGATTTAAATTTAAACGCTATGAATATGAAACACATCATGTACTCACTCTGTGGAGGGTTCGCGCTTTTTGCATTGAGCGTCACAAGTGCTCACGCGATTGAGACCGAAATAATCACCGAAAGCTTTGATGGCGATCCAGATGAGATCGTCTATCAGACTCGAGATGAGCGTAGCAAGAAAAAAGGTGCTGAGATGGCATTTGCCTATCCAGATGAAGATCAGAACGGAGTGACGGTATTTGTGTTCTCTGCTAAAACACAACTATGGTCAGAAGGAGAATTCGTTGAGAATAAAACTGTTGAAGGAGCAGCGTCAAGCACGATTCGAGATTTATCAATTTCTACTCAACGGTCGCACTGGTTTGTCTACTGGATCTCTGATCACTACGATGCTGACAGTGAGTACCTTGCGTCTCGATATAATCTGTATGTTTTTGCTCGAGGTGGCAAAATGCGCGCAGGGAATTTATCTTATGTCCCTGCAGACGGAGTAGCTGCAGCTGATGATGCATATCTGCAAGTGTTGCCAGAGAATAAAATGGGAGCGAATCAATTCTTCATACTCTATTCTAATAATGATGTGTTGAATGCGGTCTGGAAGAATGGTCCTGGTGAAGCTTCAAGTGAATACTCATTGCAAGATGTCACGACACCAGATACGTATCAAGCTACTGAGTTGGGGAAGAATAAAATAGTGGTAGCGGGAAGTGCTGGTGGAAATATCAACCTCGTTGAACTCGCCAGCTCTGGTGGAACTATTCAAGAGAACTGGAGTATGGTATTGGATGATACGAGTGGGCGAGTATTAGATGTTATGTACAAGAAGGCGAACGGAAATATCTACATACTGTATCAGGACTACTCAGATGACGATATTAAGCTCAGGCGAGTACTACCGTGGAGCACTCCAGCTGCGCATGACATCGAGACCGTCTTCTTGCTTGGCGGCGGGGATGCTACTCCGACTCCGGACGATATCAGTACAGCATTTAATAACTACGGAATAGGTAAGCAGTATTTAGTGATGTGGCGCCAGGAGAAAGCAAACCATACGATTGATATTGTCTATAATCTGCGACGTAAGAAAGGATTCATGGGAGAGGAAGAGATTGAAGTCGGTTCACATAACGTTGCCATGCCACAAGTCAGAACGTTTGATAATGGGAAGATACAATTGATCTGGGCAGTGAAAAAACGGTACTATCGCAAGATCTACAATCCATCCAAGAAAGCGTGGGGTGAGCGAGAGGCTATTAAACGATCTCATGGCAGCTACAAGATAATGAATCCAGTGAAGAATGGACCGGTAAAGGGAGTAAACGGTGATTACTATGTAGATCGATTCAGGAATTTTGAGAAGACCAGCCCGCGAAAGGAACGAATCAAGTTATGGACAACAAAGAAGGACTACAAATCCACTCCGTATGTACAGCTTCCCGAGGGATGGAGACGTATAAAGCATGCGACAGAAGGGGATTACCATTTAATGATTTTGCGCAGAGGTGATCGATTAAAGGGCTCTATTATGAAGCAGTCTGAGTTGTTTGATTAGTAGTTGTATTAGCCGTAGTAAACGGGCTTGCGGGCCCGTTTTACTTTTCCACAGATACCTCGTTTGACAAGGTATATACATTGGTTTACGATGTATATACATCGATTAGCGATGTATCTAATGAGTAAGAAAAAACTATGAAAAACAATGCATTGCGATTTGTGGGTGCTGCGGTCTGTGCAGTATTCATGATTGCTGGCGTAGCGTATGGATATCACATTTATACCGCGCAATCGTTACCAACTCTTTCCGCAGCTGAGGTGCTAGCTGCATCAGTAGAGAATCTGCCGATTACTACTGGAGAGAAAGAGTTTCGATATCAACGAATGCGGTTTGTGGAGCCGGATCAGACTGATTCTGCAGTAATACACGCATGGGCGTACGGTCGAAATCTGCGAATGGATATGAATTCTTTGGAGCTCAACAGGAATCACGGTTTGTCAATATTACTGTCGGTCTTTGATGAGCAACGATGTATGCATGTGATTGGTACAGAAAATTCTCAAGCTATGGAGGAGTTTGAAGAGTGTGAGTATCTCTACGATCGGGACATGGCAAAATTCGAAACCAACTACTCTTTCGAGGTTGATCTTGTATTAGTTGATCACGGAGATCAGAAGCTCATGCAATGGAGCACACCTGAGAAGTATAAGATGCGAAATGAACAACGAGTCTGGGCCAATTTTTCTCTGGAGAACTCCACATGGATTGATGCTGGCTCCAGCGCATGGAATGATAAGGACTTTGACACAGAGACGAATTTTCTGAACATCAAGCAAGACGATGGATCGTTCTTGCATAGTATTGCAGTACCGGTTGAGACCGATAGAACAGGTTTTTATTCCGATGAAGAACATACTCCATCATCAACTGTTCAAGTGCAGTTAGAGAAGAAGCAGAAGTACTCCCCAGTTTTTGAACTACATTTAAAAACTAACGCTGTAACGCAGATGACTGATCAGGAGTTGGAGCAAGCACAAGCAGCTGCACGCGAGAAGTTTAAGCAAGAGATGGAGACCGGAGATGATATGATGGACGAGATCTATGAAGACTTCACTATGATTGCGCAGATGATTCTAGATAACGTTCAAGCGCCGATAAAAGAGTATCAAGAAGAGCGTTATGGTCGACAAGTGCAAGTTCTGCAGTATGGGCTTCCTCAGATGATTACAGATGAAGAGGATGTGGAATGGGATGATATTGATGAGCTATATGATGGTGCAGAGACCATTGAGTATGTCATTGATGTGGAAGATCAGCGCATGATTGCGTTTACCATGTTTGATGCCTCAGGAGCAGCAATGCAGAGCGCAGCATTAGAAGAAGATACTATTATCGATGATATTCAACCAGAAGAGTTTTTCACTGTTGAGTACTGGAAGAATGATATCGCGCAGAAATAGCAGAGAGATTCTATCGTATACAATCATGTCTAGTGTGTGGTGCACGCGGTCGTGTACCATACACTAGCTTCAACGCTAGGAGAGCCTCATGAGTGCTACATGGACGGCGCCGGACCTGTTCAAGGATACGACCTTCACACTCCCGAATGGAGCAGTAGTCGTAGCGAATCTGCTCGAGCCTGACCTGCAATGGGTCGCTGAGCTCATACAGCAGGTCGCGTGTGATGATACCGGACGAGAGTACGTTCCAGAGTTCGATGATGAAGCAATCGAGTACATGGACATCAGTATCATCCGGCACTGGGATGACGACCTCAATCAAACCTACTTACTCTTCACATTCGTGAGCGAGCGAGCAGCACCATATGCAAGAGAGTTTTACGAACAGCTAGCTGTACAGTATCCAGGACAGGTGGAGATGGGCCCGAATGAAGATCTGCCGTGCGTCATTATCCACGGTAATCAAGAGCAAGCTCCGATCGAGGAGATCGTCGAGCTACTTGCTGAAGTGGTTGTGTTCCCGGGTTGGCCTAGCGCGTTATTAGCTGATTCGTGAGCAGCGAATTCGGCTTTTTTTACTCTATATGCATTGACAAAACAGTTTTTTTCTGTTAGCATTCTTTGAAGTACCTGCAAGGTACGTGTTAGCCAATAGCGTAGAAATATTGGTTCTATTTTATTGGCTAGCACCTGGTGTTAGCAGGAAGGAGGTGCGGCCCAATGTCGCAACCTCAGTGGGATCCCCCGAACCTGCTCGAGAGCGAGAGCTTCGACCTGCCCAGCGGAGTGCGCGTGCACGCGATCATGCTGCCGCCCGAGCTGCAGGGCATCGCCGAGCTGCTCCATCGGTCCGGTGGAACCGAGGCCGACAAGCTGGACGACTTCTCCGAGCTGCCGGATCCGGACGCGTCCGAGGTGCACATGGTGCGCCTGTTCGACCCGGAGACCCTGGTCGATGGCAGTGTCCCGGAGCAGATCGGGATCACGATCACCCTGTTCGGCGAACCGGCTGCGAAGCTGGATGCGCTCGCGGACGAGTTCCGGGTCACGTTCCCGGGCCCGGTCACGGTCGAGCCCAACCCGGACATGCCCTGGATCGAGGTCAAGGGATCGTGGGAGGACGTGAACGCGGCCACGCTGGTCAGGAAGATGGCCAAGGTCATCTGAGTCCCACGCTCACAAGCGGTACCCCCGCTTTTTTTATACCCTTGACTAGTGTGTAAAAAACGCATAGAATGCACGATGCGTTTGAGGGTTCTTATGTAGCGCTGAACTACGCAAATAATTCAATATATGCCCGTATCGTCTAGTGGTTAGGACATCAGGTTCTCATCCTGGTAACCGGGGTTCGATTCCCCGTACGGGTGCAAGCAAACAGAGCTGGTCTCATGGACCAGCTCTTTGTAGTTTTATCTATATAGGGAATCTATTTTATACCCTTTAGTAATTTAGAAGCGGTTTTGGCTGCAGACATAGCTGCATAGCCGTGTTTTTTTGCTAGCTCGAAGTGACCAACATCATAGTATGCATCAGCGATGTTCATATTCATCTCTGCTTCTTCGATCAGGTCTTTAAGAGTACGAATTTCCTTCTTGGTCATTTTCTTCTTTTTCTTTTCGTACTTTTCATCGATGGTCTCTAGTTTATCTGAAACATTATCAAGCACTTCGTTCGCTGCCTCTTGTACTTCTTCATCTTTTTCATTCGGATCTTCGCCAATCAATTTTTTACCTTTCTTCACTTTCTTCTCTGCTGCTTCAAGATCTTGCTTGATTTGCTCTAGGGCTTCTTCGTCATCTTTTCCGGTTTTCAGCAGTTCCTCTAATGCGTCTTGCACAGCTCCTTCAGCATTGTTCATTTTCTTTAGTATCTCCTTTTCATCTTCATGTCCTTCAGCAATTGCTTTATATTCACCGATTCTCTCTAGCAAGTGTTTCGCCATCCATTCTACTTTGTGGTATAGGTCGACATCTTCCTCCCAATCTTTATCATGTGGCTTGTCTGGATGTTTTAAATCTATTTTTCCAATGAGTGCTTTGGCAGTATTTCGTAAATACAATGCTGTAATCAATTTTTCCGAAGCTTTCTTCTTGTCGTTTTCAACATAGTAAGCGTTCTTCCCGATTTGAAATTCATCGTTTGCTTCAATGAATAGATCCTTTACCTTATCAAGTAACGCTTGTTCGCCGTAGATATCCTTTCCTTTTCCTTGTTTATCGTGCATGTCCTTTTGAAACTCATAGATCATCTCGCCGACCTCTTCTATCTTTTCATCTACTTTTGTGATCATCTCTTCTATTTCGGTAGTGCCAAGTTGTTCTTCGTAGTCAAATCCTTTAATGGCTTCTTCAGCCCACTCGATTTTACTTAGCAGATCAGCGATTTTATTGCGAGCCATCTCCAATTCATTTTCGTTGCCTGCTTCGATCTCTGCAAGATCAGTTTTAATTGAAGCAATTTTGTTTTTAGCACGCTTAATGATCTTCTTCAGTTTTTTTGCATTCTTACCCTTTATTTTCTTTGACTTCACACCTAGCTTGCCCAGGCGTTTCATATATTTAAGAGTGCGTTTTTCAACTTGCTTCTTCGTTAGTTTTTTAATCTTCTTCTTCTTTTTTTTGCTGATTTCATACGCTGCTGGTGCAACATCAAAGCCTGCTGCGCTTGCTTGGTTCACAGCAGCTGGTGCAGCTAGAAAAAAACCGCAGACCAGAACCGCGATCGAGATTGAAAGTACCTTTTTCATAATACTATTTTATTTTTTAGTTTAATATAATTCCAGTATAGAACAGGGGAGTATATTGGTAAAGAGTGTAAGTAATACTCCCAGTAATAAAAATCCCCACTCCTGCTCCTCTGTTCAGGGGTGGGGCTG
>CAYFNF010000001.1:261373-283830 GCA_964344485.1 uncultured Gammaproteobacteria bacterium
GTCAGTAGCGTACCCTCGCCGCCAGTGATGGTGGAGCACTCGCCGAGCGCGGTGTTCTCGTACCCGCCTACGACGGTTGCCCAGTCACCACCGACCAGGTTGCTGGAGCCTCCGAACGCGGCAGAGCCAGTTCCATCTACCCAGTTCTCGAACCCGCCGGCGATCATGGCGTACGGGCTCTTCGCGGTGCTGTTGTCGCCGCCCATGACCACGGAGTTCAGGCCTTGCGCGCTTCCCAGGATTCCGCCAACGGTCACGGCGTAGTCGCCGGACGCGTGACCCTCGGATCCGCCCAGGATGGACGAGTAGTGACCTTCGGCTTCGTGATCGTAGCCCACGACCACAGCTCCGTAGTCCGTGTAGTTGTGGTACGGCCCGATCACCAGGTTGTGGGATCCGCTGCGGTCTTCTCCACCATCGCTCTCGTTGTAGCCGATCACCAGGTTGCCGGTACCGTTCGCGGACTCCGTAGACCCGTCGCCGTTCTGGATCTCGATGTTCACGCCTGTGAACGTGATGGTGTGGCCGGAAGTGTCCACACACATGTAGTCCGTGAGCGCGATCAGCGGCTCGAGCTGATCCGCGACCGCTTGCACAGCTTCGAGCTGCGACTGCAGCTCAGCGACCGTGCTGGTCATGCAGCGCCGCCACAACGTAGCAGTGACCCCGTCGCAGGGAGCGGCAAGCGCCGCGTTGGAGGAGATCAGGACAAACAGGGAAGTCAGGATCCGGTACATCCCGGTTCCTTGTCGCGTGCTTTTACACAGCGCGGTATTACGCTGAGGAACAACATCACGTTATGCTCGATCAAAGCACACGATAAAACAGGCGCGCTCTCCTGTTCAGTCCTGTGCTCGAAAAAAGAACAGTGCGTTGTATCATGTTGGTGTAAAAAAAGAAAATACAAGAGCACAAAGCGTCAATAACAGTTTTACAACTAGAAAGAGCGCTCAACATCTACTCAATGCGCGGACTGGGTTATTTGTTCTTTGGAATATAGAACGGTTTTATCAGCTTCTTTCGTAAACGCTCTGCTTTTTTTACATTGCGTGAGATCACTAATTTGGATTTCCCACGCTGTTCAACGATAGTGCGGAATTCATTTCGTACGTCGTCGGTGTATTTTACATGCTCTTGATAGAATTGATCTATCTTTTTAGCAATCTGCGCATCAATCCATGCTTCGATCAAGAAGTCCCCAATAATATTCAGATAGTAATTGTTTTTCTTAAAGAGCGGTTTGTGCAGTGCATGATATTGCGCATGTGTTCCGTCCAGCAGTGTTTTTGGGTATTTATCTAGAGGAGTATTTGCACCCGACACCACTAAATACTGCCGCTTATGTGTAGCAACAAACTCTACAAGAGCTAGCTCGTTCTCTGGATGCGCTAAGTAGAACCATACATGCGGATCGTACGCAATGAACGGGGTATCTGAGGGAGTGGTTTCAATTAGAATAAACACTGCGTGGTTCCAGAACGCATCTGTTAATACTGGGTTCTGAAATGAGTATTGGATTCGTTCACCATTTTGTAGGTTGGCAAAGTGTCCAATGCTGATCTCGTCTTTGAAGTAGTGATGCTGCGCAACTTCAATGTAACGCCCGATTTGAGTGAGCCATGTCACGTTCAACGAAGCAGTACCTTTATGTATCACTACCACCTCTTGCTTTTTCAATTGCCGCAGTGCAGCGTATACTCCTTGTTTGGTGGTGCCAGGGCGTTGTTGCTTGATCTTCTCAATTAAATCTAACATCACTACTGGACCGTGTTGCAGGTGGTCTAGGATGTACTCTTCTAACGATTTCTTCTTGCTGAATAGCATGTCTGTAGTATAGGGTAGAGTAGCATTTCAGTAAAGAGTTTGTTTACTGAGATATTGAATAGACTAGAAAACTAGCAACAAACGCAACGGTCCTGTATACAGTACTGTCATAAGATGCTTATGACAGTTAATGAGTGATATCAAACATATGGAATGGAAAAACTTAGCCCCACAAGTTGTGCGACAGCGCGTGATCATTGAAGGAACCACAAGCGACGTTATTACGCCAGAGCAGATCGCTGACTACCTTACAGCGTTGTCCAAAGAGCTGCGTATGCGAGCACTGCAAGAACCGTACGTCTACCAAGCCGAGGATATTGGTCACGGCGCATGGATCCATTGGATCAGCTCAGGCGCTCATTTCTATACGTATAACAATGTGTCTCCGTCGTTGTTTACAGTGGATGCATATACATGCAAGCCGTTCTCTGCTGAGCAAGCGGCTGCATTCACAAAAAAGTACTTACAAGCACAAGACATCGTCTTTCAAGAGGTCGAAGTGTAGTTCTACTGTCAGGACTTGATTGAGTTCAGGAATTTTGTATAATAGTGCGGTCATGACCGGCATATTTCTTATAGTGAATATCGGCATTATCGCACTATTCCTTGGAATGGTGTTTTTCTGTAATCGCAAGCAGCGTATCATGTTACTACTAGCTATCGTTTACGCAACGATTTTCGAGAACATGAATATGCTATTAGCAAAAGGGGAGGCAGCTGCGTACTACTACCATCCGGATTTCTTTCTGTTCTTCTTTGACACTCCAGTGTTTGTGATTCTTTCTTGGTCTATGTTGATTGTATCTAGTTGGGAGTTGAGCAAACGTATGTTTCAGACTATTTGGGAGCGCATTGCTAGCGCGACTCTACTTGTGTTGCTGATTGATCTTTCTTTAGATATCTTTGCGATTCGTCTACACTTCTGGACTTGGGTCGGATACGATTGGCATGAAGGTTTTTTTGGAGTCCCTGCGGCAAATTACGCAGGGTGGTTCTTAGTAGCAATTATCTTTTTCATGGTGTACAACGCACTAGAGAAGCGCTCTTGGTTTGTAGCCACAACACCCATCGTCGCGTATGTATTGTTCTTACCCATTATGGGATTGTATAGAGAAGCAGTGCAGTACTTTGCTTTAGGAAAAGAGACGCAGATTCTCGCTTTATTTGCGAGCCTAGCGGTATTATATTTAGGTTTACTGGTCATCGAAAAACGACCATTGGAGATGCGCGAGAATTTGGTACGGTTTTCGTTATTTGTACGCGGTTGTTTTCACCTGTTTTCTGTTATTTGCATTATTATATTTGGATTTAACTCTTGGCCGCTGGTATGTGCGTTTTTACTGTTTTTCGCGCTTGAACTGTTAGTATTTCGTAGCCATGTGCTGCGAGAGAAAGCGATTCTCACCATGGAGCGGATTATCACCCAGCTTGACAAAATGAAAAAAGCGGAGTAGGGTCTGAAATACAATACTTGATAAGAATTATGAACACCCACAATTACAATGAAACGAGCCAAGGAATGGTTCGCCGACGCACTGGTATTGTTAACGCTGTTTTTAGTATGGCTGGAGTTGTAGATTCTGGACTTGTGCCAGCTACCGCAAACACTGACGCACTCGCAGAGTGTGGGTATTCACCATGTATTTCAAACTGAAATAACGACGAAACTGTGATGATACCTTCTCTACGATGTGCGAGAAGGTATTTTTAATTGACAGTACGATTATGAACTCATTAACCCTATTACAATCAAATTTCAAAAAGATATTCCCATACCTAAAGCGATATCGTTTATGGGCATTCTTAACCATACTCTTTGTACTCACGAAAGAAGGGTCCATTCTGTTTGAGCCTGTGATATTCCGCGAAGTCATTGTGGTATTTGAGGATTTCTTCTACGGTACGTTAGAGCAAAGTGACGCTATTACTAAAGCGATCTGGCTGCTAGTTGCATTCGTTATTGTGCAGTCCGGGCAGATACTCTCGAACATGTTGATGCTGCGTTGGACGAATCGTCTGCAATCTTCGGTCATGCGCGACGGTGCTAACGATTTCGTGGCCAAGGTGTTGAACCTGTCATTCCGATTTCACTCTGAACGTAAGACCGGTAAACTCGCCAAGGAGTTTGCAAGAGGTGTAAACGCTATGGAAGCGTTCATGGATGCATTTATCTTCAACCTAATTCCATTGGCTATCCGTCTCAGTGTTATCTTTGTCGTCTACTTCTTCATTGACTGGCCGTTAGCGATTATTCTGCTAGGCATGTCCGCGACGTTCTCGCTATTCACTGCGTACGCCTCAGCGTATAACCAGCGCAAACGTGCAAAAGCGAATCGACTAGATGATGAGGGGTCCAGAAAAGCAATGGACGCATTGATGAACGCTGAAGCTGTGAAGTACTTTCAGCAAGAGAAGGATGAGATTAACACCTTTAAAGAGGTGCGTCAGAATTGGAAAGTAAGTAAGCAGCGCGAGTGGGATGACTGGATGTGGATTTCCACTGGCCAGATAACCATCACCATGGTCTCTGTGACGTTGATGTTAGCGGTCATGATTCTGCGGTTACTGAACGGTGGCCTGGGATTAGCTGACTTCGTTCTAGTCATATCCTACCTTACCTTCGTGATCGCGATTCTGTGGGACTTCCAGCATCACATCCGTCGGTTGCAAGAGGCGTTTACTGACTTAAGTGCGTTCTTCTACTACTACGATCAGGACAACGAGATTCAAGACACTTCAAGTGCATTGCCGATAGTTGTGAAGCAAGGACATATCCGCTTTGACAATGTAACGTTCGCGTATGAAGAGAATGAGAGGGCTGTGTTGAAGAATGCATCATTCGAGATCCCTGCGGGTAAAAGCGTTGCATTCGTTGGTCCTTCAGGAGTAGGAAAATCCACGATCATTAAGCTGCTCTACCGATTCTACGACGTTCAGAGCGGCCAGATACTGATTGATGGACAAGACATCTCTACAGTCACGCAGAAATCGCTGCGAGAATCACTCGGCATTGTACCTCAAGAAACTGCGTTGTTTAACGAAACTGTTGCGTATAACATTGCATACGGAAGTAATGGTGTAAGTAAAGATGAGATAGAGCGCGTTGCAGCGCTAGCACACGTTGATGACTTTATCGGCCGGTTGCCAGATGGATACGATACGCTGGTTGGTGAGCGCGGAGTCAAGCTCTCTGGTGGAGAGAAACAGCGTATATCTATTGCGCGTGCGTTCTTGCGAGACTCAAAGATTCTGGTTCTGGACGAAGCAACTTCCAGTTTGGATTCCGCTGCAGAAGCGGGCATACAATCTGCATTGCGTGAGTTGATGAAAAACAGAACCACGTTGATCATCGCACATCGGTTATCCACGATAATGAGTGCGGACCTGATCATCGTGTTGAATAACGGCACGATCGAACAACAAGGCACACATGAAGAGCTTCTGAAAAAAGGCGGTTTGTACAATCGCTTATGGGAGCTTCAAGCTGGTGGATACATCGAGTAAACAGACCAGACCTTCTGAGAATCAGGGGTCTGGTTTTGTAATACCTTATTGCTCGCTTATGTCTACGCGCTACTGATGATTATTCGCAATACAGCTACTTTCAATGACCGCTTGTGCGCACCACCGATGCGCACTACGCTGCGTCGGCTCAGTCGCTCGTTTCGCATTGCGAAACACCATGGTCGCTCGGTCGCCTCAGCTCATTGAAAGCAGCGTATTGCTCATACATCTGTATCACTTAGCAGTTTATTCGTAATACAGTACTGCGAGCGAACGTCCGGAGGCAGTACAGTTCGCAACGAACGCTACTTACCTATAAAGAAAAACAACGGTGTTATAAGAACACTCATAGGATGCCGAGCATCTTTGATGCGTCATGGCATTATATAGTGAGTGAGAACTCGTACTGCGGAGGACATAAGCGAGCGAGCTATATTACGAGAAACAAAAACACCGCATCGGCGTCTTCCCTGAGGAGGGTTGACGCGTCAGCGGCTGACAGCAGTCTTCGGTGTGAGTGGCTCGGGTGAGAGCTACGGCCTGTCCGGCGGACCGAACACCAGGCTCCTGCGGGCGAGGATGCGCGTGACCGTGCCGTGGTCACCGATCTCCACCAGCGCGAGCTGGGTGCCGGGCCAGTCCAGACCCAGGTCGGTTCCGCTCTCGAGCACGGCGTTCACCATCGGCACGCGGCTGGGGTCTGCGATTCCGAGCGTGAAGTGGCGCTCCCACGCCTCTCCGATGTTCGGGTAGCCCCAGCGGCGGTGCATGGCGCGCTGCATCTCGTTCATGGGCCAGGAGATCTCCACCTTGCCCTTGCGCACCTTGTCGAACTCGCGCACCACCAGGTCCTGCACCGGCAGCATCCAGGGACCGTCGCACTCCAGGAACACCCACTGGCCGTTCTTGGCCCAGAGCACGCTGGCCCTGGCCCACAGGCCGTGGGCGTACGAGCGCCTGATCGCGGTCGGGAACCGCTCCATGACCCGGTCCAGCGTCGCGGTCATTGAGGCGACGTCGTCGGGGTCGGCGTTGAAGTGCGTCACGCTCAGGTGCACGAACGGGCCGGGTGCGTGCTCGTCCCAGGGGTTCCACAGCGTGAGCTCGCTGCCCCACAGGAGCTGCACCATGCGGGACATGCCCACGAGCTCGGCGCTGAAGCGCTCGTCCGGCAGTACCACCACTCCGAAGGTTTTGGTCTGTGTCAAGGTTCCTCCTTGCTATTCGTTTCCAAGATCGCCCATTTGCAAGCAACTGGATAACGAAATAATCACGCAACAGGCAGACCACGCCATGTGCATGAAACCAGCGATATTACACTTTTTTTTCGGTTTTGTCAACCCCTGCGCTGCGGATATCTTCTAATAATCCTGAAAAAACGCTATAATAGACATAGTTAAAAAAATAAAGAAAAACACTATGCAAAACGCAGTAATGCGACGGCTAGAATGGAGCATTCTACTCGTTGTTTGTTTTCTATTTCTTGCTCCGTTTACAGTCCGCGCAGCGGATTACAGCGCTGTACTTGATGATCTTGGCTTATATGGAGGGCTTATCCATGATATCGATATGGATACTGTAGATCCGGAAAGAGTAGTCGGATACGTGACAGCGAATATCTCTAATGGTTTTTTTAGAGCAGAGATTCCAACAACTCCGGGAGAACCAGTGATCTGGATACAATCTTCTTCCACAGAAATTGGTACGGTTGGGGACGTCGCTACTGCAAATGATGTTGCAGGCTTGGTGTTTTTTAATGCATCAACCAGATTAATGGTTTCAACAGATTACGGTGAGACGTATGATCCAGTCATGGACTCTGATTTTAGTGGAGCTAGCCTTGCATATAGGGATGGGGTGCTACTCGCTACACATGGAGATAACACAGTATATGTGATAACAGATTCAGGAGCATCGTATACAGCAGTTGAGGTGGTCGCAGAGACTGAAGATAATGTTCGTCGAGTATCAGCTGACGCTGATACAGGTGTGTTCTATGCGCTCGTGGAAGACGGCACTGTTCCAGATACAGTTACGCCGTATATTTCAACTGATAGCGGAGCAACATGGACTTCTTTAGGAAACACGGGGAATTGGAAATTAATTCAAGGTGACAAGAACACCCCTGGGCGCGTAGTGCTGTTCGGAAGTGATGGTATCCTGATTTCAACCGATCACGGAGCGAATTGGACGGATATAAGTGATTCAGCTATCACAGCTAATGCAACAATTCTCAATAGCATTGCATTCTATAATGACGGCAGCTCTATTGATCGGATATATATCGGTGGGTATCAATCAGATGATAATGGCGCTTCATGGGAAGAGTTGGCAACCTATGCACACTCTGAAAATGGGGTAGGAGGAGATGCTTGGTATACTGATACATCACTAGGAATCTGGACCAAATGTGGCCTGGGTCCGTGTGTTTCAGATCCAGCGAACGGCGGAAGAGACTATGTTGAACATAACGAAGGATTTGCCGCAGTGCGAGTTGATGCAATTGCATTAGATAGCAGCCATGAGTATGCGTGGCTTGCTACTGATTTCGGCCTAGCATTTACTTCTGGCTTTGAAGATTCGGTACTAGAAGGTGAAGATCCGGAATGGACATTTCCCGTAGAGATTACTTCACATACATCAGCGTTTACTGAGGTAGTAGTATCCCCTGATGACGCGAACGATGTGATAGCATTTGGACAAACCAACACATTTAAGACCACTGACATGGGGTCAACCTGGACTCAGGGAACGTTGACCGGTGGAGACGGAACAGTGACCGAGGCAATTGTTGATGATAATGGCGTACTATATGTTGGTTTAAATTCTTCAGCATTCCATGGGGAGACCAAGAACGGCGGTGTGTATACCAGCTCTGATTTCGGAGAGACGTGGACTGATCTGTCTGCAGATTATGCTGTGAATGGCTTAGCTGTTGATGGGGAAGGGAATATCTTAGCTGGCGGAGGGAGTGAAGGTGACTCTACTCAAAATGGACTATGGCATTACGACGGATCTACCTGGGAGACGCTTGATGTTGGTGACACCATGGGGTTCACTGATTCAGAAGAAGCGAATTACATTAATGACGTCGAGTATCTATCAGATATTGAATATTGGGTCGTAACTACCAGAGGGGGAATTCGAGGCGCGGTGTATGTATCTCAAGATTTAGAGACATGGTCCAATGTGACAGACGAGGATCCTGATGTCTCTGATTTCTCTGGTTTAACGATTGAAGCAGATCCTGATAGCGAAGGCGGCTACTATGTCGCTTCTGGCTTTCCAGGAAGACAAGGCGCTATCTTTCGATGTGATATTACGAGTTGTGTGCTTTACTCTTCGTTGAACATGGAGCAATATGTAAATGACATGGTGTTTGATGGACTGGTCTTTGTGCATACCAACGGTGTTACCTCTGCGTTTTCACAAGCTACAGTTACATTGAAGCGGAAGAAGCTAAAAAAGAAATATCGTTTAACCGCACGGATTAAAGACGCCATAACAAGAGAGAATCAGAACGGTGAATACGCGAAGTTCTATCGAAAGACAAAGAATGGAAAGTATAAGCACTTCAAGAAGAAGAAAGTGAAGAAAGGTAAAGCCGTATTGAAAGTAGCGAAACGCAAAAAGATGAATCACTGGCAGGTGCGATATCGCGCTAAGAACAAGCGCGGAACGTATGGGCTGCAAGTCTTTAAGTCAAAACGAGTGAAAGTGCCGAAGAAGAAAACTAAGAAAAAGAAGAAAAAGTAGACACTACACGCTTATGAAGCCCTGCTATAAACAGTAGGGCTTTTTCTATATAATTACGTGTTTTTTCAGAAAAGGGGATAAATATTTGACAATCATATATAGTATGATAAAGTATGATGATTTAGAAAATCATAAATAGTGCATCCTATACACGACTGTACTATTTAGAGGAGGGTTAATATGTAACCTACGAGTATTATGTACAAAAAGATTCTGCTGCTCATGAGCGTCACTGCAGTCGCTGTAGTGGTATGGCCGCTGAGTGTGCTGAGTGCAGCTGATGAAGGAGGTCCAGGTTCTGAGCTGGAAAAAGAGGAGATTATACCTGTTAATTGGGAAAAGCCGATTAGCACAGGTGCGGGCTATTATTACTATGACGCAGACTCAGACGGATACGGCGCTGGTGCAGCGTCATGGCATAGATGGCGTCCAAGCCCGAAATACTATAGCGAGGTACGTGGTGATTGTGAGCCATTAGACGCTGCTATCAATCCTGGTGCAACCGAAGTATGGTACGACGGAGTAGATCAAAACTGTGATGGAGCAAGCGACTATGATCAAGACGCAGACGGTGAAGACAGTGATTTGTACGGAGGAACTGATTGTGATGACACCAATGCAGATGTCTACGTTGGCGCAACGGATGCCTGGTATGACGGCGTAGATGCTAATTGCGACGGAGCAAGCGACTATGACCAGGACGGAGATGGATATGAGAGCGCATATTACTACTCCGGGGGCACTGATTGCAATGACCACGATGCAACATCACACCCTGCTGCAGGAGATGAGTATCATATTGATACGGACGGAGATGGGTTGTATAACTGTGTGGATGGAGATCTATATGCCGACGACTTCTCATCTGAGACCGGCGCATGGACCTATCCTGTAGATTTTTCAGGAAGTGACATGTGGTATACAAGTGGGCGTACAGGCAACGGAAGTTGGGCAGTAGACCTTAGCAGCGAAGTCTTATATGAATCTTCTAGTAATACGGTCTCTGGAGCGTTAGTGAATATCGGCCCAATGGAGTACACAGAAATGGAGTTTGATATGTATATCAATCCAGGAACAGATGCAGTCTTCTTTCCATTTGGGTATCAGAGCGAGGATGAGTACTACGTGATTGCGTGGGGAGATCCAACCGGATACTACGAAACCACACCAACCATGTATTACTATTACTGCTCTTATGGAACATGTACTGCATCTTCATTTTTCGGAGGGGCAGTTTCAGCTGTAAATGAAGGAGAGTGGCTCTCAGTGTATTTGGAGATCTGGGATGACAGCGATCTTATCTTGACTATAACCGATGAAGATGGAACAAAAGTGATTCATGAATCAGAAGTATATGGATCAAGCTCTCTATCCATACCGCAAGCGCATCAACTGGGATTCGGTACTGTAGACGCGAACGGTGGCGGCGTGTGGTTTGATAACGTTGATATAACTACGTTTTACTAAGAATAATCACCAGTAAACAAGAAGCGCTGTGATAGCGCTTCTTTTGTATTGACTTTTTTCTCAAATATTGATAGAACACATTGTCCATGAATGGGTTGAATTTCCAAGCGGAAAGGAGAGATGATACTCGAATCGTTGGGAAGGATTCTGGAGTTCTGGCGCGGTATCGGTGCAGGCTGGGTTGGTGTGGCGTTCATCATCGCCATCCTCACGTTCCTGGTGACGTGGCTGGTGAGCCACTTCTCTCAGCCGTACGCCTACCGTACAGTGGATCTGCGGGAGCTGATGGAGCAACAACTGCGGCCGGTAGTCGGCCAGATGCTCGTGGGTGTCGAGGTCGTTGACCCAGGCCCATGGTTCCCGTTCAGGTTCTCGTACCTCACGCTCGACGGCGTGTTCTTGGTCCGCAATGGCAAGCTGTTCTGGGTCTACGTACTCAGCAGGCTGGCGCTGTGGATCAGCATCGCACTGATCGTCGTGTGTGCAATCGCGAGCGTGATCGCACTCCGAATCTGTTCATGACTGGGTGTCCTCCGGGAGCCCTGCTTTTTTTACTAGAAGAACTTGACTGATTCTTTTGGTGCAGTATGGTTAAGAGCATGAGTGTACATAAAGGAATAATCTATCTGGATTGCGCTGCCACCACTCCATTGGATGAGGAAGTGCTCGAAGCTATGATGCCGTATCTCAAGCAGGATTTTGGAAATGCGTCATCTTCTCATACCATGGGCCACACTGCGCGGCAAGCTATTGATCGCTCACGAAAAATAATCGCAGATGCATTGAACTGTTCTGCTCAGGAGTTGATCTTCACTGCAGGTGGAACCGAGAGTGACAACATCGCGTTGTTTGGAGCAGCACGGTACGCTGCATTGCAACAGGACGGACCAGTACACATTATTACTACCGCTATTGAACACGCTGCGGTGTTAGAACCGTGTCGCAAGCTTGAGAAAGAAGGACTTGAATTAACAGTGGTACCTGTACAAAAGAACGGTATCGTAGACGTACAAGTGTTGATTGATGCAATCCAAGAGAATACGGTGTTGGTCAGTGTTATCATGGCAAATAATGAGATAGGCACGATTCAGCCAATAACAGAACTTACTCGAGCTATCAAGGAGAAGAATCCAGATATCGTTGTTCACACTGATGCATGCCAGGCTACGCGTTCAGTACAGATCGATGTACAAGAGTTAGGAGTGGACCTACTCACATTGAATGCGGGAAAAGTCTACGGACCTAAAGGAATTGGCGCGTTGTATATAAAGAAAGGAGTGCAGTTAGAACCAATAATCTACGGAGGGGGGCATGAACAAGGGTTGCGCCCAGGCACTGAGAATGTTGCTGGTATTGTGGGGTTCGCAAAAGCAGTAGAACTTGCTGAGCAGAATCAAGAACAGGATGCAGTTGAGCTAACACAAAAGCGCGATCGACTTATACACGGGCTGTTACAAGCAATTCCAGACGCAGAGTTAAACGGAGATCAAGAGCAGCGCCTTCCGAACAATGTGAATATCTTTATTCCACATATTAGTGGAGAGGTCTTGCTCATGCATTTGGATGAACAAGGAGTGCAAGCGTCACTTGGGTCAGCATGTGAGGCTGGTTCATTAGAGCCGTCTCACGTCATCCTTGCGCTTGGGCGCTCAAAACAGGATGCGCGTCGTTGTTTACGGCTTACTCTTGGAAAAGGTACCACAGATCAAGAAGTGGACCAGGTACTGGAAATGATACCGAGTATTATTAAGAAGATTCAGACCTAATATAAGTTTGTTCGGAAAGATTCACTAGAAAACAGCGTTGACAGATGAGCTGTTTTTTGATATACTGAAAAAGCAAACAAAAATAAAAAACAAAACCATGAAAGCTGATTACAAAACAGAGCGATTAATGTTACGCGTTTCCACACTGTTCATCGGTGTCTCTGCATTACTGCTTGTTGCGTTGATTGCTCCAATGGTTGCTGCATAATAATTGCGAGGAGGAACAACCTGAAGAAAAAAAGCCCTAATTTTAAGGGTTTTTTCAGTTCTTGACATGAAAAATAGGGGAGGTATAATGATTTAGCACTCTCAAGCTACGAGTGCTAATTACGTGAAAGTCCCCTGATATGAACAAGGAAGAGCGACAGCAAAAGTTACTCCAAACTATTATCCAGCTATATATCAAGTCCGCACGTCCAGTGAGTTCAAAACAACTCACGGAGCAGTGTGATTTTGATTGTTCATCCGCTACCATACGAAACGATATGGCAGATCTGGAGAAAAAGGGGTTTATTGCGCAGCCACACACCTCTGCTGGGCGCATTCCAACCGAAAGGGGGTACCAGTATTATATTAAGCACTTTATTCATAAGAAAGAGCTAGAGCAGAACAAGAAAGAGCTGCTGGAAGAGGTGCTGCAGGATCAAGAACAGAACGAAAGACAGCAGATGAAGAAGATGGCCAAGGCGATTGCGGATGTTACTAATGAAGCAGTGGTGATCTCATTTGGAGACTCAGCGTATTACACCGGTATTTCACACATGTTTCGAAAGCCAGAGTTTGTTGAGCAAGCAGAGCTGTTAGTAGCTATGGGTGAGATGTTTGATCAGCTTGAAGACGTGATGGATTCCCTTTACGAACAAGCGCAAGAGAGCGTACAAGTCTTGATCGGGCGTGATAACCCGATCTCTGATTCCTGTTCTATGGTGATCTCTGAATATGAATTAGTAGATGATGGATCTGGTGTCTTTGGGATCCTGGGGCCGATGCGCATGGATTACGACACTAACATTGCGATTCTTGAATATATGGAATCATTAATTGATGAAGAACATGAGTAAAAAAGAGTCTTCAGAAGCAAAGAAAAAAACTTCTGCAACAAAAAAGCCAGCCAAAGAACCGAAAAAGAAAAAAAAGACAGAGGTCGAAGAGCTGAAAGAGAAGTGTGATGAGTATTTATCTGGTTGGCAGCGTGCCCGTGCAGATTATGAAAACCTTCAGCGCGAAACCACAAAGAAGATCGCTGATACTATCAAGCATGCGAACGAAGCGTTGCTCATAGAACTCTTTCCAGTAGTAGATCATTTCAAGTATGCATTTAATGGCATTCCGGAACAAGAGCAAGACTCCAACTGGCTAAAGGGCATTGAGCATATCCAAACGAATTTTTTACGTATATTAGAAGAGCATAACGTTGAGTTGATTAAAACCGTTGGAGAGCAGTTCGATCCAGAGTTGCACGAAGCAGTAGAAGAGGTCGAGGATGCGGAAGCCGAAAGCGGGACTATTGCTGAAGAGATCTGTTCTGGATTCAAGCTGAACGGCAAAGTGGTGCAGTCGGCGAAAGTAAAAGTAGTTAAATAGTTTAATACATAAGTAAGAAAAATAACACCTATGGGAAAAATTCTCGGAATCGACTTAGGAACAACCAACTCTTGCATGGCGATCATGGAAGGTGGACAACCTAAAGTAGTTGAAAACAAAGAAGGAAATCGCACTACACCATCGATGGTCGCGATTGCAAAAAACGATGAACTCGTTGTAGGGCTGCCAGCGAAACGACAAGCAGTCACGAACGCAGAGAACACTATCTTTTCTGTAAAACGTTTAATTGGAAGACGATGGGAAGACGCAGAGGTTCAAGAAGATGTGAAGCTCATGCCGTATAAAATTATTCAGGACGGCGAACGAGTGAAAGTAAAGATGGGAGACAAGGAGTACACACCGCAAGAGGTTTCTGCAAAGATTCTTCAAAAGATGAAATCTGATGCAGAAGAGAAAATCGGGGAGAAGATCACTGAAGCAGTCATTACCGTGCCTGCATACTTTGACGACTCTCAGCGTAAAGCAACCAAAGACGCAGGCAAGATTGCGGGGCTAGATGTGAAGCGCATTATTAACGAACCAACAGCAGCTGCACTTGCGTATGGGTTTGATAAAAAGAAAGATGAAAAGATCGTAGTCTACGACCTGGGTGGCGGTACGTTTGATGTCTCTGTATTGGAAGTGGGCGCAGACACTGTAGAAGTGAAGTCTACTCACGGTGATACGCACTTAGGTGGAGATGACTTTGATCAAGTAGTGATTAATTGGATCATCGAAGAGTTCAAGAAACAGGAGGGTATTGATATCTCTGAGGATAATTTAGCACTACAGCGCTTAAAGAGCTCAGCTGAGAAAGCCAAGATTGAGCTCTCTACTGCAATGGAGTCAGAGGTGAACGAGCCGTTTATTGCAAACGACCCAACTTCTGGAGCAAAACACTTAGTGATTAAGCTGAGTCGCGCAAAATTAGAGGAGCTGGTCGGAGAGTTAGTAACAAAGACATTCGATCCAGTAGAGAAAGCGTTAAGCGATGCCGGTCTTTCTAAAGAAGACATTAATGAAGTGATTTTAGTCGGTGGACAGACTCGTATGCCGCTGATTCAGAAAAAAGTAGAAGAGTATTTCGGCAAGAAGCCAAGCTCTACTGTGAATCCAGATGAAGTAGTGGCTATTGGAGCAGCAATTCAAGCAGGAGTCATGCAAGGTGACGTGAAAGATGTTCTACTACTAGATGTGATTCCGTTGTCACTGGGCATTGAAACGTTAGGTGGAGTTGCAACAAAACTCATTGAACGTAATACTACTATTCCTACTACCAAGTCTCAGATCTTCTCTACTGCTGCTGATAATCAAACTTCCGTAGAAGTGCATGTGGTACAAGGAGAGCGTGAGATGGTCGGGGATAATAAGTCACTTGGACGGTTTATCTTGTCTGGCATTCCTCCAGCACCGCGTGGTGTCCCACAAGTAGAGGTCTCTTTTGATGTGGATGCAAACGGTATTCTGAATGTGAAAGCAACAGACAAAGCAACGAATAAAGAACAGTCCATTCGCATTGAAGCATCAAGTGGGTTATCAGATGAAGAGATTGATAAGATGCAAAAGGACGCTGAAGAACACGCAGAGGATGACCGAAAGAAGAAGGAGCTGATCGAAACTAAGAATCTTGCGGAGACGCTGGTATACACAACAGAGAAAGCATTGAAAGAAGCTGGAGACAAGGTGAGCGATGACGAAAAGAAGAATATCGAAGAGAAGATGGAAGGCGTGAAGAAAGTCATGGAAGGCGAGGACGTAGAAGCGATTAAGAAAGCGTCTGATGAGTTGTCACAAGCAGCACAAAAGATCGGTGAGATTCTGTATAAGCAAGAGCAAGAAAAAGAAGCTGCAGAAGCAAAGAAGAAAGAGGGAGAAGGAGAAGCGTCTGACAAGGACAAGAAAGAAGAAGATGTTGTGGACGCTGACTTTGAAGAAAAGGATAAAAAAGAGGACGACAAAGAAGAGAAGTAAGTATCATACAATAGCCCCAGACGAACGTTTGGGGCGTTGCACGTATTGAGATAGGACTATACATGGGAAAAGATTACTACAATTTACTCGGCGTGAGTAAGGATGCATCAGATGATGAGATCAAGAAAGCGTATCGAAAGCTCGCACATCAATACCACCCGGATAAGGAGAGCGGTGATGAAGCGAAGTTCAAAGAGATTAACGAAGCGTACCAAGTGCTTTCTGACCCTCAGAAGCGGAAGATGTACGATCAGTTTGGAGAAGCAGGCGTCTCTGGTGCTGCAGGTGGTGGTCCTGGCGGAGCGAACTGGGAAGACATTATGCGGCAAGCAGGGTTTGCAGGTGGGCAAGGGAATTTCCGTGGCGGTGGTGTAGAGTTTGATTTAGGTGATATCTTTTCAGAGTTCTTTGGCGGTGGCGGACGCCGCGGTGGTCGAAGACAGCAGAAAGGTCAAGACATTCAGATAGACATGAAGATCGATTTTAAAGAATCAGCGTTTGGCGCAAAAAAAGATGTGGAGCTCTATAAGAATGTGACGTGTGAACACTGTAGCGGTAACGCCGCAGAACCCGGAACACCGATTAAAGAATGTGATACGTGTAACGGCTCTGGCGTGGTGGAACAAGTACAGCAGAGCTTTTTTGGGGCTGTGCGCGCTCAAGCACCATGTACAGATTGTCAGGGCAAGGGAAAACGTGCAGAGCAAGAGTGTTCCAAGTGTACGGGAAGTGGTGTACAGAAACAGGAAACAGCAATTGAAGTTGATATTCCAGCAGGAATTAGCGACCAGCAGACTATTCGTGTGAGCGGACAAGGAGAGGCTGGCCCTCAAGGCGCTCCGAGTGGTGACTTGTATGTGAATGTGCACGTTAAAGATCATAAGACCTGGTATCGAGACGGGGACGATGTGATATCCCAGACAAAAGTTTCGTACGCCACATTAGTAATGGGTGGAAAAATTGCTGTCGAGACTCTGGATGGAGAAGTAGAGGTGAAAGTGCCCGCAGGAACCAATGCAGGCAAGCAGTTGCGATTACGCGGTAAAGGGGTTCAGCGGTTACACGGATCTGGTAGAGGGGATCATATTGTGGTCGTGGATGTGCATGTTCCGAAAAAGCCAAATAGAAAGTATAAAAAAGTACTAGACGAACTTGCACAGTTGGATCAAAGTTAAGTAGTATAGAAACATGACAGTAAAACGACCACTTCGACCATTTCCCCAGATACCACGGTATCCTGGAGAAGCAAGGAAAGGTCGTACACCAGCTGTTCCTCCTGAGCCACCCTTGGAAGGCGCTCCACAAGATGAGACCGGGTCAGTGTTTACCCCTAGTCTTATTAGTGCGATCAATGTGCTGATGGATTATAGTCGCGGAAATGGCGCGGAACGACGCCGTATTGTCGAGCAAGAAGCACACCAAGCGATCCATAGTCCTGCACGTTTAACCAGGCTGTGTGATAGTTTAGCGTTGTTAGATGAGGTAGTTCGGAGTCGCGAAGTGAATGAAGATGAGATAGGTGATCCTTCAGCATATGCTCAAGCCAATGAGCTGATTCAGGCTATTCGAGAGCAGCTTGATGCTGTTCGTTTGCGCAAGTTACCTAATGCAGAGTCGATGCACGGATGGGTAGAGTTACTGAGCCAAGAAGGCACCTACTCTGATGATGCAGAACGAGTGTTACGTCATGTTGTGCGACATGCAAAATCACCTCGGCGTGTTACAGATGTGATGTATAGCATCAGTGAAGGTGCGTTGTTTTCCGGAGATCGCCGTGTAGAGGAGACCGCGCTGCGCATTCTTATTGGTGATACAACAGTTATCCCTCCAACTTCAGATCAGTATCAAAGCTCTACACTTGCTGAGTATGATTTGAATGATGAGGTGTTACGAAGAATGATGGAAGTCAAGGCAGCAATGGCGGTGAAAATTCGATTTGATTTCCCTCATCTCGCAGCAGTACAAGACCAGCGAATCGGTGATGCAACTAGAGATATGGATAGAGCGACAGCATTCGCAGATAGATTGGTAGCAATACAACGAGCAGATCCAGGTCGGTATCAAGCCATAGCACGACATCAAGCGCTAGCATTTGCTTCTGGTGGAGAAGTCACACAAATTGATAGACCTGACATTGGGTATTCCGATTTCTTAATGCAATTACATCGTCGTGCTGGGCCTGTGCGCAGGCGAGTGAATGAGATGATCGATCGACATACTCCATCTGAGCAAGGTCGTATCCGGGTGAATTGTGTATTTCCAGGAAACGAAGTAGTACAAGTATTTGATGATCAAGCTGAGGTAAATGAGTATATTTTAGAGCAGCTGCAAGCACCAAATGAGAGTGGACAGCCACTTGAAGATAGGGAGCACTGGCAGACACTGGGACATATGGTTCCAGAACAACTGCGTGGAGATTGGTATATACCAATGGCACAGATGAATAGGCGGCTCATAGATGATATGACTGGGGATACTCCGTATCTCTTGAGCCCACGTGGAGATATGGTAGAGATCACCGATCCTGCTCTTCAGGAGCTTGGGATGCAACACCTACTATATGAAATGAGCCCGGACAATTTACGAGACACTATAGTAACGTTGCGTATCGGGAACTTTGATTACCGCCTACTGTTAGATGAGCATTTCACACTCAGAGAGACCAACCAGAGGCACCGACAGTTACAACTACCACTGGCCGGTGAATTTATGATGCATGTGATACTAAGCCATATGCGCGAAATACTTTGTAATTCTACGGTGAACGAACCAACTACCCCAGGAGGTGCAGGCACAGGAGCGCGTAGAGCGCATACAGTACGTCGCCCGCACAGAAGAGTATTACCGCTTGGCCACCGACCGACTCGTGCTCAAATAGAGCTTGCAATGGGTGAGCACGGTATTGATTTAGTGCGTATGAATAGAGATCGTGAAGCAAGACGAGAAGCAGCACAAGCACAGGATGAAGCAGCAGATGAGCGATGGGTCACATATGTATTTCCAAAGAAGCGTATTGCTGTTGCTGGTCAGGATCCGGTCCGATCTCGAGCTCCAGAAGCAACGCAGCGATTACATCGGCTCTTAGAAGAAGAGTAAACCTAGAAAAAGCAGAGAAAACAGCGCTCGCATTATAGAGGGCGCTTTTCTTTTTTAGAATTAATTGGTATAATAAGTAGGTAATATCTAGTGAGGAGCTTCATGGAAACAAATGAAATGACATCACTATTGCTTGCAGCAAATAAAAAGAAAAAGAAGAAGAAAGAGCAGGAGGAGGCAGTAACAGAGGCCGAGCAAGAAGAGCAAGCAACAGAGACGCAAGCCACGACAGAGGAGGTAACGGATCCGCAGCTATTTGGCATGGATCTTTCGAATCCATCTTGGGATCTGTTTATAATCGTCTTTTTTGTGATCGCAGCGTTGTTATATGGTTTATCCCTAGGCCGCGATCGTATTATTGTGATCCTGGTTTCTATCTATATGTCTCTTGCTGTGGTGCACGTGATTCCGGACTTTGTCTTAAACATCGGATTCAATGATGAATTTGCATTTCAGATCACGACGTTCATCGCAGTATTTGTGGTGTTGTTCTTCCTGATCTCACGATCTGCGTTGTTACGTACAATAGGCGCAGGAAGTAGTGAAGGGAAGTGGTATCAGACAATTATCTTCTCCGTACTTCATGTCGGATTACTGATCTCAATCACCATGTCCTTCCTGCCTGGTACAATCATGGAGAAATTTGCACCACTCACGCAACAGGTCTTCACAAATGAATGGGCAGCGTTTGGGTGGATAATTGCGCCGATCGTTGCGATGATTCTGTTCGGCAGCAGGAAGTCAGATTAAGTACTATTAAAAAACCGGTTCACATAAGGAACCGGTTTTTCTATTATTTAACCGTTGAGTAGTTCGTAGATTGCGTCTTCGTACTCTCCTGGATTCTTTGGGCGTTTCATCTTTCTGCTAGCAACCTGTTGGCAGAGCTCTGCTACTGCTTGAGCCATGTCGTCTTTTGGATCCTCTTTTGCTACTTTCTTTGCTTCTCGTACTGCATCTTCGACTTTGCCGTAAAGCAAGTGTGCGATCACGAGATTCATGCGTACACCTGTGTCTTTTGGATCCAGACGAACAGCGTCTTTGCAGTACTCAATAGCTTTTGCCTTTTTCTCACACTCAATTGCTTGAATACCGAGCTGTGAAACGATCTCGACTTCTTTGGATTCATGTGCAGCTGCTTGCTCGAGTAGTTCATGCGCTTCTTCATTATGCCCTGCAGCACGATAACAGAGTGCAAGTGCGTACATTGCAGGACCTGCATCTGGAGCGCGTAGGAGAACGTCTGCAAACAGGTCCCCAGCTTTCTTTATCTTATTGAACTGCGCTTCGGTGAGCTCTCCAAAGAGCATGGAGTCGTCTTTTTCCATAACAGCGCCGAGTAGTTCCCAGCCTTGCTCATAGAGTTCTTGTGCTTGACCGTCATCAGCGAATTTTTCATACACTTCGTCGGTCTTCTTTTTTGGTGTTGCCATTGATGTGTGAAGTTAATGATTTATGACATGGTAGTATACTGGAAAAAATCGATTTGTCAAGGTGTCCATATAGCGCTTACCGTATATTTGCTTCTACTGCGGGTATGCTATAATCAGAGTAATGAAAAAATTAATCAAAACCGTATGAAACACGTTCTAAGTATTCTTACTACGAGCGTACTGTTTTTTTGCATTGCAGTGAGTGCGAATGCAATTTCAGTTAACACGCTTAACTGTTCATTCATTGATACCAATGACGGAAACACTAATGATTGGCAGCAGGTGAAACAGTGGTTAGTGAATAATGACGCAGCTGATATTGTAGGTACCACATACTATCTCGATGCTGATACTGAAGAGTGGACTACTACTGAACCAGAGGCCTACGTTATCTCCATGAACATGGACAAATGGGCAGATCTTACAAAGATGAAGACTTGTAACACCGGTGACTATATAAAATTCATGATGGTTCATACGAATCCGATGTTTTCGTATTACGATCATCAAGTCGGAGCGTTCTTTGAGTCATATGTACCAACCGCGGATGGTACATGGGTAGACTATCCTGCGGACTGGAATTACTGGATGGCATGGAAGATGCAAAAAGCTGATGAAACCGGAGCGATTACCTATTTTGCTGCAAATGTTGGTGTGAGCGCAGGGTCTCCAATGCAGCATGATGGCGGGCCAGATCTATACATATATGAAGAGAGCGAGGATGTTGAGTACGATGAAGCATCATTCGATCCATTTACTGATACACAGCTCGCTACAGTAGCAGTATCTGATGAGCCTGAAGGACCAGAAGAGGATTGGGAGTGTGATGGAGAGACTTGCACATTAGCAAACCGTGATGATTATGCAGTTTCAGACATTGAGTTACAAGCATTTGAAGTCAAGCAAGGGATTACAAAACTGTTTAAGCACGCAGATTTCTCTCATACAGACATTGTACGTATGTCTGTTGCCATGATTAATGAGGATACACTTGGAGCAACAGGAGAGGGATATGGTTCAGCCACAGTAGACGAATCAGAGTCAGCGCTATACAAGTTTTCTAAACGTGGAGTACGAAAGGTAGGCAAGGTGAAAGGCACGCTAAAGAAGAAACACGTACGATTAAAATGGAATGCGTTTAAGAACAAGAAGCGCTATCAGGTACGAATCTATAACGTCGCTTCAGGCAAGCTAGTAAAAAATGTAAAAGGTGTTGTGAAGAAAAAGAAGACAGTCAAAGGCTTGAAGTCTGGTACTGAGTACCGTGCAGTGGTCCGTGCGAAGAAAAAGAACGGCAAGTTCTCCGCATGGTCTTCAGGATATAAGTTTACTACTAAGTAATTCTAGGTAGATTAAAAAAGCCCGGGCGCATTACCCGGGTTTTTGTTTATGCAATTGTCACTGGGCCTTTTGAATGGACGCAACCACTTGCGCAACATCATCAAGTGTCTCTACACGTACAAGTTGTGAACGGAAGTCCGCAGCGTGAGGGATCCCTTTAATGTACCACGGCAGGACTTTGCGGATGTTCCGTAATCCGAAATTCGGATGGTGTGCTACCGCGAGTTCCGCATGCTCCTGCATACACTGCAATACCTCCTGTATAGTTGGGGTAGTATACGCACCGGTCTCCAAGTATTCTTTAATCTGCTTTCCGATCCACGGTCGTCCAAATGTTCCTCGTGCTAGTGCGATGCCGTCTGCGCCAGTGTATTCTAATGCGTCTTTAGCTTGCTCTGGTGAGTGCGCGCTTCCAGAGGTGGTTACTATAAACGGTACGAGTGATTTTGCTTCTTTTATACACTCTAAATCTGGACCTCCTTCATACGGCCGTTCAAATGACCGACCGTGAATACAGAGCGCTGCTAATGGAAGGTCTGCAATTACAGCACAGAATTCACGGACGTGTACGTTCTTGTACTGTACGCGGGTTTTCACTGAAACTGGAATAGCTCCATCAACACCTTCCAGAGTTGCTTGAATGATTTTTTTACTCAGAGAGAGATCTTCAAGTAGGGCACATCCACCACCTTGCTTTGCTACTTTCGGCGCTGGG
>CAYFNF010000001.1:283840-291732 GCA_964344485.1 uncultured Gammaproteobacteria bacterium
CACGCCGCCGCCGTGTTTAAAAACTTTTTTAGCTGGGCAGCCAAAGTTAATATCCACTCCATCAAAGCCAAGTTCTACGATTTTCGCAGCTGCTTCACGAAAGTAGTCTGGATTGGACCCAAAGAGTTGCGCGATAATCGGTCGTTCCGTGTCATCAAAATCCAACATAGCCACGGTTTTTTTACTACCGTGGTGTAGTGCGTCTACAGAGACAAACTCTGGAAACACTATGTCAGCGTAGTAGCGTTTTATAATTTGGCGATATGCTTTATTGGTCACGCCACTCATGGGCGCAAGATAGATCAGTGGTTTCGGAAGTTCGTTCCAGATGTTCTTCATACGTTTGTAGTTCTGTTCAGCTGAATAGAACCTTATACTTTCAGTACTGGCCCTTCATCTGTATCCTCAACATGAAAGCCACATGCAGTGATTTGGTCGCGCAGTGCGTCTGCAGTGGAGTAGTCCTTATTTTTTCGTGCTTGCTCGCGCTGTTCTACCAGTTTTCGTACATCATCTCCAGCTGCAGCGATTTTTTGTTGGAGCTCATCGGCGCGTTCTAGAATAGATAGTCCGAGAATCGAGTCCATGAATGCGACGGTTTGTCGTTTTACACCTTCTGGTGAATCTGATTTTACTACTTCCCATAACACTGCAAGCGCTTGCGGCATATTCAAGTCATCATGTATTGCAGCCATGAATTTCTCTTTGCTTTGTTCGTCGACTGCGCCATTGGTCTCTTCCCATTCTGATGCGAGTGAAACGAGCTTCTGTAGTGCATGTTGCGCATTCTCTAGTGCTTCCCATGTAAAGTTCAATTTAGAACGGTAGTGTGCGCCAAGTGTGAAGTAGCGATACGCAAGCGGGTCAAACCCTTTGTCAATGACAGTTTGTAGTGTAATGAAGTTCCCTTCTGATTTGCCCATGCGCCCTTCTTGTACCAACAAGAAGTCTGCATGCATCCAAAATCGCACAAACGGTTCGCCTGTCGCTGCTTCGGATTGCGCTATTTCATTCGTGTGGTGTACAGGTATATGGTCCACGCCCCCAGTGTGTATATCCAGAGTGTTTCCTAAGTATTTCATGGACATGGCGGAGCACTCTAGGTGCCATCCAGGGAATCCTTTCCCCCATGGAGAGTCCCATTCCATAGCACGTTGCGAATCAGTCGGTGAGAACTTCCATAATGCAAAGTCAGTAGAGCTTTTCTTTTCTTGGTTTTTCTCAACACGCGCTCCTTCTTGTAATCCTTCAATATCCAGCTGCGCCATAGCACCATACGAATCAAATTTACCTGTATCAAAATAGATTCCGTCCGAGGTCTCATACGTGTATCCGTTCTTTTCTAACTGCTTGATTAATTGAACCTGCTCTTCAATATGGTCTGTTGCTTTAGGCATGGTCTCTGGTAAGTCGATATTCAACGCTGTTGCATTATCTGTAAATGCCTGCGTATAGAACTCTGCAATCTCCCATGCAGTTTTACCTTCGCGTTTCGCGCCAGCTTCCATTTTATCCTCCCCATCATCAGCGTCATCAGTTAAGTGCCCAACATCGGTGATATTCATCACCATGTTTACGGTATAGTCGCTTGCTTCTAGTGCACGACGCAGCAGATCATTAAAGATGTAGGTTCGCAGGTTGCCGATATGCGCGTAGTTATACACGGTCGGACCACAGGCATATAAAGAGACCGTGCCTTGCTGCTGAGAGGTGAACGGTTCTTTTTTTCGAGTAAGGGTATTATAGAATTGTAGAGACATGTGTGTGATATTAACGCAGCCACTTTCTCCAGATGATCCAGAACATGATACCTGAGACTCCCATAATAATTGCAATCAGTCCCCAGAAGCCGAGTGGGTGCTCCTGCAGTGGAATGCGATATGCATTCATTCCAAAGATGCCAGCGAGCACACTCGCAGGCAGCAGTACCACAGAGAATAGAGTGAGAGTCTTCATGATGTCGTTCAACGTATGTGACACCATGGATTCATTTGCGTCTTCCAGTGCTTCAATAATTTCTTTGTATGATTCTAACGCTTCCCAGATTTCATTCGAGTAGTCGATGATTTCATTGAAATGCAGATGATGCTTGATGTAAAAGACCGGGCGTTCATGGTGCTCGTGCTTCAAGATATGCGACACAATTGGAGCGTGCCCTCGCATGGCTTTTCGTAGGTCAGTAATATTTCTACGAGTGATCAGAATGTCTTTAACAATTTCACGAGAGTTATTGTTATCCGAGAAGATCGTTTTCTTTAATTTATCGAGTTCGTCGTTGATATCATCGATTGTTGGGTAAGTAAATTCGAGTAACTTACTTAACAGTTGTGATAAGAGGTATTCACTATTTGACTCAAGCAGGCGATGTCGTTCATGTTCGTCTTTTGTACATCGTTCATATAAGCCAGCAATTGGAGGTAGCGTTCCTTGATGTACGGTGATGACAAAGTGCTTACCAATAAAGAAATCAATCTCATCAATAGTAATGGAGCGGGTCTTTTTATTATAGAGCGGTACTAATAGGTCCAGATAGATGTACTGTTCACGTTTTACTAGCTTGGATCGTTCAGTATTGCCCCATGCTTCACTGACATCTCGTTCAGTAATAAACTTAAACAGGTTTTGTAGGTGTTGCCGATCTTCATGTGTTGGCTTGGTGATATCAATCCATTGAAGATCTTTATTATTGTTTTCTAATACGCGTATACTCATGCACGTATTTTATCACATATTGCTATTGCCTCCAACGACGCTTGTTGAAGAATGTGTGAATTTATGCTATATTAAATACAGCAACTAGGGTTGTCTTTCTATTATTTATGCCTGTAAACAAAAAGGAAAAGGACCATCTTGGAGATTTGCACCACACGGACAGTAGTGGCGGTCTTGGATTGCCACCGCTTCCTCAGGATGCGGGCATGATGCCGCCGGCTGCGAGTGCAGCACCTACTGAAGCACCAACGCCAGCGTCACCCGACCCGCAAGCGCCAGCGTCACCAACAGAAGCTCCTGTTGCAGCACCTCCTGCGCCAGAAGCGACTCCATCAATCCCTGAACAAACCCCTCAAGCACCAGAAATACCTACTCCAGCTCCAGAACAACCGTCAAAAGAAGAGCCGCCTGATATATTGGATGTGTTAGAAGTGCCAGAAGTGCCAACATATGGCCCACAAGAAACGCCAGATCCAGCACCAGAAGCGCCATCTCCAATGGCTCAACCCACCGAAACCCCGACACCAGAACCTCCACCTCCAAGTCCAGAGACACAAGCCACGCCGGATCAGCAGGAAGCCCAACCAGCGGTCATGCAAGTGGAGACACCGAGCGCAGCTGAAATACAACCTACAGGAGTAAAAGCTAAGAAGAAAAAGAAGGCCGCAGTAGCAGCAGCTCCGCAGGATGATTCGCAAAAAACCAAAACGCGCCAAGAGATCGAGGAAGTGCTTTCAGAAGGATTGAGTGAACTCTATCAGACTATGACCCCGCAAGAACAAGAGCAGTTTAGGAAGAAAGGTGAATTAGCAGCGACTTCGATTGAGCAGATGGTCACTTCATTCAAAGCAACTGCAAAGAAAGTGATTGAAGTAATTCGTGGATGGCTTTCAACAATTCCTCGAGTGAATAAATACTTTTTAGAACAAGAGAGCAAGCTGAAGACGGATGAAATCATGAAGCTACAACGACGCTATAAAAAGGATCAGCGTCTGAAGAAGATTCGAATGGAATAAGCCGGAGGGTATGCTAGATTTTTTTATTAATTGGATCACCGGAGCGAATATCATCGTAGTGTTAGTGCTATACACTGTATGCTCGCTCTTGTTGCTCTTTGTGGTGTTGATGATCATACGGAAAGTGTTGCACCGTATCATGAGGCATGGAAAATCGTTTCGCATGGTCGTGCTCATGCTTACTATTCCCAAAGAAGGGCAAGATGAAGATGGGACTGGAATCAACCTAGAACAGATCAAAGAGAAGATCTCAGTTGCTGAGACATTCTTTTCCACTATGGGTGGAATGAAAGCGCAGAAAGGGTGGAGAACGTTTTGGCTTGGTCGTAGTGACCATTTTTCTTTAGAGATTGTTGCAGATAAAGAAGGGCTTGTTACATTTTACGCCGTGGTCCCACGTCGTTTACAGCAGTACTTTGAGCAACAGATTCATGCGCAGTACGAGACAGCAGAAATAGTTGAAGTTGAGGACTATAATATTTTTGAAGCGCAAGGGGTCGTAGTTGGTGCGACATTATCGTTAGAGAAAAGTCAGATTTTTTCATTGAACACATATGACGAGATGGAGTCTGACCCTCTGAATGCGTTAACCAACGTGATGTCTAAGTTTGAGAAAGAAGAAGGTGCGGCGATTCAGTATGTGATACGCTCTGCACGACCAGAATGGCATCGGCTTCCAACTAAAGTAGCGCGAACCATGCAGCAAGGGAAGCGTGCGGACCAAGCGTATAAGGAAGTCACCTCCAATATCATCTCAAAAGCGTTTCGAGAGTTCCACAAAGGGTTTTTACAGCGCGCTAACAAACAAGATCAGGGTATAGACCCTAAGACTGAGCGAGAGTATCGCCTCTCTCCAATGGAAGAAGAGGTGGTAAAGAAGCTGGAGGAGAAGAATTCACGATCTGGATTTGATGTGAACATTCGTTTAGTGGTCTCAGCAGCAACAAAAGAGATCGCGACGTTTAAGCTACAGAATATGCTGAATGCGTTTACGCAATATGCGGAGTATACGTACGGGAATAAATTCGTTGCATCTAAACCAGCAGAGAGTGAAGAAATTATAAATAATTTCATCCACCGGCATTTTATTGAAAAGGGCAGCTACGTGCTGAACACCAAGGAGATGTCGTCGCTGTGGCATCTGCCGCTTCCAAATACTGAGACACCAAATATACGATGGCTCATGGCACGCAAGTCAGCTCCACCATCGAATATGCCGAAAGAGGGTATTATGATCGGAGAAGTACGCTATCGTGGACAGAATACTATGGTGCGTATTAAGCGAGAGGATCGACGTCGGCATATGTACATCATCGGTAAATCTGGTTCTGGTAAATCCGTGATGTTAACGTATATGGCGATTCAGGATATTCAGAACGGTGAAGGAGTCGGCATCATTGATCCGCATGGTGATTTGGTGGACGACATCCTGCCACACATACCAAAAGAGCGAGCGGACGACGTGATCTACTTTGATCCGTCTGATATCGAGCGGCCGATGGGCTTGAACATGTTGGAGTACGACAATGATGAGCAGCGAGACTTTGCGGTGCAGGAGATGGTAGCGATTTTCTATAAGTTGTTTGGGGAAGAGATGATCGGTCCAATGTTTGAGCACTATATGCGTAACTCCATGTTGGCATTAATGGAAGATAAAGAGGCGGGTGCAACATTGATTGAGATCCCACGTATGTTTACCGACGATAGCTTCAGAAAAGAGAAGGTAGATAAAGTGAAGAACATGATCGTGAAGACATTCTGGGAGCAAGAGTATGAACAGTCACAAGCCGGACAACAAGCTGCTGACATGCTTTCCTATGTGATCTCCAAGATCGGTCGATTCCTGACTAATGACATGATGCGTAACATTATCGGGCAGTCTCAGTCTGCGTTCAATTTGCGAGATGTCATGGATAACCAGAAAATTTTACTTGTGAATCTCAAAAGGAAAAGTTGGTGAAGTGAATGCTTCACTGTTGGGATTGATTTTCGTCTCGAAGATTCAGATGGCAGCTATGGCACGTGCAGATATGGCAAAGTCTGAACGAAAAGATTTTTACCTGTATATGGATGAGTTCCAGAATTTTATTACTGACTCCATTGCGACCATTCTCTCTGAGGCACGTAAGTACTTATTAAATTTAGTGATGGCGCATCAGTATGTGAGCCAGCTAGTGAAAGACAATGATACCAAGACTCGAGACGCTGTATTTGGTAATGCTGGTACTATGGTGTCGTTTCGTGTGGGCGCTGAAGATGCAGAGGTGTTAGAAAAAGAATTCGCACCTGTATTTGACCAGAACGATATTATTAATGTGGAGAAGTATACTGCAAATACCAAGCTGCTGATTGACAATACCGCTTCTCGACCGTTTAATATGGCGACTATTATGCCCCCAGAAGGAGATAAGAATATGGCAGCGTCGCTCAAGGAGCTTTCGCGCTTGAAGTACGGCCGTGATCGAGCAGTAGTAGAAGAAGATATCAAGGAGCGCGCCCGCTGGGATCTGCTCGGTGGCGGTGGTCCAGCTGGCCCAGAATCGTTCATATAATGTCACATTGCAAGTTCTGTAAAACCGCTCTATAATAGGGCGGCTTTATTATACGAAAACATATGAAAACAAAAACGTTTATTTCCAAGTGGTCCCACTTCTTTATTACGCGATACAAGACTACGATATTAATGATGGTTGCGGTTTCTATTGTTGGTATTTGGGGTGTATATAACAATCAGCGACAGGATTTTCCAGCACTGAATTCAAATTTTATTACCGTACAAGCAACGTATATCGGAGCGTCAGCTGAAGATGTTGAACAAGAGGTGATTATTCCTATCGAGCAAGCGCTGACTGGGGTAGAGAATGTAAAGAACATGCGATCCAGAGCACAGCAGCACAGCGGCTTTATCTTTTTAGAGATGAACGACAGTGATGGTATTGAAGCCATTGCTGAAGAGGTCAGTAGTGATGTGACTAGCACTCCGCTTCCAGTAGACGTGGAAACTGAAGTACAGGTCTATGATGTCATTGGACCTTCGTTGGTGTATGCATTGACTAGCGAAGAGAAGACACAGAACGACATGTTGGCGTACTCTGAAGAGATTCAGGGCCGATTAGCAGCAGCGTCGGTTGATATAAAAGAGGTAGAGGTGCTGCCAGATAATGAATTTGAAGTTCGGATTGAATACGATGCAGATGCACTCGAGGACAATGGACTTACCAGCCAGCAAGTCACGGATGCAATTCAGTCTTCGTTAACATCTCTGCCCGGAGGAGCAGTTACTACTGAAGACCAAGAGACGTTGGCAATTACTATTCAACCGACCATCTCTACCTTAGATGAATTGAAAGATCTCGAGATCCAAGATGTCCGTTTAGAAGATCTTGCTACGATTATTCGACGACCCAAGCAGCATGATGCAATTACCTTTGCCGGGTTTCTTTTAGATGGAGAGCCGGTCTCTCGTGAAGCAGTCTATCTCTTTGTATATAAGAACGATGACGGAGATGTGATTCGCATTGCAGAAGCTATAGAGGAAGAGATTGCGGCCATTGAGCAGGATGAGATTCTTCCCGAGGAAATCGCGATTTCGAATATTTACGATAACTCGACCTATGTCCGCAAGCAGATAGAAGATTTAGTGCGAAATGGTTGGCTAGGATTGATTTTGATCCTCGCAGTATTGATGTTGTTTATCAACTTCCGCACAGGATTCATCGTTGCGTTTATTATTCCATTCGCATTCTTAGCAACGCTGGGAATACTGTACGGGCTTGGATTCACCATTAATATTTTGACGTTATTTGGGCTGTTGCTCGTTCTTGGTATATTGGTAGACAACGCGATCGTGATTGCAGAGGGGATCATGTATCACATTGAGCGTGGACAGATGCGGTTGGAAGCCGTGTTAACGACCATGAAGAACCTCGGTCCGGCTGTGACGGCAGCAACGGTTACTACGATTGTCGTTTTCATACCATTTGCCATGATCGGTGGCTTGATCGGCGAGTTCATGCGGTTCATTCCGTATACGATTATCATTATGTTAATCGTATCGTACTTCCTTGCGATTACTGTCACTCCGCTACTCTCTCGATTCATCATGCGGCAAGAGACCCGAGAAGAACGACGTTCAAAGAAATTAACCAAACTACAAGTTGCGTT
>CAYFNF010000001.1:291749-301395 GCA_964344485.1 uncultured Gammaproteobacteria bacterium
GATTCCTGCGCTGATTCATTACGGACAGAAGAGCATCGATCGCTTTGAAGACTTCCATGCATTTCTCTGTGAGCGTATCCATCGGCGGTTCTGGACCAAGATTGTCGTTGTGGTGTGTGCAGTAGTGCTTGTGGGCGTGAGCATTGGACAGTTTGCCGCGAAACAAGAGTTTGAACTCCTCCCTACTGTAGATGCGAATTCCATGACTCTGAATATAGATATTCCGGTCAATGTTGGGCAGGATGCTCGCAAGGATGCGATAGAGAGAATCATGGATGAAGTAATCCTGACCCCACATTTCCAAAGCTACTTTATCTTTGAAGGCGAGATTCTGATTGTGTACACAGAACCAGATGAGCGTGCTGACGGAATGGAGATATTCGAAATTCATACAGAGTTAGAGCAACGCATGGACGACGTCCAAGAAGAGATTGGAATTGAGGACTTGCGGATTGTTACTGCTGTCATGGGAATTGGCCCTCCGAGCGAGGAGTATGATGTGGTGGTTGAGCTTCGAGGGAACTCGTTAACTGATTTAGAATCTGCAGCGGGTGACCTTGAGGAGTTCATGAACAGTCAGTCAGGGGTAGTTGAAGTTCGGAATTCTATGGTAGATGAGCAAGTACGTAGCATTGACGTGCAGCTGCAAGATGACAAGCTACAAGAACACAGTATCAATCCGTTAGTTGCTGCAGGAGCTGTCAACGCTGTATTCTCTGATCAGGAGATCGGTTCGATTGTGATCCGCGAAGATGGTGTGTCTGACGATGTGATCGTAGCGTATAATGATGAGTCTAAGCAGTCTATTGATGATGTCAAAGAGATTGCTGTGGGAGTAACAAGTACATTCCCTCCAGAGATCGTAAGCGTGGACTCAGTTGCAGAGGTGCAAGAGATATCAAAACCGCAGTCGATTCAGCGATTGAATCAGTTGCGCTTAGTTGCGCTGAAAGCAAAAGTCGAGGAGGGTGCTGACACTCAAATAATCGAGGATGACATTGACGCGTATCTTGATGAGAATCTAGCGGAGTACAATTTAGAACCAACAGAGGTTGCATACGGTGGGCAGCTAGCGTCGCTATACGAAAATTACTCGAATTTAATGCTCGTGTTTATTATCGCCGTGATTGCCGTGTACTTGATATTGGTGTTCCAGTTTAACTCGTACGTTCAGCCTGGTTTAATTATGTTTACGGTTCCGTTGGCGTTGATCGGAGTCTTTCCAGCGATTTGGGCAATTGGATCTACATTGAATATGGTCTCCGGGTTGGGAATTATTGCGTTAGTTGGTATTGTGGTGAATGATGCAATTGTATTCGTGGATTACTTCAATCGGTTGCGGCGAGAGCACGCAAGTTCATTAATAACTGCGATTGTTGAAACTGGGCGAGCGCGATTTAAACCAATTCTATCAACATCTATAACTACCATCTTTGGAGTATTGCCACTAACAGTCATGGATCCATTCTGGCGTGGGCTTGGTACGAGTTTAATTGTTGGGCTGATCTGTTCAACTGTTGGAACGCTCGTGGTGTTCCCAATTCTACTCTCTTGGAACGACGCGATTGGAAAAGCAGTAGTGAAGTGTATAAAAAAGAAATTTCGTTAATCTGTAGTGCGCTGCAAGAAAAGTTTCGGTTTTTCCTATTGTTTTTGACTTTTTTTATCCGCAGGTCTTGACAAATGGAAAAAAACATGTTAAGCACAATGATGAATGAGGCTGAGAGTGGCATTGAAAAACGTAAATAATTAAGGTATAATTCATATATTATGACATCACCTGAAACAAGAACACCTGGTTCAATTGGACCAGAAGCAGGACAAGCAGGAGAGATTTCGTTTGACGCTTTACAAGCAGAAGAAGTCGGTATGTTGGAAGTGCCTGCAGACTTGCAAGGGAGTGACGCAGGCGCAGGAATTGAACGCACTGCTGGAGTATGGACAGCAGAGACTGCCGTTGCTTTTGATAGTGTAGCAGCTGGTGAGGATGGAACAGAAGCACAAGCAGCCGCAGCACGAGGACGAGCTGCATGGGGAGAGAGAGCAGCAGCACGAGGTGTAGACGCACAAGCAACCGCATAATTTTTGATTGAGTAAGACTATTGGTATGGAGGAATATTTTGACGAAGAAGGATGGGGAGAAGGCGATGAGATGGACGCAATGGATGACTTCGAGCCCATGGATCCATTTGAAGGTTTGAATAAACGAGATCAAGACCTGTTTTTTCGTGTGCTCGATATGGTGCCCGATGAACAGCGTGAAGGCGCTATCGACTACTTCATGAGTAACCCAAGTAAGATCCATGCTGTAATTGAAAATGTAAAGACCAAGAAGGAGTTAATTGAGAACAAAGACGTGGAAGGATTGAAGCAGTTATTTGAACAAGAACGAGTGATGTTAGATGAGTATATACAGGAGTTACAGAGACAGCAGAGCGGAGAGGACGGGTACGGAGATATCTAGAACGTAGATTATTGTTGTTTATTAGCGCCTACAGTTGTGGGCGTTTTATGTTTACGGTTGACAAAAAACGTATTTTTTATATACTAGACTGTCCGTTTTTTTGCATTCCCGCAGAACGGTACCTTGATATCACCATGTTCCCACGGAGGATGGATGAGCTCTGGGAGCGACAAGGGTGGTGGTCGAAAAGGACCCCCGGATGACACCGTTGCAGAGGTGGAAGTCCAGTGGGAGCCTGATGGCCCTACCCAGTCAGATGAGCCAGAGCCTGTGCCACGTGAAGACCCACCGCGATTGCAGTGGGGGACCCGACCGACAGCAAGTGAGCCGCCAACAGTGGAAGCAACGCAGCGGTCTGCCGTCGAGCGGTCTGAACCGCTGATCCGTCGAGAACCCGCGGTGGTGCCGCAGAGAGCACCTCGAAGCACTCCGCAGAGAGCACCACAGCCGCAGAGGCGATCGCCGCGACCGCGTCCGAGACAAGAAGCACAGCCACGGCGTTCGAAACCGCGTGCATCGTGGCTCCGTGTCCTGGAGATCATCGGTCTGTCGATCGTCGGGCTGTTCGCTCTCGGTCTCTGGATCGCGATCTGCAGCATGTTCGGTATGATCGGTATGACCCACGGTGTGGCAGAGTTCGATCGCGGAGTCTGGGACCCCAACACCCTGATGATGGCGAGCGCGGTTGCTGGAATAGTTCTGGGAGGCCTGGCTCTGCTTGGGATCCCGGCTGACGAAACACGATGGGCGCGTCTGCTGTACGCGCTACCGCTACTCGCAGTTCCCGTAGCGTTCACGCTCGGACTCCTACTGGTCGAGCCACAGGAGATCTCGACCTCAGGACACGCGACGGAGTACATGAAGTCACTGAGCAACCCCGTGCTCCTGAAAGAAGCATGGGACCAGTTCTTCTTCGCTACCCTGGCACCAGGGTGGGGGATCCTGATCAGCTGCGTGCTGTTCACGATCGTACGTCCGATGCGTCGCACACTGCCACATCCAAGGGATCGCCTTCACAGCGATCGGCAGCAGCGCGGAGGTCATCGCAAGCGCACATGACATGGCTCAACCCGAATCATCTTCGAACGGTGAGACGGGCTGTTTTTTTTCGATTTAAGAGTTTACAATTGTTGATTCTCACGCTATTATAGATAAACAAGAAAAATAAATAAAAATAGATGTCAAACCAAAATAAAATGGAACATCTCTATCAGATGATAGAGACGATCCAAGCACAATTATCTCAGTTAAAGTCAGTGGTAGAAGAGATGGGAGGCTTGGAAGAGAACACGCAAATTACTAAAAAAGCATCAGAAGTTGGATCTTCTGAGCAGACAGAAAAAGGATCTGTTGTTGAAGGAGTCTTTAACGGACAGAACATGGTCGGGCCTGATGGAAAGATGTATACGGTCCCAGCGAACTACGCGAGTAAATCCAAGTTAGTGGAAGGCGATATCATGAAATTGACCATTACTGATGATGGGTCATTTATTTATAAACAGATTGGTCCGGTTAAGCGAAAGCGTCAGATAGCGTCATTGGTGCGTGATGAAGAGACCGGCTCATACGTTGCGCTCGTAGAAAGCGGGCGTAGCTATCGGTTGTTAACTGCAAGTGTCAGCTACTATCGAGGTGAGCCAGGGGACACTGTAGTGATCTTGACGCCACAGGAGATGAACAGTAAATGGGCAGCAGTGGAGAATATTATGAAAGACCCAGCAGAAGCAGCAGCGTTGGATGATTTTTCTGTAGATGAAGACTTGCCGTTAGGAGATGAGATGATATTAGAAGAAGGAAAAAGCGTTTTACCGTCAGGAAGTGACATGGAGATAGAGGGCGCTTCAGCAGAATTGCCGCTCGGGGATGACATGGAGCTTGAAGAACCGTCGGAGTAAGAAAGATGTGATAAATCTGTTGATAACAACGCGTCTGGACTGGTTGCGCTGAACTGAGAATGGAGGTATACTATGTACGCAATAATTCAAAGGAGGCCCCGTAGAATGCACGGGGTTCTGTCATCAGATTTGATCCACTATGTCTACCGCGTTATATCAAAAATATCGGCCACAACTGTTTTCTGAATTAGTTGGGCAAGACCATATTATTACCACGCTAGTAAATGAGCTCTCTGGTGGGACTGTATCCCACGCGTATTTATTTTCTGGACCTCGAGGAATCGGAAAAACTACTATTGCCCGATTAGTGGCACGAGCTGTGAATTGCCAGAGCCTAAAGGAAGGAGAGCCATGCAATTCATGCGAGCATTGTTCTATGATACTTGAGCAGAAAGCGTTGGATATTGTAGAGATTGATGCTGCATCACATACTGGAGTAGATCATGTGCGTGAGAACATCATTGATAATGCGCGAGTGGCGCCTTCAGTGCTTCCGTGGAAGGTGTTTATTATCGACGAGGTACACATGCTTTCTACATCTGCGTTTAATGCACTGTTGAAAACACTAGAAGAGCCGCCAAAACAGACTATGTTCATTCTTGCGACCACTGAAATACATAAAGTACCATCTACTATTGTCTCTCGTTGCGAGCAGTTTCATTTTCGCCGTATTTCATTTGAAGATATCGTCTCGCGACTTCAAGATTTAGTAAAAAAAGAGAAGATCGCAGTGGATCAAGAAGTGCTAGAAGCAATCGCTAAGCGGTCTGAGGGAGCGTTGCGCGATGCAGAGAGTCTACTCGGACAAGTATTAGTATTGGACGACAAGAAGATCACTAGCGAACTTGCAGAGATTGTTCTACCACACTCTGATATTCAAGAGATTATCGGGTTGTGGCAGGAGATCGCGAACAATCGCACTATGGAAGCGCTGGAACGGGTGAACCGACTACTGGATCAAGGCATGATGTTGACTGAATTTACCAAGGATATGATCGAGTTTTTACGCAAGATGTTGCTGTATAGTGTACAGCAGACTCTGGAGCCGTTGCAGTACTTGGATATTGATAAAAATGCACTCAAAACTATCTCAGAAGTAGCTGATTCGCTTTCGGTCCAAGAGATTGCACGGATGATCGAGGTGTTTATGGATGCATTCGAGCAAGAGAAGACCGCAACCATCCCTCAACTACCCCTAGAGCTGGCAATCATCGAATTAACGGGTGAAGGAACGCCAGCAACAGCTAGTCCACCGAAGTCTCCACCACCTCCTGCATCTGGATCTTCAGGTCCGACTAAGAAACAGAAATCCCCACCAGCTAGTGATAGTGAAAAAAAGAAAGAGCCTAAGAATGCGCCGAAACCGTCATCTACACAAGCGAGTACGATGGATGAGATTACTGCACAATGGGGTACGGTGTTGGAGAATTTACGACGTGAGAATCATGCGCTTCATGTGACATTTCAAGTAGGGCAAGTAGTATCAGTAAAAGACGATGTACTCACTCTGGGTTTTCAGTATCAGTTCTATCAAGATCGGTTGAGTGATCCAAGGAATCAAAACCTGATTGCCGGGGTGTTGAAAGAGGTATTTCAGAAAGACTTCAAATTAGAGACTGTGGTTGGAAAAGAGTACTCCAACCCAACCGCAAACGGTGTGGTTGAGAATATAGAGGAGCCAACTGAGGAAGAGGTTGCAAATGTGTGGGAGTTAGCTGCAAGTAGTTTTGGTTCGCAACAAACGTAATTACATAGTTGTGACAAAAATTAAATGGACAGTCTGGTGGATCGTGGTTACAGGTGCAGCGTTGTTAGTGTTTAGTGATCATCCGCTGCACTCAGATGAAGGTGCAGTCTTGAATATTGCTTGGCAGCTCTGGCACGGCAAACAGCTATACGTTGATTTTATCGAGTTTCTTACCCCTGGTGCGGGGTATTTTTTTTATCGTATGGAAGATTGTTGGTGGAGCAGAGTATGCGAGCGTAAAGATTGCCTCTGCGCTGTTCTGGGTGCTCTCTGCTGTAGGAATAACATTGATAGTCCGACAGTATACGAAGAAAGTGTTGGTGCTTGGGTTTGTAGTGCTGCTATGGTTAATTGTAAACACGTTTCATCCTTTGATTAATCACAATGTCTACAGTAGTTTTGTAGCGATTTGGGCAGTAGTTGCATTACTCGCTGCGTTGCGACACAAGAAGCCATGGTTGTACGTTATAGCTGGAGTGGTCGGTGCTCTGGTGTTTCTGTTTCTACAGACTAAAGGATTGGCGGTGGCTGTAGCTACAGTGGTGGCGATCATGATATACGGATCTCGTTCAGTGCGACAAACTGCATGGTTAATATTTGTATATTGTAGTGCGTGGGTGATTACAGTCGGTGTATTAACGTTGCAATGGGATGCACTGACTATGCTCCAGAGCTGGTTTATCTTGCCATATCAAGTGCAGTACTTGGATTTTACGATCTATGAGCCTTGGTTCATTGTTATTGAGATAGTAACAGTTACGGTGATGGCTTTTCTTGCGTGGAGATCAAAAAAACAGCTTTTTGTCGTATTAGTGTTGATGCAAGCTGCGTTGTATGTCAGTAGTACACAGCTGATTGATTTGAATCATTTTATGATAAATAGTTTCCCCGCAGTCATAGTGTTAGGGTATATTATTCAGCAATACGTGATGCAGTACATTCCATGGAAGAAGATGCGTGCTGCAATTCCTATTGCACTGTGCATTCCATTGTTGTTTATTGGAGCACAGACCGGGATGCAGAGTTTTGAAGATGTGAATATCTATACTCACGATATTCCAGACGTGGTACGTGAGGGGATATTTCAATCAGAAGAGATTATGAACGCAGAGCATCTCTACTTTGGACCATTTATCCCTGGGATGTATTTCGAAACACGTCAGGAGAATATGTTTACACAAGCAGCGAACATGACGTTGTGTGTTGATGATTGTCAGCTACAGACATTGGCGATATTTCAAGAAGTAGAACCAGAATTTGCTTTGATGAACTATCATATGGTCGGTAAGTTTGGGTATAATCAGGACAATCTCGTGGATAACTACATTCAGCAGGAGTATGAGTTGTGTGAATATCATACTGGACCGTTATATATCTATGCGCGCGATGAATGTCCAGAAGATCCGAGTAAGCGTTGACAAGCGTCCAGTCTATTGATAATCTATGGTTCGTCATTGGGGAGTCGCCAAGTGGTAAGGCACACGGTTCTGGTCCGTGTATTCGGGGGTTCGAATCCCTCCTCCCCAGCATAAAAAGAAAAGTGCCCCGTAGGGGCTGTTTTCTTATATTATGATTTCATCTCTGTAGAGACAAGTTATACTTCTCTGCACAGAGTTGTAGTTCTGATACGGTCGGAGCGTGAGCTCGTAGACCTCCCGTTGCGCATGCGGCGCTGGTTTATGTCAGAACTAGGCATTTCGCCTTTCCCGCTGGGTTCCCAGCTAGTCGATCATGGTGCCGAGCGAGATCTCGGCGTAGCAGCCGATGGAGTCGTAGTGCTTGGTGACGCTGTAGACTTCGTAGCCGTTGTTGTAGGCTGTGAGGTCCACCACTTCGGCCTGCGGGCAGAACACCGGGTCGCTCTCGGTCGCGCCCCACTGGTGGCCGCGCACGCGAACCGTGCCGTCCGGTGGTGCTCCGGGCGTGCTGAACCACCAGGAGCCGTCGGGCTGCATGTGGTCTTCGGTTGCGTCCATCGAGTACCAGTTGCCGTCGTCGCCCGAGTACCAGAACTCCAGCTCGTAGCCGTACGCATCTTCCAGCGGTTCGAGCCACAGCTCGAGCGCGCCGTCGACCACGGACAGTCCCGGGCACCAGTCCCGGGCGAATGTGCCGGTACCGTCGCAATACCAGTTGTCCGTACCGTGGCTGAGCTCGAAGTCCACGCACCAGGTCGTGTTTGCGTCCCCCAGGCAGAAGCCGACGCCGACGCCGATGGCGCCTTTGACGTCTTCGCATCCGACGGTCAGGGCCGTGACAAGGATGATGGCGTGGGGGGTGTACAAGCGGGTCATGGGGTCCTCCATTTGCCCAAGCTGGATGCAAGGGCCAGGCATTCGCAGCCTGTGAGTAGTAGTCAATGAAATTGACCAGTTCTCACAAGCTGCGAGCCATTGGAGGGGTCTGTAGAAAGGCGAACTGTTAAAGTGCTTTTACAAAAACACCGGTTTCATGCTCTTGTGAACCGCTAGTAACTAGCGAGAGCCCGAAACCGGTGCTTCCGAGTGCTTGTTAGGAGACTCAGGTATCCTCCAGAGCGCCGAAACGCCCTGAGTCATGTAAATGTTGCAGTATGTAAAGCAACACAACATACTAGCGTATTTTTAGCGTTTTGTCAATGCGTATTCAATAGTATTCGAACAAAAATAAACAGCAGTATGAAAAAGTCTAACAAATTTGCGTTTTTTGCTATAGTTGCGGGATTCTTGATATAATTACAGCCCCAATAACAAACAATTTATTTTACGCTTATGAACAAGAAGACAAGCATGTTCGTGTTTCTCACTGTGTTGCTATTTCTCATTATTGGAGCAACACGTATTCAAGCCGAAGGGCTTGATATGTCTACTCTTGCTACTGTTTTTTCTACTACTGCACAATCAGATGAGGACGAGAAGAAGACGCGCTCAGCAACAAAAACTAAAAGAAAGGTGTTTAAGAATAATCTAACTGTCAAAGGCAAATCTCTGTTTAAGAAGCGAGTGAATATCCAAGGGCCGATTGTGAACACAAAAGCAAATGTGAAGATCAATGATTCAGTCGTGCCGTATAAAGGCAATTCACATTCATTAGGAAGCGAGAAGTTCCCATGGGAGACTGTATATGCAAATGCAATTGTTGGTGCAACAGTGGATGGAGTGGATGTGTCTACGCTCTCAGATTCCGCAGTTACTCTTAGTAGCGCATGTACCGATGGGCAAGTTCCAAAATTTAATGCAACCTCTGCTGTATGGGAGTGTGGAGATGATGTAGTTGGTTCTGGTTCTACTACATACTCAGCCGGGGACGGACTCGACCTCACAGATACCACGTTCTCAGTATCCGGCGTAACCTCGGCAATGATCACAGACGGAACCATCTCAGTAACCGACCTGGCAAGCAACAGCTGCACCAGTGGTCAAATCCTCAAGTACAACGGTTCAGCATGGGCGTGCGCTGCTGACACAGATACAGATACGGATACCAACACTACATACTCAGCCGGAGACGGACTCGACCTCACAGATACCACGTTCTCAGTATCCGGCGTAACCTCGGCAA
>CAYFNF010000001.1:301495-308964 GCA_964344485.1 uncultured Gammaproteobacteria bacterium
GCACCAGTGGTCAAATCCTCAAGTACAACGGTTCAGCATGGGCGTGCGCTGCTGATACAGATACTGACACGGATACCGACACCACGTATTCTGCTGGCACGAACATTACATTAGACGGTACCACGTTTAATGTAGATGATGCATTTGTATTGAATACCGGCGACACCATGAGCGGTACGCTCACCACTACAGGATCAATCGGCATTGGCACTACTTCACCTGCAACTCCTTTAGAAGTTATAGGAAACGCAGCCGCACCAACGCTAATGTCTGAGGTAGACGACGGTGACGGAGAGTTTGAAGATTTTAGACAACCGAGAGCAATTAACATTGTTGGAGATTATGCATATGTTGTTGCATCTACTGATGATGCGCTTAATATCATCGACATCTCTGACCCAACGGACCCTGATCTCGTATCCGTGGTGCATGATGGAGATGGAGAGTTTACAACGTTATATAGTGCATTCGGGGTGTATGTATCAGGAAATTACGCATATGTTTCATCCGGTGGTTCTGATGATGCACTAACTATTATAGACATTGCAGATCCGACTGACCCTTCATTGGTCTCATCAGTTTCAGACGGCGACGGAGAGTTTTCTCGGCTGAACAATGGTAGAGAGGTAATAGTATCAGGTAACTATGCATATGTGCTGTCCAATTCAGATAACGCTCTTACGATTATGGATGTCTCAGACCCAACGGATCCTGCACTTATGTCAGAGGTATTCGACGGTGACGGAGAGTTTAGTAGATTAAGTAGCCCATCAAATATGCATATTGTAGGAAGTTATGCATATATCACTGCAGAGACTGGAGATTCTTTGACAATCATGGACATCTCTAATCCCGCAGATCCTGTGTTGATGTCTGAAGTGTATGATGAAGATGGAGAGTTCTCTAAGTTGAATGGTTCGGATGATGTGTTTGTCTCTGGATCATACGCATATGTTGTTGCACAAACCGATAGTGCGTTAACTATTATGGATATCTCAGATCCAACCGATCCTGTGTTAGTATCAGAAGTATATGACGGTGATGGAGAATTTAACTATCTGGGCGGAGCTGTTTCTGTGCAAGTTTCAGGAAACTATGCTTATATCGGTACAGCAGATGAGGATTCGGTAGTGATTATGGATATCTCAGATCCAACCGATCCTGTGTTAGTATCAGAAGTATACAAGGATGACGGGACGTTTTCAGAGATCGCTGGTACTGATGTAAGTGTGGTTGGTAACTATTTATACGCAATCGGTAACAGCGCACTTACTATTGCTGATATCTCTGGCTTGCAGACTCATTCCGCGAATATAGGCATAGTGCATGCTGGTAATATACATGTGGATGATTCTGTTATAGTAGGCAATGATCTTGATGTTTATAGTGGTATAACAACAATGAGCGCACTGATACATAATGATATTGGAGTCGGCGGGATCATGAAATTAGCACCAACTGACAGCCCTCTTTCTTGTACCACCATCGATGAAGGAGCCATATACTTCGACGACAGTTTAAATGAACCGTGCTTCTGCAATGGTACAGCGTGGACGCAGTTTGATGGTGGTGGAGGCTGTTAATAGGTATTTTTACCGTCCAATCGCATACGAATAGTGTGACTTGATTTTATTGCTATAAACCGATATTATTTATAGGGATTTTTTAGCATTAATTCATACTAGTGAAACAAGAATCATCAGTTCAAGAACCAAAGCAACAGTCAAACCGAGCACAGCTCCTTATAGGAACTTTTTTTATTTCCTTAAGCGCCTTGCTCTTTGAACTTATACTTATCCGAGTGTTTTCAGTCATGCTGTTTTCGAATTTCGCATTCCTTGGCATATCAATCGCGCTGTTTGGCCTAGCATGTGGTGGTATTATCGTGTATGCACGCCCAAAGCATTTCTCGAGCGACTCATTCTGGAAGCGTCTCGGCCAATACAGTACAGCGTTCGCACTCACTATCATTGTCTTTTTTCTGATTTTTATTCAGTTCAATTACGCGCAGCTGCATCCATTGCTACTACTACTTATCTTCATCTTAGCCGCAGCACCGTTCATCTTTGTGAATATCTGCTTATCACTGCTCTTCACTAAACGGAATGAGCGTATTCATACGATCTATTTTTTCGATCTTCTGGGAGCTGCCGCAGGTGTGGCTGCCGCAGCGCTACTCCTTAATGTTGTTGATATCGTTGGAGCGGTGTTTATCGCCGCAGGTGTGGCTGCCGCGAGTGCGATCTGTTTTTCCTATAAGCAGAAGAAGCTCTTCTTTCTTGCATGGGCGTCACTGTTTATCATTCTCTGTAGTTATATCACTAGTCACTATACATCGTTGTTTGATATCACCTTCACCAAGATCGGAAAAGAGTACAACATCATCTTTGAGCAGTGGAATTCATTCTCTCGCATCACTGTAGAGGATATCAAGGTCTATCTGTTCCTAGAAAAGATTCCAGAAGAGATTGATGAAACCATGAAGCGATACGGCATCCGCATAGATGCAGATGCGTATACACCGATATTCGAATTTAACGGCGATCTCTCCACCATGGAGTGGCTGCGTACTGACTTTGCAGCAATTGCATATCATATAATAGACGGCGATACCTCTCTGGTTATCGGTCCTGGCGGCGGACGTGACTTAATCACCGCATTGCTCTTCGATAAAAAAGTTACCGGAGTAGAGATCAATCCGATCATAGCCAATGATGTGATGCGCGGAGAGTTCCAGGAGTTCTCTGGTAATATCTACGGCCATCCAGATGTTCATATAGAAGTAGAGGACGGCAGAAGCTATCTCACGCGCACTACAGACAAGTACAACGTTATTTCATTACCACTTGTAGACACTTGGGCGTCTACTGCTGCCGGCAGTTTGTATCTAGTAGAGAATTACCTATATACAGTTGAAGCGTTTGAAGAGTACCTCACACACTTAGAGGACGGGGGAGTGTTTACTGTCACTCGTTGGGAACTAGATGGTTTACGATTAGTTTCGGTGTATGAGGAAGCAAGTCAGCGTCTTGGGTTAGATCCAAAAGACAATATGCTGATCATTACTAACGGCACAGAAGGGAAGTACCAGTTGAATAATTATCTGTTTAAGACCACGCCGTTTACTGAGCAGGAGATTGAACGAGCAGAGCAGTTTGTGAAAGAGAACGACATGGAGATTCTGTATGCACCAGATCGTGAGATCGATAATGATTACTATAGTTTTATTAAAGCACCAGATCGTGATGCATTCATTAATTCGTACATCAAAGACGTCTCTCCAGTGACTGACGACCATCCGTTCTTCTTCTTCCAGACACCACTTCGTCAGTTACTCAACCCATCGTTCGCTGAAAAACGGAGTAATGATGGAGGTTTAATTGTTGCGTTGGTGTTAGTCGCAACATGTAGCATCCTGTGCGTCATACTGCCGTGGTTGTTATTCTCTAAACAGTATAAATTATCGAGTGTCAGCTCTGGAGTACTGCGCGCTGCATTTCTGTCGTATTTCATTCTACTCGGGTTTGCATTCTTGTTTATTGAAATTGTATTCATTCAAAAGTTCATTCTCTACTTAGAGCATCCGTTCTATTCTTATTCTGTTATACTCGCAGCTATGCTCCTGTTTGCTGGAATTGGTAGTATCGTCAGTAAATCTGTATACAACAAAGGGAAGAAGGGCGTGCTCGCTACAGGCGGATTCATTGTGTTGTATACTGTCCTGTTTGTTCTGTTGTCCCAGTTTATTATCATGGGAACGATTACACTTCCTATTATTGCAAAGATCGCTATTGCCAGTTTGATTGTTGCGCCGTTGTCAGTCGGAATGGGCATGATGCTACCGATGGGAATCCGTCAAACCAGCGCTCACAAGTGTGATGTATTGATACCGTGGTGCTGGGCGTTAAACGGTGCTGCATCAGTACTCTGTTCGGTTCTCGCAGTCTTTTTCTCAATTATCTTTAGTTTCTCTGCTGTGCTTATTATTGCCGCAATATTGTATGCTGTAGCAACTGTGATACTATATAAAACAATAGAAGTAAAACAATAAATACTATGGCAAAGGATGAAAGCGCCCCACAAGAAAAGCTCAAGATCGGTTGGTTTACATTTTCATGCTGTGAAGATAACACCGTGATTATGACAGAGGTCATGAACGACCACTGGCAAGAGTGGAAGAAGATCTTTGATTTTAAGCACGCACGAGTTCTGCAATCAAAAAATGAGATGTGTGAGTTTGATATTGCATTTGTTGAAGGTGCGGTCGCATCTCCAGAGCATAAGGAGCAGTTGCAGGAGATTCGTAAGCTCGCAAAAAAATTAGTGGCTATCGGCTCGTGTGCAGTCATGGGCATGCCGTCATCGCAACGGAATACATTTAACGATGAGCAGAAAAAGGAGATTGAAGCACTCGTCGCGCGATTCAACGCACTACCAGAGGTACTCAAAGTGTCTGATGTGGTTGAAGTGGATGCGCAGGTTTTTGGTTGTCCAATGGATCCAAATAAGTTTCTAGATACTGTAAACACAGTAGTGGCTGAACTTCAAGCAGAAAAAAAATAACAACGAACATATGCATACAGAGAATATCTCACTAGATCATATTACAAAAGTAGAAGGCGCAGCTGCACTTGATGTCGAGATTAAGGATGGAGTAGTGCAGAATGTAGATTTTAAAATTACCGAGTATAAACGTTTTTTTGTGGAAGCCATGGTTGGCAAGAAGATTACTGAGATTCCATCTATGCTGTCGCGTATCTGCGGAACGTGTTCGAACGCGCACTTAATGTGCAGCATCAAAGCATGTGAAAACGCGCTCGGTATCACTCCGTCAGAACAGACCGTATTGCTGCGAACTTTGACTATGCATGGATTGAATATTCGTGATCATGCATTGCATTTGTACTTGTTTGTTATGCCTGATCTGTACGGCAAGGATGCATTTTTAGACTTTGATGAGGACGATGAAGAACAGCATCAACTTCTACATGACGCATTTGATATCAAAGCAGCGGGGAACCACTTAGCACTACTTGTTGCTGGGCGAAGTGTTCATGCTATGCATCCTACGATCGGAGGGTTTATTAAAGTACCTGACGAAGAAGGAATCAAAAAGTCTATCGAAGAGTTAAAAAAGATTCGACCTGCAGTGTTGCGCTTAATTAAGATCTTTAAAGACGCACCGTATCATTTTGTTCGTGAGCCGAGCTATATGGCTATGATCTCTGAGGACTACGATTATATGACTGGGTGTATTCAATCCGGAGACGGGGAGTGCATCCCTGAGGAGAAGTACATTGAGCATTTAGAGCGAGTGGAAGTGCCGTACTCTCAAGCAGATGCGTACAAATTTCAGGGTGAGTCGTATATGGTTGGGTCTATTGCGCGCATGAACTTGTCAAAGCAGCATCTTCACGAGAATACAAAGAAAGACGCAGCTGAAGCGTTGGAGTTGTTCCCTTCAAATGATGTGTATCATAATAACCTCGCTCAAGCGATTGAGATTTTGCATTCAATTGATGCGTCCATAGAGCTTCTAGAGAACAATACCTTTGAGAAAGAAGAGGTAATTAAGAAAGATCCAAAAAAAGCGGTTGGTATCGGAGTAGTAGAAGCGCCTCGAGGAACGCTGTATCACAAAGTAGAAGTGGGTGATGATGGTATTGTAACTGGCGGAGAAGTAGCAGTACCAACTGGCCAAAATCAGGTACACATTGAAGAAGGCATCAAGCAATTAGTACAAGAGCTATTGGAAGAGAAATCAAAAGAAGAGATCGCACATGAGATAGAAAAACTCATCCGTGCATATGATCCATGCATGAGTTGTGCCTCACACTTCCTTAAAGTGAATTGGCTCGAAGAGTAGAACAAATATCTTTTAAAGCGTGCTCTGGCTTCATCCCTGATGGGACGCCGATAATAGAGCACGTTTTTAGTTTTCCGATTTTCTGTAGCAGAAGCAAGTTAGCGTATGCGTCAAAGTCATGTAGAGATACGCGTGGACTTTTTTTAAACACCGTTAAGTCAGTAAAGAGCTGTACATCCGAGATACCCATGACCGTATCAATAATAACCATCTGCTCAGGGATGTCCCACTCTTCATTCGGGTCAACATGAATAAAGGTGTGTTCAGGGAATTCCTGTTCGAGTGCATCCTGTAGCTGTAGGGGAAGAGAATCTTCAGGCACGTCAGGGTTTCCAAAAAGAAAGATAGTCATGACTAGGTAATTTTTTCAAGCAGTTGAGGGGTGACAAGCGCAAGTGTTTTTTCTGTATAGCGTTCTAACTGCTGCACTTCTTGTTCAGTAACGATTTCGCACGGGAAATCCCAGTGGATAGTGATCCAATCACCGATCTGCACGTCATCAAAGTAGTTGTCATCGTCTAAGCGCCGCACTACTGGCTCTTCAATTGGATCACCGTATACGAGCGAGTCTTCTTTCAGGATAATTGGTTTTCGTTTGATTGTAAGCTTCGGCCCATCAATAGTGATTACTTGGCCACCGCTAATGCAGCATTTATCTATGCTATCGATAGAGTGGTTCTCTGCGACATTCCCAGAGCGCCGCCAAATATGCATGACATGAAATGAGTGATGTGGGAGCGCGCCTTGCGGGAGCTTGTCATACGTCTCTCGCGCGCCAGAAGTACCGAAACGTTTTTTAATGTCGAGTGTTTCATCGAGATGGCGATAGAACTGTTGAGAAGAGATAGTGTCTAATAACGAATTCCCCAGCCAGTACGCTTCTACCACTCGTCGGTCAAATGGGTCTGAGATGCCGTTGGACGATGCAATGAGCTGTAGATACGGATACAGCACCGCGAACTGCGTCATGAGTTGTTCGAGACGTTTGTCACTGGAGTTATTATGCATGTATGCATAGATCTCCTGACTCGCATCTGGCCCACAGTAGTGCAGACGATTTGGACCAAACGCATAACGACTGCATCGTGCGATGCCGTCTACGTTGGTAAACGATTGATCGTGAGGAGATTGTATCATCCCTTCTTATGATGAAGGTTTGGAGTGGAGTTGTGGCTTGGAAGCAGTGGAATCCGCTGTTTTCTTAGCAAAGAATACCATGAGAAGAATTCCTGCAATAAACAGTGCAGTACTAATTGCTTGCTTGCCAGTATACGTATGAGTAATAAAGATTGCAGAGAGTACATTCGTTACGAGTGTTGCGGGGACGAGTAGTGTTGCTACATACGTTGCAGGAGCATGTTTTAGTGCGGTGTACCATGTGGTGACGTATCCGAGTAGTAGGAGAGCAGTGAGTGCAGTCCAGCCCCATTGCATTGGTTCCAAGTTGGTGAACACTGCACCTTGTCCTTGGATTAGTACGACTATGAAGAGCACCAGAGATCCAATAGTCATACGCGCTGCTGCTACGGTGATGCTGGAAAGGTTTCGAAGCGCGATCTTCGCGATAACGTTCTCGATCGCCCAAAGAATCGTTGCGCCAAGG
>CAYFNF010000001.1:308974-312042 GCA_964344485.1 uncultured Gammaproteobacteria bacterium
ATATTGAATTCAAATCCAGTGAGTCCGCCAAGAATCAGGTTTGCAGCAAAGATTGCAAGCACTCCGATCCACTGTGGGACGCTGAGCCGTTCTTTGAGTATCGGAATTGCAAGTAGCATGACCCATAAGAACAGTGTTTTATGAATGAGCCCTGCATTGATAGCGCTGGTTTGTGTGAGGCCTGTAAAAAAGAGCGCAAATGGTACAGATCCACCGATTACTCCGATAGCAAGAAGAATTCCAACTTGTTTTCTCTTGAGTGTTTTTAGCTCTTTCCATTTTTTAAATGCCACGATTATTCCGATGATAAAAAGCGCAACAAGTGCATTCTTTAATGTGGTAAACACCATTGGTGGTTTTACTGAGGTGACCGCGACTTTTGTTAAAAAGTTGTTTGTCCCTGATATTAACGCTGTGATGAGGACCAGTCCGGTAGCGAGTGAGTATTTTTGATACTGTTTCATTGGAAGTGCTTATTGATTATTACGCCATATATTGTAGCGTAATACAGCGTTTCCGTCTATGCCTGATTTTGTAAATGCGTTCTGCTTTGCTATACTCAAAAAAGTAATAAATAACTATATCTATGAAACCAACAACTCTGTTCTCAATGCTCTGTGCGGCTATTTTTTTTGGTGCGTTTTTTACGTTACCAATGCAAGTAGACGCACTTGCGAAGCCAACAAATCTTACTGTAACTGACCGCACAGTGTCGAAAGCGACCTTGAAGTGGAAAAAGATAAAAAAAGCCAAGTTCTATTCGTTGGTGGTGGCTGAGAAAAACGGCAGTATCATTCGAAACTATAATTATTTAAAGAAAAAGAAGAAGACATTGAAAGGATTGTCACCAAACAAAGGGTATTTGTTCCGTGTGCAAGCATGTACATCAGTGAAGAAATGTTCTTCGTTGAGCAAGGTGAAGCGTTTTAGAACCAAGCCGAAACCGCCGACTTCTGTGTCTGTCGTTGCGCAGTCCAGAAAAGCAGAGTTAACATGGCCTGCGGTAGCTCGCAGTGCTCAGCTCTCTCAGTATTACGTCGAATTGTTAGATGCGGACAGTAATGCAGTAGCTACTGCTGAAGTGACTGAAGGTTTGGACGCGGATGAATTGAGTTATGAGTTTCACCAACTCACACCAGGAGTGGACTACACTGCACGAGTTCGAGCACTGTTTTCAGATGCGACGAAAAGTAAATTTACCACCGAGACCGTTGACATGATAGACATATCATATACTCCACAAGACTATGCCATCTATGATACTCACGGACATACGACCATTACTGATGATGATGCTTCTGCTGAGGAGTTGATTGCGATTTTTGATGAATGGAATATTCAGAAGTACATTACTATGTCCCCACCCCGACCGTTACACCAGTCAACTTCAGGCGCTTCTACGGGCGATGATCTCTACGAGTACTTTGAGGACTATACGGATCGGGTATACGTGATGTACGGTGGGTACCGGTTGAATCCAATTTTAAATGCATTAGGCGGGGAGAACGAGAATACATTTGATTGGTACTATCCGAATGGCGCTAGTAGTAGTGGGTTCGACTATGAAAGCGCTATTGAGCAGATGCAGGAGATTGCTGCAGATCCGACAACATGGAGCGGTCGATTTAAGAGTCGAGCAACCACTGCTGCAGAGTCCGGTAAATACGTTGGGTTCGGTGAGTTTGCAGCGCTTCACTACTCTCTACGGAAAGATCATCCGTATCAATCATTCCCGATTGACCATGACCTTATGAAGTGGTTGGTGAACCTCGCTGAGGTACACAACATGGTAGTTGATATCCACTTTGAAACCACGGACGAGAAATTAGAGCAATTATCAAATCTGTTAGATTACAATACTAACACCATAGTAATTTGGGATCATATAGGTTGGCACAACACTGATATTGAAGGTTTGATCGATGCAGCATCGGCCAAGCTAGATGCGCACCCTAATCTATATATGAATATGAAGATTCGTGAGGATGATAGTGATGAGCAGATGGCAGCGAGCCCGCTTGATGAGAACGGGGTGATTCGCGAAGAGTGGAAGACGTTTTTTGAGACCTATGCGGATCGTATTATGTTGGGATCTGACGCGAAGATTTGGAAAACCGGTAGTTCATTAACAGACAAGATGTATTCAGATGTAGAGGTCATGCAGCAAGTACTTGATCAATTGACTCAGGAAGCTGCAGAGAAGATCTACTATCAGAACGCACAGACTGTATTTGGGTTTGAATAGAAGTAAATGTAATTTAGAAAAAGGCCGAAATGGCCTTTTTTTGTAGGTTTTCCTTAGTAGAGTCTTGACAAAACTGTTTTTTTTGATATAATGAGCCGTTATTTTGCGCGCAATTTTTCAACGATTGCGCGTTGATGCATAACGACTTCTTTAGTAGAGGAGAGAGGAGAAAAGAAGCCGTTCTGCATCCTTATCCAAGTTTGGGTGCACTCGGTACGCGTCAACGGTGATGCGTATGCTTCGGTTCGGAGGAACCATGCGTACTTTGATTCTGAGTTTCCTGTGCGCCACCCTGTTCGTGGCGTGCGACCCCCCGCCCGAGGTCCGGACTCCCACCCCGCCGCCCGCGCCGACCACGGACGAGCCCACCCCGCCGCCCGCGCCGACCACGGATGAGCCCGGCTGCGACCTCCAGGCCCTGAGCCGTCTCGTCGACGAGAAGCGGCAGACGGGCCAGGCCGCGGACGCGGACGCGCGCGCCAAGATCGAGGCCGAACGCTCGACGTTCCGTCAGCTCGTCGACGCCATGGGCACGGTCTCGCACCTGCCCGAGCTCAAGCCCGGCGACGGCTGGCAGGTCGGCTACCTGAAGCCGGTCACGGACGTGGTCGCGGACCAGAACACGTGCCAGCCCAAGGTGGTCAAGGGCGAGCTCGAGTCGTTCGACGAGGACTTCACGGGCTCCTGGGCTGAGCTGGCCGTGGCGCTCTACCTCTTCGAGCTGTCCTACTGGGACCTGGACGAGCTGGCCAAGGGCTACTTCTTCCCCACGCCCGAGAGCTGGGGCAGCGAGAAGGACGCCTCGGCGCGCCGCCGCCAGGAG
>CAYFNF010000001.1:312179-335404 GCA_964344485.1 uncultured Gammaproteobacteria bacterium
GAGTGGATCCGCGAGCACCTGCGCTTCTACTGGGAGCACCGCCTGGTCGGCGACGAGCTGACCCTGTACCTGACCGCCGCGGACGCCGCGGACGTGTTCTGGGCGCAGGAGACCCCGGACCGCGAGCAGGCGCCGGCCTCCATGCGACTCCCCGACGGGCTCTACGGCGACTACCAGTACGGCGGCCCGCACATCGGGTTCAAGGGCTTCCAGGTGCGCCGCTACCGCGCGGCCGAGGAGCTGGGCAACTCCGGCGAGTACCTGCTCGCGGTCTACGACTGGGGCGTGGTCATGGCCAGCGCGGTCATCGGCATGTCCGAGACCAACGCATGGCTGACCCAGACCCAGACCCGCCTCAACGCGGCCGACGGCTTCGGCAAGGCCCACCTGCTCGCCGCACTCGACGGCATCAAGGAGGCGCAGGAGGTCACGTCCGGTACCGAGGGCGACCTGGACTTCTCCGGCGTCAAGGCCCGGGGCTCGACCTCGACCGCGCAGTAGGCACGACCTACAGCTTCACGGGCAGAAGCAGCGGTACCACAGGAAACACCGCACCAGTGTAGTAGCATCTAGCGAACCACACCGGTGCACCCCTCTCACGAGGGTTTTTTTATTTCTGCTGCGCAAGAAACAAGCATATGCACCCTGCGGCTTCGTTTTATAGCAGTACATTGCTATAATAGATCTATGATCACTATTATTATCTATTTTATTGCAGGAATTGTGTCCTTGCTTATAGCCTATAAGCTGTATCTTTCAAATAGGAAAAATCCAAGTGAAATCACTAGTACAGTCCTTCATTCATTTATGGGGATTAGTACAGCCTTCATCTTATATGCAGTGGTGGGCATTACTGTTGATCGCATCCCAGAAACTGCAAGCGATTTGCTTGTATATATATCCGTCGTTGCGCTCTATACCGGGTTTTACTTTGTTGCCATCACTCCATTAGCACTCGGGTACTTTAAAAAAGAGAAAAGCACGGTTCGTGGCGTGTTGTTCATCTGGCTTATTTTGATTTACGTTATTGAATTAATCTACATTCCAGAACCCCATTTCACAGAAGAAGGATTGATGTTGATGCAGTCTGCTCCACCAGTAAAAATTGTCGTAGTCAGCTTTCTCATACTCGCAGGGTTGTTGAATGTGGTGGCATGGTCAAAAAAGGCCCTGGCCTCTACGAGCAAGATCGCTCGGACACGTAGTTGGGCGTTTGCTGTTGCTTCTGCAACCGGACCTGAAGGTATCGCGTTGATGGTAGTAGGGAGCGCATTTGCTCGCGCAGGGTTTGTTTGTTTAGTCATTTGCTCTCTGGCTTTTGCAGTCGTGAAGTTTGCTCGTTTTAATCAGGATACAGATCAAGCAACTGAGTAGTTTTTTTGGTGCGTCGCTATTCCGAAGCCTCCTACAAGTCATTGCTGTGCAAGATGGAATATGGTATAATCGGACAGCTGAAATATCTAGTTAACTATCATTGATTTATACAATCATTAAGTAAGAAATATTATTTTCTTGTCTTTTTTAAGCAAGCTTTTATGCCGAACACAACAAAGAAAAAACAATCAACCAAAAAACGACACTCTGTCTTTATAACTCAACCTATTCCTGATATTGGTATAAAAATGCTGCGAAAGCATTTTTCAGTTACCATGCGGAAAAAAGAGTATCCTATACCAAAGAAGGAGCTGGAGAAAGCCATTGCATCAAATGATGCAATCCTCTCTATTTTAACGGACCGTATAGATTCTAAGATGATGGATTTGAATCCGAACCTGAAGATTATTTCAAATTTTGCTGTTGGGTATAACAACATTGCAGTTGTTGGCGCGACCAAGCGTGGAATTCCTATCGGGAATACTCCGGATGTACTGACGCAGTCTACTGCCGAGCATACACTCGCACTTGCACTGGCGGTGGCAAAACGTGTTGCGCAAGGAGACCGCATAATGCGAGATGATGCATTTCCAGGTTGGGGACCGATGTATATGCTAGGAACAGAGCTCTATAATAAGACAGTTGGAATTATTGGGTGTGGTCGTATCGGCGGGCAAGTTGCTAAGATGATGTATCGCGCGTTCAATTGTAAGATTCTCTATACGGGCCATTACAAGAATGAAGAGATAGAGAACACCACCAAAGCGCGGAAGGTCACTACTGAAACACTATTAAAAGAGTCAGATGTTGTGAGTTTACATATTCCACTATTCCCTGAGACCACTCACTTTATTGGTGCAAAGGAGTTAAAAAAGATGAAAAAGACTGCGTATTTGATAAATACTGCGCGTGGACCAATTATAAATGAAAAAGCACTGCTAACAGCATTAAAAAATGGAGAGATTGCAGGTGCGGGCCTAGATGTATTTGAAGAAGAGCCAAAGCGACTTGCTGGGTTAGAGAAATGCGACAATGTGGTCATGACTCCACACACCGCATCAGCAACCTGGGAAGCACGAAGCCGCATGTCTGAGGTCTCAGCACAGAATATTATTGGAATTCTAGTAAAAAGAGAGTCTCCGGTTTCAATCGTTAACCCTGAGGTGTTGAATCAGCAACGTTTCTATGATTAAGAATCTCAACGCATTACAGCAGCAGTATCCGAAAGGCAAGGTTCTGCTTCAGTCAGCAGAACAAGCGTTAGAGTTCTTACAGCCAGAACGTCTAATCAAGCAGCACGTACAGGTGAAGGGAGGCCGACTCCTGATTCAAGGAAAGGTATTCCACCTCAATAGATATAAGCATGTCTACATTATCGGCGCAGGCAAGGCAACGTATCAGATGGCAACGAGCATGCATGCGCTATTGCGGAAACATATTACCAGCGGGTATATCAATGTACCAAAAGCCATCACCAGACAGATCGGCCCGATTACTGTCAATCAAGCTGGGCATCCGTTTCCGAATGCAGCTGGAGTCAACGGTGCGCAGCACATACTGCAACTCGCAGAAGCAGCAGAGAAGGATGATTTAATAATATGCCTCATGAGTGGGGGAGGGTCAGCGTTACTGCCAGCTCTGGTTTCGGGGCTAACACTTGCTGATAAACAGAAGCTGACAAAAGCGCTGTTGCAAAGCTCTGCAACCATTCATGAGATCAATACAGTTCGAAAGCACATTTCATTAATAAAGGGTGGGCGACTAGCTCAAGCAGCACTACCAGCAACTATGGTGTCACTCTATATCTCTGATGTCGTAGGAGACGATCTGGACATGATCGCTTCTGGTCCGACTGTTCCTGACTCTACGACCAGCGAAGACGCACTTGCGGTGCTACAGAAATATAAGATACGAATAAAAAACGTAGAGACTGCAATTAAGCAGCATGAAACACCGAAACAGTTGAATCAAAAGAAGATATATAACTTCATTGTAGGCAATAATCAACAAGTACTACAGTTCCTGCAAAAGAAGCTCTCCAAGCGATTCCGTGTACAACTGCTCACTTCTCGGCTTCAAGGCGAGGCCCGGGAAGTAGCGCGAGTACTACTCTCTATTGCAGAAGAATCTAGTCGCGTCGCGAAGAAGTCAACGATACTACTTGCAGGCGGCGAGACCACTGTCACTGTTCGGGGGAACGGTGCAGGAGGGAGAAATCAAGAGTTAGTTATTTCAGCGCTACCGTATTTGGAGTCGAATATGACCATTCTCTCACTTGCTACAGACGGAGTCGATGGCATTACACCTACACCAGTCGCTGGTGCTATCGCAGATTATGGAACAGCACAGCGCTGTATCAAGAAGCAGTTATCTGTCCAGCAAGCTCTTGAAAAAAATGATTCATATCACTTATTACATACGCTAAAAAGTATATTACGCACTGGTCCTACAGGAACCAATGTTGGTGATATAATAATGATATTAATAAAATAACTAATATACACACATGAAAAAACTACAACCATCGACACGCGTGATTCAGGCAAAAGCATCACCAATTCGTGGACTCGTGAATCTTGCGACTGAGCAAAAGAAGAAAGGAGTGAAAGTACATCACTTTAACATCGGGCAGCCCGACTTACCGACACATCCGGATTTCTTTAAAGAAGTACGAAAGTATAAAGAAAAGGTCGTGAGTTATGCTCCTGCACAAGGCCGCAGAGAAGCACAAGAAGCATGGAGCAAGTACTTTAAAGACACAGGGATCAATTATGAACCAGATGACATCATTGTGACCCAAGGAGGAGTAGAAGCACTGTTTCTTGCGCAGGCAGCGTTACTGGATCCAGGAGATGAATTGCTAGTTTTAGAACCGTTCTATCCATATTACGAGAACCAAGCGCACATCTTAGGGAATAAAGTGGTACCAATCACCTTAAAGCTGAAGAACGGATTCCATCTCCCTCCAATGGAACAGATGCAAAAGAAGGTCACCAAGCGTACAAAAGCAATTCTGTTCTGTAATCCGTCGAACCCAACCGGAACAGTCTTTACCCCAGAAGAGGTACGTACAGTCGCGAAGTTCGCGAAGAAGAATAACCTCTATATCATTGCTGATGAAGTCTATCGAGAGTATGCATTTGATGAGCCCACGATCTCTATGGCTGAAATCGCATCGGTTCGCAATCAAGTGATTACTACTGATACTGCATCAAAACGATTTAATCTCTGTGGAGCTCGTATCGGCGCATTGGCAAGCCATAATAAAGAATTCATGAAGAACGTCTTTAAGTTCGCTATGGCGCGCGAGTCTGTTGCAACCATTGAGCAGCTTGCAGTTGTGCCGCTATTGAAGAACTCAAAGAAGTACTGGGGTCCAACTATCAAAGAATACAAGCATCGACGTGATGTTGTATATGAAGAGCTGCAGAAGATTCCTGGCATTGAGGTGCATAAACCCGAAGGAGCGTTCTATATCATTATCGGACTTCCAATTAAAGACGCGCCTCACTTTGCCGAGTGGCTGTTAACTGACTTCCGTTATAAGAATACAACGATTTGCGTTTCACCAGCAGCAGGATTCTATTTCTCAAAGAATAAAGGCATGAACGAAATTCGATTGAGTTATGTGGTAAGCACCCGTGTGATACGAGAGTCTATGTTCATTCTAAAAAAGGCGTTAGCGAAATATCAAAAGCAATTCCCACGACGCTGTAAATAATAACCATATGGGAGAAGCACAATACTCATTACTTGAGAAAAAGCAGGAGGAGAAGATTCGAACAGATCATCCGGATCGGTTTCATGCGTCTGAACACGGAGCAGAGTATATTAACATTCAGGGATTGCCGTTGAGTGATATCGAAGGAGTAGATGTCTCGATGTTGCAGGAGCTTGCACGCATTACTCGTGGATATATCTTTGCTTCATTAGAAGCGTCACATTCCGGGCATCCTGGCGGTTCGACTTCAAAAGTAGAGCAGTTGCTTGCATTAGTAGCAAGCGGTGTGTTTGCATACGATTTTCTTGAGCCCAAGCATACGGCTCGGGATCGAATGGTGTGGTCCGCCGGACACTGCACGCCGCTGTTGTACGGAACACTTTCCTTAGTGTATGAATCTCTACAAAAAGCAGGGAAGAAGTTCGACGCAGAGAAACTTCGTGCGGTATTAGGGAAAGATTTATTGCGGTTTCGACATCCAGATGGACCACAAGGGCATGTAGAGTCGTTCTATCCTATGGCTGATTTAGCAACTGGTGCTTCTGGGCACGGGTTATCTGGCGCAGCTGGGTTAGCGACCGTACATCACTCGAGTGGATTAGATTCTATTCGTACGTATGTGATTATGGGTGATGCTGAAACCGAAGAAGGCATGACGTATGAAGCACGTAACATCATTCACACATTAGGCTTGAGGAATTTGGTGGTACTGTTAGATCGTAATCACTTTGGAATTGATGGAGATACAGATGAAGTGATCTCTTCAACATACAAAGATCATTGGTTGGGATTAGGATGGAATGTGATTGAAGTTGATGGACACAATATTCTGGAGTGCTCACACGCTATTCGCCGTGCACATCAAGGGTTTGAGAACGGTAGTCCAACAGTGGTTTTAACGAATTGTATAAAAGGGTTGCATTACGGTGAGCTGGAGAACACTGCAACGTCTCATGGAAAACCTGCAGCACATGATGAGTATGTGGAGATAATGAAAAAGTTGAACTTCGATATCCCTGGAACAGAAGGCGAGGTAGAGAAAGATATTCAAATAGTGACTGATCAGCTTTCTGAAGAGTTAGTCGCGTACTTGATGTCGCGCTTAGACGTTGCCGCAGATCAGCTGCCTACCGAGGAAGAGAGTGAGAAAAAAATGAAACAAGCGCTGAAATCACGACCACTAGTAAGCCCACGAGATATTCGCCGACCAGACACCATGCCCGAGGAGTTGCTGTTTACTGCAGATGAGCCAGTTGCAACGCGTAAAGCGACACAGAAGTTCTTTGAGTGGCTCATGGAGCAGAGCGCATTCTTTTACGCTGGCGCAGGCGATTTAGCAAAGTCCATTCTTACTGGAGACGCTGAAGATGTGTACGGCATCATAAACAGAGAGAACCCGTACGGTCGTGGCATTCGATTCGGCATTGCTGAACAGAATATGGCAATGTTCTCTTGTGCATTAACGCAGGATCAGTTGCCAGGGGGCTACTGGCCTACGAGTGTATTTACATCATATGGAGTCTTTACTTCTATGATGTCAAACTCTGTGCGTATGAGTTTGATCGGAAATCATGTGAACCCTGATATGAAAGGTATGTTCATTCTGCTCGCTGCGCATGATGGTTTAGAGACCGGAGAAGATGGACCAACACATCAGGGATTGTATTGGATGTCGTTGTATAATGCGTATCCTGGAATCAAGGTCTACAAACCACTGGATGCAAATGAAACTATCGAAATGCTATTCTATGCATTAGAGCAAGGTGATCCAATTGCACTTTCAGTGGCACGACCTGATACACCAATATTCGATCGAACTGGAGAGATCCCTGATGCAAAAGAGGCGGTAAACGGAGCATATGTGTTCAAGCCGCACAGTGAGAACGGGAAAGAGAAAGTCGTACTTGCGGTGTGCGGTGGTCAGACCATGGCAAATACTCTAGAGATCGTTCCGGAGCTAGAACAAGAGTACGATGTGAAGATTATTGCAGTGACATCACCGGAACTGTATGAAGAGATGCGTGAAAACGACCCAAAGAAAGCAGAATCCATTCTGAGTGAAGAAGAACGCGGCCGCGTGATCGCAATACACAATGGATGGGAAGGATTCTTATACCCATTCCTATTGCCAGTAGATTATAAGAAGCGATCGTTAGGAGTACATGACTACTTCAAGTCTGGAAAACCCCAAGAAGTCTATGAACTTGCAGGGTTAACCCCAGGCGATATCAAAGAGAAGATTATCGCTGCAGTTAAGAAGTAATAACACACTCATGGCACAGTCCATTATTGAAGTCAGAGTCTCGCGCTGGTTGCTCTTGATGATGTTTGGGTTCGGTGCGCTATTTCTATTGATCGGATTAGAATTGGGTTTTTTCCACGTGCTGTTTGATGATCATACGATAGCCGAGAATTCACTAGGTACATGGATCTTTGTTGCTTTTTCCATCGGAGTTGGTGGGTTAATCGTAGTTTCGCAGTTTCAGTATTTGATGCGACCACCGGTGATGCTTGCAGTATCTTCAGAAGGAGTGTCGTTTGGCACTGGATTTCGATATCGACCACTGCACATTGCGGCAGAGCACGTCACATCAGTCAATGCATTTGTCTCTCATGCATCGTCAGAGACACGAGGGTTTGGTGCAGCTCGTACTGCTGGAGTAGAAATATGTATGAAGAAGTCAGATGCAATTCCTGCAGGGTGTGCCACATCAGCAGGTATCAGTTATTCCAATTACATACTGCGTTTGAGTAAGTCGTATATGAATGCCAAACCACAAGAAGTGGTAGACGCAGTTCAGCAGATCATTAAGAATAATGCGTAGTATGAAACCTGTTCGATTCCCACAAGACGAGCTGGCGCATGATCACAATATTGAGTGGTGGTATTGGAACGGCCACCTGCAGGACAAGAAGAAACGCAAGTATGCGTTTATGAATTGCTTGTTCAAGATGAATCCGAAGAAGTTTGGACTCCCGTATGTGAAAGAGCTGCCGTTTAAAACACTCTATTTTTCTCATTCTATCATTTCGGATTTAGAGAAAAAGAAGTTTTATCCGTTAATGGATTATGTCACGGTAATTTCAAAAGAGAGTTTTACCAAGCCGATGTTGTTCGTCGATTATACTGACCCGTTTTTGTTTAACGGGTATGTCCACAACTGTATTCATGAACAGGAGTTGTTTCAGTATCACATGAAGAATGCGCAGTGTGATCTGTATTTGACCGCAAAGAAGAAGCCGCTCTTAGTGGGCGGTAAGGGCTACATCTCTATGCATGGTCGTGATACGTATTACTATTCGATTACGAATCTAGATGTACACGGGGAGGTATTTGTGAATAATCAAGTGCGAGAAGTCAGAGGAAAAGCGTGGATGGATCATCAGTGGTCAAATATACGATTCGCAAAAGACAAATGGACGTGGTTCTCTGTACAGTTGAACACTGACATGGAGATTCTCTGTTTCAATTACGGTCCGAGCGAGAAGGAGTATTCACTCGCAAGCATCTCACATGCAAATAATACTCAGTCGCATACCCGCGATGTAATTATCAAGCCACTCGCCCAGAATTGGAAGAGCACGAAAACAAAAGCAGAGTATCCGATTGCGTGGAGTATTCACATCCCAGAGAAAAAGATCTATTTACAGGCAGAACCGTATATACAAAATCAAGAAATGGTCTACGGTGTTATTAATTATTGGGAGGGACCGATGAAAATAACTGGTACGGTGCGAGGGAAGCGAGTGCACGGAGATGGTTTTTTAGAGCTGGTTGGCCGTCCGGCAAAACACCCTGATATCGCAATGATAAAAGAGGTGCTGTCTAAAACCAAGGCACGTTTTCGATAGTGGTTATTCAACTAAACTAATAGTTTCAGTTTGATTCCAGTCTGATGCTGTTTCGTCGTATCCATACATACGGATCTCTGGTGCGGCGATTCTTTGAAACGGAGCATAGAGCGCTAGTGCACGAGCGCGCCGTTCTGGAGATAGTTCTGCATACGCTTGGATTGCTTGAGTATGCCGACGACCCGCGATACAGGAGATACGAGATATTCCCTGCCGTGAAGAGAGTTCATGAAGTGCTTCTATCCACAGCAGGTCTCGATAGTCATGTATATCATAGAGGAACGGGTAGAGAGGGTTATCAACTACTCCACCAATTTCCATATTAGGTGTTGCTCGTATCAGCATTTCGTCGTATACGTCTCGCATGCCAAGTTTTTCGAAGAAGTTTGCCACTGACCTATGGGTAAATGGTTCAAGTTCTTGAGCAGCTATAGAGGCGAGAGGAATGACTCCAAGGAGGGCAGCAGAGCCAGCAAGCATTTCACGTCGTGATATATTCCGTCTGTTCCCACCTTCAGGTGAGTCTTTTTTATATAGTATTTTCATTGCTACTGCTAAACCTGCCGGGCTCATGGTGAGTAGTGCAAGGAGTGCTTTTTGTCGCTCTATCTCCGCTTGTTTATCTTCGAGAGCATATAGGTCAGTTAAACGTGCGTCACAGACTGCGAGTGGAGTGCGTACTTGCGCTGCAAGTGCTTCTACACCACCAAAGAATTGTAGGTTTTCATTATCCTTTTCAATTTCTCGTAATTGCGCAATGGAGTAATTGATACCAAACACCTCTCTATACATGGTTTGAGTAAGCCGTAGTTGCTCATCTGAGAGCTCCTGTTGTGCTCGAGGAGCACCTTCGACCAATGCAATATCAGCTGCTTGGATAGACTCTCTCAGTTCCGGGGCGTGTTGCTCGAGCGTTCGTGGGTGATGTGCAACACCATTTAAGTCAATAGTCACACCATTGATCTCTATCTGTTCTGGCAGCCATCCTTCATCAAGATACGCGAGGTATTCGGGATCCGCTTCTTGCTCTTCTCGATCTCGTCGTATATCGGCCATGAGTTCAGCAAATTCCGCCGGAGAGTAATCAGAAATATCCCTGGAGCTACTGAATTCTCCACGTAATAGTTGTCGGCGACTTAATCGATCTGGGCTACTCATACTTTTGTTCTAACGCATGTTTCACTCCTTGTAAAGAGAGGAGCGCACATTTTAATCGTGTTGGGCTTAAGTCAATTTGCAGCATATCTAGAATATCCTGTTTAGTCAGTTTATTGACTTGCTCTTCGGTCATACCTTTGACCTTATCTGTCAGCTGCGATGCAGTTGCTTGGCTAATTGCACAGCCTTGCCCTTCGAATTTTACATCAACGATCTTTCCGTCCTGTACTACAAGATAGAACGTCAATTCGTCTCCGCATGAAGCGTTCCGTTCTTTCTGCACAATGTCTGCATTCTCAATAGAACCGTGATTGTGTGGATGTTTGTAGTGCTCTAGAATTTCTTCTTGGTAGATGTTCATATACATGATGGTGGACATGCGCAGACGCAATTGCTACCGGACGGTTGGCCCGGCACATGCCGGGTTTTAGTCCGGAGTGATTGCGTCGAGAGCATGTCCCTATTATTTATGAGCTGAATACACTTTTTACTTTTTCAAGACCTGCTATTAACTGATCAATATCTTCCTTGTTGTTATAGAAATAGAGACTTGCGCGAGCAGTTGCAGGAACATCCCAGTGTTTCATGAGTGGCTGCGCGCAGTGGTGTCCAGTACGGATTGCGATGTTATTCTGGTCAAGAATCGTACCGATATCATGAGGATGAATACCATCTACGGTAAAGGAGATAATGCCAGTGTTGTGCTCAGGGTCAGGCCCAAGTAATTTTACACCAGGAACTGCTGACATCTTCTCGCATGCATACGTATACAGTTCATGGATATGTTTGTGTATGTTCTCCATGCCAAGCGACTGCAAGTAAGTAATTGTTGCCCCAAAACCAATTACTCCAGCAATATTCGGCGTACCTGGTTCAAGCTTTAGCGGTAACTCAGCCCAGGTACATGAACCCATATCCACTTCATCAATCATACTACCTCCACCAAATACTGGATCCAACTTCTCAAGCAGATCTTTCTTCCCATACAGCACCCCCACTCCAGTTGGTCCACACATTTTATGTGCAGAGAATACAATCAGGTCTGCACCAAGTGTCTGTACATCAATAGGGAAGTGCGGCGCGCTTTGAGCAGCGTCAATGATAACAGTGATATTCTTTTCTTTGGCAATGGTGACAAGCTCTTCTACCGGCATGATATACCCTGATGCATTGGATACATGGGTCACTGAAAGCACTTTGATGTTGTCTGTTATTAGTTCCCGCAGCTGTTCCGGCTCAACCTGCTCAGCGTTATTGATTGTTAGGTACTTGATCTTTAGTTTTTTTTCACGTGCAAGTATCTGCCATGGGATCACGTTTGCATGGTGCTCGTACTCAGAGATGATCACTTCATCTCCGGCTTCCATTTGTTGCGCCAGCAGTCGTGCAGCGAGATTCAACGAGTGTGTAGAGCCACTTGAAAAGATGATCTCTTCAGTATGTTCTGCGTTAATAAAGTCCCGTACCTGTTCACGGGTCTGTTCAAACGCGGTAGAGGCTTGCTCACTCGCTTTATATGCACCGCGATGTACACTTACTCCGTATGCACGATAGTACTCTGCAACTGTATCAATCACCACAGATGGTTTTAAGCTAGTTGCAGCACTATCTAAGAAAACTGTTCCGGTTTCTAAAAACGGAAAGTCGGATCGCGATTGTTCGATTGAAGGCATAATAATTACGCTAATTTCTCTTGTATCATAGCACGAATTTGCTCGATCATAGACTCTTCATGCACAATAAATAGCATTTCTTCAAGAAAACCGTTGATAATTGCATGTACTGCATGCTCTTGGTCGAGCCCGCGTGTCTGTAGGTAGAAGAGCTGGTCGGGTTGTATCAGATGTATCGCTGAACTATGGGTCGCTTTCACATCATTGGTTTCAACATTCAGCTCTGGCAGCGCAGAGATTCGCGCGTGTTCGCTCAACAGCAGTCCTTCATGTTCGAGATGTGTGTCTGTTCCAGTACCGTTCTGTTGAATGGTGATCAACCCTGAGAATGCTACATGGGCAGCATCAGTGGCCATGCCTCGTATGATGCTGCGTGACAGTGCATGCGGTGTAGTATGTTTCGCGTGTAGTTGAATTTGGATTCGTTCTTTCTCTGTGCCGGTGTAGAGTAGGTGGTTGGCAAATACTCCATGAGCACCCTGCAGCTCGCCGACAATTTCAATATCTGCGCCATGGAACAAACCAGTAAACGAGCGGACTATTGCTTTTTCATGAATAGTATAGGTCTTTTTCGCTTTCCCTTGAGAGGCAGTTGTTTGTAGTGACACCATGTTCAGTTGGGCGTTCTTATGCACAATGATTTCAGCGCTGGAACATTGCTGTTCACAAAGCACTGCTTGTGCGTTAGGTTGAATCTCAATGATTGTCTGTTTTTCCGTTTCCGGAATATGAAAGCACGTTACCACAGAATGCTCTGGCTCAATAGAGATCGTTCGCGTGGTCGCAGTTTCGTTAGTTGTAATTGCTTGTGGTGTCATAGTTCTATCCAATAGAGTCTTCCATCTCTAATTCAATTAAACGGTTCATCTCCACAGCGTATTCTAGTGGGAGCTGTTTGACGATCGGTTCAATAAAACCGTTGACTATCATTGAGGTTGCCTCTTGTTCATCTAATCCACGAGTCTGTAAGTAGTAGACATCCTCTTCAGATATCTTTCCTGCAGACGCTTCATGTGTAACCGATGCAGTATGATTCTGTACATCCACCTGCGGTGTGGTGTTGGAGATAGAATGGTCGTCTAGAATGAGTGCATCACACTGCACATTACTTATGACCTGTGCTGCTTGTGGAGCTACAGAGACTACGCCTCGATAGGAGGACGTTCCACCGTCTTTAGACAAGCTTTTCATGACGATGTTTGAGGTGGTGTGTGAAGCACTGTGATAGACCTTTGCCCCAGTGTCTTGTATTTGACCATCCCCAGCGAATGCGATCCCTAAGTGTTCGGAATGTGCACGTTCACCTCGTAATACTGAGCACGGATAAAGCATGGTCACACCACTGCCCATATTTCCACTAACCCATTCCATGTGTGCGTCCTGTTCAACGAGCGCTCGCTTGGTATTCAAGTTATACGTGTCAGTGCTCCAATTCTCTACCGAAGAGTAGCGAAAACGTGCCGTTTCTTTTACAAAGATCTCTACACATCCAGCGTGCAGTGATTGAGAGCCGTATTTCGGCGCGGAACACCCTTCAATATAATGCGCGTCTGCACCGGATTCTATAACGATGAGTGTGTGCTCAAACTGTCCCATGTTCTGTGCGTTCATTCGGAAGTACGCTTGTAGTGGTTGTTCAACTGTCACACCCTCTGGGACGTATAAGAACGTTCCTCCAGACCATACAGCTGTATGAATTGCTGCAAAGAGATGGTCATCTGCTGGAACACAGGTATTCATGAAGTACTGCTTGACCATGTCTGGGTACTTCTGTACGGCCACATCCATGTTCTCAAAGATCACTCCTTGTTGTTCCCACTGTTCCTTGAGTCGGTGATAGACCGTCGCAGACTCATACTGCGCCCCAACACCCGCAAGCATCTTCTGCTCTGCTTCTGGAAGTCCGAGACGGTCAAAGGTGTTACGGATCTTTTCTGGCACCTCTTCCCAGGTATGTGCATTCTCAACGATTTCGTCCGGCGCAGCGTAGTAGATGATGTCATCTAAATTTAGCTTTGACAGATCTGGTCCCCATGTCGGCATGTCTAACTTCTGCGCTAACTCTAAACCGTGCAGGCGCTTTTCTAGCATCCACTCTGGTTCTTGTTTTTGAGAAGATATCTTTCGAACGAGCTCTTCGGATAAACCACGCTGAGCTTTTTTTGTGTACTCAGCACTGTCACGATGCTCAAACGTATCGCGGTTGATATGTGCAAACAGTGGCGTGTCTTTCCCCATGTTTATTTCTGCAACCAATCGTATCCTTGCTGTTCGATTTTATGAGCAAGCTCTTCACTATCTGACTGCACAATCGAACCGTCCATCATTACATGTACAGCGTCTGGCTTAATATATTGAAGAATGCGAGGGTAGTGTGTGATGATCAGCAATCCCAAATTTAGTTCTTGCTGTAGTGCGGTAATACTGTCACATACTGATCGCAACGCATCGACATCTAAACCAGAATCAATTTCATCTAAAATAGCGACGTCGGGTTTCAGTAGTGCCATCTGAAGTATCTCTGATTTTTTCTTTTCTCCACCAGAGAATCCATGATTCACATATCGATCTGCAAATTCTGGCTTTAAAGAGAGCGTTTGCATCGAACTTTGTAATTGGTCCATATAGTCTTTTACCGACAGAGCGTCCTCACTGCTTTCTTGTGCGCGCTGCTTTGCATTTATTGCTTGTTTAATAAAGCTGGAAGTCTTTACGCCTGGAACTGCGTGCGGGGCCTGAAACGCTAAAAACAATCCGAGATTTGCTCGTTTATCCGGAGTGAGCTCAAGAAGATTTTGCTCTTTAAATTCAATAGACCCATCAGTCACCGTATATTTTGGGTGACCGAAAATCACATGAGAGAGTGTGGACTTGCCCGAACCGTTTGGTCCCATGAGCGCGTGAATCTCTCCTTTGGGCACAGTCAAATTAACACCATGCAAAATCTCCTTATCGTCAGTCGTGACGTGGAGGTTTTTTATATTCAGTTGGATATTCATTAAAAGAGGGTAATAGTTGCGATGGGTGCTCTCAAGATAGTATTTCTGATTGAAAAAGTCAAGCTGCTGATACTTCTGTTTCGTTGATTCATAGACGCGCAAGCGGTATAATGCAGTGGCTAAATACATTAAGAACAACTTTATGACTATTTCAGTTTCTTCTGGAAAGATCGAGCAACAATCTTGTGATCTACTTATAGCTCCATACTTTCAATCTGGCCCGTTGACCGGAGCATTACGCACTGTGGACGCGCAAATGAACGGTTTTATTAAGCAGGTGATTGAGGATGAACAGTTTCAAGGTAAGCCTGGACAGACCGTGATTGTGCATACACATGATCGTATTCCAGCAACGCGCGTCTTGATCATCGGACTGGGTGAAAAAAAGGAGTGCACTTCTGAGCGACTGCGGCAGATGGCAGGTACTGCAGTCACCGTAGCGCGCACTGTGAAAGCATCCACACTCGCACTGTCTCTAGAGGGATACATAACAAAAACTAATGCAGCTCACGTCGCAGAAGCCGTTACAGAAGGGGCGCTTCTCGGGAACTACCAGTTTCTGAAGTACAAAGGCACGGAGGAGAAGAAGGAAGTTGAATCAACTATTCAAGAGTTGCATGTTGTAGAGAAGGACGCCAAACGAGTGCGTGCAATTAAGAAAGGAGTACACTACGGAGAGCTACATGCTCAAGCGACTATCGTTGCTCGAGATTTAGTGAATGAACCTGCAGTACACATGAAGCCAAAAACCATGGCGACGTTTGCTGAGAAGATTGGGAAGACCTCAGGAGTAAAGACCACAATCTACAATCAAGCAGCACTGAAGAAGTTGAAGATGGAGGCATTTCTTGGAGTAGCGCAAGGGTCTGATGAAGAGCCGTTCTTGATTCACATGGTCTACAAACCAAAAGTGAAGAAGAAAGTGAAGAAGGTGGTGCTTTGCGGTAAGGGGATTACATTTGATTCTGGAGGAATCTCATTAAAGCAGCCGGACTGGATGATGCATATGAAGTCAGATATGGGTGGCGCTGCTGCGATCCTCGGGCTGTTTTCGACTATTGCTGAGATCGCTCCAGCGGTGGAAGTGCACGGTGTGGTTGCAGTAACAGAGAATATGCCTTCTGGGAAAGCATTGAAACCCGGAGATGTGGTGACTGCGTATAATAAGAAGACTATTGAGGTGCTGAATACAGATGCAGAAGGTCGGCTGATACTTGCAGATGCTCTGAGTTGGGCAGAGGATACAATCAAACCAGACATTATGGTTGATATCGCTACGCTGACAGGAGCTGTGATCTCGGCACTTGGTCAAGAAATCGCTGCAATGATGAGTGCAGACAAGAAGTTAATCCAGATGTATCAGAAAGCCAGCAAGGAGTCTGGAGAGAAGATGTGGGAGATGCCGTTACTAGAAGAGTATAAAGAACTATTGAAAAGTGATATCGCAGATATTAAAAACATTCAGCATCCAGTATGGGCTGGCACGATTACCGCTGGACTATTTTTGAGCGCGTTTGTAGACAAGACCCCGTGGATGCATCTGGATATTGCTGGACCAGCGTGGATTGAGAAGCAGATGCTTTCATATGCGCCGAAAGGAGCCTCTGGATTTGGTGTGCGCTCGCTCATACACTTCCTGCATCACGTGAAATAAATAATAAAAGCGCTCTACAGTGGTGAAGTGATTTATACAAAATAATGTAGCGCGCAGACGCTATTGCGATCAGACGGTTGGCCCGGCGTATGCCGGGTTTTAGTCTGACGGAATAGCGTCGAGAGCGCTATTTCTTTTTCTGTTCCTGAATCACGAACTGTATCATCATGCGGAAGTAGTTTGCTGCTGCGACTAGACCGAAGACAAAGAAGACTAGAAGGAACTCATGCCGATACGGGATCTGGAACAGGTAGAGTAGCAAGATGATATAAGCAAACCCCACAGAGATACGAGTCAGAGGGGATTTTTTATAGAACATCTTTTTATACTTCAACTGTATCAGTGCTCGGCAGAGTGAAGCAAAAAGCAGCAACACTGTACATGCGATAAAGATCTCTGTCGGCAGGTCCAGAAATAGAAAGAGATAGATCCCAGCGATAAAAGTAAAAAACGGGTCAGCCACAGACTCCAAGCGTTTCCCGAGGTCTGACTCTACGTTCCAGAGCCGAGCGAGGCTCCCGTCGAGTTTGTCAGTAATAATAGCCACAATAATCAGGATCTGAACTACATACAGTTCATGCGGAATAATAAAGAACGCCAGGATCACGCAGGTGAGGAGTATGCGCGACACAGAGAGTGCATTTGGGATATGACGTTGTATCGAAGTGTTTGATGCCATACGTATTTATAACTATATAGTATAAGAACTTGATTTTCAACCTTTTTTATCGTATAATACAAGTAATATGGATGAAAAGCACATCCTACTTTTGGACTCGTCAGTCGGTGACGATTCAGTCGATATACAGATTATCGATAGCCATGGTGTCTATAAACATCGTACCGTTTCAGTGGGCTCAGGAGATTCTCAGCGGTTACTGGGCAGGGTGCTGCGGTTGTGCATGGATGTGCAGATCTCCCCGTATCACGTCTCTGCAATAGTAGTAGTGTACGGAGCAGAGCGATTTACTACTGTTCGGTTGGTTACTGTGATTGCAAATGCTCTAGCGTGGAGTTGTGGAGTACCTGTGCTCGGGTACCCTACCATGCCAACTACTCAGGTGTTGTGGCAGTCGGTATCATCTCGAGGAGTACAAGGGTCCATGGTCACATCGTTTATTGAGCCAACATATACAAAAGAACCAACAGTAACTATTACATCATAATATGTCTTGGGTTGTTGAGAGAAAAGAGAAACGCATACACGCATTACGGGGGATCGTGGTCGGGCGTTGGTTTTTGATTCTCGGTATAGGAATACTCGGCTTAATTCAGCTGTTAGCTGGTATCGCAATCGCATCATTCTCGTTTACCTTATTGGCCGTGATGTTGTTGATTCCAGCGTTGTACAACTTGGGGTATACAATTTACTTACACCGCTCACCCGAGAAGATTAGCGATCGCTCACTTGCCATAGTGAGTTTTATGCAGGTCTTAGTTGATCAGATCATGTTCACGGTTGTGGTATACGTGACAGGTGGTGTAGAGAGTGTGGGGTATATCTTCTACTTCTTCCCAATCCTATCAGCAACCATTTTGTATTCAGATTTAGAGATCATCTCCCTGTCGATCCTGACTGTGTTCTGGTATACAGCGGTTATTATTCTAGAGTTTAATCATACAATTCCGCACTTCCCACGATACCATCATAATCCAGGTTTTTTTGGAAACGCAGAGATCACGCTCGCAAATACGATCAGTGTAGATCTCATACTCTTGTTTACAGCTATGTTCTCTGTTTTTGTGAACCGTATTATTCATGATCGGGAGCTGCAAATTACTGTAGAGCGTGATAAAGTGCGGTCGATTTTGAATTCGCTTGAAGATGGGATCATCATGCTCGATGCGCATAAGCAAGTGTTACTGATTAACCCACCAGCACGAGATATGTTGCGACTGTATGAGGACTTTAAAGGACCAGAGCTACGCAAGCAAGACTTTCCAAAGAGTTTTCATAAGCTGATACAGGTGGTGCGTGAGCAGACTGATGCAAAGCGACTTGGTCAAGAGATTATGGTCACAGAAGGGGAGAACATTATCTATATTCAAGTGGACTCGATTCCAATCTACGCTGCAGACGGTCAGATTCTAAGCTGGGTGAAGGTCTTACATGACATTACTCGTGAGAAAGAACTAGATGCAATTAAGTCAGACTTTATCTCGGTGGCAGCGCATCAGTTGCGAACTCCGTTAGCAGCATTGAAGTGGTTCTTTAAGATTATGTCTGAAGGGGATGCAGGCAAGGTCACTAAGCGGCAGAACGAATTGTTAGAACAAGCGTATCAGCGAAATAACGAAGTGATTGAGATCGTGAATAACCTGTTAGATATCTCCGAAATAGAAGAAGGCCGATTCCCGTATGAATTTGAAGAAGGGAACCTGACGGAATTAATTGAAACAGTTATAAAGAATTCTCAACCTGATGCAGACCACAAAAAGATTAAGCTAGACTTCAAGAAAAAGAAGAAGAAGCTACCACCGATCGAGATGGATCAGCAGAAGATGAAGATGGCGTTACAGAACCTCGTTGATAATGCGGTAAAGTATTCACCGGAAGGGTCTACGATTGATGTGAATGCGACAATTAAGAACAATCGATACTTTGTAGCTATCTCTGATAAAGGAATCGGTATTCCAAAAGAGGAGCAGCAGAAGATCTTCTCAAAGTTCTTTCGTGGTCGAAATGCAAAAGAGAAGGAGACTACCGGTTCTGGTTTAGGACTATATATTGTTAAAAACGTGATTCAGCGGCATCGAGGACAGATTTGGTTTGATTCGGATATCGGAAAAGGAACAACGTTCTTCCTCTCACTTCCAATTGCACGTCAGCATTTAGGCAAGTCATCACAATTCAAGGAATTTATTGAAGGATTCTAGTATTTTTTAGTAGTTAAGCAGCGAGATTTCGCTGTTTTTTTGTATTTTGACAGAGTTATACACTTTGTGGGGTAGTGAAGTGGTTGAAGGATCATCAAAAGTGGTGTATAATGGGTGAAAAGGGAAAATTGTGGATAAATGTGGGGATAATCCCGTCTAAAAGTGGATAAATAAATAGAAAACAGCGATTTTCAAAAGAAAAGTACTATGTTTATCGGAGAATACCAGCACTCAGTCGATGAAAAAGCACGGTTAGCAATACCAATTAAGTTTCGTGCAGATCTTTCTAAAGGCGCGGTGATCACGCGTGGTCTTGATCACTGTTTATTTCTCTATCCGATCGATGCATGGAATGAATTAGCAGAGAAGCTCAAGCAATTACCGATTTCTCAGGGGAAATCTCGTGCGTTTGCCCGCTTAATGCTTGCTGGTGCTATGGATGTGACCCCGGATCGGCAGGGAAGGGTAGTATTGCCTGAATATCTACGTGAATATGCGTCCATTGCAAAAAAAGTAATAGTTACTGGCTTATATGATCGTCTAGAAATTTGGGATGAAGATGCGTGGAAGAAGTATAAGGAGACTACTGAGAAGGATAGTAATGATATTGCAGAAACACTTGGAGAGTTAGGCGTATGAAAAAAGTAACTGACCATATGATTGATTCACTATTAGAAGAAGAGGAGGACGAGTAGTCGTCATGCATACACCCGTACTTTTACAAGAAGTCATTCATGGCTTACAAATCGCTCCAAACAGCAACTGTATAGATGGAACAGTCGGCCTTGGAGGCCATGCACGTTTGATGCTAGAGAAAGCAGCGCCGAATGGAACACTCATCGGCGTGGATCGTGATCGTACCAGCTTGATGCTTGCATCAGAAGAGCTGAGGGAATTTGGTGATCGTTTTATCCCGGTTCATGATTCCTATGCGCGGATTCTAGATCATCCTGATGTACTAAAGCAAGCACAGCCGATCTCCGCGATACTCATTGACCTCGGCCTGTCTTCACGGCAGCTTGATGCAGAAGAACGAGGGTTTTCCTTTCTTGCCCCCGGCCCATTGGATATGCGGTTTGATACGTTGGAAGAGACCCCGACCGCTGCAGAGCTCCTTGATTCGCAGTCAGAGGAGGAGCTACGAATACTGTTCAAGACGTATGGAGAAGAACCGCATGCAAATCGCATCGCTCGAGCGATTGTAAAACAGAGAGCCGTGGAGTCAATTACTACTACCCAAGATCTCGCGCAGCTCGTTGAGTCCGTTGTACCGCGTCGGCCGCAACAACGCATTCACCCAGCAACACGAGTATTCCAAGCATTGCGCATTGCCGTGAACCGTGAATTAGAAGAACTGGAGGAGTTTCTCCCAGTTGCAGTGGAAGTACTAGCGCCGCAAGGACGCCTAGCAGTTATCTCCTTCCACTCATTGGAAGATCGTATTGTGAAGAAGTTCTTTCGAAAAGAATCTGTAGATTGCATCTGCCCTCCGGAATTACCTGAGTGCCGATGTGATCACCGATCGCAGTTGCAGATTCTCACAAAAAAACCAATTACCGCTTCACCAGAGGAGATTCAAACGAATCCTCGAGCACGAAGCGCAAAACTGCGTATCATCCAAAAAATGTAAATATGCCACCGACATTCATTACAACTGTAAATCAAAAAAGTAAAGCACAGTTCACACACATGAACAATGTGTTGTCTTTTATGAACACCACAAAGACACGGGTGGTGCTGATTTCATTAGTTGTACTATTAGGACTAGGATACCTTTGGTTAGTAAATAGTTCAGCAACTGCAGGTTTTTACCTTTCGGATTTAGAGCGAGATGTCGTTGCGCTAGAGGATGAGTACCAGAAATTAGAGCTGGAGAAAACTGCATTACAATCACTAGATCACATTAGAGAGCAAAGCGAAGGGCGGCATATGGTTGCATCCGGTTCTGTTGAGTACGCTTCTGGAGATACCAGCGTGGCTTTGAGCGGAGAATAAAACAAAAACAAAACGCAATACTATGGCACTCTCAACTCGAGCGTGTCTTTCGTTTGCCCCTAGAATATGAGCTATCAACGACGACACTTAAAAGTAAAACGGCGCTCACCGCAACGTCAGTCGCGTCAGAAGAGATTACCGCGATTTGATCGAATACAGATGGTCATGGCTGGTTTCGTTTGTATCGCACTATTCATTGCTGCACGCCTGTTTATCGTGCAGATCGTTGAGCACTCATTTTATGAAGCGTTGGCTAGTGGTCAGCATGAATTAGTACAGCAGTTGCTCCCGGAACGTGGAGAGATCTATGCACAAGATCGCTATGCAGATACTGGAATCACAGTTATTGCGACCAACCAGACGCTCTATCATGTCTATTTGAATCCGAAGCAAGTTACAGATCCACAAGCAGTGGCAGACACTGCTTCACCGGTTTTAGGAATTGACCCTGCGGTAATTGTTGAACGTGCGTCAAAGGAGAACGATCTCTATGAACCGTTGAAACATCAAGTGTCGGAGCAAGAGCTGAATGCACTAGAGACACAGGTTGAAGAGCAGGGGCTCTCTGGTGTTCACTGGACTGAAGAAGATGGTCGATACTATACGTCAAGCGAGATTACTTCTTCAATCACCGGTTTTTTAGGAATTGTTGAAGATCAGCGGAAAGGCCAGTACGGATTAGAAGGGTATTTTGATGAGCAGCTTGCTGGGCAAGAGGGGTCATTAAGTACTGAGCTTGATGCCTCTGGCCGATTTATTGCTGTAGGTGATAAGTCCATTGTTGAAGCGCAAGACGGGGACACACTGATTTTAACCATTGATATGAATATTCAGTATCAGGCGTGTACATTACTTGATGCTGCAGTGAAGAAGCACGGTGCAAATCAAGGGTCAGTGATTGTCATGGATCCTAAGACTGGTGCGATTATGGCGATGTGTAATGCACCGATGTATGACACCAACAACTACTCTGATGTAGAAGATATCGGAGTGTTTTTAAATGATGCAATCGCAGATCAATACGAGCCAGGGTCAGTATTTAAACCCCTTGCTATGGCAGCAGCGGTCAATGACGGACACGTGACACCGTATACCACGTATACAGACACTGGGCAGGTACGCGTAAGTAAATACACTATTAAAAATTCAGATGAGAAAGCTCATGGGACAGTGGACATGACCTATGTATTAGAAGAGTCGTTGAATACTGGTGCGATATTTGCAGTACAGAAGGTTGGGAATGCGCGATGGCATGACTATGTGGAGAAGTTTGGTTTTGGCGAGCGCACAGGCATTGAATTGAGCGGGGAGAATCCAGGGGATATCTCCGAAGTATCGAAAGAGAAGGACATCTATAGCGCAACATCTTCCTATGGGCAGGGACTGACCGTGACTCCGGTTCAGATGCTGCAGTCGTTTGGTGCGTTTGCGAACAACGGAGTGATGATGCGTCCGTATATTGTAGAACGCGTTGTAAAGTCTAACGGATATCAAGAAGCGACTGAACCTGTGATTGTCTCTCAACCGATTACTCCTGATGCAGCCCGCACTATCGGCGCTATGTTAGTGCGAGTGATTGATGGGGGGCACGCGATAAAAGCAGCAGTAGATGGATACTTTATGGCAGGCAAGACCGGTACAGCACAGATTCCAAAAGAAGATGGTACTGGATACGATGAGCATCGGCATAAGGATACATTTGTTGGGTTTGGTCCAGTTTCAGATCCGCAGTTTGTGATTTTAGTGAAGATTGATGAGCCTAAAGATGTGATGTGGTCCGCTGCGTCTGCTGCTCCACTGTTTGGCGATGTCGCTCAATACTTAGTGAACTACCTTCAGATTCCTCCAGACCGCACAGAGTGATTAGCAGGTTACTTGTTTATATATTCGCAATACAACTACTTTCAATGACCGCTTGCGAA
>CAYFNF010000002.1:0-7265 GCA_964344485.1 uncultured Gammaproteobacteria bacterium
GACACGGACCCGGCGATCAACACCAGCGCCACCGAGGTGTGCGACGGCGTCGACAACGACTGCGACACCGACGTGGACGAGGACCCGCCCACCTGGTACGCGGACGCGGACGGCGACGGCTTCGGCGACGACGGCGACACCCAGGTCGACTGCACCCAGCCCACGGGCTTCGTGTCCACGGGCGGGGACTGCGACGACGACCCGCTGACCGGCGCGGCCATCAACCCGGACGCCCCCGAGGTGTGCAACGAGGTCGACGACGACTGCGACACGCTGGTCGACGACGACGACCCGGACGTGGACGCCACCGGCAACACGTGGTACTGGGACGAGGACCTGGACGGCTTCGGCGGCACGGACATGACCACGGACGCGTGCGACCAGCCGGACGGCTACGAGGCCGACGGATCGGACTGCGATGACGACGACCCGTGGACGTACCCCGGCGCCACCGAGCTGTTCGGCGAGGTCGACAACGACTGCGACGGCGTGCTCGTCGACACCATCAGCGTCTACCTCGAGTGCACGATCGCCGACTCCGAGACCGACATGTGGCACGCGACCGTCTCCCCGTACGACGACGGTGACGGCGTGGTCATGGAGTTCGACGTCAGCACCCTCACGAACCAGTACATCTACGTCAACCCGGACCCGGACGGCGACGGCTACCTGGACGCGGTCAACGCGACCGTGCACTGGTACTACGACGTGGAGTCCTGGGATGCCGCCGACTTCGGGCAGGACGACGTGGTCGTGATGACCAACGACGTGTTCGCCACGGTCGTGACCTACGACTACTTCTACGGTCACAGCTACGGCGGCTGGTTCAGCGGCGGCGCCTGGGAGGACGACGGCATCGACGCCTCGATCACCGGCCCGTGGCTCAACACCACCGACGGTGACTGGGTCCTCGAGACCGACGACCACGCGGAGGTCTGCTGGGTCGTGGACGACAACGACGACGGCCTGCAGAACGGCAACCTCGTGGTGGTGGTGGTGTCCAACGACCACACGCTGCTCGCCGACATCGCGTCCGGCGCCGGTGTCTCGTCGCGCTGACACGGTCGGTCAACCGCGTCGCATCCCCGACTTCGAGTCGCGGTGGACCTGTTCTAGGGCTTGAGCCCCTCTGTGGCGTGCTCTCGACTTGACTTCGAGCACGCACACGGGCTTTTTTTGTTTGTTTTTTTATGCTACGCTCCAAGAGGTATGAATACTGCAAAAAAGCCACACGTATTAGCGATTACGCCGTATCTCTCACGTTTTGGATTAGAACGCGGTTTAGCATATTTATTGCAATACGCGAAAGAGGATAACGTCGATTATACAGTGGTCTATTTCGAGAAGAAGTATCCAGATACTGAAACTTCGTTTCTCGAGCAACAATTAAAATATGCAAAAAAATCGATTCACGCTCCATATAAGCAGAGCGGATCACTTTTTAGAGCAGCAAAGATAATTGCTCAACTCATCGAACAGGAGGCTCCGGACATCATCATGACCAAAGAGTGGTTCCCAACAGTAGCCACGGTCTTAGCACGATGGATACTCGCAATGAAGCGCTCAGCCAAGAGAAAGATACAAATTATTGCTACCGCAGAGATCAGCCCGGAATTCGAATTCTTACCAGTGCTGCAGGAACGTCTTGGATGGATAAAGTTCTACCTCTATCGTTGGCTCTACTGTAAGACCAACCTTGCAATTGCAGTATCAGAAGGAGTGAAGAAAGCTATGCCAACAGTCTATAAAATGGACCTAAACAAGATTGAAGTCATCTATAACGGGATAGACTTTAGTTCTCTTCAACAGTGCGCAGCAGAGCATCCGCACAAGGCGTTGCCACCAGAACCAGTGTTTATTGGAGTCGGACGCCTTGAGCCAGAGAAAGGATTTGATGTTTTAATACAATCCTTCGCCAAGGCATTTCCAAATAAGAACGCACATTTAGTCATTCTAGGAGAAGGGGATCAGCGAAAAGAGTTAGAACGCCAGATAGCACAGAATGATATGCAAGAGAACATCCATCTGTTTGGGTTTGTTGATAATCCTTTTTCTCTGATCGCACGTGCAACTGCATTTGTGTTCTCCTCCCGATTTGAAGGGTTTCCATTTGCGCTTATTGAAGCGATGGCAGTTGGCGCTCCAGTAGTCTCTACCCGTTGTCGCTACGGCGCAGACGAGGCATTAACTGAAGGAGAGGACGTCCATGGGTGGTTAGTAGATGTAGAAGATGTAGAGGAACTCGCATATGCACTGCAACAAGTACTTGCACAACCCGAGCAAGCAAAAGAGTACGCAAACAAAGGACAAGCATACATTAAAAAGAGATTCACTGTTCGAGAGATGAGTCGGCAGTACCATGATCTTTTTAAAAGACGATTATCAAATAGTTAAATATAGTTATGAGTCAAACACCTCAAACAACCAACGCCCCTCTTCCAGTTGATGCAGTGCTCGGCATTACATACAACTGCAATTCAAAGTGTGTTATGTGTGACATCTGGAAGATGAAGCCGCACGAAGAGATGACCATGGATGATTTTAAGAAGCTTCCATCGTCGCTGCGTGATGTGAACATCTCTGGCGGAGAACCGTTCTTACACAAAAAGATTGTAGATATTATAAGAACCGTGCGAGAGCGCGCACCAAAAGCACGCATTGTGATCTCCACCAATGCATTTGCTACAGATTTAATTAAGATGCGCATGAAGGAGATCTTGAAATACGTCCCTGACATCCGAATTGGAATCTCTATTGATGGTATGGAAGAGATGCATGACCGTATCCGTAACATTCCGAATGGATTCCAGAAAGCCATGGAAACGTTGGAGATGTTGCAGGGCATGGGTGTAACCAATATCCGCCTTGCATTCACGGTCTCTACGGTAAACGTAGGGGACTTTCCAAAGGTGTATGACTTAGCACAACAAAAGGGCGTGCAATTCACTTGCGCGTTTGCCCAGAGCTCAGATTTCTATTTCGGGGCCAAGCAGAATTATGAAAATCCAGATCCAGTACAGTTGCGAGACGGTTTTCGACATGTGATCACCTCGGAGCTGAAGTCCTGGAGTCCAAAGAAGTGGATTCGGGCGTATTTTGCTCAAGGATTGTATGATTTTGCTACTACTGAACAACAGCCATTAGAATCCAAACCAGGAACAGATTTCTTTTATTTAGACCCAACCGGGAAGGTCTTTCCGTCAGTGGTGCATTTTAACGAAATGGGCAACATCCGTGACGAAGATAATTTTACAGGCCTATGGAATTCAGAGGCTGCTCAAGAAGCACGCGCGAGTGTGGCAAAAGATGAAAAGCAGTATTGGATGATCTGTACCGCGCGCTCTGCTATCCGGAATAATCCCTTTGCAGTTGGGTCATGGATCCTGCGAAACAAGCTATCTCCATCTTCAATACTTCCTAAAAAAACTGGGTAAAGCCGAAAACGTACATTATCCTTGTTTTTCAGTGGTATTCCGTGTACAATACCATGCATGGAACCACAAGAAGTTCGTCAGTTTTTGACTGTGCTTAAACAGCCAGGCAAAGAGCGAAACGCAGCTATAACAATATGCGCATGTTGGATTCTGGGCTTGCTTCTTCTTCTACTCTTGGAACCAGTTGCAGTGTTCTTTTTTGTTATCGTCACTGTTGCTGTGTTGATATGTGCGATTTGGTATCGCATCGCGTTATTCGGTATTGCTCTGACATTTCCATTCATCAATTTAGAAATCGTCTACGGAGCGATTAATGTTCCGTTAGTGGACTTGATTGGTCTTATCGGTGTTGCTGGGTGGATTGTTCGCTTAGGATGGAATGCGATCGTTGATTACAAGAGTGCTGTTGCATCGTTGCGGCTTCCAGGCATCTGGTTTTTTCTTCTATTTATCATTATTGCGTTAGTTTCAGCATCACAGACATGGGATGTGGCAACCAGCATAAAGTATGTACTGCGACCGTTAGTCTTCTTTTATGTGGTGTATGTGTTGTATCCAGTGAATGTGATAAGGAAAAAAGAACGCCTCATCTACTTGATCGCTACGATCTATGGTATTGGTGTGCTGATTGCAGCGTATGGCTTCATTGGCCTTGCAGCGAGTTCTTCGGGCGCTATTGCTGAACGACGCATTGTTCCTATTGATATATTTGGATTAAATCCACTAGGAGCAAGTCATAATTTAATCGCTGATGTCATGATAGCAGTAATTCCAATTGGGTTCTTTCTGCTTGTATATGCAAAACAACAGCGAAACCAGAAACTACTGTTTATAGGTTTAGCAGCCATGATCATGGCCAACTTGTTTACGTTCTCTCGTACAGGCTGGATTGGGTTATTAGTGGAGTTGGCTCTGCTGATTATACTCCAGTATAACCATCATCTGCGTACAGTGTTGAAATACACTCTCTCGAGTTTATTCGTTGCAATACCGCTTATTGCATACATGTTCTTCTTTTCTATCCAAGCCGAGGTACAGAGTTCAAACGAGAATCGGATATTACTGAATGATATCGCGTGGGAGATGTTTACTGAGCATCCATGGATTGGGGCAGGTCCAGGAACATTTCAAAGCCATGTGATGGAGAACAGTATCTATATGGAAGAGTACGGCTCGCCGCTTGACGCACATGGGTTCATTCAGAAAGTCGGCAGTGAGCTTGGAGTGCTTGGCCTTCTCTCATACTTCGCGCTTCTGGTTTATGTGATTATTATCATCTACCGTGGGTACCGCAATTACTCTGCAAACACAATGTGGTCGTATTTGATGGTCTCTGTTCTCATCGCTGCTGCTGGGAGCATTGTGTTTCAGCTCTTTCAGACGTCGTACTTTGTTGCAAAGCTCTGGTTTCCGCTGGGTATAGCACTGACCGCGGTGTATATCGCTCAAGCAGAGCAGAATAGAAATAGTAACTCATCCCATGAAACAGCGTAGAATTACATTTATAATTGACGGACTGGGTATCGGCGGAGCCGAGCGTATTGTCTATGAGTTAGCAACCCGGTTGGATCCTGAGCGATTTATTCCCGAAGTCATCAGCTTGTTTCGCGATGCTCCAGAAGCGCAACCGATATTTCAGGAGTTGCAGCAAGCCGGAGTACAGACGCTTTCTATTCCCAAGCGCTCAAAAGTTGGGTTGAGTGTACTCGAGGATCTCTCTCAACATTTGCAAAAGAATCATCCGCACATTGTGCATACTCATCTATTTGCCGCGGATGTATGGGGAACGCTCGCAGCACGACGCGCTCATATTTCGGCGATTGTATCGACCGAGCACAACATAAACAAGAGCGAAGGTTGGCTCAAGCACCAGCTGAAGTGCTGGACCAGCCGTCATCGTCACGCAACCGTTGCTATATCTCAAGCGGTAGAGCAGTATATACAATCAACTTGTTCATCATGCAGTGATTCCGTCGCAGTGATACCTAATGGAATTGTGATTGATCGTTTTTTCAATATAAAAGATACTGCAGAGCACGACACGTCAGTACCCTCGCTCGCAGTAGTCGGTCGAATAGAAGAACAGAAAGGCCATGCAGATCTATTGCGTGCGTTACCGCTCGTACAGTCAGAGTATTCACTACGCATTGTTGGAGATGGATCACTACGGCCACACTGTGAGCAGCTGGTGAAAGAGTTGCAATTGAGCGATCGAGTCACTTTTGAACCAGCGCGCAGTGACATTGAGAATGTATATAGAGAAGTTGACATTATTTGTATACCGTCTCGGTGGGAAGGGCTTGGTTTGGTGGCATTAGAAGCGCAAGCAAGCGGGTGTGCAGTCATCGCATCAGCAGTGGATGGACTGCAAGAGATTATTTCTCACGAAAAGAATGGCCTACTTGTTGATTGTACTGAACCGCAGTCCGCAGCTACGCAGTTGGATCGACTGATATCAGATCACTCACTACGTCAGTCATTAGTTCAGCAAGCAAGAGAAGATGTGCAACAGTACTCCATTGTGCGCATGGTGGAGCAGTATCAAGCATTATATGAATCTCTCGTATGAATATTCTGCAAGTCAATAAATTCTTTTACCTTAAAGGCGGTTCAGAGCGATACTTCTTTGATCTCAGTGAAGCGTTAGAACAAGAAGGGCATCGCGTGATTCACTTTTCCATGCATCATCCAAAGAACCGCAAGAGTCCGTGTTCAGAGAATTTCGTCAAGGAGATCGATTTTCAAGGGAAACGATCATTAGGCAAAGCTGCGCATTTCGTCTATTCATTTGAAGCGCAGGAACTAATCAAGCGTGCGTGCAAGCAGAACAAACCGGATATTGTTCACGTTCACAACATCGCTCACCAGCTCACTCCATCGATTTTTGTTTCATTACAGCGATTAAAAGTTCCAATTGTCCAGACACTTCATGACTATCAGCTCATCTGTCCAAACTATCGGTTGTATACCAATGGCGCTATTTGTGAACGATGTAAATCTCATAAATATTGGAATGCTATTCAACAGCGGTGTGTACAAGATCGGTGGTCCTCGTCGTTTCTCTCAGCGTGTGAAATGGCGTTTCATAATATCGTCATGGACTCGTATGGGCATGTTGATCGGTTTATCGCCCCATCACAGTTTCTCTATACAAAATTGCTGGAGTGGGGGAGGAAGAAATCTTCACTCATGTATCTACCGCATTTTGTAGAAAAGCAACGACAGTCGCATATACAAAAAAAGAAGCAGATACTCTATATCGGCCGCCTGACAGCTGAGAAAGGGGTGGATGTATTGATTGAAGCTGCGCAAGGGCTGCCCGAGGGTATGGAGGTGTTGATTGCTGGAGAAGGGCCACTGCAAGAGGAGTTAGAAAAGCGAGTTAGTGAAACAAATGCGCCGTGTCGTTTTCTCGGGTTCCAATCCACGCCCGAGCTCGACAAGCTTGTCCAGGAGTCATTAGCAGTAGTAGTGCCGTCAGTGTGGTATGAAAACGCTCCGATGGTGGTCTATGAAGCGCTAGCGCTCGGTACGCCGGTCATTGCTTCACGGTTGGGTGGATTAATTGAATTAATTGAAGAGGGAAAGAACGGTTATCTTTTTCAAGCAGGTGATAGTGCTGAACTCCGTAAAAAAATTGAGATCGTCCACTCCCAGGAGCCTTTACAAATTTCTGAAAATCAGTATACAAAAGAGAGGCACATGAAAGAACTATTACAGTTATATGAAGAGCTACGCGCAGAAAAAGCGTCAAAATAGCGTGTATTCGCTGCATATCCTACTACTCGGAGGATTTTTCTTTATGCTCTTGTTTTTACCTCTTTCTTCTCA
>CAYFNF010000002.1:7275-53546 GCA_964344485.1 uncultured Gammaproteobacteria bacterium
AAGAGATCCATCGAGCTGATGATGCGCCCAAAATAGTAAATTGGAACTACAATTGGAGCATTAATTCTGATGAGATAGCTGAAGAACTCGCGCAGTGGGATGTGTTGATTATTGATATTGAAAATGAGTACTACTCTCGAGACCGGTTAGAATATATCAAGGATTTAAATCCAGATATCAAGCTTCTCGCGTATATCTCTATGGTGGATATCCGGTCCGATGCGCATTCATTAGATACCGGAACAGCGCGTGATTATATCGGTGAACAATTGAAGGATCATCCAGAGTGGGTAGTGAAGTTGAAGTCCGGTAAGAACGCTGAATGGTGGCCCGACTATTCCATAATGAATATCACTGAACGCGCCCCAAAAGTAAATGGAGATCGGTTTAATGTATGGTTTGCAAAATTCATTCGCGATGCAGTAATAGAAGATTCGATATGGGATGGAGTGTTTTACGATAATGTGTGGGAGTCTGTTGCGTTTGTGAGCTCAAATATCGATTTAAATCAGAATGGTAAAGCTGAGAGCAAAAAGAAGATGAATCAACTCTGGCGGCAAGGGGTGCGAAAAGTACTGAAGAAGACGCGTAAGTATGCAAATAAAAAGAATCGAAAGAATTTTATTATCACCGGAAACGGGGGCACGCGATACTATAAGAATTTAAACGGAGTCGGCTTTGAGCACTTTCCTTCTACTTCATACGGTGGCTGGGTAGATTCTATGCAAGAGTATATAGACATTCTGCAACAAGCTAAGGCAGAGCAGTACTCTTTTATTAATACCAATACCAAGAATAAGAAGAATTCAGATAACTATCAGAAGTTTCGATACGGATTGACATCGACGCTTCTGGACGATGGGTACTACAGTTTTGACAAAGGCGATCAAACACATCGTGAGCGTTGGTGGTATGATGAGTATGACGTATCTCTAGGTGAAGCAACGAGTGGCGCGTATAACATTCTTGACTCAGATCATCCGACAAAGATTCAAGCTGGAGTCTGGAGGCGTGATTATGAATCAGCAAGTGTGCTAGTAAACTCCACGTCTTCGAGTCAGAAAGTGACGCTCGAGACTGGATTTGAAAAGATAGACGGGACACAAGACACTTCAGTAAATTCTGGTAAGAAAGTTGGGTCAGTCACCATTCCGAGTCATGATGGCATTATTCTATTGAATCCGCTGACTCAAGTACGGGATGCAACGTTTATTAATGGTGCCTACTCTAAGGTATTTGATGCAAACGGCGATCAAGTACGTAGTTCCTTTTTCGCATCAGATGGAAGCTTTCAGGGCGGAACACAGATTCATAAGATTTCAAAGAGCGGGAAGACCGTAGTTGCGGATTCCACACACGTGAGAGTGTACAATTCGAGCAACAAAGAAGTAGCATCATTTGCTCCGTACGGTACTGGATACACTGGCGGAGTGAATATCGCGGTTGGAACTTTGTACGGCGGCAGCAAGAGCTATATTGTGACCGGAACGCGTACTCAAAGCCCGCACGTGCGTATTTGGGACGTGAAAGGGAATCTTGTGAATACCGGGTGCTTTCCGTACGCGAAGAGCTTTAAGGGCGGAGTAAATGTTGCAGTAGGAGACCTTAATGGAGACAGTCGACTGGAAATCATCGTCGCAGCTGGATTCGGTGGCGGACCGCATATTCGCATTCTGAATAATCAATGTGAAGTAATTAACCCTGGTTTTTTCGCTTTTGATTCATCATTGCGTATTGGTGTGAATATGGCGGTCGGGGATTTAAACGGAGACGGTAAGTCTGAGATAATAACAGCTTCGGGTCCTGGTGGCGGACCGCATATTCGAATCTTTAACAAAAATGGGAAGTTACTCTCATCTGGATTCTTTGCGTATGACAAGTCAGATCGAAGTGGAGTTCTGGTTTCAACAGCAGATGTAGACGGGGATGGAACCGATGAAATCGTTACTAGTAGCTTTTCTATTTTTAATGAGTTATAATATGCGATATGAGCGGGGGTAAGAAATCAAAACCATTTCATCATAAACACCTTCCGGTGTTAACAAAAGGTACAAAGTCTATCGTGTGGACCATTCTTCACCTCTATTTTCCTTTTATTGTCCATTTCTTAACTGATAAGTATAAAGACAAGCACCACCACTTAATAGTGGATACGATCTATGCAGCGGTTTCTATTGTGCTGTTTACGGTGAACGCTGGTTTAGCAGTATGGTTTTTTCTCTATTTCACACCTGCTAACGTTGAAGTGCATATCTTTTCACCGACAGAACTGACCAATGGCGAGGAATCGTCTTTTTTAATTACGTATTTGAACAACAATAGAAATATTCAAGATGTGGAGATGGACATCTATCTCCCTGAAGAGATGGTAATTTCAGATACTTCGGAAATGGATACGCACCTCGATATCGGAGATCTAAGCAGTTATTCACACGGGATGGCGCGCATTGAAGGGGTGATCTATGGAAATGTAGGAGAAACATATTCATTACGCACCATTACTTCATATACTTACCTTGGGCGTCGTCAGTTTGAAGTAGAGGCGCATGAAATTACGATTATCGATTCCAAGTTTGAGACTGCTGTGTCATTTGAAGAGGTAACGTCCTATGAATCCGAAGTAAACGGAACCGTAACGTATAATAACATGAGTCCGAGTGATTACGATGAAGTGGTGTTTACACTGGATTATCCGAGTTACTTCTCTATTTCGTCCGTACAGCAGGAATCCGAGACATTGAACTACGACCATGAAAAGAAACAGATCGTATTGACCTCAGTTCAGCCCAATGAAGAAGGAGTAATCAATTTTGTCGGTACATTTCATTTTCCAGACGGAGAACAGACGCTCTCGGGTGACGCGTTAATCGAAATTGGTGTCGTAGCATCTACACGTAGCAACACTGTTTTATCTTCAGATACATATATTTCACACGGTACAGAACGAACCGCAATTGAAGTGCTGGCTCCGTCAGTAGTCATCCTACTCACTGGTCAGGAGACTATGCATTTGACCGATGATTTTATCGCTACCGTGATCGTATACAACGTGAGTGACAATCCAGTGGAGCAAGTAAACGTGGAGGCAGAGTTTGAGGGCACACCGTTGTTACTGGATGATATTAGAGTTCGTGACTACGGTGAAGAGACCATTCTTTTGGAAGACATTGAACGCGAAGAGATGAAGGTAACCTTTCCTGAGCAGAAGGTGCTAGAAGCTGGCGCACAAAAACGATGGATGGTGACTGTACCGACTGCGTTAGTAGAGGACAAGGATATTACTTCGTCCATGAAAGTCTCTGGCACTATGCTATCAACAGAGCACAACGCATCGGTGGCAATCCAAGAAGAGAGTGTTGAGACAAAATACTTTTCCTACATTGACCTATCTTCAGAAGCAGTCTACTACGGGCCAAATCAAGAGCAACTTGGGTACGGACCGTATCCACCAGAACCGTGGGAGACCACCGGATTGCGCATACTGTTAAGCCTAGTAAATACAAACAACACCCTTTCTAACGTGCATATACAAGCTACTGCATCGGATCAGACTGAATGGACTGGTTCACATAGCGTCACTACTGGAACCACACTTGCCTGGGATGAAGAGAAAAGTGTTATTGATTGGTTTATTCCTTCATTAGATCCACAATCTGACGCATACGGAGCGCAGTTTGAAATCCGATTTACCCCTAACCATCTGCAAGTAGGGCAAACCCCTCATATTATCTCAAATGTTGAAATAACTGCTGATGACACCTTTACTGAAGAGCAGATACGCATTACAGCAGACGCTGTTGATATCCCGGTAACCGTGAGTGAAGCCCAATAATAGGACTTTTCTTGAAGTAAAGTTCATTTTTAAGCTAATATTAGCTTTTTTATTATGTGCCGTGGACGCTTGACAGTGTGAAAAAAGTGTGCTACATTTATCTGTCATTTTAAATGACATAACTGGTGGAAACTATTTTATTATGAAAATTGCTTACATCGGACAAAAGGGTGTCCCAGCAATCTGGGGCGGTATAGAGCGACACGTAGAGCATCTGAGTCAGAGAGTTGCGGATTTAGGCGTGACTGCATTGGTCTATACTCGACCACACTATGTCAGCAAGGCGTATGTGCATCAGCATAATAAAAAGAAGACACGAGTACAGTTACTGTCATTACCATCCATTAACACCAAACACTTCGATGCAATTACCCATACACTCGTTTGTACACTCCATGCAGTGAAAGAGAATGTAGATGTGTATCACTATCACGGGGTCGGGCCATCATTGTTATCTTGGATCCCACGACTACTACGACCACGCGCACGTGTGGTTACCACATTTCATAGCCCTGACCGATTGCATCAGAAGTGGGGGCTCGTCGCACGTTTAATGTTAACGCTCGGAGAATTGACATCATTACTGTTCGCACACGAGACCATTACAGTTTCTAAGAATCTTCAACAGTACTGTAAGAAGCAGTATAAACGAGACACTACCTATATTCCGAACGGCGTTCCACAAGTTGAGAATAAGAAGGCGTCACGCATTACCGCACAATTCGGTTTACAGCAAGATGAGTACATTTTAGTTGTTACTCGGTTAGTACGACATAAAGGTGTACATCATCTGATTCGAGCATTTAACATGATTGATACTGATAAGAAGCTGGTGGTTGTTGGAGACTCAGCGCACACGGATGATTATGTACAAGAACTCGAGGAATTAGCTCAGGATAACGACAACATTCTATTCACTGGATATCAATCAGGCGCTGTGCTGGAAGAGCTTTTCTCTAACTGTTATCTCTACGTCCAACCGTCTGAGTCAGAAGGACTCTCTATCTCACTTCTTGAAGCAGGAAGTTACGGACGTGCGGTGTTAGTGAGTGATATTCCAGCAAATATGGAGATCGCTGAACGACGCGGATTTACATTTAAGAATACAGACGTCTCTGATCTAGCCTATCAATTACAACATGTGCTGGATTCACCAATAGTCGCAACTGAAGCTGGTAAAAAGTTACGCCAGTATATCCTTCAGGAGTACCATTGGGATACTATTGCAAAACACACTGTTGATCTCTATGAATCTGCATTAGGGTCAGCAACTGTTCAACCACGCGTACGTGTGACCGTGAAGTAATGATTCTTCTATAGACTATAAAAACCCCTTGCTGATCAAGGGGTTTTTTGCTACAGTGTATTCGTTTGTTAGAGATGTAGAATGAAAACTTACCAACAATTTATACGCTTTGCTACGATCGGAGTGGTGAACACACTCCTGGATGCGGCAATCTATATCGGCTTAACACGCGGGCTGAATTTTTTTCACGATCATATTCTACTTGCCGCGTTGATTGCGTTCATGATCGCAGGACTGCATAGCTTTTTCTGGAATAAGTATTGGACCTTTAAAGAATCTGGTAGCTCCAAGCATACTTCTACGCAGCTTGTACAGTTTTATTCTGCATCTGGAGTCGCCCTTATCGTTAATGAATTCGTTTTATGGACCGTAGTGAGTATGGAAGTGAATGATATCATTGCAAAACTCATCGCTTCTGCGTTTGCTGCTGGAACAAATTTCCTTTTACAAAAAACCTTTGTATTTACAAAAAAGTCTAAAGAATAATTGTCATTTCAGGGTGAAATGAGTATAATAGTAAAAGATCTTTCAATAATAATTCCTGCGTATAATGAGGAACAGCGTATCCTTCCTACGCTTGAGGTACTGTTGAAGTATTGCGAACAGAGTCCGTTGGATATAGATATTATCGTTGTTGATGACGGTTCTAGTGACGCAACAGCACAGATTGTCGAACAGCTGAATAGTGCAGTCATTCAAGTAGTGCGATTGAATCAGAATCAGGGAAAGTTTGCAGCGATTCGAGCGGGCATTTCCGCATCTGAACGGTCCTGGGTATTGCTATATGATGCTGATAGTGCAACACCGATTGAAATGCTCGATACGTTTCTTCCGCATACCTCTGAGGCACAATGCATCATAGCGTCTCGCGCAGTTCAAGACGCAGACATTAGTACGCCTCAGTCACAGTTGCGCATGTCACTAGGTCGTTTCGGTAATCTTCTGATTCGCAAGCTTACTGGGTTGGGATTTCATGATACGCAGTGTGGCTTCAAGTTGATTAGAGCAGATATGGCGAAGAAAGCCTCCACAGTCATGAAGATCAATCGATACGCTGGAGATATTGAACTGCTCTACCTGATTCAGAAAAACGCTGGGGCTATCCAAGAGCGGGGAGTGACTTGGCATGATGTACCGATTAGTAAAGTCCGATGGGTCGATTATCCAAAGACACTACTCGATCTGTTACGAATCATTTGGAATATAAAAACAGGAGTATATTCATAATCTATGGCACAAAAAGCAATATTTGATAAAAAAAATGTAATCGTAGTCGGTGGAGCTGGGTTTATCGGATCTCATCTTTGTGATGAGCTGGTGAAAACTGCGAAAGTGATCTGTATAGACAACTATGCAAGTGGTTCAGTGAGCAATATCTCACATCTTTTGCAGCATCCAAATTTTATCTTCTTGAAGCACGATATCAACGAACCGATCGATCTCACCACATTTCCTGAGTTAGAAGAGTTTCAAATCACCTTTCAAGGTATTCAAGAGGTCTATTATTTAGCGTGCCCAACTGTTCAGTTAGGGTTTGAGGAGTATGCAGTAGCAACTGCTAAAACCAACTCAGTAGGGGTTATTCATGCATTAGATTTAGCGCATGAGCATGAAGCAAAATTCTTATTTGCTTCTACTCGGTCAGTATACGGGGACCCACTCGACGGACAGGAGAGTTTCGATGAAGGGTATTGGGGTTTCGTTGATGCAACTGGAGAGCGTGCTTGCTACAACGAAGGAAAGCGATTTGCAGAGGCTGTGACTATGACCTATCACCGCACGTATCAGATGGATACCAAGATTGCTCGAGTTTTTAATGTGTATGGGCCGCGCATGAAATTAAATTCCGGACGCATGATTCCTGATTTTGTTCGTTCAGCTATAGATCGACAGGATGTGTTAATTTACGGAGACGGTTCATCCGAAGACAGTTACTGTTATGTTGATGATATGGTGCAAGGATTAGTTGCATTAATGCTTTCCAATGTGAATGAGCCCGTGAACCTTGGAAATCCAGTGAACTATCAAATAATTGATATTGCAAAGAAGATTATAGAAGTAGTAGGGTCCAAGTCCAATATTGTATTTCAAGATGAGATTACTGGGTTAGTAAAACATGCATCTCCGGATATTGAGCGCGCTAAACAGTATCTGGGCTGGTTCCCAATTACAGAGATAGATGTTGGATTAGAGCGCACAGTTGAGGATATGATGGGCTCTCAAGTGTTAACGTACTCTTCTGTCAGAGAAAAGAGTCAACAATCAGGAGATAAATCGTCACCAACACCTTCATGAACATTCTAGTTACTGGAGGCGCGGGTTTTATTGGGTCGCATATTGTTGATGCGCTCGTAGAGAGGGACGACACTACAGTAACGGTTGTAGATGATTTATCTTTTGGTAAGAAGGAGCAGGTTTCTCCAAAAGCGACTTTCATAGAGCAAAGCATCTGCGATCCATCGATTGATGCCGTGTTTGCAGATGGGTCTTTTGACGTCGTTATTCATTGTGCAGCACAGAAAAGCGTTCGGCAGTCATTTGAAGATCCAGTATATGACGCAGAACAGAATATTATTGGATTACTTCGATTATTAGAAGCATGCAAAAAATATACCGTCGGGGCATTTATTCTACTATCCACTGGCGGAACTATCTATGGAGAGGCATCGACATTTCCAACTCCAGAAACCGCAGATCTTGAACCGTTGTCACCGTATACAGCAAGCAAGCTCGCGGGTGAAGTATATATAAATTATTACTCGAAGATTTATGGATTAACAGGCATTTCCTTGCGATTAGCTAATGTATACGGCCCAAGACAGGATCCAAAAGGAGAGGCAGGAGTGCTGGCAATCTTCAGTGATCGCATACTGAATAATGAACCGTTATTGATCTACGGAGATGGAAATCAGACACGAGATTACATCTATGTTAGCGATGTGGTGTCTGCGTGTACTGCTGTGTTAGAACGCCTTGACGAACCAATAGCAGGTCAGTATAATATCGGAACTGGCGAAGAGACATCCGTGAATGAATTAGCGGAGAAAATAACGTCAGTTTCTGGAGCATCCGTACACATTGAGCATATTGATGCAATTCCAGGGGAATTATCACGGAGCGCGATTGATAACAGCCTATTCAAGCAGCAGTTCAAATGGGGTGTAACAGTTCCACTTGAGCAAGGAATAGAGAAAACATTCAAATGGTTTTCATCTCAATCATGATAATGATTGATTTATGTTGTAACAACACCCAGACAAAAAAATAGCAGTATAAGTAATATTAAATAAGAAACATTAGATTATGAACATTGCCGTTGTAGGAACAGGATATGTCGGTCTTGTCACCGGAACCTGCTTAGCTGAAATCGGACACACAGTGCATTGTGTGGATATCGATGAAGAGAAGATCAAAAAATTAGAGAATGGGGAGATTCCAATCTTTGAACCAGGGTTGGATACATTAGTAGTAAATAACGTGCGAGCAAAACGCTTGCAGTTTACTACGTCGCTTCCTGATGTAATTGACGATGCGAAAGTAGTAGTAATCGCAGTAGGGACGCCTTCACGTCCGGATGGTCATGCAGATATGCAGTATGTCTATGCAGTTGCGAAACAGATTGGAGAACATATTAAAGATTATAAAGTTATAGTCAATAAAAGTACGGTTCCGGTCGGCACAGCGACTGAAGTAGAGAATCTGATAAAAGAAAGTTATAGTGGCGATTTTGATGTGGTGTCCTGTCCAGAGTTCTTGCGAGAAGGGTGCGCAGTCGATGATTTCATGAATCCAGATCGAATTGTGATTGGTGTGCGCAAGGATAAAGCAGCCAAGATCATGCTGGATGTCTTTAACCGTATTAAAGGCGAGAAGCTCGTTACTACAGTAGAGAGTGCCGAGCTGATCAAGTATGCGTCTAATGCATTTTTAGCTACCAAGATTTCATTCATCAATGAAATTGCACATCTCTGTGAACGTGCAGGTGGAGACATTGAAGAAGTAGCATACGGTATTGGTTTGGATACGCGCATAGGGCCAAAATTTCTGCAAGCTGGTATTGGCTGGGGTGGATCATGCTTTCCGAAAGATGTTCGTGCTTTAGATCAGATCGGCGGAGCGCACGGGTATGAATTTAAACTCTTGAAAGCCGTGATTGAGGTCAACAACCATCAAAGACGGCACATGGTAGAGAAAATAAAAGAGTACTTTCAAGGTAATGTACGCGATAAAAAGATTGCAGTTCTGGGTTTGGCGTTTAAAGGAAATACTGATGATATTCGTGAATCCGCTGCTATTGATATCATTCGTTATCTAGCGGATGAAGGTGCTGAGATTCACGCCTTTGATTACGAAGCCACAACAAATGCAAAAAAAGAACTAGGAGAGACTACCATTACGTATGTTGAAGATCCGTATGATGCAATGAAGGATGCAGATGCAGTAGTACTCGCAACAGAGTGGCCACAGTTTCAAGAGCTCGATTGGGCAAAAGTGAAAGAACTAGTTAAGACACCAGTACTATTTGATGGAAGAAACCACCTGAAACCTCGACGCATGCGAGAGGAGTTTGGGTTTAAGTACTATTCCGTCGGACGGAACGGTGAGAATAAACAATAAGCTCCTGTATGAGATTAATAGTCACTATACCAGCGTATAATGAGGAAGAGAATATACGTGAAGTTATTCAAGAGATACCACGATCTATAGACGGTATAGATGATGTGAAAGTCTTGGTGTACGACGATGGGTCGACAGATAAGACATGTGAAGTCGCGAGGCAAGCTGGCGCAGATTATGTGCTGAGCAATTCACGGAATCAAGGGTTGGCAATTACGTTTAAGCGCGCATTGTGGGAAGCACTTCAGTACGGAGCAGATATTATTGTAAACACCGATGGCGATAATCACTATGACCAATCTCGCATCCCAGACTTGATTGATCCGATTATGAAGCGAAGGGGTGATATCGTGATTGGTTCCAGAAAAGTAGCAGAACTCGAACATATGCCGTTCTGGAATAAACACCTGAACCGCATCGGGAGTTTCGTCTTAACGCGATGGGTTGGGCTGCCTAAAGTTGATGTTTCAACTGGTTTCCGAGCGTACTCACGTGAGGCTGCACTGCGACTGAGTGTCTATTCCTTACATACGTACGTTCATACCACATTACTGTCGGCTGAGGATCAACATCTGCACACAGTTGAAGTCCCAATTAAAGCACGCGCTGTGACGCGGAAGTCTCGGTTAATTAACAATATTCCGAGTCACTTGTGGAAAGCAAGCATCAATATCATTCGCAATATCGTTCTATTTCGTCCGCTACGCTTTTTCGGCCTGCTTTCAGTAGCGTTATTCGCTATTGGAGTAGCGCCGATTATTCGTTGGATCTACTTCTATAGCATCGGCGACGGCCGCGGTCATTTACAGTCATTAACACTCGGCGGGGTGTTAGTGATTCTGAGCTTTAACAGTTTAATGTTGGGCCTATTAGGATCTTCTATTGGATGGTCCAGAAAAAGTACTGAGGAGGTACTGTATCACGTAAAAAAAAGAGAGTTAACACAAGCACGTAACTATGAAAAAGGAGATTAAGATTAGTGGTGAATTGTATACACAGCTGCTGCAAGCTATGGAGAATTCTGCTGGTAGTGCCGCATCTGTAGATGAGTATGCTGAGCAATTACTACAACAAACACTCCAGCAGCAAGCTGGACCCGTGTACAAAGAACACGAAGAGAAAGCGATTAAAGATCGCTTGAAAGCATTAGGCTACATCGATTAAAGTATGGAATCAATAATTATACCACCGCATGGCAACACGTTGGTCAATCGTGTTTTGTCTGAGGAGCATGCGGAAGAAGCAAAAAAGCGCGCGGCGACATTACCGCACATTACTCTAGATGAGGAGAAGGTAAAAGAGGTAAAAAATGTTGCACGAGGCGTTCTGTCACCATTGACTGGTTTTATGAATCAAGCGGATTTTGAGCGTGTTGTTGATGAGATGCGCATGGCGGATGATACTATATGGCCTATTCCGTTTGTTCTAGACGTGACAAAAAAGAAAGCAGAGGAGTTTGCAAGCGGAGATGAAGTAGCGCTGGTTGATGAGCAAAAAAACCCGGTCGCACTATTACATGTTGGAGATGTCTATTCATTTGATGTGACGCATGTTACTGAGAAGGTCTTTGGAACGAGCGACACAGAGCACCCAGGTGTAGCGCATTGGCAGCAGATGAACGACACGCTGGTTGGCGGTTTAATCGATTTGATTGATAACTCGAAAGAACCGTATTACGACTATAATTTAGATCCAGCAGAGACGCGCACACTGTTTAAAGAGCGTGGATGGAAATCCGTTGCAGGCTTTCAAACGCGTAATGTTCCACATCGAGCACATGAGTACTTGCAACGATGCGCATTGGAGCTAGTCGACGGGCTATTCATTAACCCGATCATCGGAAGAAAGAAAGCAGGAGATTTTCGTGATGATGTAATCATTAAAGCGTATGATTTCTTAATTACTGAATTCTTTCCGCGGAATAGCGCCACGTTCTCCATTCTTCCAGCACGAATGAAATATGCGGGGCCTCGGGAAGCGATATTACATGCAATCATTCGTAAGAACTTTGGTTGCTCACATTTTGTTGTTGGACGTGATCATGCAGGAGTGGGAGACTACTACGGTTCATATGAAGCACAGGAGATCTTTGACACGATTGAAGATATTGGAATACAGATTTTAAAGTTTGAACATTCGTTCTTCTGTGATGGATGTGATTGCATGGCAACGTCTAAGACGTGCGGTCATGATAAAGAGCAGCGTACTCCTCCATCTGGTTCAGAGATACGAGAATTGATCTCATCCGGGAAGCCAGTAACTGAGAAGATGATGCGACCTGAGATCGTAGACCTACTTCTAAAAGAAGACGAACCGTTTGTCACATAGTGGAAGCTGTGTGTCAGATGGGCGCGTCTTATTGAAATTCAGTAATAACCGATATGGATTTTAAGACCACTATCACAGATGTCCAACCTCAAACAGTAGCGATATTGCACCATTGGGATACGGATGGACTCGCAAGCGCAGCACTCTTTGCAGCGTATATTCAGGAGCAGAGCCCAAAGACTGTGTTACAGTTTTTTCATCCAACGATCAACAACTACTTTCTTACTCCGCACGAGTATACAGAAATCGAGCAATGCGCACCAGACGTCCTTATTGTGACAGATCTTAATTTTGCAGTGGATGTAATTGAACAGCTCGAACAACAACACGCACAGGTGTTTGTGTTTGACCACCATTCACAGACCGCTGATATACAGAGGCCTGGAAAACAGGACTCGTCGTATCCAGGGTGTTCGTACCTTGTCGCAGAGTACTTGCAGAGTCCGCTGCAGCTTGTTGGAGTGTTAGGAATGGTTGGGGATCAGGAAGAGAAGCTGAAAGATAACGATCAGTACTATCAAATTGTCGAACAAGTGATGAAAGAGCAAGAGATCTCATTTGATGAGTTGCTACGCATTACCAAGCTGATGGATACTGCATATGTGGTTGGGGACACTGAGAGTTTTGTTGGGATTATTCAGCTGCTACAACAGGATCCGAAAGTACTATTAACGCATTCAGGGTTGCTTCAAAATGAAGAGCGCATAAAAAAAGAGATGGAGAAAGAACTCGCTACAGAGTTGAAAGAGCATGGTTCGCGTGTACTATTTCATTCAATTGCCTCTGACTTCTCTTTGATCTCCGAGATAACACGAGCGCTTGCTCGACAGCATCCAGAGCAGATTATAGTCACTGAGCAGGAGCGAGGTGATGATTCTAGCTTGTATGTGCGTCGGCGTGACAGTGATTATGATTGCGGTGCAGTCGTACAACTCGCACGTGAACGTGGATACAATGCAGGTGGAAAAGCAGAAGTAGCTGGAATTGTGTTACCGACTTCGGATCTACAAAAGTTCCGAGATGAATTAATTGATTTTATAGTTCAAGCATATGAGTGATACTAAAGTAATTATTATAGGATTAGATTGCGCCACACCACAATTACTATTTGAATCGTATAAAGAAGACTTGCCTAATATCTCTGAGATGATGGAGCAGGGGACCTGGGGCCCGTTACGCAGCACCATACCTCCGATTACCGTGCCTGCATGGACGTGTATGATGTCCTCAAAGAACCCCGGAGACGTTGGAGTGTACGGATTTCGTTCCAGAACACCCGGAGCTGCGTATGATGCTATGGATATCGCACACGGAGGCATGGTGAAAGTGAAACGTGCGTGGGATTATCTTGGTGAAGCAGATAAAAAAGTCGGGCTACTCGGGGTGCCACAAACCTTTCCTGTACGACCAGTCAACGGTATGATGGTTTCAGGTTTTCTCACACCTGATACCTCTGTTGATTTTGCATATCCGAGCGAACTCAAGGAGGAGATTGTACAGTGTTGCGCGCCCAATGAGTATATGTTTGATTTTGCGAATCGCTCCAAAGAACCACCGGAGAAAGTACTGGAACACATCTACACCATGACCAATCAGCGACAGCAGATATTCAGTGACTGGGTAGAGAACAAAGAATGGGATTTCTTGATGATGGTGGAGATGGGCGTAGATCGTATCCATCACTATTTGTGGCAGTACATTGATCCTGAGCATAAGGACTATGTATCCGGGAATCCGTACGAAAATAAGATTAAAGAGTACTATCAACATATAGACACCTACATAGGCGAATTACGTCAAAAAGCGCCTGAGAACACGATTTTTTACGTTGTGTCAGATCATGGAGCCAAGCGTATGGAAGGAATGTTCGTAATTAACGAATGGTTGATCGAGAATGGATATTTAACGCTTCATGAGCAACCATCTGAACCCACGAGCATTATGAAGTGTAACGTGGACTGGTCAAAGACTAAGGCCTGGGCGTGGGGTGGTTTTTATGGACGACTCTTTTTAAATGTACAAGGAAGAGAACCAGAAGGTATAGTTCCTGCTGATCAAGTAGACTCACTGGTACAAGAGATTCGTGAGAAACTACTCGCAGTGAACGGACCGGATGGAGAAACAATTCAAACGCAGATTTATACTCCGCAGGAGTTATATCCAGAAGGAACCGGCGACGCTCCAGACTTGATGATTTTTTGGGGAGATCTGTTTTGGAAGGTCGCGGGAACTATTGGTTGGAACTCTCAGTATATTGAACAAGATGATCGTGGATTAGACTTTGGAGTTCATGACTGGGATGGAGTATTTGTAAAGCATGATCCTACAAACAAAGGGGGAGGGAAGCGTGATGATCTTGATATCAAAGATGTAGCACCTTCAGTGCTGCAAGATTTTGGCATGGATATCCCAAACGACTTCAGAGGAAAAGCAGTATAGATAAAAAGAATTAGTAAGAGTATATATGGCAAAGCAAAAAGCAACAAACATTACCTGGCATGATGGCGAGGTGAATCAAAACGATCGAGAGGAGCTGCTACAACAGAAAGGGGTAGTACTCTGGTTCACAGGATTATCTGGATCAGGAAAGTCCACAGTAGCTGTTGAAGTTGAGCGAGAGCTCTTTCAAAAGCAACATCTCTGTTATCGACTTGATGGAGATAATATTCGGCATGGTTTGAATAAAGACCTTGGGTTTTCTCCTGAGGATCGTACTGAGAATATCCGCAGAATAGGTGAGACCGCAAAACTATTTGCGGACGCAGGCGTGATTGTTATGGCATCGTTCATCTCTCCGTATAAGAAAGACCGTGATGCAGTACGCGCGTTATTGGATGAAGGAAAGTTCGTTGAGGTATTTGTTGATTGTTCAGTAGAGGAGTGTGAAAAACGAGATCCAAAAGGTCTATATAAGAAAGCACGATCCGGCGAGATTCCTGAGTTTACTGGTATTAGTGCTCCATATGAAGAACCAGAGTCTCCGGAGATTACTGTAGATACGGATGCATTAACAGTTGAGCAAGCAGCAAAAAAAGTGATAGAATACTTAGAGGATCAAGGTATTATTTCGTAAATACATGAAGCGACCCAACACAGCGCTATCACTCGTTCTATCTGGACTATTCATCTTTGCGCTGGTTGCTGGGTTTGGTATTTTGTATTTCAACAATCACGCATGGGGCACCTGGGGTGATGACTCTGCTGGGTATATCTATCTGGCAGGTAGAATGATGCGTGATCAACCTTTGGTGTATCAGGATGCGCTTGCAAAAAGTGGGTTTGAATTCTTTCAGGATGAAAAGCTAGCACGGTGGTTAACTCCGACTCATCATCAGTTCATTAATCAGTCTGGTTTCTTAGCATCCAAGTACCCTGTTGGAGCGTCGTTATTACTATATACTGGCGCGCGCATATTCGGGTCTGACCACGGGTTCTATTACGTCACTCCGCTTCTAGCAGTGTTGAATATTATGCTGCTCTATATACTAGCACTACTGCTATTTCCAAAGCACAAGCATCGGCACGTTATTGGTGTACTCGCAGGATTTAGTATGGGCATAGCGAACCTCTATTACGATTATGCGATCGCGCAACCCATGCGGGAGATTCCATCTATTACATTTATCCTGTTGATTGCAATTTTTTGTTGTGTGGCTGCCCGTATATGCAGAAGCAAGCAGAAGTTTGCAAAAGCCGGAGTTCTGCTGAGCATGGTGCTTGCAGGTGCAGCATTTGGAATGGCATTTAATATACGTGAGACCAGCGTGTTGATGCTCCCAGCTATTGCTGTGTTTGCTTACATATCCTATAGAAGTATCTCCTCTTCATTTCGTGAGACAGTACGTGCGCTTATAGCTCCGATTGCAGTGTTCTGTTTGTTTGCTGCTATTGCAGCCATACCGACCATTCAAAACTCATATAATATCTCAAAAGAGAAAGAGGTGTTTAAAGCACGTGATACGAGTGAAGTGGTTATCCTCTCAAATATCGGTCATGTAGAGACCTTGAGTCTACAGAACCTCTTTGATAATCAAGGGAAGTTTCGTCCAGGCAAAGGATCCCTCCCGCACTACTGGAAGATCATGCAGCAAGCTAGTCCGTTACCGTACTTCCTGCTGTTTGTCGTAATAGGAATTATCTATTTGTGGAAAGAGTCACGTGCTCGTGCCAGCCTGCTCGTCCTATGGATGCTTGCGTTTATTGGGTTATTTTCATTGTGGGTGAATCCGTATTCGCGCTATATCTTGCCTGCATTTCCCGCTCTGTTCTTGCTCGGCAGCTACGGGATGTTTGCGTTCTTTCAGCAGTTCCTACCGTTGATTACGAAAAAGAAATTGTATATTGGAGTAGTGACGTCAGTGATAGCTATCTCGTTCTTATTTGGCTATCAGCCGTTACTGGCTCAAGCCATGGATAACATCCATGACGATGTATTGCGCTTTAAAGCGATCTCTCAACAGGATCTATTACAGCTTGAATACTTAGGCGAGCAAGTGCAGACCGCTGAACAGCCAGTGGTGTTATTTTCTGGGGATTGGCAGTACGGAATTAGCGAAACATTCGAAGCACATACTGGAGTAAAGACAATTCGGTTTCCACTCGAGCAACGGTTTGCGTTCTCACCAGACCAAGTCTATACATTCTTTGACCAGATGCGTGAATCAGGGTATGATCTGTTTGTGTGGGTGGATGAAACGTCCTCGCCCGAGCTATTTGACTGGCTAGAACAGCAGCACAAGGAGCAGATCGACATTCAGCAGTACTCGTTTCAACCGGACGTCTTTATATATAAATTATCTCATTAGCAACCCCATGTCTGACATCAAGCGCATTGCGGATGTAAAACCGTTCCAAAAACCACAAGACTCAATTTTTTCCATGTTAATCACTAGAAAGATCTCTCGAGTGATTACGTTTTTTTTAGTGAAGTATGTAAAAGGTGTCACCCCAAATCAGGTTTCAATTTTTTCATTTTTATTAGCTGCAGTTGCGTGTGCACTGTTTATTCATCCAAATTATTGGTGGCGGGTTGTTGGAGTCGTGTTGCTGCAATTGAGTTTTGCATTTGACTGTTCGGACGGAGAGATCTCTCGTATTAAGAATTTGAGCTCGAAGTTTGGCGCATGGCTTGATTCAGTATTTGATCGTATTAAGGAAGTGCTAATGTTCGGTGCAATAACACTCTATTGGTATTTATACGAAACAACCGAAGTGTGGGTGATTTTGTTGGGCTTCGGAGCCACGCTGGGTTTGCTGACTGTATCGTATCTTCGAGAAGCAAAGAAAAGCTCTTGGCCGTCAGAGCGGACATCTGAGTTGTTTATTTCAAAAACTATCTATATCGGCACGGTGGATGTGATGATCTATCTTATCAGCGCAGCAGTGTTAGTTAATCTAGAGATCTTTATTTTGGGTCTTTTCTTTTTGATCTCTATTCCAATGATATTAAAACAGTTCCTCTCTGCATATCGATTATCCAAAAAGGAGAGTTAGCGCTGAATTTATTTCAACGAAATTGAACCAAGCGCTTTTTTAATATTCTCTTTCTCTGAAGAGGGCCCTTGTGTAGTTGAGGAAGAATAGGTTTTTTTCTTGGTTTCGCGAGTGCGTGCCTGAGATTGTTGTGAGAACAGTTCCAGTGCTACTCGACCGTCACAATCATCAGGGATTGGCAAACCTAAGAGATGCAGAATGTTTGGAGTCAGATCTTGTATCATTAGATTTTTTACTTCCGCGTGCTGTTCAAAGTCCGGCCCATACCCAAGGAATATTCCATATTTTCCGTGTTTATTGTGGATCTCTTTTTCAAAGAGTTTTCCGGAGTGGAACTGGCCAACCAGCCAGTAATCTGCAAGTTCAAAAAAGATATCTGGCGCTTGGTCCGGCGCGTGTTCTCCGTATACTTGCTCTCGAGTAAGCACCTCCTTGACTACTGGATTTCCATCCGGATCTTTTAATGCTGAGATCTTTTCTATGAGCTCTTTACGTAACGGTTCAAACTCTTGCTTAGAAACTGTTCCATTTTTATATACCCAGTCTTTGTTAATGTATCCATTTGTAATATAACTACCTTTAGGAAAGCATACTTTGGTTTTTGAAAAGTCTATTCCTACGTCTACATTTACGTGCACGGGCAGATACGGTTTTACAATACGATGGTAGACCCACTTGGCAGCTTTTTCAGCCACAGGTACTGTAGAGAGCATTGAGAACACTCCGGATCCGATGTTGATACTCTTTTTCGATGCTCTAATTTTATCTGTCTCTTTTGCTCGTCGAGTTACCGCACCCCGAAATTGGTCTCCAGAGGTACTGGTGGCTAAGTAGCCCTCTTGTTCTAACCACTTATTGAAGTAGAAGATCTTATCAAATGCACGAAAACCGTGGTCAGAGAGCATGATGAGGTTGGCGTCTTCAGGTAGGTGCTCAATGAACCAGCCAAGGTATTCATCAATTTTTTCAAACACACGTCGCGATGACTGATCGTGTTGCAGTAATTTATCGTATGCAAGATGTGAGACCCAGTCAGAGTGCGAGAATAAATAGAAGAAGAAGTCCCAGGGTTTGGTCTCATAGATTTTTTTCGTTACCAGCAATTGCTCATCCATGTGTTTCAACAGATCTTCAATATACGCTTCATCATTTTCTTTTAAGCGGAGACTTTCATCCGGAGTCAGCCGATAATGCTGGAGATCAGGAAATTCTTCTTTAAGTGATTGTGGAAACACCCATTCATCTCCTTGAGTGAGCAGGCTGGTAATAGTGATATCGTCTTGTAGTTTGGGCGGCCATGACACCGGTAGATTTATCAGAATCGGTGTATACCCGTTCTGTTTCAGTATTTCATATAATGTGATGTCCTGTATATCATCTGCTGTAGCAAACTTCATGCTTTGCAATGTATCTGTGGGTAGCATGAAATCGAACACTCCATGATGTCCTGGGTGTTTTCCAGTGACGAATGTGGTCCATGCAGGACCGGTCATATTCGGTATGGTTGATTCTAGTGGTCCATGAATTCCCTTATCGACGAGTGACTGCAAGTGCGGCATATATCCCTTCTCCATAAACGGTTTCAAGATGTCCCATGTTGCACCATCAAGCCCGATGACAACTGTTTTTTTCATGTAATAACGTTTTAGGTTGTTTATAGTAAGCGCTAGTGCGCGGTGTAATTAATCAAGATACCCCAAGTCCTCTAGTCGTTGTTTGACTGCCTCTTCTTGCTCTTTGGAGTATGTCTGTTCTTGCTCTGGTTCAGCGGTCTGTTTGATCACTTCATCCAGTACATATTGAACGTACGTCTCAACAGAATCAAACTCATCCGAAGCATCAACGCGTTGCTGTAGTTTTTTACTTAATTCATCATTTATATTGACTTGCATAGTGTTTATTTATTCTTATTATCAAATTCTTGAAAATATTTGTAGTTTAAAGACGCTGAAGAGAGTGAGTAGAATAGTTCGAGAACCGCGTAGATAATGATCGCTTCCTTTAATCGGTTCATGAGTCCAAATACAGTGAATAGAAGCACGCGGTCCGAAAGCTTGAATAGTACAGAGTGTTTTACTGTGGTGAGGAATTGGCTTTGCTTTTTCCCCTCAAGCGGTGAATGCATTTTGTCTTTCTTTCCTTCGTGCTCAAGCTTGAAGTTATCTCTATTCAACGCAGCGATATTTCTGAGGAATTGAAAGAAGATAGCGATGAATGCGACAATGAAGATCCAGTACATACTGACTCCAGACGCTTGAAATACTCCATATGCTGCGCCAAGTAGGATAAACCCGTCTTTTATCTTGTCTGAGTGATAATCAAACCAGTGGCCTTTTTTTGATTGCAGCCCTTTTAGGCGTGATACTTGTCCGTCGCAGCAATCCAAGATAAACGAGAGATGCAATACAATAATACCGATGATCAAGTACATGTATTCTCCGGTTGCAAATAGTACTGCTGTTGCCAACCCTAAAATTAGTGATAGAAAGGTGTAGTGATTTGGCTTCACAGGTAGTTTGCTGAATGCGCGTACAATCAGATACGCTACTTGAGCAGAGAACCAATAAGCGAGCACTCCGTCCTCTTTTTTTATTATCGAACGTGGATTCTTTGTATCGGAGTTCGGAGTATTAACTTTGGTGTTGTTTGATGGTGTCATTGAATGATGTTACTAATTCTGCAGCTTGTTTTTCTGTAAGTTGTAATTTTTCTAGGATGGTGTAGCGCTCTGTTCTGGTTTCAGGCGCATGTAGAATGATTTGTACGAGCTGTTCATCCGACAGGCCTAACTCATGGTGTGATAGTGGTAGCTGAATAGAGTTATAGAAATGTGCGAGTTGCTCAATAGGCTCCTCTCGTAGGAATGCTGATAGGAGTGTTGCCCATGCGACTTGAAGACCATGTGTAGAAGTTCCAGGAAATAGCGCATCAATTGCATGTGAGATTTTGTGCTCAGATCCTGAACACGGACGTGAGTTACCCGCAATATTCATTGCAATACCTGCGATGATAAGTCCGTGCGTGAGCTTCTCTAGAAAGTGCTCAGATTGCAGGTCCACTTCTGCAGAGCGGGCAGTCTCAAAGACTAACTGTGCTCCAGAATACGCCATAGATGCTGCAAAGTCATCCACTTTGTCTTTTCCATCGTGATACGCGAGCTGCCAATCTTTTATCGCTGAGAAATTGGATATCAAGTCACCAATTCCAGACAAGACATTATCGCGTGGAGCAGATGTGAGCATTGAAGTGTCAACTAACACACCGATCGGCATGTTCACACCTAAGCTATGGGTGTTATTCTGTTCATCCTTTAATACTGCAACTGGTGAACAGATTCCATCATTAGAAGGGGAGGTTGGAATAGAGATGTAGTTTACCTGCGCTTTAGTTGCAGCGTATTTCCCAAGGTCAAGCACTCTTCCACCACCGATACTCACCATGAGATCATTCCCTTTATCTCGGAGCTCTTGCGCGATACGATCGCCTTCCTGAATCGAGTTTTCTTTTAGTAGGATTGTTGCTGGATCACCGAGTGCATGCACTACATCATTCCCTCCGATATCAAGCAGGTGCTCTTCGGACAGTATTAACGGCTTCTGAAAATGCAGATGGTGCTCATCTAAAATGTTACGAATAGACCCAAGATGACCAGTGTCTATCTTAATAAATAATGGAATCTGAATATTTCGAAATAGAACAGACATTACATCTCTTCAATTAATTGCTTAGCTTCATCCAGATCTTCATGTGTGTCTATCTCCATAACAGGCAGGCCTTCAGTTGAGATGCTTTTAATATCCACGCCGTGGTCGTTGATCATTTTTTGAATGGCATCTTCGTAGTAGACTGAGTCGTCTTCAGTAATCATCTTATCAAAGCTATCTAACAGCTTTCCTTTAATATCACTTGAGAGTTTCAAGATGCCGACGTATTCACCGTGCGCTTCATTTGGATCCAAGCTTTTATGAATATGAGTGATATGTTCATCATCGTTGATATGTACTTTCATCTCTTCATCACCCAGGTCTTTTACATCATCAATGACCATAGCATTCGCGTGGGACGAACGTACCAAGCGTTTTAAGATGTCTGCATGAAAGATTGTGTCAGAATTAATTAAGATGAAATCTTCATCGAACACTTCTTTTGCGATATGCATAGAAGCGACATTCCCTGTGGAGTCATACTGGTCGTTATAGATCAAGTTGATATTGATCTCTGGATGTTCTTTTTGGTACTCGTTTGCAAATTCTTCCACTGCTGGGTGTCCGTGGCCAGTGACAATGTCAAAATGCGTTAACCCAGATGCAACTGCTTGATTTAGAATGTGTTCTAAGATTGTCTTTTCACCGAGCTGCAGTAACGTTTTTGGAATAGAGTCCGTGAGTGGCTGTAAGCGTCGTGCTGCTCCTGCTGCAAGAATAATAGTCCTCATATCAGTTATTTATGCATTAATTGATTAAGAATTGTGCGATCATAGGCCTTAAAAAAGCGAAAGACCCACAGTAGTATACTATATGTAATTATACCGAAAATCACGAGAACAATAACATGAAAATGCGGTTTTGCCAAGGTGAGCATACCCACCATTCCTGCGCTCGCGAGTAGAACTGGAACGATAGACATGAAGTTGCTAAGAATAGATTCTTTCAGATACCGAGCTGAGAATATGAGGTACGATCCCGCTATCAGACTTTCCGTGATCAAGGTTGCGACCGCTGCACCAGCTGCGCCGTGTTTTTGGATAAGCCAGATATCTAAAATGATATTTATTCCAACAGTGACCACCTGTATACCTGCACGGAGCCCTTGCCGATCAGTCGTGGTCATGGAGTTGCCCTGGCTAATGCCAAGGAATCGAATTGCTAGGAACCATCCGAGGATTTGGAGGATTAACACTGATGCAAGATACTCAGTTCCATATACTAACTGTATAATCTCTGGAGCTAACAGCCATAGTCCAACACCAGCAGGGAAGCCGAATGCAATGAGATATCGCCAGATTGTGAAGTTTACTCGTTTATACTTCTCCATATCATTCTTGCTGTAACGGTACATGATCGGCATAGTCACTTGAAAGATCATGAGTGGTATAAAGAGCAGCACTCCAACGAGCTTGGATGACGCTGAGTAAATACCCACTGCTGTTTTTCCATGGATAATCGAAAGAATGATCTGGTCGATCTGAAAGTACAACATGAAAAAGACGTTATAGAGCGTGAAGACGTATGACTGCTTGATCATAGGCCAGATCTCTTTTGGCGCAAAAGACGGGCGGACGAACTTTAGAGTATAGATGAACAGTGCAAGCACAATGACCACATTCACCCAGAGTCGTGAGTGCGCGATGCCTAATAGACCGACGTCAACGTTTGCAAAGGATGTAATGATCCATAAGGTGATGAGGAAGTAGAGGATGCCGTTCAGTGTTTCTAGAATCGCTACTGCTTTTAATTTCAGTAGTACGCGGAAGATGCCCCGCATCACTTTTCTGAATTCATAGATCAATCCAGCTGCACCAAGGATGAGCATTAACGTGATGATAGTCGGATCGTACTTGAGACCAATTCCGATACTGATGATGGCGATATACAACACAATAGAAGCAAGAATTTCCACTACTAGTGTATTTCCAAAATAGAGCGACATCTTTTTTTCGTCTCTCGCTGCTTCGCGTACAATCAATGTGCTCATTCCGATGTCGTTCAATGCAAGAAATGCATTGGACCACGCTAGAGCAGTTTCATACATTCCGAATCGATCAACCCCAAGATAGCGCGCAGCATAGATCATGATTCCAGCAGTTAAGAACCGAAACGCAGTTCGTGCGATCAGGAGGTACGAGATATTCTTAAAGACTTTGCGTACTAACGACATAGTTTATGATCTGTTTTTTCAAGTGAATCAAAGACGTCCTGGTACTGCTGTGCTACCTGTGTCCATTGAAACGTTTGTAACGTATACTCTGCTGCACGTCTTCCAAAGTCCTGACGCTCATGGTTGCGCGAGATCCAATACGTTAGCGTGTCTGCCCAGATTTTAGCATCTTGTGGAGGCAGAAGAACTCCATTTTTTTTGTCATGAATCGCAGCTGGGAGACCGTCGATGTTTGATGCGAGCACTACATTTCCGTATGCTGCTCCTTCAATCGCGACAAAACCAAAGCCTTCGATATCATCTGTTACTGGAATATTTGGCACTACACAAATGTCAGCGCCAGTGTAGAGCTGTTGTAGTGTTTCATCGTTTACTGCACCGAGTACGGTGATGTTTTCTTCTAATGAATGTTTTGTAATAAGAGATTCTATTCTTGAGCGTTCTGGGCCATCTGAAGCGATTATAAGAAGTGGATTTTGCTTGATTATTTTTAGCATTACGTGCTCAATGAACCACGGCATACCTTTTCGTTGAACCAAGCGTCCAACAGAGAGAATAATACAGCGGTCTCCCAGATCTTCAACAGAGCAGTTCAGTATATTCGCGATATATTCTTTTGCAGAGTGTTTGTTCATTTTTTTCGGGGGAAGCACGCCATGAGGGATTCTTCTTATATCTTTTTTTTGAACACCGAAGCGTTCTAAGTGCTGTGATGTATTCTTACTAATACAGACAAATAGATCGATATGACGAAGGGATCGTTTTAATAACCATCGATAGAGCCACTGTTGTTGCGCAAAGGTAATATCAAGACCATGTACGGTGACAACAATCGGAGCAGTACTGAAGCGCTTCAGAACGATTGCAAGTGGTGCAAGTACTAAATCTCCAAGATGAAATACAGACGCATCCGAACGTTTTCGTAGTGCACGCAGGAGCAGTAATGGTGCGATCCAAAAAATATCACGCGGTCGTTTGCTTGCATGAATGATGCTATGATGCGAAGGAAGAAAGTGTCGCAATAACTGATAACTGAATGTCTCCATTCCACCTTTCACTGGCGGATATTTTCTAGTGATAAAAATAACTGACATAGGGGTGTTTCAGCAATATATTGTAGCTAAAATGACCTTATTTTGCAAGCAAAATGTAACGTTGTATCGTCAGTACTATTGTAAGAATATTCATTGCACATGAGGTTGATTTTTCACAGATTTTTGATAAGCTCACAAAAGAGATGTCCGTTGCTAAACGAAAAACGAAAAAAGAGTCAATTCCAGGGATCTGGTCGATGCTTAATGTCGCCAGCATCGTATTATATGTAGTGATACTGTTACTCCCCGACCCATTGTTCACGGATGTGATGCACATTCCTCGATGGTATTGGTATACCGTGGTTTCCGTGATCGCGCTTGGTAGTAGTTACTATACCTCTCGACAGTCGCAGTATTCAATGCGACTGGTATTTGCGCTTATCGTCTTTCCAGTATTGAGCTTTGCTCAGATGCTATTGATTATCGGGGAGATGAAGTTCGAACCATTAGTTATGATATTGAGCTGTCTATGGGCAGCAGTAGTAGTAGAGATCTGTTTCTATTACAAAGCACAGTTACTGCAAGAGAGGGGATGGAAACGCTTTGTATGGCTTGCGCTGCTCCTGTCAGTTGTACTTGTTGGATATTATCGAGTTGTGCAAGAGAATGAGATCACGCCAATTCTATTCCTGGTACTTGCACTGTTGTGGTCCGTAGTATTTCGATATATTCCACATAAAAAAGAGAAGACAAAAAAGGCCGGATCGATTAGTTCGATTATATGGTTGGTAGCAGTTGGTGTAGTGGTGCTTCTAGGAGCATATCATCGCATTGCTGCAGTAGACACCTATTCATTTCAAAATGATGAGTATTATCACGTCAACACGGCAAAAGGTTTGATTGAAACCGGAGAGTACGTGCAATGGGATTGGTTAGAGCAAGCGGCTGGAGAAGAGTATGTACGAGGGAGTATATATACCTGGCAAGTAGCGAAGAGTGTTCAGTGGTTTGGTGAGAGCGAATGGGCGTTTCGGTTACCCGCTCTTCTATGGGGCATTGTGTTTCTGGGCATGCTCGCGTTGTTTGTTCGCCGTATATCTCAATCATGGGAGATATCTTTCTACGTAACGACTCTAGCAAGTCTGGATAATGGATATATCTGGTCGTCCAACTACACTCGTATGTATTCCATGTTAACAGTTGCTGTAGTGATTATCCTCTGGTGGTATTGGAAATCATTACATATTTCAAATAAAAAAGGAGATGTTCCAATTGCCCAGCGATGGATCTGGTTTTTCTTAGCAATACTGTTAGCTGTAGCAGCAATGAGCATTCATTTCTCCAGTTTATTGTTGGTTGTGGGCATGATTCTTACTACTGTAGTCTTTGCATTTCGGTATCCAGCGCAACGAACGTATCAGAAGCAAGTGGTAGTAGTTGTTATGCTAAGCATAGTTGGACTTGGAATACATCTGCTGTATCCGTTTTTGCCGCTAGATGCGTTTACAGTACGGCAGAATATTTTAGATTCTTACCTGCACTTTCCGTTTCAGAATATGATTGTTCCAGCATTTGGAATGATTCTCGTATGTGCGTTTATTCTTACTTCAATATGGAAACGATGGTCTGCGCCAATACTGTTTGCAGTAATGGTGAGCATGCCAATCCTGACTTATATGACGTTCATTTCGTACTGGTATGATGCACGGAAGTATGCGCTCTTTGTTATCTTTTTAGTGTTTTGCGTTCTTGCATATGCGTGGCGTTCCGTTATTTCGAAATTAATTCGCAATCGCTTAATTGCTGGAGTTGTTTCGGTGTTACTATTTCTGTGGTGCGTACTCTCTCTTTCAGTTCCAGGCGTTTCACAGTCGTTTCTCTTTGATGCTGCACGCTCTGATACTGCATATGCAGAGACCTCGCTTCATAATTATGAGGTGGCGTATCATACGGTTGAGGAGTATGCAGAGATAGGTGATGCAGTAGTGACGCTACAACCGCGATCGTATTATTTTTCGCGCACTGACTTGAATCACTATCAGATACTGTCTCAGAAACAAGCGCTCGCTCATCAGATAGATGACATAAGGGTCGATTATGAGCGTGGATGGATAATATGGCCAAAGCATAAAGATTATCACCTCACACAGGGTTTCAAGTCTCATATATCAGAGAATTACAAACGGTTCAAAAAAGCACCATTTACGAATATGGTGATCTATAAATGGAATGATTCAGCACAGTAGCTATTCTTTCAATAACTTTCGATACATTCGGTCAATCACTTCTGCGGTGTTGTCCCAGGAGAAATGTTGTAGTAGATGCTGATAGTTATCTTCGCCGATTTTGTGTAATGTCTCTTCAGATGCGGAGAACGCTTCTTGTAGTGCGGTTCCCAAGCTTGGAACTGTTGTTTCTGTTGCTAACAATGTGTCGCTCGGAAGCATGTGATCGGTATTAATGGATTGAAATGCGACGACCGGAAGTTTGGCTGCCATGTAGTTGAGGATTTTACCGCTGGATTGAGTTGAGGTTGGAGGTTTTGGGTCTACACTGATATCAGCACTTTGCTGATATTTTGATACTTCTTCAAATGGAACATGTCCTAGAAATGTAAAACGATCAGCAACCTGTTTCTTTTCCGCGATTTCCTTATAGTGCTGATGCGGATCGCCGATACATAGGACATGTACTTTGGGGAATTGTTCTAATAACGGAATAACTGCGTCAAAGAACAGGTCGACACCTTTGTCATTTGTCATGCCGCCAGCGTAGACACATAAGCAGTGTGAAGAATTGAGCTTCAGAGTTTTTCGCAGTTCAGTTCGTTCGTCTTCGGATATAAAGTCTACTGGTTGCGCACTGTCTGCTGCGACCTCACACGGAGTATCAGCTGGAAGCAAGCCGTTATCATGAATAAACTGTTTTAACGAGTCCGAGCTGGTCACAATACCATCTGAAACTTTATATGAGAGTCGTTCAAAGAAATTTAGCACCGGTCTGAGCGGCCAAACTAAACGCTTGAGGTGTCCTTCCATCTCTTTCACTAGACTGCCTTGTGCGTCAAATACCAATGGTGGCTTCTCTTTTAGAAAAAAACGAGCAGCCCAGGCAACGAGAATGCCTTCATGCAAGTGCGCGTGTATGACATCTGGCTTCCACTTCCGTGCTACGCGCATCGTCTTGAGAAACAGCAAACCATCAATATAGAGTTTGTGCCACGATGGACCAGATTCCTTTTTTGAGTACCACGGAATGCGGATAGTGCGAACGATTTTTACATCTTCCGGAGTATCACCCAAAAAATAGGTAATAACTTTGAGCGTCATGCCTTTGCGGGTACTTGCAGTTGCTTCTTCAGCGATTCTGATGTGACAACCACGGTTTGAAAAAAACGGCGTGGGTGCAATAACAAGAACTTTCATAGTGTAATTATCAGCTAGTTTTTGGCTTGAAAAATCAATATAATATGGTAGTCTTACCAAGGTACCATAGTTAATAGATTGTGCCATAGACATGACATCTAAGCAAGTGATAGCGATTGACGCACGAACCGTCTCTCAAGGAGGAGGGTGCGCAACGTATGTAAAACAACTATTTCCCGTTATATTCCAGAAATTACCGCACGTGACATTTCATGTGTTCTTGATGCACCAGAAACAAGCGCAAGTATTTGAAGGGTATCCGAATGTGCATGTTCACATCATTCGAACACCAAAGATTTTATTATTACTGTATGATTGGTTGTTGTTGCCGTTTCAAGTTCGCAAGCTTGGTGCAACGCTCTTTCATGGACCCAAGAGCGCATCATCTCCGCTGTATAAGTTATTTCGTATTCCGACAGTAGTCACTATACACGACATCATTCCGTTAACGTATCCTGAATCCGAACGATTGGTAAATAGGATCTATTGGCGTATACAGATACCGTTAGCGTATACACACGCGTCTAGCGTGATTACCATATCAGAGTATTCACAGCAACAGCTCATTGATCGATGGGGAGAGCGAAAGCGCTGTCATGTGGTCTATCATGGATACGATCGCAGCCATGTTGACATGGAAGAAGATGAGGATAGCTGGGATGAAATTAGCCATGAGTATCAGATCAGAAAAAAATATATACTGTACGTTGGCACAATACAACCTCGAAAGAATGTGCTTGCGCTCATCAAAGCGTATGAAGCGCTACCAAACCGTAACGAATACCAGCTAGTGATTGCTGGACAAGCAGGTTGGCTCTGCCAAGATGTGTTTGAGTACGTTCAATCTGCTGGTCTTGAAGAGCAGGTATTATTTACTGGATTCGTTCCTGATGTAGATTTACCATATTTGTTTAGACATGCATCTGCATTTGCCTACCTTTCATCCGATGAAGGGTTCGGTCTGCCGATTATTGAAGCAATGTCCTACATGCTGCCAGTAGTAACGAGTAATGCGAGCTGTCTTCCAGAAATTGGGGGAGATGCTGCCCTGTATGCAGATCCGAAAAACAGCGACGATATTGTAACCAAATTAGAACAACTACTATCAGATGAAGCAGTGCGGAAACGATGTCAGCAGCAGGGGCTCGTAAATATCCAACGTTTTAATTGGTCTCAATGTGCAGACCAGACCATTGCTGTCTATAAAGAACTCGTATCACTATGAAAAACGCTCGCGTATTATTTTTGTCTATTGCTGTATGGGATTTCTATAAATCTCGCCCACAAGAATTGCCTTTAGCACTTAAAGAGTACTATGATTACGATATTATCTATGTAGAGCCAGTAGTGTATAAGCAGGCAACCAGTTTACGTCTACAGCGTTGCTCCTCTCATAGCACTAAAGGTATCTCCGTGATACAGCGTTCAGTGAGTTGGAGAAAAAATCCGCTCCTTCTACTGTATCAAAATTGGAGTAATGTACGACAGATCAAGAAGCACAAACCAGATGCGGTGATTGCATCGGACCATCTAATGAGTGTATGCGCTGCGATCTACTGCAAATTAACAGGACGGAAGTTCATCTTTGATCACATCGATCATTGGATAGAGGTGGAGAAAGAACGTTTCGTTAAGTGGTATCTCAGATACATTGCTTATCCCGTGTACGGTCTCTGTTCACATGCGCTGTTTCACACAACTTCATATCTATCATCGTTGATGAAACAGTTTAAGAAGAAGAGTATTGTCTTACCAAATGCAAAGTCTGAGCAAGACATTACGTTATTCTCATCCTACGCCGAGGCGCCGAAGCAAGAGATACATTTTGTAGGAACGTTGCGAGACTGGTATGATTTTGATCTGTTATTTGCTGTTATGAAGCAGCTGTCCGACTTACAACTGCATATCTATGGACAAGGGGAAATGAGGGAATTCATTCAGCAACAGAGCCAGCAACTGCAAAATGTTTTTTTACACGATCCAGTGAATTACGACGAGCTTCCGGCCGTGATTCAGCGGTCACTGATCGGGGTCGTTCCACTAAAGCAGATTCCGCTCAACAACGGAACGTTGCCGATTAAGCTTTTTGATTATTGGGCGGCAAAAAAAGCCGTAGTCGCCACACCCACGCGAGAATTAGAACAAGTCGGCGGAGAGGCATGCGTGTTTGCAAAAACCATCGAGGAGTGGGTAGCAGCAATACAGCAGTTAGTACATGATCAGGAATTGCGAGAACAGAAAGAACAAGAATCATTTTTACTAATGAAACGGAAGTACAATTATCGTGCAATTGCAGAACGATGTCATGAAATACTATGTCAATAAAAAAGTACGTACAAAATTTCTCTTGGCTCTCAATTGGTGAAATCGTCAGTAAAGGATGTGTGCTTGTTGTTGTTTCGCTGATTGCGCGCAATCTCGGTACCGAAGGCTACGGGGTGTTTACATTTGTGTTTTCATTGGTCGGTATTCTTTCTATTTTTGCTGATTTTGGAGTAAGTGGCATTTTCATTCGAGAAGGATCAAAAGATCGGGCACGGGAACGAGTCAAGCAGGTATTTCATCATTTCTTACTACTGAAAGCTGGTTTTTCTGCTCTGTTCTTTGTGATTGTACTTCTTACGGTACTGTTAGTTGATTTACCCGCTATAACTGTGCACGCGATTATTCTGTATGGGATCTTTGTATTGTTCGATACACTAGCGATATTCTTTTACGGGTACTTGCGTGTCTTTGAAAAGTTCAAAGTTGAAGCGTTGATTCGTTCTGGAGCAAAGATCATTCTTGCCATAGGAGTCGTTATTGCCATGTACGTACTTGACGCTCGGTCCTTGTCTAGTGTGTTTGCTGTGTATATTGTTTCAGGAGTAATTGCGCTATGTGTCGTGAGTGGAGTGTTGTACTCATTTTTCTACAAGAATACTCCGTCAACGAGAGGTATTTCTAAGAAGGACATCCGCTTGTATTTTTCGGAATCCATCTTTCTTGGGCTGTCCATTTTCTTTTGGCAGGTCTACTACCGCGCAGATAGTGTGATGCTTTATTTTATGAAGACAGAATCTGATGTTGGTATATACGGTGCGTCGTACAATGTCTTTCAAATGGTAAATCTGATACCCGCACTTGCGGTGAGTAGTATCTATCCGCGGTTCTCTGAAATCTATCATTCCAATAAGGAGCGCTTTCGCAGAGAGATGCTGCGTGTATTGAAGTATTTTATCGGCGGCGGCATTGCAGTAACCGCTATTGGTATGATATGTGCACATGTTATCATCATCGTCATTTTTACTAGCGAGTTTAATGAGTCGGTTTTTGTGTTGCAGTTGTTGCTTGTTGCGTTCTTGTTTCTTTTTCCAGCACAACTCTTCTCTAATAGTTTAGTGGTCATGAATAAGACACGAACAGTCACTATTGTGAGTTTTATCTGTTTGAGTTTTAATTTAATCACCAACGCATACTTTATTCCTCGGTATAGTTATGTTGGTGCAGCAGCAACTACGGTTGCAACTGAGTGCTTGGTGTGTATACTTCTCGTTATCTTTTACTTACGATATTCAAAACAACATAAGAAACAAACAGTATGAAGAAAGTGGAATGGTCTTGGGACGAATTTGAAAAACGGTTGAACTCTAATACTCGGTGGTTTATGGAGCGAGTCGGTGAGTCATTTGCTCAGTATGTTCCTGAAGGAGCGAGCGTGCTGGAGATCGGGTGTGGAACAGGGAACATCCTCACGTATGTAGCTAAAGAGAAGAACGCACAAGCTACTGGACTTGACATTGCACCTGAAGCAGAATCAGTTGTTCACGCGTTTGCAAAAAAAAGAGGTGTTGAAGTCACATTCACTGTTGGAGATGGGTTTGACGTTCCATTTCCTGACAACTCTTTTGATATCGTACTCTCTGAAGGAGTGATTGAACACTTTACTGATGAAGAGACAAAAAAGATGGTGCAAGAGCACGTGCGAGTCTGCAAGCCTGGTGGCGCAGTACTCATCTCTGTTCCGAACAAGTGGAATATCCCATTGACATTAAGCAAAGCCGTGCTTGGAACCAAGTATCCACATCATCCGGAGAAGAGCTATTCGGTACGAGAATTATCCGAACTTATTTCTACATGTGGCGCAACTCCAACAGTGTTGGATGGATTTGCATGGCAGCAAGGATTTGCGCACTGGCGCATCGTCAAGAAAGCAATTTATATCTTTAAGTATTTGATCGAGCACTCCCGAAGTGGTTGCGAGCGTACTGTGGCCATGAGTGCTTAGTTGTAGCAACGAAGTAATATGAAGCCATCCCTTTCCATCCTTCATTGGACATCAAGCCCATTTCAAGTTGAGCGAATGGGAGGTATTGAAGTGGTGGAGTCCCATTGGCTACAGTTGTTAGAGAGCAAGTTTGATGTACGATTGTTCGCTCCTGCGATTCATGGAACTCTGCGACATGCGGTCGCGCTTCGGCACCTTTCAGTTTTAAAGAAATACGATATATTCTATTACAAGCGGTTTTGTTCACTTAATAAAAAAACAAATTACATCATCGGATCCAATACCCCGTTCCTCGTGTTATTTCGCACCAAGGGAGTGACACTGTTTTTTCACAATTTTATTCGCTTTAAAGGAAAGGATGTCTTTCTCCCACTGTATTCTATTTTTAAGAAGCGTTATCATCGTGTGCGTATACTGTTCTGTTCAGAGTTTTTACAACGGGAGTTTGAGAAGTTATATCCAGACTTTCCTTCAGAGCAACTGAAGGTCGTACATAACGCAGTAGAAGAAGAGAGTATCTATACAGAAAAGGACCCGTACACAGAAGAACAGGTGAAGAAGATTGTATTTGTCGGACAGTGGAGTACTGACAAGGGATTTGATGTTGCTGTTCAAGCGGTCCAGGAGCTGCGAAAACAGCGCGACGACGTCGAGTTATACTGTATCGGCTCTGAAACACTGTGGGGAAACACCAAGGGTACAATCACCACATCTGCTGAATCTTCTTCATATATACATCTATTAGGCGCGCTACCCCATGATCAAGTGCTTCAGCAGCTGCGTGAGATGGATATACTACTAGTACCATCTCGATGGAAGGAGCCGTTTGGTATTGTTGCTGTTGAGGGGTTAGCATCAGGCTGTGTGGTTGTAAGCTCAACACAAGGAGGGCTAAAAGAAATTATTCAACATAAAAAGAATGGATTGCATTGCGATCCACAATCCCTATCGAATGTAATTTCTGTAGTACAACAAGCATTAGATCTTAAGCCTGAACAACAGATGGCGCTACGTCACAATGCGGTTGCTGATATAAAAAAACGGTTTACTTGGAAGCAACATATTCAAAAACTCGTGAGCACGCTACAGCAGTAATCTAATCTTCAATAGACGGCTGATTTAAAATATAAACGCGACTGTTTCCATCTTTACCGGTGTACACGATTTCGGTTTTATACCGTTCACTAATATATTTATACGCTTTTTTATTTGAGACATTTCTGTGAATACTCTGGTCAAAATCAACACTAGAAATATACCAGATTGTTTTATCTCGATGAGCGTTCAGTGCAGTGCGTACTTCGTCTACTGTAGTAATCATTTCAGGGCCCGATGTTGTTAATAGCCACGAATCGTCTTGTTTTACTAGTCGATAATATGGGAATCGTAATAAGAATTCATATTCGTCCAGCTTGCTAATGAAATAATCGCTCTTTCTCTGTAATGCAAGAGTGAGATAGACATCCTGAATCCAGTAATCCGTGATGATGATATCTTCAGCGTCTGCGTGTTCTACTACGTATTCTACTATGGTTTTATCGTCTGGGTGGTACTCTTCTACATGTGTGCTCATGAGCATGGGGTATGACGTTTCGCTTTGTCCATAATCTCGTGTAAGAATATGATGGATACCAACGCTACTTTCTAGAAGCAGTAGTAGTATGAGCACTGTTGTTATTTTTTTATATCGTTTCAAAAGATGATACAAGGCTATACCTAACGGGATATACAGTAATACTAATACCCACCAGATATATTTAAATGCCAAATCAAACTTAAATACCGCCATGGAGAAAATGATGCTTAAACAGAAAATGAGAACGGAGTTATAGTTCTTTTTGAATGACGTTAATGATGCTAATAGATACGATGTAAGCAGAATAAAGGCAACTGGAAAGAATTTAAAAAGATATTTAAGTGCAGTCCAGTCCGGTAAGCCAAACCGGTGTACAAACCAGCCAGAGCTTGTATAGAATTTTGTAGGGTAGTAGGTATACAATGAAACATACGCGTCGCTAGTAAAAAAGCGGCCCAGGAAACCTGAAAAAATGTAATACGTAAGTCCGAGAATCGCAAAGATGAAAATGATAAACAAGATATTTTTATACTGCGAAAATTTTCTAGAAAAAAACGGTTCGATGATAAAGAATCCAAGCAGCATACCGAATTGATGCAAAAAGATTGCAGCAGTAACAGACCCGAGCAGTAGAATGTAGTACTTGTATTTTTTTTCTCTAAATACCAAGTGGTATAGCCACACTGAGAGCAAAACGAATAATGCAAACATGCAGTACATGCGCGCATAACGGCCAAGCATAAAGTTCCAGTCTGCAAATAACACAAGAGTAGAAGATAAGAGAGCAATGTGTGGATTTGAGTACACTTTCTTAATGAAGAAGTAGAGTACTATTGCCAGAATTATTGATAATACTACTCCTGGGAAACGTACCCAGAATTCTGTGACCCCAAATATCTGTGTGAAGAAGGAGACGAAATACAGATACGGGATACCACGGTAATAACAGATATCATCTCCACACGGTAAACCAGTATTGTTGATGTAATAGCTGTACAGCGCAGTTGATCCTTCGTCCGTGCTGTATCCAAGCGCGCCCAGCTGTATAAGGCGCAGTAGAAAGCTGACACCTACAAGCACGAAAAAGATGATAGTATTATATCGAAGAAATACCGATGCATTTGTGGGTATTTTTTTTGGAAGCGCTATTTTGTGCGATTTCAATAATGGTATGAACAATATACTGCCAATCAGAATAGCGACAATGATTATTGGGAGGATAATCGGGAGAATTTTAAGATATAATTCTTGTGAAAACGGGATAAAACTATAAAGTGCCATAACAATCAATCCGCAAAAGAACAGCAGAGGCAGTGACCATGAAAGCACTTTTCTTTCTTTATGAAATGTATTGAGCGCATCAATGATATGTTCTCCAAATACCATTAAACAGAGAAGGAGTAAACAAACCGCAGTATAAACAAGAACGAGTATGGGTAAATCAAAGTAGAATGACGAAATAGTATCATCGATAAATTGTGATGCGATAGTGATCACCAACAGCGCCCAGCTGCTCGCAATGAGGAGAAAAAAACTAATTTTTTTTATTAACGTCATCATATGCTTAGTATTGGGCAGTAAGTGAATATAGTCGTACATCTGGAATGGTAAAAGTATCGATCGCGATAAAATCTACCCCATCTTCATAGTGTTTATAGGAGAAATATCCATCCGGTGTGAGTGCAACATCAGTACCGATGACTGTTGTTTCTAATGCGCCAGTGGACAGTTGATAATCACCAGGAGGAGAGGTCAGGATAATCTTTTGTGGATTCGTGTTTTCAAGAGCAAATTGTTCTTGTATTTCTCCTTGCACAGTTAGTAATTCTTCTTGCGCGGTACTTTCTTGAAGTACTGCTGTATGCACTTCCACATCTTTCAGTCGATCAGTTGAAAAGTAGAGCTCTTCACTTCCTATGATAGTCGGTTCAATTAAGACAAACTTGTTTGTATTGATGGAGATGCTTTCAACCGTATAATCCGCGTACTTTTTGTCTAAGGGCAATACTTGTGTTGTGAGATAATATATACCGTGCAAGTCAGGGACGGTTATCACTTCCGAAGAGATACTGGATATTTGTTGGTCAGTTGACGTATTCCCGTCGTCACGAATCAATGTTTCATATACTAGTACATCATTGATATCATGTATTTGAATCAACACATCCTCTTTTCCAGTATGGGCATTAAAGTCCTTTTTTGTTAGCTGCATATGTAACTCTCCATCCTGATAAAACGCTGCTGTGATATCATGCTGTTCTTGAATGGTGATTGTTTTCTGTTTTGAAGAGAAATCGTCGATGTGCTGAAGATCAAGTATATCGTGCTGTTGAACAAGATCAGTGAGAAGATACAATGATTCATGCTGTGGTATTGCTTCTAGTATATAGGAGGCGATCTGGTCGTTCTCACATTCGATTGAAGAAGTATCACCAAGATAATTATCAGCATCATAATATATATCAATCCCACATCCAGAGTAGACGCGATTGTATTCATTGATCAGGTTTTCTTTTTCATATCGATTAAAAGAGATAGGCAGCTGCATAATGATGTCCAACGTCACATGTTTCAACGACTCCACTGCTTGTAGCGCAGTTAATTGTTCGTGAGAAAACGTATTAGTCCCTGTATGTGTTGCATTCGCGTTTGTTGCAAAATCCAAATGTGTAAAGTAATACTCTACATCACCGTGTTGCATGATATGAACGACATACGGCGTGAAGAGCGTTTCTTTGTTTGGAGAAAAGTAACCGCCTGATAGTTGAAAAGATGACTCAGCGGAGATGGAATACTCCTGTGGAGTAGATACATACAACTCTTTGTCTAAGTGCTGTTGCTGTTGAACAGATATCTCCTGTACCGTATCCTGGCCTGAATAAAAAGTGATAGGGGAGTAGCCACGTGTTTTTGGTGTGACGGAAACAGCATCTTGGTCATTGTGTGCAATTCCGTATATAGTTGACGAGCCAATAATAGTTGCGTCCGTAAAAACAATCTGATCTGTATTCACTGATAGTTCGGTGATTAAACAGTCAGCGTTTTCGCGGGACTGTAGTTGAAGTTTATACACTCCTTCGGAATATCCTCGTTCACTCAGATCGATAGTAAACCGTTCAGTTTGTGATGTTCGTTCTTTAGTCGCGTCTCTAATTCCATCATCAGAAATCATGGATTTGAATATTTCTTCGCCGTACATGTTTACAAGCTGTACCGTGACCTCGTCACTACTAATGATCGAATTATTATTTTGTTTTTTTATCTCTACTTCCAGTACCTCTGGAGCATACAATAGAAATTCTTGGTCCGGATAAAACGGATGTTGCAATGTCGATGAAGTAATAAGGCGAGAGTCTGCAAGCTGTGTGATTTCATTAAACTGTAATTGCGGATAGAGTTCTTCAGTTACTACTACAGATGAATTCGCAGGAACGACATCATTGATTACTTGCTCCATGTTGTAGTCGCCCAGAGAGCCATCAATTTTATGAGAGGTATAAAAGAAGACTCCGTCAGCTAATGCGTGTTTATGCATGTGCTCCATCCCCTGAATATAGAGTGGTAAGCGAGAGAGCGGCTCTTTACATTCTTTACATGGAATATGCGCATAGAGGTTGGCGTCATTTGCTGAATAATTAAGCGAAAGTGTTAGGTGTGAAAGGTGTGGCGGGTAGCTCTTAGTTTTTAATAACGCAGTGGCTTTTGTTCGCAATAATGAACGACCGTGGAGCTCGTCTGTGAGAGGAATGGAAACTGCATCGTTATTTAACGTGTCTGCTGTTAAATGAAATGCATTATTATACTGTTTGAAGTCGTTTACGCCGAATTGTAGTTCCTGGGTAACGTTTGAAGTGGGATGTAACTGCGATGAGATGAAAAACGCTACGATCGCGGATGAGGAAATAACTGCAAGAATAGCAATAAAAAGGACTCCTATTTTTTTGTTTTTTTTGCGCTGAGTCATCAAATGTAGCGTTATATATTACAGTATTTATCGGGTGTAAGCATAACAAGAGAACATTCCATGGTCAATGACATGTAGAGTATTTACGAAGTCGTGACAATCTGGTATTGTATATGTGTTTTGTAGGATACAAAAATCAAAGTTGTTATGAAAAAAAGAGTAATAAATATCAATTTCAAAGGTAGAAGTATTGCGCAGGCCAAAGCTACCCCTTTTATTATCTGGGTTGTTGTTTGTGTTGTGAGCATTGTGAGTATCGTCTATTTACATATTCCTCAATTTCAGCATTTTTCATTAAATATCGGCGAGGGAAATGATACTTCTATTTGGGAGGATATTTTCATTGATGCATCGTATATCGGACAATCATATAAAGATGGTCAGGAGACCTATCGTAAGTTTATTGGCGCAAATACAAGAGCATACATAAATCTAAAGAATCGACTATCTGGAAAACAGGATATTGAATTAACAGCAACTGTAAGGAGTGATGAAGATTTAGATGCGTATATGTCATGCGACCTTTGTGATACCGATTTAAAATGGAATCAGAATCGAGATTATAATCCAACGTTTTATAAAACGCAGTTTAAGGATTATGCAGAAATCGGTAATTATTCTGGCATTCATATTTATGCTCGAAATGATATTGTCGACACCACGGATTTTTCCAGAAGGGCAGGGGATATTCATAGCTGGATCGAAGATAATATGAAAGAAGGAAGCTATTCCGCGAGTATTATCGATGCGGATATAGATTTATCATCTCACCTTTCTACGCAGGAGATTGATACAACGCTATTAACAGTACCGACGTTAACACGCGGGGATGTAACTTATATTGCGTATTTTAAAGACTCAATAGATCTTACAATTAAGAAGGCAGATTTAAATTGGTATACTGGAAAAGAGGATGTTGAAGTCACGATTACACCAATGGGTAATCCAGATGAAGTACTAAGTAACTTCGTGATCCTGGATGATGACAATACTTCAGACGATCGTATGCGTGGAGAGAACCAGGAGATGAATATCCAACTACAAGATATTGAAGAGGGGTCATATGAAATACATATTAGAGAGGTGCGTAAAGAGAACGCTGTACCGCAATTGGATTTTGTAGTTCCAGAGGTGATAGTAAATACAAATAAGATTGTTTTAACCGGAGAGGTGGTATTTGGTGGAAGAGCTCGGCTGTATTATAACAGTAGTCGTAAGCGGTCTATTCGTACACTCATTTGGACAGAGTATCAGTTGCAGGATATGTGGTCAGATGTCGCAACGGTCTATAATGCGGATTACTATGACATCAATAAATGGAATACTATTCAATTGCAGTCTGGAAATCGGAAGTTTCGAACTGAAGATTCGATAAGAATTGATATGAACGATTATTTCTTTGCTTTCTCTTCTAATGATTCTTATTACAATCCGTATGTATTCGAAGTGAATAGCAATAATCCTGATATTATCATTACTTCATTAGATTTTTCATTTGATAATGGATGGGCGACTGTATCCAAAACCATACCAGTAGAGTCTGTAATTGATCATTATAATATAACTGGTAGTCAACTTAGCGACGTCGGACAGCTTGAATGGCAGTTATTAGCACCGAATACAGGCACTGCGTATACATTTATAAATCAGTTAGTGCAGCAAGGGTATTACTATGCATATAATGATGGCTCGGTACATATCTTTACTAAGCGAGCGACGAAGAATATCTCAGACGTTTTTTATAAGAGTTATTTTGAATGGTTAGAAGATAATGTTCCAAAGTATAGTGCGGTCGGTACAATTAATTTTGAACCGAATTATCGAAAATTTTCCGAGCATAAGAATTGGACGACTGATGACAATCAGACAACGATTGATGTGGAGTTCTACGGTGGTGCCAAATTGCAATCTTTGAATCAAGATAGCATCGATATCTCGCTTGAGTATATTGTCCATCAAGAACCGTTGAGTCTTATTCGTTTTCAAATATACAATAGCTCAGGCGAGGTAATTGCTGATGAAACTATCGCAGATGAGAACATAGCAGTGGGCAGTCTTCAACAGCATCAAATCAGTATTCCGAATATTAAAAATGATGTCTATACATTAGATTTTCTTCCCAGCAACGTTGATTACTCAATAGTAGAGTGTACGATTAATTCTGATAATGTCGTTTTTACTGGACCAGCATTTTTTCAAGAGGAGAGCCAGATATATTTAGAGCATGAGAAAGGGCGGACCGTGAAATACAAGCTTGAACGCGATGAAGATCAGCAGGTACTCTCTATAAATGATGACCCGATTGTTCTCACGCAGGAAAGTGTTGGTTCCTGGCTATATCAGTATCTGCCACATGGAGCACACACTATCTCAACTCGCGAGCCTGTATGGTTCGATGCTGACTATTATTCTATATCAGAGGATTCATTCTTTATTCCATTTCAATATACATTTGAGGCGCACGATGATCAGAATTATGTCATTTATGATCAAGAAATTCCGACTATCTATCTGTCATCTATAGAAGTAACTGTGGAATAACGTATGCTGTGGTATTTCCTACTCTTTTTTTGTGTCATATGCGCAGTCGGGTACCTCTATGCGTGTATTGAGGGAAGAGTTCATAATGTTCTTTCGTTAGTGCGGAATTCAAACGTTCAAGATATTTCGTTGTTGCTAGTAGTGTTGCTTTTTTTCTATCTAGCGCTATCTAGTACTGGGCTGGTTTTTTCATTGCCGGTGAATCATGCATGGCTATTTATTCTTATTCTACTAGTGAGCAGCATTGCTCTTCTTTCATCAAAACGATTGGAGGATAAAAAATTACTTTCTTTTAATGTATCTCGAAACGTCACTGTTGTTTTATTTCTCTCTTTGATAATTATCGCCGCCGTATTCCGTTTTATTAATCTTTCAGAAATAAATATCGGTGTTGATTCAATATCTCATTTATATCAAGCAAAACGCCTGTTGCTATTTGAATCGCTAATATACGAAAGAGGATTTCCTTACACGTTCTTAATTACAATCACACAGTTCTTTTTTGGGAATTCCCTTTTTATAGTGTTAGTCTTAAACGTCTGTATTAATCTCACTACAGGTATTGCTCTCTTTTTTATAACTCGAAAGTTGATTTCAAATGAAGTGGCACTTCTGGCTCTAGCGTTTTTTGCAATATCTCCATGGTCAATCGGTATGTCGCATTTTATTCGTATGTATGACTTATTCCAACTGTGTTTCCTTCTATTCTGTTTCGTCGTCTATCTGTTTCTATACCAGAAGGGATACAAGAAGCTTCTCATACGTCAATACCGAATTCAACAAGTGGTTTCATCAATTGAAAAATACTTCTCTCTTCGGTTAGCCCTGATAGCAGGAGTGCTGTTACTGTTCACTCAAGCCGTGCATGCATCAGTGTTTACCGCAGTTCTTGTTCTTCTCATCCTTATTGCTGCGATTGCATGTTTCCGAGTAGGGTACGGTCTGCGCACATATACTCATATTCATGAAGCAATCAATAATAAGTACTTCATTATCACTTGTATCAGCTGTATTCTCTTCTTAGCGATCTATATTATCGAGTCTGAGTTCATTGGAACATTTACTGCCTCTATTAGGGAGTCTATCAGTCCAGTACCGAATCACGACCGAAATTATCTATCATTCGTCTTATCTCAATACTCTTCATTGCTGATGATTTTTATACTGGCGTGTGCCTGTGCGTATGCGTTATGGATACGCCTCCATCGGCAGTCGTTATTATATATACACGCAATTCTATATGGAGTTTTCTTTATGATGTTATTCGTCATTGAGCGGTATTTCTCTCCACGGTATATTTACAATTTACTCCCGCTACTGTTTATACTGCTCGCAGTTGGATCGTTGTTTTTCTTTTCTTTTTTTCTGAACCCGCTGATTCAGCGATTGACAGCATCAAAAAGAAAGCAGCAAAGTCTACTTGCAGCATCGTTTATCGGCATGTTCGTATTACTCGTTCCTGTGCGAGACGTTCAAGATGTGTTCACCTGGCCACAAGTTGGCGAGAATCCACTATACGAAATTAATTATCCGTATTACGATATGTTGGACTTGATCACTATTACTCCAGATGACTACCTTTATCAGATTAATCATGGAATTTGGGATGTGATTCAAGATGAGTCAGAACATATTTACACGCTGTCAAAACGCGATATTCAAGGGAATACATTGTCTGATAGTAACTCAGAAGAAGTATTCTATGAATCGTTAACTAAGACATCTCATGGATATTTCTTAGTAGATGAGTATCGTCATGAAAAATGGGGGTGCCTAGGAACAAGCCTGCCTTCCTGTCAGTTTCGAAATTTCATTAACACCGCGTTCTATACTAATGATTCCTATACCAATGGAAACCTGATGTTATTTGAATGGAATGCTCAACCGTATCAAGAAGTGACTGAAGAATCCTTGCTTACCCAGGATCTATCGGAGTCTCATAATATCAATAATTATTTTTTACTCAGCAGAGTTCAAGATGGCTCCATTGATATTAATAGAAAGGATATTCAATTTTCAGTTCTTGCACAACCAGAAGCTCATAATATTTCAGGAGCATTCCTTATAGCCAATTGTGATACGATCATAAATGCAACAGAAGAGGAGCATGAATCATATAGCATTCCTCCAATTGCGCTGTATATTCCAGCAGTCACAGACGCGCAAGAGCGCTATCAGTACAATCTCTCTGTTCCAAGTCGATCCAAAATTCACTCTTTTGACGGCTTGTCATGTGATATAAATGTGCTAGACTTACATACCTACGAATTCATTACCGTAGGAAAAGGAAAAGTAGTAATATAATTATCATATATGAATGCAATAACTAGTATTTCACCACGCTTGGTGTGTGATCAACTACGATTTAATCATGTACGTTTATACAGTACCGCAGTGATATTCAGTGCGTTAACTATCGTGACGCCGTATATCTTGCATCAATTTCATATCGCTGGCCAAGTACTACTACCAATGTATTTTTTTGTTTTAATCGCTGCATATAAATACGGTTGGAGAGCTGGAATGGTGACAGCATGTATTGCGCCACTAGTGAGCTACGCACTTACTGGAATGCCGATTGTACCGATTCTCTACTTTGTTATAGCTAAAGGAACTGTTCTTGCAATAGTTACTGGCCTCATTTCTCAACGAATACATCGAGTATCCGTAGTAGCACTGCTTGGTGTGATTAGTGTGTATCAACTATTCGGCATTGCCTTAGTGTTCGGAATCACTCAGAATTGGACAAAAGCCCTGTTGGATATTCAAATGGGATGGCCAGGTCTATTACTTCAAATCATCGGCGGATACTTTGTATTGACGCTGTTTAGCATATATGCAAAACGGAAAGAGCTTCCAAGAGATCAGTAGTAAGCTTAGCTCTCTAACCTTTACTGAAGGTTTTGATTTCGTTGTTGCTATTGGACGTGGCGGTATTGTTCCTGGGTACATGATCGCTCAACAGTTAGGTGTAGATTTTGCAGTGTTGTGGATGCGATACAGAGATGATGTAAATAACGTTGAATTCTCCGAGCCACAATTAGTGAGAGACATGAATTTTTCAGTTAAAGGAAAAAGCGTACTTATTGTAGATGATGTAAACAGAACCGGAGCAACATTGCAAGCAGCAAAATCTCATCTCAAGGATGCAGAGAAGATAAAGACATTTGCAGTGAATGGAGAGGCAGATTACTTCCTATTTAACGAAGAATGCTTTATACTACCGTGGAATAAATATAAGGCATAATACACTATGAATTGGAGAAAACTAGTCATCTATCTCTTTTTTTGGAAAGACGGAACGGATATTCTTCGATATATGCGAGAGATAAATACAGTGCAGTTCTACAGCAGGGATAAAATTCAGCAACTACAAGAGAAGGAATTGAAGGACCTGCTTCTCCATGCGTATAATAATGTCCCGTATTATAAAGAGGTATTTGATTCTATTGAATTGATTCAAGATGGAGAAGTTGATCTATCTCGTTTTTCTGATATTCCAATTCTAAACAAAGAGATTATTCGTGAGCAGAAAGAACAGCTCTATAGTAAAGACAAAGAGACAAGAAAATGGTATAAGAACACATCTGGCGGCAGCACTGGAGTGCCTGTAGAATTTATTCAAGATATGACCTATCGTGACAAGTCATGGGCAAATAAAATTCTGTACAATCGCATGCTTGGCAAGGATGAGGGGCAAAGAGAAGTGAAGTTATGGGGGTCAGAGAGAGATATTTTTCAAGGTTCAGAGTCGTTAAAAGCGCGCATACAGAATTGGATTTATAATCGTATGCTGCTGAACAGTTTCAAAATGTCTGAGAAACAGATGGGGGAATATGTGAAGAAGATTAATGAATTTAAGCCAGTTTCTATTTGGGCGTATGTGGATTCTGCATATGAATTGGCACGATATATTGAGAAGAATAAATTGAAAGTACATTCACCAACAGCAATCCTTGTTACTGCTGGCACAGTATATCCTAAAATTAAGAAGTATATATCAGAAGTATTTCAGGCGCCGGTCTATAATCAGTATGGATCACGAGAAGCAGGAGACATGGCGTGTGAGTGTCCTGAGCAGAACGGCTTGCATGTGTACGAATACCTGTATAAATTTGAGATTCTTGATCAGAAATTACAACCGTGTCCTCCAGGAGAAGTAGGTGAGATTTATGTGACGCTACTGATGAATTATTCTATGCCACTGATTCGATATAAGATTGGAGATACTGCGTCATGGACTGGAGAAGAGAGTTGTGCGTGCGGAAGGAATCTACCGTTAATAAATGATGTGCATGGTCGTGTAACTGATCACTTTAAACTAGAGGATGGAACGTTGATTCATGGAGAGTACTTCACGCACCTGTTCTATTTTCGACCCTGGATAAAGAAATTTCAGGTAGTACAAGAGAAATATAACGTAGTACATTGTTATGTAGTAGTGCAAGGTGAAGAAGATAAAAAAGATACACAAGACATTATCGATAAAATACAGTTGGTAATGGGCGATGCTTGTACAGTAGAAATAAAACGAGTTGAGGATATTCCTCCTAGCAAATCTGGCAAGTATTTATATACAAAAAGTAATGTAGAGTAAACAATGAATGAGTCTATCATACATATTGAAAAGCGAGATACCTATACGTATCCAGATGCACCGTTTCATCCTCCGAAGCAGTATGCTGAATTCGGTGAGGATGAGCAGTCTCTCGATTCTGATAATCAAGTATATGATGCAGTAAGAGAAACACTGCTCCAATTAGGATTGGACCGTGAACACCAGAACACCAGTGAGTGGCGACCATTCAAAGATATGGTGCAACCTGGCAATCATATTGTATTGAAACCGAATTTTGTATTCAGCAAGCATCCAATGGGTGATGTGGGAATGAAAAGCATGTTATCTCACGCGTCAATTATGAGACCGTTGGTCGATTATCTGTTACTCAGTACAAATGGTGATTGTAAGATAACGATTTGTGATGTGCCGTTACAAAGCGCTGATTGGGAAGATATAATTACTTATAGTGGTACCAAGGAGCTCGTTGAGTACTTTGCTGAAAAAGGAGTGCAGATAGATCTATTGGATCTACGCAAAGAGATTTCATATCTTAATGATGAGAAAGTAATCTATAAGAGAGATATACGCGACCGAGATCCGCTTGGATATCGAGAGGTAGACTTGGGAGAACAGAGCTTACTCATGCCGGTAATCAAGCACTATAAGAAATTCATGATTACTGATTATGATAAAGGAACTGTTGCTGAACATCATAATCCAGAGAGGAATGAGTATTATATCGCAGGAACGATATTAGACGCAGATCTATTCATTAATATTCCGAAACTAAAGACCCATAGAAAAGCTGGCCTGACCGCTGCTGTAAAGAATCTGATCGGTATGAATGGAGACAAGAGGTGGATTGCGCATCATCGAGAAGGCTCTCTAAACCGTGGCGGTGATGAATTCCCATCTTACCATTTATACAACTGGTTAGAGTTTAGAATTTTTACCTTCTTAAAACGTAAGGGGCCGATCGGTATTTGGATTGCGACTCAACTGCGATGGGGGAGGCGTGTGTTATTTCAATTTTATAGCAAAATTATACGGCTGAAGAAAAGTTTGACCTCAAAGAAACAGGACTCATCATCTACCGAGCCAGGAAGTCATGAGATCTCAAATGATATAACGTATGAGCAGTTTAGAGAACTGTACCCTGGCACTACGTATGAGACTTTTCTTGAATTGATCCCAAAGAAAATAAAATACTCTGAAGGAAGTTGGTACGGAAATGATACGATTTGGCGAACAGTATCAGATTTGAATCGTATTATTTTCTATGCAGATAAACAAGGAAAGATGACTGATACGCGGCAACGAAAGTATTTCTGCATTGTTGATGGCATTCTCGCTGGTGAACGTGAAGGGCCCATGGAGCATGTTCCAAAGAAAACAGGAGTGATCATTGGAGGTTTTCATCCGATGACTGTTGATTATTCATGCGCAAAAA
>CAYFNF010000002.1:53556-89364 GCA_964344485.1 uncultured Gammaproteobacteria bacterium
TACAAGAAAATCCCGTGTATCTATAAGTTGTTTGAAGATCCAAAAATCAACTACATGAATATTCAACCAAATGATGTATCAATTGCATCTAATGTCGATTTAAAAACGTTGGATTTTCATTTTATTCCGACAATGAATTGGCAGGGGCATATTGAGCGAGAAGAATAAACTCGACAAGAATTGGTTTGCTACTGCATAGCCAATATCGTGTTTTTCTGTTAGTATATGGAGCGCAATAAGTGATGTTACATGCAACAAGTTAAGCGCTACGCCGCGAAATCGCGAGAATTAATTATAGCACTAATTGATCGCATTCATTTGCGGATTTTTAAACGTCCAGCAGGAGATAAGCTGAAGCATTTTATTAAGAATTTTGGTTATTTAGCTTCTGCTGAGATCATTGGTAGTGTTATCGGTTTTCCTGTAAAGATACTTGCTGGAAGATTCCTCGGTCCAGTGGAGTATGGGAAATATGCTTTGATATTGAATCTTGTTCAATTCTTTTTTCTTCCGATGATTTTTGGATTTACTACAGCAGCACTACGATACCTACCTCAACATAAAGAGAGGAGAAAAGAGATTATCGGACTTATTAATCTCCTGCTTACATTTACTATTTCATCTTCAGTAGTTGGCTTTATTCTTACTAGGAGCTTGTGGATACGATTATTTGGTATCACTGAAGATTTATTCTGGTGGACGCTAATTATTACCGTTGTTACAGTATTATATCGTGTCTATGATGCATTTCAGCGAGGCTTAGATCGATTTCGGGTACTGTTCTTTATTACGATTATAAACTCTGTTATCGCGCTTACAACATTCTTATTGTTCATTTTTGGATTGGATGACCATAGTTATCGAGCGTACGTATTTGCTTTGATCTTAGCGCAAGGAACAGCTTTCATCATTTTCTTTGTACTGCATCTGCTAAGAAAAGAAATAAAGATTACGTACTCGAAGGATTTAGCGAAATCTATTCTCAGTTATTCAGGTTTGGCGATGCTGACTGGTTTAGCGAGTTTTTTAATAAGTAATGTTGATCGTTTCTTTTTGAATCATTACATGACGCTCTTTTGGGTTGGTGTCTATTCCGCGTACATTAATGCAGGGAATGTATTTATCGGCAGATTTTTTCAGTTATTCTTAAACGTCTACTTTCCATCAATTTCAGGCGAGAAGGACAAAGAAAAAATTGCTGCAATGTTAAAGAAGATAGCAATTATTGTACCCATACCAGTCTTTATTATTTCTGCGTTGTCAATATGGGGAATTATCTGGTTATTCGGCGAAGAGTTTCCGATTCGTTTAGATCTCATACTTCTATTCTCTGTGAATAATTGTATATATGTGCTATATCAACTGTACATGTGGTTAATTAATTCTCAAGGTAATAAGGGGGTAAAAGCAACGCTTCGTATTTTACTTTTAAATGCAGGACTTAACGTGTTTCTATTATTCACGTTGGTCCAAACAATGGGAATACATGGAGCGATACTGTCTCTCATCGTAGTGAATTCTATTTTCCTTGTATACTTCTACTATCAAACTAAGAGATTTTTAAAGAACAAATTGTTTCATGAATAAACCGATATCAGTTTGTTTTATCAGTCTTGGCTCCTATCCGTTGTTTAATCCATCAGTACAGCAGACGTTTGGTGGAGCTGAAGTACAGATGTTCTTACTCGCACAGGAGTTATCCCAGGATCCTTCTTATAAGGTACATTTTGTTGTAGGTGATTTTGGACAAGCCGCAGAGGAGCAGTATGGGGCTATTACTGTGCATAAAGGTATTCCAAAAAAGAAACGAACTTTCTTTTCACAGTTTTTTCCTCGAAGTAAAGTACTGTTGTTCTTCTTATTAAAAAAAATCAATGCAGACATCACTATACAACGTTCTGCAAGCGCAGGGACTGGTTTAATATGTTTTATCATGCATCTATTTAAAAAGAAATTTGTCTACATGACAGCGCATGATATTGATTGCAACGGAGAATTCGAGAGCGATAATCCATTTTTCATTGGTCGTTTTTTCCGTTATGGGATCCGACATGCAGACTGTGTCATCACGCAAAGCGAGCGTCATCAAAAGATGATTACAGACTTTCACAAGAAAGAAAGTGTGATATTGAACAGTGGATATGCAGTTCCTGAGGAATCGTCTCTAGATACAACAAACAAAAAGCACGTGCTGTGGGTGGGTCGGTGTGAAGATTGGAAGAGGCCAGAGGTATTTATTGAATTGGCAGAAAAGAATCCATCCGAACAGTTTATTTTTATCGCTCCAAAAGCAAACCAGAGCGACTACTATACAACCATACAGCAACAGCTAGAGAGCGCGCCGGAGAACTTTTTACATATCGAGTATGTCTCGTTTCAAGATATAGATGAGTACTTTAAAAATGCAAAACTGTTCGTGAACACGTCAGTGTATGAGGGATTCCCTAATACATTTGTTCAAGCGTTGAAGAATCAAACTCCAGTACTGTCACTAAAAGTAAATCCAGATAGTGTATTAGAACGAGAGAAGTGTGGTGTGTGTGCTAATGATGATATCGACCTTTTTTTCTCTGAATTTCAACGGTTAATACAAGATACTTCTGCGAGAGAACAGTTAGGCAAGAATGGGTATTTCTATATCAAGGAACACCACAATATCGTATTAGTGGTTCAGCGTTTACGAGAAATATTAAAAGGCCTGCTGTAACAGTGGATTATTTTTCAACTATCACCATCAATCTTCCCAGATACGATTGAAAACGTTTAATTGGTAGATTGACCACTTTCATTTTGATTGGGTATTTTATACGGTCAAATAGCTTTGCCGTATTATCTATCTCTAAGAATTTTCTTACCTCAACAGATGAGAACTGTTGTTTCGAGAACAGCTGTTGTAACCGCTCTGGACTAAAGCTCTGTTTATGTCCAATGCGATGAAACTCAAATCCACACTTTGGGCAGTAACAAATAAGGTCTTCCAGTTTTTCTTTGTCCGGAGTGGTGATAATTGCCATGCCGCCTGGTTTTAAGCATCGATAGATCTCTGCAATTCCTTTTTCAAGATCGTCGTTGTTCAAATGTTCAATAAGTTCAGAAGCGGTAATGGCATCAAAGGCGTTGTCTTCAAACGGTAGTGCATTGATATTCCCTACGTGAAGGGAAACCGAATCTGGCATACGTTCTCGCAGTTTTGCGACGTTTGCGTCAGAGATATCCAATCCATATGTTTCAAATGAATTCGTGTGTAGCAGGCCAAGCAGGTACCCATTTCCTAACCCAATATCTAATACCTTTCCTTCTTTTTTCTTTTTTTTCAACACTTTAATAATATGGTTGAGTCGAGATTGTGCTTTTGTGAACGATTCATCTCTAGATGCTTTTTGGAAATAGTTCCAAAAGTCTTTTTCTTGTTCGTTATTTGTGTCTCCGAGAGTGGCTGTCATATGTTATGTTGTTAATGATGAATAGACTTGAAGATACTGATTCGCAGTATACTCCCACGTGTAGTTTTTAATTATCCGTTTGCTATGCTCTCTACATTGTTCGCGCAACTCTCTGTTAGAGATCAATTCTGACATTCGCTCTTTTAATGCCGAGAAGTCGTTTACTGGAATCACAAATCCGTTATCCTGGACCATCTGTTTGGAATCACCTGTATCTGTCGCGATGATCGGTAAACCTGATGCTACGGCTTCTAGAATGGTGTTTGACATTCCCTCATTCTGAGAAGGGAGCGCAAAGAAATGAGCAGAGCGGTAGATTTCTGGAAGATGAGAATGATCAATATACCCAAGAAAAGAGACGTTCTGTTGCACGCCTCGTGATCGCGCGAGACGTTCAAGTTCATCTTTCATATAGCCATCACCTGCGACGCAGAGTTTGATATTGGAGTATTGTTCCCGAAGGTCAGCAGTAGCCTGGATAAGAAGATTGATTTGTTTTCTTTCTGTTAAACGAGAGACACAGAGGATTTTTATACGTCCATCTTCTGACGGCGGCTCTTGTTTTGCCGGGTAGAACAGTGATGTGTCAACGCCGTTTGGGATAATAGAGATATCAATATTCGGCTCAGTATTATTAGCGAGTTCAGCCAATTGTGCACTGTTAGAGACCACTGCAGCTGCATTGCGCCAAATGCGCTTAAACACCGGTTTAGTGGTCTTGTAGAGCATATTATACTCTTGATTGTATCCTGGAACGTCTGAGCCACGAAGCGAGACTATATAGGGAACATTCCCATGTACGCGACAGGCAATATATCCAGCTGGTACAGTGAAGAACGCGTGTATCACATCATAGGTGTGCTTCTGCATTAATGTGCGAGAAAGATACAACGCTCGGTGTAAATAGAGTAAGAGATTTTTTCGCGTTTGATGGTGTAGGGACTCTTCTTTATCGCCAATTGGCACCCGATGGAGCATGACGTTGTCCTGGATCCTAGTTTTGAAATACGCATCGTCAATTGCAGAGGTAATACAATCAAAATAGACGTCAGTATTGTTGCGAAATGCGTGGAAGATCTCTTGATTTGCACGCCCAGCACCTCCACCAAGTGGTAGGTATTCAGAATTTAGAAATAATACCCTCATTTTTTACTGATAGCCTTTACTGAATACGGTTTATGTTCGCCCCTATAGTAGGAACGAATAGTAATATCGCCGAGTATTCCTGAAATGAAGAAGTTTACTCCAAGGATAATACAGAGCACAGCAAGCAGCGGTACATTTGAATCAGAGATAGATATGTGCCAGACAAATCGTTTGACTACTAGGTAGATGAACAACACACCGCTGATACCCATGAGTAATAGTCCAAAACTACCGAACAAGTGCAACGGTCGATTTGCATACTTTCTCCAGAACCAGACCGAGATCATATCGATGAATCCTTTCACAATACGCTTCCAGTTGTATTTTGTCTGACCGTGCATTCGCGGGCGATGTTCAACAACCACCTCTCCAATAGTGAAGCCCGACCACGCTAGAACAGCTGGAATAAATCGGTGCATCTCGCCAAAGAGATCAACATTATCGAAGCAGTAGGCTTTATAGGCCTTTAATGAGCAGCCAGAGTCGTGAATTTTATCTTTAACAAATACGTCGCGTAGTTTATTTGCACCTCGCGATACGAAGCGTTTTAATAGAGGGTCTTTTCTGTTCTTTCTCCATCCAGAGACTACATCGTAGTTGCCTTGCTCCATGGTTTCAAGCACTTTTGGAATCTCTGAAGGAGGGTTCTGTCCGTCTCCGTCTAATGTAATAATAATTTCTCCCGAAGCTTGTTTGATCCCAGCGTCCATTGCAGCGGTTTGACCAAAGTTCTTCCGTAGTTCAACAATAGTTACTGGAGTCAATGCTTGTAACGCTTGTATGGTCTTGTCTGAACTACCATCGTCGATAAAAATGATTTCGTACTCTTGCTGAAGAGGGCTCATGGTTTCAACGATCTCCTTGTGAAGAGTCGGAACGTTCTCTTCCTCGTTATACACTGGGATGATAATGGAGTATTTCATAGTGAGTTTAATATGGATTTTCCGCTCGGTGTTTTTCAAACCAAGCAATAAATTTCTCTAAACCTTGTTCAAGATTTGTTGTCGGTTGCCATTGTAGAAGCCGCTGTGCTTTTGAGATGTCTGCATATGTTGCGCGAACGTCCCCAGGTTGGTCCGGAAGCTGCTTGATAATCGCGGGTTTTCCAATAATCTTTTCAAATGTTTCTATGTATTGATTCAGCGTAACACACTGAGAGTTACCTAAGTTGATCACTTCATATCCGAGATGTTTACCGATGCACGCTTGTATGCCGCTAACGATATCATCAATATAAGTGAAGTCACGTTTTGAGCATCCTTCACCGAATTTTGTCAGCGGTTTCTGGTTCATGATGGCGTTCGCGAAGATATATGGAGACATATCTGGACGCCCACGTTCACCGTACACAGTGAAGAAACGAAGTCCAATACAATTCATGTTATACAAATGATGGTAGGTATAGGCTACAAGTTCGCACGCTTTCTTAGTTGCTGCATACGGAGAGATCGGATTGTCAACTGGATCTGCCTCAGAGAACGGTGTTTTTTCTTGGTTTCCATACACTGACGATGATGAAGCATAGATCACGTCTTTGATATTATGCTCTTTCGCTAGCTCGAAGATGTTATACGTTCCTTGGACATTTACCTGTTGAGCAAGAAGCGGTTTTTCAATGGAGATGCGCACACCAGCTTGCGCAGCCAAATGCACTATCGTGTCAATAGGATGGCTAGCAAATATCTTCTTTAGCGCGTTGTAATCTGTGATATCTACACGATAGAGATGATATACGCCTGTCTTGCCATGATGCGCAACGTTTTCCTCTTTAAACTGAGGATTGTAGTAATCACAAAAGTTATCAATTGCAATCACTGTATCTCCATTGTCGATCAATCGATCAGCAAGGTGGGACCCAATAAAACCAGCTGCTCCTGTTAATAGAATGGTCATAGAAAAAGTTGCATTTACACATTAAAATAACGGATTTTCTCAATATCCAACTTATACTGTATACTATTTCGCGCAATACGGTCAACAGTATAGTCATTCTATGTTATACTATTTCTGTTATGAAAAAGCAATCGCGTGTTATTACATATACAAAGGTGGTCATATTCATTGCGCCAGTTGTGGTCTGTGTGTGGTTAGGAGTGCAGTATTTCTCGGTATTTGGAACTCTATCGTTATACTATGATTTTCATGATGAATCTTCGTTTGTATCTGAATGGTATCCAAAAGGACGCGCAAATGATCGTGAAAGAAATTTGCGTACTGGTGAAACGTATCAGGAGATCGTTGGGGATCCAGTATATGTGGACCTGACTGTGCCGCGATCCTACGATACAGTTGATGTCACTGTTGAGTATTCGAACCCAAATCAATCATTGGTTGAATTTGGTATCGTCACCAGCACTGAACCGTGGAATATTCGATTGCAACCGTTTGAGAGCACATTAATTGATCAAGCGATTGCAGAGTGGTCCGCAGTACAAGATCAAGGGGTCACATTATTACAACGTAGTTCACAATATGAGTCTGTGTCGGATTTTGTGGCGGATATTCCAACTGAATCTCGTATTGGTGTCTATAACTATGATCTTTCAGTCACATACGCTGATCCAGAGTATACCGCATCAGATCAGCGAGTGGTTATTGATAGAGCGTTGCGGGGATCTCATGAGTTTGTTGTGTACTGTGCTAGCGAAGATCTTTCTGTAGAATTTGATGTCGTGGACATCAATCGTGAGTTTAATCAAGATATCGTCAACCTATCTGTCGAAAGAAACGGTGCTGTATTGTTTGATGCACAGCTAGATGATGATGGTATTGATGAAGCAAGTGGAGAAGTATCAGAGACTCGAGTGATTCAAGCTCAACTCCCAGACTGCCAAGCTGGTGCGTATACAGTTTCACTGGATACTTCAGATGATATTCTCATTACGCAAGTGCGGTCCGAGCAAGAGCGCATTGTACTCCACAAACATGCCTATCTTGCGAACAACGTGGAGTATCAGCAGTTACTGCCAGAGTTAGCAACTTCAGCTACAGATTTATTGATTCAGGGCTTGGTGTTTTCCGCAAAAACAGATCATGTGACTGGGCTGCAAGATATTCAACATGGAGTTGAAACTATTGCTGTAGATACAGTTCACACGACGGAATACTGGCAAGTAGATGATCAAGATGAGCTGAAGCTCCAGCAAATGAGCATTCCTGCCAATGATCTATATCTCACCACAGATGGGTATATTGCGTTCACAAAACAGCAGTACTTTGATCCGAACTATTATGTAGAATACATCACAGAGTATTCAGAGCTAGAGGATTTGGAGTACATTATGTATGCTGACTACTCTTCACCAGAGCAGGACCAGCGAAGCACTAAGACGCAGACCGTTACCATAGACCTCGATGGAGTAGCAGGCGATCGAAAGGATTTGACTGTAGTGTTGTCTTCACCAGGAATTGATCGGAATTACTATACCATGCAGATATTCTCCGTAGACATGTTGTTTTCTCGTGCACCGTTGCATCAGCGTTTGTTAAATCGTTTTACTCAGTAGCATATGAGCAATCGTCTATCCATTGCATATTCTCTTGTCTCGTACCTCTTCCTTGTATTGCTTGCATGGTATTGTATTGGAGTTCTATTAGAGCTGCTATTCCCAGGTTTTGTGAGCAACTATATTAGTCTTGATATATTCCTTTGGACTGTTATAATACTCGGGGCGTTTTACATGAGTTTGAAAAAAGCAGCCACTAAACAAAACACATAAGCGAATGAACAACCTTCTTACTGGATCACTAGCGTTTGATCGAATTATGAATTTTCCTGGGCATTTTAAGGAACATATATTGCCAGATAAGATTCACAACCTCAACGTATCCTTTAATATTGAACGTTTAGAAGAGAAAAAAGGTGGAACCGTAGGCAACATTGCATACTCTCTCTCTTTATTACAACAACAACCTATTATCATTGCCTCTGCTGGCAATGATTTCACAGCGTACTTGCAGTACTTAAAAGACCTCGGCATCTCAACAGAGCATATCGAGGTACATGAAGATGTGACCACAGCCTCAGCGTATATTATTACTGATATGAGCGATAATCAGATTACCGGCTTCTTTATGGGTGCAATGGAACGTGAGACCTCTGCTACTATGACTGACTGGAACGCTGCAGATTCCATGGTGTGTCTCTCTCCTGGCAATAAGCAAGATATGTTGCGTTACAGTCGTGAATGTAAAGAAAACAGTACAAGATATATATTTGATCCCGGGCAGACGCTACCGTTTCTAGAGCCCGAAGAGATTACAGAGCTCATTACTGGCGCGTATATACTAGTGACTAACGATTATGAATTGCAGATGATTTTAAACCGTACTGAACTCACAGAGCAAGATATTCGTGAGAAAGTGTCAGTGCTTATTACTACTTTAGGAAAAGAAGGGTCAACCATCATGGTCGAAGGTGAACAGCACGATATACCAGTGTGTAGCACGACTGATGTAAAGGATCCAACCGGAGCAGGGGATGCGTACAGAAGCGGCATTATTGCAGGAATAAGCAATGATTTATCGTGGGATCAAGTTGGCAAGGTCGCTTCGGTCGCAGCTGTCTATGCCGTAGAGCAGTATGGTACTCAAGAGCACTCATATACCATGAAAGAGTTTCAGAAACGGTACCAAGAGAGTTTTAATGAACAATGTCCTATATAATAATTTATTGTACATAACCACATGAGAATTGATATTGCACAACCGTCGCTTGCTGCACAAGGCAAGAAAAAAATCGAGTGGGCAGAGTCACAAATGGATGTTCTGCGTGATACTCGTAAACGTTTTAAGAAGCAGAAACCGTTACGTGGCAAGCGAATTGCTGCGTGTTTACACGTCACCACTGAAACTGCAGTGTTGATGCAGACATTAAAAGCCGGAGGAGCTGATGTTACTTTAGTTGCATCTAATCCATTAAGCACTCAAGACGATACTGCTGCGTCGCTCGTCAAGCACTATAAAGTGCCGGTGATGGCGATTAAAGGTGAAGATCGCAATACGTACTATAAACATCTCAATGCAGCGGTTGATCAAAAACCACACATTACTATGGATGATGGTGCAGATTTAGTCTCCCTGTTACACGGAAAGAGGAAGAAAGAGGCTGAACATGTGATGGGGTCAACCGAAGAAACAACAACTGGTGTTATTCGATTACAAGCAATGGAAGCACAAGGGAAATTAAAGTTTCCAGCAGTTGCTGTAAATTCATCAAAGACAAAGCATCTATTTGATAATCGATATGGAACAGGCCAGTCTACGATAGACGGAATTCTCCGAGCGACTAATTTATTAATAGCAGGAAAGGTAGTAGTTATCGCGGGATACGGTTGGTGTGGACGAGGTGTGGCAACCAGAGCTCGTGGAATGGGAGCGCGGGTAGTAGTCACTGAAGTAGATCCTATTAGAGGACTTGAAGCAACCATGGATGGATTTACAGTAATGCCAATGCGAAAAGCAGTAGTTCATGCTGATGTTATTGTAACGCTTACTGGCAACATTAATGTTGTAGACAAGCAGCATTTTGCAAAGATGAAAGACGGTGCTGTAGTCTGTAACTCTGGGCACTTCGATTGCGAGCTTAATCTGGAAGCACTGCGCAAGTTGTCTACTTCCAGAAAGGAAGTGCGACCGTTCACAGTTCAATATACGCTTCCTAATAAGAGACGTATTATGGTACTTGGAGAGGGGCGCTTGATTAACCTGGCTTCAGCAGAAGGTCATCCAGCTTCAGTCATGGATATGAGTTTTGCTAATCAAGCACTCGCAGCAGAGTTTATTGTGAAGCGTTACGGTACGTTAGAGAACAAAGTATACGCATTACCAGATGAAGTTGATGTGAAGATAGCGAAAGCAAAACTAAAAGCAATGAAGCTTTCTATTGATACGCTTACATCTCAGCAGCAAGAGTATCTTGCATCGTGGAACATCGGAACATAGAGCTACCCAATAAAGTCATCTAATGTCAAAAAAACCATTTACTCGGTTATCTCGTAAACAGGTTTTTGAGTGTCCTTACTATTCTATTCAGCATGAAACGTACGTATTGCCAAATGATGATACCGGAGATTATTATATAGTTCACCGACCGCCAACTGCGATGGTTATTCCTGAGACTGCACAGCAGACGTTTATTCTTACTAAGCAGTATCGGTATATCTCTAAAAAGTGGTCCATAGAGTTTCCTGCTGGTACTGGTGAGAAGATGGAGGAGTATTCTGATATTGCTGCACGAGAATTGCTTGAAGAATGTGGTGTAACTGCACGAAGACTGAAACAAATAGCTGCAGTTGAACCGTTTAATGGCATTTCAGATGAAATATGTGCAATTTTTCACGCTACTGAGCTTGAATTGACCAATCCTTCTCCGGATCCGGACGAGGAGATATCACAAATAGAGCTTACAGCCAAAGAGATTGACGATTTGATAGAATCGAATACAATAGTATGTGGAATCACCATAGCTGCATGGTGTCTGTATAAGCAATTAATAAAGTAAACATGAAGATACTTTTAACTGGTGGAATGGGGTTTATGGGGTCTCACATGGTCCGATATCTGCTAGATAATTACCCTGATTACTCAGTCGTAAATGTAGATGCATTAACATATGCTGGAAATCCAGCGAATGTGAAGGATGTTGAAGATAATCCTCGATACTCTTTTATCAAGGGTGATATCGCTGAAAGAAAGTTCGTTGAAGAGGTTATTCACAAAGTCAAACCAGATGCAATTATCAACTACGCAGCAGAAACGCATGTAGATCGGTCTATTATGGATCCAGATGCATTCTTGCGCACTGATATCTTTGGCACACATAATTTGCTTGAAGTTGTGCGACATGACGGCGTGGAGCGCATGGTGCAGATCTCTACAGATGAAGTCTTTGGTAGCACTGAAGAAGGTGAATTCTTTGAGAACTCTCCATACAAACCGAATAGCCCATACTCAGCATCAAAAGCTGGTGCAGACCATCTCTGTCGCGCATATTGGATGAGTTACCAAACACCAGTGATCATGACGCACAGCTGTAATTTTTACGGATCACATCAGCATCCCGAGAAAGTCATCCCATGGTTTGTTATTAATCTGATGAATGACAAGCCGGTGACTATTCACGGAACTGGTCGTCAGATTAGAGAGTGGATCTATACCAGCGATCACTGTCGCGCAGTTGATGCAATTTTACATAAAGGGTGTGATGGAGAGGTGTATAATATCGGAACCGGAAAGCGTCGCAGTATTCTAGACTTAGCAAAGGAGATCCTTCGCATCATGGAGAAGGATGAGAAGCTCATAAAATTTACCAAGGACCGCCCGGGACAAGACTATCGGTACGCAACAAATTTCAGCAAGCTGAAAATAGAGCTTGATTGGGAGCCACTGGTTTCTTTCGAAGAAGGGCTCGAAAAAACAGTTGCGTGGTATATGGAAAACCAAGATTGGTGGCAAGCGATCGTACAAGGGGAGTTCAAAGACTATAAGAAGAAGCTTGAGAAGATGTATGAGTTTGATAGTGATGAACCACCAGTAGCTAAAAAAGAACAGTAGTATATGGAGCGACCAATCATCATTCTTGGAGGAAATGGTATGCTTGGTCAGGATCTGGCTGAGGTCTTTAAAGAGTCGTCACCATTGATTTGGGATCGAGAAGATCTGGATATTACAGATAAGGATGTAGTACAGGCGACAATACAAGAACATCAACCGCAGTTAGTTATTAACGCAGCAGCGTATAATTTTGTTGATGATGCTGAAGAGGAGAAGGGATTCGAAGCAGCGTTGAAAGTGAATGCAGATGGTCCAAAATACCTGGCGCAAGCGTGTAAAGACAATGACGCGGTGTTTGTCCACTACAGCACCGACTATGTGTTTGACGGGAAAAGTATCGAAGGATACGAGGAATATGATGAACCAAGTCCAAAGAGCAATTACGCGATATCAAAACTACAAGGGGAAGAGCATGTGACCGCTTTTATGCTAGAGGCACGAATGTATGTAATCCGGACTTGTCGATTGTTTGGAAATGCGGGAAGTGGGGAAGATACCAAACAGAGTTTTGTTGATCTCATGCTGTCTTTAGCAAAGAAGAAAGATTCACTGGATGTGGTTGATGAAGAAGTTGCGTCACCGACGTATTCAATGGATTTGGCACAACAGACAAAGCTGCTGTTAAGTGAACATCAGTATCCTAGCGGCATCTATCATATGACAAATAGCGGTTCTTGTACGTGGTATGAATTTGCGAAGGAGATATTTGCGCAAGCAGGAAATGATATACCAGTGAATCCAGTGACAGCTGATGCATTTCCACGTCCTGCGCATCGACCAGCGTACTCAGTATTGCTTAATACAAAATTACCACCTATGCGTTCTTGGCAAGATGCATTGCGTGCATATTTACAGAGCAAGGACTTACTCGTGAAGAAGTAGGTCGTACCAGTATTCAGATGACACAAAGGACAATGTGTCCGCTCTTGGATTCATTTGTAATTGAGTTGGGGATGGTAATGTAGTGAGTTGCCATGATTGTCTTTTGTCTCTGTCATCAAGCTCAAGTGCGAATAACCCATCAGCGTTACTAAAAAAGATATATCCACCATCAGTACTGGTGTACTTTGTCGTGTAAGCATAGATAGTTGCTGTAGGTCTTTATTGAATATCCACACGTCTTGATCAGTAAGGATAACAGCAACGTCGCTGTTGTTCCATTCGACATCGCGTACAATGCCCTGGATTTTAAATTGATCAGAAAATTGCTGCAGGTGTGATAGCACGTACGATTCCTGCGTCATGGGATCAACTAATATGTACTGCGGACCATCAAACGCAGTAAGTTGTGAGGCGGTTTGCCACCCTTGTTCCTTATAGTACGCAATATCTTCTTGTGATAGTGGGGAAGACGATACTGTGGACGGAAGAAGTGAAGTATCACGACGTGTTGGTACCGAACGATGAAATAGAAGTATTTCAGGGAAGATGACTGCTTTACCTTCGTATATGGTCAGTTCTTTTTTCCAGTCAAAGAAGTCTACTTTTGATATATGAATTGTATGCGTCCCTGGCTCCACTGTAGTGATAAAAGGAGTGTGTTGTTCTTGTTCAACGCCATCGAGGTGTACCACTGCATTTTTTGGTGTGGTTTCTATAGCGAGTGCAGAAGTCTCCACTACAGTCTTCGTATTTGTGTTAATTCGATACCCAGCAGCATAACCAATAATTCCTACTGCGAGGGGCACAGAGAGTGTAATAAAAATCCAGAATAAAATGGATCGTTGTGCAGGTTTTAAGAATTGACTGACTCGTGGCATTCCAGTATAGTACTAAAGTATTTTAACTAATATGGAGAAGTTTGTTATACAAGGAAATAATACGTTGGATGGGGAACTTCCAGTAAATGGAGCGAAGAACCATGCGCTGAAGATGATCCCAGCGAGTTTGCTTGCCAATGGCCCAACGGTAATACACAATGTACCGGAAGTAGAGGATGTACTACGTATGCTTGAAATTGTAGAGAAGATTGGTGGGCAGGTCAAGAAATCTGAAGGAAGTATAGTTGAAATCACGCCTCCAGAGCAGTTTGATGGCGAACTACCACGCGATATTGTGCCGTGTTTGCGTGCATCCATAGTACTGGTGGGACCGCTGCTTGCTCGATATGGAGTAGTATCACTACCGCATCCAGGTGGATGTAATTTAGGCAAGAGACCGATAGATATATTCATAAAAGGGTTTACCGCGCTTGGAGCGTCTATAAAAGAGAGGGAAGATGGATACCAGTTTAAAGCAAAGAACGGTCTGAAAGGAAATACTATTGTATTTCCGCTCATTAGCGTCACTGCTACTGAAACGTTGTTAATCGCCGCGACTATGGCATCCGGCACTACGGTGTTGAAAAATGCAGCATGTGAGCCTGAGATTGTGGCACTTGCTGATTATCTAAATACTCATGGAGCGGATATTCAAGGCGCAGGTACTCATACAATTACGATTCAAGGCGATGCGACAATATCTGCTGGAGAGGCTCGTATTATTCCAGACCGTATAGAAACTGGCTCATTTGTTATGCTCGCAGCAGCAACGAACAGTAATTTGACGATTACACGCTGTACACCGGAGGACATCGAGATCCCACTACAGATTCTTCAACAAGCAGGTATTGAAACCGAAGTGACTGAAGACACCATAACTATTCTTCGCCGAAAGCACGATATCTCTCCAGTACAAATCGTGACACATGAGCATCCGGGTTTTCCCACAGATCTGCAATCACCTATGACTGTGCTACTCACCCAAGCATCTGGACGAAGCACAGTGCGCGAAACAGTATATGAAGGACGGTTATTCTATACAGACCAATTAAATGCTATGGGAGCTTCTATCAATTTACTGGATCCATATCGGGCCGAGATTGACGGCCCAACACCGTTACGAGGAAAGAACCTTGCAAGTCCAGATATACGAGCAGGAATCGCTATGGTTATTGCTGGATTAATTGCTGAGGGAACCACTACTATTCAAAATATTTATCAAATAGATCGAGGGTATGAGCGAATTGAAGAACGATTACAGTCCGTTGGAGCAAAGATCGAACGCATCCATGAACACTGTAAACCAAAAAAATAGAAAAGCAAAAACCACATTTCATTTTTTCGTTGGGTTGTTGATTTTTATATTTGGCGTGGGCGTGGGCGTGATTATTAATTACCTGCAAGAGTCATATAGTCAGTCATATACCGGACAGACCGCGCAATTGACCAATATCGATCGATCTGATTCATACGCATACACGGATGTTGATTTCTCTCTGTTTTGGACAGTATGGGACTCGGTGACTAATCGGTATATAGAACAACCGGTGAATGAGGTGGATCTATTCTACGGAGCGGTCACTGGAATGGTTGCTGGCCTTGGAGATCCGCACTCTCTTTTCTTTGATCCAGAAGAGACAGCAGATTTTTTCGAAGAGATAAATGGAAGTTTTGATGGTATTGGTGCAGAGATCGGTATTAAGAATGATCAACTAACGATTATTGCCCCCCTTCCTGGTTCACCAGCCGAGCAAGCAGGGCTCCATGCTGGAGATATTGTTCTAGCAATCGATGATCTAGACTCATCCTTTATGACCGTAAACACTGCAGTTCGATATATTCGGGGAGAACAGGGCACTACTGTGGTGTTAACGATACAACGTGAAGGTGCAGAAGCGCCGTTTAACGTGGATATAGTGCGCGATACTATTCAAGTTGATAGCATTACTTGGGAGATGATTGATCAAGGTGAAAAGCGGATTGCTATGATTACAATTACACATTTCAACAGTGATACTGCTCTGTATTTTCAGGAAGCAATGAATGCTGTGCTGCTAGAACAACCCGACGGAATCATCCTTGATTTGAGAAATAACGCAGGTGGTTTCTTAGATGCGGCGATTGATATTGCATCAACATTTATCGAATCTGGCAACGCGGTGGTATATGAACAGTATAGTGACGGGGAAGAGAAGGCGTATAATGCCACTGGCTCGTCAGCACCGGTGAGAATGGATACTGTCGTGTTAATTAATAGCGGCTCAGCATCGGCTTCTGAAATTTTAGCTGGTGCGTTACAAGATTATGATATTGCAACGCTCATTGGTACTACATCGTTCGGAAAAGGGACAGTGCAAGATCTGCAAACATTTTCAGATGGATCATCGTTGAAGCTTACAATTTCTCGATGGTTAACTCCGAATAAAAATCACATTGATGCTGTTGGCGTTGAACCGGATTATACCGTGGAACGAACCGCAGAAGACTTTTCCAATGACCTGGATCCGCAATATGATGCTGCGCTACTGTTCTTTACTGATGCACACACATTTGAACAGACATATAACACTCAAACAGAAGAAGAATCAACTAATTAAATACTTTATTATGAAAGTGATACTTAAAAAAACCGGCGAGGTGAAAGAAGTTGCTGACGGATATGCACGCAACTACCTACTTCCAAAAGGCGAAGCAGTAATTGCTACTCCGGATGCGATAGCGAAAATTGAAGCAAAGCAGAAGCAAGAACAAGATCAGACTGCAAAATCTGCCGAAGAGTGGAAGGGAATTGCTGAGCAGCTTAAAACGCTAACTGTTGAAGTCGCAGTTGCAGCAAATGAAGATGGTACACTCTTTGGTGCGGTATCAGAGTCTGATATAATTACTGCGTTAAAGGCTCATAATATCTATATTGATCCAGCCTGGTTAAAAATCGAAGAACCGATCAAGAAGACCGGAGAGACAGCAGCGCAGCTAGAGTTTCCTAATAATGACAAAGCAAGCGTTTCTATAACAGTGAGCGCGAAGTAACGCGATGATATATGACCGATAATAAAACGAACATAGGATTTTCTACAACAGAGTATCTGGATGCACAAGCAATGTTTATTAACGAGCGCATGGCAGAGTTTCCGGATACGCTGTATTTAGAGTTTGGCGGTAAGCTTATTGAAGACTTTCATGCTACAAGAACACTACCGGGATATGACCCTAATGCCAAAGTGCAGCTCCTCTCGTCCTTAAAGGCCAACTTAGAAATTATCTTCTGTATCTCTGCCAAGCAATTGCGGCAGAAAAAGATCAGAGGTGATTTAAACATGACATACGACCTTTCTACCTTAAAAGCGTTAGCTGATCTTAAAAGCTATGGGTTGCCGTTAAATAGTGTTGTGATTAATCGGTTTGACGGAGAAGCAGAGGCATTAATTTTTAAAAAGCGATTAGAGCGTTTGGGTGTGAAGGTGTATATGCGAAATGAGATTAAGGGGTATCCTGATAATACGGATTTAATTCTCAGCAAGCGTGGATACGGTAAAGATCCTCATATTAAGACTAGTAAACCTCTAGTGGTGGTATGGGGAGCTGGCCCTGGATCAGGAAAGCTTTCAACCTGCTTAGGGCAGATCTACTTGGATCAACAGAAAGGAAAGAATTCCGGATATGCAAAGTTTGAGACATTTCCAGTATGGGATCTACCATTAAAGCATCCAGTGAACTACGCGTATGAAGCAGCGACCGCAGACTTAGGAGATTATAACTTAATTGATCCATTTCACTTGAAGGCGCATAAAAAAAGAGCAGTGAACTACAATCGTGATGTTGATGCATTTCCGATTATCAAGAAATTGATCCAGAAAATGATACCCAAAGGGAATTTTATGCGGACCTATAAGTCGCCGACCGATATGGGTGTGAATCGTATAAGTGAGGGCATTATTGACGATAAGATCCTTGTGACTGCTGCGAATAAAGAAATAATATTCTACGTATTTCGATATCGCAATGAGTACAAGCGCGGGCTAGTAGATCAGGATGTCTTAGATAGAATGGACGCTCTATTGTCAAAACTAAAATTAAAGGAGACAGATTTAAAAACTGTTCCAGCTGCACGCAAAGCAGCCAGAGAAGCCAAGAAACAGAAGAGTAAAGGGGAGAACGGTATCTATTGTGGAGCAGCGATAGAGCTGCATGATGGTCAGGTGATAACAGGGAAGAATTCACCGTTACTTTATGCTGAAGCAGCTGCGTTGTTGAACGCAATTAAGAAGATATCTGACATTCCTGACTCATATGAGTTAATATCCAAGCAGATCATTCAACGAATTAATGCACAAAAGAGCTTAATCGGTGAAGCAAGCAAGAGCTTAACTACTGCAGAGACATTGTTAGCACTAGCGGTGTCGTCAATTTCTAATCCACTTGCAAAAAAAGCACAGACTGCCTTGAAATACTTGCGAGATTGTTATTTGCACTCCACGCATGATTTGAGCAAGGATGATGAGAATGTCTATAGAAAGCTAGATATTTGGGTCACTACTGACGGCCTAAAGAAAGAAGACTCAACTTTGTTTTAGATAACAATTATATAATCATATGAAACACCCAAAATTTATATTTATAGTTGGTGGTGTCATGTCTTCAGTGGGCAAGGGCGTCACTTCTGCATCGCTTGGAATGATTTTGAAATCCAAGGGCTATAAAGTTACTGCAATCAAGTCAGATGCATACATCAATGTTGATGCTGGCACAATGAATCCAACTGAACACGGTGAGGTGTTTGTAACTGAAGATGGTGATGAGACAGACCAAGATATCGGTAACTACGAACGGTTTTTAGATGAAGATATCTACTCGATTAATTACATGACAACAGGTCGCATCTACCAAGAGGTGATCAATCGTGAGCGGAATTTAGAGTACAAGGGAAAGTGTGTCGAAGTAGTACCTCATATTCCAGAGGAGATCATTCGACGCATTAAAAAAGCGCAATCCAAGAGTAAAGCAGAAATCACCATTGTCGAAATTGGCGGAACAGTCGGGGAGTATCAGAATATTCTATTTTTAGAAGCAGCTCGCATGATGAAACTGAAACAACCAGATGATGCCATGTTTGTTCTAGTGAGTTATCTGCCAATTCCAAAAACTATTGGAGAGATGAAGACAAAGCCAACCCAACATGCGGTACGACTAATGAACGACGTGGGTTTGCAGCCAAATTTTATTGTCTGTCGATCAGAAAAACCCATGGATATGAAGCGAAGAAGGAAATTAGCCATGTTCTGCAATATTGATGATGGTCATATCATTTCTGCACCTGATGTTGAACATATCTACGCTGTTCCGATGATGTTTGAAAAAGAGAAGCTAAGTGACAAGGTGCTTAAAGAGCTCTCATTAAAACCACGCAAGGTCGATCCTGCAAAGAATCCTTTAGTACAGTTGAAGAAACTAGTGAAGACTATAGCCACAGCAAAGAAAGAGGTTAAAATCGGTGTGGTGGGTAAATACTTTAATACCGGTGAATTTGTACTCGCTGATTCGTACATTTCGGTTATAGAGGCATTAAAACATGCTTCGTGGCATTTTAAGCGTAAACCCAAGCTTGTGTGGTTGGATTCGGAAGAGTATGAAAAAGATCCAAAGCGACTAGAAGAGTTATCAGAATTTGATGGTGTACTGATTCCTGGAGGATTTGGTACTAGAGGGATTGAAGGAAAAATTCTCGCCATTCAGTACGTACGTGAAAATAAGATACCGTACTTTGGTTTATGTTACGGACTACAGTTAGCTGCAGTGGAGATTGCGAGAAACGTAGCAAAGCTTAGAGGAGCGCATACGGTCGAGATGGATGAGAATGCCAAGCATCCTGTGATTGCAGTAAATCCAAATCAAGAGAAGAATATTCAGGATAAGAATTACGGCGGTACATTACGTTTAGGTGCCTATGATTGTAAAATTACCCCTGGAACAAAAACACATGAAATGTACGGAGTGAATAAAGTAAAAGAACGACATCGCCATCGCTATGAGTTCAATAACAAGTATATTAAGAAACTAGAAGCAGCAGGGCTGGTTATCTCTGGTGTGAATCCACAGCAGAATTTAGTAGAGATTGCTGAGTATTCGGACCATCCGTGGTTTGTTGGTACACAATTTCACCCTGAGTTCTTATCACGTCCGTTCCGTCCACATCCGTTGTTTCTTGGATTTATTAAAGCGTCTTTAAAACAGCGTGAAGCTAAGAAAAAAAAGAAGAGATAGAGAAAACAAAAACACCGTGGTCATCACGGTGTTTTGAATTTATTTATGATACGGGCTCATCTATGACATGGACCGTTCGTATCTGTTTTAAGCGTCCGGTGAAGCGCTTGGCTTTGCTTGTAGTAAACTGCACGAAGCCTTCTTTTGTCGCCATTATGGTATTATCATTTCCCATGGTGGTTCCGTCTCCAGGGCGAAATTTCGTTCCTCGTTGGCGTACTATAATATTTCCTGGCTGTACCTTCTGATTTCCAAATTTTTTGATACCCAGGCGTTTTGAACGAGAATCTCTTCCGAGTTGTGTTGATCCACCTGCTTTTGTATGTGCCATACGTTACATTAATTTTTTGCTGTTTGATTCTACAGAGTATGCAGAAATAAGTCAATAGCTCACTGTGTCTGTTATTCTGGCGGGGTATAGAATGGGCTAGTTATCTTCTCCGGGTTCACCAGCGAGGTTTCTGAGACCTTATCTTGATGTTTGGTTATTACTTGTTCATACTGGCCGAGCTGCAAGGTAGAAGTCTCAGGTGTGGTTATTAGTTCTGATGTGGGTTGGGTTTCTGTATATAATGATGATAACTGTAAGTAGTAGTAAACAACGAAAACTAGCACTAGTATAGCAATACAGATTTCAAAAACAATATTCAGGTGTTTCAAGACTATTACTTCAAGAGAAAAGCGTTTTTGATAGGTTGGTTTTTTCTTTAGTTCCAATTTCATATGTTTATAAAGACCAGTATGTTGACGCCTGCATCACACACTGAATCGAGTCTTGATCAACCGACAGTTGAGAACAGGTAAGCGCCGTAGGGTTAATATAAATATCTGTTTGTTCAAGAAGAGAGAAGAAGTTCATGATAACATTCCATCCACCGTTGACATACAAGGTAGCTGGAATGGTGATCATAGATCCAGTGGGCTTTTTCTCATCAGTTTCTAAGTCAAATCGATGCTCAATACCAGCTTCAGCTGCCACGCCTTCAATAATAGTAACGTAGGAGAGTATATCGTTCTCGGAGTATAGTACGGTTTCTAATACTGAGGTTTCAGATAATTCAACCACTAAATCTTGCGCTTCTATGCGAGCGAGTTGTGATTCTTCAATAATTGCGGTTTGAGCGAGTAGTTCCTGAATATAGGATTGTGTATGTAACAATTGCTGTGCCTGTGGTACGAAGATAAACGCCATAATAGCGCCGAATATAACGATATTAATCCACAACCACGTGTAACGATCTGGGCGCATAGCTTTTGCCTTTTCTTCTTTCAGTGCTTTCTTCTTTTGCTCTTTAGCTGAGTCAGGTTTTTTCTTTGAGTTCTTTTTCGGCACGTCTTTCTTTGTTTGTTGTTGTTTTGGTTGTTTACTCATGTTGCGGAGTTAACGTAAGAAAGGTTGGTGTATACTGCAGCTCAATTGAAAAAGATATCTGCTCGACTTGTGTAAACGCTTCAAACGGAAACGTGACTATCTCGATCTGTTCGTGCTCTTCAATATTGGTCTGTAATTGCTGTAGAGCAGTTCGGTCAGACGCAACTCCTTTTGCTGTGATAAAGTTCTTTTGAAGATCAATATCGAATTGAGAGAGCTGTACATCGTTTGGAGTAATAGCTGAGATCTCCTGTAGTAACTTTAAGTAGTATGCGTGATCTTTTTGCATCTGCGCCATAGCTGATATGCGTTGGTTTAGCGATTCTATGTCTAGCATCACATTCGATGATGAAGCTGCGTGTACTTCTGTTTGAAAGCGCTGCTCTAGCTCACCGCTCATGGATTGAAACGCATAATTACCTGCAAATAAAAGAGCAGACGCCGCGATCAGAAGAACATTTAAAAGAATAACACTCTTGGTGATGTGCTTTAATACAATCCATCGACGGACTTTTTTCTTATATGGGGTTGGTAGGAGGTTAAATGAAAACATAATTATAATGGATGAAAGTCTCGCATGGCACAACCAATAGCCGTGGCGTATGATAGCTGGTTACGTTGCATCTTCTTTGGTACTGAAATGTGCTTTGGCAACGTTGCATGTGCCACTGGGTAGCGGATTTCTTGTTTTAAATGATCAGATATTCCTGTGATATTCGCACCACCTCCGGTAAGGATGATTCTGTATGATTTTAATTCATTAGTACTGTGATGGTCTTGATGGAATTCTATGACCCGCATGAGCTCTTTCTTAATCTCGCCAAGATGGTTCTGGATCGCCTTTTGTACTGTTGGGTCATCTGATTGGTTTAGTTTTTTCTGCTCTGCATCTTCAGCTGAAATTTGCAGTTCCTGTTTAATCTGTTCTGTGCAGCGATCACCAGAGATCATCTGTGAAGTATGTGTAAAATCAATATGATTGTTCTCAATGACTAGGAACGTTGAATGACTTTTACCTATATCGCACAGTACAGTAATGCTGTCAGGTGTGTACAGGGAAGAAAAGAGACGAGCGATGGCTTGTGATTCTACTTCTAATGCGCGTAAATGACCAAAATTTTGAAATAGATCTGCATACTCACGAGCGATCTCCTTTTTGACCGCTGCAAAACTCACAGTAATACCATCGTGTATTATGGTATCCAGGGCGATCTCCTTCATTGGGAATGGTATATGTTTTGAAACTTCTTTTTGAATATGTTTTTTATCGACCTCATCAACAGTGACGGTTTTTAAGAATGCGTGAGACTCAGGAAGGCTTGCAACAATGGTGCTTGCGTGTGGATGAAAGGACGGGAACAGCAGTTTCTTAATCGCTGCTTGGATCTTGTCTTTGTCGATAATGTTGCCCTTTTTTATCCATTCCTGTTCGAATGCAATCTCCCCATGTTGAATGACCGATACTTTCCGAGAATTTTTCTTCACTAAAACCGCACGTATTACGTGTTCACTGATATCTATTCCAATGGTTTTAATTGAGTGAAGCATATTAGTCTTCGTCGAGTGTTAATTCCTCCCAAGAGATAAACGCATATTCATCTTCAGTTGGAAAAGAAGGTGGGGGAGCGTAGTTCAAGTCCGGATCGTAATTCGTTTCTGTATTCTCATATCCACTGACCACCGGGCCGGTTTCAGACTGCACCCAGCTCCATGTCCAGATGGTATTAGTTATTAGTGTACCATATGTTTCGATTCTTGTGCGTAGTGCGAAGGTATTGTACGGCTCTGATCCCCATGCAGGGTAGTAATATCGAAAGACATGTCCATTTATAGCCATGAGTGCGCCATCTATCTCTAAAATGTCCTCTGAGCGTAGCGGTGCGAGAACATCTTGCTGTGCTACTAATGCGAGTGCGCTAGTTCCATCATGAGAAGTATAGGTGATGTCATCTTGAATATAGATATCTGCACGCGTGTATGAACCATCTGGAAGTCTTGCAGCCGCTAGCGTAGCTCGTCCGTTTACATCACCTCCGACCCATACATCATCTGCGAAAAACATAATACCGTTATCAGGAATTGGAACATTCTCTTGTCCTGCTACCGGTGTCCAGGATTGCTTATCATTTGATTCATATGTCCATTGAGTACCATCATATCCATAGACAGGGCTGTAAACTGCAGTAACGGTATTTACAGTAAAGGTACCGTCAGCGTTAAAGACAACATAGTACCCATAGCTTCCGGAGTCAGGGAGTGAATACCCAGCGTCGTCTTCTAGGTCATTTAAATCAAGGAGTAGGGAATTAAAATCAATCTCATCTACAGGATATTCCCAGAACATAGGATCATCTCCAGTGCCCCATATACCAGGCTTCTCTTCATACGAGCATCCATGTTCAGGTCCACAGATATACGTCAGTTCATCAGAGGTAAAGAGTGAATCGCCTACGCCGTCCATTCGAACACCGCCGTTTGAATGCAGCTCTCCACTTATTTGTTCACTCTCACCGAACCAGACATTGCTGTTGGTAATGAATGCGTAGTGAGCAAGAGTTGGTTTTCCGTAACGGACACGCACTCGTGCCTGGACTTCATCACTAAACACGGTATTGGCTATAGTAGTGATAACGGCCATCGTGGAGCCTGTTTCTGGAGGAGTAACAGTAATGGTATATTCTCCTAGTTGATCACCGTAGGGATCATCAAAGTCATGCGTTCCGGTATCAGTAACAAAATCCTCCGGGTCATGTGCTAAGTGCCACCGATAGTACTGCACTCCAGCTTCTGCCATAGCAAGTGATTGCGCTTTCCAGACTTCATGTTGCACAGCTTTATGCTGAATAAGAATATAACTCAGTGTTGCGCCGAACATGATAATAAACAACGCACTAAAGAACAGTGTGAGTATAAATGCAGAACCTTGTTGTGCGTGCGAGCGTCTCATTAAAAGTTCTCTTTAAGATTTCGTAATTGAATAAACGTCACAAGATTACGCGTGTCTGGAAGACGAATTGGATTCACGTTGACTGAAAGACGAATTTCAATCATACGAACCTCTGTGATATCGATAGGTTCTTCTAGTGGGTTGGTCACTGAATCGGATGGGTAATCTTCATTGTAGTAGTAGAACAGTGGGTCAGTATCATTTTGAATATACTCAGCAAGTATACGTGGGTCTTGTTCAGTTATATACTCTAATGGATCTCCTTCGGGTTCGGTTATGGCACGCATGAGGTTTGTGCCGTCTAAATAGTACCGAACGCGCTCAGTATAGTCATCGTTGTCTATGTCACTGTAAAAGATTAGCTCTTGATCATCTACGGTATCTAATGGATACGCGCCTGTATCTGCGTTGACCGTCTCTTTTATTTCACTGGTCAATTGTTTTAATGACTTTCGCACTGCTACTACCGCGTCATTCTGTTCAGAGACGTATTGCTGTGTGAATAAGCTATTGATTGTAAAGTCCGATATCACAATAAAGATAATAGCCACAATGGATGTGGTGATTAACATCTCGATAAGCGTCATTCCGGATTGTGATACGTTTGATTTCATACTATGAACTCAGCATGGATGCGGTAAATAATTCATCGCCGGTAATGGAGATAGAGGATGTATATGCTTGATATCCGTCTTTGGTAATGTCGATGGTAAATTCCTCCAATGAAAGAGGGGTGAAGAAGGTTTGGCCTGCCGCATTTGTGTTTTGCGTCATATCAATAGATAAGTCGCTGTTATAGAAATGAACCTCTGCATCAATGATAGGTACTTCATCATCATCCTCAACTGTGAGCAGCAGGGTTTCTGAAGCATTGGTTGCAACGTGGATGGTGATCAGTTCAAATCGGTTTGGTGCAAGAACGTACGGTAGATGTGGAGCGCTTCCTGCAAAGTCGTATCCAGTTGCGTCGTCGTCTATCACAACGCTATACGTGTCATATTCTAACGATGGAATAGAGATAAATCCGTCGCCATCCGTGGTATGTTCTTGATCATATTTTGGAATATCTGCACCTTCTAAATCTGTTCCAATCCGTTTTGCGCCAGTCATGGTGAGCGGCAGTCCTGTGATAGCAGTTCCGGTTCCAAGTTCTTCTACATGAAATTGCAGTTCGCTTAATTCATCAATATAGAATACTTTTGTTGTTACCTCTCCCTCGACCACTGTCTGTTTTCCAGGATCAGGATTCGGGTTGTTCACTGGATCTACTTCATACGTCTGCGCAGTGGAGTATCCGGATTTAGATATCGTGATCTGATAGGTCTGTGCTGAAGCCGGCGCACCCGGGAGAATATACCTCCCGTCTGTGTCTGTTGCTGACGAGATTGCGATAGCTGGTACTACATCATTATTTGTGACATCGACTGTTGCGTTTACTACTGGATCTGCTTCAGCATTATAGACTTCTATCCATAGAGTCCCGCCTCCTTCATTTGTTTCGATTCCTGGTGGAGAGATAGTAGTGATTAGTACCACGGGGTCATGAATGTACATGCCGAGCCACGATACTTCCACGCGTACTTGTTTATAATCTGTATTCACGGTATCAAGCGGTGCAAGGTCATCAAATTCATCATCAATGTATCGGATATCTGTTTCGATCGTGAACGTTGAGGTGTTCCGTTCGATTTCTTGTGTCTGTTCAATATCTCCGTCTGGTATACCGCCAATAGTACCGATATCATCGTACGGGAGGTTCTTAATGGTCTCGATCTGCGATTGAGCGATAGAAACAGCGTCTAATCGTGATTGATCATCCGTAACGATAAATAGACCGAGGCGAATGATTGTATATAGTGAGAACACCACCAAAGCAAAAATACTTATTGAAAGAACCACCTCTATCAGGGTCATGCCAGAACGATGATGAGAGCTACGAGTAGTAAAAAGCTTCATGCTAAATAACATTAACTAAATTATACATGGGCCATAGGACAGCAACAGCGATGATTGCGACGCCTAACCCAAGTAACAGCATGAGTAGAGGCTCGATTAATACCGAAAGTCTATCCAATGCGCTCGCGACTTCTTGCTCATAGTGCTCAGCTACTTCATTTGCCATCTCTTCTAATGTTCCACTTGTTTCTCCAATGGTGATAATTTTGATTGCGGTTTGCGGGAATAGTAATTCATCATCACTTAGTGTTTCACCTATAGCGATGCCTTTTTCAAGTTCTGGAATGGATTGGTTGATATGTTTTCTATACGCACGGTTTCCTAGTGTATTTTGAATTATTGAAAACGCTTGCACAATCGGAATATCTGTCGTGATTAACGAGTGAAAGACTCGACTAAAGCGCGCAATATTGAACTCGCGAATAATTTTTCCAAATATTGGAATACGCAGAATTAACCTATGTATAAACAATTTCACCTTCTCTTTCCTGTACAGCAGGATGGAGATCCCAATGATCACTAATGCGATCACTGCTGAGAGAATACCATTTTGAATGATGAAGTTACTTATAAATATCACAATGCGAGTAGCGATCGGGAGTGTATAGGAAGAGCCTGAATAGAGGTCTACAATTTTAGGCATGACAAATATCATCATGCCAATACCGACTATCACCATCGCTATCATGATGATAACCGGGTAGGCGAGTGCGTTCCGTACTTTTAAGTAGAGAATGTGGGATTTCTTAAGCTGCACCGTCAGTTGCTTTAATGTGGATTCTAATTTACCAGACATCTCTCCGGACTCAATCATGTTAATAAAGAGTGCATCGAACATATTTTCATATTTTCTCAACGCTTCAGCGAACGTTTGTCCGGATTCGACGTCAGCTGCGATCGATTCGATGATAGCCTTCAACCGTTTTTGTTTGGTTTGTTCAGCAACCGTGGTGAGTGCATTCGAGAGAGCAAATCCAGCTCGAATCAGCACTTCTATATTCTGCACAAAGAAGATCTTATCTACTGTGGAGATTTTAAATAACGAGAACCGCTGTTTCTTCTCCTTGGCCTCTTCTTGACTCAGGTCTTCTGCCATTTGTTTTTCTTCCTCCATTATTCTTTGGTTACACGTAATACTTCGTCAATAGTTGTCATGCCTTGTTTTGCTTTTAGAAAGCCGTCTTGTGCCATAGTCATCATGCCTTCTTGTATCGCAGCCTCTTGGAGTTGTTCAGTTGACGCATTCGAGAGGATCATTTCTCGGATCGTGTCGGATAGCTCGAGTATTTCGAATATGCCGATACGACCTTTATATCCACGTTGCCCGCACTCAGCACAGCCCTTACCGATGTAGAAATTAATATCTTTCATCTCAGTTCCTTGGTCTAGCTCTCCGTATCGTTTCAGTACTTCAAGAATATCCTCGAATTTAAACTGTTTTTCTATTTCACTAACCATCTCCTCGGTAACGTTAACTGTTTTGCGACAATCTTCGCAGAGTTTTCTAACTAAGCGCTGCGCAATAATAAGATTTGTAGTGGATGAAACTAGATAGTTCGGTACGCCCATCTCGGTTAAGCGAGGAATTGCACCGATTGCATCATTGGTATGTAGAGTAGAAAGCACTAAGTGACCAGTCATTGCCGCGTGTGCGGCTATTTCTGCGGTCTCACCGTCACGTATCTCTCCAACCATAATGATATTCGGATCTTGACGAAGCAGAGCGCGCAGGCCTTTTGCAAATGAAAATCCGATCTTTGGTGCGACCTGCGACTGATTCACGCGTGGGATGCGGTATTCAATTGGGTCCTCAACTGTAGAGATATTCACTTTCGATGTGTTGAGTACATTTAGAATCGAATATAAAGTCGTAGTCTTACCGGAGCCAGTTGGGCCAGTAACCAACATGATTCCATGTGGTTTTTTAATGTTGCGCTTTAACACATCAATGCGCTCTTTTTGAATCCCGAGTTGCTCAAATGTGAGTACTTTTGCTGATTCATCAAGTAAACGCATTACTACTTTCTCTCCATCATAGATCGGGAAGATAGAAACACGAAATGCGACCTTTGCTTCATTTGTTTCAATTCTAAATCGGCCATCTTGTGGTAATCGATGTTCATCGATCTTCAAGTTCGCTAGCACCTTAATACGAGCGACAATTGCGGACTGAAGAGTTTTAGGAAGTGTCATCACATCGTAGAGAATACCATCAATGCGGAATCGAATGACTACCTCTTTCTCTGATGGTTCAATGTGAATATCAGATGCGCCCTGATACATAGCGTAATTCAGAATTACGTCTACCACTTTAACAATCGGTACATCTCGAGCGACGCGATGTAGCTCAGTCAGTCCTTTGTATGAGTCGACTGCAATAGGCGCTTCAGTGAGTGTCTGAATTTCCTGCTCAATTTTTTGATGGTACTGCTTAATAATGTGCTGAATACTAGCAGAGTCTGTGTAGTGCAGTTTCAATTCCTTTCCGGTCTTTTTTTGGATAAAGTCATTTGTTTGAATGTCGTCCGGATCACGAGAGGCAATATGCAGGACTTCTTTGTCTTTGTCGATATCAAAAATAACCACCCGGTGAGTCTGTACAATTGACTCAGGTAGGAGGTTTATCAACTCTTTATCTATAATTTTTTTCTGAAGGTTTACGTACGGGACTTCAAATGCTTTTTCCGCAATGAGTCGAAATATCTGCTCAGGTTGAAGATTCTTTTTCCGCGCAATACTCTCCTCAAGATCGATGTTTTTATTATTCGCTTCGTTTACTAACTGTTTAAATGCATCAGAGTCCTCATCAAGGATACCTTCATCTATAAGCGTTTTATGGATTTTGTTTTGATGTTTCATTATACATGATTATACCATATTTTTTTAAAATAATAAAGAACCGTGTGAATTGCCTATCGACATTGATGAGTGGGGTTGATATAATATGATAGATATCCTAATTTGGATCAATCATGAAGATATCATCGACACAGATTATACGTTTCAGCGTCGTAGCCATTTATCTGATAAATGCTTTTTCGTGGGGTTTGATTTTATGGAAACTACCGTTTACCACTGATACTGTCTACTTGCACTACAATGTGTACTTTGGAATCGACCTGACAGGCAGTTGGTATGGGGTACTATGGATTCCTGGTTCCGGAGCTGTCATTGCGGTCGTAAACACTATTGCGGTGTTCGTATTGAAGCAACTGCCGTCAATAGTGAAGTATATTATTCTTGGAGCGACTGCGGTTATGCAATGCGCACTCTTACTTGCGTCTGTGTTGATAGTATTGTTAAATAATTAATATGATTACTACCATAGCAGTTGTAAAAATATTATTCTTGTTCTCGCTATCGTTTGTTGTTGCAGTGATGTGCACTCCGATCCTCACGCATTTTCTGTATAAGTATAAACTCGGAAAAAACGTACGAACTGATGAGACGAAAACTCCGATCGTCTCAAAGATGCACCAGCATAAAAAAGGTACGCCGACCATGGGGGGTATTGTAAGATGGGGAACAACATTGATACTCATTCTTTTTTTCTACTATGCGCCGAAAATCTCGACTGGGATTTTTCCAAGCGAGTTTGATTTTCTCTCTAGAGCAGAGACTTTACTACCACTTGGCGCGCTCATAGCCTCAGCTATTGTTGGTTTAGTTGATGATATATTTAACATCCGGCAAGTTGGCGGAGCTGGTGGTGGTTTGCGCATGAAACATCGATTGATGATTTTTACTGGTATTGCCGTTATCGCAGCGTACTGGTTCTACGTGAAGTTAGATTGGACGACCATGCACATTCCGTTTGTTGGATCCATTGAAATTGGAATTTGGATGGTATTGATATTCATATTCATTATTGTAGCAACATCCTTCTCTGTGAATGAGACCGACGGTTTAGACGGTCTTGCTGGTGGAGTGTTGCTGTCGAGCTTTGCTGCATATACCGCGATTGCATTTCTTCAAGGCCGATACGACCTTGCTACGTTCTGCGCAGTAATCTCCGGCGCTATTTTGGCATTTTTATGGTTTAATATTCATCCAGCTCGCTTTATTATGGGAGATACTGGGTCTATGTCGTTGGGAGTCACGCTTGGCATAGTAGCGATGCTAACGAATACCGTATGGTTACTGCCGATTATCGGTTTTATATTAGTTATTGAATCAGGGTCTGTGATAATTCAAACCATCTCAAAATTGACCAGAAAAGGAAAAAAGGTGTTTCATGCAACACCTATTCATCATCATTTTGAAGCATTAGGATGGCCTGAGGGGAAGATCGTTATGCGTTTCTGGATTGTGTCCTCGGTAATGGTCGTACTCGGACTGGTCTTTTTCCTAATCGATCGTTCTTATTTAGGAATTTAATATACTGAAGGCTGCCCGCTAAAAAAAGGTATGGCTGTAAAAAATACCATAGCAAGAATTGCGACAATACTGATGACAATCCATACTTTTTGCTGCCAAGTTTTTTTCTTTCGTTTTCGTGACATATGTTTGAACGTTATGTATTAAAATCTATTCATGTTGATGAAGCCGTAATTCGCATCGTGCGAGCTTCAGTGTTGCACTATCGTTGGTCTCTTATTATTTCATCGGTGATTCTGATTACCTCTTTCTTTCTGTTGTATCCGCTACTGACACTGCGAGTTTGGGGCGTTGCACTGTTTGTCGCTCTATGCACTATAGCATTCATTGGGTATATTCGCACGTTGATTATTTGGTCCTTGAATGTATTTATAGTAACGAACCGTCGTATTATTGATATCGATCAACGAGGCGTGTTTGAAAAACACGTCGCTGAATGCCCATTAGAGAATATACAAGATATTCGCTACGTCAAGAAAGGAGTTCTATCTACAACGTGTAACATCGGTACGGTCATAGTACAGTCTGGCGGGGGTAAAGGTCGTATTGAATTTGTTGATGTTCCGAAACCCGAAGAAGTGAAGGAGCTTATTATGAATGTGCAACATCACCATAACAAAAAGAGTGCTGAAGAACAAGAAATATGAGATCAAAGAGAAGAGCGCATAGTGGATCACGGTGGTATCGAGTGTGGAAGTCGAAAGGGTTTGTTTTATTTCTGTTTGTCGTTGTTGTTTTTATGGGAGTTTCTGTCACAAAGGAGATAGTACGGCGTCTGGAGACCAAACATGAAATTCAAAAATTAGAGCAAGAAGTAGCACGCTTATCTTCAAGGAATCAAGAAGCGTCATCGATAATTGCGTTTTTCAATACTAGTACGTTCCAAGAAAAAGAAGCGCGTAAGAAGCTTGGTATGCAGCAACCCGGAGAACATGTTATAGTATTTCCAGGAAAACAGTCTCAACCGGATATTATTTTGCCAGATTCTGACAAGATACAATATATACCGTTAAGAGATTATCAATCCAATCCAGAGAAGTGGTTCTATTTCTTTTGGGACAAAATTAATAACACTACATAAATATGAGCACTCAAAAAGAGTCATCAACAAATGAAGTAGAGAAAAAAGCAGTAGAGAAAAAAGATACCGCATCAGCGAAAAAAACTACTGCGAAAAAAGCAATACGCAAAGGTAAATGGGGAATTGTCGGAATCATACTAGTGCTTTGCATTGCTGTGATAGGAGCGTTGTATCTGATTGTGTATCAGTACCCGCAGCAGAACGCTGTGCGAAACGCATTGGTGTCCACACTTCCATTTCCAGTAGCATACGTAGAGGGCTCATTCGTTACGGTAGAAGAGTACGAGCATGGAGTAGACGGTGTGATGAAATTCTTTGAAGTCCAAGAAGAGCAGCAGCTTGGCTTAGTGGAGCAACAAGATAATGATACTATACGAACACAAGAGCTTGACCGGTTTATACGAGTCGCCTTATTGGATAAGATAGCCAAGGAACAAGGGATCTCTGTCACATCTGAAGAGTTGGAAACGTACTTTGAGCAAGAGATTCTTCCTCAGTCCCCGGGCGGTATTGAAGAAGCGACCACGACATTTAAAGATCTGTACAATTGGACTGTTGAGGATTTTAAGAAGTATGTACTCTATGAGGTCGTATTAAGTCAAAGGATCAATGAATCATACGTGAGCGATGAGTCCAAGAACGCAGAGCTGCGCGCAGAAGCAACCGCGCTCTACAATGAAATTCAAGAAGGCAATAAACCGTTTTCTGAATTAGCAAAAGAGCACAGTGACGACACGGTTTCAGCAGCAAATGGAGGAATGCTGGGGTATTTCGGAAAAGGGGTGATGATTGAAGAGTTTGAACAAGCTGCATTTGCTCTTGAAGTTGGAGAAGTATCACAACCAATAAAAACATCGTTTGGCTACCATATTATCAAGGTAACGGATAGAGATGATGAAGCAGGATCAATTCAGGCACGTCATATTTTGCTTGCTTTTCCATCAGTATATGAGCAGGTTGACGAATTGAAAGAATCCTCTACAATAGTGACACTTTTACCGCAGTATTAGTGAGCCGACGCCGAGATTTGAACTCGGGACCTACGCGTTACGAATGCGTTGCTCTACCAACTGAGCTACGTCGGCACGGTAATACAGTATACAGCTATTTCGCTTATCGTCAACGACTATGACCAGTGAGGACGTTCGGTACCATCTTATCTATACCATATCCGCCATTATACTATTAGGGGGCTGCTATCTTATTTTAAGTACTGTCATTATCAGGCAGTTTTTTGATCCTGGTACGCTATCCTCTCGCTTAACATACGCAGTATTAGGGATGGTATTGTTGTTGCTATTGGAGCCGGTACGGTATGGTATTCGATCGATTGTAGAGTCTTTTATTTTTAAAAGAAAAATTGATGCAGAAGCGTTTTTTCGACGCGTCACAACAATTATTGCTCGTCATGATGATGTTGCAACTCTGGGGTCGAACATACAACAGGAACTGAAAAAAACATTTCAAATTGAAAAAGTGGAAGTAGTCATTCAGATAGAAAAAAACGAGTTTAAGAATATCTCCACTGAAAGCGAGAATGTTCCAAATAACGACGTCTTACTACAGCACATCTCCCTTCATCCATTTGAACCTGTATATAGAAGTGATGCTGCTTTAAAAAAGAACCATGCATTACAGGAGTATTTTGAGATGCGAGAAATTGTATATGTCCTACCTTTAGTTGTTCAGGAGAAAGAAGTTGTTGGATGGGTGCAGTTTGTTGACTCGCGTACAGAGTATAAGCTGTCAACAAAGGAGCAGGAGATGATCGAAGATGTTCAAGCCGAGATTTCCATTGGTGTTCACCACGTTCATTTAGACCGAAAGCTCCATCGTCGCATTGATGAATTGCTGACACTGAACCGCATCAGTCAAACTATGAATTCTTCACTGAATGTAAAAGAGACACTAGAATCGATTATGGACTCTGTAGTAGAGTTGGCGAATGTTGATCGTGCACTGATGTATATCCGTGATGACACCGGAGAGCACTACATTCCTACAATTGCACGAGGAGTAACAGACGATATAGATTTGAAATTTAAAGTTGAAGTACGGCAGTCAATATTTAAAGTGCTCACAGAAAAGAGAGAGCCAATAATTATTGAGGATAGTGAATCAGATGATCGCGTAAACAAGGAGTATGCTGCTAAAGTACGTTCAACTTCTTTTGCGCTTATCCCGATTACTTCGAAAGAAGAAGTCATTGGAGTTCTCGGTGTTGATAATCGCTTTTCCAAGAAACCGATTGCAGAAATAAATACTGATTTACTCGTGACTCTTGCGAATCACGCAGCTATCGCATTAACGAATAGTCGTCTATATGAGAAGACGCAAAAATTTAATAAAGAGCTACAAGAAAAAGTAAAACAGGCTACAGAAGATTTAGAGCAGCTAGTGGAAGTGAAGTCTCATTTTCTCCACGTTGCTTCGCATCAGTTGCGCACTCCTACTACTATAGTGCGAGGATTGCTTTCTATGGTAATGGAGGATCCATCCATGAAAAAGGATGAAATTCGTAATAATGTAGCGCAGTCATATAAAACACTGAATCGTTTAGAGCGAATCATCGCAGAACTACTCGCAGCAACTGAGCTTGAGGACTCTACTGCAAGTCCGGTGATAGAAGAGGTTGACCCAGTAATGTTATTGGAGGACCTTGTTACTGAACTGAGACCGTTTGCACAAGACCGCAAGATTCAGTTACGCGTTGAAGTTCCGAGTTCTGTCCCTGAGATTTATACTAGCCCGTTTAAATTGAAAGAAGCGCTGTCTAACTTAATAGATAATGCAATTCGATATACGAAAAAGGGGGCGGTAACGATTTCTATAGTGCCACAGAAGGATTCTATCCAATTTAAAATAATTGATACAGGTGTCGGTCTTTCAGCTGAGGATGAAAAAGTGATATTTGATAAATTTCAGCGTGGTACATATATTGCGAGCGTGGAACCGGATGGAACAGGTTTGGGATTATATATTGTGCATCGTATTGCAGAGATGCTTCATGGGTCTATTTCCTGTTCATCTCTTGGTAAGAACAAAGGGTCTGAATTTGTGCTCACCATACCTTTGCGCATTGAAAAATGTGACATTGACAATGGATAGAATCTATTGTATGTTATACATCGTGTATATGCGAAAACAGATTCAAATAATTCTTCCAGTAGTAGTTACAATATGCGTATGGAGCGCATGCCTATTTCCATTTGCTGCTGATGCAAGTGATCGAAATATCCAACCAGTACGATCTCGTTTAGATACAGAGACTATCAGACGCGGGTTTACTTTAGAGACTGCAGATCAGGAGTTCCGTTTAGGAGTTACTCCTAATGCAGTAGGAGAGAGGAAGCAGGTACATGCAGCAATCAAGAATGGTGACATTCGAGAAGTAGAGACTCAAGGAGAGGTGCTGCTTAGTAGAATATACTCTTTTGATATTTTTCATAAAAACACTGTCGAGGTATTTCAACCTATTTGGATATCCGTGAAATGGGATGTGGAATCTACAGCTGGTTATGCGTTGAAATACTGGGATGGAAATCAAAAAATGTGGATAGAAATTCCTTCGACGGTAAACTATAGCGAAGGTCGAGTGCAAGCAGCTATTCATCTTCCGTACGCGATTGTAGCTGTATTTCAGGACGACACTATTGAGTATTCCGGACAAGCAAGTTGGATGGATTGGCACGGAGCTGCAATGAATGATGTAGAGATCGGAACCGAAGTACTAGTGGAGAATCCCGACACTGGTGCCACAGCCACTACTACGGTGTTATCCACTGGACCATTTGTTGAAGGGCGCATTATAGATCTACCACGGTCGATCTTTGCCTCAATAGGAGATGTTGCTCAAGGAGTAATTTCAGTTATTGTCCGACCGTTGAATTCATAACATATGATAGTTTTTA
>CAYFNF010000002.1:89407-97555 GCA_964344485.1 uncultured Gammaproteobacteria bacterium
GAGGGGCAGATTATTATCGGTGGTTGGGATATTTCCAATATAAAGCCGTCACAGATTCCGGTGTTACGACGACAGATCGGAGTAGTATTTCAAGATTTTAAGCTGCTTTCAAAAAAGACTGTTACCGAGAATGTACAGTTTGCTTTACAGGTGTGTGGCGCTAAGCGACGCAAGATAAAGAAGATCGTTCCGCAGGTGTTAAAGATTGTGGGCTTAGAAGATAAAGCAGATAAATTTCCAAATCAACTATCCGGTGGTGAACAACAGCGAGTAGTGATAGCACGTGCATTGGTGCACCGTCCAAAAATATTAGTTGCAGATGAGCCGACCGGGAATTTGGATACGATTACCGCGCATGAGATTATTGACTTACTACTTAAGATTAATACGCTCGGAACCACAGTAGTGCTGGTAACGCACAATCCAGAGATAGTCAATCGTTTAAAGAAGCGCGTGATTACTATTGACCACGGAACTATCATTTCTAATAAAAAGTCAGGTAAGTACTCATTATAATGTTTGTTGGAATACTGCGCACAACGAAATTTGCGGTTCAGAACTCATGGAGAAATCTGTGGCTTTCAATAGTTACGGTGTTCTTACTGGTACTGACTACATTTAGTATTACTTTAGTGGTCGGGTTAAACGTTGTTGGGCAGAATCTCATACATGCGGTACAAGATAAAGTAGATATTGATTTTTATTTCTATAGCTATGTTCAAGAGGAGGATATCTTAGATGCGCAGCAATTCTTACAACATATGGCAGAGGTGAAGAGCGTAGTATACGAGTCGCAACAGGATGCTGAGGAGTGGTTTAGCGAAAAGCATCAGAACGATAGTATCATTACTGAAACGTTAGACGAGTTTAAAGACGAAGATATTTTACCTGCACGTCTGATTGTGCAGACACACAACCTTGAGGACTATCCGAAAATAATCGATCGGTTCGGTCAGTCTGATTACTCCGAATATATTGATGACGCAGATTATAGCGATCACCAAGAAATTATCGCAAACATGAGTAATGTGAAGAATAAAGCGTATCAGATTGGCATTGGTGTGAGCATCATCTTTATCATCATTTCAGTTATTGTGATTTTCAACACAATTCGCATTACGATCTACAGTTACCGAGAAGAGGTGAGTATTATGAAGCTTGTAGGAGCAACGAATTGGTTTATCCGTGCTCCGTTTATATTTGAGGGTATCATTCTTGGTGTAGTTAGTGCGTGTATTACTATTGCAATATTCATTCTAGTACTAATGATATCTGACGCGTCCATTCAGAGTTTCTTCACTGGATATAATTTTTCTGTACTACAGTTAGTGCAGCAGTATTTATTGGAATTTATTCTTATTGAAATAGCAGTTGCGGTACTGTTAAGTGTTCTTTCTGGTATGGTTGCTATTACTCGGTATTTAAAGGTTTAATTGCGTTGACAGCTCGTTCTATTCATGATACGACTATATGCGCGCAAACGCGCATTTTTCAAACCGTCTTGGGGAGTCGCCAAGTGGTAAGGCACATGGTTTTGGTCCATGCAATCGGGGGTTCGAATCCCTCCTCCCCAGCAATACACAACATTTATCACAGTTATGAATACAAAACGATACATCCTGTCAGTTACTGGCCGAGTACAAGGAGTATTTTTTCGCGTACGTACTAAAGAGGCTGCAGAGCAACTCGGGGTGAATGGAATAGTTCGAAATGAATCTGATGGGAGTGTATATATTGAAGCTGAGGCAGATGAGCAACAGCTGCAGCAATTTCTCTCTTGGGTGAAACAGGGCCCTTCTCATGCACGCGTTGACGATGTTGCAGTTACAGAGGCGCCGATTAAGCAAGAAAATGGATTCTCTATTGAGTATTAAAACTGTTTTTGCAGTAATAGATAAATTACTGTATACTAATTGATTGTATGGCAAAGAAACAAAAAAATAATCATAAAAAGGAAGAAAGCATTCTCGCGGTTTCGCGAGCAGATCAATACAAGACTGTAGAAGAGTTGTTTGAACGCAGTCACAAGAATTCGGTCTATTATACGTTATTAATACTGTCTGCATTTATCATTGCATCTGGTATTATGTTGAATAATGAAGCAATTCTGCTTGGCGGTATGCTCGTCACACCATTATTATCACCAGTGTTGGTAATTTCGTTAGGGTTTGCTGTAGGAGACATTGAAGCAGTGACAAGCGTGTTAATGCTGTTGTTACAATCTTTTGTTACATTGGTTGTTGGTTCGTTTCTTCTTGCGATTATATTTGGAGCTCCAGAAGAGATAAAAGTGTTTGATAACTCCATGCGCACTGCTATTCTGTATTTCATTGTGGCCATTTGTTCGGGTGTAGCTGCAACATTTGCATGGGTACGTCGTGAAGTAGCTGAAGTGTTGCCAGGAGTTGCGTTAGCAGTGTCGCTAGTTCCTCCGTTAGCGTTAATTGGGATCTACCTTGCGAGTTTCAATTTAGATGCAGCACGATTTTATTTTCTCGTCTTCCTATTCAACTTTGTCGGTATTTTTGTTGGTAGCATGATGGTTTTTACACTCCTGAAGTTTCATCGCATTGAACAGAAAGTCCATCAAGAGACTAACGAAATACAAGAGGAAGATTAAACCACTACACAGCCTGGATTCAGGCTTTTTATAATTAAAAAAATCTTGTACACTATATACGTATGAAATACCTAATTATTTGTGTATTAGTTGTGACTTGTACAGTTGGGGCGTCATGTGCGAACGTTCCTACTGAAATTGTCACTCAAGAACAAGGTAGTAGCGTTGCTACTGAAGTTCAGGAGACAGTAGATACTTCAGTGTCTTTGGAGCTTACTAGTACTGCGTTTGAGCACAATCAGATGATTCCCCTACAGTATACTTGCGATGGTGACGGCATACATCCTGATCTTCAATTTTCAAATACTCCGAAAAAAACTAAGAGTTTTGCACTTATTGTGTACGATCCAGACGTCCCAGAGACAATACGAGAAGATCAGAATTGGGATCATTGGTTAGTTTGGAATATCTCACCAACAGTAGACGGAATCGCAGAAGGAGCAGCTCCTGAGGCAGTGCTCGGCACAACTACGGGTGGAACACAAGAATTCGTCCCGCCTTGCCCTCCAGATACAGAACATCGCTATATCTTTACTCTGTATGCGTTGGACACGATGTTAGAGCTCGAAGCAGGAGCAACTCGACAGGAGTTAGAGAAAGAGATGAAAGGTCACATCATTGAACACAGCGAGTTAATCGGTGTGTATAACCGACAGTAGCAATATGAAAGTATCTGTTGTTATCCCGGTAAAGAATGAAGAGGAGATAATTGAGCGTTGCCTACGCTCTTTATTGTTACAAACACATCTTCCGAATGAAATTATTGTAATTGATAATGATTCTACGGATACAACGGTTGAACGAGTAGCAGATCTGCAAAGTGAGTTTGCAGGTACGGATGTGCAACTGGTACTGCTCTCTTGTGTGAATGGAAATCAAATTGAAGCACGGCAGATGGGATTCGGTACTGCTAAGCATCCGTTGATTGTCTCCATTGACGCAGATTCAGTATTGGATACAGCATGGATACAGCATGCAGTAGAACTGTTCAATAATCGAAACGAGGTCGTAGGCGCTGGAGGCCCGTTGATTTACGATACACTTCTTTATTCAGTTGCGCATTATATCGTTTATCTGGGATTGAGTGTGTTTAAATCGCGTTTCTATTTCTACGGTTCGAATGCGTGTTTTAGAAGAGATGCATTCCATGCTATTAAAGGTCTTGAAGGGTGTCGTTCTTTAATGGAAAAGGAGAAGCTTGGAGAACCGCATGATGACTTGTACTTGTCTTATCAGTTAAAAGCAGTCGGGACTATACAACCCTGCTTCTCATTGCGTGCTCGGGTGCAGTCTCGAACTGGCACTGCAAGAGAGACTGTACTATCATTGCTACAGCGGTTGCTTCGTCAAGCCCGAGAATCAGTGCGATTACAGAGATTGTTATTGCAAGAGTTAGAACGAAGTACAGATACTAAACAAAAAGCGAACGATGACTAATTCTGTTCAACAATGCATCACTGCAATTCAACAAGGCGAGTTTGCCATTGTTATTGATCATCAAGATCGCGAGGATGAGGCTGATCTTGTTATAGCAGCAGAGAAAATTACCGTACCGCAGATGGCATTTCTTATTCGCCATTCTAGTGGAATCATTTGTGTGCCCATGGAGCAGCAGAGACTTCAGGAGTTGGAATTATCATTGCTTCAAAGTGATACACCAGCAAAGTTCAACACCCCATTTACCATGCCAGTGGATTATCTGCCGACTTCGCGCGGAGGGGTTTCAGCTCAAGAGCGAGTTGATACTGTACACGCGCTTATTGATCCGAAAGCGTCCGCCAAGGATTTCGGACGCCCGGGTCATGTATTTCCCTTAGAAGTTGACCAGAATGGTTTAGCATCGCGTCTAGGACATACAGAGGCCTCCATTGAGCTAATCGAGCGCGCTGGGTTATATCCAGCAGCGGTAATTGGTGAGTTATTGAACACAGACGGATCTATGATGCGCGGCGAGCGTGTAAGTGCATTTGCACGTAGGCATTCAATTCCATATTGTACAATTGCAGAGATAAGCGAAAAATAGCGTTGAGACTTGTTTTTTTCATATAGATACGATATAAATTGGAGGAGTAATATCATAATTTTATTCTATGAAAGCGCTAGTTGTCGGACTACAAAAAAAGACTCTGGAGAAGCACATTGTTGAAAAATACCCAGATCTTAAGCTTACTGATAAAAAACCTGATGTGATTCTGTCGTATGGTGGCGATGGAACGTTGCTGTTTGCAGAACGAGAACATCCGGAAGTTCCGAAAGTGATGATCCGAAATAGTCAGGTGTGCAAGCTTTGTTCAACAGTAGCAAAAGACACCATTCTAGAGCTGCTACTTAAAAAGGAGTACGATATTGCAAAATTCACGAAATTGGAAGTGACTGCACATGAGAAGACCATGCTCGCGCTAAATGATGTTATTGTTGGGCACCCTCAAGTCAATGGGACACTTCGCGCTCGTGTCTATATCAATGATCAACTCTATCACCAAGAGACATTAGGCGATGGAGTAGTGGTCAGTACACCGATTGGGTCAACAGGGTATTATTTAAGTATCACTCGAAGTAATTTTAATCACGGTATCGGGATCGCGTTTAACAATACCGTGAATATAGTGAGCCATCTAGTAGTGGATGAAGATTCAAAAGTAGAAATAGAAGTCACGAGAGGTCCCGGAGTAGTAACTACTGATAATAACGATGAATATATAGACCTTTCTACTGGTGATCGCATTACCATTATTGCATCCAAGCAGAGAGCACAGCTCATTCAGTTTCCGAAAGAGCACGAGCGATTCAATGTGAGTACCAGTTCTAACAGAGTGCCAAGTGGGTACTGTCAAATTTGTGGGCAACATTATGAACGATAGTCTCGTCACAGTTGTTACAGGTAATACGAAAAAATACACTGAAATTGCTGAGGCGCTTCAACATCATCATATACAAACAAAACGGACCAATGCTGATATTGATGAGATCAAGAGTCAAGATGCTCTTGCGGTGTTAATTGATAAATGTCTAAAAGCATTTGATTTGGTTCAGCAACCAGTGATTGTGGATGATTCGGGTATCTATTTTTCTGACTATAATCAATTTCCAGGAACCTACACGAAGTTTTTATTTCAGGGAGTAGGGTATGAGGGGATATTTAAATTAGTACAGCACGGCGACGGCGCAGTTTTTAAGTGCTTTGTTGCGTACATGGATTCTTCGCTGTCAGAGCCACAAGTATTCTCTGGTGAATATCCAGGTACTATTACTAGTGAGTGTGAGCGTGATCCAAGCAATGAAATGCCATATGCTCCCATGTTTATCCCAGACGGTGAGAGTAAAGACATGGCGTCGATGACACCGTTAGAAAGAGCAAAAGACCATCGCCATCAAGCGTTAGATGCATTTGCAGAGTGGTACAATAAGCGATCATAAACATGAAACAAGCGGTTGTCATTCATTACGGAGAGCTCTCCTTAAAAGGCAAGAATCGGTCGGTATTTGAACAACAGTTGATTGATAATATAAAAGTTGCACTCAAAGGGTATCCGATTGTGGCAGATCGACAATACGGACGGCTGGTTCTACGTTCAGATACTTTGGACCTTTTTTCGATTCAAGACGAATTACAGGAGCGACTGCAAGCGGTGTTTGGTATTGCAAACTTTGCTTTTGCGTATGAAGTACAAGGAGGATACGAAGAGATTGAAGCTACGGTATTAGAAGTATTGAAGAATCAACAAATCAACACCTTTGCAGTTCGAGCACACCGATCAGCTAAGGAGTTTGAGATGAATAGCCAGCAAATAAACGAAGCTCTTGGTGCATGCATCTTACAGGAGTATGGAGGGACGGTCCGTTTAAAGAATCCAGAATTAGAAGTATTTATTCTCATCACATCAAAAGATCATTATATCTATACTCAAAAACATGCTGGAGCAGACGGGCTACCTGTAGGGAGTAGTGGCACAGTGATGTCGCTTCTTTCCTCTGGTATAGATTCACCGGTTGCAAGCTATCAATTAATGAAACGAGGAGCAAAAGTATTATATTGTCATTTTCATAGCTATCCAATTACCTCACAGGCGTCTATTGAAAATACTGAGGCAATTGTTGAACGATTACAGCAACATCAACCGTCATCAACGCTGTTTCTTGTACCGCTTGCAGATTTGCAGAAACAAATTGTGAAACATACTCCGTCATCGTTGCGGGTATTATTATATCGTCGAGCGATGTTACAAATAGCAGAGCGTCTTGCAACCAGCGTGAGTGCACACGCTGTGGTCACTGGTGAAAGTCTTGGTCAAGTAGCATCTCAAACCCTGGAAAATCTTGCTGCCACGTCCGCGGGTATAGAACTACCGATATTCCGTCCGTTAATTGGCATGAATAAACAAGAGATCATTTCAACAGCAGAGATGATCGGAACGTATGATATATCCATTCTACCCTATGAAGACTGCTGTTCTGTATTACTCCCTGACCAAGTAGAGACAAAGGCACAATTACATCAAGTTATTGAAGCGCAAAAGGAAGTAGAATGGGAGCAATTGATCCAACAAGCAATAACTGAGACAGAGAGAAAAGCAGTATAATATGCTATACTGTACTCATGGAACCTGCTAATCAATATAAGTGCCGAGAGTGCGCAAACGTTTCTTGGCAAGAAGAAGCCTGCCACAGCGTGCCCATGGAACAGACTTGTGATTGTGGGTCTGGCAAGTTTCCAGAAGAGTGTCATGGAGAACAAGATAAAGAAGCATCCGAATCAATATGAAAATTACTTTTTTTGGCGCAGCACGTGAAGTGACTGGCTCCTGTTATCTATTAGAGACATCTACCAAGCGTATCCTTATTGACTGTGGTTTATTTCAGGGAAGCCGCATTGCAGAAAAAAAGAACCTCGAACCATTTCCTTTTGACCCGAGCTCCCTTGATATCGTGCTAATTACACATTCTCATCTAGATCACTGTGGCCGTATTCCAAAGTTGGTACGCGACGGCTTTAATGGACCGATCTATATGACTGAGCCTACAGTGCGATTCATGGAGGTATTTTTAGAAGACTCAGTTCATATCTTGGAACGGGAAGCTAAGATGCACAAGCATGATCCGATTTATAGAGAACAAGACGTTACTGCAGCGCGAGCACTCTTCTCTGGTGTACAGTATCGTTCCCCAGTGAAATTGGATGATAATCTCACCGCAGAGTTCTTTGATGCTGGTCACATATTGGGATCAGCAATGATAAAAATAACCGATAATGACAAGTCAATCGTATTTTCTGGTGACCTTGGTAACCCTCCTGTACCAATTTTGCAAAATACAGATGTGATAGGAGAGGCAAATACTATTGTCATGGAGTCAACGTACGGTGGTCGAGAGCATGAAGATAAAGATACGCGGCAATTAATACTGCAGTCAGCGATCTATGAGACTGCAGTGATGAAAGGTGTGCTCATGATACCTGCATTTGCAATGGAGCGAACACAGGAGTTGTTATATATCTTAAATCAAATGGTGAACAACCATGACATTCCACA
>CAYFNF010000002.1:97639-123627 GCA_964344485.1 uncultured Gammaproteobacteria bacterium
CTTTAATTTTCCTGGCCTGCACTTAACGAAAACCACGGACGAGTCCAAGAGTATCAATGACTACAGCGCACCAAAGATCATTATCGCAGGATCAGGCATGGCACAAGGCGGGAGGATCACGCATCATATAGAACGGTATATCTCTTTTTTCGCGAATCAGTATCTCATCGTTGGTTTTCAGGTGAAGGGGTCGCTAGGGAGACGAATACTTGATGGTCAAGAAGAGATCTCTGTTCATGGAAAGAAATTACAAGTTCACGCGAAAGTGCGCGCAGTCGGAGGGTTCTCTGCGCACGCTGACCAACCGAAGCTCACCACTTGGCTTTCAGAGTTTGACGCATCTAAATTACAACAGGTGTTTATTACTCATGGAGAAGAGACACAGGCCTTGGCATTGCGAGATCATTTACAGCGGTCGTTTCATTGCGATATTCACGTTCCAGAAGCAGAACAAACGTTTGAGTTCTAATAACTGCAGATCATTGACTAATCTGCAAAAATACGGTTAATTAAGTATAGAAATAATTAATTTGGAGGTATGACAAAAAAAGCGAAAAAAAAGGCATCAAAGTATCTGATTGGTGCTGGAGTGACTGCTGCACTAGCAGCCGGGCTCGTTGGGTTTTTTACCCAGACTAAGAAAGGAAAGCAGCTTGCCGCTAAAGGGAAGAAAGAAGCAGTAGAGGTTACGAAAAAAGTAGCTGCAAAAGCGGAAAAAGTGAAAAAGCTCACGAAAGCGAAGTATGAAGAGATGGTGGATGAAGTTGTAGCAGAGTATCAAAAGAAGAAAAAGTTGACGAAGGCAGCAGCTGATGAGCTCGCTGATGAGCTCAAGAAAGAGTGGAATCAAGTAAAAAAAGAGCTAAAGAAATAATGCTCTAGAATCAAGCCGCCGTGAAGGCGGCTTTTATAGTCACTTTTATGGATTCTCGACAGCAACAGATCTATGAGGAGTTCATGCAACATGATGACTGGTATATTAAGTCGTTTCATGGGCGTGTCTTGCCTTTTTTTGTTCAAGCACTAAGCGTACAGAAAATGCTGCGGACGTATGACTGGTCACAACGGTACGGTGGAAATATCACTAGTACCGATGACATGCATACGTGGTTTTGGAAGAAATCCGAGATGTTGCGACAGCGAAAGGAATTTATTGAACGAGTGCTCTCTGATACAAATTTTTTGGACACGTTTGAACAAGCGTTCTTTGCAAATTGGGAGAACTATTTACGAATAGAAGAGCAGTATAAGAAACGCTATACCGGGGTAGATGTGAAAGAAATGGTAGAGTCTCTAGTTGACCTGATTCAAGCTGAGAGAAATGCAGCACATATTGGATACATGAACGATTGTTTCTTGTCATTCGGGGATACCGACTGGATCATCGAGTGGATTGATAAAGAGTTGCCCAATGATGTTGAGCATAGAGAGCAGATAGTTGCAGATTTGGTCGTACCACTGCAGCCATCGTTTGTGCAGCAAGAAGAGATCGAACGCATGCGCATCGCAATGCAGAAACAAGGACAATGGGATTTGCTGCTTGAGCAACATGCTGCACATTGGTCTTGGATTGAGCAAAGTTACTTTGAATCCGATCCGTTAACACAAGATGATTTTCTACAGAAAGTACAAAAAGTACAACAAGACCATGGAGCGCAACTAGCGAAAGTGTTAGCAGCAGCAGATACATCGATCGATCGAAAGCGACAACGAAAGCAAGAGATCTATAACACGTATAAGTTAACTGAAGAATTACAACGAATCATTAATCTTTCAGATCGAATCTCTCATATCACAGATCTAAGAAAAATGGGAGTACTGCGAATTAATGAACTGATTTTTTCATTTCTTCGAGACCTGTCTAACCTAACAAAGCAACCATTTGAATTACTTGGTTGGACAATGGATGTGGAGTTAGAAGATATTATCCTTGGTGAGAAGTGGGGCATATTGCGCGAGCGACAGGAAAGTGGACAGTTAGTCCTCTTTCTTAATGGCGAGAAAGCAGTGTATCAAGGAGATGATTTTACTGCGCTTAATCTGAGGCCATTTACAGCAGTAGATGAAGCAATTACATCAGTTAAGGGGCAGGTAGCATATACCGGGGTCGTTGAAGGGACGGCAAAAATCATTCGAGGTCGGCAGGATTTTGATACATTCGAAAAAGGAGATATTCTCATTACCAATCAAACCACGCCGGAATTTGTGCCAATAATGAAGCGTGCTGCAGCTGTGGTCACAGAGCAAGGCGGCATTACGTGTCACGCTGCAATTGTGAGCCGAGAGCTCAAAATTCCATGCATTATAGGCGCCCAGTCTGCTATGCAAATCTTTCAAAATCGGGAGGTGGTAGTAGTGGATGCAGAAGCAGGAGAAGTACGTAAACAAGAGTAATGATGTTTAACCCTGCTCACATGGAGTTCATTGTGCAGCGCCATGCAGCACCGTTCGCTGTATCGTTGGTAACAGCTGGTGTGAGCAGAGATACAACAGAAAAGATTTTAGGAGTTCGTTGTGGGTGGGATCCATATTTGTATGTCCACACTGATATCTACTGGGACGCAAAGCAGCTGAAAGAAGATACAGAGCAACTTAAGGATTTGTTTCATTCTGATATTCAAGCTCTATTTACTATGGTAGATACGTGGCGATCCTCGGGAGAATCGCTACTGCAGTTTTCTGAGTCCCTGCGTGATCAGCAGTATGATACTGTGTCGAATGATTTATTACATGAACAGCTACTGAAGTTAGCTTCAGCGTTTGAAGGTATCAGTACTGCTCTGTATGTACCGTTAGCAATACAAGATTTCCTTTCTGAAGCGTTACGAACATTACTGTATGAGAAAGGTGTGCAGGAGGATGTAATAGATGAATACTATCAGGCGTTGGTCTATCCAAATGAACATAGCATATCAACTAATGAGTTAATATCCTTTTATACGCTGGCTCAATATATTCAGGACACAGCTCGCGGTGCTACACCAGATATTCTATCACTGGTGCAGGAGCCATCCATTGATAAAGAGATACGAGAGTATCTCGCTGAGTTTAGCTTTATCGGCGCGCGGTATCATTGGAATCAAGGATGGACCCGTGAGCAACTCGTTGAAAGATTCAAGCATATTGATTGGTCACAAGACTTTGCAGAAAAGATCAAGTCAGTCTCTGATGCCGCTAAGATCGCAACCGAGAAAACTTCGACAATAATCCAAGAGCTCAATTTTAATGAACAGGAGCAACAGATAGTAAAACTCGCAAAGCAAGTAGTGTATATTCGAACATACCGAACAGACTTGATGAATAAATCAGGCTATACCGCACAGCCGCTGTACGTAGCTATTGCGCAACGTCTACATATCGCTTTAGATGACGTATTACACCTGACGTGGTACGAAGTTGCAGATGTATTGCAACAGGAATGCCCGATAGTTCCAATGAAGAGAATTGCGCAGAGGAAGAAAGCGTTTATCTATGAACGTGTTGGTGATAGATGTGCTATTAGCGAAGATTCAAATCGCATAGCTAAGTATCAAGCGTTATATACGCAGGAAGTACAGACAGATAGTGATCAATCCCTTCAAGGAGTAATAGCAAATACCGGGAAGTATACTGGGACTGCGAAAGTAGTTTTACTCAGGGAAGATATTTCAAAAATTGAACCCGGAGATGTGTTAGTCACATCCATGACTGCGCCAAGTCATGTACCTATTATGGAGAAGGCAGGGGCATTTGTTACGAATGAAGGTGGTATTACGTGTCACGCTGCGATCATAGCTCGGGAAATGAATAAACCTTGCATTATAGGGACCAAAGTGGCAACATCAATCATACAAGATGGTGATACAGTAACAGTGGATGCAGATACTGGAGAAGTGCGAAAAGTATTCAAGTAAACATATGCCGGATTTGACGAAAATGAAATGGCACTATATACATATGCGACATCGAAGCCCGTGGTATATGTATCTGTGGTGGAATGCGCTCGCACGAAAGGACTATGATATGGACGGGTTTTCTTATCAAGTGCAATATATCGGGATTGCCAATGGAAAGGTGATAGTAGAATATCATAATTGGGAACAGCAGCGTGAAACATTAATGAAGCGGATTCAGCAAGAACCCGATTTTCTATACGCGCAAATTCAAAAAGCGTACATTCATCATGCAGACCTCATACATTTCTGCGAGGAGTTACATGCAAAGCAGGATCTCTCTTCACATACAAATAACGAATTAGCAGAGATTGTTGATACATATAACAAGCTCACAGCACTATGCGCGCCTTTTTCAATTCTTCCTTTATATGTCGAGGATGACATTGCTCAGGAGATCCACAAACGATTAAAGAAGCAGAATCCAGACTGTGAGAAGGATTTTAATACCATCATGACACCAGTAAAGAAAGGAACGGTCACGCTTGAGCAAGAGTCAATACTTGAGCTGGCAGAGCAGTTCAAAAAAAATGGCGAGCGGGGTATCACGGATGCATTACAACAGCACATCTTCAACTTCTCGTGGATGAAGAACGTTGGGTATTTTGAGGAGTATTTTTCCAAGGAGTACTATCTAGAACGCATCAACGAAGAATCGCAAGGAGAACCGACAAAAAAGTTGCGTGATATGCGGAAGGAGCATGGACAGCATGAACAAGAATTCAAACGTATTATGAGGCAGTACCAGGAGGATGCGTATCTTGTTTCACTAATAGAAACTATAAATGAAGCAATCTACTACCGTAGCTTCAGGAGTGAGGAGTTCTATAAATCCGCACGATATTTGAAAAAACTGTTTCAGGAGATTGCAAAACGCTTTCAGTTCGAAGAGTATACGGATGTATTGTTTCTATTACTATCCGAAGTAATAGAACACCTTAAGCAAGATACAAAGCCAACAGAAGAAGATATTGCTGAGCGTCGACATTCGTACATATACGTGACTGATTATGAAGATTATATCTTCTACCAAGGAGAAGAAGCAGAGCAGATAGCTGCGGGTATCCGTGTTGGAGATACAGACTCAGATGAGATTACCGGACAAGTAGCATTCCCTGGCAAGGTTCAAGGCAGGGTAGTGGTGGTGAAAGGGCCAGATGATTTTCATAAAGTACAGGACGGGGACATCTTAGTTGCACAATCCACACAGCCGAATTACGTGCCGATCATGAAAAAATCTGCTGCGTTTGTTACAGAAGAAGGCGGGGTGCTGTGTCATACGTCCGTGATCTCTCGTGAGATGGAAGTTCCATGTATTATTGGTACAAGTGTAGCTACTTCAGCGCTGCAGGATGGAGATGTGGTGGAAGTCGATGCGGATAATGGAGTAGTAAGAAAGTTAGACCTATAAAAAAGTGTATCGCATAAGTTGTAAAAAACGTGTATAATTAGTACAAAAAATGCGGCAGTGTCGTTATGTAATGGGAATGATATTAAATAAAACGTAGATAAAGCAACAGTAATATTAGTAGGATGAAATGTAAATCAATAGCAGGTGATCGATGGTATAGACAAGGTGTGGAAGCTGCGCCGTGGCTTGTTATACACGCATATACAGGTGCTATAGATATGTTTGGAGAAGAGAATGCCATCGCGTTTAATCGCGGAGTACGGAATTTTGGGTATTGGCGCCTCAGCAGACAAGAGCAAATCGGTCGAGAGACCATTGAACGGCAGATCGAGCATCCCGAGTACATCGATGATAGTATTCGAGAATGGCAGAAGCGTTACATAGATTTCAATAAAGAATACTATTCTCAACTGGATCACATATGTACATTAGAAGATGAGGCACTGATTCAATTGATTCAAGTGTTTCACCACAGAGCAGTTGAAATGTGGGTGCCGACATTTATTATGGAGTGTTTTGATTCGCAGACTAATCCGACTATTGAATATTTGCTTGAGAAGTACCCACATACAGGGATGACAAAGAAGATCTTCAAAGAGTGTAGCTTATTGGATGAACCAACGATTCCGCAAAAAGAGAAGGCAGACCTCTATCGCATTCAACAGATCATTGACAAAGAACCACAGAAGAAAGAACAGTTATTTCAGGAACATATTGAACAATACTATTGGGTGCGTACAAATTTTTATGATTGTGAAGATGTCACATCAGAGTTTTTAGAAAGCGAAATTAAACATGCAGAGCCGATAGATGAATCGTATTATGAAACAGTTCGTGAAAGAAAGCAGGAGATTATTCGGAAGCACGCTCCGAGTGAGGAGATCCAACGAGCAATTCATTTTTTTTATGAATTAACTAAATGGAGAGAGATGAGAAAAGAGAACTCCATGAGGATGAATTACTTTCTATCCAAGGTGCTCCATGAAATAGCTCGACGTATTGACCAGCCATATAAGACTCTTGTACTTGCTTCAACTACTGAAGTGGACAAACTGTTTCAAAATGACCCTGAGTTTATTATGCAACTGAAAGAACGAGCGAAACATTTTTGCGCGTTTAAACACAATGGTGAATTACAAATACTATCCGGGGAACAGGGAATGCAGTACATTGAAGCACTCGAATCCATGACCTCTGGTGAAGATATTACTGAACTTCACGGCACGCCTGCTTCGGTCGGCACTGTTGAAGGTGTGGTACGCGTGCTCTACGGTCAACAAGACTTTGGGTCATTTCAGCAAGACGAGATTATCGTTACGTTCATGACGCGACCAGAGTTCATGCCGCTCATGAAAAAAGCAAAAGCAATTGTTACGGAAGAAGGCGGACTCACGTGTCATGCTGCAGTGGTATCGCGTGAACTACAGAAACCGTGCATTGTTGGAGTGCAAAACGCCACGTCGTATCTGAAAGATGGAATGAGTATTCAAGTAGATGGGGAGAAGGGGAGTATAACGATTATCAAACAAGATGAGTAGTGCTTCATATCAATCTTCATTGAATAAGGCAGGAAAGTGGTTGATTCAGGGCGCCCCTAACACCCCGCACTTAAATTGGTTTGCAGCATCTAGCTTGACCCATGAATTAGAGAAGCTACAACCAGGCGTTGGATTGAATGTGATAGTAACATTTTTTCAAGAACAGGGAGAGATCGGTAATTGGATACTTGATGAAGAGCACCTGAACACGGTCGGGAAGTATTTGGAGGAACATCCAGATATTATTGACTCGCTTTTTTCAGAGTGGAGCAAGCGTGTTCAAGAATTTGATGCATATGTTGCGACGTTGGAGAAGAACGGCATCACAGACATCATTACCCAATACCAAGAGTTTGGTGACCTCTATCGTGCCGAGTATACTGCAGTGTTTTTAACAGAGTACTTTATTGTATGGGGAGATATTATGATCAATCGTGTGCTCGAGTCTGCTCCGAAAGAGTATAAGCAAGATATCGAACAGTTGGTTCTTCCGTATAAACCATCATTCATGAATCAAGAAGAGTTGAGTGCTTTACGAATTGGTATTCAATTAGAAGCGTATAGAGAACTGCCACTCAAGGAGTTACAGGAGCAGCATCCTGAAGTCTATTCTCAGATACACGCACATCAAAAGAAGTTCTATTGGATTACCAGTGGGTATAAGCATACCCCGGAAGTGAGTATTGAAACGTTCTATAAGAATATCTTAGAAGCAGTTTCTTTATTGTCCAAAGATCAGATCAAGCAGAAGATTACCGAGCTCGAACAGTATGAACAGTTGTTAGAAGAGAAAAAGAGAACTATTCAAGAACAGGTGAAATTAACTGAAGAACAATGTGCTGCGCTTGAGTTATTATCAAAGATCGCCTGGCATCATGATATGCGAAAGCGTGCGAACTTGGTCGGTAGTTATTGGATTAATCAGTTTCTTTATCACGCAAGCAAGCAATTAGCTATTAAGCATGAGTTGCTGCAATTTACTGTCCCATCAGAGTTACTGCAGCTATTGCAAGGGCAAGAGATAGATATGAACGTAGTGCTGGAGCGATATGAAAACGGGTGTGTAATGATCAATGACGCCAGCGGAGGAGATTGGCTTGTACACGGCACAGAATTTGAACGACTGAAAAAAGAGATATTAGATATTAAAGTGCAGGATGTCTCAGATTTTCGCGGAGTGACTGCATCTCATGGAAAAATATCTGGAGTAGTACGCGTCATCCTCTCACCGAACAATGCAACTATCAAAGATGGCGAGATATTAGTTGCACCCATGACCAGGCCTGATTTTGTTCCATTAATGAAAAAAGCAGCAGGCATCATCACGGATGAGGGTGGTGTAACTTCACACGCGGCAATCATTTCACGCGAACTTGGCATACCATGTATCGTAGGAACTCGCATCGCCACAAAAGTACTAAAAAATGGTATGATAGTTGAGTTAAATGGTAATCACGGTATAGTAAAAGTAATAGAATCTCAACATGAATAAAGACTACATTTTCGTACAAAAGAAGGAGAAAGCGCATTTATTTCCAAATATCTATGTTATTGGAAAAGAGTACACGTATACGATTAAAAGAATTCTCGATGGAGTGTCATTTGGAGATACGTTAGTTGAGATAAAAAACGGCGTCATGCATTGGTACGCTTCAACACAAGGGCTTCGAGAATCTGGAGAAAAAGCTATGGAGCTGATTCAGGAAAACCCCGACTTTGTTCGTCAGATTCGCAAGCGATTTGAACGAGTCGCACCTCAGATGAATAGTTTTACTGAGGAGATTTGGAACACTGATCTTAAGAAAAAAACCGATAAACAGTTATGGGTTTTACTTGAACAGTATTTAGAAAAATACGAGGAGATCTATCTCTGGGGTGAACCGCTCGTGTTAGTGTTAGACGATTCACTTGGTGCATACTTAAAGGAGTATATCCATACACGTGTGAAAGATAAAAAGAGAATCAATGAGATTTATAATACATTAATTTCTCCTCGCGAGAAATCTTTTGTTAAACGCGAAGAGGATGAGTTCCTTAAGCTGATCCTCAAAGCAAAACAAAAGCAGATTTCCGATATTGATGCTGCTATTGCTCAACACACAGAGAAATACTGTTGGATACCGTATGATTATGGGATCTACTTATGGGACGAGAAATACTTTCATGCACTCTTTGAAAAGATGTCAAAGCAGCGGAACATAAAGCAACTCCTTGAGAGAGGAAAGAAATACTATCGAGAGCTGACTAGTAAACAGCGTGCGCTTATGAAAGAGCTGGAAATTGATACTTACCATCGCAAGCTATTTCAAGCAATGCGCGATGGCGCATACTTACAGGACTATAAAAAAGAGGTCTTTACCAAGTCGCACTATCATATGAATACAGTGCTTGAAGAAATTGCATCACGCTTAGATGTCCCTAAAAAGCACTTTCAATACTACTTACCACAAGAAGTAAAAGAGGCTCTCATAAAAGGAAAGGCAGTGTCTAAGAAAGAACTTGCAGCGCGGTACAAGCACTCTATTTTGCGGTGGTACGATGACAAGATTGAGTATCGATCTGAAGGACGGCCATATTTAGAGCAGTATTTACAGCCCGATGCCGGAGAAAAAACAAAACTTGATGGAGTCATTGCGTGCGCTGGTAAATATGTTGGTCGAGTACGCGTGGTGCAAAATGCATCACAAGTAAGCAAAGTGCATCAAGGAGATATTATGGTCACCGCTATGACTAGCCCGGAGTACGTACCAGGAATGAGAAAAGCAGGCGCGATCATCACTGACCACGGAGGAGTAATGTGCCATGCTGCAATTGTTAGCCGTGAGCTCGGCGTCCCGTGTGTGGTTGGTACTCGTCAAGCAACACAGATATTGAAGGACGGAGATATCGTGGAAGTAAATGCAAATCACAACTCAGTTAAAATTTTTAAACAATAGTATGGATATCGAAAAGATAAAGAAGATTGATTGGTATCGGCAAGAGACCGAGGGGTCGCCGTATTTCATATATCAGCCGTGTATTGGATGTGTTGATAATTTCAAGAAACAACATGAGATTGTATGGTACTGTGATCTAGACTCTGCGCAGGCGTTTCTGAGCCAAGACCTTCTTCGATTAGAAGCAAAGAAATTTTTAGAGAAAGGAAAAGAAGAACCAGGTTATTTTCAATCGGTATTTGATGGGTGGGACGAGCGGGTTCGCGTGCGTAATGAGAAGATCTACACAGAGATTGAGTCAACAGATGTCAGTAAAGCTGATGATAAAACGCTATTGCGACTAAATACTGCATTAGCCGAGCAGACATATAACATGTGGATGGAGTTCTATATTGATGTATATGATTTGGATTCTGAAAGTTTAGTTGAAGCAGAGTTAATAGAAGAGGGGATTACACTTACTGATGAAGAGCGAAATACACTCATGACACAATCCCAACCAATCGCACATCAACGCGCTGAACGAGACCTCCTTTCCATAGTGCAGTTAATAAAAACAACCCCAGGAGCAGTAAATACGTTGAATTACATTTCATCACCAGCGAATCTTCATCGTTTACGAACGTATCCTGAGATAAACCAAGCGCTTCAGGAGTATCAACAACAGTATTTCTGGTTGAATAACAGCTGGGGAACAACAAAGATTCTCACCACATTTGATTTTGTTGAGAACATCAAACAGATACTTGCTGGAACGCGTGATATTAATGCGGAACTACAGACACTTCAATCATTCTCCGAGTATATCCAAGAGCAGAAAAAGAAGATTGCAGAAGCGCATGGAATGTCTGATTGGCTACAGCAGCTCTTTGATTTTTTTGGGCTGCTGACGTATTGGAGGGACGAACGAAAAGTCCAAGTTCAGAAGATAAATCATTATCTTGAATTACTAGGCAGAGAGATAGCGCAACGGAGCAACATGACATGGGAAGAGATTCGTATATATGATGCAAAGACCATCGATGCTATTCCCGTTAATGTAGATAAATTAGAGGAATATCGAGCCTTGTTCTCTTCTCAGCCAGTGATGATGTGGGACGGTAAAAAAACAGCGCATCTCTCTTCAGAAGATGGAAAGAAGGTTTTGGAAACAATTGAGCAGACCATGCATTCAGATGTGAGCGAGATTCGTGGAATGATCGCGTGCCCGGGCAAAGTAAAAGGTGAAGTAGTAGTCATCAATAAGCGGAGCGAATTTGATAAGATGAAGAAAGGAGCGATCTTGGTAACCGTCATGACCCGACCAGAGTTTGTTCCACTTATGAAGCAAGCAGCCGCTGTCGTTACAGACGAAGGTGGAATAACATCGCATGCAGCAGTGGTTTCCAGAGAGCTAAAGGTTCCATGTATTATCGGAACACAGATAGCTACGAAGAAATTGAATGACGGAGATGAGGTGTTTGTGAATGCGGATCATGGAGTAGTATTAACCTCGCAAGAATGAAGACACCCAAGTTTACAAAAAAGGAGTTTTGGGGGATTAAAAATCCGAAGTGGTGGCATCAAGAGACCACAGCAGTGTTTCAATTGAGCTATCCATGGATGATAGGATTTGTCACCCTTCAGAAATACTTTAAGAAAGGGTACGAAGTTGCAATTATTCCGTTGCGTGAATGCTATGGGTGGCATTTTCTAGATGAGAAAAAGAGCATAGAATTAGCACAGCACGTTATCTCTGAGTATCAAAAGGACCATCAGTACATACAAAAGATTATCAACACATGGCGAACCTATAAACAGCAGATGGAGCGGTACTTCAAGCGCATAGACAGTACTGACCTCACGAAACTTACTAACCAAGAGCTACTTCAGCTTTATGATTCGTACTTGGAAGTATATATAGAGGAGTTTACACCTGCATTAGTAGCTGAAGCTTTTGAGCCGTTTACTACGGAAGTATTCTATCCGCAGTTTACGAAGATGAATAAAGAACAGAGACGGCTACTTTCTATTTTAGAGCAGCCTGAGTTTCGTTCGTTTATTACAGACCAGCAAGTGAGTATGTTAGAGCTTTCTCTATATGTGCAAGAGCACCCAGCATTACTAGAGTTAATCAAAAAGAGTTCGAACTCTCAGGAGTTAATGAAGCAAATCAAAAAGAAGTATTCACCGTTTGCAAGGAAGTTGCAACAGCACGCAGATAATTTCTATTGGGCAAAGAATAATTACAAGGACACCAAAGTTCTCACACCGTTGTTTTTCTTGAATATATTAAAACAAGACATCAAGAAAAAGAACCGTCATCAATTGCAGCAGCAACTGGATAACTTACAGAAAAGCCTTCAATATATAAAGAAGCGCAAAAAAGAGATTATAAATGAATTGCAACTAGACAAGAAGACTATAGCGACATTTGAGGTTATTAATCAGATCGGCCAGTGGCATGACAAACGCAAGAAGATGATGCTATTAGGGAATCATTATTTGAATGTGCTGTTGCACGAAGTGAGTAGACGTACGAATTATACATTGCGAGAAGTGCACTATATGCATCCGAATGAACTCCGTGCATTATTGAGTAGTGGAACGCGCATGAGTAAGAAGCTCTTGCATGAGCGTCGGAAGTTCTGCATATGGATTGGAGGACCGGATGCACAAGAGTATTGGTTTTCAGGTGATGAAGCTGAGAAGATCGCAACACTATTCTTTAAGAAGCGGTCTCAAGAGAAACGAACAATTACCGGTATTGCAGCAGCTCCAGGTACGGTGACCGGAAACGTACGTATTGTCCTAGACCCACATAAAGACACAATAAAAGAAGGTGAGATTTTAGTCTGCCCACAGACACGACCAGAGTTTTTGCATTTAATGCAGAAAGCCCGAGCAATCGTGACTAATGAAGGTGGATTAACGTGCCACGCAGCGATTGTATCTCGTGAGCTGGGCATTCCGTGTGTAGTCGGCACGAAGGAAGCCACTACCGTACTGAAAAACGGTGATACAGTAGAGGTGCGCGCGCACCGTGGAGAGATCTCTAAATTATAGATATATGAGCTCAAAAGATATTAATTGGTGGATTTGGGAGAGACCAGCACAGATACATCTTATATATAGTGCCGCAGCATCTGCCACGTATCCATTGGTAAAGGAGTATGGACTAGGGTATGCAAGTATTTTGTACGGTTTTTTTAGCAATAACATGGTGCGTTGGATGTGTCATATGGATGCGATGGAAGAGAACGGGAAGCAGACCTTGCAGAAGTTCTTAGATCAGAAGTATTACGATGAAGTAGAACAGAAACGCATGCGGGAGAATAAAAAGTTGCATGCAATACTAGAGAGAATTCGAGTAACTGACCTAACTCAGCTTTCTAATCAAGAGCTGTTGGATCTGTATAATGAATATGATGAAACATATATCAATTGGTGGGGAGTGGTTCAAGTCGCTGAATTAATCGCATATGGTGGTGAAGCTGTACTCAAAGAGCGATTGACTCCAGAGCAATTCAAACAGTACTTTTCACTGTTAGTAACACCAACCAAGAAGTCATATACGAATAGAGAGGAAGAGGATATGTTTGAGATTGTTAAGCAGGCTAAGAACTACGGTATCGATGACAGTGAAGTACGAAGAAGAATCCTTGAGCATACAAGAAAGTACCATTGGTTGCAGAATAATTTTTTATCGACAACGTATCTGGACGAAGAACATTTCACAGATGTGGTACGTATTCAATTAGCAGCGGATGTTGATAAGATTCGCAAAGATAATGAAGGTCGTCTACTTGAAGTACAGAAAGAGAAGGAGCAGATACTTGATTGGATTGAGGCAGATGACGAGTTGCGCAGCATTATCTGGTTAATAGACGAATTCTGTTACCTGCAGGATCTACGTAAAGCCATGGACATGGAAGCAAACTGGTATACAGATCTTTTCTGTAAAGAGGTAGCGCGCAGAACAGAGACAGACTACGACGTAATCAAATTTGCAACTCCAGTACAGTTGCGAGAAATCATCACTGAAGGTGTAGTGCCTATGGAGCAGCTGCAGCTGCAAGCAGAGCATACAGTGATTATTTTCAATGACAGAGACGACACGTCAGAGGTGTTTGCAGGTGATCAAGCAGTCCGAAAAGAGAAAGAGGTGCTTGGTGAGCAAGCGAAAGAGCAGGAGGTTACAGAAATTGAGGGCATGTGTGCAAGTGTTGGACGGTACACAGGAATAGTACGTAAGTGTATCAGTGCACAAGAAGCGCATGCATTGCAGCCCGGTGAGGTGCTAGTAACTACTATGACATCACCTGATTTCGTTGTCGCAATGAAGAAAGCAGGTGCGATTATTACTGACCAAGGTGGAATTACTTCGCACGCCGCAATAGTTTCTCGCGAACTTGGTATCCCGTGCATTATCGGGACTGGTGTAGCGTCAAAGGTATTACAGGATGGTGATACTGTTGAAATACGGGCCAATCATGGTGTCGTAAAGATTATTGATTCAGTCGAGGATGCAGGGTGAACAGCGGCTAAAGGAGATCGTGAATAAGAAATGGTACATACAGGGTTTTAATGCATGTGTGAACTATATCGGAGCTATGGGACCGGTTTCCGCGATCTCTGGCTGTTGGAATACAGTTGGGTATGGATATACTGAGCAGCTTCTCGTATTTACCGAAGACTATCTCGAATATTTTTACTTAGAGGATGACCTACAGCAGGTTGGTGAACAATTTTTGTCTACCTATCAAAGTAACACCGAATATTTAAAGGAGCTAATAGCACAGAATCAAGCAAGTCTTGCGCAAGTAGATATTGCTATTATGCGCGCTCAAACAACAGACCTAGAGAAGTGTTCGCTGGAGGAATTATTAGATATCTATCACCAGATTTCTGACGCATATACAGTTAGCGTCAGTGTTAATCATGTAATCGAAGGTATTACGTATGTGTTGGAGCCACGACTCAAGTCATATTTGGAGAAGCATTTGAAACTTGATCGACACGATACAGAGTTTAGAAAAATATTCACTGCATTATTGCAGCCAGCAAAACCTTCATTTGCAAACAATGAACATGTAGATTTGTTAGCGATTACAAAAATGATCGTTTCTGATCCATCACAAGTGTTGCTGTTCGGGAATAAGAATCTACATGAGGTTGAACAGCAGTTGCGCCCGGACATACTGCAGCAAATACAGAGACATCGAGAGAAATATATATTTAACCAGATTAACTACTATCACGGAGAAGCGCTCTCTATCGAAAACTATCTTGATGAAATTCAGAAACTCATAACTGACGATGTCGACATCGATCAAAAGATTCAAGATGAATCTCTGTTGTACTATAAGAATATACAGCATCGAAAAGAGATGATTGCTGAGTACGACTTTGATCAAACAACACGCGACCTTATCCACCTCTCTATAGAGGTATTGCATTGGCAGGACGACAGGAAGAAAGTCATTCTAGAATGCGTTTATTATATGAATATGCTACTTGCATTGGTGGCAGACTCTGCGGAGATTGACCTCGAACTGTTGAAACGTTATATGCCAAATGAGATTACTGCAGAGTTATTACAGAAGTTTCCAGCGCATGAGGCTGTAGAGCGAACCAAGAAAGTTGCTGTTTATAGTTATCGAGAGAATAATGGTGTTGTTCAGGAAGTACTTATGCAAGAGCAGTTTGATGCATTGCTTGAGGAATATCATAAAACACTCGGCAAGCAGAACGACCTGCATGGTACGTGTGCATCCACAGGTAAGGTGTCAGGGGTTGTGCGAGTCTGTAAAACTAAGCAAGAGATCGCAGAGTTTCAGCCTGGTGAAATACTGGTTGCTGCTATGACCCGACCAGAGTACGTCCCTGCGATGCGCAAGTCCTCTGCAATTATAACTGACGAGGGAGGTTTAACATGCCACGCTGCAATTGTGAGTAGGGAGTTAAGTATTCCGTGTATTATTGCAACTAAACATGCAACCAAAGTGCTGCAATCTGGCGACTTAGTAGAAGTGAATGCAAGTCACGGCATTATTAAGATCGTTCGACAGAAGACGAGGTGATATGGACTTTCAACAGTTAAAAAGAAAATTACTTGAGCATACGTGGTGGAGTGAAGAGTGTCCAGGGAAGTGGCAGTACTGTTATTGGGCGAACGCCGCAGTATTACAGCAAGAAAGACTCGCTCCAGGCCTACTCAGCATTTGTTGTGTCACGTATCAAGACGCATACTTGAATGAAAAAACATCAGAGCAGGAGAAATTAGATCAATACTACTGGGTGCAACAGCAGTATCGTGAGAACAAAGGTACTCTTGATGAGTTGTATAATGATTGGTCAAACTATCAAAAGCAGTTACTGCCTTTGATTTACAGTAGTATCGCTGACTCTGAGGGCTGGGATACAACGGAATTATTGCAGCTATACTCAGAACTGATCACCGTTGCGATTGAGTACGCACAGTTTGCTTTCTTTATTGAGTGCATTGATGTGTATGGAGAACAGGTTCTGCCTGATCTGTGCAAAAAGGAAGCTCCTGAACTGTCCGATGTTCAGCGAACTGATATGCTAGTGACGTTAACTACTCCTGCGATGGTCAGTTTCATGGAAGAGTATCAAGTCGAGCGCTGTAAATTAATACTGAATTATCAAGATCAGTTGGATCCACTAACCCCAGAAGCACGAGCTGCGATTCAGGAACTGCACGCACAATACGAATTTATTACAGTAAACTACGGTGGAAGCCCAGCGTTGCAGCTTGATCAATTAGTGCAACAGATTCAAGAGGATGCGACTCAGTACTCAACCGAAGAGTTCGAGACACAGATACTGAGCATTCGCAAGAAGATTGAAAACATCACAGAGCAGCAGGCAGCAATAGAAGCAGCGCATGATTTTACACAAGAGTTTTTAGATGACCTTTCGATTTTTCGTACGTTTGGTGCGTTTATAGATGAACGGAAAGAAACCATGGTCAAGACCAGTTTTGCAATTCAAACGCTTCTACACCGTATTTCGGCAGTAACGTCAGTGTCTATGAGTGCATTAGAGTGGTATACCATTGATGAGATTAAAACGCTTCTACAAGACGGATCTATTGTGGATTCCTCGATAGTACAGGACAGAGAAGAGTGTTCTGTATTTATGACTGAGTATGTTGATGGTCAGAGTGAATTAACGATTTATACCGGAGAAGAAGCACAACAGTTAATCGACATTTTTAATACGCAGACCTCAGATAGACTCCATGGTATGGTCGCCTCATCCGGAGAGCAAGAATTATTTACCGGCACTGTACAGGTGGTGACAAATACAGCGCTTCAAGAATTTACTACTGGTAATATTCTAGTAACTTCTATGACTAGACCCGATTTTGTTCCGTTAATGAAAAAAGCTGCAGCAATTGTCACGGATGAGGGTGGAATTACTTCGCACGCGGCAGTGGTCTCTCGTGAGCTGGGCATCCCTTGTATTATCGGAACCAAGCACGCAACGAAAGTGCTACAGGACGGTGATACTGTGACCATGAATTTACATACAGGTGAAGTAGAAAAACAATGACAGTTTCCAATCCATTGCGAAAAGGAAAGCCGTTATTTCGGTGGGGTCCGTTGGATGGATCGTATATGACAATTGCGGGAACCGCATTAGGTGTACTGGTAGAGTTCTATAAACGCACTAAGATCATATGGCCCTCTGGAGCACTCATAGCGAAAGGAAATCGCTGGCAGTGGCTTCAAGATCTAGAGCAATTGCATGAATATAGTGTGCGGTGCTTTAGAGAAGCTTTTTTAGATGATGCTAAAATGAATGAATATCGTGAGTTATATGATACGCATGTTTCACAGTGGCGAGAGTACAATATGAAAGTGTTTCGGAGCGGATTAAAACAATACTCGGATGATGCTTTATTGCAGGAGCATCAGAAATGGTGGCAAGGATATCTGGATTTTTTTGCATACTGTACCGCAGCTGAATTATCCACTTTTGGAGCGGTTGATTACTTACAGAGACAATTGGAGCAGCTTGGGATTGCAAAGAAGGAGGTGTTAGAGGTAGTCGCGGTGCTTAGTTCTCCGACTGATCTCTCTTTTTATCAAAAAGCAGAGGTTGATCTTATTCAGCGTTGGTTGTCTATAGATAGCTCGGATACAGATGCAGTGGAGCAGCTTCTTACAAATTACGCAACTGAGTACTATTGGTTATTACAGAGTTATGGCGGTGGTCCAGTATATACTAGTGCGAACGCACATGAACATATTCAGGAGCTACTGCAACAAGGAGATCTACAAGAGCAGCTTGATCATCATCTGGAATATACAGATCGTCTCAGTTTGCAACAACAAGAGGTTAAAAAACAATACAATATTTCTGATGAGCTCATGCATTGGGGCGCTCGTTTGGGGTACGCAGTCTCTTGGCAAGATGAAAGAAAAGGTGAGCAGTTTTCGCATATCTATACCATGATGGAGTTTGTAAAGGAATACTGCCGTCGTTTTCAATTACAAAAAGAGGACGCTCTACAATTAATCCCCATTGAATTATATAAATACTACAGTGATCCTCAACGAGTCAAACAGCTAGCAGATGAGCGAAGAGAGTATTGTGCTGTCCTCTTTAATTATAAAGAAGTTACTACGTTAACCGGAAAGTCAGGTAAAGAGTTTGTGCAAGAGTGGTGGGAAGACCCTAGCGTGGATCAAGGTGTACTGTCAGGAGCGGTGGTGAGTGCAGCAGGCCAGGACAAAATAGAAGGTACTGTACGAGTTGTTCACTCCGCATATGATGAAACGCCATTTGAACAAGGAGAAATTTTAATTGCCCCAATGACATCTCCTGAGTTTATCTCCATTATGCGTAAAGCAAAAGCAATAGTAACAGACGAAGGGGGGTTAACATGCCATGCGGCAGTTGTATCGCGTGAATTGAAGACTCCATGCATCGTCGGTGCGAAACATGCGACTAAGTTGCTTCAGGATGGAGATCATGTCACAATGGATTTAACAACAGGAATAATCACTATTAATAAGTAATCTGAACCATATGGCAAAAAAAAGAGATTACGTTCATACAACGGATTTTGAGCGTGCAGATTATGAGGAGGTCATGCGTCTAGCACAGGTCTTTCAGGAGGGAGTTGAAAAAGGAGAGAACTTTACTCATCTCTGCCCAGGAAAAGTGCTTGCAAGTATGTTTCTAAAAGAGAGCACTCGTACCATGACATCATTTCAATCCGCGATTATTCGTCTTGGTGGGGGTTACACCGGATTAACAGGAACTAAAGGAACATATTTAGATAGCGGGGAAGAGACCATTGATGATATTGTCTCTTCTATTGCAGAGGTATCAGATGTAATGGCGCTTCGATACAATGATTGTGACCCTCATGAGCTCGCAAAGAAAATCGACATCCCATTAATTAATGGTATGTGCGGTGGTGAAGAGCATGCATCAGGGGCGTTAGCACTGATCTATCCATTAGCGAAAGAAGCAGGGTCATTGAAAAGTAAGAAAATTGGAATGTATGGGATGGTTTCTGCGTCACGCCCAATGAAAGCAGTGATGAGCGCGTTATCAACGTATGACGCTACGTTTGTAATAGATCCAGTGATGGACTACTTTAAAGCACCAGATCATATCGAGGAGCTAGTGAAAAAGCGTGGTGGTGCAGTTGAGTATGCACCAGTAGATGAATGGATTGGGGATGTTGATATGGTAGTCTGGGTAGAAGCACTTCCACAAGCCGGTACACCTGAAAAGCCAGTTAATGAATTTAATACCAAGTTTCAGCAGTTCACTAAGAAAGATATCCCTCGTTTAAGAGATGATGCACTCTTTCTCGCAGTGACGCCACGTTTGACCACTGATGGCAGACTTACGGTAACAGAGGATTGCGATGATCATCCTTGTAATGCAACTTTTACGTTAATTCGAGAGTTTCAATATGTGGCAATGGCGCTTATAGCGTATTGTTTAGAGGTGGAAGTAAAATAGATCTCTGTTGACAAAACACGTTGAAAAACGTACGTTTTAGGTATGGCAGAAGCACATTTTCGACACTTTAAACCCGAGCGTGTTTTGATACCGGAAACAGAGAAAGGCGAGGCTGCGCCAGAAGGAACGCAGGTGATTTTTGATGCTCATGGACAAGTAGCGTTCTCTGGGGCACGTTCAGATGCAGATGCATGGGTACGATCACGACAAGACGAAGGTGCGAACATAGATGTGCATGAAGGTGGAGTATTGCTTCCTGGAATGACAGATACACATTATCATCCAGCTGTATATGGATCATTTGAATTGATGAATTCATTTGACGCCAGTGATATTCGTTCAGTGACAGAGTTGCAACGTCGAGTGCGAATGCAGCGAGAGCAACAGCTTGAAGCCGGAGTGAATGTGGATGAGCCTATTGTGGTTTTGAATTACGACTCATCGTTATTGGGTAAGTTTGAAGACTTGGATCTCAATGCGCTTGAAGGATCACATGCAGTATTTGTACTGGATCGTTCGTTTCATAGCGGCGCAGGCAATGACGTTGCGATGAAGCAGCTTCAGCGGTATTTAGAAGAGCAGTATCCTCATAAGAAAACTCGATCTGGTAACTTCGACTTTCCAGGCTATCTACGAGGAAAAGAATTTTCTGAAGCGTTCGTGTTTTTAATGGCAGATTTCGCTGAGAGTTTTCATACAGTTGCTGAAGTACAAGAGATGATAGAACAGAATGTGGAGGGGTATCTTGCACGAGGAGTAACAGCGATTCATGAAATGGAGGTAACTTCATGGAATCAGCTCATGGCGTATCTTCTATTTAAAAAGCAATGGGGCGAATCGCAACCAGGTATCGAGTTCCCGGTGCGTAGAATGTTCTTGGATGTTCGCATGATCGATCGATTAAGTCGAGACTCGGATCAGCTAGTGCAAAGTGGCTTGCTTACTGATGATGTATTGGAGATCATGGGCGTGAAATTACTTGCGGATGGATCTATCGGAAGTGAAACCGCATTAATGAGCGAACCGTACCTATCTGACCAGGAGCAAGCAAAACGCGGGATTATCTATACGCGTATGAAAGAGATGGAACGAGCACTGAAGCAAGCAGCTCGCTTTGGTATTAATAAAGTAGCGACTCATGCCATAGGCGATGCAGCAATTCAGCGTGCGCTTGAGTTTGGTCGCCGTTGGCAAGATATTGCAGCGTCTCGAAATATAGACCCACAGTTTCGTATAGAACATTTCGAATTACCCATGGGTGATGCAGTGAGGCAAACAGCAGAGCTCGGAGCATGGGTGTCTATGCAACCAAATTTTGGTATGGAAGATGTCGTGTATCACGATCGAATTGGAGGTCGGACACGCATGCTGTGTCCGCATGCGGATATGGTAAATGAGGGAGTGCCGTTTATGTTCGGATCTGATGGGATGCCGGCGAGTATGTTATACGTAGTATGGTCAGCAATGCACCACCATGATCCTAAGCATCGCTTAGACCTATTATCAGCAGTTACCGCAGCATCGGCAGCAGTAGGACAGTATGAGGGAACTGGTGCTGGAACACTGCAACCAGGATCAAAAACAGATATTGTTGTCGCGAACCCAGGATTGTTAGCGGCGCTAGAAAACGGTCGCACCGCACGAGAGTACTATGAAGATAGTCAGCGTCCTGCTGCGCAACGAACAGTAGATGTTCGCAGTACAGTCGGTGATCTTGAACAACACGTACAAAAGGTAATCCGTAGTGGTCAAGTAGTTCACCAAGCGTAATTAAAAACTTTTCTATATGAATTTACCTGACAATATTGTAAAGCAATTGCAAAATAAAGAGTGGTACCATCAGCGGTTTGATGGCTCACCGCTGTTCATTTCAACAATTGCAGAAGCAGAGGTGATCCAGGAGGAACGAAAGCCCGCAGGAACAGAAGCGGATCTTCGTGTCTGTTATTTCGATGACGGAAAAGCAGACTGGTATTTGGATATGGGCGACGTAAAGCGCGGAGCAGATGCAATTATAGAAATGGCCAAGAAGGATTCAGAGACTGGCCAGCATTTACTCGATGCTTGGAAAGAGGATGAGCAAGCGTTTGAAGCATTCTTTAATAGTGAATTCTCAACTAGTGATCTAGATTCGTTATCTGACTCTGAACTTATCGACCTCTGGAATCGCTATTGGACACTGTTCCAGAACAGGACAACTTCTTCAGCAGTGATCGACCACTTCGCATTAGGTACAGATGAGCAGATAAGTCAGATGCTGCGCAAAGAGGTTGGAAAGGTAGAGAAGGAGTCTGAGTTCACACACATTTTTTCTGTTGCTACAGCACCAGTTCATCTGTCATTTATTAATCAGGCTGAGATTGACCTTCTCAAGATTGCTGCAGGGCAGTCCGATATGACACTAAAGGAATACGCACAAGAATACTACTGGACCAAGAATAATTATGTATTAGCACAAGAGTTGACAGTCGAGCACTTTGAAGAAGAAATTCAAGCATGGAAAGAGAGCGGCAAAGATTTAGAAAAGGAGATCACAGCCATTCAAGCAACACCTGGGAAGAACCTAAAAGAGAAGCAAGAGTTATTTTCTCAATACGAGTTTTCACCATTACTATTAACTCTATTAAAGATCTCAGAGGATTTTACGTGGTGGCAAGATGAGCGGAAGAAGGCTACGTATCTAAACATTGATATGGGAGTGAAACTGTTAGAGCAGATATCAAAACGAAGTGGATATCCGTTAGAAGAGTTAAAGTATACGAATTCTTCAGAACTACAAACCATACTTGAGAGTAAAACGCCTAGTATTCAAGCATTACGTGATCGTCGTATAAAAAGTGTGTTCATCTGGACGCGTGATGGTTTTTGGGTGCAGACTGGAAGGCATTGCGACCAAGTTCGGGATTTGATGATGGAGTCAGATTCACTTGACGATGTGCAGGATGTTCGTGGACTATCTGCATCTACTGGCAAAGCTATCGGTCCAGCAAAGATTGTAAAGTCTGCAACAGAGATAGACAAAGTCGAAGAAGGGGACGTGATGATTGCGGTAATGACGCGACCGGATTATGTAGCGGCTATGAAGAAAGCAGCAGCGATCATTACTAATGAAGGCGGTATTACCTGCCATGCTGCTATTGTGTCTAGAGAATTAGATATTCCGTGTCTGATAGGCACTAAGATAGCTACAGAGGTGTTTCAAGACGGGGATATGGTAGAAGTAAACACGAATCACGGTTGGGCGCGTAAGGCCAAGATATAAGTAGTAATACAACGCCCATGAAAAAAATACATTGGCAGTACTGGTGGGCACGAAAATTCTCTGCATCACGATACGAAGTCGTGATGCGTGTATTTTTCTCTGATTTTTATCAGCAGGAGTTTGGAGTTCGACTACCCAATACGTTGATAGCTCCTATGGGAGGTAATCACGCGATTTATATTGATTCTGATGAGTGGAAGGACTTTAGCGAAGCAGTGTATGAAAAAGTCTGTTTAAGTATTGATGAGTTTGAGCGATATAAAGTCATGATCCAAAAGGATCAAAAGAAGTTTGTAGACGTATGTACTCGCATAGGTTCTGGTGTGACATCAGAGACTTCCGTTACGCAGCTGCAGAACTGGCATACGGAGTATATGCAAATATATCAAGAGTTTTTTAACACAGCAATTTGGATACCATTTACTACAGAACCGTTAATTAGCGAGCGAGCGACTACAGCATTAAAGGATGTGTTGCAGCGCAATGGTCAGGAGGAGAAATTCCAAGCGTATTTTGACGCGATTTTCTCACCCGAGCAGAAGAATGCGGTTGTACAAGAACGCGAAGATTTGCTGCAAATTGTTTTTGCTGCTACAACAGAGCAGCTTTCAGAACAAGAAATCCAGCAACGAATACAGAGTCATGCAGAGAAATATGAGTGGATGCCGTGTTACGATGTATACGATACGCCATGGGATGTGGAGTATTTCAATCAAGCACTTGATGATGCGCAGAAAACAGAATGGAGGCAAGAACTGCAAGAGCTGAGAGAATTTGATTCAAGAGCACAAGCGTTTTCTCAATTCATGAAAACAGTAGAGTGTATGGATCATGAGAAGACAGTGTTTAGAATTGCTCACGAAATTGTGTTTATTAAAGATGAGCGAGATGACCATCGCCGACAGGGAAGTTATGCGATTCAACCGTTGTTTCAAGAGATCGGAAAACGAATGGGTGGGCTCTCTATTCGTGAGGTCTCTCATCTTCTCCATGATGAGATAAATGATTTTTTCAATTCAGGTGTTGTTCCAGACCTTCGAACAATACAAGAACGTGTAAACGGATACGTGCTTATGCGCAAAAATGATACTGAGAGTATTTCGATATTTAGTGGGAAACAAGCGCAAGAAATATTACAGCAGGAGTTGAGTCATCTGCAAGAGCAGGAACGACAAGAAGTGCAAGGGACAACCGGTGCGAGCGGTTCATGTACAGGACCTGCTCGAGTGGTATTTACGAAACACGATCTACGTAAGATTTTGGACGGAGACATCATGGTAACAGTCACAACACATCCAGACTTTGTGCCAGCTATGCGGCGATGTACAGCTATTGTTACTGATGAGGGCGGGATTACCTGTCACGCTGCTATTGTGTCTAGGGAATTGGGTATTCCGTGTGTGGTAGGGACGAAGTATGGGACTGCGACATTTCGAGATGGCGAAGAGCTCGACGTTGATGCAGATGATGGTGTAGTGAAGAGGAAGCGTTAATTGAGCTAATATTAGCTGAAAAGTTACGAAATTGGTGCAGGCAAAGAAGAGCGCACGTAAGTATTGACTTATACAGAGAAATACTGTATAGTTTACTGTTTCTCAGCATGCGTATTGCGCTGCTGAGAGATTGTTCTTTGAATTGGTTTTAGCATTGTAAATAGTAAGTGGAGGGGAGTGTGAATTCATGGTTTTGAATTTAGACCCCCCTTCACTTGGCGCATGTCCCTTAGCGCCCGGTGAGCAATCCGAAGAGAGAAGAGAGTCAAAGACGCTAGGAGGTAGCACAGATGAGACTCTACAGCGGAAGGTTCCTGACCCTGGATTCCAGCCAGCTCTGGGTTCAGGAGGTCCTGGTCGACGACCAGGGCCAGATCACGGCCATGGGTAGAACGGGCGAGCTCTCGCGAGGTGAGGGCGTCCAGATCGTGGAGATGCCGGGCGTGGTGCAGATGCCCGGAATCGTGGACCACCACTTCCACCACATGTTCGTGGTCACCGACCACGCCGTGGACCTGGGCGACCTGGGCCAGATGCAGCGTGAGGACGAGCGCTTCGCCGAGCTGACGTCGCGCCTGCGCACGGCACTGGGCGATACCCCGGAGCACGAGTGGGTGCTGGCCATCAACTGGAAGCTCGAGGACCTGAGCCCGGCCGAAGTCAAGCGCGCGATCGAGATGGTCGGCGCCGACCGGCGGATCTTCGTGCTGAGCTGGACCTGGCACGACGCGGTCATGTCTGGGACGCTGCAGGACGAGCTCGAGCCCGAGTGGGCCACGCGCGAGCGCATGAACTGCCACTGCCGCGACGGTCACGCGATCGAGGACTACGTGTTCGAGAGCCTCGCGTACGTGCCCATCAACGCGGGCGAGCTCGCCAAGCGCATCCTGGCCAAGCAGGCGTTCATGGCCTCGCACGGCGTGGTCAGCATCGCGGACAAGATGGTCCACGGGTTCAAGCTGCTCGAGGTCATGATGCACCTGGGCCGGACGCGTCAGCTCCTGATCCCGACCACGGGTGCGATCGCCCCGTGGATGATGCATCAGGGTGCGCGACCCGGCAAGCACGCGTTCTTCCACCTCGAGCTGCTCAAGTACGTGGGCGACGGCGCGCTCGGCGGTGTCACCGCGTTCATGGTGCACGCTGCCGGCCTACAGCACGCTCCGGCGCGACGTCGCGCAGTGGATGGAGCTCGGCGGCAAGGGCGTTGCGATCCACGCCATCGGACCGGGTGCGGTCGAAGACGTGCTGGCCTACTATCACCGGCTGTTCGGCGACATCGACAACCCGAACCTGGTCTGCAGCATCGAGCACGCGGAGTGCATGCCCCTGGACCTGATCCCGCGTGTGGCCAGCATGCAGATGCACGGCGACCTGCGCCTGAACCTGCAGCCCGCATTCTGCACGGACGAGGGCATGGAGG
>CAYFNF010000002.1:123648-129826 GCA_964344485.1 uncultured Gammaproteobacteria bacterium
CCTGCCGCCCCCGGTCGCCGGGATCATCAACCCGTACCGGTCGCTGCTCGCCGCCGGCGTGCAGTTGGAGTTCGGCACGGACTCCATCATCACGGGCGACGACCACTGGGGCGGCATGGACGCCGCGGTTCACCGCGACACCGAGCAGGCGATCACGGCCGTGGAGATGCTCCAGATGGCCGCGGTTCACCCGATCGAGGTCGGCCAACCGTTCGACGTGATCGCGATCGACCGCCACCCGTTCCAGGAGCGCCTCAAGGACGTCCAAGTCCTGGAGACCTGGCTCCACGGCAGGCGCATCTTCGAGCGTCAGGCCTGACGGTCAACGCCGGGCTCTGACCCGCAATGCGACCACGCGGCTCGCTGCACTGCACCAGCAGTGGGCCGCAACGATTTTTTTTGGCGAAATCCACATACTATGAAATAATATCAATATGCAAATAATCTGGGGTAAAAGTCGAACTGGAAAAGGCAGAGGAAAAGAAATGAACGTTCCAACCCTCAATATTCCAGTTTATAAACCCATCACACACGGTGTCTACATTTCGCGAATAAAAATAGACTCGCGCTGGTACAACTCGATCACGTATATCGGATCAGCGCTTACGTTTTCAGAGAAGCACGTTCAAGCAGAGACACATATTATTGGGAAGCGTGTACACCCTAAACATATGTGGATATCAATTCGATTATTACAACAGCTACGCAAGCCAAATGCTTTTAAGAGCACTACCGCATTACAACGAGCCATGAAGAAAGATATCGAGGTTGCGAGGAAATATTTTAAACAACAGTAAGATGTTTACAGGCATTATCTCATCATGCAAGAGCATTCTACACTGCAAAAAGCAGGACGGTCTTGTAATATACGGTATCGAACAACCAAAGGAATGGGATATTCAAGTAGGTGAGAGTATCAGTGTAAATGGAATCTGTTCAACAGTAACTGAGCAGGATGGCGCAGAGTTTACCGTTCAATATATGCAAGAAACACTATCTATTACCACTGCTAGTGAATGGAAAGAACAGCAAGTAGTAAATCTTGAACGCAGCGTGACCCCGGAAACTCTCTTATCTGGGCACTTAGTATATGGACACATTGATTCAGTCGGAACTATAGAGGAAATTGACCAGCAGAATGACGCGCATATTATAACTCTTTCTCACCCGAAAAAATTCGATCCGTATATAATTCAGAAGGGTTCTATCGCAATAGACGGTATTAGTCTTACTGTAATCAATCCAGAACCGGGTAGCTTTTCTGTAGCAATTATTCCACACACCTATACACAGTCGACAGTTCATACATGGAGTATCGGAGACCAAGTCAATCTAGAATACGATATTATTGCGAAATACACCCAACAAGGTGTATCATAAGTACATGGCAAAACCCCCATCAAAACCTACACTTCCAATAGCTGACGGAAAGGATGAAAACGGTAATGTAATTCATATTGGTATTGTTCAATCCACCTTCAATAAAGACATAACGGATTTTCAGCTTGAACAGGCAAAACAATGCCTTGAAGAAACTGGAGTCACATTTGAATTAAAAGAAGTCTATGGATCATATGAAATAACATATCTGATTCAACAGATGGCGCAATCAGGGAAATTTCATGGATTAGTCGCACTTGGGTGTTTAATAAAAGGCGAAACCATACATTTTGAGGTCGTTTCACAAGCAGTGGCGTTGGCTATTCCGGATCTTATAAAAACATATAACATCCCTATTGGATTTGGTATCATCACCGCAAATACGAAAGAGCAAGCGCAAGAGCGTACATGGTTTGGATATGACGCTACATTTGCTGTGCTGGATTCGATTATTAAAGCGCGATCGTTATGACAGCACCGTTGCCAATATCTCCTGTTGTCTATTTCTCAATTGCTATTATTACAGCAGTGATCACGATCATGCTGATTCGCGGGTATCTCATTCAAGGCAAACAGAATGTTTTTATACGATCATTCGCTGAAGCGTATGGTATGTTTTCGCTTGGGTATATGGTATTTGCGTCTGCAATTCTATTTGCCCCACGCAGTATATCATTATTGCATTTTGCGTTCGTGATCGGACATTTCTGTATACTCTGCGGTATTGCACGGATTATCTCACTGATATTTGGCATTTCGTACTCCAAACACGCTACCATGCAATATAATACCTACTTAATCTGCATCATGTTGAATCTGCTCATTATTCTGATTCCACTACGATACACTAGCTATCCTTGGATGAATCTACATACTGGAATAACTGAGTGGATCGTTCACCCATACGTTACAGTAACATTATTTACTTCAATTGCTCTCTACCTTTTAATAATTTTCTTTTTCTTTTTCTTTGCAGCAATCCGAAAGCACAATTCAACGTTTGCACGCATTCGATCTGGTTTGATTGCAGGGAGTACTCTGTTATTACTGCTCGGCGCGAACATGCACTACGCAGCCACCACGCCTTGGCAAGCACTCACTGCATCGATTTGGATTGCAGTTGGGTTCCTTCTTGGTTTCATCGGCATTATGTATAAACGATCATTAGCAATTTGGAAATAATTATATGACTTCATTCGTAAAACACTTTAAAGAGATCTCAGCACAAGACGTAGCTGAGGCAGGAGGAAAAGGCGCGAGTCTCGGGGCTATGACTCAAGCTGGCTTTGCAGTACCACCAGGTTTTGTCGTAGTAGCAGATGCGTTTAAAGAATTTGTGCATGACCATCCGCGCTCCGAGGATATCCAAGCGCAGTTAAATAAGGTAAATCCGGATGATGTAAATTCAGTTGATCAAGCATCATCCACGATTCAAGATATTATTCACGACCTTCCCATGCCTGAAGAACTTGAACAAGAGCTGCTCAAAGAATTCGATGCACTTGGTAGTGAGTTCGTTGCTGTTCGCAGTTCAGCTACTGCTGAGGATTCGAAAGTTGCGTCTTGGGCAGGAGAGCTGGAAACATACTTAAACACCACACGAGAGACATATATAAACAATGTAAAGAAGTGTTGGGCGTCGCTCTATTCACCTCGAGCAATTTTCTATCGAATTGAGAATAAGTTAGAAGACGCGCAAGTGCATGTTGCTGTGGTTGTACAAAAGATGGTGAACTCTGAGATCGCCGGTGTCTGTTTCTCTGTTCATCCAGTTACTAAAGATGAAAATCAGATGATCATTGAGGCGTGCTTCGGTTTAGGTGAAGCATTAGTATCCGGTCAAATCACACCAGATAGTTATATCGTTACTAAAGACGACAAGAAGATAGTAGATACGTTTATCGGCGCGCAGACCATTAAATTAATAAGAGACGAGAACGGTAAGAATGCTGAGATAGAGCTAGACTCAACGGAGTCAGAGAAGCAAAAATTGAGCAATGAATTAGTGCTGCAAGTAGCAGAGCAAGCTCTTCTGATAGAAGAGCACTATAATTTTCCAGTGGATATTGAATGGGCAGTAGAAAAGAATCAGGTATATATAACTCAAGCTCGGCCAATAACAACATTGTGAAAAACGTTTGACAAAATACATAAAATATTATATAATACACATTGTGACTATTTTAACTATCAACGAATGACAGAACCAGCAGATACATCAGGAAGACCTCCGGCGGATTCTGGCCAACTACCACCAGCAGGGCCACCGCATGATCGCGGAAAAGCTGGTCGCATATTGCAGACACGCGAGTTTTTAAGTTTAACACCCGATGGTATACGAGAAGAAGTCAGGCAACAGATCGACCAATATGTTCAAGTGCTCCACGATTTTGGATATATTCATGTCACTCGAGAGCAGATTGAACAAGGGGACACAGAAGGCTTGCCTGAATTGCCACCAGGATTACGGATGAAAATGGTGGTCGCACGGCAGTGTGAATATATGCGAGATGGGGATGCTGAAGCCATGTTGTGGTATATCGATCGCTTGGAGCGCGATGTGATGGTTGATCGTTTAACCGGAGTGAAGAATCGTGCGCAGTATGACGAGTATATGGATCGTATATTCGCTGAAAAAGCTCGGTATGAGGGTCACGGTCGCGAAGTGCCACCAACTGCAATGGCTATCATCGATATCGATAACTTTCATCAGATAAATGGTTCTGTGGGACATCCGGTGGGTGATATTATCTTGAGAAAGTTTTTTGACATTATTCAAGCATCGCTTCCGCGTCGATCAGATACAGTATTCCGATATGGCGGAGAAGAAGCAGTAGTGATTATGAGAAATACCTCTGCAGACCAAGCGGCTATAGCCATGGAGCGCTGTCGTGAGAATATTCAGCAGAACTTAGTTGCTGATGTCATTGCTGAACTCGACACATATCCAGATGAACTAAAAGCAAAAATTGCTGAACTACGATTGCTCGAAGAAATTACTGCGTCCATTGGTATCTCTGAATTGCGTGACCATCATACAACTGAGACTGACCTCTTCACTGAGACTGATATTGCGATGTACAAAGCAAAGACCGGAGAAGATCAGCCTGACCATCCTGGTCGCAATCTCGTCACGGTATTTCAACCAGGCATGGAAAAACCCGAAGCTGCGGCAGACTCAGAAGACCGCGATAGTTGGAGTGAAGAGACCACTGATTCGATTGTGTTTGATCTCTCTGGATTCCAAGCATCTATACAAGAACCAGCGGAAATTATTGAATCATATCATGCAAATGCACGTGAGTCTTTTGATTTGCAGAGAGACTCCGATCCTGAAGATACATTTATGGCAGTGGATGTACAAGAAGGTATACAGTTTCTTATGGGGCAGGAGAGAATGGCGGAGCATCTCCAATCACAAGCGCCAGATGATCTGATAGCGTTTCATTCAGCATTTGAGCAAATTGTCGCAGATGCTCGTATTGATTCATTAACACGACTACCGAATAGACTCGCATTTGAAGAAGAATGGGAAGAGCGTGTGGCAGTGATTGCTCGTCGAGCAGACAAAGCGTACGTAGTAAAAACAGAAGTTGATGATGATAGTGGTCAACCGGTTGAAAATTTTGTGTTACGAGAAGGGGAGAGTGTACCACGTTCTGTATCGCTCCTGATGTTTGATATGGATAAGTTTAAGTTAGTAAACGATACCTGCGGTCATCGATTCGGGGACCTCTGTTTAAGAGCCATGGGTGATGTCTTACAAGGATTCACCAGTCCAGAGCACGATCAAGTTCCAGGCATCGCTCGCGATAGTGAAGCTACTGTACGATTTAGCGGAGAAGAGTTCGGAGTACTATTAGATACAGATGATCCAAGAGAAGTGAAGCTCGCTGCTCAGCGTTTTGTAACGCAAATCCGTGAACGGCTGTTTCGAGTACGACGTGACGATGACGGTGCAATTACTGCAATAGAAGGCCGAGTTGCAGAGCTCGCACGACAGTTAGGAAGGCAGTACTCTCCTGAGCAGCTTGCTGAGTTACGGGACGCTATTACTGTCAGCATTGGTGCATTTCCAGTAGAGTTGGTGGCAACTGGTAGTCCGATACTATCTGATGAAGGAGGAGCGTCCTTGCGAGTAGCTCACACTACACCAACACTGGATGTGGTCAAGGAAGGAGCTGACATGATGCTTTACGTCGCGAAAGGGGATATCCCAGAAGTGTTACAGCCATCAGCAAAGGATTCTCCAGAGCAAGCACAAAAAAAGGAGCGGGCTCGAGAATTACTGCAACAGCTACGAGACGCATTAGTACAATCTCAATTAGCTACGGATCCAGCAGAGGAAGACGCTGAAGGAAACTGTAGTAATACAGAGCACGGAAGAGATCGATACGTTTTTGCAGATCACAAACTACGCGAGATCCTCGCTTTATATAGAGAACAAGAACGAGAAATTGCAGCTGAACAAAAAGCAGCAGCGAAAAAAGCTGCGGCTGCTGATAAAGAATAATTATTCTGTTTTTTCAGATTCTACTATTGGTAGAGAGATTGAGAACTCTGTACCTTGATTTTCGGTACTTTCGAACGTTACACTTCCTTCGTGTTGTGCAACTATCTCATGTACAACAAATAGCCCGAGTCCAGAACCATCGGCTTGAACAGTTTGAATATTGGACCCACGGAAAAACTTAGAGAAGATACGTTCTTGTTCATGCTGCGGAATGCCGTAACCAGTATCTTTAATATGTACAGTAACGAACTCATCGGATTCTTCAAATGTAATAGTGATTGTTCC
>CAYFNF010000002.1:129836-173908 GCA_964344485.1 uncultured Gammaproteobacteria bacterium
AGTGTACTTCACTGCGTTATCAATAACATTGCGCAGAGCCATCTTCAGCTTGTCTATGTCAGCACTCACAAATGGTAGCTTCTGTTTTGGTTTTTGCAATGTGAGATGTACGTCTGCTTCATTCAGATTTGCTTCAAATTCGTGGCATACTTCTTCTAATATCGTATAGAGGTCTGTGGCGAGGAAGTTAAACTTCATATGCTGCGTCTCAATCTGAGTTACATCCAACAAACTATTGATTAAATTAATCATGCGGTCGATATTTTGCAATCCTTTTTGTAGGTGTTCTTTTGCTTCAGTAGAGATAGTTCCGAGATCTTCTTCGACCACCATATTTACTACCCATTTAATTCCCGACATCGGCGTACGGAGTTGGTGAGCAGCAATGGAAAGGAACTCTGTTTTTTGTTTATCGAGTTTCTTGGTTTTGTCTAATTCAATGCGTAATGATTCCTGGGTGGCCTCCAGCTTTTGAATCATGGTGTTAAATGTTTCAGCAAATAAACCTAATTCATCTTTATTATTAATATCAACGACCTGAAAGTTTCCTTTTGAGATGCTTTGCGCAGCGTCAGTCAATTTCTTCACTGGTACAGTAACTGACCGGTGAATGAAAATATACACAAGAATAAGAGCAATAATTGCGATACAACCGACAATGATAACGTTAATAATTGTTTTTTGAACTTGTTCAGCAGTCAAATGTCGCTCTTCCAACGACTCATTCTGAATCTTCAATTCTATCTCCTCTTCAAGGAATTGCGCAAAGTTGTCTCGGCTGACTGATACATCGACTAGCCGCGCTTGCAACTCTTCCTGTTCAGCGCCATTTTCGTACGCTTCCACCAACGTCAATAACGAATCGTAAATGTCATTGATATATTCATCGAAGGATGCAGTAAACTGCAGATCCTCTTCAGACGTTGAAAGATGAAATAAACCGATCTGTGCGCGAACTGCTTCATTCAGTTCATCCTGGAATTGCTGCTTACTATCCTCATTGCCGGTCTGCACATAGTCATACGCTGCGAGAATAGAGATATTTAAGCTATCCTTGATTTTTGTAGTTTCGATGAGGCGTGGAATCAGCCGATCTGAAATACGCTGTGTATCTGCTTGAATATCGTACATCGAGGTGATATTCAACGCACCCAGATCGATCATGAGCAAAATCAAAATAAAGAAGATCAGAAAGACCTTGTATTTGACTTTAAGATTTGATAGTAGATCGGTAATTACCAACGACATATGAATATATTATAACAGTTTTTTCATTGTACGTAAATGATTCTTGTGATATAATACAGGAAAAGAATGTAACGTTTTATTATGGCTGATGGAACGAATCAATCACCAGCGCAGGGATCCGGAGGACTCCCTCCACTTTCGAATGGTGCACAACCTCCTCAACCATCTGGTGGGTTACCGCCAACTCAACAACCAGTACAACAACCCGCAGGGCCGGGTCTACCACCTATTCAACCACCGACGACACCTTCTGCACCACCCGCTCAACAACCGCCTACGGATTCTGGTTCGTTGACATTTCCTCCTGAGCAGCTGGATCCATCAAATATTCAACCAGGAACTACGCCACCGCAAACACCACCACCTGCAGCTGGCCCTTCTGCACCATCGCCATTGCCGGATAACTCGGCACCAGCTGGACCGACGCCACCGCAAACACCACCACCTGCAGCACAACCCATGGGACCGGCTATTCCATTAGAATCACAAGCACCAACAGGAGCAGGAATGCAACCAGGCCCTGGAGCAGACGCACAAGGCACTCCTATGGGAGGACCTGCAGAAATGCCAACGTCTATGCCGAGTGGACCAGCGCCAAGTATGGAGCCGCAACAACCTGCTGTAGCGCCAACTGAGCAAACACCACAGCCTACAATGAATGCACCAGTTCAAGAGCCCGTACCTCCAACACAGCCAGTTGAGCCACAACCAACACCACCTGATGCTCAACCTGCCGAACAAGCACCTGCACAACCCGCAGCAGAGGAAGCGGCGGCCGCAGATATTTTTTCCCAGCCCGCTGCTACACCTCCTGGCACCCCTCCACCTATCGATGAACAACAAGTGGACATGCCTACAGTCGAACAGAGCGCACTTTCCGAGGATGAGCATGAAGAGTTATTCGGAAAAGAGAAGCTTTCCGGGGTACAGAAGATTGTTATTATTGCAATTGTATTAGTGTTGCTAGGAGTAATTATCGGCGCAGGTATTTGGATCTATACCAAGATTCAAGATCGACAAGTTGAAACTGCTCAAGTTGTTGACACAGATAATGATGGATTGACTGACGAAGAAGAAGCTGAATTAAAAACCGACCCGAATAATCCTGATTCAGATGGGGATGGATATCTCGACGGGGAAGAGGTGCAAAATGGATACGATCCGTTAGGGTAAATATAATGAAACGCATAGTAGTTGCAATGAGCGGAGGCGTTGATTCGTCTGTGGCAGCGTTGTTATTACAGCAGCAGGGGTACGATGTGACCGGAGTGTTCATGAAAAATTGGGAAGACTCAGAGGACGATCGAGCAAATAGAGAGCAGAGCGTACACGGATGTTCCTGGAAGAAAGATATGGATGATGTCAGAGCAGTATGCGATATTCTTTCTGTTCCGTATCAAACGTTCAATTTTGTCGAAGAGTATCGCGAGCGAGTATTTTCATATTTTGTTGAGGAGTTAGAATGTGGGAGAACACCAAACCCAGATGTTTTTTGTAACCAAGAGATAAAGTTTGAATTGTTCCTACAGCAAGCGCTTCAGCTCCCGAATGTAACAGCGGTAGCCACTGGACACTTTGCACGTATTAGTGACAACAGCTTATGTCGGCCAGTTGATCAGGATAAAGACCAGACGTATTTCTTATACCGAATAAAACGTGCGGTGCTACCGAACATACTATTTCCTCTCGCAGACCTGACTAAGAAAGAGGTGCGTACAATCGCGCGGAAGCACAGATTTCCGAACGCGGACAAGAAAGATTCAACCGGTATTTGCTTTATCGGAGAAATTGATTATCAACGATTCATTCAGCAACACATTGATCCTCAACCAGGTGACATTCAAGATATGGAAGGGAATGTTATCGGTAGTCACGATGGGTTGCATCGATTTACTCTTGGTCAGCGGAAGGGGATTAATATCGGTGGCACAGGACCGTATTACGTTGCAAAAAAAGATCGAGAAACGTATGTGCTCACTGTTACGAACGATAAAGAAGACCAGGCACTCTATCACTCTTCATGCACAATAACTAATGAACACTGGATACAGGATGTCACGTTTCCATTTTCTTGTAATGTACAGGTGAGATACCGTCAAGATCCTCAGCAGGCGCACGTCTCTAAAAAAGATGGTACAATAACAATAAAGTTTTCACGCCCACAGCGTGCAATGACCCCAGGTCAATCTGCCGTGTGCTATGCTGACAACTGCGTGCTCGGCGGAGGTATCATTCAAACAATACTATGACATCGACAAATAACACTCCAAGACTTGAACGTATCTCCCTACTGCTTGTTAGTGCTACTGCAGTAGTATTTGTTTTATTCTCAATATATCTTTTCAGGAATTCGGATGAGAATTTTCGCGCAGTGATCGGCCTTGTTTCAGCTGTTTCGGTTTTTATCCCGCGCTTTCTATACAAGTACTCAGCTTGGGGGAAGCATTTATCACTTTTCTCTACAGCGGTTATTGAAATTTTATTAGTTCTCCTTCTCGCTTTCAATGGTATTGGAGCTTTAGGATTTTATTTAGGCATACAGTATTATGATATGACGCTACATGTGCTTAGCCCAATAGCTTCAGGTGCTATTCTTTTTATTATCATCAGGTCCGTACTAAAGAATAAAAGAGAGAATAGCATGACTCGAGCGTCTGTAATAACCATTATACTGACGTTTATTGGCATATTTGCCTGGGAAGTGTGGGAACTATTTGGAGATACGTATTTAGGAACGAAAATGCTAGGACAGCCTGGTGAACCGCTTGATACTGCATATGATATTGTTGGAGGAATTGTCTCTCTTGGGTTGCTGTACGCGCTATTCCACACCATTGAGACAAAGGTAATTGCACGCATAGCTGGTAAGTGAGTTGAAAATATATTAAGAATCCTGTTTAATACACGCAATGGAAAAACTAACATCACAAGAAATACGAAATCGTTTTTTTGAATACTTCTCGAAGCAACAACACGCTCAAATACCGTCAGCTTCAGTCATTCCTGACAACGACCCAACGTTACTATTCGTGAATAGCGGCATGTATCCATTGGTGCCGTTTCTTATGGGCGAAAAACACGCACGCGGTACGAGGTTAGTGAATATTCAAAAATGCATCAGAACCATAGATATAGAAGAAGTTGGTGACAACTCGCATTTGACGTTTTTTGAAATGATGGGGTTTTGGAGCTTAGGCGATTACTTTAAAAAAGAAACGATTGAATGGACGTACGATTTTTTTACCCATGCGGAGTATGGACTTGGTTTAGACGCTACTCGCTTGTACATTACGTGTTACAGTGGCGATGGAGATGTTCCTCAAGATACCGAAGCAGCAGAGATATGGAAAAAAGTTGGCGTTCCTGAGAACCGTATTTTCTTTTTAGGAAAAGAAGATAACTGGTGGGACCTCCCGAGTGATACTGGACCGTGCGGGCCAGATACGGAGATTTTTTATGATTACTCAGGTGATCTTGGTGATTGCTCTAAACAGGAATTTTTAGCAGCGTGTGATGCAGGATATGTGGTGGAGATCGGAAATGATGTGTTCATGCAGTATGCAAAAGATGGTTCAGGTGGAATAAAGCAGCTAGAGCAGAAGAATGTTGATGTTGGGTGGGGGTTTGAACGTTTAGTGACTGCAGTGCAGCAAGTACAGAATGTATTTGAGACAGATCTTTTTATACCACTCTTTCAGACAATCACTGACTGCACTGAAAGTGCATGTGATTCCGAGGAAGAACAGCGTTCTGTTCGCATTATCGCAGATCACATACGCACAGCAGTAATCATAATCGGTGATCCAAACGGGGTAGGTCCATCAAATGTGGATCAAGGATATATAGTTCGTCGTTTACTACGTCGATCCATACGTGAAGCGCGGAGTATTGGTATTATGCAAGAGTGGACAGCGTTGGTTGCGGAGCAAGTAATCGAATTGTATCAAGAAGCGTACCCAGAGCTAAATAAGAATCGAGACTTCATAATAGGTGAATGCGTTAAAGAAGAGAAAAAATTCGGTAAGACGCTAGATAAGGGATTGCAGGAATTTGAAAAACTATATGCAAAAGACAATTCATGCATCTCTGACGTTGACGCGTTTCAATTATTCGCTACCTACGGCTTTCCGTTAGAGATGACTGTAGAGATAGCACGTGAACGAGGAATGAAGGTAGATGAAAGTGGCTTTAAAAAAGAGTTCAAGAAGCATCAAGAGCTGTCTCGATGCGGTGCAAGTCAAAAATTTACAGGGGGACTAGCCGATTATTCGGCTGAATCTACTAAGTACCACACCGCCACACACTTGTTACACCGAGCATTAAAAAACGTACTCGGAGAAGAGGTGCAGCAGAAAGGATCAAATATCACTCCTGAGCGACTGCGCTTCGACTTCAATTATCCTGAGAAGCTTACTGACGAGCAGAAACAAGCAGTTGAAGAGATGATAAACGAGCAGATTCAGAAGGATTTGGCTGTTACATGTATGGAGGTTTCAGTCGAACAAGCTAAAGAAATGGGCGCGTTAGCATATTTTGAAGAAAAATACGATTCTTTAGAAGGGAAAGTAAAAGTCTATCGTGTCGGCGATGAAGAGAATCCGTTTTCCTTAGAGATTTGTGGTGGTCCTCATGTAGACCATTTACTAGAATTAGGGAAATTCTCCATATCATCCGAGAAATCTTCTTCTGCAGGAGTACGTCGAATAAAAGCAGTTTTACAGTAAAAATAGGTATTTTTTTATCCACACCCCATCAATAGGGGGTGAATATTGACACCGGAAATACGTGTGTTATAATCTGTTGGCATTTGAAAACAGACGGAGTCACACGAACTAGTCAAAGAATGGTATACAAACGACTGTTCGATCACTTCTTTACTCAATAATTGAGGGAAAGAGGGATATTTTAATGCGAAAATTAATCTATGGCAAAGCCAGACAATAAGATTAAGACCAACAAAAAAGGGTTTATCGAAGTAAAGGGTGTTGTTGATGAGGTATTACCGAATACTACATTCAAAGTAACATTGGAGAATGGGCATGAAATACACGCTCATCTCTGCGGAAAAATGAGAATGTATAAGATTCGAGTATTGCCAGGTGATGAAGTAGTAGTAGAGATGACTCCGTACGACCTATCCAAAGGAAGAATAATCACACGATTGTAAGATGAGAGTACAAGCGTCAGCGAAAAAACGATGTAACAAATGTAAGACCGTTCGCCGCAAGGGCAGAGTGTATGTGATTTGTGATAATCCAAAACATAAGCAACGACAAGGATAAGTATGGCAAGAATAGCAGGAGTTACATTACCAAACGAGAAACGTGTTGAAATCGCACTGACATATATTTACGGTATTGGATTAAAAACCAGTAAGCAGATTCTTGAACAAACTAGTGTAGACCCAAATAAGCGGGTAAAGGATTTAACTGAAGAAGAGGTTCGAAAGCTTCGTGACGCTATTGAAAAAGGTGGAATTAAGATAGAAGGTGATTTGAAGCGTGAGGTTCTATCTAATATTAAACGGTTAAAAGAAGTTGGAACCTATCGCGGTGCGCGTCATCAGAAAGGGTTGCCAGTACGAGGGCAGCGAACAAAGACTAATACTCGAACCGTGCGTGGAAATGTAAGAAAAACTGCAGGATCCGGAAGAAAAGCAGCATTACAAAAGACCTAATCCATGAATATGCCTGACAAAGACAAGGAGAAAAAAGAAGACGAGAAGCAAGACGACGATTCACAGCAAGCGAAGCAATCTTCAGCTAAGCCAAAAAAGAAGACGAAGAAGAAGCATGTCACCAAAGGGTGTGTGCATATTAAGGCCACGTATAACAACACTATTGTGACGTTTACAGATCAACACGGAAACACGTTAACGCAATCATCTGCTGGACGTTGCGGCTTCAAAGGACCGAAGAAATCTACGCCATATGCAGCTGGAGTTATTGTGCGTGATGCTGTAGAGCGCGTGCGAGATATGGGCTTGAAGGATGTGGATGTGTTTGTGAAGGGAATCGGAAGCGGAAGAGAAGGTGCAATTCGCGCATTAAATGCACAAGGGTTTAACTTATTAAGCATCAAAGACGTTACTCCTATACCACATAACGGTTGTCGTGCGAGAAAAGCACGTCGTGTGTAATTATTTTGAATTATGGCAAAGAATTTAGATCCAAAATGTAAACAGTGTCGAAGAGAAGGGCAGAAATTATTCTTAAAAGGGGAGCGTTGTAATACGCCGAAGTGCGCGATAATAAAGAGAAACTATGCGCCTGGGCTACAAGGAAATAAAAGACGCGCACGTCTTACTGGTTACGGAGTACAATTGCGAGAAAAACAACGTGCGAAGAGATTGTACGGTGTATTAGAACGACAATTTAGATTGTATTACGAGCGCGCAAAAGCTAAACAGGGGAAGACCGGTGATGAAATGCTTATTATGCTCGAGAGTCGATTGGATAATGCTGTCTATCGTTCTGGATTAGCGCCATCTCGTTCCAAAGCACGTCAATTAGTATCGCATGCGCACTTTCAGGTAAACGGGAAGAACGTAAATATTCCGTCGTATCAAGTCTCTGCAGGTGATGTTGTCACAGTAAAAGATACCAAGAAAGAACAGAAACAATGGAAAGAGATATCTAAAGAGAAGAACGCTACTAGTGAAGTTCCAGCATGGCTTCAAGTAGATCGTGCGAAATTAGCAATCTCAATACAGCAACTACCGTCAGTTGAGACGATTCAATCAGACTTACAGATCCACTTAATCGTCGAACTGTACTCATTATAAATTATTTACTTTATTTGTATGGAACATACCATCCCAAGGCCAACAACCATCGACTATACAGAGGGAAAGGAAGAGAACTCTGGTGTGATCGCAATCAGTCCGTGTTTTCCTGGATACGGAACTACACTCGGAAATGCGCTACGACGTGTGTTGCTTTCATCACTCCCAGGAGCAGCAGCAACTGCGTTTAAAATTAAAGGTGTAGACCATGAGTTTTCTACTATCGAGAACGTAAAAGAGGATGTAGTTGAGATTATATTGAACATTAAGTCACTGCGATTCAACATGCACAGTGATGAGCCAGTAGAACTTGAGTTGACAGCAAAAGGAGAAAAAGTCGTTACAGCAGCTGATTTTAGCAAAGACAGCTCTGTAGAGATTATTAACGATGATCAGGTTATTGCTTCATTAACTGACAAAGGAGCTGAGTTAAACATGAAAATTATCGTTCAGAAAGGAATTGGATATGAGGCAGTGGAAGCACGAGAAAAGGAGAAGCTCGATGTTGGGTACATTTCAATTGATTCAGTCTATACTCCAGTACGAAACGTGAATTTCAAAACTGAACATGTTCGTGTTGGGCAGATGACCAACTTCGATAAACTGCTGCTGGACGTATCAACTGACGGAACTATTTCACCCGAGGATGCATTTCGCATGGCAGCAAAGATTCTAGTAGATCAGTTTCAAGTACTGACTGGAGAAGAGACTGATGTACCAACCGAAGATGAAAATACTGAAAAAGAAGAGGTAGAGGAAGTAGAGGAGGATACTGAAGATGTAGAAACAGAATCTGATAGTACTGAAGAGCAACAAGAAGAATAATTCACTATGAGGCACAAGAAAAAGAAAATAATTCTGAATAGAGTAAAAGGACCGCGAACAGCACTTATTCGTGGCTTGTGTCTTCAATTAATTGAGCACGGAAGAATCACCACTACTCCCGTTAAGGCAAAAGCAGTGCAGCAGTTTGTTGAACCGCTTATTACTGCAGGCAAGGAGAAAAGCGTACAGAATGTTCGATCTATCGATAGGAAGCTCACTGATAAAAAAGCGACATTACGAATTACTGATACTATTGCACCAAAGTTTAAAACAAGAAAAGGCGGGTATACCCGGATTACAAAGATTGGACCAAGAAAGGGCGATGGAGCTCAGCAAGTAGTAATTGAATTTGTAGATTAACGTATGAAGAAAGAGATTCACAGAGAAAAACATACACTTGATGCAACTGGGCAATCTTTGGGGCGGCTAGCATCTGAGATTGCAATATTGCTTCGCGGTAAGCACAAAGCGTCATATGAGCCGCACATGGATTGTGGGGATTTCGTCGTGGTACAAAACATGAATAACATAGTCATTACCGGAAATAAAGAAGAGCAAGAGATGTACTATCGGTACTCTGGTTATCCAGGAGGTATTAAAGCGAGAAGTTTAAAAGAGTTGAAGAATGATAAACCTGAGGAATTATTGAAAATGGTGGTAAGAAAAATGATGCCGAAGAATAAGCTCCGACCAAATCAATTGAAACGCTTAACCATAGAATAGCATGGCACCAACACCTACAAGAAAAAAGAGACGAGGATATTTATACGCAGTCGGTAGAAGAAAAACCGCAGTAGCACGAGTTCGATTTGTAAAGCGAGAGGATGGAAAAGGCGAAGTGGAAGTGAATGAAAAGAGTGTTGAGGAGTATTTTCCAAAAGAGATCGTTCCAGTGGTGCTAGAACCGATCACATTAGCAAATACCACATTTGATGGGAAATTTACTGTACGCGTTGTCGGTGGTGGCACAAAATCTCAAGCAGAGGCAATTAGACACGGTATCGCAAGAATCTTAGTACAAATCAACGAGGATTGGAGACCATTATTACGGTCAAAAGGTTGTTTAACTCGCGATTCTCGAATGAAAGAACGAAAAAAGCCAGGGTTGAAGAGAGCACGGCGTGCACCACAGTGGTCAAAAAGATAAACTGTCCTTTTTTGCATGGCTTCGACAGGGAGAATTGCAAAAAATACGACGTATTTAACTGCGGCGTCGATCATTCAAAAATTAATCTCTTTTGTTTATTACGGTTATTTAGCAAAGGCAGTAGGTGAAGGAAGTTTAGGAAAATATACATTTGCACTGGCATTTACGTCAGTGTTTATTATTTTTATGGATTTTGGACTGGGGCCATTACTGACCAGAGAGGGTGCCAAGGATGAGTCCAAGCTTCAGGAGCACTTTCAGCGCATGTTTTCTATCAAGATCATCCTAATGCTATTGGCTCTCGCAGCACTGTTCCCGTCAATCCATATCGCAAATCATTTTTTTGAACAAGTAGACCAAACAGATGTGTATTTAGTGTATGTAGGAGCACTCATCATTATTCTAGACACGATTACCTTTACCTTCTTTTCCATCTTTAGAGCGTTAAAGAAGATGCACTGGGAAGCAATTGGTATTATCATCTACCAATCAGTTATTCTTGGCGCTGGTATCACTGCTATTCAAATGAACTTGCCACTGATTATCGTGTTAGGCGCGTTACTTGTTGGATCAGCAATCCAACTGTTATATCTATATGTCATTTTACGACTCCGTACTTCTATTCGTTTTACTTTCACGTTCTCATGGGCAACTGCAAAGAAGATACTCGCGCTGTCTGCGCCATTCGCGATCGCTGGACTGATTTTCCGCTTAAATGGATCAGCGGATAATATGATGTTAAAGATATTTGTTGGTGATAGCTATGCAGGATGGTACGCGCTAGCATTTAAATTAACGTTTGCATTGACTGTATTGCCCGGAGCTTTTGCGACAAGCTATTTTCCAGCGATCAGTCATTACTATAAACATTCAAAAGAGAAGCTCCATGAAGTCTTTGAGCAAGGAATCTTTTATATGTTTTTATTAAGCTTTCCAATTGTTGGAGGAGTCATGGTGCTTGCTGACAATATTATACTCGGTGTGTGGGGCGAGGATTGGGAAGCATCAGTATTGCCGCTTCGTTTACTCATGGTTGCCCTACCGTTTGTGTTCCTTAACTATCCGATTGGTAATTTTTTAAATGCAGTAGATCGCCAAAAGTTAAATACGGTCAATATGTGTATTGCCCTACTCGTGAATATAACATTGAATTTCATTCTTATTCCGTACTACACATTTGTTGGCGCAGCAATTGCTGCTGTAACGTCTGCTGTGGTACTAGTTTGCTTGGGAATCCCATGGGTATATAAAATAGCAAAATTTCAAATCTCTGAGATCATACATAAGTTTTTACTTGTGGGTATCGCTGCTGGCGTGATGTCGTTCATTCTATTTTTTGTGCAGTATAACTACAGTTTATTTATTTTAATTCCGATCAGTGCTATGATTTACTTTGTTGCATTGTTGGTTGTAGATGCACTGACTAAAAAGGAAATTACCGCATTTATTTCAGCAGTAGTTAAACGTGGATAGCATGAAGCGAACGTTATTAATTACACTTGAATACCCACCGATCATAGGCGGTGTTGCGCACTACTATGAAAATCTTATTCGTCGCTTGCCGCGAGAACATGTATGGGTGTTAGATAATCACAAAGACGAGCTTCTCTATACTTCCAAATGGCTCTGGCCAAAGTGGATTAAAGGTTTCTTTTCGAGTTGGAAGGCGGTAAAACAGTACTCTATTGAGCATATACTTGTAGGGCAAGTGTTACCTATAGGGACGATTGCGCTGATTCTTAAAAAGTTATTGAAAGTACGGTATACAGTGATGACGCACGCTATGGATGTGACTGTACCGTTTCATGAACAATCTTCATCACGAAAGAAGTGGTTAGTGAAGACCATTTTGAAGCACGCCTCACAAATAACGACGGTGAGTACGTATACACGGCGACAATTAGAATCACTCGGCGTGCCTGCCAAGAAGATCTCGATAATTTTTCCTTGTCCGAATATTGTTGGAACGCACATTTCAACAGAAGCGTATGATATGGAAAAGCTGAATGAGACATACCAATTGCATGGAAAGAGAATTATCCTGAGTGTTGGTCGTTTAGTCCAAAGAAAAGGATATGATGTGGTCATTGCAGCACTATCTGAAGTGTTACAGAAGGAACCCGAGGCGCATTATGTGGTAGTAGGGGATGGTCCGCATCGTGCCACTCTTGAAACGCTCGCAGCGCAGCATCAAGTGCAAGATCATGTTACATTTGTTGGATCAGTCTCTAATGAAGAGCTAGTAAGCTGGTATCTACGGTGCAGCATGCTTGTTATGCCGTCACGTGAGCTTGAGAATAGGGATGTCGAAGGATTTGGCATTGTATTCCTAGAGGCAAATAGCTTTAGTAAACCAGTCATTGGCGGTAAGAGTGGTGGTATTGGAGATGCGGTTATCGATGGAGAGACAGGATTCTTAGTAGACCCAACTGATCAGCAGCTATTGGAAAAGGCCATTATTCAATTACTAAAAAACAGAGAGCAAGCGAAGGAATTGGGTCAGAACGGTGCTCAAAGAGTGAAGGAGATATTTCAATGGAAAGCACAAGCAAAACGATTAGAGAAAATTTTACAGTAGAACTATGAAACGAACATTGATTATGTGTAATATGTCATACCGGTTCGATTGGGAGCGCGGTATTGTAAATAGGAATTACCATGTATTACGTACATTAGAGAAGCAAGGTGTGTTTGACTCGATAATCTCAGTTGATTTCTTACCCTTTTCGATTAAGAAGAAGGCTAAAACCATCATTCGTACATCCCCCTGGAAAAGAAATTCAGACACTATCTATCGATCATTAAGTACTCGTATTGATCATAAAAAAGGGTCTTCCACGTATCATGTTACAACTACGGACCTTCTAAAGCTGCCTCATGCTCTAGAGAAAGCGGGGATTACAACTGATGAGGTAGTGTTGTGGTCGTACACTCCGTTTATTGCTGAACAGTTAGATGTTTTTCCAAACGCACAATTTATTTTTGATGCAGTAGATAATTGGGTTGAGCACCCGTCCTATCATAAATACACTGCGCGTTTGGAGGAAGCGTACAAGCAAATAGGAAAGCGTGCCGATATCATATTTACAGTTTCAGAAGGCTTAGTAGATTTTTTCAATAAGCGCGAACAAGTGTTCTATATCCCGAATGGGGTTGATGTTAATCATTTTAAAGAGGCGAGTTGCAATACAAAGTTTATTTCAGATACGTACCTATCGGAACAGGACGCAGAAAAACGGAAGCGGATTGGGTATCACGGAATTATTCAATCACGTGTGAATATCTCAGTGTTTGACTATTTGTCTGAACAACACCCAGAGTACGATTTTATAATTGCTGGACCAGTATGGAAAGAAATGGAAAAGGATATGGACAAAATTAAGGATCGCTCAAATGTCTATACTATCGGAGAAGTACCATATAAAGATTTACCTTCGTTACTAGCGTGTTTCGACGCTACGATTATTCCTCATAAAGTAGACACGTTTACACAAACGATGAACCCGCTAAAGATATATGAATATCTTGCCGCTGGACTACCTATTGTCTCTACTGCAGTTGCTGGCGCTGATCAATTTCAGGATTTGATTTCACTAGCTGTATCACCAAAGGATTTTTCACAGAAAATTAATAAGGTACTACGCCAAGATACTGAAGAACTACACCAGCGCCGAACTGCTATGGCCACAGAGCATAGTTGGGATACGCGTATAGCGTTAATGCTCGAAATTATAAATAAGCATCAATAGAAAATTGCTGTGTTGATACTGTAATACAGGGCTAACCTTAGCCCTTTTTTAGCATTTTTTAATAGTGAGATTATCTTGATTCTACTGATGAAATATGGTATCGTTTGCAAGTATGAACGTATCTGTAATCATCGTTACAATGAACGCAAAGGAGTATTTGCGTCGTTGTTTGGATAGTATAAAACAGTATTCACACGATATAGAATATGAAGTGATTGTAGTTGATAATGGATCCACTGATGGCACACAAGAATTACTACAGCACGAGTATGAACATGTGCATTCGATTTGTAATAATACAAATTTGGGCTTTGGACGAGCTAATAATCTTGGTGCAGAGATATCAACCGGTGAAGTACTCCTTTTTTTAAATGATGACACCGAGTTTCAGGAGAATTCACTAAAAATAGCGTATGAAAAAATGATGAGCGAAAATGACATTGGAGTCCTTGGAGCTCATTTAGTTTTTCCGAATACATCGCACCAAGATTCTGTCAGGGCGTACCCATCACTGGTAGATCAGTTAATTGTACTCACCAAGATACACAATTTCTTTCCCTCTCTTCCAGCGATCCAACGATATATGTGTTCAGGATTCGACTACAAAAAAGAGAATGATGTAGATCAAGTCATGGGCGCGTGCATGTTTATTCGTAAAGAGGTCTTTGAACTGGCAAATGGTTTTGACGAGAGATTTTTCGTTTGGTTTGAAGAGGTTGATCTGCAACGACGGATTCTCAAAGAGCAGAGATTACGGATAATGTATTCACCAATCACTGAGATAGTTCACGTTAAAGGCGCAACCTTTAGCAAGATACTCTCTGTAACGAATCAGCGACGTTTAAATAGAAGTATGCGACAGTATTTCTTTAAGCATCACGGTGTCTTTCAGGGAGTAGTAATTTCGCTATTTCAGCCGTGCAGTCTGGTGCTAGCGTTTATAGTTCAAGTCATGAAGAAAGTAAGCGACATCAGTAAATATAAAGATGAGCAGCAGTAAAGCATATATATCACAGATATTTCAAAGCACCCCTGTATTCTGGGTGTTGTTTGGGTTGTGTTGTATAGAGGTTCTTTCATTTGCAGGATCACAGTTTGAAGTGGTGAATACCTCAGTGTTTATTACTGTAATCGTATTGACGTTTATCGTGTCCATGAAGAAATTGCATTACGGAATTCTTATACTGTTTACTGAGTTAATCATAGGTTCAAAAGGGTACCTTTTTGCTCTCGAAATCAGTTCATTCTCATTATCTATTCGCCTTGCATTATTCCTCGTGATCTTTATCGCATACCTCATTTGGATAGTTCGCGACAAGTCAATTGCGTTTTTTTCATGGAAGTTTTGGAAGCCGTATACCGCAATAATTATTCTTATCGGTCTTGGTGTAGGCATCGGACTTCTGCGAGACAATGCTCTTTCGCATATTTTCCTAGATACCAACGGATATCTTTTTTTCGGTATCGTAGGGCCAATGACTCAAGCAATGAAGAATCGGCAACAAGTTCAACAGCTCATCGGCATCTTCATTCTTTCAAGTATACTGCTTACTATCAAAACGATTGTGCTTCTATTTCTGTTTTCTCAAATTCAGATACTTCCGTACACACTTCCAGAGATCTATCGTTGGGTTAGGGATACTGGAGTAGGGGAGATTACGCGATTTCCTAATGGATTGTCTCGCATATTTTTTCAAAGCCATGTATACAATGTAATTCTGTATCTGTTCTGCGTGGTACTATTTGTCTATGAGAATCGAGAGCGCAGTATTGTGCGTTCACGATCGAATTATTTGCTCCTCGCTGGGATTGTATTGTCTGGACTTATAATATTCCTCAGTTATTCGAGAAGTTTCTGGGTTGCAACAGCTGGCGCGCTTTGTATTCTCGCGGTTTGGTTTTTATGGAGAGAACGAATCCGCTTTAAACGATTCATATTGCTTGCATGTATCATCATGTGCGCGTTTGCATTTGATTACGCCTTAGCACTCGGAATAGTGAACATCCCGTTGCCTGGTCATATCGGTATTGATGCCTCATCTTTACTAACAGAGCGCACTAAAGACATCACCGAGGAGCCAGCTGCTGCTTCCCGCTGGCAATTGCTAGACCCCTTATGGAGCGCATCTTTAGAGCATCCAGTAGCTGGATCGGGGCTAGGCTCCACAGTAACATATAAATCAGAAGATCCTCGCGTGTTAGAAGAGCATCCTGATGGAATGTATACGACCTTCGCTTTTGAATGGGGGTACTTAGATCTATTATATAAATTCGGCATTATTGGAGTTCTCTGTTTTGGGTATTTCTTCTATGCATTATGTTCTGCAGCATCCAAACGTGTTCGAAATCAACAGCTTCGCGCTGAAACCGTTGCATTGCTAGCGGCCGTACTTGTTCTATTGCTTATTCATGTATTCACTCCGTATATCAACCATCCTTTAGGCATCGGATGGCTAGTAATTGTCAGTCTAGTTCTTTCAATTCCTAATAGCCAAAGAGATGAAAGCTGACCTATCTATTGTTATAGCCACATACAATGAAGTAGACTGTATAGCAGAGCTTCTTCAGAGTATATCAGCGCAAACCGTGCAACCGCGTGCTGTGGTTATTATTGATAATTCTGAGGATAACGCAGTCGTAGATGAGATAGAAAAATACAAGGATGACCTGGTAGAGGTGTATAAGCAGGACAGAAATTTGGATTTTTCTCGATCGTATAATCTAGGCATTACAAAGACCAATACACCGTACGTGCTAATCATGAATCCTGACATGGTATTGCAGCCTGATGCGTTGGAGAAACTACTTCGTTCAATTCATGAAGATAAACAAATCGCTGCAGTGGCGCCGAAGCTGTTGCGTCATGAATCATCTCCAGCTGTCATTGATGGTATGGGAATTACGTTGACCAAAAGTCGAAACTATCTGAATATTGGAGAGAACGAAGAGGACCAAAAGCAGTACGATGAACTTCGTGAGTTATTCGGGGTATCCGGCGCTGCTATCCTGTTAAGACGATCTGCGCTGAACGACATCGCTGCTCACGGTGGCGGAGGCGAGCACGAGTATTTGGATGAAGATTTTATCGCGTACAAAGATGACGTGGACTTGTCATATCGACTACTGCACCGAGGGTGGAAAACAATTGTACAACCATCGGCAGTTATCTATCATAAGCGAACAGCGAAAAAATCAACGGGGGTACTACAGACTATACGAGAGCGAAAGGGTGCATCATACCGTGTTCGCGGTTATTCCTATCGGAATCACCTATGGACGATCCTTAAGAATGAGCCATCTAAAAATATTCTATTGCATTTCCCATTGATTACATGGTTTGAGTTGCGAAAATTGATTTATATGGTACTATTTGAACCCGGTACACTCAAAATCGTACCTTCTTTTTTCAAGTGCCTTCCGATCATGCTTCGTAAAAGAAAAGCTATACTATCAAGCTCTAATATAACAGCCAAATACATACGGTATTGGATTAATCGACCATCTTCATGAAACTGTCATTCATTATTCTTGCATACAAAGAACTTAATCATCTGCGTTTGTGTATAAAAAATTTACTAGATCTTCATTTGGAAGATCATGATATTGAGTACGAAATTCTGTTTGTCGATAATGGTTCAAAAAATGGATTGATACCCATGGTACGTCAGCAGTTTCCTCAAGTACGTATTGTTGAGAATAAAAAGAATCTAGGACACCCGGCTGGTAATAATGCTGGTTTCCGGGTGGCGGAGGGTGAATACATGGTAATGATTAATCCGGATATAATTTTTCGAGATGCAGCAGACATAAAACGTATTATTACGTATCTTGATACTCATGAAAGAGTAGCGTTTCTAGGTCCAAAGCTCAAGAATCCAAACGGAACCATACAGAACTCATGTTATAAGCGGTATTCATTGTTAACGCCAGTCTATCGTCGAACTTTTTTAGGTAAATTTGCGTTTGCAAAAAAAGATATTCAACGCCACCTCATGGTTGATTTCGATCATAAAAAAACACTCGAAGTGGAGTGGCTACTTGGTGCGTGTATGTTCATTCGTAAACGCGCCTCTGATCAGTTTGGATTAATGGATGAAAAATTATTTTTATATTTTGGCGATTATGAATGGTGTGACCGAGCGAGGGCAAATAAGTGGAAGGTAGTATACTATCATGATGTGAAGAATATATATCATTACCATCATCGAGAGTCTGCATCTAATCGTTTTTCACTGATGCAAATGCTATCATACGTTACACGCATTCATATTAAAGATTGGATAACATATTTAAAAATACAACGTTATGGCAAATCTACTTAAAACATATTATCGATCCTTAGGAAAATCGTGGAAGAGATTAGCGCGATGGAAAAAGGCGATTATCTATTTTGTTTTCGTACTATTTGTGATTTCTGGACTGCTGGTAGTCTGGGGTGTGGCTAATATCAATGCAGGAAAGCAAGTTATGGAAGAAGCAATAGCCGGGAAACAGAGCTTTGAATTCGCGCAAGTAGCTGTAGCAAATCAGAATTTTACACTTGCTGCCAAGGATTTAAATGAAGCGGAAGATCACTTTACTGAAGCTCGTTCAAAATTTATGCGATTTAAAGTCTACCAAGCAGTACCTGGATTAGCCAAACAGATAAAAGCGGTTGATAATGTATTACTCGCTGGTATTAATCTTTCATCTGGTTTACAACAACTCGTTGCTCTTGGAGAGGATGTGAATGATGTCATCTCTCAAAAAGAGGGTAGTGTTTCATTTGCAGACATTACAGCAAAAGAGAAGCGTGAAATTCTAAAAACGTTATATGAGTCACCGGCAGACCTTCAAGGAGTAAAATCAGAAATTGAACTCGCCATCTATTTTATTGAAGAGATTCCAGAAGAAGGGTTGTTAAAGCAGATCAAAACCACGATCGACCCAATAAAAGCGCAATTACCAATTCTAGAGACGGTAATCAATCAAGCAATCCCAGCAGTAGAGTCATTGCCAAGTATTCTCGGGTATCCTGAGGAGAAGACGTATCTGTTCTTACTGCAAAATAATAGGGAGCTACGCCCGACCGGTGGATTTATTGGAACCTACGGTATCTTGAAATTGGATGCTGGTGAAATTTCTAAGTTTGAGACTGACAATGTATACAACTTAGACAATCCGGCAGCGGATTATATTACTGAACCGTCTCCTGAGCCGATTGCCGTACATACTACCACGCAGAATTGGTTGTTAAGAAATGCAAACTGGTCACCGGATTTTCCTACTAGCGCAAGAAAAGCAGAGTCGAAGTACGATGAAGAAGGCGGGCCGGAAAAGAACATTGATGGTGTGATTGCTGTGACACCAACGTTTATTGAATCGCTACTCGCTCTCACAGGCCCGTTGACCGTGGATGGTATAGAGTTTACCGAGGAGAATCTGTTCGAAACTCTTGAGCATCAAGTCGAGTTTGGTTTTCTACAACAAGGCATCTCTGATGCGGACAGAAAAGAAGTAATCGGAGATCTTGCGACCAAATTGCTCGACGAACTAATGGGCATGCCAAAGAATGAGTTGGTCACGCTATGGGATACGTTTGTCACTAATGTTGATGAGAAACAGATTTTGATATACGTTCATGATCCAATTACTCAGGAGCGAGTAATTGAGCAGAACTGGGCAGGGGAGATGAAGTCATACACGAGTGATTACCTGATGTTTGTTGATGCAAACCTGGCCGCGTTAAAAACTGATAATGTGATGGAGCGTACTCTTACATACTCTGTTTCTGAGCAAGACGGTGTATATGTTGGAGAAGCTTCAATGCTGTATAAGAATACCGGGTGGTTTGATGGTTTCCATACACGATATCGAACACATACGCGTATCTATTTACCTGAAGGAGCATCTTTACTTGAACATAGCGGATTTAAAACAGGTGATAAACTTCAAGGTGGCGTACCAACTGATCCTGAGGTGTACACTGAATCCTTTACACATGCTAATGGTGAAACCGTGGTATACACAGTTGTAGCAGGATTCATCTCAATTGAACCGAAACAAGAAGGTACATTACGTATCAAGTATGCATTACCTGAAAACGTGGTAAAGCAAATCAAGGACAAACAGTACTCTCTGTACATACAGAAGCAAGCTGGAACAGAAGCGCATACACTTCATATGAATTTCGATATCGGCAAGAAAATTAAAACCGCTTCACCACTTGACATCATCACGCAAATAGGTGACAATACAATGTCCGTTGAATCTGATCTACGGACCGATAAATCATTCATGATTTACTTAGAATAGTTCATGTTTATAAAGAAAATTGCAGTTGATCTAGGTACTGCGAATACCTTAGTTTTTGTACCGAAACGAGGCATTGTTATCAATGAGCCGTCTGTTGTTGCTATTTCCGTTCAGGACAAGAAAGCCATGGCAGTAGGTAATGAGGCAAAAGAGATGCTTGGCAGAACACCAGATACTATCGTGGCACAAAAACCACTAAAGGACGGCGTGATTGCAGATTATCGTACCACTGAGAGCATGTTGAGGTACTTTATAAATAAAGCACTCGGTGGAGTTCGAGTGTTTGCACCAGAAGTGATGATTGCTGTCCCTGCTGGAATTACCTCTACAGAACAACGTGCGGTTATTGACGCGACGCTTCAAGCTGGATCAAAGTCAGCATACATAATTAAACAACCGATCGCATCAGCAATTGGCGCAGGGATTCCTATCGGTTCTGCTTCAGGACATATGATAATTGAAGTAGGTGGGGGTACATCTGAGATTGCAGTTATTTCTCTTGGCGGTATTGTTGCCAACACGTCAGTGCGCATTGGCGGTACGAAGTTAGACTATGCAATCCAGGAGTACGTACGTAAGAAACATAATCTCGCTATTGGTGAACGGACTGCTGAAGAGTTGAAGATTAAAATCGGCTCTGCATTACCGTTGAAAGATCCATTACGCATGGATGTACGAGGACGTGACATTATTACTGGCTTGCCAAGAACCGCCACAGTGACTTCTGATGATGTCACAGAAGCAATTCAGACAGAACTTAATGAAATCGTCGAAGCAGTAAAAGAGGTGTTACAGGAAACGCCGCCAGAATTAGCAGCGGACGTGATCGATAAAGGGATGGTGTTGTCAGGTGGTAGTGGATTGCTGCGAAATTTCGATGAGTTATTAAGTCGGGCGACCGATGTTCCAGCATACGTTGCTGATGACTGTTTACTAAATGTTGTTAAAGGCACTGGTATTGCATTAGAGAATTTAGAATCGTATAAACGATCCATCATGGAAAAAAAGTGAGGAGGTATCATGGTTATAGGAATTGACGCATCACGAGCAAATCTTTCGCAGCGAACGGGTACTGAATGGTATTCGTTTTATGTTATTGAAGAGCTAAAGAGATTAATACCTAAAGAGTACTCAGTTGTTCTATACACAAAAGAAGGGTTGAAGGAAGAGCTTGCGGCTCTACCAGAGAACTGGTCAAACAAAGTACTGCGATGGCCATTTCAGTTGTTGTGGACGCAAGCGCGATTATCGATTGAAATGATTCTGCACCCTCCTGATCTGTTGTATGTACCCGCTCACACCATACCGATACTACACCCAAAAAAAGTCGTTACTGTGCTTCATGACATTGGGTTTGAGCGAGACGAAACACTCTATAGTGATACTGTAGTAGCTGAAAACGCTTCGTGGAAGAAGAGAATTGTAAGCATGTTGGTACAGATAGTCACATTTGGTAAATATACTGCAAGTGAAAAAGATTATCACAAATTCTCTGCACGCTTTGCATTAGAAAACGCTTCTCATATTTTAACTGTATCAGAATTTTCCAAGCAAGAGATGATGGAAGTATACAACGTCTCTACAGATAAAATTACAGTAGCGCCTAACGGCATTGCTCAGCAGCAGTTACCACAATCCGTAGTTTCTGAGTCAGTACTAGAACGTTATAAGATTACGAAACCATATATTCTTTATATTGGAAGAATAGAAAGAAAGAAAAATATAGAGCGGCTAATCAACGCATTTGACTTACTTCGAAGCGAATACGGCTTCGTGGGTACACTAGTATTGTGTGGTGCGCCCGGACATGATTACAAGCGAATTCAGTCGAGGATTAAATATCATTCATTGGAAGATGTGGTAATTCAGCCAGGTTGGACAGAACAAGCAGATCTTAGTATAATATTGCAAGAAGCAACGGTTTTTGCTTTACCTTCACAGTATGAGGGTTTTGGAATTCCAATATTAGAAGCTATGCACGCTGGAGTTCCGGTTGCATGTTCAAAGATACCACCGCTCGTTGAAGTAGGTGCAGATGCAGCTTTATACTTTGATCCAAATTCCGAGAAAGAGATGGCAGATGTACTGCATACAGTGCTCACAGATACGCAGCAACGCAACGAGCTTGTTGTAAAAGGCAAGGCACGAATCAACGCATTCTCTTGGACCGAGACAGCAACAACTACATGGAAAAAACTACAGTGCATAATGGATGAATAATATGTCGCAACAATTAGAAGAAGAACAATCCAAATTACTTGAATCGCTCTTTCCGCTACAAATAGAGTATATTTCAAAGATCGCGCAAAAAATGAATCACGCGTACTGCGTATCTGGTATCGATCAGGGGGCGCAAGATGCGTTCGTTTTATACTGGGCATCACATATTTATTGTCCAGCACAGTGCGGCACATGTATACATTGCACAGAGTTACAAAAAGGGACGCATTTAGACCTTCTCATTGTCGACAGAGAACAAGAGCAGCCTGTTATAAAAATTGAACAAGCACACGAGATCTGTCAATTTGTGACCAAAACCCCTCGACTTGGATCGTATAGGATTGTGGTACTACAAGATATTCATGCATTAACTATGCAAGCCGCAAATGCACTTCTGAAAGTTATTGAAGAACCACCACCGTCAACGATTTTTCTGGTCAGTACATCAAAGCCAGATATGTTGCCACAGACCCTATTATCGCGAATGCAGAGAGTGTGGATACCGTCAGTATCAGAAGATCAATGTGTATCAGTGTTAAAAGATCAATCCAAGGATATCTATGAAGCGAGAAAGAGAGGGATTATCTACGTAAGTGGTCGATTTCAACTTCTACACCTTCTAGTGCATGGAAGCGATGAAGAATTTGATCAGTGGGTTTCTCAATATGAAGCCTGGGAATCTTTCTTATCCGCATCACTGCAAGATCGTCAATCGTTAGTGCAACAGCTGGTAGGCAAAGAAATGGACAAGAAGCAATTAGCAAATGTGTCAGGTCAATTATCAATTTTAGAGCGTGTGCTACATAGGCGACTGCGCGCTGACTGTACAAGATATCAAGCATCAAATTCAGCACTATCTATGAAAGAGGTGTGTAATCACACGATCACGCAACTACAGCAAATTGCAAAGACCATACGCATGTGTAGCGACCAAGGGAATAAAAAAATGATTATAGATTATTTACTTTGTACACTATGAAATATAAAACAACCGCACTTCTCACGATTATTTCCTTCATCATGCTGATCGGGGCTAGCTGCTCAAGTACTGGAGGCGATGGCGGCGTCTTTAAATCAACTGATACAGGAGAGACGTGGGAACAGAAAGTATATGTTGGACAGCAAAAAAAGAAAACAATTAGTATCGCTGGCGTTAACGTAGAAAAACTCGTATTTGATCCAACGAATGCTGATGTCATCTATCTTGCGGGCAACAGCGACGGGATTTATAAGACCGATAACGGTGGAGAACAATGGCACCAACTAAATATTGCACCCGCACGTATACGAGACATTGCGATTGATATTCAATATCCGAATAACGTATATACGGTAAAGAATAACAACATTATTAAATCCACTGATAGCGGAGGAACGTGGGAAGTAGTATATACTGACGCTCAGAGTGCCACCATTACTGGAGTAGTAGTTGATTGGTATAACCAGCAAAGAATATATGCTGTGACTTCTATTGGCACAGTACTATTAAGTGAAGATGAAGGAGTAAATTGGAAAGTGATCCATCAAGTTGATGAGCCACTCAAGAGTATTTATATGGATCCGAATGATAGTCGTATCATGTATATGATGGAACTAGATTCAAATATCCATAAAACCGTCGACGGGGGCGCGACATGGGTAGAGCTCTTTGATCTGGAATTCATGAAGGAGAATAAGAACGCGAATCGAGTGAAACAACTCGTGATGGACCCTAACGATTCTAATCGGCTCTATGTAAGCTCGCCTGTAGGTATTATGCGGTCTCACGATGGAGGCACAAACTGGGAGTTTATTGATACCTTAATTGAACGGGGCGCAGCACAAAACAGCTCAATAAAAAATATCGTAGTCATGCCAAACGAGCCTGAGACCATTTTATTCTCTGTCGGTCAACAAATACATAAAACAGTCGATAATGGGGTAACGTGGAAAACTATAGAAAACTTTCCATCCACTCGTACTATTACTGAAATGGGGGTGCATAGTGATAGAGAAGGCGTCATTTTCGCTGGTACAGAATTTGTGGAGCAAGAGAAAAAAGGATTTATTAAGTAATAATACATATGTCAAAGGATCAATTTGAACAAGTGATTGAAGGATTGCAAGAGGAGCTACGTAGCATTCGAGCCAATCAAGCAACGCCATCATTAGTAGAGAATATCACGATTCAAGCGTATAACACGCAAATGAAAATTCAGGAAGTTGCAACAATCTCAGTCCCAGAACCGCAAATGCTCGTCATTCAACCGTGGGATAAAACAATCATGAAGGACTTAGAGTCAGGCTTGCGTGATTGTGAGTATAATTTTTCACCGGTAGTAGACGGAGATGTGGTACGAATTTCGTTTCCTCCGTTAACAGAGGAGAAGAGAAAAGAGTTGGTCAAGCTCATGAATGAAAAAATTGAGAACGGCCGCATCGCTTTACGAAAAATTCGAGAAGACGAGCTCAAGCAACTCAAACAGCAAGAGAAAGATGGCGAAATCTCTGAAGATGATTACTTCCGACAAGAGAAAGAGATGCAGCAGCTTATTGATACATATAATCAGCAGATAAAAGATATCGCTGAAAAGAAAGAAAAAGAATTAATGACAGTGTAACAAATGGGTACGCTATATACGATAGTCATCTTCTTTGTAGTTCTCGGAATACTGGTGTGTGTACATGAGCTCGGTCATTTTGTAGTTGCCAAACTATGGAAAGTCGCTGTTGATGAATTTGGATTCGGTTTTCCACCTAAGATCATCGGTAAAAAGTTTGGAAAGACAGAGTACTCGCTGAACTGGATTCCGCTTGGTGGATTTGTGAAAATTCGCGGTGTTGCAGGAGATGACCCGAATGCAGATTCCAAGGACCAAAAACAACAAGAGAACAGCTTCCAATCAAAGGGTTTTTTAGCAAAATTCTCCATATTGAGTGCTGGTATTGGCATGAATATCGTACTCGCAGCAGTGCTGTTTATGATTGTTTTTACTGCTGGCTTCCCTGCAGATACCTCGACCGTGCAAAATGGCGCTATTGTCACCAATGCTGAAATAACGATATCCGGTGTTATCCCAGATACACCCGCATATACGAACGGGGTACAGCCAGGTGATGTCATCCTGAGTTATAATGACCAAACATTCGAATCGATTACACAAATTCAGAGCTTCTCAGAGCAGCATGTCGATACTGTTATGCCACTCAAACTCGATCGTGGTGGAGAAATCATTACAATCGAGATTGAGCCAGTACACATTCACTACAATGATAAAGACTTTACCGGTATTGGGGTAGGGTTGCAGGAAATTGGCACTGTACGATACCCATGGTATCAGTCAATATGGCTCGGTATAAAAATGACTGTAGCGGTTATTGTAGAGATCATTATTACTCTCGGAGATATCATCGCATCAGTCTTTCGTCAAGGAACAGTCGGGGATGCCGTCGCTGGTCCAGTAGGAATTGCAGTACTCACTGGACAAGTTGCGAGACTCGGCATTATACATTTAATTCAATTTACCGCTTTGCTCTCAATAAATTTGGCAATCTTCAATCTACTGCCAATACCTGCGCTAGATGGTGGCCGTCTTATATTTGTAATAGTGGAGAAGATCAGACGTAAACCTGTGAATCAAAAGATTGAAGCAGTGGTTCATAATATCGGCTTCTTATTACTACTGTTGCTTGTAGTTATCATCACATTCAAAGATTTATCGAATTATAACGTGTTCAATTTTTTCACGGGATAAGTGAAGCTTGATCTGAGTAAATATATTGTTCAATCGTGTTGACAGAAGTAGAGCGCTTCAGTATGATACCGAAGCTTTACTACTATTATGTTTACTCAAATATTCGGCTCATTATCCAAGGATTTAGGTATCGATATTGGTACGTCAAACACGTTAGTATACGTCAAGGATAAAGGGATAGTTATCAATGAACCATCAGTAGTTGCGATCAACACACGAAATGATCAGATTATTGCGGTAGGGGACGACGCAAAGCAAATGATGGGCAAGACACCCCCGCATATCGTTGCGTCTCAACCACTGATCGACGGTGTGGTGTCCGATTTTGAAATTGCAGAGAAAATGTTGAAGTTCTTTATTGATAAAGTACACCATGAGACCTTCTCTGTACTTCCACGACCCCGTGTTGTGATTGCAATTCCGCTCGACGTGACTGAGGTGGAGCGCAAAGCAGCCGAGGATGCGGTGGTAAATGCAGGCGCCCGTGAGGTGCTTCTTGTTGAAGAGCCGATGGCTGCTGCAATAGGATCTCGGATTCCAATTGATGACTCTACTGGAAATATGATTGTAGATTTGGGTGGTGGTACTACTGCAATTGCCGTTATATCGCTTGGCGGTATCGTCTCTTTTCGTTCCATCCGACTTGGTGGAGATGAATTGAATAAAAACATTATTAACTACGTGCGTGACCATTTTAATATTTTACTAGGGGATAAAACAGCTGAAGATGCAAAAATCCTCATTGGTTCTGCGCATGAATCAGTAGATTCGCTTGAAGCAAAAGTACGAGGACGAGATCTACTGTCTGGATTGCCAAGAGAAGTAGTGATCAATAGTAACCATATACGTGAAGCTATTAACAGGTCACTAAATACCATTATCGATAATATCAAGCTCGTTATCGAAAATACCCCACCTGAATTAGTCGCAGATATCTATGAACGCGGTATCGTCCTCTCTGGTGGCACGTCGTTGCTACGAGGTATTGATAAAAAAATATCCCAGGAGATTTCCATTCCAGTTAAAATTGTTGATGATCCACTGACCGCAGTTGTTCGAGGTACCGGCATTCTGCTTGAAGACATTGAAGCAGCGAAAGAATTATTCCTGACACCTCAATCAGACCTTCTCTAATTCTATATGACACAAGAAAAGATCAAAAGATTCTTTTCACGCTCGTGGATCGTTATTGCACTTCTCTGCGTGATACTTTTTTTCCATTACACGGGCATTGCTGCGCCGCTTGAAAACTTGTTCACTAGAATTATTCAACCAGGACAAGAACCGATCTATTCTGCAATTCAATCAAATATCTCTGATACTGAACGAGAACAACATTTACAAGATTTATCAAAGCAAGAATTAATAACACTTGCTTCTGAGTATGAGGAGCAAGTAGAGAATTTAATCAGCGAGAACACACAGCTACGGTCTTTAGTGGAAGACGCAGATCTGCTACAGGAACAAATACATTTTTTAGAAGAGCGCTCCTATAATGCAGTGCAAGCAAAGATTGTCAGTCGGTCATCAGAATCTCTTTCTCAGACGTTGATTATCAACCGAGGGTCAGCTCACGGAATAAAAGAAGGATATCCAGTAATTATCGAAGATGGCATTCTCGTAGGAACAGTACAGCGCGTGCAAGATTACTCATCTCAAATTCTATTAATTACGAGTTTCGATTCCCATGTCGGTGCACAAATCCAGAACGAGCAACAGAGCCAAGGAATCATTTCCGGGGAGCACAATCTATCATTGCGCATCGACTACGTTCCTCAATTTGATGTTCTGTTACCTCAAGCCGTAGTCACCACTAGCGGAGTAAATAATAATATACCAAGCGGCCTGATTATCGGACAAATTCAAGAGGTAATAAATGACCCAGGCTCTTTATTTCAGTACGCCATAGTGCAACCGTTATTTACTTCACCTGAAGTATCATTAGTTTCCATTATATTGCCATGAGACGCTTTTGGATCGAATGTATATGGTTAACAAGCGCCGTGGTACTAGTTGTACTACATACCACACTGTACGTTGATATTTTCGAGCAACTACTCCATCCCATCCTTCTACTTGCAGTACTATTTGGTGTGTACGGATTTCATACGCGTTCTGTCTATTTCGCCTTTGTCTGTGGGTATATGCTAGAACTGTTTTCAACATTACCATTCGGGGTTATTACTGTTTCATACATCAGTAGTGTGGCAGTATTATACCTATTTCAAAAACGTATATTTAAGAATACCGCAACACATGCATTCGTCATAAACGCAATTATTGCCACTGGGGTCTATCACGCAGTTTTTCTGCTATGTATCATCCTCTCGCGAGCCGTAGGTGTTGTGCAGGTCTCGTCGTTTTCATGGATGCAGTACGCCACTACTGCGCTATGGCAAACCGCAATACACATTCTCATACTTGCAGTGATATTCATTGTGGATTCTCTATTGCAGAAGCGAATCGTTGTGCATAAACACACATGAAAAAAAATCCTTTTGAATTATATTCAGAAAGTAGCACACTTCGTGTTTCAAAACAGAAGCGCGCGACTGTTATCGATGTTGTCTCTCCTCAGCAGGAAGAGCAAGTCACGTTGCGTGTTCCGTCTTCACATTTTTCCATACGAGCGCTATTCATTTTTTTGGCCGTAGTGTGCGTTGTTCTTTTCTCGTACACGTTCTATCTGCAGATTATTAAAGGGCAGGAATATTTAGCGCAAGCAGAAGGGAATAGAATACATACCTCAATTACAAAAGCAGTGCGCGGGCTTATCTATGACAGCGATGGAGAGTTACTATTAAAGAACATTCCAAGCTTTAATATTTCGCTCGATGGACAACAGCTTCGCCAATTACACTCAGAAGAAATTGAAAGTATTGGATCCGAGCTATCTAAAATCACTTCGCTCTCACAAGATAGTATTGACGCACAATTACAAGAAGCGCGTACTTCCGGCCAGATAGTAATACTGCAAGACAGTATTGAATATGAACACGCACTGCGACTCATGATTGAAACTCAGCACCTTCCTGGTATCACTATTGATACAGAATATGACCGTGAGTACTTAGCAGGAGATGCGTTTAGTCACGTCCTTGGATATATCGGTAAGATCACAGAAGAAGAGTATGCGGCTATTAGCGATTCATACCAATTAAATGACTCAATCGGAAAAGTTGGTTTGGAACTTTTCTACGAACATACACTGAAAGGAGTGGATGGTGTGCAACAAATCGAAGTAGATTACAGAGGCAAACAGAAGCAAATTATATCTGACACTGATCCAGAGTCTGGAAACAGTATTCATCTTTCAATCGATCGGGGCTTACAGCAATACATCTATGATACCCTCAAAGACGAAGTTGAGAGTCGGGGTGTACCTGGAGCAGCTGTGGTTGCATTGGATCCACATACCGGCAAAGTATTGGCGCTGGTAACATATCCATCCTATGATAACAATCTTTTTTCAGGAGGTATTTCTCATGAAGACTACGAGCAACTCATGGCTGATGAACGTAATCCATTATTTAACCGTACGATCTCTGGTGAGTACGCTTCAGGATCGACATTTAAGCCAGTAGTTGCACTCGCAGCATTAGAAGAGGGTGTAATTGATCGTTATACTTCTGTTCAAAGTACAGGCGGAGTACAGATCGACCAGTATTTTTTCCCGGATTGGAAACAAGGTGGGCACGGACAAACAACAGTTATTAAAGCACTTGCTGAATCTGTAAATACTTTTTTCTATCTCATCGGTGGAGGAGATAATGAAACTACTACCGGGTTAGGTGTGAAGCGGATAACGGACTATGCTCGTATATGCGGACTTGGTGCCTCTGTTGGGATTGACCTATCAGGCGAGCAAGAGGGTTTCTTACCATCGAAAGAATGGAAAGAGGAGTGGAAAGATGAAGCATGGTACATTGGAGACACATATCATCTTTCAATTGGACAAGGTGACATCTTGGTCACACCTCTACAAGTTGCAGCATATACATCAATCATCGCAAATGGTGGTACGTTTTATCAGCCACATTTAGTTACTGCTATCTCAAATCAACACGGAGATGTGGTGACGAGCATGGAACCGGTGGTAATACAGGATCAAGTAGCAAGTGCATCGAATATCTCCATTGTTCAAGCAGGTCTTCGAGAGGCCGTACTTTCAGGCAGTGCCCGTTCTCTACAAGCGCTACCGTTCTCGAGTGCAGGAAAAACCGGAACCGCACAATTCGGCATTGAAGATAAAACTCATTCTTGGTTCACGAGCTACGCACCGTATGAATCACCAGAAATCGTCTTAACGGTGTTAGTTGAAGAGGCAGGCGAAGGTAGTGATGTCGCATTACCTATCTCGCGAAGGATATTACAGCAATATTTTTCATCAAATTGACATTTTTACTCACTCGGGTACACTTATATCTCGAAAGTATATAAAAGGGTCTATGGCAGATAAAAAACAATACGTTACAAAGCAAGGACTTAAGAAAATCCAGAATGAACTGGATGAGCTTAAGCAGGTTAAACGCAAAGAGATTGCGGAGAGAATTAGTGAAGCAAAAGAGTTAGGAGACCTCTCTGAAAATGCAGAATACATTGAAGCAAAGGAAGAACAGGGATTTGTCGAAAGTCGGATCATTGAACTGGAACAGATGCTTAAGAATACAGAACTAATCTCCACAAAAACCGGTTCTAGCACCGTTCAAGTAGGTTCCACCATCACGGTTGAGTCTGAATCTGGTGACGAGTTAACTTATACGATCGTTGGATCATCAGAAGCAAATCCAGAGGAGAAATTAATATCAAATGAATCCCCGTTGGGGTCAGCATTTCTCAAAAAGAAGGTAGGGGAGACTGTATCTGTCGAGACACCACAAGGAACTTCAACTTATAGCATAAAAAAGATTCAATAATATCTTGTACGCATCGACGTTCAATGATACAGTATATGTACAATTGACTATTTTTACGTATGAATAATTTAGATGAATACGCGCTCAGAAAACAAAAACGTGACCAGCTACATGAGCAAGGAACAAACCCGTACCCTGCTACAGCTACACGAACTGTTTGCGTAGACGAGTACCTTAATAATTTTAGCGAGTTAGAAAAACAACAAAAGGTACAGACTCTTGTAGGCCGAATTCGACTACTGCGCAGTCATGGAAAGATAATATTTTGCCAACTGCAAGACAGAACCGGCACCATGCAAATCGTTCTAACTAAAGACGATATCGGAGAGGATCACTTTACTTTTTTTAAAGAGTATTTCGACGTAGGTGATTTCATTCAAGCCACTGGCACACCGTTTGTCACAAAAAAAGGGGAGCAATCATTACTTGCATCAGAGGTACTACTGCTATCGAAAGCCTTGCGCCCACTACCCGCAAAATGGCATGGGCTACAGGATGAAGAAGCTCGTCATCGACTACGATATTTAGATATACTATTTGACCCTGAATTAAAAGATCTTTTCAAGAAAAAGAGCGCGTTTTGGAATGCAATGAGAAATTTTCTCGTAGACGAAGGTTTTATTGAAGTAGAAACACCGGTATTGGAGTTAACACCTGGCGGAGCTGATGCTCAACCGTTTATCACGCATCATAATGCGTTAGATATCGACGTCTACCTACGCATCTCCATGGGTGAACTATGGCAGAAGCGTCTTATGGTCGCTGGATTTGAAAAGACATTTGAAATTGGTCGTCAGTTTCGCAACGAAGGAGTGAGCCCAGAACACCTGCAAGACTATACGCAAATGGAGTTCTACTGGGCGTATGCTGACTATCGTGAAGGTATGAAACTCGTGGAACGACTCTATAAACACTGTATGCAAGAGGCGTTTGGTACACTGCAGTTCGAAATAAAAGGACAGCAGATCGACTTTGGCCAAGAGTGGGGGACTATCGATTACTGTTCAGAGATACAACAGCAGTTAGACATTGATGTTACAGAAGCATCTGAAATGGAACTCGCAAAGAAATGCAAGGAATTACATATTTCAGTTGACTCATCCGCACAACGCGGAAGGCTTATTGACTCACTTTGGAAACACTGCAGAAAACAGATAGCAGGGCCAGCATTCTTAATCAACCATCCAGTAGAAGTCTCACCATTATCCAAGAGAAAGATCGACAATCCAAAGGTAGTAGAACGTTTTCAAGTAATTGCAGCTGGGAGTGAGCTCGGAAACGGATACTCAGAACTGAATGATCCAGTAGATCAGGAACAGCGGTTCGAAGAGCAAGCAAAAATGCGAGAGGCAGGGGATGTAGAAGCTCAAATGCACGATGCAGACTTTGTCGAGGCCCTGGAATACGGTATGCCTCCTACATGTGGATTCGGCGTCAGTGAGCGGTTATTCTCATTTCTAGCAGATAAATCAATCCGAGAGTGCGTCGTATTCCCATTACTACGACCAAAAACAAAAGAAGATAACGACGAATAGTATGTTAGATATCAAGTATATACGAGAGCATAGTGCTGAGGTACAGCAAAATGCAAAGCAGAGAAATGTAAAAGTAAACGTAGATAAAATCATCGAGCTCGATGAGCTGATCCGCAATCACAAGCAGATAGCAGATTCGTTACGCACAAAGAGAAATACACTTGCGGACAAACAGAAAAAGCTCAAAGGCAAAGATAAAGGTTTGATCGAAGAAGGGAAGAGTATCAAGAAAGAGCTTAGTAACGTCGAAGCTGAGCTTGAGAAGTATCAAGCTGAATTCGACGAGCTACTATCCGCTCTGCCAAATGTCACTCACCCAGAAGTGCCAATCGGTGCATCTGATGAAGACAATAAAGAGTTGCGGGTAGTTGGAGAACCAACCAAGTTTGACTTTACACCGAAAGACCATGTGGAACTTGCAGCTCAACATGACCTACTCGACTTTGAGCGCGCAGCAGATGTGGCAGGCAGTGGATTCTATTTCGTGAAGAATGAAGGAGTGTTGCTAGAACTTGCACTTATTCAATACGCGCTGCAGATTGCTCGTTCTCACGGATATGCACCGATGATTCCACCTGATGTTGCGTATCAAGAGATTCTAAATGGAACAGGGTACAACCCGCGTGGAAATGAGACGCAAATCTATAGTTTGGAAAACACCGACTTGTCGCTGATCGCTACAGCTGAAATTGGAATTGCTGGATATCATAAGAATCATACATTCTCTCAAGAAGAATTAGCGGTTCCAAAAAAGTATGTTGGACTCTCTCATTGTTTTAGAACAGAAGCAGGTTCATACGGTCGTGAATCTCATGGGTTATATCGAGTACATCAATTCACTAAAGTAGAGTTGTTTATCTTCTGCAAGCCAGAGCAGTCCGAAGAGCTTCATCAAGAACTGCTAGCTATCGAAGAGGAGATAATGGCAGGATTAGAAATACCGTATCGGGTAGTGGACATCTGTACAGGCGATTTAGGTGGGCCAGCATACCGAAAGTACGATATTGAAGCCTGGATGCCGTTTAGGAATGATTGGGGTGAAGTAACGTCTGCTTCGAATTGTACTGATTACCAGGCACGCCGCCTAGGAATAAAGTATAAAAACGAAAAGAATAAAAACGACTTGGTACACACATTGAATGGAACTGCAGTAGCACTGTCGCGAATACCTATCTGTATCCTAGAAAATCACCAACAAAAAGACGGAGTTATTCAAATACCAGCTGTGCTACAGCCGTATATGGCAGGAATCCAAACTATCGGGTAGTGTGTTACCAAAAGCCGCGCTTGATTCTGCGTGCAGTTTCGATAATCTTTGTTATGTAGTACTTTGAAGTGAGTGCGTAATCGTGACACGGTAAGAGATCTAAGCGAGAACCTCCGAAGCCAGTTTTAAATGTGGTCACTCCAGCGAACGGGTGTTTTCTATGTAATATCGGTGATTCCATTTTCTCCTCAGGAACAATGCCCCAAAAATTATACGCAGTGCATCCGCGTTTTTTTGCTTCCTGGATCGCAGTCCATTGCAACAAGTACGTTGATGGAACTTTCTGATACTTAGTCAATGATGCCCCGTGATGATATGACGCCATATTGCCGTAAAACATGATTATCGAGGCAGCAATGACTGACCCTTTGTATTCAGCGAGTAATAGTGCTACTTGATCGTCTTGAGTGAACGCCTGGACTTGAGATACAAAGTAATCGTCAGTATACGGAGTAAATTTGTGTCGCTCTACTGTATCGCGGTGAATTGTTAAAAAATGATCAACATCCGATGGATCGGTGCTCACACGAATAGCTACTCCATCACGTCCCGCACGGCGAATCAGATTACGCATAGTTTTTCTCATGCCTTTCATGAGCTCGTCTTCGGAGGGAGTAATGTCCAATATCCAAACGTGTTCAGCAAGCATATGGATTGGAGCCCGCTTCCAGCCAGCAGCACTGTAGAGCCGTTGATTGGATTCGGAATTCGTTATAAAGGGAGATGATCGAATAAAGTCCACTTGAAGGTCTCTTCCTTTTTGTGCAAGAAATGCTGTCAGTGCTTGAAAGATGTCATTTGACCACTCTTGCAGCACCGGACCGTATGGCAGGTATAAATAATGACCGCGTTTTGCTTTCACTACTGTGTAGAATGCAACTCCAATGAGCTGTTTTCCTCTTCGTACTGCCACGCAATGAGGCTCTTCATTAATCTGCTTGTGCAGAGTTGTCATGTTCCATGACTGTAAGAACGGCGGGTTAGTCTGCTGCAACAGAAACTCTTCCCATTCCTGCTTTTGAATATCTTCTGATATTTCAATGTCTTTCATGATATTGTTGAACTAATGATACTAGGTGTTTTGCATCCTTAACCGATGTTTGAATATTTGTCGGTAGGTTCACTACCGTAGACGTGACTGCCTCTGCTTTCTCACACATTCCAGGGGAATACCCAACTGATCGTTGATCACTATCTGACGGAGCAATGACTGTTCGATACCAGTTTCCGAGTAATACCCCACGTTGTTTCATATACTGGAGTAGAGCAGAAGACTCATTCAATTCGATCGTATAGCGTAGTAGATACGGAGTTGTGTCCGTAGCTATTCGTGGCAGTGTAACATTCGGTAATGCAGAGAGTGCTTTCGTGTATATATCTGATAGTTGAATGCGGTGTTGATTATAGTCATCTAACTGACTGAGTTGCAATAGCGCGAGTTTAGCCAACACATTTGGAAATCGTCTGTACTTCTCCTGTGTGCCTGTTTTTTCCTTTGATGAAAGAACTAACGGTATACAGTGTAACTGCCGACTTATTGCAATCAAGATCTTACCCAGGGATAGCGTGTAGTACAATCGTTTTGCGATTGCGAATATTATAATGTGCAGCAATCGCTGTTTGATCCAAATCAGTGAAGGGTACTTTGCGCTTTTCCATAATCTGTTAAGCTGTTGCCCATACTCTGGATGATGAACAATAGCCATACCACCAGAGACAGTTGATATCGCTTTGTCTCGGCCAAAAGAAAACATCGCAGCGTCTCCAAACGTTCCGATCTCTTTATCTTTGTATCGCGCTCCAATGCTATGAGCGCAGTCTTCAATCAATAATACGTTATTTGTTTTACAGATCTCGATGATTCTATCCATTTGTGCGGGCTGGCCGAATGTATGCTGTACAATAACTGCTGTTGGTTTTGAGCATTGCTGTATCTGTTCCTCAAGATCATTCGGATCCATATTATATGTATCATCAATATCAACATACACAGGCACTGCAGACGCGGCAATAATACTGTTCGGCACTACAACGCACGTAAAACTTTGAATCAGAATTTCATCACCGTCCTGAATCCCAAGTGCCTCTAATACCAACTGCAATGCCGAGCGTCCATTGTCAAACGATTTCGCAAATGAAACGTGAAACCGATTCTTAAAATAATCCTCCAGTTCTTGCACTGCAGTTCCGCGAGTCCAACTGAACCATGAAAGTGGATTCAGCAAATGCCGAAGTGCAAATCCAACATCTTTGCTCGTTGTGTTTGGCGAAAGTTCGCAAGCGATCGGTTTTTGAAACAGTGACGGCATTGTGCTATTCAAATAAATACTTAAGGATGGATTGGTGGATGCGCCCTTCAATGAGGATTACATCTTTGTCAGTCACATCTTGAAGTTGTTCAATGACTTGCTGTGGTTTTTCATTAACGATAATTTGCTGCTCTTGCAGACCTCCAGATTTCGCAGCTTCCTGTAACGGTGTCGCAAAATCTCGCTTGGTAATAATAAGCTTATCCGCAATTTCGCCAGCACGCGTCCCAACATTGCGGTGATGCGAATCGGTCTCAGAGCCTAACTCTTGCATACCTGGAGTAATAATGATCTTCCGCTGTTCATCAAAAAGTTGCAGGTAATCAATTGCTGCTAAAAATCCGTCTGGATTCGCATTATAGTGATCATCAACTATCATGCAATGATTCACCCCTGAACGTAGATGCATTGTGCCTTCTACGGATTTCAATTTCTCAATCCCGGAGCAGATCTCGTCTAACGATAATCCCAGATGATCTGCGACTGTTGCTGCTGCTAATACCGATGGCAGGACCTGCTGACCATGCAGTCTTGTATATGTCTGCTTCTTGTTCTTCTGAATATGCAAGGTCATTTGAATCTCACGAGGTTGTACTACAACGTCTGAAGCGTAACAGTGCGCAATATCATCCACAGAGAAGTACTTCTTTATTGCTCGTGAACGTTCCATTATCTCAATACAGGAATTGTTATTTTTATTCACGACTGCTAGTCCAGACTTCGGTAGCGCCTCAAGAAGCTCTGCTTTAGTGTTTTTAATAGTCTCCAAACTTCCAAATAGAGCAAGATGCTGTTCATTAATAGCAGTAACTACTCCAATAATCGGTGAAACTAAATCGCAGATTGCTTTTATCTCCCCGGATTTATAAGCTCCCATCTCTACTATAAACACATCATGTGACTCATCTAGCTGGTTGAGTATGGTTTGAGCGACCCCTATGTCAACGTTGATATTCTTGGGCGTAGAAAGAACTGAAAATTTCTGTTCAAGGATGGTTTGTAAATAGTGCTTCGTAGAGGTTTTTCCGTAGCTGCCAGTAATACCGATAACAATCGGTTGTAGATGATCGATTTTCTCCTTGGCCTGTTGCATAATCCTTCTTTTTTGCATAGAGGTAACTGGCTGCAACAAAAACACCCACATACTCACAACAAGAGGGGAGAGCGCAAGACAAATAATTGTACCGATAAACCATCCCGTGGCCATGTCGAGCACATAGAGCGCTATACATAAAGTTAACACCGTTATGCTAGTGATGATGATCGCCTTTGCGGTCCATACTGGAGTAATTCGCCATCGCATATACTGAGCGCCTTCGAACAATAAGATGGCGAGAAAAAAAGCAACGATGCTATATCCCATAATAGATCCAAAGAGATCAAAAGTTGCTTGACTCGGTAATACGAAAATAATCACCGCTATCAACAGGAGCAACTCGGCAATTGTTGAAGTATTCAGCGTAGCTTTTTTTCCAGACCGAGTAGATAAAAAATCCAACATGCGATCTGTACGGTACTCTTTGAGTTGCCAAATATAGGTCCAGTATAGAGTTTTTCCAATTACCACTATAAAAAATAAGATGATAACTACTACATAAAACACCGTGATCAGAAATGAGTTTGAAAATAGTATATCAGTCATATCATTCTAAAAAATTAATGATCTCTGAGCTTATTTGTTTGGCGTGAGTTTTATGAATACCGTGCTTGCCATCTTGAAATTGTGTGAATGTGCTGTTTGCAATAGCTTGGTGCATATACTCTCCATCTGCGATTGGGACATACGTGTCATGCACACCCCAAAATATCTTTACCGGGACTGCAATTTTATCAATGTGCGGCTTGAGGTCCTCGTCAATAACATGCTGAAATGTCTGCTTCGTGGCACCGGATGCCTGAAGATAGTCCTGTCCGTGAATCAACTTGTATCCAACAGTGCGAATTGGTTTAAAAACGTGTTTCAGAAGAGGTAAAGAGAGTATAGCTTTTACCATTTTTGAGACCTGTCGTATTAGCCGCACTTTAAGAGAACGGTTCTTAATACCAGCTGCGGCAATATAGACGATTTTTTTACAACACTCAGGGTGCATGCTCATTAACTTTGTGATCACACGTGCACCAAAGGAATGACACACAATAATGACCTGCGATACATTTAATTCCTCTAAATATTTTACGACGCATAATGCGTATTGCTCCAGTCTCCATGCGTGAGAGAGGGGAGTGCTTTGACCAAATCCGGGAAAATCAAGGGCAAGTAATCGCGCATCACTACTCTCTGAGAGCTCCTCAAATAACGGCTGAAACGAAAGCGCATCACCACCCCACCCATGCAAAAAAACTACCGGCACCCCAGAGCCTTCAACCTCAATATAGGAAATATCACTGTTATCAATTGTTACCTGTTTACGTTGTCCAATCATCTGTCATAGTATACTGAATTTTTAATCTTTTTTCCAGAGCAGAGAGGCGAGTATTGTAATGCAAAGTTGTATCATGTAAGTGAATAGCATACAATATACTCTATGCTAAGGCAATTCAACACATACAGAAAAAAAAGGAAGATACAGCGCGTTCAACAAGAACAAAAAGCACGATCTCAACAGAAATTCGAAAACCCGTATTTTTCTAAAACAAGCACACGAAAACGCAGGTCAGAGCGTCCTCAATTCGCTCAAAATTGCGTTATATGGCTAAAAAAGGACGGATGGGCGGTATTAGGAATCATCCTGATGTTATCGGTTACAGCGTGGTATTTTGGCTTGTATACAAACACATTTAAAGTGGAGAATATCGAGGTAGTCGGTACACAGTATATTAACCAAGAGGAAGTACTTCAGGAGGTGCATTCGTTCGCAGATAGCTCTATCCTAGGCTTTATTAAACGCAATACTTTTTGGACGCTTAAGCCAGAGGCATTGGCATCTACAGTGCAACACACATTTGATCAGACATATGCTATTGAGTCAGTGGATGTTAAGAAGACATTCCCTGACTCAGTCACAGTAACGATCGTTGAGCGAATCCCAAGTGTCACGTGGGTCACGACTGGATCAGGGTCAGAGAACTTCTATTCAGTAGATCTAGACGGTTTTGTAACACAAGAATTCGATACACTGGAAAGTACGAATCAGACATTTCCCATTGTGTATGATGACAATAGAGATCGTTTGGGAATCGGATGGCATGTGGTCTCAGCCGAGTATATAGCGTTCTTATTGCAAGCACATGAGCAGTACGCTGCAGCTACAGGACTCAGCGTCACTTCATACTCATTTCCACACGTACAGTGTCAGGAGCGTCAATATGTTGCTGAACAGATTTTCCAACAAGAGATACTCGACTCTGCCTCGGAAGAATACCGAGACAAGAAACGAGCTATTCAAGAACAATTTCAGAGAGGGGAATTAACAATCGACCAAAGCTTAGATGAATTAGAGAAGTTAAAGAATGAAGAGTTGCAGCAGTTGGGCGAAGAGAGTCACACTGGATATTCTACGTACCAATGGGAAAGTGTGTTTGTTCCGATTGAGTGCGATTTTGTGCAAATCGCTTCAGAACTGCACGTAAAGACTGTATCGAATGATGGACATGAGTTTTATGTGTACTTAGATAAAACCATTGAGTTAGAAGCACAATTACAGAATCTCCAGTCCGTATTTAATGAAATAGGCTCGGATATTCACTCATTATCGTATATTGATGTGAGATTTGTGGATCGGGCGTATTATCAATAGTACTGTTTTAAAAGAAATATAAGTGTCGTAAAACATATCTTGTGCGACACTAACAACATTCAAAAAAAGGGAGTTTCTCATACTTCCCTTTTCTATTGTAGCTATGGTAAGTAGTTTTGAGGATTCTGAGGGAATCCGTCATATCTGATTTCAAAATGCAGATGAGGTCCCGTAGAATATGCTCCAGCTCCAGGTGTTCCAGGTGACCCACCAGTATATCCAATAATATCACCACGACGAACGTATTGGTCCACTGATACTGCTACCCCACTCACATGCCCATACACACTTGATAACTTATTACCGTGAGCGATCATAATCCATGCATAACTGCTTGTTCCATCGAATTTCGCAACCGTAACGTACCCTGAGGCTGCAGCTTTAATCGGTGTTCCCATCGATACTCCAATATCCAAACCATTATGAGCACCAATAGAATTAGAAAATGGATACCCACCACAATGGAATGCACAAGTAATTCGCCCAGTGACTGGCCAGATGAATGCAACATTGCCATCTAATATCTCTAACTCTTCTTCTGTCAGCACCTCTTCTCCTTGCTCTTCAAGCTTCTCCTGGATCTGTGTGCGGATATTAGTGATCTTATCCTGCGCTTTCTTTTCTAACGATGCGATTTGACCTTCAATCTGCGACTGCTCGTCACGAACTTGTTTAAGTAGTAGTTGATACTTCTCTTCAGAGAGTTCCGTCTCCTCTAAAAGATTATTTTTATACTGCTCCTCCCCTACCAAGAACTCTTGTTCACTCTCTAGCTCTGTCTTCTGAACTGTTACTTCTGCTTTCTTGTCTTTCACTTCTCCCTGTTTTTCTTCCAGGACCAGCTTGCTGTGCTGAACTGAATTTAACGTATCTTGGACATTGGTCTGAACACGGTTGGTAAATTCTAAATCCGAAAAGAAATCAGAGAATGTATGGTTACTAAATGTAATCTCCAGCGGTGTTTGCTGTTCAAAACGATAGATGTCAACAATCAACTCGCGTAATCGCTCTTTATTGGTCTCTATGTCCTCTTTGGCCACAGCGATTTGGTCTTGTAGTGTTTCGATCTCCAACTGCAATATCTCTAACTCAATCTCGGTTTTCTCAATGCTGGACTTAGTCTCATCTATCTTGTCTTCGAGAATACTCAATTGATTTTCAAGCGATGCTTTCTCCTGTTGCTTATCGTCAATGTTCTGCTTATAGATATCAATTTTTTCCTCTAGATCACGAACTTCACTCGCTTTTTCCTCTATCTTTATATTAATATTTTCGATATCCTGTTGCTGGTCAACCTCTTTCTGAACGATGTCTTCAAATTCATTATCTGTGATCCGTGCTGTAGCTGGTGCTGTAATACACCAAATACCAACAACCCCACAAATACATGCGATCAGGAGTATAGATGTCTTTTTTATAAGCGTACTCATGATTCTAATTGTTGCTTCGCTTGTTGTAGTCGTGTAATAGTTTCAGCTTTACCTACTATTTCTCCGCATTCGAATGGAGATGGAGACTTCTCTTTTCCAGTTATAGCATAACGCATGGGCCATAATACATCGCCATTCCCCCATTCTGTGGTTTTTATCCACTCAATCAGATCCTCTTCTAAAGCAGCAGCAAGGAACGAATCCTCTGAAATGCCCTCAATATGCTCTAGTAACGCTTCGAGTATACTTATTGTATCTTTTTTTGTGGATTTTTTCCAAACGATCTTTTCTTTATCATATACTACCGCGGAACTGTCGAGCAGTTCATTTATCTCTTGTACATCCGATAGCACCGTCAACCGATCCCTTAACGAACTCCAAATAGATTCTTGCTGAGTTGCAGTGAGCGTACTAAACCATGAGAGAAACTCTTTAAATGCTTCGGTATGTTCGTGCTCAGTCTCAGTTCTTCGCTCAATTCGCTCGGTAAACTCTTGAACTGACAGTTGCTTTATATAATGCTGATTCATCCACTGCAGTTTATCTGTTTCGAAAATGGGATTTGCTTTATTTATCATCTCCAAGTCAAAACGCTTCTCCAGCTCCTGCAAAGTAAAGTGCTCCTCAGTAGTCTTTGGATTCCAACCGAGTAATGATATAAAATTCACCACTGCTTCGGATACATATCCAGTATCACGAAATGATAGAAGTGCAGTGTCGCCGTCTCGTTTGCTCATTTTCCCCCCATTTTTTGACAGAAATACGGTCAGGTGAACAAATGATGGCACATCCCAGCCAAATGCCTGATATAACAACACATGCTTTGGTGTGGAGGGTATCCACTCCTCTCCCCTGATTACGTGAGAGATCTCCATAAGATGATCATCGACGATGTTGGCTAAGTGATACGTTGGGAACCCATCAGATTTCATCAGCACTTGGTCATCGATGTTCTGTACGTCAAACGAAATTGTTCCGTGTACTACGTCTTGCACTTCCACACTCCCCTTCTCTGGTACCGCCAAGCGTACAGTGAAAGGATCGTTGTTTTTCACATGCTTCTCAATTTGCTCTGCGGTGAGCGACCTACACGTTCTATCGTATCGCGGAGGCAATTTTTTTTCATTCTGTTCTTTCCGCATCTGCTCTAATCGTTCTGTAGTACAGAAACAGCGATATGCTTTGTTACTTTCAAGTAGCTGATCAACATGCTTCTTATATATATCTAAGCGCTCACTTTGCGTATATGGTCCGTATTCACCGCCGACATCCGGTCCTTCGTCCCACTCAATACCAAGCCACTTCAGTCCCTGCTGAATAGCTTCAATACTCCCTGCTACGTAACGCTCTTGGTCAGTATCCTCGATACGTAAGACAAATGTACCGTTATTTTTCTTTGCCCATAGGTATGCAAATAGTGCCGCGCGAGCATTTCCGATATGAATAAAGCCGGTTGGTGATGGCGCAAATCGCGTTCTAACTGATGTAAAACTCATATGCAGTATTATACCAAAAACAGACTATTTTTCAATGGTTTTTCGGTTCAGCAACACCACTGCTGGGAAAACCACCACGGCATTAATGATGCGCTTCCAGCGCTTCGGTTCAGTACATAATCTCCATAGCCACTCTAAGCCCAACCCACGTAGAATTGCTGGGGCGCGTTTTGCAGCACCTGTAAAGAAATCAAATGTTCCTCCGATGCCTACACCAATAACGTTGTTTGAGAACGCATCCTTATAATGATGGAGCCAATACTCTTGTTCTGGAAAGCCTAGCCCCACTAGAATGATGTGTGGTTGAAAATCTATACTTGACTGCTCAGGTTGTTGCTTCCATTGATCTCGTCGCACTGCAGTGATTTTTATTATCGAGTTGGGAGCGATCCGCTGTAACGCTGTTTGGACTTGTTCTTGTGAAGACAATCCATCTTCTCGTACAATGCATAACACTTTTAACTGCTTCGAATTTGCTAGTTCTAGCAATCGCTCGGTAAATGAACTTCCAGTGACAGTGTGTTGAATACCTGAACACAGACGCAACCCAAAACCGTCCGGAAGTGATAGTGACGCACTATTCAGCACCTCGCGATACTCTGCATACGAGCGCGCATGAAGCAATATCTCTGGATTCGGAGTCACGATAAATAGCTGCTCTTGCTTCTCAATCCCCTGTTGGACTGCTTCTAAAGCCTGATTCATGGATATATTATGCACCAATACACCCAATATGTTCGTTTTTTCCATAGTTATGTATATATGCTGCTGTAGTATATCATTCATAAGATAAAATAGCATAAATAATTAAAACAGAAACTTGACGAAAAATAACAATATCATTATAATAAAAATATGCGGAGATATATAGTATTACCTTTAGTGATCGCAATAATTTTTATAACAACTGCTCATATACAGCCAGCGAATGCTTTTACGTTCTATAAAAATCTACTGATCACAGATAATGAGATGACGGATTGGAAGGCGCTTTCAAAAAAAGGCATCCAGCAATTTCTGGAAGAGAAGGGATCAGTTCTAGCAAACCATTCGGCGACCGACGTTGACGGTCAGACAAAAACCGTGGCTGGAATTATAAAATCAGTGTCAAAAAAATACCACTTGAACCCCATGCTATTTTTAGTTATGGCACAAAAAGAATCGAGCGCAATCACCAGCTCTTCACTAACATATTCGATTAAGAATTGGATCCTGGGCTATGGTCGCTGTGATAGCTGTTCAGAGCGACAAGCAGAACCGTATCGCGGCATCGCGAAGCAATTTAATTCAGCAGCAAGTAAATTCCGGAACGGGTATTTGAAAGACTTGGATAGCAAAGGCCATACCATCTCAGGCTGGGGCCCAGGCATTACGAAGAAAA
>CAYFNF010000002.1:173918-247774 GCA_964344485.1 uncultured Gammaproteobacteria bacterium
TGACGGGATCTCTGTCACACCCAAGAATGACGCAACAGCTGCGCTCTATACCTACAACCCGTGCGTAGGAGCGTACGGTGGTGGATACAAACGATTTGGATGTAACTCTGCGTTTCAAAAACTCTGGCAAAATTGGAATCCAGCAATTACCTACCCTAATGGCAGTCTTTTACAGATCGGTGATGTCATCTACTTAATCCAAAATGGGAAGAAGCGTGCATTTACCTCCTACGGCGCGCTACTAACAAACTATAATCCAGATGATGTGATTCCAGTACCTATAGTCGTTGGTGAAAAATATACATCTGGTACGGATATATCTTTCCCAAACTATACATTGCTGCAAAATCCAGCAGGTACGATCTATCTACTAGCAGACGGTAAAAAGAGAGGGTTCGCATCCAAGAATGTCTTTAAGAGCTTTGGATATAATCCTGAGGAAATTACACCTGTGAAATGGAAAGCGATAGACAGCATACCTGAAGGGAAGAAAATCACAAAGAAAATCTCGTATCCTGAAGGTGCTCTGTTGCAAAATAAAAATACCGGAGCGATATTCTATGTTGATGCTAAGAATAAACGGCATGAGATCTGGTCCAAAGAAGTACTGGATAATAATTTTGCGAATAAAGAAATTGAACAAGTTTCAGGATCTGAGATCAAACAGTACAAGAAGAAGGCTCCAGTGAAGCTGAAGGACGGCACTTTAGTAACATCAAAAAAGGATCCATCAGTGTATGTAATCGCAAACGGAAAACGGCGTCCGTTTAAATCCGGTAAGGTATTTGCACAATATGGATATCAATGGGATAATATCATTACTGTACCGGATAACGTTCTAAAACTTCACCCAAAAGGGAAATACATTAAATAGCCATCATGTCTCTGATTTTTTCTGCGGTAATACCAAATCATCCAAAGTTTGCATTGGAGCTTTTACCGTCCAAAGAGACTGAATCCCAAACTGTGAACGCAGTAAAAGAGCTTGAGGGCGAGATGTACTTCATGAAACCAGAAACCATTGTATTGCTGACATCTCATGGATCGCAAGTACCTGATCTTATCAACGCAAATATTTCAAGTTCATTGCGTGGTACCTGGCCCGATAGCGCTCCGGAGTTACAAGACATAGAAACCGACTTTCATGGTGACGTAGAGTTTGCCGCTCATTTAAAAGAGGTTATAGATACAGAACACAACGACATACCTATGACCATTATTGCTGAAGAAGTACTACCACCAGAAATCACAACACCATTTACGTTCTTACTGAGCCATTTAAAACACGCACGAGTAGTCATTATCTCAACCAGCAATTTAACCGTACAGCAGCATTATGATTTTGGGGAGTTTCTGCGACACCAAGCGCTTCAAACAAACAAACGAATTGCAGTTATTGCCTCAGGGCACCTCTCAAATTACAAAAAAGCCGATACTACAACCGCAAGCTCTTTTGACACCCTGTGTCAGCAATTCATAAAGGAACATCAACCAGAAAAAATTCTCAATATTAATAAAGATATCTATACTAGCAGCGGATCAGACCTGTATTTCCCGCTCACGGTAATGGTTGGATTGTTGAATAATTTGAATACCATACCAGAGGTCATGTCCTATGAGAAGGTCTTTGACCAAGGGCAGCTGGTAGCCAATTTTATATTAAAATAGCTCCATGATCGCAGAAGTAATCCCCTACACTCGTGCAATTCGAGGTAAGGACGCATTTGATTACACAATTCCCGATGAAATGGATGTGCGTATTGGATCTATTGTGGAAATAGAATTTCGCTCAAATACTTTGTTTGGATTAGTCCGAGCAATTAAAAAGCGTACATCTGTCCCTAAAGTGAAGCCGCTGCTATCAGTCACTAACCAGCAGCATTGGCACGAACCGTATCGCTTACAACTGTTACAGTGGTTTGCAACGTACTATTTTGTATCCGAAACACATGCGTTTAAAACACTACAGCATAATCTTCTGAAACGCCCACGCAAGAATAGTGCTACACCAATTCCCCATGCGCCAGGAGTTATAGAACAACCCTCTCACACCGCTGCGCTGAAATTAGTACAGAATGAGAAACCCTATCTTGCACATTACTCTCACCGAAGCGACTGTCTCTCTTGGTATAACACGTATGTCCAGACTCAGACCGGGGCGGTATTGATTGTTGTTCCTGAATATCATGATATCCAAGACGTTCGGCAAGGACTTCCCTCTTCTGTGACTGCATATGCTTGGACGGACAATCAATCTCCATCAGAGCTTCTTGAAATTGAAGAGCGTATTCATCAAGCATATAGTGCGCAAGAGTCGCTTGTTATTATCGCCACGAAAAAAGCAGTTGCACTACCGTTACATCTATTCACTACTATTATTTTAGACCAGGAAGAGTCCTCATCGCATAAACAGTACCACTTAAATCCGCGCTACCATATCCGTACAGTATTACTACACGCAACTCAGTTACTTGAAGAAGCACAACGACCAAAACTGATTTTTTCAAGCACAGCTCCGAGTATGTATAGCGCTCACCAAGTCGACAACAAGCAGTTTCAATACATTGACTTGCGACGCCCTTGGAACAACGACCACATCTCTATCATTAATATGGAAGATGAGCGGCAGAATAAGAACTACTCCTGGTTTTCTGATACACTACGCACCGCAATTGAGGAGTCTGATCACATACTGCTATTCTTAAACAGAACTGGTTCATACGGAGTCTCATTGTGCAAAGATTGCTCTCAGCTGCTCTCAGCTGAAGAAGGACGTTGCAGTAACTGTGGCAGCTCTGAAATACAGCATAAGAGAAAAGGGCTAACCGCCCTCGAAAAGGAACTTTCTGAATTATTCCCAAGCAAGACCATATTTCGGGTCGACAGTTCAGTTGAAATCTCCGCATCAACAGACCCCCGCTTTTTGAACGCAGATATTGTCATCGCAACTGAAAAAATCTTCCGCCACGTCCCTGTATCATTCTTCGATTGCGTAGGTATTCTGTCAGTAGACCACCTCCTGCTATATCCAGATTTCCGTGCTCACGAGCGCGTGTACCAACTATTAATCAGATTATTTACAACCGGTACTTCAGTAATCCTGCAATCTTCAGCTGTACATCACTCAGTGATTCAGCACGCGTTTCACAATGCATACGAAAAATTCTCAAAAGAGGAGCTGCGTATCCGTAAAAGCCTAGCGCTACCACCTTTTGCTGAGCGCTTTCGATTAATTAACACAAAAACTAAAGAAGTCTCCGATCCGCAACCACAGGTAGAAACAGAGACGCTGGATTCACACATGGTCATAGACCGCATTGAGTAGTATTGACGAAAAGCTTTTTTTAGCACATGATATAAGACGCACTACATTTATACACTCTATGAAATTACGAATATATACAGTAGAAGACCCAGAAGTACGAAAGGTTTCTTCAGAAGTAGACAGTAGTACCATTGCACAAGAAGAGATGCAGGAGTTTTTCGATGAGTTGGTCGAGATGATGCTCACCTCTGATGGCATTGGTATTGCAGCACCGCAAGTCGGTCGAAACGATCGTATCATTGTTATTTCGAAAGAATTCGCTCTCACGCCCGACCATCAAGTCTTGATTAATCCAACGGTTTCATCTGTTTCAAAAAAAACAACAATTGCTGAGGAAGGATGCTTGTCTGTTCCAGGAATCGAAGGTAAAGTAGAGCGGCCGTACAAAGCTAGGGTAAAAGCTATTACCAGAGACGGAAACCCGATAGATATTAAAGCCAAAGGGATGTATGCACGCATTCTTTTACACGAGATTGATCACTTAGACGGCATACTTTTCATTGATAACATGCTTCCGTAAATGAAAAGCACAAAAAGTACACAGCAGAAGTCTGGCCTACGGGTTCTTTTTTTTGGAACTCCTGAATTTGCAGTTCCTTCACTACAGCAGTGCATTCAACACTTCAACGTAGTGGGGTGCGTAACACAGCCGGACAAGCCTGCTGGAAGGAATCGGTCAGTTCAACACTCCGTAATAAAAACCGTAGCATTAGAAAACAATATACCTGTTCACCAGCCGACATCTATTCGCGAGCGCACATCAGTTGGTAAGGATTTCCTTGAACTCTGTGAATCGTTGCACATTGACATCGCAGTAGTCGTAGCGTATGGAAAAATTATCCCACCTGAGCTGCTGAAGATACCTACGCACGGATTTGTGAATGTCCACGCATCGTTATTACCAAAACATCGAGGTGCGTCACCCATTCAGTCGGCAATACTACAGGGTGACTCATCGACCGGAGTAACAATCATGCTATTAGACGAAGGAATGGATACAGGGCCAATTCTCTCACAAAAAAAAGTTACAATATCCCCTGCTGATACCAGCAGTACAGTCCATGACTCATTAAAGGATATCGGCGCTGACTTATTAATACCAACTATGCAACAGTACATTTCGGGCGAAATAGAACCGCGACCACAGGATGATGCTGCTGCAACAGAGACGGAGATCATTAAAAAAACTGATGGAGAAATCTGCTGGACTGATTCACCAGAAGTTATTGATAGACAAATACGCGCTTATACACCGTGGCCCGGCGCATATACGTTCTGTAATAACAAGCGAATAATAATTCTCTCAGCTCATCTTGAGGAAGATGCAATAATCATTGATACAGTACAACCAGAAAACAAAAAACCCATGTCATACACGGATTTTATTCACGGCTATCCTGACTGTTCGTTTCAATAACTACGTCGAAGGCACGCGTTTTTTTCGCGTTTTTTTTGTTGTATAGAAACCGAGGTACCGTCCAAGTGCAAGCCTGGTCTGGGCATCAATAGCTGGAATAGATCCGAAAATAATCAGCACTACTGGAAGCAAGATCCATTGCACGATCATCACGCCGATTTTTACTAAGCGATTTCCTGGGATGTTTGACGGAAGCATATAGACGTTCAACACTGCGGACGCAAATATTCCTATCATTGCTGCTCGCATCAACCACTCAAGGACATATGGAGCATATTGTGCAACAACTGTCGCTTTTTCAACATCACCAGCAAACCACAATGGCAAGTATCCGAGAACTAGAATCAACACCGGAGCGGTTGCCCATGAATACATTCCTTCTGATAAGTTGAATACTAAATGCCTGCTACGCTTTCCGAATCGCTTGCCTTGTCTCCAAAAGTGCCAAATCATGTACGGAAAGTGCTCAATCCCCCATGCCCAACGTCGCTGTTGCTTATATAAATTCTTTACGGTCTGCCAAAAGCTTCCTGCATGGGCTGTATCCATATTCACCGGAATATACATCGGCGTTACTTCGTAGTCACCGTCGTAATGTACATAGCACTGCAAGAAGATACGAGAATCTTCGGTAACAATATCATTCTGCCAAAATCCGACATCTACTAATGCACGGAAGCTCATGCTATGTGAAGAGAACGTCCACAGCGGTTTTGGTCGAGCTAACTCTGCCATTAACCAAAACGTTGTGGAATTTGCAGCTACTCGGGCAAAAGACGGTGACTCCCATACATTGGTATTGTATAATGCGAGCGGTTGATAACTAGAACGTGTCGGGTTCGGATGCTCTAGATACGCATTCGATAAATACGCAAAGTACTGAGGATGTACGACAGTATCTGCATCAAAAGATGAGACGATTACATCATCATAATTCCATCCCTTGTCATCGATGTACTCCTTGACTCTGTGACCTGACCAATGAAGATTCGCACCTTTTGACGCTATCTCACCAGGAATATCTTTTGGGTGCAGGGTAATAAGAAAATCATAAAACACATCCGCATACTCTTTCTGTAATTGTGATGAAACTGATCGAAACGATTCAGCAACACGCTCCTCTCCAGCGAGCACCACTATCATCTTGTCTTTCGGATACGTCGACTCTTTCAGTGCTGAAAGTGCATGCCGTAACACATTAATATCTTCATCCACGGTTGGTAGAAAGATGACGTGATAGAGATTGCTCCAGTTCGAATGCTCCTGCACCTTATTCATCCAGTTGATATCTTTCTGTTTCTGATACTCTCTCCAGGAGAAAGAGAGATAAATAATAAAGTATGTCACACGCAGCAGCCAATATAGATCAAACAGAATAGCAAAGTAAATCATCCAAAGCGGTTTTACAAAAGACAAACCGATAATAACAATAAGTGTGGTCCACACAGTGGTTGCTGGCCAAATTTCGAGCAATCTATATTTGAAATACGGAGAGATCTTCATAAAAAGGAGGATAGTATGTGATATATTTCATATAGAATACCGAAAATGAACAAAATAATAAATACCCAACGTATATACGGCGGAATAGTAAATGAATACTCTGGTCGTCGTTTTGATTTCTTTCCTGCTTTTTTATGCATAAGCCATATAAGAATCCCCTGAAATCCGATAGTAAACGCTCCTACGATGCCAATAATCTGAATGAAGCTTACTAGACCTAGGAAGTATATCAGCAGTGGTGGCACAACGGTTATACACCAAGCAATGTATCGCTTCTGTTTAAAGTCATATTGATACATCTGCTTGAGAGCTAGTCCGATAATGAGAAATGAACTTCCCATGGCTAATATACCGAACACTGCACCAACCGTGGTTACTGTGGGCCCGAGAAATGGAAGTAATCCAGTGATAGCACTCTCGCTGGTTTGATCTCCGGATATACCAAACACGACTAGAGAAAAAATGAGATAGAATACAGCCGTAATAATAATTCCGCTGATAATAACACGCGGGAACAGATTGCACTTTCTTTGTTTAGCTAGCAATCGTCGTATCTCGGGAATAGCTCCTGATCCAGACAGTGCAAACAGAATAACTCCATACGGTAAAAACCACTGTGACACATGCAAGGTAGTGTAGTGTTCTGTTTGAATGTGCGGGGCTCCAATAATGAATAGTACGACTAATAACAGTACCATGCCTACTACTATAGCGATCTCCATACGTGTGATTACTTGAAGACCACCGTAAATTGAAATACTTGCGAGCAACCAGAACGCCATAGCGTAGTGTAACTCGCTGCCACCAACATAGATCTGTAGCGTATTATGAAGAAAATGCCCAACCTCAGTAATATATGCAATCAGTGCACCGTACATACCAAATATTAACGACACTGCGGCTATGAATTTACCTGTTCTTCCCAAATAGATGGAAGCGTATCCAGGAAACTGATGTATACCACGCGTGCGTAATACCACTTCAGCATACGCAAGCAGTGTAACAATCACTACTACAGCTAGCAGAGCAACATGAATAGTGCCGATTGCAGCACCGGACTGCATAAAAACAAACGGAATTCCAAAAATCCCAGCACCAATCGCATATCCAATTAATGTACTGGTGGCTCCGAAATACGGATTACGCAGCGCTTTCATGATCTTTTGAGCGTTGATGAAGAGTAATAGAAACAGCAATACCGACTATAGCTGCTACAACGAAAAAGGCTCCGACAACAAAGAAGAATGCTGCAAAGTCTTTTATGTACGCGTCCGCTACAGTCATTAACCAAGAATTAATCAACGGTGGCATCATGGAGAATACCGGGCTTGCAGTGAAAATAATTGAGACTAAGAAATAGTACGCTGCACCAGTACACAGTAACAATAGACCCGGAACCCCGACGGCTGCAGTGCACCAGCGAATCAGACTAGGAACGTTCTTCATCAGCAGCAATACAAGAATTCCATAGAGCATAAGAATCAATATAGCCATCACTGGAACGATCTGTTTTAATCGATATGCGACAGTTTGAGCAGAGTCTACTCCTTGCTGATACTCCTGTAAATGGTAGTACTCCATCTCTGAGAGCGGTTGATCATGCATGTACAATTCTTGACTTGTGCCTGAAATCGGCATGATAAATCTAAGCACCTGTAATTGGTTTGGTATCTCTGAAATAATAAACGCCGGATCAAATGGAAGGTTTCCGCCGATGATAAACGCATCAGACGGGTCCACTTCAGCTGGTAGACAACCAGTATTAATAAGGGAGCTAAACGGTGTGGTTTCGATAGTCGTTGCAAGTGCAGTGAGTTGCTCATCAGTACACGCTGGCAGAGATTGAATTTCTGCCTCAAGAGATTCCATTTTTTTATGCACCTCATCAGTAAACAGTTGTTTCGGTTCTTGTAACGAAATTACTGGATTGATTTCTGAAAAAGTCGTATTGGGTTGCAGAAGTGTGTACAGCTCAGTGACAACTGTTGAGACGTTAGTCTGTATCCATTGCTCTGGAAAAATTGAAAGAGCCAATTGCTCAATTTCTTGTTCAGTAAAGAAATAGATCTCCATTTCTTCTAATGTACCAGAGGTAATATACTGCTCAATTGCATCTTGAATAAATTGACTATATACACCCTGTTCTTCAAGTGTCTCTAATAACGGCTCTGGTTGTAGCACAAAAGTATTAATGCGGTAGACAAACGCACCAACAGGAACGAGAATCGTCAGTAGAACGATGATGAATACTGATGCGACTTTGTTCATGTCTTTAAAATTCGACTGTTATATGCTCGGGCACGATCTCTACCCACGTATTTCCACGCACAAGCGGGATTTCATCTCCATCCTCATCTAAGAATACTGTTCGGCTCTCTCTATCCTTCTTTTCCCATGTTCCAGTAGTACGCACACCTTCGCGGATAACGTCGACAGTCCCCTCTCCCGTCACTGGCCAATTGATTCGTCCTTTTCCTTCAATTGGAATTCCAGCGCCGACGTGCTGAACAATGATATTACGTGTGGTGAGTACTTTACCTGTTACTGCATCAATATGATCGATCCCGCCGTTTTTTCGCGTGTAATACAATTCATCCACGTCGTAGTTGAATTCTACATCATATGAACCTCCAAAACCGATGTACACTCTGGTACTCACTACATCTTGCTCCTGATCCACCGCCTCTTCAGTGAGCTCACCTTCTGACTCTTCATTGCTTACTTCAGCTTGTTCGGGTTGCTCTATCTCATCAACAAATAACCAAGACTCAAAATCAGGTGGTTCTTCTTGATCCCAACCGTGAGCGCGTATTGCGTCTTCCAGCTTCGATGTCGATGTAAAGAAGTTATGCGGTGCTGCTTTGCCGGACTGTCTCCAGAAAAAGGACGGCTCGCGCAGCCCATCTACATCTCTCATACTAAATCGTTGTAGCGCTTGCATCGCAGTAAAACTCCCACCTGCGTGATAGTATGCACAGTCCATCTCAGATGCAAATTCCAAATAGGTATCTCGTGCTGATCGTACTGGACCAACGGTATCACTTTGCTCGCCCGCAAACACTGCCATAAATCGTGTAATTCCACCTTCTACTATTACTTCGTACATCACCAACGCTTTGGACAAGCCAGATTGTGGCCGCACACCACCGAACGCTGCGTTTTCAATCATGACACATGCTGGGACATTATTCGCTTCTTCGCGATCAACGATAATACCATCCAGTTTTCTTGGGATTGTTGCTGACAGTTCTTCATCCTCATCATCTTCAAACAATTCAGATATGACTGGAGTGTCAAAAAACGTGCTTGCTAAAAACGACTTCACACCGGCAACTGCAAGAACGATGTTCACTCCGGCAATAATCAGTATTAAAAAAGACACGATGCTAATGACAAGTATCTTTTTCTTGTGTGTACGAAAAAAAGATTCCTTCGACTCTACTTCTTTTTCTTTCTTGGGTTGTTCCTCTTTGTTTTTTTTGGACTGCGTTTCTGCTTTTTTTGCTTGTTCTTTGCTTTCCTTTTTTTCGTCCTTTTTCGTTGAGTTCTTTTTAGTAGCCATACATTAATTATACTCTATTGTATGATCTTCTGGAAGCACCTCAATCCAGATGTTTCCGGGAATAAAAGAGAATTCATCTTCTTGATCAGTAAAAAAGCGTGTTCGCTCTGCTTCTTCCTTTTTCCACGTACCGCTCGTTGCTCGACCGTTATTAAAGAACACTGCTGATCCCTCCCCTTGCGTATCAATCTGTAATCGACCGGTATCCGCTTCCAATAGACTGGTTGGAGCGTACATACACACAATATTTCGTACTGATAGTTGCTTACTTGAAAGTGCATCAGTATGGGGCTCACCACCATTACTACGTAGATAGTGGTTTTCATCTCGATCATAGACATACTCTACATCGTAACTATAGCTAGAAAAATTCAGCGAAATCTTCTTCTCTTCTTTTGGTCGCTCTTTTTTCTTTAACTGCTTCTCAAAACGCCATGGTGTATACGTGCCAATTACCTCGTCACCTTTTTTATCTCTCATTGCATAGCCTAATAGCTCAGATGACGTAAATACGTTGTGCGGTGCTGAAAGGGATTGCTCTCTCCAAAAATATGCGTGATCACCACTAATTTGATCTAGATCTTCTATATACTCATTACCGTATAACTGAGATAGCGCTTGTGGACTGCCACCAACGTGCGCATACATTCCTTCATATTCTTCTGCCCAATCCACATAATACGGACGCGCAGAACGTACTGGTCCAATTGATGATATCTCTTCACCACCAGCGTATACTGCAAGAAAGCGTGTAATCCCACCCTCTGCAAGAGCCTCATACACTACCTGTGCGTTCTGCAATCCGGATTGTGGTCGCACGGATACTAGATTCTCAATCATTACTCCTACTGGATAGATATTCTCTTTACCAAATTCAACTTCTACTCCATCGATAAAGCGTGCTACTTCAGCAGAAGGAACATCGTCAGGCTCTTGGTTTGTTAGTTCTACAACCGCAGTCTGATCTTGTTCAGCCGAATCGAGATTTAATACGGTGACTCCGATACCCACAACTACCACAACAATCAGCAGTATTACAATAGCGGCAACTAGTTGATATTTCTGGTTCTCTTTAAGAGAAGTAAACATAGAACGCATCAACTCGTTGAATGATTTCTTTTTCATATACTCTCCTCAGTTTGTTTATTCTTTCTTTTCTTCAGCAGGCTCTTCTTGTTCCTTTTCCTGTGCGGCTTCACCCTCTTCAGCTCCTTCACCTTCTGCTTCATCCTCTTCAGCTCCTTCTTCAACTTCTACGCTGTCTACATCCTCGACTACATCCTCTTCAAGTGCTTGTAACTCTTCCTCACTTCGAGGTTCAGAGACTGATACCACTGTTTCTTCTGCATCATGAAGTGCCTCCACACCTTCAGGTAATTGGAGGTCTTTAATGCGGATCATATCATCAAAGGTCTTGAGTCCATCTAATGAAACCACAATATTTTGCGGAAGGTCTTTTGGTAGACATTCGATTTCAAGCGAAGACGCATTCTTTACCACGATACCGCCAAGCTCTTTCTCTGCTGGAGCCAGGCCAGTGAATTCAATCTCGACTTCTGTTTTCAGTTTCTCACCCATCTTTACCTGATAAAAGTCGATGTGAGTAATGTCATCCGTCAATGCATCTCGCTGCACTTCTTGGATAATAACTTTGACTGGCTCTTGCTCATCTACAACTAAATCAATTAACGAGCTCTCTCCGACCGAAGAGTACACTTTCATAAATAATGGAAAATCCATCTCTAATGGTTGAGTTTCAATCTCAGAACCATATATCACGGCGGGAATCTTCTTTTCTTCGCGCGTTTTCTTAGAATTCAACCTTCCAGTTGCATCCCGTTTTTTCGCTTGTAATATTGTTGCGTCCGACATAGTATACTGTATTCATTTATAATTAATAACGCATAAATGCGCCTGAAAAAGTATAGGAAATATTGGTTTTTTTGTCAATCTGTTGGTCTACCAGCAGCATGAGCAATACCAAGAAGCAAAATTGTCATAACTAATGAGGAGCCGCCTGCACTTAACAACGGAAGTGGAACGCCGGTAACTGGCAGTACCCCAAGATTCATGCCTATGACGAGTATGCTCTGCACTCCAAGGTATCCAACCGTCCCGAGAATTAATAAAAAGCTATAATTATCTTTGACTTGGCTCATCCACACCCAAAGACGGAAAAAAAGAATACCAAAAGCAACAAAGAGCACAGTGATACCGAGGAATCCAAACTCTTCAGCGATGACTGCAAAGATGAAGTCAGAGCTCGCCTCAGGCAGAAAGTGTAACTGACTCTGTGTTCCAAACCCTAATCCCCTTCCCCAAAATGATCCTGAACCGATTGCCACAATAGATTGAGAGATATTATATCCTGCTCCAAGCGGATCATTCTCTGCATGCAGGAACGTGGTCAAGCGTTCTTTCTGATAGTCTTGAAAGATAAAAAACCACCCGATCAATCCGCTGACGATCACTCCGGCAATCACTGTTCCGATAATCCATTTTGGTGATTTCAACGCGATAAGAAAGATACACCAGATCGAAAAGATGATGAACGCAGAACCTAGGTCGGGCTGTAGAAAAATTAATCCGCACAGAATCAGTGTGACCACTCCGGTGATAGCAGCGTATTTTTTCTGTTGTAGCAGCGCTGGATCTTTTTCAACGTACGCTGCCATAAATAGAATGAACAACAACTTGACGAACTCAACTGGTTGAAATGATGCACCGCCAATAATGAACCAGCCAGTAGTGCCGCGCACTGTGGTACCAAATAGTAATACAGCGATGAGCAACAGTACCGCGACTATTACATATAACGCGGCATGAGTTTTAATCACTCGATAGTTTCCAACTGTGATTGCGGCAAAACCGACCAACCCGATGATCGCAATAACTAGCTGCTTAGAAAAATGCTGCCCTATACTATACTGGGCTAATAATCCTAGTCCAATTAAAAACAGCACTGCCCCCACAAACCACCAATCAACTACTGCAGCGCTGGCTCTGCTTTTCTCAATAAACTGTCTCATATACTAATCACTCAGTTTCCTGATAATAAGCTCTTCATTCAATTTGTCAATATTCACATGCACGGTTGGCTTCAGATCTTTCGACAACTTTAGAGGCCAAAAAAATGTCACGTCTCTGGTTTCGAGTGATGATATTTCGTCGATGTAAAAACTATCAATAGCTTGTATCTCATTTTCTGGATCGATCATTAAGGCCACCACCTGCGTCTGCCGATACCCCCAGATCGATTTATTCTTGATAGTGAGGCTTAGTTTAGTTTGAAATGATAAGCTCCCTTCCTCTGAGTTTATAAAATCATACTCAGCGTTTAGATACTCCCAATTCTCTTCTGGTAATTTATCAGGACGTTGAATGCGTTTCCAAATCACATCGCCCATGACTATGCTCACTGCAGGTGCATCGTCTCCGGAGAAAGCTAAGTCTGTTTTTGTAATATACCGTTCTTGCAACGGTGCGAGTGTAATCTCCTCTGTACCTGCGGAAATTCCACCGATAAAAACTTCATACTCAATCTTAGTTGCGCCCCAAATGGTATTTGGATTATAGAGATTTGCAACCACAGAGACACTATCTTCACTATGAATAACTGAGGTAGCAAGACGCTGTTGAATGTCCTGCGGCGGATTCTTTGCATCATATCGAACAATAGACCCACTCACAATCTGCATGATTTCGTTCGTCTGCTTAATATGCGAGAGCCAATCCACTAACTGAAATACTGCCATGCCAATCATGCACGCAGCTACAACACCAACACAGCTCGTATAGAATATTTTAATGAGTTTTCGGTGTGTGGTTATCCAAAAACCAATCTTAAACTTGCTCTCCGAAATATTATTCTGCGATGTCTCCATGTACGTATTGTACCATTGTTGTGGTTTGACTTCAATTATGTTATGATCATAACGCGATAAAAAAACAAAATTATTAATCATACATATTATATGTACGATACAAGCGTCGATGTTATGTACGGAGTGATATCACTCTGCATACTCATTTTTACCGGTTTTTTAGTATGGATGATGTATTACGTAGTACAAATATTGAAGCAAGGGAACGAAGTTATCACAGAAATCCGTGAAAAAATCGTAGAATTTGAAGAAGCGCTCGCAAGTATTAAAGAGAAAGTGATTACATCAGCGACCTCGATCTCATTTATTGCATCACAGATTAGTACTGTAGTGGATGCGGTAAAAGCAAAGAAAGCCACACCGAAGCGTACGAGTAAGAAAAAATAGCTCTATAAGAAAACACCGCGTTCGAATGCGCGGTGTTTTTATTTCTGAGATTTGTCCTCTTTTATCGCGTCTATGATTCGTGAATCCTCTCGAAGATTTTGCCAATATAGCACATGGTCAGAGTTGAGAACCATACTATTCTGCGGTTGGTGCAGCTCCTCTCCAGCATGAATTAATGTAAACTGTGTGGATGGCTCTGTTTCTGAATCTGTACTAACCTCAGACCATTCTTGAATCTAATAGACATAATGGAGTTGAAGATAAGAGCGAGAGAGTGGTTCTAGTTGTCCGATGTAGACCTGCCCGTTCGTTAGGAACACTACTTGATACGTAGTGTCCGGAATCGTCTGTTGAAATTGTCTCTGCTGAAGTATTAAGATCGCCCCGAATATAATGACCGCACACGCAATAACCGCATACGGTAAAAAAAGAATATCAAATCGGGGTTGCGTGTTTTTCTTTTTTGTGGAACTATTTCTTCCCATACCTTTATAATCAAGTGTAGAAATGATATCATAGTTCTACCATTATGTCATTTGTCCACCTTCATACTCATAGCCATTATTCTCTACTTGACGGTGTTCCAAAAATTCCTGAGCTGATCGATAGAGTAAAGCAACTCAAAATGCCGGCAATCGCCTTAACTGACCATGGAAATCTCTATGGTGCTATTGAATTTTATCAGCAAGCGAAGAAACGTGGCGTCAAACCGATCATCGGTGTAGAAGCGTATCTGGCTCCGTCTTCGATGCATGAGCGCACACCAAAGGAGCGACCGTTCCACATCGTACTACTAGCCGAGAATAATACTGGATATGAAAATCTCATAAAGCTAGTGACCACTTCACACTTAGAAGGATTCTACCAGAAGCCCAGGATTGATCTGGATCTCCTGCAACAGCATTCAGACGGTCTAATCGCTCTCTCTGCGTGCCTGGCTGGAGAGATCCCACGCACTATACTTACTAAAGGATATGAAGATGCAGTGGAGGTCGTAAAAAAATATTTGAATATCTTCGATACAGATCACTTTTATTTAGAGGTACAGCACAAGCCCAGCACTCCTGAACAACAACAAGTAAACGACGTATTACTTCAACTGCACAATGACCTGGGAGTAAAATTAGTTGCAACCAATGATACGCATTACATCGACCCGTCAGATAATGAAGCACAAGACGTGCTGGTCTGCATCCAAACTAAACAGCTGCTCTCTGAAGAGAATCGCCTATCCATGCGTAATGAAGATTACTCATTACGCCCACCGCAAGAGATGCAAGAACTGTTCAGTGCATATCCTGGAGCAATTCAGAATACTATAGAAATAGCTGAGCGAGTACAGGTTGACCTAGAATTCGGAAAAATACAGATGCCGTACTATCATCTACCAGAAGGCGCTACTCCAGAGCAAGAGCTACGAACACTTTGTGAGAATGGATTACAGAAGCGGTATGGGAACATCACTGATGAAGTGCAGAAACGATTAGAGTATGAGCTAGAGATAATCAATAAAACCGGTTTTGCTTCGTACTTCCTGATTGTGCAAGACTTTATTAATTGGGCGAAAGAGAAGGGAGTTGCAGTTGGACCTGGGCGTGGTTCAGCAGCTGGTTCCCTGGTGTCTTTCTTAACTAACATCACTGATATCGATCCTATAAAATATCAACTGCTCTTTGAGCGCTTCTTAAACCCAGAACGCGTCTCTCAACCTGATATTGATACAGACTTTGCGGATATTCGCCGTGATGATGTGTTGCGATACGTTGAAGAGAAGTACGGAAAGGATCATGTTGCGCAAATTATCACGTTTGGAACTATGGCAGCACGCGCTGTCGTTCGAGACGTCGGTCGTGTATTAGGTCTATCGTATGGATATTGTGATCGCATCGCTAAGCTCATACCGATGTTTACTTCATTGGAACAAGCACTGAAAACCGTTCCAGAGCTATCGGAGATTATTGACAATGACCCAGACGCAGAACGCCTCATGACTATTGCGAGAAAATTAGAAGGAGTAGTCCGACATACATCAACGCATGCATGTGCAGTGGTAATCACTAAAGATCCACTCACTACTACCGTGCCACTGCAATACGTCGACCAGGAAGATAAAACCATAGTCACACAATACTCAATGAATCCTATTGAGTCTCTGGGTCTCTTAAAAATGGATTTTCTAGGATTAAAGAATCTGACGATTATTGAAAACACATTAGACGTCGTTCAAGCAACAACTAACACTGAAATCAGCATTGAGGACATACCTCTTAATGATAAAAAAACATACGCGTTATTAAAGCAGGCAAACACTATTGGGGTGTTTCAATTAGAAAGCTCTGGTATGCGCCGCTATCTTAAACAGCTGAAGCCAACGGAATTTGAGGACATCATTGCAATGGTTGCTCTATATCGCCCAGGGCCAATGGAATTTATCCCAGAGTACATTCAAGGAAAACACGGGAAACGGACTATTACTTATCTCGATAAACGGTTAAAACCGATACTGGAAAAAACGTATGGCATTGCGGTCTATCAAGAGCAAGTCGCAGAGATTGCGCGTCAACTCGCGAACTTCTCTTACGGTGAGGCAGATGTTCTCAGAAAAGCAGTAGGAAAAAAGATTAAATCGCTGTTAGATGAGCAAGGACAAAAATTAATCTCTGGAATGATTCAAAACGGGATTTCACAAAGTGTCGCTCAAAAAATCTGGAACTTTATACTACCGTTTGCTCGCTATGGATTCAATCGTTCGCATGCAGCGTGCTATGCCATGATTGCCTACCGTACGGCGTACTTGAAAGCAAACTACCCTGCTCAGTTTATGGCTGCGTTAATGACATCTGATGACGAGAATACTGATCGAATTGCAATTGAAGTAAATCACGCTGAGCAGATGGGACTAACTGTGCTCCCGCCAGACATTAATGAAAGTTTTGCAGATTTCTCAGTAGTAAAGGACAGTCTGGAGGAGGAATCCCCGCGTATCCGTTTTGGATTGCGCGCAGTTAAGAATGTCGGAGATCATATCGTGGACGTCATCATTAAAGAGAGAAAGCAGAACGGTCCATATAAGAGTATGGAAGATCTGCTGACTCGAGTGCAGGACAAGGATCTAAATAAGAAATCATTAGAAAGTTTAATCAAATGCGGAGCGTGCGATGCATTCACTGAACGGAACACACTGTTAATGAATATAGAATCACTACTACATTTCTCTAAACGAACACAGGAAGAGAAACGCAGCGGACAAGGTAATCTCTTTGGGTCTGTACAAGGTTTGCAGGCCCCGGCTCTGCGACTAGCGGAAGCGCCGCCAGTCACTGACCAAGAACAACTGTCATGGGAAAAGGAACTGCTAGGCCTCTATATTTCAGGACACCCACTTGCTGATTACCGCACAACACTCGAGCGAGACTCAATACCGTTTGAAACACTGAAAAAACATCCGAAAGGACGAGTAGTAACACTCATCGGAATGGTTACTACTATTAAGCGAGTCACTACAAAAAATGGAGAGATGATGCTATTTGCAGGATTTGCGGACCATACGAGCGAAATAGAAGCTCTAGTATTTCCAAAAGTAGTCCAGCAGTACTCTACGTTCTGGCAAGAGGATGCGTTACTCAAAGTAAGAGGCAAGCTCGACGATAAAGATGGTTCGATTAAAATCCTAGTTGAAGAAGTCGAGCGCTGGAAGCCCATATCGGAAAAAAAAGTGATTATTACCGTACCTACAGAGATTAAAAAGACAGTCTTTGAAGAGTTTCAACAGTTACTCAAAGAATCAGAAGGAGAATACGCTGTTGAATTGCACTCTGATGAAAAACAAATTGACACACGGCAAAAAATTGACCAGCAAACTATTGAAAAAGTAGAAAAGATCTTTGGACAGCAAAATGTCGATGTGATACACTGAGGTATATTAATTTTTTTTTATGACTAAAACAAAGAAGAAAGACACGCCGCATATCTCTACTACAAAAACCAAACGAAAAGCATCTATAGCGAACTCTCGCATTGAGAAGTACTACAACAAAATCGTCATCGGATTCGTTGTGCTCACTTGTATTCTCGTGTGTGCAATTGTCTACTTTTCTTTTTCAAATACAACTATCACCGTGACCCCAGCACAGATCCAAAGCGATCTCTCATTTGTCACAAGCGTGAGTGAATTGTCAGCAACGGTCGTATTCACTGATGTTGAAGGAAGCAAAACCATTACTAATATTCAAAGTTCAGAGTCGAAACCAGCAAAAGCAACTGGAACTGTCACTATTATCAATAACTACTCTCAAAATCAACCTCTAGTAGAAACCACGCGCTTACTATCAAAAGAAGGAGTGTTATTTAGAACTCAAGAGACTGTTACAGTCCCGGCCGGAGGGTCGGTCGAAGTCCCGGTCATGGCTGATGAAGAAGGCGCAAAAGGTAATATCGATGCATCTACGTTCGAGATTGTTGCGCTCTGGGACGGACTCAAGGACGATATCTATGCTGAAAGCGATTCCGCAATGACCGGCGGGCTAGTTAATGTCGGCGTCGTCAGTCAAACAGACATTGCTAATGCTCAAGAAGAACTGGAAAACGATCTGACCACCCAAGCTCTGGAAACACTTAACCAGGAGATACAGGATACCGAAGGTCTACCAGCTGAACCGTATATCCCAACAAATGCATACCGTATTACCTCTGTCACAGAAGAATCATCGGTTCAAGGCGGTGAAGAGGTCGATAACTTTGAAGTACATGCAACTATGACAGTCGCAGCAGTCGTGGTCAACAAACCGGATTTCATTACATAGATCCAAACAAAAAGCGACGAGGCAATCCCAGAAGGCATCGCAGCAAAAAGCGCAATCGTGTTAAGCGAAGTACAAGGCACTGTCGGTGAATTGGAGCTCGACAATACCGAAGCAGAAGTCACGTTCTCTATCACCATACCAACAATTATTGACGAGGAGAATGAAGTATTGAACGCTGAGTCGCTCACCAATATGTCAGCGCAAGAAGTGGATGCCTATCTCACTGCATTTGATGAAATCCAGGCAATACAAGTAGAGTTCTCTCCATTTTGGGTCACACGCACACCGAGCTTATCAAAGAATATCACTGTTGATATTGCGCGCACGCAGTAATCTTGACAAAGTTCATATACCGATTACACTGTAACTACAGAACGCATTCCTAGTGATGCCCTTACAGAGAACAAGAGGCGTAGGCTGAGACCTCTTCAAGGTAGTACACTAGTAATACCATCTGGTCCATGCACAGTATGCTGGAACAATAGAACACGGTTTCAATAAGCGCTCATCAGTAATGATGAGAAATTGGGTGGAACCGCCCTTCAGGGTCCCAATACAGGGGCTTTTTATGTATAAATAAGTAATAAATGTATCATATGGCAGATGAACAGTTAGAAAAAATACGCCACTCTATATCTCACTTGATGAGTATGGCAGTGCAAGAGCTCTATCGGGATGTCGGATTAGGAGTCGGGCCAGTAATCGAGGATGGTTTTTATCAAGACTACGGCCTTCCCGAAAGCATCTCGGAAGATCTCTTTCCAAAGTTGGAAAAGCGCATAAAAGAGATGATCGCGCAAGAGATTGACTTTGTTCAGCATGATATTCTTGCTGATAAAGCATTAGATGAGTATAAAGATGATCCGTACAAGACCGAGTTGATCAAGGAATTACAGTCGCAAGGGAAACGTAAAGTCAGCTTTTATAAGTCAGATTGGTTTGAGAATCTCTGTAGCGGTCCGCACGTTGAAAATACTCGTGAAATAGACCCAGAAGCATTTGCATTAACAAAAGTTGCTGGCGCATATTGGAAAGGTGATGAGAACAGAGATATGCTCACGCGTATCTATGGTGTGGCATTTCACAACAAAAAAGAGTTAGATGAATACTTTGAACGACTGGAGCAAGCCAAGAAGAGGGATCATAGAAAGCTTGGTAAGGATCTCGACCTGTTTACGTTTTCCGAGGTAGTCGGAAAAGGCCTACCGATGTTCACAGAGCGAGGTGCAACCATACGTCGTGAATTAGAACGCGCTATTACTGACGAAGAGATTCGTCGAGGATACAAACATGTCTGCACGCCGGATCTTGCAAATGTGGACCTGTATCGTAAGTCAGGACATTACCCGTACTACAAAGACAGTATGTATGCACCCATAACAGTGGATGATGAAGAGATTATCCTACGACCAATGTCGTGCCCACATCACTTCATGATGTTTGACGATCGTCCTCGAAGTTATCGCGAGCTTCCACTGCGCATTGCAGAATTAGCAAAACTCTATCGATATGAAAAATCCGGCGAGCTCTCTGGCTTAATGCGTGTACGTGGATTCTGCTTGGCAGATTCTCACATATTCTGTACTGAGGATCAGGTTAAAGACGAAGTCAAGGGAGTGATAGACCTGATTGAGTACTTCGCCACTGTCTTTGGCTTAGAGCGAGGGAAAGACTATACGTACCGCCTCTCGCTTGGAGATCGCGACAACGAAGAGAAGTACTACAAAAACGACAAGATGTGGGATATAAGCGAGGAGGCGTTACGACAAGCATTACAAGAGATCGACGCACCGTACTATGAAGCTGAACATGAAGCAGCGTTTTACGGGCCGAAGATCGATATTCAGATGAAGAACGTTCTCGGCAAAGAAGAGACGGCATTTACTGTTCAGTACGACTTCTGCTTGCCTGAACGGTTTGGTGTAACGTACGTTGATGACAAAGGAAAAGAACGTCAACCAGTTGTCGTACATCGTTCATCCATTGGCGCAATTGAGCGAACTATTGCTTTCTTAATTGAATTCTATGCAGGAGAATTTCCACTCTGGCTCTCCCCTGCTCACGTTGCCGTATTATCAGTTGGAGCTGATCATAAAGAGTATTGTTCAGAGTTATCGAAACGATTTATGGAAAATGGATTGCGTGTTGACTTGGATATCTCGAATGAGACTGTGGGAAACAAGATTAGAAAAGCATCGAAGTTAAAGACTCCGTATATCTTAGTGATTGGAGACAAGGAGATGGACTCTGATAACCTAATGGTACGAAAGCGGGGTGAAAAGGAAGTTGTAGAGATTGCTGAAGCAGAGTTTATTAAGCAGGCACAACAGATTATTTCAGAAAAATCACTGGAGTTGTAACTTGACTTTTTACAACTTTTATGATATTCTTTAGTGGTTAATAATTCATAGCATAAAATATGCGAAGCGATCTACCACAACGACTGCGCGCTCATGAGCTCGCAGCAATTCCAGGACATACTGGACTTAACAGAACCAAGATAATTGATGGTGCGCGATATTTTGTGATTGAAGCTATTGGAAATGAAATTGTAGGGCCACGAGGAAGTCAGTGCGGCAGCACTGCACTGCCAGTTGTTGGCTTATATCGTGTTGATGAAACGACTGCACGAGACTTAATTGAAGACCCTGTAACTGGGGAAATGCGCAGAAAGAGAACTCATGAGTTAGATGTAGAGTTAGTTCCAGAAGCGGAATTCACTGCGTTAAAAGAACATATTGAGGGTAGTCGCCAAACATCTGAGTCAAGACCAGATAGCGCAGTAGGACGTAGAATTGGCGGAAGAAGGCGTACGGGTGCCGCTCATGCTCAAGAAGATGGAATGATTGACCATTTGGACCGCAAACGAGGTGCAGGACGCGCAGACAGAATTCTACTCGATTATGAACAATCAATTCCGGATGGGCCGCTTGATAAGTTGCCTGGTAGAGAGCCTGCTCAAGGCCCAATTGCATGGGACCGTGAATTGGATGGCGGAGTTAAAGAGCGACGACGAGGTGGGGTCATTAGAAGACGACCACCGAAAGAAGCAGCTGCAGCACTTGATGAATCTGATGATGCAACCGTTACAGAATTACCCGTCCCAGACGAAGAACCAGAGGTACGACCGGACGATAATAGACCACAAGACATTCCTCGACCAAGACGACAAGCTCGATAATATATACACATTGCAAATCACTCTTCAGTTTGGTAGGATAAGCCAGACATGAAGTATTTTATTGTTTCATTAGGGTGTGCCACAAATAAGTCTGATGCAGAACGTATTGCAGCTGTGTTGGATTCTATTGGATATACCCCGGCGGAATCCGAGCAGGACGCAGATCTTCTTGGGTTAGTTGCGTGTTCTATTCGTCAGTCGGCCATTGACCGAGTAATCGGCCGCGCCAAGCATTGGAACGAATGGAAGCAAGAGAAGAAGTTAATCACTTTTGTTTCTGGATGCGTACTCCCGGATGATAAAAAGCGTTTTACTAAGTCATTTGACTTTGTCATTGAACTAGAGAAAATACTTGAACTTCCTCAATTACTGCAACAGTACGGTATCGGCACTCCAAAAGAGTTTTGGGATATTGAACCACATCGAGACTCCTCGTTTCGAGCGTTTGTCCCGATTCAAAACGGATGCAATAACTTCTGCACGTATTGTGCTGTACCGTATACGCGTGGACGTGAGGTATCACGCCCATCTGAAAGTATCTATAAGGAAATCCAAACACTTCTAGATAAAGGGTATAAACAAATCACCATTCTTGGACAAAATGTTAATTCATACGGTTTAGACGTACCAGAAAAAGAACCCACATTTGCCGAACTGCTGCGAACTATTGGACAAATGGCAGATACTTCGTCTCAGCAGGTTCGAGTGTACTACACGAGCCCTCATCCAAAAGATATGAACAAAGAGGTCTATGAAGTACAGTCAGAATATGAATCTCTTGCCCCGTACTTAAACTTGCCCCTGCAATCAGGAAATACCCAAGTACTCAAGCGCATGAACAGACGCTATACTGTCGAAGAGTTCATGAGTAAATTATCTTTAGCACGTGAAATCATTCCAGATATCACTGTCTCTACAGATATTATCGTTGGTTTTTGCGGAGAAACTGATGAGCAATTTCAAGATACGGTTGATGTGATGGAGAAAGCAGCGTTTGATATGGCATACATTGCGCAGTACTCCCCTCGCCCGAACGCGGTTGCAAATGAACGTTTCAAGGATGATGTTCCAAAAGACGAAAAAAAGAAACGCGATCAGCACGCAACTGAAGTGCTGAAAAAAACTGCACTTGCATCTAATGACAAGCTCGTCAAAACTACACAGCAGGTTCTTGTTGAATCTCAAAGCCGCAAACAAGGAAAACTTGTAGGTAGAACCCAAGGATTGAAATCCGTAGAGTTCTTTGGGGACCCTTCCTTAATTGGAGAATATGTAAACGTTAAGATCACTGGATGTGATCCGTGGCGATTATTCGCGGAACAGATTTAACCTCCATTTCTAAGATCGAGTATTTCATCTAACACCTCTAGCGAGACGACATAATCAAAATCTGATTCATAATCGGATGGTAATCCGCGACGCGCTCGCTCTCGCGGAGTCAGACGGCTAAGATCAAGCGGATGCAATGGATAGTGCTCGCCGATTGCACGACGTAATGTTTGTGAACGAACAAAAAACTGATCATCGAACCCACAATGCCGCAACTGTGCGAGTTGCAAGAGAAATCCGTACTGTGTATTAGTAGTAAAGTGCCGGTCTTGATATTGCGAAACCACTAGTGAAGGGTGTCGGGAACGTCTATGAGGAAATGTTCTCTCCAACACAAATCGTTGTAGCATCATCGTACTCGGTTTCAACCACCCCCTCCTCGATGCATCGTGAAGGTATCTTCGATCGACCCTGTCGAGTATCTCCCAGTCATACTCGTCCCATGATTCACGGTCAGAATGATTGAATTCAACCACCATGAGGTCAGAATATCGCGCATCAGAAAATACTGGCATGACCCCTACATTTCTCGGATCATTTGCAAATTCCAATACCTCTCTTGGTATCAGTCCCATGGCTGCTCGATGATCAATATCAATATGTGGACGTCCAACGTGACGATCGATATAGCGATCCAGCTCTCGACGATGCACATCTTGCAGAGATTCTATCAAACGACGGCGCTGCTCCTCCAGTTCATCGCGATTATCCTGTTCATCAGAATCCGGAGTAGCATCACGCTCTTTTCTTTTTTTTGCTACCATAAAAGCTCGCCGTCTCTGAGCTTCAACACGTTGTGCTCGTTGAGGATCCCCGTGAACAACTAATGACTGCTTTGCTCTTCGGCCTAGTGCCATGTTTATCGGGTATTGGTATACGCCTCCCACGCAGCAGCTCTATACTCTTGTGCTGCTGCTTTTTGATCATCAGCGCCGTAAATGCCTCGGCCTACGATAATAATGTCTGAACCACCTGAAATGGCCTTCTCCGGCGTATTATACTGCTGTTTCAGTGCATCTCCTCCACCACCGATCTTTACGCCAGGAGTCATAGTAATAAATTTTGGATCATCTACTAGCTTCTTCATTCCGATAAATCCAATTACGAACTCATCGTACTCTTGCGCCCACTTCACAGCAGTTGCAGTGTAATCATCTGTAGCAAGATTTCCCTCAGAACTCATCTCCGCTAATAACAACAACCCGCGACCCTTCTCTAGCCCTACTTCTTGCAATCCTTCAATAATTCCAGGACCTGGAACTACGTGCGCATTTGTGATGTCTGCCCAATCCGCAATATGATAGACCCCTGCGCTGTACTGCATCTTTACAGTATTGCCGATATCAGCGAATTTTCTATCCTCAAAGATAAGAAAATTATGCTTTTCTTTCAACTCCAGTAATGATTCTACTAACTCTTGTGAGTAATCCTCCACCACATCAATATGCGTTTTTAATACGCATATTTCATCACCAACTGCTTGAACTAACGATAGTAGCTCATCAGCTGTCATAACGTCCGCTGCTACTGCTAGATTCGTTTGCTTCTCATCCATTAATTGAAACAGCTCTTTTGCAGCTGGATTTGTTGTGGTCTCTGCTCGTTCACTATACTTCATATGATTCTATTCTAAACCCATCTTCTTTCCCCATCCACTCGGATCGGTATTCCATTCCAATACCTTCTCTTTCTCTTCTTCGGTGATGTACTCTTTCTCGGATGCTACTTCCACTAACGTGGTAAAATTCGTTAGCGTATGAAGTGCGACATCGACCTCTGCAAATTTCTCTTTTGCTGCTTGCATTTCATAAGTGAAGATTGCAACGCAGTCTGTTACCTCTCCTCCTTCATTTCTCACCGCTTCGCATGCGCCAACCGAGCTCCCTCCAGTACTGATCAAGTCTTCAATCACCAGTGCTTTTACACCCTTTTCTAGCTTGCCTTCGACTTGATTCTTTTTTCCATGCTCCTTTGCTTTACCACGAACATAGACCATCGGAATCTCCAATTTATCTGCCACCCACGCTGCATGCGGAATGCCAGCAGTTGCAGTTCCGGCTACAATATCAAATTGCAGCTCTTTTTCTTTGATCACTGACAAAAATCCATCAATTATTACTCCTCGTTTGTCCGGATAAGACATGATCAACCGATTATCGCAGTAGATTGGGCTCAAAATGCCCGATGTATAGCGGTACGGCTCTTTTGCATTAAGAGTCACTGCTTGAATCTCTAACAGCAGCGACGCAATCTCTTTTGAATTCATATATTAAAATTCATGTTTAAGTCCTGATTTATCGCGATGGTACGCTCCGAATTCCGGCATCTTCAGTGCACGGTCTCCGAGAATAACTGGTCCGTGCTGACAAAGCGTAATTCCTTCATCGTCAATGCAGCAGTTTCCGCAGATGCCGAACCCACATTTCATGTAACGCTCGACCGAGACTTCGCTCTGCACGCCGTACTCCTGGGCTATCTCAGCAACTTTCTTCTGCATCAATTCCGGTCCGCAGGTAAAGACCTTCACTTTCTCAAGCGTTCCTTCTTTCTTGTTCTTTTCCAGCAGCTCGACAAGTATTTCAGTGACATACCCTTTATGACCTTTTGATCCGTCATCAGTGGCTACTTGGACGTTTGCTCCTGCTTGCGTCATGCGCTCTTCAAAGAGTAGTAAATCAGCGTTACGTGCACCTACAAGAAAGTCTACGGTACAATTATCTGCTAGTGCGTTATCTGCTAAATATCCGAGCGGTGCAGCACCGTAGCCACCTGCAACTGTAATCACGTGCGATTCTTTTTTATGACGGTAGCATGAGCCATACGGTCCGGTAATGCCAATAGAATCACCTTGTTTCAGTTCAAACAAGGCTTCAGTAGCTTTACCGACGCGACAAATTGTTAATTCGAACTCCTCTCCAGCATCTTTACCAATAGAGAACGGCTTCATATCCACTCCTGGGACCCATAACATCACAAACTGTCCAGGCCTGGAATTGAGTTTATACTCAAATGTATACGTTCGGATACAATCCGTCTCTTCCTGAATCTTTTTAATTGGTAGCATAGTTGGGGTGTCTTGTGGCATAGTATTATTCGTTATGTGCTAAACCGATGATCTCCTCTATGGTTGAAAATCCTTGTTGTTCCATGATCTCCTGCATCTCTTTTACTATCAAGGATGGCGTTTTTGGCCCTCGATAGTAGAACGCAGAACCGACACCGAGCAAGCGAGCTCCGACCATGAGCATCTCAATTGCATCTTCTCCGTTGGTGATACCACCGGTACCGATAATCGGGATCTTCACTGCTTGATAGATGTCCCATACTGCTTTTAATGCCATTGGTTTAATCGCTGGCCCAGATACCCCGCCGACTTTATTCGACAGCACTGGTCGCCTTGCTTGAATATTCACCTTCATGCCAGTGATGGTATTTACTGCAGAGATTGCATCCGCACCCGCTGCTTCTGCTGCTTTAGCGTATTCAGCTATCTGGTAGGTATTCGGTGAAAGCTTGATAGAAAACGGCACTGTAGTATGCTCTTTAACTGTCTTTGTGATTTTCTCTATAGATTCCGTATCGTGCGCAAAGGGTTTTTTATACAAATGCGATGCATGTGGACACGATACATTCACTTCTAAGAGGTCAATCGGTGCTTGGCACAATGTCTCTGTTGCTTGTCCAAACTCCTCGATGGTGCGCCCAAAGATAGATCCAATCATCATTCCTTCCTTATTCAGCTCTTTAAACTTTTTCACTTCATCAATAGACGCGGAAGCTCCAGGCCCTGGCAACCCAACTGCATTAAGGAAATACCCTTCCTCTCCCAGCATAATTGGACTGGGATTTCCTTCTATGGGCTCAACAGTCACTGACTTCATAATCACTCCACCTGCACCATCTCGAATGACTTTTGCCATGCAGGCACCAGTCACTCCCAAGATACCGGAAGCTAATACAATCGGATTAGTAAATGGCTTATCGAGAAATGTAACTTCAGTACTCACGCTCATACGCCCGTTCGTTACTGATTATTTTTGATTCTGCATCAACCATACCATAAGACCGTTCTGTGCGTGCATGCGGTTTTCTGCTTGGTCAAATATCTTCGAGTTCTTATGGTGGATAGCATCTTTTGTTATCTCATACCCGACGTGACACGGCATACAGTGCATGATTCCAGCATTTGGTGCATGTGTGTCCACAAGCTCAGCGCTGACTTGATACGGTTTAAACTTCTCATTACGAGCATCATATTGATCCTTAAACTCAGGCTTCACTTTACCGTCCTCAAAGAATTCCATGTCCATCCATGTGTCAGTGTGAATATAGTCTGCTCCTTTTAGGCCCTCAGCGATATCATCGGTTTTTGTAATTAAGCCTGTCTCTTCTGCCATGGTGTTCAACTCTTCATCTACACTTGCTGGATTGGCTTCTGGGGCGAGTAACACCAGTTCAATTCCGAGTTTTGCACATAACAGTTTTAATGTGTTAGAAACGTTATTCTCAATACCGAGCCATGCTATCTTTTTAATATTCTCTAATCCATTGGAGTGCTCAATCATGGTCAGCATGTCGCCGATTGCCTGACATGGGTGGTATTTCTCACTGCATGCGTCAATAACTGGAATCGCGTTAAAAGATGCAGCAGTCTCTACATCGTCTGCTTTCAGAGCTCGAAACATTAACAGGTCACCGAAACGCATAATTGCTTGGATTTCGTCATCGAAATCCGTAAGTGATACCTGAGTCGTGCGTTGATCTAGAAAAATTCCATGCCCGCCTAAACGTGTCATGCCGCTTTCAAATGATAGACGTGTGCGAGTAGAAGTCTTTTGAAATAACATGATTAATGTCTTGTCTTTCAATGCTTCAGAATGCGCCGCAGGATCTTTCTTGATGGTCTGCGCAAGTTCGATAATTTCTTTCAGCTCTTCAGCTGAGTACTCTTTGAGATGAATAAAATGCCTCATAATGTACTGTTAGTTATTAATAGTTATGACGTTATTATCTATAATAGTATATATCGGCCAACCTTGCAGCTCCCAATCCACATACGGACTCCATCCGCATTTTGAGTTAATGCGTTCTTGCTTCACGTTCTGCTGCTTGCTCATATCCACGACTACTCCGCACTGCTCAAGTCCATGCAAATCAAAGAGCCGGATCGGATTCGTATGCATGAGCTCGATGGTTAACTTTCCCTCGTTAATAGCGTTCAACATCAATGGAACTACAGTATCTATCTCTGGAATTCCAGACGGAGCTTCATCATACTCTAGCTCTTTTTCTTCAGATGTGTGCGGCGCATGATCAGTACCAATATAGTCAACTACTCCGTCAGTGATTGCTTGCCACAACGCACGATTATCTTCTTCTGTACGTAGCGGTGGATTAACGCGCACGTAGTTTTCCCACTGTTCATAGTCACTGTCATTTAAGAACAAGTGATGTGGGGTTACTTCAATATGCACTGGCAGTCCTTCTTGCTTTGCGTTGCTTAATAGTTCAATCTCTTCTTTCGTAGAAACATGAGCAAAGATCGTTGGTTTTTTATGTTTGCGCACAATTTCAATGAGTTCTTTAGTTGCTTGCACCGCTGCTTCTCTGCTTCGTATTTTTGAATGTACACTCGGATTTGAACGATCTGTGTACTGTTCTAGATTCTTCTGAATTACTTCCTCGGATTCAGCGTGTATAGTGATAATACGCGGCCATGAGGTATACAACTGCTCGAGGGTATTTTGAGTATTCGTCAACAAATTTCCTGTAGAAGATCCGTAATAAACCTTTACACCAACAGCAAATTCAGCGCATGACGGATCTGGCGCTGCATCACTCTGGCACGCAACATAAAAGTACGATCGAAGGCCGTGCTTTTTCTGTCCTTCAACGATCTGGATTTTCTCTTCTAATTCTTTCTTAGTAAAGGTCGGTGGGGAGGTATTCGGCATATCAACCACACCGCAGAGCCCTCCTTGCACTGCAGCTTCTGAACCTGTTTCCCAATCTTCTTTATGTTCTGCTCCTGGAACACGGAAATGCACATGCGCATCTACGAGCGCTGGCAATAATAACAACCCTCGTTCTTGTACACGTGTTTCGACTTCCTCCCATTTCAGTGTCTGTAACCACTCAGTCAACTGCTGAGCTGATAACTTACTCATGAATCTCCTCAGGATTAAATAGCTTTTCACAGTAGTGACACTTGACCTTCATCTCCTTGTTCTCGAAAAACGGATAGAATTTTGCACCGTGCGGTTGATCATTAGTGATACACTTCGGATTAGGGCACGAACCGATGTTTTCAAAAATTTCTGGAAGCTCTACCGTGAATTTCTTAGCAATTTTATAGTCCCGAATAATGTTGATCGTTGCCTGTGGGGCAATAAGTGCTACTTGATTTACCTCCTCGGGTGTTAACTCCTTTTTTTCAATCTTGATCAGGTCTTTGCCTTTAGAATTCTTTTTGGACTTGAAATTCGCACCCATAGTGACAATGTTCCCGTTCTGAATGAGCTTCAACAACTGAATAAGTCGAATTGCCTGTCCGCCTGGAATATGGTCAATGACCGTACCGTCTTGAATTGCAAATACTTTAAATGCTCTCATATAATTATGATTTAATTTTACCTAAGACTAATCCGAGTAGTGCCTGTCGGACAAATAGTCCATTCTCCGCTTGGTTGAAGTAGTATGCGTGCGGACTCGCATCAATGCGATAGTCAATCTCATTCACGCGTGGCAGTGGATGCAGCACTCTCATATTTTTCTTTACACCGGTCAACATGTCTTCAGTTAATATATACACACTCTTTACTCGTTCATACTCTAAAGGATCTGGAAAACGTTCTTTCTGAATACGCGTCATATAGAGAACATCCACTTTCTTGATGACGTTCTCAATCTTTTCGTGTACTGAGTACTTAATCTTGTGCTCTTTCAGATACTTCAATACATATGGTGGCATCTGTAGGACGTCTGGAGCAATGAAGTATAGTCGTGGGTTATAGTGCACGAGCGCTTGAGCTAGAGAGTGAACAGTTCTTCCGTACTTTAAGTCCCCCACCATAGCAATTGAAAGACTAGACAACTTCTTTTGCGATTCCTTAATCGAAAACAGATCTAGCAATGTCTGTGTTGGGTGTTGATTTGCTCCATCTCCACCATTTAACACTGGTTTATCAGTTGATTCTGATGCAAGTCGGGCCGCACCTTCTAACGGATGCCGCATAGCGATCACGTCCACGTATAAACCGATATTCTTTGCAGTATCGTGCAAGGTCTCCCCTTTTGCGCCTGAAGTAATACCTGCTTCTGCAAAACCGATTACACGCATGCCAATGCGTTGCGCAGCGGTTTCAAATGATAGCCGAGTTCTAGTAGACGGTTCAAAGAACAAACTCCCCATTACTTTGTCTTTGAGCAACGTCGGATTCGGCTTTTTCTTTAACTTCGCAGCTTCAGCTAGCACCAAATTGATCTCCTGCTTAGTTAAGTCTGTGATAGAGATAATATCTCTTCCTTTAAAGCTCATATTGTGCTCTTACTTATTAATTATTTCGTAATTATTATACCAGATTTAATCAGTTCTTCGTAGCGCTACTTCTCATATTCATCCCATGCTTTAATCTGCAAACCCATATTTCGCTCATTGTAGTCATACAACGCCATGATAATAGTCTTTGCAAGCTGTGTATTTGCAACTAACGCTACATTATGATCAATAGCAGTTCGTCGTATTCTAAACCCATCGCTAACGGTCTTGCGATTATATTGACGTGGAATGTTAATAATGAAATCAATTTTCCCCTGCTCTAGATACTCCAGAACGTTCGGGGATTTCTTCTCAGAGACCTTATGCAGTCTCTTGGCCGGAATCTTAAGCTTCTCCTTTAAGAACTCACCCGTGTGTTCTGTAGCGTAGATCGTATACCCCATGGTATGCAATTGCCGAATATATTTACCCAAGCGTGCTTTATCTTCATCACGACCAATGGACACTAATACATTCTTCTTTGGTAGCTGTAACTCAGCAGACAACAGCGCTTTGAGAACTGCCTCATGATACGAGTCTCCAAAACTCGCTACCTCTCCAGTTGACCCCATCTCTACATACAGTACTGGGTCTGCCCCCTTAATACGTGAATATGAGAACTGCGGAGCTTTGACTACTACGTAATCAAGATCAATCGTATTATAATCTCCGCGTATATCATTTCCGAGCATGGCTTTGGTCGCAAACTCGATAAAATTGTATTTACTCGCCTTAGAAACAAACGGAAAACTCCGCGATGCGCGCAAATTCAGCTCAATTACTTTTAATCTATTACCTTTTGCAAGGAATTGAATGTTGAACGGCCCGGTGATCTCTAACTCTTTCACGATCGCCCTGGTACGCATTTTTAAGCGGCGAATTGTCTCTAAATATGACTTCTGCGGTGGCATAACCACGGTGGCGTCTCCGGAGTGTACACCGGCATTTTCAATATGCTCAGTGATGGCGTATAGCACCATCTCGCCTTTTTGTGCCACACCGTCAATTTCGATCTCCTTTGCTCCTTCTATAAATTTTGATATCACTACAGGGTGCTCTTTTGAGACATGTGATGCTGATTCTAAATACTCGTCCAACCCCTCTTCATTGTACGCAATATTCATTGCCGCGCCTGACAGTACGTATGATGGTCTGATCAACACTGGGTATCCCACACGTTTGGCGAATGACTTCGCTTGATCAATGGTAGTTAACTCTTTCCATTGTGGTTGCTCAACTCCCAGCCGGTCTAGCAACGTTGAGAATTTATGTCGATCTTCAGCTCGATCAATATTCACAGGTGACGTTCCAAGAATCTTCACTTTTTCTTTGTGCAATGGAAGAGCTAGAGTGTTCGGTATCTGTCCGCCCATGGACACTACTGTCCCTGTTGCCTTCTCATAATCAATAATATCCATCACTCGCTCAAACGTCAGTTCTTCAAAGTACAACCGATCACAAATATCGAAGTCTGTTGAGACTGTCTCTGGATTGCAGTTAATCATAATCGTCTTCTTGCCGAGTTGCGCTGCGGTTTTTACTGTTTGCACACAACACCAATCGAATTCTACTGATGAGCCGATCCGATACGGCCCTCCACCAATCACTGCTAGAGAATTCTTATCCGGCTTTACATCATTCTCTTCGCCGTTATAGGTCATGTATAAATAATTTGTTCTTGCTGGAAACTCTCCGGCAAGAGTATCAATCTGCTTCACTACTGGTAGAATTTGGTTCTTTTTCCTCTGCTGTCGAATAGCTGCTTCTGAGGTATTGCGGATATCTGCAATTTGTTTGTCCGAAAAACCGCACTGTTTAGCTCGACGTAGAAGTTCAGATGACAACATCGTTTCCTTCTTCAGCTGCTGCTCCTGCGCTACAATGTTTCTAATCTTATATAGAAACCACCTATCAATTTTTGTTTTCTTATACAGCTCTTCAACTGAAGACCCTCGCATCATGGCCCGTGCTAATGCATAGAGTCGCTTATCAGTGGGATGGGTGATGTCTTGATTAGTGCCTTGAAATTCTTTTACGTTACCAACTACCCCTTCAGCCCCGATATTTAGCATGCGCACTGCTTTCTGGATCGCCTCCTCAAATGTTCTACCTAGAGCCATGATCTCGCCTACACTCTTCATCTCTGTGCCAATTCGTCTGTTCGCTGCTTTAAACTTCTGTAAATCCCATCTCGGCATTTTGATAGCCACATAATCCAACGCGGGCTCAAAACATGCTTGTGTTTTCTTCGTGACCATATTCTGAATCTCGACAAGGCTGTATCCTAAGGCTAGTTTCGCAGCTACCCATGCTAGTGGATATCCTGTTGCTTTTGATGCTAGTGCAGAGGATCGAGAAAGTCGTGCATTGATTTCAATGACACGGTAATCCCCATTTTTCGGATTTAATGCATATTGAATATTGCACTCTCCAATAATTCCAAGATGACGAACTGTATTCATTGCGATGGTTCGCAACGAGTGATACTCATCATTATTCAAAGTCTGCGACGGCGCAATAACGATGCTCTCTCCAGTATGTATACCCATAGGGTCAAAATTCTCCATATTACACACCGTCACACAGTTGTCATACGCGTCTCGTACTACCTCGTATTCGACTTCTTTCCAGCCTTCCAAGTACTCTTCAAGCAAAACCTGAGGGACTGATGCAAACGCTTCTTGCAACTTCTGAGTTAGTTCTTTCATTGACCCAATGCGTCCTGATCCTTTACCTCCCAGCGAATACGCTGAGCGAACCATGAGTGGGAAACCGAGCTTCTTTGCTGCTTGCTTTGCTTGAGCAATAGTCGTGACCGCAAAACTTCGAGCGGTTTTGACTTGAATCTGTTTTAAATTCTTTGTGAACAGATCACGATCTTCTGTTTGCTCAATGGATCGTACTGGCGTACCCAACACAGCAACCTGATGCTTCTTCAGCACTCCAGCGGTATCCAATTCTACCCCAACATTTAAAGCAGTCTGTCCGCCGAAGCTCAGGAGTATACCGTCAGGCTTCTCTTTTTCGATTATTTGTTCAACGAATGTTTTTGTGAGCGGCAGGAAATAGACCCGATCTGCCATATCTGAATTCGTTTGTACTGTCGCAATATTAGGATTCACCAACACAGTCTGAATTCCCTCTTCTTGCATGGCTTTTATAGCTTGAGAGCCCGAGTAGTCAAACTCACCTGCCTGGCCAATACGCAACCCTCCTGACCCGAGTATCAGTACTTTCTTTGGTTTTCTAATTCTTTTTGACGCGCTACTCATTTTTTTACTAAGTCAACAAATTGATCAAACAGAAACTCGGTGTCCTGTGGTCCAGGCGTTGCTTCTGGATGGAACTGAGTGGAAAAAAACGGCTTGCTTCTATGACGAATACCTTCAACTGTATTATCATTTGCATTCTTGAACCATAATTTCCACTCCCTTGGAATCGACTCCTCTTTTACTGCGTATCCATGATTCTGTGTGGTGAGATAGCATCGATCTGTTCCTACTTCAATGCATGGTTGATTTTGCGCTCGATGACCGTACTTCATCTTGTACGTCTTTGCTCCAGCAGCGAGGCCCATGATCTGTGTACCTAAACAAATCCCAAAAATGGGCTTGTGTTGTGTCAGCGCTTTACGTAAGTACTCAACAGACTCTTTCGCCATGGTAGGGTCACCAGGCCCATTAGTAAGAAATAATCCGTCCCATCTTTCATCAAGGTAGTTATAATCCCACGGCACTCGCTTCACCTGTACTCCGCGATTTACAAGACAACGGATAATATTCTCTTTTGCACCAGTGTCCACAACAAGCACGCGTTTCCTTCCTTTTCCGATTACACGAGGACGAGAGATGCTAACTTCCGCAACTAGGTTTCGCTTATTTGGATCTTCAATTTTTACGTGAGGCACTGGCTCATCATCACCTACGACAATCTGACCAAGCATGACTCCGTGCTTTCGTAATCGTTTAGTGACAGCTCGTGTATCTATACCAGTAATCGCCGGAATATCATGTTCTTTTAACCACTCGTCTAGGGATCGAGTAGCAGATGCATGAGAGTAATCGTAGGAGTAATCTTGGACGATCAATCCTTTAATTTGAATCTCTTTTGATTCAAACGGCCCCTTACTTACACCGTAATTGCCTACCAGTGGGTAGGTCATAGTCAAAATTTGTCCACGAAATGAAGGGTCAGTAAAGGCTTCAGGGTACCCCACCATGCCAGTGGCAAAGACTGCTTCACCGGTCGTGCTCCTGGCTGCACCAAACGAATACCCATGATACGTAGTACCGTCAGTGAGTATTAATGCTGCTGGAGTGCGTTTTTTCATGTGAGTATAAAAGAAAAGCCCCTCATGGCTAGAGGGACGAATAAACGATGTGATTATATTGTATCAATGCTGGAGCTTTATAGAATTGTTGTTGTGTCATATTCATGCCACGAAACAGTATATCATAAAAAAATATTTTTGCAATGCTCGAGTGCACCTGTGGAAAACCGCACCCATGCATCCTTCATCTGCGTATTTTTTCAAGGGCGCTTGACAGAAGGGCAATATATCTGCAAGGTGCAGGTGAGGGGGTAGCAATGTCGACAGAATCAAAGCCGACTACGTTCTTCTGCCCGGAATGCTCTGAGGAGCTGGCGCCCACCCGCGCGGTGGCGGCGAACCGGGCCGGAGTTTTTCTCGTCTATCGATGCACTACTTGCGATGAACGCCGATACGTTCAGGTACGCTGCATCGAAGCTGGCGGTCTCGCGCCTGTCAGGCGCTTCCGAGTGATGAGGCCGTCAGAAGTCAGATGAACTCCCTTTTTTTTTGAGAAAAGAGAAAAATCTTGTATAGTGGATCTAGAGCTCTCTATGAAAAAAGACGAATACTGCCCACATTGCTTACCAACAAAAAAGAAGCGACATACATCGTATCATCTTGAATATTATATCGATCGTTGTGCAGCGCCTTTTTTAAAACTCACTCACATACTACGGCACCCATTCATCTTACGAGTCGCGGATCTGGTGTTTGATGCGCTGTTTGACCTCTTCCGCTTCTTTAGAATTCTTTCATGTTCAAAAAACCCAAAACCAGAGATGCTCTATAATCGAAGTCTTCTGTTTTTCGACGAAGCAAAGAAACGAGGTATTGATATCTGCAATCTTCACTTCTTTGGCGCAAACACTAATGAATTTTTCTTTCGGCACAACGGAAAACGATATTACTATGAGGGTATCCCATTAAAAAATCATGACCATCCTATTATTGACATTGATAATAAATTCGATGTAAAACACCTGCTTCAAAAAAATGATATTCCAGTGCCTCGAGGACGAGTATTTACATCGAAGAAGAACGCATTACGATACGGTGCTGAGTTGCACTTCCCACTTGTCGTGAAACCGAACGGTGGATCGTTGAGTTTTCATACTACTGTCGATATACGAACATATGAGGAGTTGGAGCAAGCGTTCGATATTGGAAAGATCTTTCGACCAGATGTAATCGTGGAGGAGTTTATTACTGGCGACCTCTATCGTGCGACAGTCATCGGGCAAAAGCAAGTATTTGTCTGCAAAAAAGACAAAGCCAATGTAGTGGGCGATGGCGCTTCCACTATTGCACAGCTGATCGAAGAAAAGAACGCTGATCCAAATCGAGGCGGAACTGACCAAAAAAATACCACATTGCATGTGATCGAAATTGATGAGCAAGTACAGCATCATTTGTTCGAACAACAGCTGACACTAGATTCCGTCTTACCGACTGGTAAAAAAGTGTACCTACACGACAAGTACATTCTGTCGCAAGGATGCGATATTATTGGATGCACGGAAAAAACGCATCAGAAGAATAAAGACCTGTTCATACGCGTAGCAAGACTACTGCGAACCAACCTTGTCGGCATTGACATCATTATGCAAGATCCTGCTATTCCTTATACAGAGCAGAAATTTGGTATTATCGAAACCAATAGTCTTCCGTATATCGATATGCATCAAATCGTCTCGGACGGTGAGCCGGACAATGTTGCAGAAGCAGTATGGGACACCATGCTCGAACAACTTAAATAGAACGCAGGTAGCAACTATTCGCTTTTCAGCATAGCTAAACGTCGAGCTTTTCTTTTAGTAGTTGTGTCGCTGCTTCAGGGTTGATCTTTCCTTTTGTCTGCTTCATCACCTGTCCGACTAAGTACATTAACGCTTTATCTTTTCCATTCTGATAGTCTTGTACTACTTCAGAATTGTCAGCAATGATTGCATCTACGATTTTCTCTGTTTCTGCTTCATCAGAGATTTGTGTTAAGTCATGTTCCTCCATAATGATGCTTGGATCACCACCAGATTTAAACATGATACGGAGGATCTTCTGCGCTGCTGAGGAATTCACCTTTTTTTCATATACTAACGTGAGTAGTTCTGCAAAATTCTCTCGTGTAAACTGTATCTCAGAAAAATCTTTTCCTGATTCTTTTAACAAGCCGAATAACTCGGATGTAATCCACGACGTAGTCAGTCGGCCAATTTTCTTCCTATACTTTTTCCAAATCTCCTGGTCAGAACCTACGGTATCATCCAGCGAATTCAACCAGCCACGTAGCTCTGATATCACATCCTCGAAAAATTCACCTACACGCGGGTCGGCGGTTAGTACCTTTGCATCGTTGTAACTCAGCTCATACTCTTCTGTAAAGCGATTTCTGCGCTCATATGGGAGTTCTGGCACTTGATTACGCAATTGATCAAGTTCTTCTTGTGTGCGGATTATTGGCGGGATATCGGGCTCTGGAAAGTATCGATAGTCTGCCTCCCCTTCTTTTGTTCGCTGCGCAACCGTTATTCCTCGCTTATCATCCCATCCGCGCGTGGTCGTTTGTTCTGGTGCTTCATTCTTCTCCCATAACTCAGTCTGCCTCTCAATTTCATACTGCAGTGCTCGCTCGATGGAACGCGTAGAGTTCATATTCTTAATCTCTGTTTTTGGATACAACGCTGAATCGCCAAACTTTCTCAGCGAAATGTTTGCATCACATCGAAGGTGCCCCTTTTCCATATCGGCCTGAGATGCACGTACATAGCGTGCGACTTGCTGTAACTCCTGAACAAAGACTCGTGCTTCTTGTGGTGACCTGATATCAGGTTTGGTAACTAATTCTACCAGCGGTGTGCCCGCACGATTAAAATCTACAAGCGACTCTCCATCAGGACTGTGCTTTAACTTAGCTGCGTCTTCCTCTAAATGCACCCGCTCAATACGCACCCGTTTTGAATGCATGTCGTCTGGTAGGATATCGATATATCCATGTACCGCGAGTGGCTCATCATACTGAGAGATCTGATACCCTTTTGGTAGATCTGGATAGAAGTAGTTCTTGCGATCAAACTTTGTGAACAACGGGATCTCACAGTTCAACGCCAGAGCAAAAATCGTCCCTAGGCGAATCGCTTCTTGGTTCACTTGCGGCAAAGTGCCAGGGTGTCCGAGACAGATTGGACATGTAAATACATTTGGTTCATCACTATCTTGATTCTCTGTACCGCAAAACATCTTAGACTTGGTATCTAGTCGAATATGAATCTCTAGTCCAATAACTACTTCATATTGTTCTTCGCGCTTTTCCATATGTGTTATAATCCTGTACTACCAAATCCCCCTTCGCCTCGAGCCGTGTCGTCAAGCTCTTCCACCTCTGAAACAGTTGCTGATTGTATGGGTTGAATCAACATCTGCGCAATCTTTTGATGCTTCTCCACTTGCACTGGTTCTTGACTGAGATTAATGAGTACTATTTTCACTTCACCCCGATAACCAGAATCAACCACACCAGCCATAGTAGTAATCCCCTCCTTAATTGCTCTGCCGCTCTTGTCCCATACTAATCCAACGTATCCGTCTGGTATTTGCATTGCAATACCTGTCGCTACTGCGTGTCGCTCTCCTGGTTTCAATGTAATCTCCTCTACAGAGAAAATGTCCATTCCTGCGTCCCCAGGGTGTGCATACTCAGGAATCTTTGCTTGATCATTGATTTTCTTGATATTGATGTTCATGATAATAGACGTTTAGATACTTCGTTATAAATAGTATTTGCATTTTCCTGCTTCGGTCCTTCTGAAGATACCTGTACCCAGGTGTCTTGTGATGTTGCGTATTCCTGAAAAAACGCACGTACTTTCCTATGAAATGCAAGCTCTTCTCTGTCCATCCGATTGAGCTCTTCCTCTTTCTTTCTTGCAATACCAACTTCAGGATCGATGTCTAAGTAGACCACAACATCAGGCTCCAGGCCATTGCGTGCATATTCATCCATAGTGAAAATAATATCCGCATTCTCTAACTCTCGTCCACCAATTTGATACGCATATGTGGACCCAGAAAACCGATCACAAATCACTGTTTTCCCTTCTTCTAATGCTGGTATAATTACTTGCTCGATATGTTGCGACCGGTCGGCAAGAAAAAGAAATAATTCGGTCCGCGGATGCACTGCCTCATGATTCTCATGAAGAATCACATTACGAATCAGCTCTCCAACGCGTGTACCGCCTGGCTCATGCGTGATAATCACTTCCTGCCCTTCGTCCTGCAAGCGTTCAGCTAATAGATCAGAATGCTTAGTCTTTCCGCTGCCTTCACCGCCTTCAAATACAATAAAATGTCCCTTGTTACTCATGCTTCTTAATGTCCTTTAATGGTAGTGGCCGATCTTGAGTATACTCTATTCCAAGTGTTAACGCAATCTCTGCTTTTTGTAGTTCAGCACCTAAATCACATGCATGAGAGAAGACAGAGACGCCCTGATCTCTAACAATGGTATTCATGAGCTCTACTGCTGTTGTTCCAGTATAACGATCGAGCTTTTTTCCGCTCGGACTTAAATGCAACACCTCAATCTCGTGTTCCGGGATAATGCGAATCACGTAATTACCGCGCGGATCTTGTTCGCACGGAAGTGATGGATAGAATCGAGAAATAATTTCTTGTGCTCGTTGATAGCTCTCTTCATAGATATGTGCTGATCCTGAAATTGTAATTAAGTGCCCCATCTCCTTATCCAACGCATCTGCTATCTCTTTTTGCATAGTACGCAGAGCTAATGCATTTTCTGGCCACGCACGGAACATATCATTTGACCGAAAGTACGCTGTAAGGAAAAGTAAATCATCCTTGATACATGCATGAACTAAGTTCAAACACGGTGGATGAGATGAGTCATTGTCGAGTTGTACATTCCATAACATACCAATACCGCGGCGGGAGAATGGTTCTTTTTGTAATTTCGCAATAATCTTCTGAACTTGATTGATGCCATCTGCATTTCGTAGTCGCTTTCCATAGGTGTAACTTAAAGAGGGCTCTTCTTTTGCGGTCATTATTTGCGATTTGTATTTTTCGAAGTGTTCTTTTGTAAATGGAAAATACTCAGCGAAATCGATGTTCGTTGGGCACTCTTGAGTGATAATTGCTGCAATGTTGAGCAACTCACGCTGAGTTCCGCTCGTATGATGTGATTGCTTCTCTTCTCCGAATCTCATAATAGTATGCAACAACTTCGGCCACACCTCAGCAACTGTTTTTCCACGATAGGTAAATAACGTTCCTTCAGATGGGTATCGATTGGTTTCAATATCTATCTCAGGATAAATCTGAGCCTCAGCCCATGGATGGGTGTCTTGAGTGCATTTATCAATAGCCTTCTGAACGTTCTTTGCGTCTAGTTCTTCTCGCATATCAATAATCTCAATCTGCTGTCGCATATGGTCTAAATCTTTCTTTGGAATCTCCTTATCAATAACCACCTCTTCCTTGCCTATGACTTCTCGTCGCTCGTTGATTCCGTTTGCAAAGAACTGCACGAGTGCTTCTGCGGATTGGATCTTGTCCTGGCCACAGATAATAATTGTCCGGATAGTCGGATTTGCTAGAGTATTGCGAATCAACGGGTTTATTCCTGTATTAGAATAGAGCTGCCCGATCACTTTAAATGACTGTTCGTCAAGTTTTGAAGCAAACACTTCGCGCGGAGTCCATAATGTCGCAATTCCAATACTCGACTGCTCGCTTCCAAGCACTAGATTCTCCTTATAGTAGATTGGCCATCCCGCAGTGTCCATTACTCAGATCATACTAAAAAACCACTGCAAATTCAATGGTTATGTACTCGATGACGTTACAATGTGTTTAATACCTCCTGGATGCGTTTATACAATGCATCAAAAGAACTATCATTCTGAATCGTAGCGTCAGCGTGCTTATGTAACTCTGAGATACGTTTCTCAGTGACTGCATTCTCCTCTTTGGAAAAATCTTCGAACGATTGTGTGTTCTCTCCAACTTTTTCAGTTCGCTGTTGGCTCCGCTTATAGCGCTCTTCAAGCGGTGCGTCAATATAGATCAGATGAAAGTCCGGCAACTGCTTAAAACAATCAATCTCGTCCATGAAACGTATGCCGTCAATAATGCTGATCTCATGGTCTAGCATTTTGATGTCTTTCGACAGTACTTGTGCGAGTATGTCAGTTCCAAATGCTTCACGCAGATTTGTTGCTAGCGCTATTAGATTTTTTCTCGAACATTCAATGTGAAGACGATTCGCGATATCAACTAATACCCCGGACATGGAAAACGCCTTTGCATTACAATGCTGTTGTAGAAATTCAGATGTGGTTCCCTTTCCCGATAGCTTTGGGCCAGTCAATCCAATCACCATACAATTATTTCTCTCCATTACTCAATTGAATCTCCGGGCCGTCTCGCTCTTCAATGTCGCTTGAAAAAATATCAATCACATGATTGTACCAGTTCTCAGTTGGTGCATAGATATCAAACTCTACTCCTGCTTTCTCTAAGTACTCCTGTACTTCTGTATTACGATAGATCTTTCCGACCACTACTCTCTGTACCCCTGCTGCAGCGATATACTTTGCACAGTGAATGCACGGACTATAGAGTGTGTACAGTGTAGTCTCTTTTGTAGACGTACCTCCGATGACCGCTGCTTGAAGCAGTGCATTATGCTCAGCATGAATCGTTCGTACGCAATGCCCATCTTCTAGCAAATGACCTTCGTTATCACAATGCTCCAGTTTGGGGGGTGCACCGTTGTACCCAGTAGAAACAATCCGCTTATCTTTTACTAATACCGCCCCAGCGTGAAGACGGTCACACGTGGCGCGTGTAGAAACGATACGAGCGATCGCCATGAAGTAGTCGTCCCAGGAAGGTCTTGTTGTGTCTGCACTCATAATTCTTCTTATATCATTATCAGTATAATAAAAAATACGGGGTTGTAAACCCCGTAATCCTATGCATCAATCTGAACTTGTATTCCTGGCCCCATGCTAGAACAGATAGTGACGGTTTGAAGAAACACGCCTTTTGATTCAGCTGGTTTGGCTTTTTTTACTGAGTCTAAACACGTTGTAATATTCTCTTTCAATTGTTCTGGCTCAAACGAAACTCTTCCAACGAGTATATGTACATTTCCGCTGTCATCGCTCCGATACGCAGTTTTTCCTGTTTTTAACTCACTCACCATAGTTTTTACATCCTCTCCAACTGTATCTGTCTTTGGCGACGGCATTAACCCTTGCTGACCAAGAATCTTTGCAATTGGTCCAAGCTGCTTCATCATGTTCGGAGTAGCGACCGCAACATCGAATGCGCACTTTTTTGTAGATTTAATTTGGTCAATATACTCTTGATTTCCGATAATGTCTGCACCAGCTTCCTTTGCCTCTGCTTCTTTTTCAGGCGGAACAAATGCAGCAACGGTCTTGGTCTTTCCAGATCCGTGAGGAAGAATGACTGTCCCGCGAACAATTTGATCGGATTTCTCTATATCAATGCCGAGGTGTAAATGAATTTCAACACCGGCATCAAATTTTACTGGAGACTGCTTCACCATAGTGATTGCTTCATCCAGCGTGTACGTGTTGCTGCTATCGAACTTGTCAGCAGCATCTGTGTAGCGTTTAGAACGTTTCATAGTTGTTGGTGGTACAAACGAATGCGTATCTGCACTCTCCCACTAATATATTAATTAGTCTTTTACTTCTAACCCCATTTGTCGAGCAGTCCCCTCGATGATCTTCATTGCAGCTTCAACATCATTTGCGTTTAAGTCCGGCATCTTGCGTTCTGCGATTTCTCGAACCTGATCGCGAGTTACTGTTCCACTTTTTTCTGTTAATGGTGATCCTGAGCCTTTCTTAATTCCAGCGGCTTTCTTAAGCAACTCTGCTGCTGGCGGTGTTTTTATAATGAAGTCGAAAGAACGATCATCATATACCGTGATAACTACAGGCAAGATATCTCCTCGTTGGTCTTGGGTCTTTTCATTAAATTGCGTACAAAAATCCTGAATGTTTAACCCATGCTGACCTAATGCAGGTCCAACTGGTGGTGCAGGGTTTGCTGCGCCTGCAGGGATTTGTAGTTTAATTTGTGCTTTTACTTCTGCCATATATTATATTTTTTTCACTTGTAATGAATCTAATTCAATAGGTGTCTCGCGTCCGAACATGGATACCATCACCTTAATCTTGCCGCGACCGCTGTCAACTTCTGCGACCTTGCCTTCCAATTCTTTAAACGGTCCGTCCACAATACGAACTGTCTCTCCGATCTCTACATCGATAGTGTACGTTGGCTCTTCAATACCCATTCGACGCTGTAGAGATTTCATTTCAGACTCATCAATTGGGGTAGGTGTGGTTCCAGTACCAATGAAACCTGTTACATTTGGTGTATTTCGGACTACATACCACGAATCGTCTGTTACCACCATATTCACTAAGACATATCCGGGAAAAATCTTCTCTTCAACTACTTTTCGTTTTCCATTTTTAATCTTAATTTTCTTCTCTTTTGGCACGAGTACATCAAAAATCTTGTCATCCATGTCTAATGACTCAATACGTTGTCGCAAGTTATGCGCCACGTTCTCCTCATATCCGGAGTAGGTATGAATCACATACCACCGCCTTCCATGTCGAGCTGTTTGTTTTGGCATATTCGTTAGACAATTATTTCAATTATTTCATTCATGATGTAGTCTAATGACCCCAGAAATATTGCGAATCCGAGACTAAACCAAATAACAATCCAGGACTTTCTCCATGTCTCTTTTTTTGTTGGCCATGTGACCTTTTTTACCTCTGTATACGCACCTTTTAAGTACGTAGTAAGCGGATTTCCTTTGTTTTCCATATGTTTTTTTGTGTAGTAATCGATTCAAAAAACCCCTGCCGGGATTCGAACTGTACTATAGCGGCATTCCATTTTATTGTCAACTACTCATACTGAATACTATTGACAGAAACAGTAGCTATGGTACGAAACAATAGTTCAGCAGGTTGTGATGTGCTAGCAGCGTCATTGGTGGATCCGCGGCAACCTACAAACGGGACTCATAGTGGCACGGATAATGCCCCGAGGCTCAGGCCGAGCTCTACCCGACTCCGTACGGATCCCACCAAACACCTCTCGCCTCATAACTTGCTGGACATTTTTTATTTGCTGCACTTAGCTTGAGTCACGGCATTCTGCCAACCATCGATCAGTTCTTTTCTTTTCGCAGTATCTATGGATGGAGTAAACATTCTTTCGTGCTGCTGTTTTTGCGTGAGTGTAGCCAATGAATCCCAAAAACCACTATGCAACCCCGCAAGCATTGCTGCGCCACGAACAGTGGTTTCGATATCCTTTGGTCGAGTCACTGTCCGGTGCAGAATATCAGCTTGAAACTGTAGTAAAAAGTCATCACGCGCTGCCCCGCCGTCAACAAATATAGTACGCAGTGAACTCCCTGAGTCTTTCTCCATTGCACGCACTAAATCATGCACTTGATATGCCGTAGATTCTACTGCGGCACGAATGATGTGCTTCTTGTTTGCGCCACGTGTCAATCCAGTAAGCACTCCACGCGCGTCTGGCTCCCAATGCGGAGCTCCAAGCCCTGTAAATGCAGGTATGAAATAGACGCCATTTGTATCCGGGACGGATGCGGCTATAATGCCGCTCTGTTTTGAATCGTCAATCATCTCGAGCTCATCTCGTAACCACTGCACTACAGCACCACCAACAAATACCGAACCTTCAAACGCATACACCGGTTTTCCGTTTGCATCTGGTGTCAACGTGGTAATCAATCCATTCTTTGAACGTAAAAACTTCTTTCCGATATTCATGAGTAGAAAACATCCAGTTCCGTACGTATTCTTTGCGTCTCCTTTACGCACCGCTCCCTGACCAAAAAGCGCTGCTTGCTGGTCTCCGGCCACTCCTGTAATGGGAATACCTTGATACTCACCGAAAAGATCTTGTGATTGTCTCACTTCAGGCATCATGTGCTCAGGAATATTGAACAAGTTCATCAATTTACTATCCCACTGATGAGAGCGAATATTGTAGCACATGGTCCTTGAAGCATTGGTGAAATCCGTTACATGCTCAGCTCCTTGCGTCATGTTCCAAATCAACCAACTATCGATGGTGCCGAATAACAAATCACTCGTGCTGCCGGAGTAGTTACGTAACAACCACTGAATCTTTGTCCCAGAAAGATATGGATCGATTGGTAGCCCAGTTTTATTTCTGATTTCATTTTCATTTCCGGCGTTTTTCAGTCGATCACATAGATCAGCAGTTCGTCGACACTGCCAGACGATCGCATTATGAATCGGCTGCCCAGTCTTCTTATCCCACACTACTGCAGTTTCTCGTTGATTCGTAATACCAATTGCTGCAACTGATTCTTCTTTTTCTCGAAGCACTCTATTGAGCAGCTTCTGAGTTACTGCCCATATCTCTTGGGCATCGTGCTCCACCCAACCTGGCTGTGGATAGTGCTGAGTGAACTCCTGCTGTGCTTTCTGTATAACGGAAAGATTCTTATCATAACAGACTACTCGCACACTCGTGGTACCAGCATCTATTGCAATGATATACTTTTTCTTTCTCATGGGCATTACCACGGTGAATCTTTTATCTTTAACCAGTATCCGATGTGATTCACTAAAATATGAAAGAAAATTCCAATTGAGATAATCAACACCCACATTAATAATGTGATGTCGAAGAATAGCATTGCTACTACTGTGGAGCCAACGAGAAAATCTATCTGATCGAAGGGAAACCAGGTTTTTCCAGGCGCAACAGCGATGCGTCGCTTAAAAAATGATTTAATAAGATCTCCCAAGAGCGCTCCAGCTGCAAATACGAAACCAAACCACACCGGTACTTCCGTAATATCAAACGGTGTCCATGAAACAGTTTGTGGATAGATGACTGCTGCTCCGTATTGTACAATAAATAACAAGCCACCCATGATAGTACCAACAATTAGCCCTCTCCATGTTTTATGAGCTCCAAAGAGCGGCTGCTTGGCAAACGTTGCGCCACCGTCAACTGGTTTCGCTAAAAAGTGCAGCGTATCTTTAAATAACACTGGAGACATATTCGCTAAACCAGTTGGGAGATAGAAGTAAAAAAGTTTTGCAATGAGAATAAAAACAAACATACGATTAGTTACAGTATAACAGATTCTATCAAAAAAAGGGTGTACACACCCCTTTTAGATAACTTTCTGAATGCTATAAGTCCAATGTCGCACTCTTTGCATGTGTTTGGATGAATCGCTTACGTGACGGTACATCTGTTCCCATGAGTACGTCAAAGATCTCGTCGGCTTTTGCTGCATCTTCAATGGTCACACGTAGAAGTGTTCGATGCTCTGGGTCCATTGTGGTATCCCATAGCTGCCGAGGATTCATTTCACCCAAACCTTTGTAGCGCTGGATTCGCACTCCAGAGACTTGTTCTCCGAGCTCTTGTGCTCCTGCATCTTCACTTGCTGGCGTTTCCTCTTTCGTACTCTCTTTCTTATTACTCTTAGCGCCTGAATCTTTTGCCAGCGCCTTTATAATCTTCTCTTTGTCATCCTCAGTGTATGCATACTCAGATCTACTGCCTTTCTTTAATTGATATAACGGTGGTTGAGCGATGTACAGATGGCCAGATCTGATAATCTCAGGAAAATGTCGAAAAAATAGAGTCAGCAATAGTGTACGAATGTGAGATCCATCAACATCAGCGTCTGTCATGATGATAATGCGATGATATCGTAGCTTCGATACATCAAACTGCTCTCCGATATTGGTTCCTAATGCAATTACTAGCGATTTTATCTCATTGTTATTCAACATCTTATCAAGCCGTGCTTTCTCTACATTCAAGATTTTTCCGCGCAATGGAAGTATAGCTTGAAATTCACGATTTCTACCTTGTTTTGCTGAGCCGCCAGCAGAGTCTCCCTCTACGATGTACAGTTCACTCTCTTCAGCATTTCTTGATGAACAGTCTGCAAGTTTTCCCGGCAAGGTCATCCCTTCAAGTGCTCCTTTTCTTAGTACTGTATCTCGTGCTGCTCGTGCTGCTTCACGCGCTTGCTTTGCTAGCAAACATTTGCCGAGCATCTCTTTTGCATCTCGTGGGTTCTCTTCTAGGTAAATACCAAAGTACTCTGCAAACACGCTCTCAACAATTGGACGAATCTCCGCATTTCCGAGCTTCTCTTTAGTCTGGCCTTCAAATTGCGGCTCTTGCAGCTTCACTGAGATAATTGCTGTCAATCCCTCACGCACATCATCTCCGCCAAGGTTGCCCTCTTTATCTTTTACAATATTATTCTTCTTTGCGTATGAATTCAGTGTCCGAGTCAATGCTGTTCTGAAGCCCACCATATGCGACCCTCCTTCAGAAGTATGCAGGTTATTTGCAAATGAGAATACTAATTCATTAAACTCTTTTGTGTACTGCAGCGCGACCTCCACTTTTACATCCTCCACCTCTTTTTCAACATAGAACAAATTCGTTTGCGCTAAATCCTTATTATGGTTCAAATGTCGAACATATGACGCAATACCGCCTTCAAAGTAGTAGGAATACTGCTTCTCTTTATCTGTGCGTTGATCAAAAATATTAAACCGCACACCTTTTGTCAGATACGCCTGCTGTCTGATGTGCTCCAGAATATACTCCCAATCGAATTCTGTTACGGTAAAGACCTCTGGGTCTGGTTTGAACGTAATCTTTGTTCCAGTAGTGCGCGCAGCTTTAATCTTTTTTATCTTGTGCTTTGGCTTGCCCATTTGGTACTCTTGCCGCCATAATGATCCGTCTCGCTCTACTTCAGCTACAAGATCGGTTGAAAGAGCATTTACCACTGACACACCAACACCGTGAAGGCCACCAGAGACTTTATACCCGCCATCACCAAACTTTCCTCCTGCGTGTAATACGGTTAATACAGTCTCAAGCGCTGATTTCTTGGTCTTGGCGTGCTTACCCACTGGAATTCCGCGACCGTTGTCTTCTACTGATGCCCAACCATCTGGCAGTAAACGAATATTTATATCCGTACAGTACCCTGCCATGGCTTCATCAATAGAGTTGTCTACTACTTCCCAAATTAAATGATGCAAACCCTTGGACGCAGTATTTCCAACATACATTCCTGGCCGTTTTCGCACTGGCTCTAGTCCTTCAAGGACTGTAATCTGCTTGGCTCCGTACTCTTGTTTTGAAGAGGACTTCTTACTTTTTCCTGCTGTTTTACTTTTTCCTTTTGCCGCAGTTTTGCTGCTTTTTTTCGCTGATTTCTTGTTTGGCATATAAATAACTAATGAAAATTACCCGACTCATTGTATCACATTTTTTCAAGAGTGACAAGCAAAAAAACATGCATTTTCTTTGCTAATATTAGCTCAAAAAATACTTATTTCTCCCGCAATTCTGCGGATAATTTCTTTGCGAGTTTTTTTACTAAATCATCGCGCCATTTCTCGATCTCTGCCATCTCTAACGTGCGATCAAATGACTGTAATACCAGATGGAATGCAACACTTTTTGTGCCTTGCTCAATTCCCTTTCCTCGATAGACATCAAACACCTCAATAGACTGGAGCATCTCTTTTGCGTGCGATTGTACAACTCGGTTAATATCTTCCCATTGAACGGATTCAGGAACGATTATCGATAGATCTAACGGAATCTCTGGATACGGGGAGATGGGCTTCATTGGTTCTGCTAACGAATGTACTTTTAATAAACTAGCAACCGAAAGTGCAGCGAAGCCAACTCCGGACTTAATCTTCATCTGTTGTAATACTTCGTTATCAATCACTCCTACTGTTCCGAGCATCTGATCGCTACTAGATAACAATAGAGCGTGATCATCTTGATACATGCCCCAGTACTCACACGGGACGCTCTTCTTAGACACAGAAGTATCAACGTCAATATGCAGAGCGTGCATAAGACTCTCTACGATTCCACGAATTGCACGAAACGGATCATCGTCTCCGAATGTTAGAATCCCACACTGACGTACTTCTCTATCAGAAAAATAGACATGACCAATTTCAAATAAGGAAAACTGATTGCGGTGGTGTTGATTTAATTGAACGTTTTCTACCATGCGCGGCAACACCGATGTACGAAGATATCGAAGATCATCTGATAAAGGGTTCAATATCTCAATATGCTCCTTATCGGGCAATAACCCAATTTTGCTCATCAATTCCTCACCGTAAAAAGAGTAGTTATACACTTCTACACACCGACGCAGTCGTAGCTCCTCTCGAATCTTCCCGACTAATGGTAAGTCCTGCTCTTGATCCGGCACTTCTAGCTCTCCACTTACTTTCTGCTCGGGTAAATTATTCACTCCATACAACCGAATAATCTCCTCGATGAAGTCTTCTTGAATTCCAAGATCCATTCGATACCACGGAGGTGTTACCTGAAATACCGTATCTTTTGCTTTATTCATCTTCACCTCGCATCCAAGACGCTGCAAAATGTCTTTCACGGTCTTATTCGGCAGAGGCATTCCTGCTAACCGATTAATATGCAAAGCATGTAGACTGACTGCCTCTGGCTTTGTATTGTTCTCAGGATACTCTTCTTTCTTTGCAATAACTTTTGCATCTGCATACTGTTCTAGCAATTCAACTGCTCTCATTGCTGCGTATTCAGCGAGCTCAGGAGGCACACCTTTCTCCCAGCGAATAACACCCTCTGTACGCGTTGCCAGCTTCTGTGCGGTCTTCCGGACTTGGATGGGTTCAAAATTCGCAGCTTCTAGTAGAATCCTCTTTGTCTCTTTAGTGACACTAGTTTCAATATCGCCAATGACTCCAGCAATTGCTACTGGCTTAGTCTTATCAGCAATAACCAGCATGCTATCATCTAAAAGCTTTTTATCGTTATCTAGCGTGGTAATCACTTCACCTTTTTTTGCCCTTCGAACTACAATCTGCTCGCCGTCTAGTTTGTCCAAATCAAATGCATGCAGCGGCTCTCCCATTTCGAGCATGACGTAATTCGTGATATCAACAACGTTATTGATAGTCTTTACTCCGCACGCTCGTAATCGCCGCAGAATGAAATCTGGCGAATCCTCCACTGTGACTTCAATCTCTGTTCCAATATACCGTGGGCAAAGATCATGGTCTTGTATTTTAACGTTTACATCTCCGTCAGATACCGTGTTTGTCTTGTACTCTGGAAGCTGTGCTTGGATGCTAAATACTGCCGCGATCTCTTGAGCCATATTGTTATGACAGAACAAGTCCGAACGATGCGTCATAGACTTATTATCAATATCGATTAACACCTGACCGGCCCCTAGAATATCCTGAATTGGAGTGCCATTCTTTTCATTTGCATCAAACGTATGCACATCATCTTGTTTATCTAGAATCCCTAATTCCGAGTTCAGACAACACATGCCTTGTGACTCTTCACCTCGTAACTTCACTTTTTTAATCTTTACACCGCCGGGCAAAGTTGTCGGTGCTAAAGCAATAGGAATCTTTTGACCTACTTCTAGCTCTGCGACGCCTCCAAAAATGATCTGTCGCGGAGCCTTTTCTCCAACATCGAACTTTCCGATATGCAATGAGTCTGCTTTAGGATGGCCTTGTACTTCAAGCAGCTCCCCTACTACCACATCTTCCATTGACTGAGAGCTGTCAATAATCTCCTCAACTTCAACAGAATGGGATGTCATGGTCTCTAAAATCTCCTCAGGGCTCGGAATTTCAGGAAGTAACTCTTTTAACCACTCGTAAGAAAAAATCATATTAAAACTGCTCAAGGAATCTTATATCGTTCTGTAAAAACATGCGGATATCTGGAATGTGATGTTTTAGCATTGTGAGTCGGTCGTAACCCATGCCAAATGCAAATCCGGTGTATTTCCCAGGCTCATACCCTGCTGCTTCTAGTACTCGCGGATGAATCATTCCTGAGCCTCCGATCTCAATCCATCCGGTTTTCTTGCAGATCGGACACCCTTTTTGATTGCAGAACACACAGGAGATGTCTGGCTCGTAACTCGGCTCTGTAAAAGGAAAGTATCCTGGGCGTAATCGCACCTTCACATCCTCATGAAAAAACTGCTTGAACGTTTCCCTCATGGTCCATACTAGCTGACCGACAGAAACGTCTGTATCCACTACAAACGCTTCTAATTGATGAAATGTATGTTCATGGGACGCGTCAGTGGCTTCATTGCGGAACGACCGGCCTGGAATCACGCAGCGGAGTGGTGGTTCATACTGCTCCATGACTCTCACCTGCATATTAGAGGTATGCGTTCTCATGACCCAGTCATCATGCTCAAACTTACGATCGTTTTTTCTCTCAATTGCAGATTTGATGAAGAATGTATCCTGTATGTCTCTGGCTGGATGCCCTGGAGGAAAATTCAACGCTTCAAAGTTGTAAAAGTCGTTATCCAGCTCCGGTCCTTCAAACACCATGTAACCCATAGAACGGAAAATCTCAACCAATTCATTTCGTGTTTGAGTCAATGGATGCAGATGCCCGGTATGAACTGGAATTCCTGGCAATGTAATATCTGATTGTGGAGCTTGTGATTCTGATGCATCTGAAGTAATGGATGCACGCACTTCTTCAAGTGCTTCTTGCATGTGCTCACGCAATTCGTTTGCTTTTGGACCGATTTCACGCTTTGCTTCGTCTGACAGTGTTTTTAACGACTTCAGAACCATGGTGAGCTTCCCATTTTTCCTACCTAAAAACTGTACGCGTAACTGCTCGAGTTCTTCGCTATTTCGTATCTCTTTAATAGCGTCTTGAAAATCCTTTTTTACTTGGTCTATCTCTTTTTTCATTTTGACTTATTTAGCTTTCTTCGCTTCTGAATTCGAGATTCAATCGAGCGTGCGAGAAAAAAACCTTCTAATATGGTCAATCCTGCAACTAAGAACAACGCCATCCACCATATCAGTAACGATTGGCTCACCAGGAATAGTGTTAAACAGATCAGAATAGCAAACCATAGTGCTTGTCGCAGAGAGATTCCAATATGTCGAAATGGTACAGTATTGCGCTTAAAAAGCAACCGAATGAAGAAACCAAGTAAACTGATAGAGCCCCAGAGTGCAAAAAATAGCGCGATAAAAAACAGTCCGAGCCCGATCACCCCTCCGTCACTAGGATCAATACGAAACAGTACTACTGCAAAACACCCCCAGCAGATGATAGTGGTGAATGCCATTGTTATTAAATACCTCCGTAATGTCATATCAGACGCTGCTTTAACACTACAAAATTATACACGTGTGGACACGTCGCACATAGTATAACATTTTTTAGAAAAAAAAACAGCCTCGCTGTCACGCTGATGTGACAGGGGCCTTGTAGCGATTGTTGCGTCTCAGTCCTCCACCTCCGGGAGGTCCGGCATCCAGCCTTCTGCTTGGCACTGCCCGAACTCGAACGGGATGCCCGTGTCCAGGCACTGGAGCTCGCCCATGCAGTGACGGTCGTACATGCAGGGCTGCCCGCGCGCGACCTTGCCGTGCACCCCGTGGCGATCGTAGAAGTCCTTCTCGAACGCCGGGGTCTGGTGGTACCGATGCTGGTTCCACCGGATCCAGAGCTCGTGGTCTCGACCGACCGGTGGGGCCTTGAGCCACTTGCGGTACGGCTGACCCGGGACGTGCTCCGTCAGGTAGCGAGCGAGCTGCTCGCCGCTGTCCACCGCGTACTCCACGTACTCGTCGCCGTCGGCGTCGAGCACCAGTACAGGTGGCGGTGGCAGCTCCGTGTCCTCGGTGAGCACCAGGATCTCGTCCTCGGGCGCGACGTAGAAGTAACCGGAGTAGAAGAAGTCACCTCGTTCCACGGTGTACGGCGGACCGAAGCCCTTGTTGAACTGCCGTAGTGCCTTCTTCTTGCCCGGGCTTCTCGCCGGACCGTCCAGGACCAGGTCGTCCCCGATCCGGACGCCGCGGAGCACCTGGGGCTTGGGCATGGTCTGCACGCGCCGCAGGTCCTCGGTCCGGACCTCGAGGTCGTTCGAGATGTCGGTCAGGTACTCGGAGCCCCACGGCTGTCCGTCGAAGACCCACAGGTCGGTGCCGAGTTCGCGCGGGATCCATGCGTTCGAGACCGGGTCGGCCTCCACGGGCTGCGGGAAGACATTCTCGGGCGGGGAGCCCAGCACCAGTTCCTCGGGCGGCACGTACGGGACGCGCATGTGAGTGCCCGGGATGGTGAGTCCACCACAGCTTGCGGGTCGACGGTCGTCGAGCTCCCGGACCACGTGACCGAACCGGTTGACCAGGTAGCCCGGGACCGGATCGTTGTCCGGACCAGCGTCGTGGAAGCACGGGTGGTGGTGCTCGTGGTGATCCTGCTGCCAGACGCAGTGGCCCCACTCGATGCGGATCGAGCGGCCTTCGGGCAGGGTCTCGAGGCAGTAGCCCGAGCGGCACTGGCTGTCCACCTGACACTGTGCTCCGATGGCCAGGTTGTGGGTGGTGCCGATCGCCGCGTCCCGGGTGTAGCCCTCGTACCGGTAGCCGTCCCAGGACCGTTCGCGGATGTGCACGGACATCGAAGCCGCGCATCCACAGATGCAGAGCATCAACGCAACGCTCGCGAGTGCGTAAGTCTTACGCATGTCGCTTCCTCCTCCACCTCCGAAAAGCTCGAAGGTGTTCGTGTCGAAGTACAATCGATTCTTGCTACAGCAAAAGCACCCAAAGAGTGAACCTCTGCAGTAACAAGAATCTACATTAAAATACCGGCCTCTTTAGAGCTAAAGAGACACTATAAAATAGCAGTATTTTCCGTTTTTGTCAAACCGTATGAGCAAGACTATTCACTACGAGCGAAACTCGCAGATATCCCGATAATCACAGTATTTACAGTGAAATCCGGGTGTTGGCGTAAAATCCGCTGTATGTATGGCAGCTCCTAACTGCTCTATCCATTCTATTACTTGCGCTGTATCTTTTTCAGTCACATCCACACTCAACGGCTTGTTCTCTTCTACGTAATAATATGTCAGCGCACTTGGTAGCTCACCGAGGATGTCTTGAAGTGCGAGCGCATAGATATAGAGCTGTTCTGCGTCTTTCTTTCCTTTCTTTGGGTACTGACCAGTTTTGTAATCCAGAATCTCAATACCGCTTTCTGTTTTATCTACTCGGTCTATTGCTCCTTTTATAGAGTAATCACCAACTGGAATAGTAAACCCCTTTTCCAGCATCTGTACGTCCGGCCAATTCTCTTCATGGATCTTGTAAAACTCTTTTAACGCTTGCTTCCCTTTTGTGCGGTACTCCTGTTTCTGCTTCTTAGAGTAGTACCAGTCGTCTATCCATTTTGATTCGTATATCTCTAACAGTTCTTCGACAGATGGGATTGAACCTTTTTTTGTCCCGCTTTTTTTCTCTGATTCATCAAACAATCCAGCTTGCGTAGTATCGCTCCCCTCTTTTATGCGTCTAAAAAATTCAAATAAGGTGTTATGAATAGTCTTACCGAATGAAAAACTTGGCTTACCAGGGCACGGAACTTGTAGTACAAATGCGAATCGATACTGCCACGGGCAGGTTTCATACGCTTTCAGTTGCGTGAAGCTCAATGTCTTAGGAATGTACTCACTCTCTTGTTTGCTGAATTCTTTTGGAGTATCAGATGAGGCAAATACCACCTCCCCAGTTGGTGCTGGCTTAGTGTCTACAAAACCGGATTCCACTAGAAACCTGGATGGCTTCTTTTTCCTAGCACCGCCGTAATCTTCGCCACTCGTTAAGTAGAGCCCTTTCTTTGCACGTGTCATTGCTACATAGAACAGTCGCCGCTCTTCTTGTAAGTGCCAATCTCCTTCAGGAAGCACATCTTTTACGATCTCATCAGGAATCGGAATAGCTTCCTTACGACTTATAGATGGAAATCGTTTGTCTACTAAATTCACTACAAATACATAATCAAATTCCAAACCCTTCGCTGCATGTACGGTCATAATCTTTACGGACTCCGGACCTTGATCAAAATCTGGTTGCAACCGTCCTTCATCACCTGCGTCGATCATTAAAGACAGTTCGTGAATGAATTCGATAGTGGATGTGTCCGAATGCGCGCGTTCAAACGCTTCGATATACTTATAAAACTGATTGATATAGAGTATCTGCTCAGTAGCAGCAGCGGTTTCTTTCCCAGTAAGCTGCTTCAAATACCCTGACTGATCTAAGAAATCTAATACCACTTCTCCAACACTTTTGGTCTTGGCTTTCTCAGTGAGAGCATCTACTAAGTGTAGGATACTATCGATGGTCGCATGGGTGTTCTTTTGCAGCTGCTTGACCGCGCGTATCGATCTGCACGTTTCAAATAGTGATTCAGTTTTTTTGTGTGCGTGCTGCACAATACGAATCACATCTTCATGCGGAATCTTCCAGATATCATACGTTAATACTCGATACATTGCTCGAGACTCATGGTAGTTGTCCAGTAGTTTTAGGAATGCAATCACATCCATGATCACTGGCTTGGCGAACAATCCTTGTGAAGCCAAGAACTGATACGGAATTCCAGCGCGATCTAGGTATGGAATAAATGTCTTTGCTTGATCGTTTGCACGTACCAGAACAGCAAAATCATTCCACGACGCTTTCTTATCTTTCTTCTTTATATCAATAATCGTATCTAGCACCATCTTGGCTTCTCCTTCTAGCGATTGCGAATGCAAGTGCTTGATTTCAGCTTTTCCCGTGACTGTACTGTTCAGTTGTTTATTGATGTGTAACTTCTTTTCTAGACGATTTGGATTATTATTCTGTATGAATGTATATGAGAGGTCTAGAATATTCTGCGATGAACGATAGTTCTTTATTAGTGACACCTCCTCAGCATCCGCGTAATCATCTTTGAAGATAAGGATATTACTCATAGCTGCACCACGGAAACTGTAAATTGATTGATCGTCATCTGCAACCACTGTTAAGTTATTACGGGGTGCTGCCAGCATCTTTACTAATTCATACTGCGCATAGTTCGTATCTTGAAACTCATCGACAAGAATGTACTTAAACTGTTTGCGATACTGTTCTAGAATGCCTGGTCGCTGCTTGAATAAATGAATTGGTTCGGTGATAAGATCGCCAAAATCAAGTGCATTCTGTGCACGCAGTAATTGCTCGTACTTCTTATATGCATGAGCAACTTCTAGCGTTCTCTGCGCTTCATCTATTTGTGCTTTCTCTTCATCACTCAGCCCTTTCTTTTTCTTTTTGAATTCGGAATCAGTATCGAGCTGAAGCTTCTCTGCATACTCCAGGTACTCTTCTGGGGTGATATCCTCATCTTTGAGTCGCGAAAAATGAGAGACTAACGCTTGAACAAATTTGGTTGGATTTCCTTTTGGTCGATAGTAATCAAGATCGAATTCATCAATATGCTCTCGCAGTAACAACCACTGCTCAGTATCCGAAAGGAGCTTGAAATCATTCGACAGCCCAATGTGGAGCGCATGGTCGCGTAGTACTCTGTCACCAAATGCGTGAAACGTTGAGATCCATAGATCAAAAAAGCCCATGGGTAACAAGGACTGTACTCGCTCTTCCATCTCCCCTGCTGCTTTATCTGTAAACGTGAGCGCTAGGATTTCGTCTGAAGATGCATGCTCCTGCTCAATAAGATGTGCGATTCGTCTGGTAATCACTGTGGTCTTTCCTGTACCAGCACCAGCGATAATCAACAATGGCCCGTCTTTCTTAGTAACCGCCTTTTGTTGCTCTATATTTAAACCTTCGGTACTTGCTGTTGCCATACCGTCATCATACACCGTGCAATCGGTGTTCGCAACTGATTATCGGACTCCTGGAGCTGGCCCAGAACCGACTTTAATAAACTTTCCTAATGCGCTCTTTGCTGCTGAACCTGGAGAGACTTTTCCGTAGTCCGGATCGTCTGCAATGATATGTCCGTATCGCCGTAGCATGCGTACTCCTTTATCAATGTCCCTATTCACTGCAGCAAATTCATCAGTACCTGTTAGACCCTGGCGCATCATCTCGTCACGTACTTCACGCAATGACGCGAGTAACTGAATATCTTGATGAGCATCTTGAATACGACCAGTCGCTTCTTCTATCGGAATTCCGAAGTTACGAGCGATGATCTCTTCGTGTTCAGGACCGAGTAAATCAACTGCATCATCTATTGGTACTCGTCCATGATACTCTATCTTTATTCTACCACCTCGTTCTGTAAAGGAAGCCATCACATTATCACTAGTGAATGTTCCGCTGTCCTCTAACGCTGCACGCGCTTCTGCGATCTCTGCTGGGTCAAGTTCCACGTCAATATCTAATGCATCACGTTGTGCTTGAGCTGCGAGTTCAGCGGCTTGTACTGCTTCTTGCCTCTCTGCGAACCGCTCTATATCACCGGCGACTTGCTCTCCAGCAAATTCCCGGACTCGCTCAGCGCGGGGTATAGACGGGTCATAATCCGGCAAGTAATCACTTTCTCGCGGAAGCGGCACTTCGTCTGGATGCACACCTTCATCTCCCCACCCAGCTATACCTTTCTTTGCATGATACTCAGGAATATCTAACGCACGGTTTAACGCTTCACCGGGTGCTTTGATAATGTCTGCTGGAGTTGGGAGATCTCTGGTTGGCATGCGTCGTGCTCTGCGTATTGCTCGATCTGCTTCATCTTCAAAAAACCCAGTAGCTTGCGGGCCGGTATCCGTAGCAGGAACTTCAGTGCCATCTACTACAACAGCATCTGGGCCCCCGTCTAATCCGGTTACGTCAATAACACCGCCTTCCGCATGCATTTGATCTAGCATATCAGCTGACAGCGTGCTAGCGTGCGGAGGCTCTGGAAGCTCCACTGCATGTGGCGGCTCTCCAGGTGGGCCTTCTTGGAATAGGACTTCTGTTGCACCAGATGGACCGCCGCTCATTTCAATTCGCAATTTTCGTATATTTCCTTGAGCGTAGTACGCGGCATCCATTTCACCAGAACGAAGAGCAGTGGTTTCAATTCTCTGTGCTTCATCTAGCTCAGCTTGCATTTCATCTACTGTCACTGTGCCGTCACGATACCCTGCTATCAATTGATCGCATCGTTCGGTTTGTGCAGCAGCAATTCCACGTAGCTCATCTAAATATGTATCATGCATATCACTCATTAGTTCTTGCGGTGTTGTTCCTGAATACTCTGTAACTCGCCCATCAGAGTCTATGACTGACATAAAGAGTGAATTCCCGTCTGACCGAAACTCTACTTGTTCTGTTATACCTAATCCATGTGGAAAGTCTTCGGATGAAGAGGTAATGAATGACGCGTAGCGCTGATCTCCGATCATTAAATAGCCATCATCTGATATATCCATTCCCATCTCTCTCATCTGGGCAGCTGCATCGCTAGTAATATTAAAATCCACCCCATTGATCGTCTCTTGTTGAGTAAAGACTGCTTCGCGACGAATATCTGGTGCGTTTCTATCAACAGTACGCGGTTCATCCTCAGGTTGAACTGGTACATCATCAGGGAGGTCATCTCCACCTGTCTCACCTAGATCCGGATCGTGCACCTCACCTGGGTCTACTTGCGCGACACCATCGAGCTCTGCATCATCCTCTAAAAAAGCTGCAGCTGAGCTATCCGGCAAGTCTTCTGGTGGAAGTGGAGTATTCATGACTGTCTCACCACCATCAACCAACGGCTCATCCACTGCAATGTCTGCTGGAAGGTGCGGAGTTCCTTCGACTGGAGTTACTGCTGGGCCGGCGACTCCAGCATCAAGTTCAGGTTCTGGAACAGGCACATCAGGCTCAAGCTCACCAAGCATAGTATCGCCACCAGGGAGCTCATCAACGTCCATGGCTACTGCCTCTCCATCACCTACTGCGACGTGTCTTATTTCAATATCACCATGGTCTCCAAGTTCAGCTGCTGCGTCCGCTTGAGAACGGAGTAATTGCCCTCCAACTGATCTAACTTCTTTTCCGTACGTGGCTGCAGGTGATGCAACATCATCAGTCAATGCCTCAGCAGCTTGCGCTTCTCCGATAAATAGTTTTCCAGCTGTACCAACAACTCCACGAACCATCTCAGCGTATAGACCAGACCCGAATGCTGCACCGACAGTGGTTGCCCATAAACGCAATCGCTCATCCTCACGTGCTGCTTGTTCTCGTACTACCACAATACGATCAGATTCTGCTTGTAGTAAGTCCGCTAACGCATCGCTCATTTCATCAGCGCGTTCAGCTTGCTGCTCTGGTAGCTGTTCATTCAAGTGATGGATCCGCTCTTCTCGCAACTGAATCATGAGTGGATTATCTCCCATTTGCTGTCCATTCAACTCTCCCCATGCAAGCAGAGTGTCCATATGCTCCTCTACTTCATCTGGGGTAAGATTCTCTACGCCTTTAGCTTTCGCAATAGCTTTCTCTACACCACTTATACGTTTTTTTGAACGCTTCTCATACGACGCCATGCCCATGGTGCCGCCAGTCATCAATCTTCGTCCCAAGTACAGCCCACCAAGCACGCCAGCGCCTGCGCCCGTTAATGCAGCAACTGTCACTCCAGCAAGCACTCCTTTCTTAATTAAATTCTGTACAGTAAATTGATTTGCAATAACTTTGCCAATTTTTCCTTTTGGCTGCCACTTCAATACATATGGGCCAAATTTACTCCACCTAAATCTTTATACAGTTGATATATAGGCGCAGCGTCTGCAAACTGCTCTTGTGCGCGAGCATCAGCAAGTGCGATCTGTTCATGGACCGCTGCATCCACGCTATCTGCCATGAGTTCTGCGCGAGCTTCATCGTACTGCTCTTCTGCTTCAAATCGATCTACCATCGCAGCGTATTTGTCTTCAGCTCCTTTACCGCGCAGCATTCGGCCCAAATCTTGTTTAAAGAATCCTCGAATACCTTTACTTCGTTTCTCGGTAGTATCTGCTTGAGCTAAGCGCTGTCGTGCTTCATGGAGCTCTACTGCACGACCACCCTCTTCTGCGCCCCGATGTTCATCTAATAGCATTTGATATCGCTCTTGTGCTTCAGCGAGCTCATCTTTCACTTGCTCATGCTGCCACTTCTTTTCACGAGAAAAAAGTGCAGAGACACGTAGCTTTCTTCGTTCCGCTTCTTTTTGTGCAATTAATCGCTTTGCTGCGTCTATCTGTAAAACTAAACTTTGCTCGGCTGATAATGAGTGTGTATACACGGTCTCTATGGTTTGTTGCTCCGGAGGCTCCACTGCAACATCTGCTGCTGTGGCTTCTGCTATGACGTCTGCGCCCTCTCCGCGCACCTCTTCACCCATATCATGAGCACGACCCACCATCTCATCAGCAGCGTTGTCAACTACTTCCAATGTTAACTCAGGACCATCCGGCTCCACCTCCGGTGGAACGTCGGGTTGTCGCTCTGCCTCCGCTTCTCGTCGTCGTGCGGGATCGCCCATATGATTTTAACTCGTCTGACTTAGTGTATTTTTTATCTCGTCAATTTTCTTCTGGTCTATTCTGGATCGAATATGTGAAATCACATCTTGTTGTTGTTTTTTCAGTTGCGTGATTTGTGCATGGAATTCGTTGAACGCATTTGTCATCTGCTCTAAACAGTCGCGCAAATCTTTCTGCTCTTGCTCTTTTTCGTTTGGTTGTTCAGCTGAAGGTGCCTGCGGTGGTGATTGCTGCTGGGGAGTCGCCTGAGGCTGCGCTGGTTGTGGTGGTACTCCTTGCTGAGCAGGTGCTTGAACAGTAGCGACCGGTTGCTGCGGCGCCTGTTGAACTGGTTGTGGTGGTACCCCTTGCTGGACAGTCATAGTGTTATTTTTTTGCCGAGGTCATTAACTCTTGCTTCATCTGTTGAATCTCCTCAAGGATAATCTCAGGTAAATTTGGAACATGTTGTAGCACTACTTTCATCTGCTCTTCTTCTCCTAATCCTTGCATCTGCTGTAGTGTCTGCTCGGTCTGCTGCTCTGGAATCGCTGCCATCACTCGCAACATCACACGCTTGTGAATGAGTTCATTCATTTGTTGAAGCATCTGAAGCTTTCGCTCTTCAGGTAGATTTGCTAAGCCAAGTTCGACAAATATATTTCCTTGAACATATGTAGTTGCAGACATATGAAAATATTACTTATGAATTATCTTGGTGCTGGGCCAGACCCAGTTTGAATAAGTGCTTTGGCTTTTTGCGCATCAGACTGCTCGCCGTATCGCGGATCATCAAATATCACGTGGCCTGCACGTCGAGTGATCTGCTGTAGTAGTCGCTCGGCTTCAGCCACAACTGCTTCGTACTCCTTTGTGTCGTGTAGTCCTTGGGCCAACATTGCATCACGGACTTGTAAGAGAAATGCCAACTGTCCGCACTGTAACTCTACTTGTGCAATCAGCGTGCTGAGCTCCCCACGACCTAAGCCAGTAGTTCGAGCCATTACTTGTTCATAATTGTTCGGTCCTTCTGTTACTAACAATCTACTTCTTCCAAGCTCTACTGCTCGAGCAAGTGAATCGTCTGATTCATAGTCTCCTAACCATTCAGTGATGCGTGCTTTTTTCTTTCCGACTTTAAAAGCTAATCCGTGCTCTCCAACTGTAAATGTTCCAGACGTTGCTAGTTGATCATGTGCTGCTTGAACCGCTGCTGCGTCTAAGCCTGCAGGTGGTTGCAACGCTGCTTCTTGTGCTGCTAATGCAGTGCGTGCAGCGAGCAACTCTTCTTGCTGCTCTGTGAGCTCTGCTGCTTGCTCTGCTCCGCGCTCTGCACGATGTTCTATGCGACGGTCTTCGAGAGGTACTCCTGGCTCAACATCAGGCAATGTGTCACGAGGCTCTGGTACTGGTACATCCTCTGGACCCATACCCTGGTCCGTCATACTAGCTACTCCTTTATGTGCTTGATACTCTGCTTGATCCAATCCTCGATTCACTGCATCATCCGCAGCACGGATTCCTCCAGCTACTGCCTCTCCCACGTCTTGAAGCGACCCTGGATGCTCTGCTCGTTTCACGCGTTTTTTTGCCTGATCGACAAAAAGACCAGTTGCGCGTCGTACGTCATCTTCTAGCATTTCGCCTGATTCTACGCCTCTGGCAGCAGTTCCGTCACGAGGCTCCTCAGCGAATGCAGGGCTAGAAGTTGCTGCAGCAAGAGTTGCTGCTAGCCCTATTCTTCGTAATGGATGCATTCTTCCACGCCGTCTAGCCATATATATTTTCGTTAATTCTATCTATCATAATTTAACACATTTTTTCATTTTTTGCAAGTCCTCCTGTGTATGCAAACTACTCCTCCATCCATCTCTCTACATCTCAGCTCTTCTGCTTGCTACGATAAATAGCGAATCCACACATATGCGGTTGATATGATCATCGTGACGATCATAATCACAAACCCCATCTTGAAAAAGTCTTTAAACGACATGCGATGACCCGCTTTCTCCGCAAGTCCTGCGCCCACTAAGTTTGCTGATGCACCAATGATAGTTCCATTTCCTCCCATGTCTGCCCCGAGTGCCAATGCCCACCATAAAATTTCTATATTCAAATTTGCAGCTCCCAACTCTTGGACTAACGGAATCATAGTTGCGACAAATGGAATATTATCAATAAATGCAGAGAAGATCGCTGAGCCCCACATAATCGAGAGCGTGGTTGCGACCATTGATCCTTGTGTTACATCTAACAATCCATGTGCCAGCATATCAATAAACCCAACGTGCTCGATTCCAGCAACTAACACAAACAACCCTGCAAAGAATACAATCGTTGTCCACTCTAATTCTTTTAGAATCTCTTCAGGATGTGTGTTTGTAATCACCAAGAGCAGTCCAGCACCGAATAATGCAATAGTTGCGGCCTCTAAATGTAACACTCCGTGAAACAGGAAGCCGATAATCGTGATACCCAAGACCACTAATGACTTCACCAGCAGTTTCTTGTCTTTCAGAGACGACCGAGCATCAAATTCCATGATCCGTTTCTTGAGCTCTTCTGTGGTTTGAATGTGCTTTTTATACACTAAAGCAAGAATAACTAGAACAACTGGTGACATAATAATCACAATCGGAGCTAAGTTGATAATAAAATCCATAAACGATAACCCTGCTGCTGAACCGATCAGAATATTTGGCGGATCTCCAATTAGTGTTGCAGTACCACCGACATTGGACATAATAATCTCTGCTATCAGCAATGGAATTGGATTAATACGCAAGTTATCGGCAATAACAAACGTCACAGGAGCGATCAACATTATAGTAGTGACGTTGTCGAGTAGAGCTGAAAAGACTGCGGTAATCAGAGATAGGTAAATGAGAATCCGTATTGGATCACCTTTAGCCACTTTTGCTGCGCGAATCGCTACATACTGAAACAACCCGGTCTTTTTAGTGATCAACACTAAAATCATCATGCCCATTAATAAACCGATGGTATTGAAATCAATAGCAGCAAATGCGTCTTTTTGGTGAAGGATACCCAACGCCACCATTAACACACCGCCGGCCAAAGCAACAGTGGTCCTGTGGATGCGCTCTGAAACAATGACAATATACGCAACTATGAAAATGGTAACTGCAAGTGCAAACATATTGTATTAATTTGGATCGTCGTGCATATGAACAATGGACGCCATTGCACGTTTAATATCAGTACGTGAAACTAAGCCAGCCAATTTATCATCTGCATTCATCACTGGAATGTATCTGAAGTTGTACTTTGATGCTAAAGTCGCGACTTTAATAAAACGGTCATCCTCTCGCACACAGACACCATTGAATTTCTCCATCATATCAATCACTGGAATATGCAATGCAGCAGAGACGGACTTATGAAACACTCCTTCTGGCTCATACTGAGCAAGGTCAGGATTCTCTCGCAAGTACTGCGGCGTCATATGATTTATGAGATGAAACGAGTCTATAGCTCCAACCGGCGCGTTATTCTTATCAATAACTATTAAACCGTTTGTCTTATTGCTGATCATGGTCTTTAACGCATCTCGGAACGTTGCATCATCAGAGATAGTGACTATCTGATTCCGCATATGTTCTTTTACTAGCATAATATTGAATCAATAATGATAAATGATAATACGCCCTTTCATAGTCTACTCCTTTATTTATAAAAAACACACCCTGAAACATGTAATGTTATCCACATCCTTACAAGAAAGTGATCATTGACGTTTATTTTTCATGCCTGTAGAATAGAGCCCGCTTGCTATCTACATATCAAGTAATCAAAATTGACTTTTTTAAAAAAATATGGCGAAAAATACTACGGTAATTGATCAAATCAAACAAGAAGAGGAAAAATCTGATCAAGAGCTAGACAAAGCAAATCAGCAGGTAGAAAAAGAACTACAGGAATTAAAGAACGCACATGAAGAACGACTGTTAGATATTGATGAGATGGTTGAACAGGAAAAGAAACAGATTTTAGAGAAAGCCAAGCAAGATATCTCAGCAAAAAAGAAGGAATTTGATTCAAATCAAGAGCAAGCACTGCAGAAACTGGAAGGAATTTCCGATGACCAGATCAAGAAAATTGCTAGCGATGTAGTGAAGCAGATTATTAGTGGAGCCTCCCAAGCATAGTATGGCTGTAGCTGAAGTAAAAAAATTACAACTTGTTGCGTTAAACAACTATAGAGACGAGATTGTTGAACTGCTTCAAGAGAGTGAAGCAGTTGAATTAATAGGAGAGACAGAACAAGAATCGCTGATTCAGTCTTTAGAATACGATATTGCGCAGATCGATTTCTCTATTCAGCTGATCTCAGAACACCACGAAGAAAAAACCGCTTTCATAGAAAAGCTGCGTGGTGGTAAAATTCGACTCACCAAAGAGGAAATTGAAAAAAGTGTAGAATCATTTGAATACAAAAAGATTACTGAGGAGCTAACGGAGATTGATGCAAAACTGACAGAAGCACGGAACATTATTAATAAGAACAACCAGGAGATTGAAATTCTCACTCCATGGGTTGAACTGCAGACTCCTCCGGTACAATTCAAAGAAACAAAAATGGCTGGTGTTGCGCTAGGCATTTTTAAAACCGAAGACTTTGACGCGTTCAAACAAAAGGTTTCTTCCATGGAGAACCAGATTGAAATCAATATTGTCTCACGGAATGAAAAATCTACGTACGTGATGATCGTGTTTACTGAAGCTGTTGGTGAGCAGATGCAGCAACTACTGAATGAGTACCGATTCGAAGCAACGGATCTTCCGTATGAAGACGACAAGCCAAAACATGTGATTGAAAAACTCAAGAAAGAGATTACAGAAGCAGAAAACACCATTCAAGAACAAGAGAAAGTTGTTGCGACATACGGTAAGCATGTAGAAAAGCTCAAAATTACACATGATTTTCTCTCCTGGCAGAAAGATCAGAAAGAAGCGGAGCGATACATTGAACACACAAAACGGACATTCATTATTCGATTTTGGATTCAATCAAACAGCATTCCTGTATTGGAAAAACAGCTGACAAAGATTACGCCAAATTTTGTTACCACAGAGCTAGAAAAGAATGAGGAAGAAGAAATTCCTGTCCCATTAAAGAACTCTTCACTGTTCACACCGTTTGAACAAGTCACGAACATCTATGGTGTACCAAAGAACAACGAACCTGATCCAACACCATTATTAGCACCATTTTTCGTGGTGTATTTTGGTCTAGCACTCACTGACGCAGCATATGGAATTATTCTTGCAGTTGGAGCATATCTGGCTATTAAAATTTTAAAGATACCGAAAGAGAACCAGAAATTGTTTATGGTGTTGTTCTGGGGCGGTGTGTCCACATTCATCTTTGGCGCATTATTCGGTGGATGGTTCGGCATTGATATCAATGTCATGCCTGAAGCCATTGGAAATGTCCTCAAGTCCGTACGCGTTATGGATCCACTCGCAAACCCTATTGCAGTGTTACTACTTACTTTGGTTCTTGGAATTATTCAGATTATGATCGGTATCGGTATTAAAGGATATTGGGATATTAAACAGAAAAAAGTTAAAGATGCATTACTAGACTCTGGTACATGGCTCTATTTCTTAACATCAATTATTCTCTGGATCCTAGCGACTGTCGAAATATTCCCAGTAGAAACAAAGCCTGTGTTCCAGTACATGATCTACGCTGGTGTGCTTCTACTCATCCTTACTCAGGGTAGAGATAAAAAGAATCCAGTGATGAAGATTGTGAGCGGTGTTCTCAGCTTATACGGTTTAGTTGGCTACTTCTCTGATGTACTCTCCTACTCTCGTCTACTCGCGCTCGGACTCTCTACAGCAATTATTGCATCAGTTGTGAACCTCGTAGCATTCTTATTCAAAGATATGATTCCATGGGCAGCTGTTGGTTGGGTGGTTGCAATTGTTATTTTGATTGGTGGTCATATCTTTAACCTAGGAATTAACGTCCTCGGCGCATACATTCACTCAGGTCGTCTGCAATTCGTTGAATTCTTTCCAAAATTCATGGAAGGTGGCGGTCGACGGTTTAAGCCGTTCCATCGAGACAGCAAATACGTCCAGCTCGTAGATTAGCTCTATAGCTGGTGCTTCATGATGTAGTCATGAGGCACTAGGGATAGACCTAGAAATACGCATAATAAGTAAAATAAGTAAGAAATACATTATGTTAGGATTAGCACTCGCAGTATTCGGAGCAGCACTCGCTGTCGGTCTTGCTGGCACAGGCTCAGCACTCGGCATGGGAACTGCTGGTCAAACTGGTACTGGCGTTGTATCAGAAGACCCTGAAAAATTCGGAAAGGTTCTGCTATTAGAAGCATTGCCTGGTACGCAGGGTATTTACGGTTTTCTTGCAGCAATTATGGTGTTGCAAAAAGTCGGGTTACTCGGAGGAGAAGTTGTAGAGATCTCTACTGAAGTAGGATGGCAATTATTCTTCGCAAGTCTTCCAATTGCGATTACTGGATTAACTTCAGGACTGATGCAGGGTCGTGTATCTGCAGGAGGCATGGGAATCGTTGCGAAAAAACCAGGAGAGTCTGGTAAAGGAATCGTGCTCTCAGCTATGGTAGAAACCTACGCTGTTATCGGTTTACTCGCTACCATTCTGTTGATCACTGGAATTCAAGTATAAAAAACAATGGCACTTTCTGACATCTTGCAAACAATTAACAAGGAAACAGTTGCGGCTATTGAAGAAGCTCGAAAACAAGGTGAGGAGAAAAAGAAAGAACTTCAAGCAGAGCTGGACAAAGAACTGGAATCAAAAAAAAGCGAATACGTAAAAAGAATTGAGTATCGCGCGAATAAAAAGATTTCACAAGCAGCATGGGAGTTCACTTCTCGCCTTCAAACCGCAGTCTTACAACGAAAGAAGCAACTCATTGATCAGGTCTTTGAGCAAGCACAAACAGAACTCACTGCGCTCTCAGAAAAAGATCATGTTGAGCTACTTGCGGCACTCTTTTCGTCGCTTCCATCTTTGGAAAAAGATGCAACCGTTCTTTCTGCATCAGGGAGCTCAAAGCTGATAGAACAAGCGATGAAGCAAGCGAATTGCTCTTTAGAGCGTTCCAACGATACGGTTGAAGCAATTGGCGGATTCGTTGTTCAAACCGAAGATATGAATATTGATATGACCTTTGAATCTCTGATTAAGGCATATCGTTCTGATCATGAAGCTGAAGTAGCAGCAAAACTATTCTAAACTGTATGTCGTTATACGCATTTTTATCCGGAAAAATTCGTGTTCTTGAGAATAACCTCTTGAACCAGATGGACGTGGATCGCATGGTTGATGCACCGGATTTTGATTCTGCATTCAAAGCGCTGAACGATACTGATTACGGTGCGCATCTTCTCGATGTAGAGCCGCATCAGTTTCAAGACGCTTTAGATCAAGACTTTCGATCTGTGCGAGAGCTGATGATGCAATGGATTGAAGACAAGCACTTAATGGAGTTTATGTTCCTGCAGTTTGATGCGCATAACGTCAAGCTCTACTTCAAAGCAAAGCAAGTTGCTGAGTCTGATTCCCAGATGACCGTTGATCCATATACTCTGCCGATCGGTTTGACTGACCCTGAACTAGTCAAACAGATCATCTTAGATGAACAAGCAGAATTAGTTATTCATCCAACTACTGATCGGTTGATTAAAGATAGTCTTGAGCGCATGAACGCTGAACCGAACGGATTTGAGATCGATTCAACAGTGGATCGCATTCTTCTCAACCTTCTCGATGAACGTATCGCAGAGATAACAAACCCTATTATCCGTGACCTCTATCGTATTCAAAAAGATACGATCTGGCTAAAGACGTTCCTGCGTGCAAAACGCATGAATAAAGAGATGCATGAAGTTGAAAAGATACTACCAAGTCGATTCTCTCGGTACTATCAGTTAGATGAGGAACAGGCAATTCAAGGACTGTCGCTCACTCCAGCGTTACGAAAAGCAGCAGAGGGGTACTTGGAACATAAGCAGCTATGGCAGTTAGAGAAAGAACTAGAAGAAGCTGAACTTTCGGTCATCCGACGCGCAAAATACAAAACCAATGGAATTGAACCAGTAGTGGGTTACTTCTATGCAAAGAAAAACGCAGTTCGGAATATTCGACTGATCCTCACTGGAAAGATGAATAGTATTGATGCAGCTGAAATTAAGAAGCGTGTAAGAGAACTCTATTAGTATGAAGGATTATAAAATAGCAATTTTAGGCAGCCACGACTCTATTCTAGGCTTTAAAGGTCTGGGGCTAGATGTATTTGGTGTTGCAACCGAAGAAGATGGCGTGAAAGCGCTGGATGAAATACAGAGCGCGGGAACGCACGCTGTTTTACTTATTACAGAGGATTGGGCAAAGACCTTGGAAAAACGCTTAGAGAAACTCAAAGGCCAAGCGTTGCCAGCAATCCTCCCTATCCCCTCTCAACAAGGAGCAACTGGTGAAGGGTTAAAAAACCTTTCTCGCATTGTTGAACAAGCTGTGGGATCTGACATTATTGGATAATATTGAAATAATTAATATCAAATAACATAAATTATGAAGCACGGAACGATTACAAAAGTAGCAGGACCACTCGTCGTTGCAAACGGTATGAGCGAAGCAAGAATGTACGAAGTGGTGAAAGTTTCGGAGGGAAAACTTGTTGGAGAGATTATCGAGCTCCGAGGAGATGAAGCATCTATTCAGGTGTATGAAGAGACATCAGGTATTGGACCTGGCGAACCGGTCTATCTTACCGGTCAATCACTTTCTGTTGAATTAGGCCCTGGCCTGCTGGAATCTATTTATGACGGTGTTCAACGACCTTTAGGCGCAATTGAAGAGCAAGTAGGACCGTACATTACTCGCGGAGTTGAAGCTCCTGGACTGGACCATGAGAGAAAGTGGGCATTCAAGCCAACGGTAAAGAACGGTGATGAAGTCCAAGGTGGTGATGTTATAGGAGAAGTCGAAGAGACAACGCTAATTACACACAAAGTCATGGTGCCACCAAAGATGTCGGGAAAGATCAAAGACATTAAGGAAGGTGAATTTACAATCGATGACACTGTTGCAACGCTAGACTCTGGAGATGAGATTCAAATGATGCAACGATGGTCTATTCGTCAACCACGACCAGCAAAAGAGAAAATGCTTGCAACAGAGCCGCTAATTACTGGTACTCGCATTATTGACGCGTTCTTCCCTATCTTAAAAGGAAGTGCAGGCTGCTCTCCTGGACCATTCGGTTCCGGTAAAACCGTGACACAGCATCAGATTGCGAAATGGTCAGATGCAGAAATTATTCTGTTTATCGGTTGTGGTGAGCGCGGAAATGAGATGACTGATGTGCTTGTAGAGTTCCCTGAACTGAAGGACCCAAAGAGTGGCGAGCCGCTGATGAAACGAACGATTCTTATTGCAAATACCTCAAACATGCCAGTTGCTGCTCGTGAAGCATCTATCTATACAGGAATCACTATTGCTGAGTACTACCGAGACATGGGGTACAAAGTAGCGCTCATGGCAGACTCGACATCTCGTTGGGCTGAAGCTATGCGTGAGCTCTCTGGTCGTTTGGAAGAGATGCCTGGTGAAGAAGGATACCCTGCGTACTTAGGTTCTCGTACCGCGGCGTTCTACGAGCGTGCAGGACAAGTCGTCTGCTTAGGTGATGAAAAGAAAGAACAACGACAAGGGTCATTAACTGCAATCGGAACTGTCTCCCCTCCTGGTGGAGACCTCTCAGAACCAGTAACACAGAACACCCTGCGTGTGACCAAAGTATTCTGGGCACTGGATGCAGCACTTGCATATCGACGTCACTACCCTGCTATTAATTGGCTGAATAGTTATTCCCTGAATATCGATCAAACAAACGAATTCATGGAGAAAGAAGCTGGAGAAGGTTGGGTAGAAATGCGCACTGAAGCCATGAAACTGCTTCAAGAAGAGTCTGGATTACAAGAGATTGTCCAGCTGGTTGGATTAGATGCACTTTCAGATAACGAACAGTTGATTCTGGAGACTACAAAGTCTATTCGCGAGGACTTCTTACAACAAAATGCTTTTGATGAAACTGACGCATTTACCTCTATGAAAAAGATGTACCTGATGCTCAAAGCGATTCTTGCGTTCTACAGCCACGGGAAGGCTGCGTTAGAGCGTGGAGTAACCATCCAGCAGATGCGAGAACTGCCGCTACGTGAAAAGATTGGTCGTGCAAAAAGTACTCCAGAAGAGAAGCATGATGAATTGGAAAGCCTGATTTCAGAGATCGGATCTGCGATTGATTCATTACAAGCTCAAGATTAATTAATATTTCTCTATAGATATGGAAAAGCAATATAAAACAATCAAAGAAGCAGCCGGACCAATTGTCGTTGTCGACAAAGTAAAGGATGTGAAATATGAGGAGCTTGTCGATATTGAATTAGATGACGGCTCAATTAGACGTGGGCGTGTATTAGAAATTACAGACAAGCACGCATTAGTGCAGATGTTTGAAGATGCACGTGATCTGAACTTAGAAACTGCAAAAGCAACGTTCTTGGGTAAAACCATGGAAATCGGAGTATCTCCAGATATGCTCGGACGAGTCTTTTCTGGAGCAGGAACTCCAAAAGACGGTGGTCCAGAAATAATCCCTGAAAAAAACTTGGATATTAACGGTGCGCCAATTAACCCATACTCTCGTGACTTCCCTACGGACTTTATTCAAACCGGTGTTTCCGCAATCGATGGAATGAACACATTGGTTCGTGGACAGAAGTTACCAGTGTTCTCTGGAGCAGGGCTTCCTCATAATGAATTGACTGCACAAATCGCACGTCAAGCTAAAGTAGTATCATTTGATGACAAAGGGAACTTACAAGAGAGTGATGAGCAGTTCGCTGTGGTATTTGGTGCAATGGGTATTACATTTGAAGAAGCAGAGTTCTTTGTAAACGAATTTAAAGAGACCGGCGCAATTGAACGGTCAGTGCTGTACATGAACTTGGCTGATGACCCAGTAGTTGAGCGTATTACTCTACCTCGAATTGCTCTAACCACCGCTGAGTACTTAGCGTTTGAAAAAGGCATGCATGTGTTAGTGATTCTCACAGACCTAACCAACTACTGTGAAGCATTGCGCGAGATCTCAGCAGCATTGAAGCAGATTCCTGGACGACGCGGATATCCTGGATATCTCTACACAGACTTAGCTACTTTATATGAGCGTGCTGGTCGTATTAAAGGAAAAGATGGTTCTGTAACTCAAATCCCTATTCTGACCATGCCTGAGGATGATAAAACACATCCTATTCCTGATTTGACTGGATACATTACTGAAGGTCAGATCATGGTCTCACGTGAACTGCATAAAAAGGATCTCTATCCAGCAATCGACGTATTACCATCACTATCACGCTTGATGCAAGGTGTAGCTGGAAAGATCACACGAGAGGATCATGCGAACGTGAAGGACCAACTATTCGCAGCGTATGCGCAAGGAAAAGAAGCTCGCGAATTAGCGATTATTCTTGGTGAAGCAGCATTATCCGATATTGATAAAAAATTCGTGGAATTTGCAAATAGATTCGAAACAGAATACATGCAACAAAGTCGTGATAATGACCGCTCATTAATTGACACTCTGGATATTGCATGGGATCTTTTCTCGATTCTACCAAAGTCAGAATTGAAACGTGTGAAAGAGGAATTCATTGAGAAGTACTATACTGAAAAGAAATAGGCACTATGGCGATTCTTAACGTTAATCCAACTCGACAAGAGCTCCTGAAACTCAAGCGTAAGGAGAAGATGGCGGTGCGTGGGCACAAGCTCTTGAAAGAGAAGCGTGATGGACTCATGAAACAGTTCATGGGGATCATTCGCGAAGCAAAGGAGTTGCGCAAACAGATGGAAGAGACACTCGGAGAAGCGTTTAAGAGTTTTGTATTCGCTTCTGCTGATATGCGACCAGAGGTCATGCAAGAAGCACTGGCTTTGCCTGCGAAGAAAATCTCATTGCAGAGCGAGACAAAGAATGTGATGAGTGTTAATATTCCACAGTTCTCATACAAAGAAGAAGGTGGCTTCCTTTCGTATTCCCTGGGTACTACAGCATCAGACTTAGATGAATCCTTAGAAATTTTCAGTAAAGCATTACAGGACATGATCAAGCTTGCTGAGATAGAACATTCAGCTAAGTTACTCGCTGAAGAGATCGAAAAGACACGTCGTCGAGTGAATGCATTAGAGCACGTAGCGATTCCACAGATTCAAGAGACCATTAAGTATATTGAAGCAAAATTGAATGAGCAGGAACGAGGAACTATCGTTACATTAATGAAAGTCAAGGACATTATCGAAAAGCAAGAAGCAGAGGCGCAACCAGCGTAATTACTATCAAATCAGAAACCGGCTCGTCATAGCCGGTTTTTTTGACAAACAAAAAAGCGCAGGTTGCTGAAATCTGTGTGGTTCTCAGCTACGCGTCTTCGGTGTCTTCGGTGTCGTCGGAGTCGGGCGGACGATCCTCGTTCGTGAGCACGAGCACGGGGTCTTCGCGACCCTGTGGTGAGGCGTCGACCACGCTCCAGTCGATGAGCGCGAGTTCGTCGTCGCTCAGCGTCGTGGTCTCGCCCACGTGGTCCCAGGTCAGGAACAGTCGTGGGTTCCATCGCGGTGAGTCCGGGGGTGTGAGCGGGTAGACGCACTGGCCCGGGCAGATCGCCTCGATGAAGAAGAGCCAGCGCTGCTCCCGTGCCCATCGCATGTTGATCACGAACGTGATCTGCGTGGTCACGCGAGCCCGGTACGGCGCGTCGATCTTGAGCCGGTTCGCACGCGTGCGTCCGCTCAGTCGACGAACGTTGTAGTGGTGCTCTTCGAACTCCTCGACGTCCCGATCGCAGATCGGACACCAGCCCAGGTTCAGGCCGTAGTCGATCTCGAAGTAGACACGCACCCACGGGAACGTTCCCTTCTTGATCTTCTCCCCGTTGGTGTCGAGTTGCTCCTCGATCATCCCCAGCAGCGCCATGCGCATCTGGGGGTCCGCCATGATCTCGTTGGGCGTGCTCCACCGCAGCAGGTTG
>CAYFNF010000002.1:247784-274096 GCA_964344485.1 uncultured Gammaproteobacteria bacterium
TTAGCAACGGCAGGAGCAATCCCACACCGGGCAGCAGCAGGTTGCCCGCCAGGGGCTTTCCTGCGCCGCGGAAGCAGCGTCCACGAAGACGTGCGAAGACCTTGTCCGTCATCACGATCCTCGCCGGTTCTGGTATTCCGGCGTGGTCGAGTTCCGGCCTTTCCAGGTCCCAGAACATTCTGACATTCCTCCCAGAGCGTACCGAAAAGCTCGGCCGCTCAATTACGAAGTTTCCGTGTTCCCACGGAAAGGATGCCCAAAGCAGCTGCTAGCCGCAAAGGGACAAAATAGAATATCAAAAAAAATGAATTTTGTCAACCCATCTCTTCTTCTTGCTCCTGATCTAAAAAAAGCTAAAATTAGCTAAAATTCAATCCACATTCACATCTCTCTTAGTCACAAACTGCTGCTGCTGACGTACTTTCACTATGGTATCACTGTTAATCACCCCGCGAATCATGGCTAACGGATAGATCGTACAGTTCTTTCCGATGATACATCCGGGGTTAAGTACAGTATTTGAACCGATTTCGGTGTTATCACCAATTGCTGCACCGAACTTTGTTAAGCCTGTATCAAACACTTTCTCCAATGTACGTATTTTTATCTTTGATGGCGGTGTCTTCACATTAGACAGTACTACACTTGAGCCTAGGTGCACTTTATACCCCAAGATGGAATCCCCAACGTAATTAAAGTGTGGTACAGCGACATTATTAAACAGTAAACAGTTCTTCAGCTCCGTACTGTTTCCAACCACACAATTATCACCGATGATCACATTTCCACGAATATACGCATTGGTTCTAATATGACAGTTCTTACCTATAACTGCCGGACCTTGAATGACCGCTCCGGGCTCAACTACAGTCCCCTCTCCTATGGAGACATTGCTAGAATCAACAAATGTTGCTTCACCAACTTCTACCTCAATACGATCTTGCTCGGTTGCGTACTCACAGTACTCTGGTAGTAACGGCAATACGTCCCAAACAAACTCGCTCTCATTAAACAGTTCAGAATGGTCTGTATGTGATAAGTCAAATAAATCTTGTATTAATAACATACCTATGATAGTAACTTTGATTCATCAATTTCGTCAATACGTTCAATCTTACCTTCGAGTTTTGCGTAGTCAGAATCAGCTCGCTCAAGCGCTGACTTGGCATGAGTAATATGTGTGTTCAGTACATCTAGTGACTCGCGAAACCGACCTGCGTCTTTCTGAATACCGTGAATCGCCGATATGATATCTTTTGTGGCTTCAGCGATCTTCTTACCTTGCATGCCCATCATTATAACTCGTAGAAAGTAGTAGAAGGAATTCGGTGATACAAACAGCACTTTCTTCTCAAGGCCATGTAAATTCAGATCCAAGTCATTGCGGATAATCTCGTAATACACAGCTTCTGACGGCACATACATCACTGCAAAGTCTACCGTACCTTCATCTGGTAGAATATATTTCTTCGCAATGTCATTTACATGTTTTTTTACATCCTTGGTAAACTCTCGCAAGAATCGCTTCCGAGTTTCTTCAGTCTCTTGTTGGATCATCTTTTGATAGTTCTCCATCGGGAATTTAGAGTCAATTGGTATAAAGCCTTCATCAGTTTTTACCACCGCGTCCACGATCTGACCTTGCTTAAACCGGTACTGCATCTGATAGAGCTGGCTTGGGAAGTACTGCTCTAACATCTGCTGCAGAACCTGCTCTCCAATATTTCCTCGCAATTTTGGGCTTCGCAAGAAATCCTGCAATGCTTTCATGTTCCTGCCGATCTCTTGCATTGTTCCGAGTTCCTTATTTACGGTACCGATCACGCGCGCAGCATTGTCTAAACGCTCATTGATGCCTTCGGATACCTTATCCAAGCGCTCTTGCATACCCTGAATATTCTGATTTAGCATCATTACTTGCTGTGGATCATTCTTTGACTCAGAGTTCTTTTTAAACAGTAAAAACAGCACTACAGAGTTTAATGCTGCGAGCAGTAGTATTACGATAATAAGTACTGTCTCCATTACGGTAATTGAAATAATTCTCTTGTATTCTTGGTGGTTTGCTCTGCTACTTCATCATACGAGATCCCGCGTAATTCTGCAATTTTTTTAACAGCGTACTGTACATATGAGGGTTCATTGCGCTTTCCTCGGTGCTCTTGTGGTGCTAAGTACGGCGCATCTGTTTCAACCAGTAATCGCTCCAGTGGAATCTTTGTGGCAATTTCTTGTACTTCATTTGCTTTAGGAAACGTTACAATGCATGTCAAACCAATATATAAACCAATATCCATCAGTTGCTGCGCTTGTTCGAGCGTGCCTCCGAAGCAGTGTACTACTCCATGGATTCCGGCTTGTGCTGATGCATTATCAGAGTTATCTCCGTACGCAGAGAGAATTTCAATTAAATCCTCATACGCATCACGACAGTGAATAATCAACGGCTTGTCGATCTCGCGTGCAAAACCCAATATTTCATAAAACGTCTCCTTTTGCAGATCTTTATACTCTTCTGTTGTCATCTCCTCTGCAATATAGTCATCAAGATGGAAGTAATCTAAACCACACTCACCAACAGCAACAACAACGTCGCTCTTTGCGAGTTCAAAGAAATCCCTCTTATCAAAACGCTCAGCAGTAGTGGTGAATGTATACTCTTCACCTTCAAATATGTCATTCTCTGTAATGTCTTTTGTTAAATGAATTGGATGTAAACCTATTGATGCATATACTCCGTCATGCTGCTCAGCAATAGCGATCGCTTCTTTGCTGGTTTTTCTATTCGTGCCAACAGTAATCATCCCAATCTCTTGAGAGAGCGCTCGTGCAATGACCTCTTCTCGGTCATCCTGATATGCACGGAAGTTCATGTGACAGTGAGAGTCAAACAATTTCATGATGATTCAGTAAACGTCTGATAGAAGTCCTCCATTTTCTCTGAAAGCAACGGTTGGATGAATATGGATAGTTTCATCGTAGACTCAGCGAGATCTGACTGATGAATGTAGTCAGAGACGTCGCCTCCATCTGAAAACGTATCTGCAATAAACAACCCTGAACTGATAATGAAGCTTGTAACAAATACACTAATAATTCCCCCAAACACGCGATTAAACGTTTTCAGGAACGGTAGTAACGCCACGATCTTAAACAGTTTATTTACTGCTATGGCAACTAACCCAAAGAGCTTACTAATTAATCCAAGGAGGATCAAGAATATTACTGCTGTAAAGACTGGACCAGCATCCCACTCCTGAGCTAAAAACGGAGTCCAGCGACTGGCCAACACTAAACCGATAAGAAATCCAATACACGTACCGCTCTTATAGATAAAGCCCATCTTTAAACCAGATATCAACGATACCGCTAACCAAATTAGTATTCCAATATCTAACAGAGTCATACGTCTTCTAGTCGTGGGAATAATGGTTCGATCTTTGTGACACTCTCTGCCTCAATAGCAGCTCGAATCTTCTCAGCAGTCTCTGGCATAAACGGTATGAGCTGATCTTGAACGATCTGCAATGCATAGAGTAGATGCTGTAAAACGGTTTGTAGCTGCTGAGAATCGTTTTTCGCTAGCTCCCAGGGTTTCTGTTGCTCAATATACTCATTTGAGTCATCGATGATATTCCAGATCTGTTCTAGTGCTTTTTCAAACTGCAGCTTCTCCATTGCTTGATTGTACGCTTCTTTCTCTTTACTACCGAACTTCTTGTCTCGAGGAATCGCTTCCACAGACCCATTACCAAATTTCTCAATCATATTCGTAACACGAGAAGTAAGATTTCCAAGTCCATTTGCTAAGTCTGCACTATATCGCTCTAAGAAACGTTCATCTGAGTAGTCTCCGTCGTGATAGAACGCAATCTCACGCATAAAGAAGTATCGTACTGGCTCTAGTCCAAATCGATCAATGAGCTCTACTGGATCAACGACGTTGCCGAGTGTCTTGCTCATCTTCTGACCAGAGACATTCACAAACCCGTGCACTCCCACATGCTTCGGTAGCTCAATGCCAGCTGCCATGAGCATAGCTGGCCAAATCACAGAATGGAACCGGTTAATGTCCTTTCCAATAATATGCATATCTACCGGCCACCACTGTTTAAACTCTTCATCATTCCGCGCATACTCTGCAGCAGTAAGGTAGTATTGAACAGCTTCAAACCATACGTACATGACCTGATCTTCATCATCAGGAACTGGGACTCCCCAAGACAGCTTCTCTTTTTCACGTGAGATTGATAGATCCTCCAAGCCTCGTTTAACTAATTCTTTCATTTCGTTGTATTTGGATTTTGGTATCACAAAATCTGGATTTTCTTCGTAGAACTGCAGCAGTCTATCTTGATAACGTGATAAGCGAAAAAAATAGTTCTCTTCTTGTATCTGCTCTGGTTCCTTCTGATGATCAGGACACTTTCCATCAACTAGGTCTTTCTCTGTCTTAAATGCTTCACATCCAACACAGTACAGCCCTTCATACTCCCCTTTCTCAATATCTCCGGATTCCATAATTTTCTTCCAGAATGCTTGAGTAGATATTTCATGTCGCTGTTCGCTCGTTCGTATAAAATCATCAATTGAAAAATTCAGCAGCTTAAAAAAATCTCGATAGACCTGCGACATCCGATCCACGTGCTCTTGTGGTGTAATTCCCTTCTCTTCTGCGATGCGCACATTTTTCTGTCCATGCTCATCTGTGCCGCACACAAATTTAACATCATATCCTCGCGAGCGATAGTAGCGAGCAAGTACATCTGCATAAAAAAATTCAAGCATGTGGCCGAGATGCGGCTTGGCGTTTACATATGGAATTGCAACTGCAATATACTTTTTCTCGCTCATTACTCTTCGCTTACTGGTTCTTCTAATTTGTTATCCTGCGCTCGTTTCTGCTCAAAGATATCTTCAACAAAAATCCACAGGATTGTTGCAGCTGGTACTGCGAGCAAAATTCCAACAAAACCTGCGGTTTTTGCACCAATCAACATAGCAGCAATCACCACTATTGGATTTAAACCAACTGCTTTTTGCATGAGCTTCGGAACGATCACCTGATTCTCTAACTGCTGGATCACAATATACAGAATGATCACACCTATAGCTTTCCATGGTGAGTCAGTGAATGCAAAGAATACTGCAGGAATCGCTGCCATCACCGGACCGATGTATGGAATAAACTCTACGAGGCCAGCTAGCAGTGCGAGAACCAGAGCGTACGGGACTCCGAGTGCGTACAGTCCAATAAATGCGAGCGCCCCAATGATCATCATGAGAATTAGCTGTCCACGTAACCACATCCCCATTTTCATCTGAATACGGTTGATCTTTTGCACTAGATACGGTTGATATTGAATTGGAGCAATAGAACGAATGAACTTCTTAATTCCGTCCTCTTCGATGGTCATATAGAACGTAATCACCAAAACAAAAACCAGCATGACGATCTTTCCTATAAACCCAGTGACTGCTCCAAATATACCGGACGTGAGATTCGTTAATGTAGAGTTGAGATTCAATAAGTTGCTCTGTATTTGCGACGAGATAGATGCATCAGTGGATTGTGTAATATATCGATAGAGTGAATCGATCTTTGGACTATACTCTTTTAGGGTATTCCCGATCTCCGAAAGTTCAATAATGATAGGTGGAATAATCAAGTAGACGATAAAACTTAAAACAATAATCATAACAAAGTATACCCCTAAAATACTGACGCCACGAGGGACACGGAATCTCTCGAGTCGATCTACCCATGGATCAAGCGCTGAAGCTAGTACTAGCGCAATAAACAGAATACCGATCACGTCTCGGATGACCCATAGAAAGAAAATTCCAACGAGAATCGCTACAATTTTAATAATCGTCAAACTGGAAATCGTTAACTTGTGCTCAACCACGTTTGCACCGTTTTTCTTAGAATTATCAAACGGTGCTTTTCTTTTTTTTGTTTTAGTTGCCATATGCTTAAAACTTCAGATGTTTTTTAAATGATTGTTGTTGTCGATTAGTGTACGGACCGATAATAACCAAGTTTGCATGCTGCGCGCGGAGATGTTTCTGCGCATAGGATTGTACTTGTGTGGCTGTCACTCTCTGTATTCTTGAAATGTACTGCTGCGGTGAAATCCGAGTTCTACGGAATAGTGCTTCTTTTGCCCACCATGCTGCCACACTCTCTGAATCTTCAAGTTTTAGACTCATCTTTCCCCGAATAAACTCCTTTGCTTTTCGTAATTCCTTTTCAGGAATAGTGTTCGTTGTAATGTCCTGAACCTCTTGCGTGATAGCTTGAATCGCTTCATGAATGCGCGTTGTATCAAATCCAGCACGAATAGTAAATGCACCCATGTCTTCATACGGGCTCACACCTGACGTAATGTAGTAACACAATCCCTTTCTCTCACGAACATTTATAAACAAACGTGAGCTCATATTCCCTCCTAGTACTGTCGAGAGAAGCTGTGCAGTACAGATGTCTTTGGAGCTGTACGTAGGACCTGGGAATGATAGCGCGAGATGCGCTTGAGCAGTTTGTTTTTTCTCTAGATGAATACGTGCACTTCTCTGTGAAAAGGAAAACGCTCGGTGCTTTGGTCGCCTCTTTGTTGTTCTGCTGTTTGCTTCAAAGTGCTTGCGCAACTGAGAAACCGTCTCTGCCGACACATTTCCAGCCAGGACAATGGTCATGTTATTAGGGTGATAGTACTTATTTCGGTACGAAATAATATCGTTACGGCTGACATTTAAAATATTCTCCTTCGGTCCTGCAATTCGAAACCCCAGCGGATGGTTCGCGCCGAACAGCAGTTGCTCTGAAAGCTCCTCAGCTATCGCCATTGGATTGTCTTCGTACATATTAATCTCCTCGATGATTACGCCGCGTTCTCTGTCGATCTCTTCTGCATCAAAGATCGGGTGGAATAAAATATCCTCTAGCATATCGATTGCTACCTTGGCATGCCTCTTTTGGACTTTTATATAATATCCAGTTAAATCTTTACCTGTAAATGCATTAAAATCCGCGCCAATTCCATCGAGCTCTTTAGAGATAGCGAGTGTCGACGGCCGCCGCTCTGTTCCTTTGAAAAATAGATGTTCAACAAAGTGCGAGATGCCGTTTATGGACTTGGTTTCATTTCTGGACCCGACTTTAAATACAATAAGCGCAGTCACTACGTCCGTGCCTTTTACCGGGACTAGTACAACTGGAATGCCGTTTTTTAACTTTAACTCTCTCATGTGTGCTAAAACTTATTCTTGAAAAATGTTTCGAGCTCATCAATCTTGATTCGATTCTGCTCCATTGTATCTCTGTCACGCACTGTAACGGTCTGGTCTTCTAGTGTGTCGAAGTCTATGGTGAGACAGTACGGCGTTCCAATTTCATCCTGTCGTCGATAACGTTTACCGATATTTCCATTGTCATCAAATTCGCACATGTAATCTTGTTTTAACTGATCAAAGACCTCTTTTGCTTTATTCACTAGATCTGGCTTGTTCTTGAGCAATGGAAACACTGCAATTTTAATTGGAGCAAGAGACGGCGCAAGTTTAAGCACAGTACGCTTCTCTCCGTCTACCTCCTCTTCGGTGTATGCATCACACAGCACTGCAAGGAGCGTTCTACCAACACCAGCTGATGTCTCTACCACATGCGGTACATACTCTTCTTTGGATTTTGGATCTGTATACGTCAGTTTCTGTCCAGAAAATTCAGCGTGTTGTGTTAAATCATAATCTCCACGAGCATGCACTCCTTCAAGCTCTTTCCATCCAAAAGGAAATTGATACTCAATATCGTATGCTTCCTTTGCATAAAAAACTAAATTCTCATGCTTGAGCCACTGTAAATTCTCCTCTGCAATGCCAATGTCTAGATAGAACTTCCATCTTCGCTCTCGCCACTCTTCATAGATATCCATAGCAACATCAGGATGCACGAAGTATTGCATCTCCATCTGTTCAAACTCTCGTGTGCGGAAAATGAACTGACGTGCTGTTATCTCATTCCGGTACGCTTTTCCGATCTGCGCAATTCCAAATGGAATCTTCATGCGAGTAGAATCCACCACATTCTTGTAGTTCACGTAGATACCCTGGCACGTCTCTCCGCGAAGATACACAGGGTCTTTTGACCAATCGCCAGTGAAGTTTCCCAAATTGGTCTGTACTAAGAGATTGAATTTTTTTACATCTGTCAGCTCTTTTTTACCACACGAGGGGCATTGTAACTTCTCTTTGTTCTCTTGAAATATCTCATTGATCTGTTGTTCATCCATTTTTTCATCCGCTTTCACGTCTATCTCTTCTAAAAGATGGTCTACTCGATGACGAGTATTACAGTTTTTACACTCAGTTAATGGATCAGCAAATCCAGAAACATGTCCACTTGCTTCCCAAATTCTCGGATGCATCACAATACTAGAGTCTAATCCAACAATATCCTCACGCATCTGTACCATGACTTTCCACCACTCACGTTTTATCGCATTCGCCAACTCTACCCCATATGGACCGTAGTCATAGACTGCTGAAAATCCTCCATAGATCTCTGAAGATGGAAAGATAAACCCTCTTCTTTTGGACAGCGCAATGATATCATCCATTGCTTTTTGTTGTTTTTCAGACATATTTTAAAATAAATAGCTTTTTAAGCCCCTCAAAATATACCATTTTTTATAAAAAAACACAAAGGTTTTCCTCTGTTTTTCATAGATAAATATTTAAAAAACTACTGCGTCGGGAGGCCCAGTTCAATTCCGCGGATATTTTCGCTAAAACCAACTAGCACCAGCGCTTGATGCTGCTCGTTTTTCTGAATTCTCAAGCGCGCGAGGCCGGGAACTCGGATTAGCGGCTGGGACGTATCATAGAGGTGTGGGGTCGAACGCTTCACTCCTGCTCGTTCAAAATAAAAACTGAATATTCCGTCTACCTCTACTACGTGATCGTTTTCGTTAATAATATGCCTAGTATACGCTTGATACTTCTCTGAGTGATGAAAATCAAAATGAAATGAAAAGCCGCGGTCAAAGTAGATCTGCAATTGCTGTAACTCTTGCCGTAGCCCTCTCTGCAACTCCGGCCCGTACAACGACGGCTTGGTCATCCTGCCTTGAGAGAAGTCCTGAAGTACTCCTATTACGTACCCGATTGCGTAGTGATGGAGTTCATCATCTTCATGAGAGACTGGCTCGCTGGACAGTTCGCGTCGACGTATGCGAAAGGCATGTGGATGAGTAGAAAGAACCAGCACGCCAATGAACGACACAACAACAGGAAATAGGAATAGGGCAAAGATAAAGTACTGCCATTCATTAATTTGAAACGGTACATTCGGAACATGATAGTAAATCAGCACTACTGGAAGTGCAATGAATACTGCGAGTATGAGAACTGTGAGAGCAAGTAATCTCCTCATATCTTATATTGTATAGCCAATTAACGGCCAATACAAGAACACGACAGCGATGAATACGATAAATGAAATGATATTGAGCACAAGTCCGGTTCGCAGTGTATCTGAAACACGAACGTATGATGAGGAAATCGCAATTGCGGTTGCTGGTGTACTCATTGGAAGCATGAACGCTAATCCAGAAGGAATCGCAAGTGCGAGTGTAGCTATGCGAGGATCTAGTGAAAACTGTTGAGAGAGTGCGATGATTATTGGCATAAGCAAGGCAACCACAGCAGTATTACTAATACCCTCGGTCAGTACTTTAGCGAGTAGGCTAATGATGATGACTAAAACAATTGCTGACTCTACCCAGTGATGAAGTACAGTTTGAATAAGCCATGCTGCAGCGCCTGATTCGTTTAATGCAAATCCCAATGCAATAGCTCCACCATACATCAGAAAGATTCCCCAGTTCACATCAGTTTGAACGTTCTTCCAGCTCAGTAGTTTAAATATAAATGCGACAACCACTGCTGCGAGTGCAATAGTAGCCAAACCGATCTCATGCCCGACTGTGATCCACAAAACGATGGTAATGCACATTAAAGCACCTATATACTTCTCATTTGAGGTAACTGAGCCTAGAGATGAAACTTTTCTCTTTAAATATGCCTCAGCGGAGGTGATGGTGTGCTTCTCTTTACGAATAATGAACAAGAGCATGATGTACGCAACGATCAACATGATGACCGCTACTGGAAATGATGCAACTGTCCATTCAGTAAACCCGATGGATGTCTGTGCCATCTCTTCCAGCATTCCTACTGCAAGTATTGCCCGAGCTCCTCCTAAGAAAGTAACGATTCCTCCGATAATCGCTCCCCACGCCATTGCAAAGAATAATGACATTCCGTATTTACTGCCCGGAGAGATCCCAAGTGCTTTGGTAATTTCCAATACAATTGGGAACATCATTGCTACTACAGCATGTTCGGACATCACACAAGAAAGAGCTGCTGGTAACAAGAGTAGGCCGAGTAGCAGCGATCTCTGGCTTTTATTGAATAAACGCAGAATCATCAGAGCGATTCGAGTACTCAACCCGGACCGCATAATTGCTGATGCGAGAATAAACGCGCCTAAAATAAAGAATACTGCTTGATTTCCAAATAAACTAAACGCTGTCCGTTCGTCTAAAACTCCGAGTAACGGCAGAAGGATGATCGCCATGATACTCGTGATCATAAGTGGAATAGCATTGGTCACCCAAAATGCGAGACAGAGAAAAAAGATCGCAATTGCGTTTAACCCTTCGCGGGTTAATCCTTCAGGGACTGGTAGCAGTAGTATTCCACAAAAAATAAGCAACGTTGCACCAATGACCCAAGGACGAAACTTGCTGCGAATTCGTTTTTCATGCAGTCCGAAAAAAGGAAACGTTGGCCACTGTTTCTCGCTCTTATATGTCATACGCTTATGCTTGCATGGTAAAACTTCTCAGCCGTCTCAACTCTTTCATGTGTTTCTTGCGCTTGCTGCTGATATTATCATTCATTAATCCAGAGAGATGGTCCGCGCTGATGCTCTTTGGGAATAGAACGTAACTTGCACCGTGTTGATAGTATTCCATTGCATCCTCAGTATCCAGTGCAGTCACAATAACGGTTTTTCGTAATTTCTCCTGCTTTATGTAGTTCAGAAGTGCCAGTGATACTCGTTCATCCGGTACAGTAGAAATGATCATGTCTGCTTTTTTAATGCGCGCTTTCTCAAGAATCTCCTCATCATTCATATTTCCATACAGATGCGGAATGCCTTCGTGCTGTAATTTCTTTATTATCTCAGGGTTAAAATCAACAACAATGAACGGCTTTTTTAGATCATCAACAATATCGCGCACTTTAAAACCTGTTGTACTATATCCAAAGATTACAATGTGGTGCTCGAGCTCCTTCGGAACATTCTCGAGTTTTGCTGCAACACCTTTTCTTTCAAATCGTTTTAATACTGGTTTAAATATCGCATACAATTGATTCGAATACTCAATCATATACGTAGAGAGCGTCATGGTCACTAAACCTATTAACGCAGTCAGAGAAACAATATCTCGCTCGATAACACCTGAGACATACCCCAGACTTACCACAATAAACGAAAACTCACTGACTTGACCTATGGTTGCTCCTGTTTGAAAACTGGTTCGCGAACGGTACCCCATCCATAGCATGAGCGCGATGACAACGACCGGTGAAGCAATAAGTACCAAGGCGGACAATGCAATGGTTGGTATCGCAATATCAAGCCCAGATGCAAATACTAACTGGCCACCAAGCACTGCAAAGAATATCGGCAAGAAGAAATCTCGCAACGATTTCACGCGATGAGCGATTTCAATGTGGTACGGCAGCACGGAAAGGCTAACACCCGCAAGCAGTGCACCGACTTCAATAGAAAATCCGAGCCACATGGAGAGCATGGCAAAGATGAGACACCAGCAGATTGCCCCGAGAAAGAGCAGCTCTGAAGACCGTGCAAAGTAGGCAAAGACATATTTCAATACGTATCGCGAGAGTATTAACGCTAATGAGAATAAGAAGAATCCTTTCACAATAGTGAACCCGATTGCTGAGACTAGCTCACTTCCGACTGCAGAACCAGAGAATACATCAAAGAATATCAAGAACATGACTGCGATAAAATCCTGCGTTAACATCAAGCCAATCACAATGCGTCCATAGAGCGTCTCCAGCTCTTTGCGTTCGCCCAAGAGCTTCATGATCAAAATCGTACTCGAGAATCCCAGTGCTACAGCTAAAAATATCGCTGAGATATTGTCGAATCCCATTAAGCGAATGATCACATACCCAGCGCCCACTGCAAACGCCATCTGCACAACACCGAGAATGATTGCGACCTTGCCTGTTTTCAGGAATTTGCGTAGATCAAGCTCAATTCCTACTAAGAACAGTAAGAATGCAATACCAAACGTTGAGAGCGTCTCGAGCAGCTCTTCGCTTTCAATCACATGAAACACCGTTGGTCCGAGTAAAATACCAGCTAAAATATATGCAGGGATCATGGGCTGCCGCAAGAGTTTTGCGATTGCAGCACAGGACGTTCCTACAATGATTACAATACTAATCTCAAAAAAAATCGACTCCATAGTTCGTTACATTGAATTATACCACTTTTTTTACAATCTCACAAGTCTTCACTGTACTTCAAAGACCTTCTTACCAGCATTCCACATCTCTTCCTGATTATGCACTTCTCGCAACCAATACCACCATTCAACGCCCCACAAATAGACCTCAGAGAATCCAGTACGTTTTGCATACTCAATATTATTGTTAAAACGCTTCAAATCCATAGATTTGCTCTGCTCTTCAAGAGAGGTAGTGAGCATGGACGTCGGCACCCATGGCTCTACTTGTAGTTCAGTTACAATTACATCATCCACTAAAAGATCCACGACATCTGCTTTTTTAGAGTAGTGCGACGGAGGTAGTGGATAGTAGAAGTACCCCCAAAACGAATTCCAAGTCACACGATACATGCTGATCCCAAGCACATCCGCGAGCGTGGCTGTTGGAATCCACGTGCTCAGTTCTCCACTATCAGTGATAACGATCTGTTTATCTGGATCCATCTCACGCACCATCTTGACTGAACGTGCGATGAAGAGTTCGTCTGGTTGCGCGCACTCTCCAAATACTGCAAAGAACGGTTCGTTCTGTACTTGCCACCGATAGAGTGCAGGGTGATCTTTAAATCTATCAACAATGGTCCGCATCATGTCTAACTCCAGTTCTTGCACCTCCTTGCTGGCAAGATTCTTTGTCCAGTCCGGTGGATGGCACTCTGGCCATCGAGGGACACGCTGTCCGATGGCTAGCATAATCTTAGCGTCACGCTCTGCTGCTTGGTCCATGATCCATTGAATGTCATCAAGATGAAGATGCCCTCGTACTGGCTCGATCTCGTTCCAGTACACTGGAATGCGATAGTGTCGAATTCCCAAATCATCCAACGACTGCGTATACAATTCCTTCCAATCTAATCCAAGTTCCTTAGAGTACATGGTACTAAACGTTACACCAAATGTAGTATCCCCTTCTGAGTACGGATTGTTTCCGTACATGCGCCAAAATACAATTCCTCCTCCAATAATAATCACAATAATAGGAAACAAGATAAACCGACGAATATATTTTTTACTATGATACTTGCTCATCTCTTTTTCATTATGTCGTCGAGCGTTACGCCGTGGCCGAGATATTTTAACAATTCCGGCTCAATGGCATTGTCACGACAAATCTCAGCATATACATACGCACTAGGCCGTGGGGTACGCTTTAACGTTTTATAATTAATATGTATTAAACCAAATCGTGGAGTAAAACCCTTGTCCCATTCGAAGTTATCCAACAAAGACCAATGGATATACCCACGAACGTCCACACCAGCCTGGATCGCGTGATAGATCTCTTTTAAATATGCGATAATGAAACGGACCCTCTTCTCGTCGTCCACTGCAGCGATTCCATTCTCAGTGATATAGATCGGTTTATTATATTTCTTCAGCTCCATTAGTGCTTCGAATATTCCAGGTGCAAATACCTCCCAGCCTAAATCTGAACTCTCTCTATGTTCTTTTTTTACATCTACCAATGCATATCGCTTTCCTTTTGCTCTGTACAACCGTTGGTGCAAGTAATAGTTCACACCGAGAAAATCATGACACTGCTTGGTAAGTGAGTAGAAGTACTGATTCCAGAGATACTCAGTGACGCGTACAATGAGATAGTCAATAAAACGATTATGGTACGAGACAAGAGAGATCATATTATTTGCAATGCCGACCTGTGCCTTACGGTTTTGTTTCTTCATCTCAGCGTGGATCTCTCGATACGCTTCCTTATGGCCTTTGGCTAGATTCTTTAAGGCACGATACGCTGCCCATCGACTCTTTTTCTGCGGCGGCCAATTCGCATGTAGATAACACTGCTCAACGTATATTACTGGCTCATTCAACGTAGTCCAAAAGTGAATATACTCTCCTAAATGCTCAGCGATAAACTCAGCAAATGCTGCAAAGTACTGTGGTGCTTGATCACACTCCCATCCACCTTTTTTTGCGAGCCATTGCGGTAATGTAAAGTGGTGAAGTGTCACCATTGCTTTTACTTTGCGTTTCTTTAACGCTTGCAACACACTACGGTAGTGCTCTACCTCTTCCCAGTTCCATTCATCTTCTTCAGGTTGAATACGACTCCACTCAATTGATAACCGATGTATGTCGTGATTAAACTTCGCAACCCAATCATAGTCTTCTTCGTAGCGATTGTAATGATCTACTGCTTTGCCTGAAACATCATCATTCTCAATACTCCCCTTTTTCTGCTCCCAGCTCCACCAGTCATTATTGATGTTATTCCCTTCAACTTGATGAGCCGACGTTGCAGTGCCCCACAGAAAACCTTTAGGGAATTGTAGAGCCTCCTCGCTTACTTTTTTTTGTGATGCTTTCTTTGCCGCAGCCTTCTTTTTTGAAGCAGATTTCTTGGTTGTTTTTTTCGACCGCTTTGGTGCAGAATGCCTGGAGGTACGTGAAGCTCTTTTTTTTACAGCTTTCTTTGGCATACTATTTGAATGCTATCATTGCTAAACCAGCTCCGATCACCACAACCGCAACGACTTTTACTGCCAGACCTTTCTTGGACATACTCTCTTGGAGCAGCTTCGGATATTTCGCTGTTCCAATCACCGCCATGATCAACAAGAATGCATACTGCGTACCTTGCAGTGCATTGACTAACGAAACTGATGCCAGAGAAATTGCATAATTAATGCAGATGAATCCAACAGCACCAAACCCTTGCGCTACTAAATATAAGAAACCGGCTTTTTCTTTAAAAATGGAGAACGAACTAACAATTGCTTTGCGATGCTTTGGTACAAGCAAGAAGCACAATGGGAGAAGGAGCGAGCCGAAACGCATCCATACAAATGCGCTAACAAACGGTTGCGAATCGAATGCGATCTTTGTCATTCCAAAAGAAATTGCAAAACTCAATCCAGCAAGTAACCCAAACAACCACGGTTTGTACTGAAACGCTTCTTTCTTCTCTTTCTTGGCATCAAAGTCAATGATGATCAGTATTGTACCCGCGACTAAAACAGTAAATGCGACAAGTTGAAACGTGGATAAACGCTCATCTAAAAACAGTAGTTCGAAAATCAGTGTTAGAACTGGAATAGACCCGCCGACGAACGGTGTAATGCGTGATGCTTCAGATCCACTGAGTGCTAGAAAGAAAAACAGCAGAGCCAAAATAAACAAAGCACCAGTGATTAAGTTAAACACTATCTGTGATGTAGTAGGTACTTCAAATCCGAACGGTATAAAGGCCACAGCAAGCATTCCAAGAACACCAATATAAAAAGTAAATGCAAAAGGATTTTGTATTGACTTTGTTAACAGTACTTTATCCAGTACGTACGAGACAGCATTTAAAAAGTGCCCAATAAGGACAACAACAATCCAATTCATATTATTCTAGTGAATTAATAAACAATTCCTCTGCCACGCTCTTGCGTATATATTTATTACTATTTTTATTATACAATAAAAATGAATATTTAGTAATACAGCTATGAAGCCGTTTATCGTGGGTCTAGCTGGAGGGTCTGGATCAGGAAAAACCACATTAGCACAAATAGTAGCTTCCTCGTTGCCGTGGAAAACGCTTATAATCTCATTGGACCGTTTCTATAGGGATTTATCACATCTTCCCCTAGAAAAGCGCGCTGTGGTTAATTTTGACCATCCTGACAGCATTGATGTAGTGAATCTACTTCTAGTATTAGAGAAACTGCGTACTGGCGTTGATGCAGCTCTGCCAGTCTATGACTTTGCAGAGTATATACCTACACAGCAGGTGGAACAGGTCTCTGCTGCTCCAATTATCTTGCTAGAAGGCATGCATACACTCTCTCACTTGGAGCTCTGTGAGCTCTATGATCTGACAGTGTTTTTAGATATTGATGAGCAGACCCGTTGGCAGCGTAAACTTGAACGAGACATTCGTGAACGGTCGCGAACATACGGTGAAGTGCTTCGAATGTGGGAGACACATACCAAGCCCATGCACAACATTCACGTACATCCGAATAGTACTCGTGCCAATTTGTTGTTTACTGATACGTTCGCCCCAGAGGTCATTAAGGCATTTACAGAAACAATCCGCAGGAAAGTTCAAGTACAAGAAAACGTCGTAGGTGTGATGCCAGAATGAAACTTTAGTTCATTCCAGTCAACGTTTTTTCAGAACCGCTTACTCGCTTTCCTTGTCTGGCTCCACAGACAAGGAGCTCGCTGCGCTTAGATTCGGCCTCATCGAGGTTAACTTAATTCTTCGCATTTTTCATTGAAAAAAAAGGACAGGCCCGATTCGGCCTCAACACATTCTGAAAAAACAGTTGCCTGGAATGATTAAAACTCTGTCTAAAACAAATGATATAGAATGATTCCTCCAGCAACTGAAACGTTTAGTGACTCTTTTTCTCCGCGCATTGGTATGTGCGTGACTACATCAGCGCTCGAACAAATATCTTCTGAGAGACCGTGTACTTCATTTCCGAATATGACAGCGACTTTTTCTGAATACTCTACTGTTGTGTAGTCTACGCTGGATTCGGTTTTTTCAATAGCAACAATCTGATATCCTTCTGCTTTTAATTTGGATATGACTTCTTGAGTATCTTCAATTTGTTCCCAAGGAACAGTCTCTTCTGCGCCTAAAGAAACCTTAACTAAGTGAGGATGCGGCGGAGGCGCGGTATATCCACAGAGATACATTTTATCAACCCCAGAAGCGTCTGCAGTGCGAAAAAACGCTCCAGTGTTATGTGCTGAACGAATGCTTGGAAGAATAACCACGACTGACCTCTTTTTCATACAAAAAAAGCATAGCTAATTTTATTGTTTGGGTCAAAAAAAATACCGTGTGAAACGGTATGCCGCGAACTAGGTCAGCTCTACGGGCTGTGCGAGGGTCCGTGCTTCGAGCGCGAGCGCGCGTGCACGTTCGGGTGCATCACCCACGTTGCTGGAACCTTCTCGCAGGATCGCGAGGATCTCGCTCTCATCGAGCTCGACGCGTCCGCTGAGACGAGTTGCCAGGATGCGTGGCAGCACGTTCACGCCGGTCTGCTCCACCCCTTTCCAGGCCTTCATGGAAGCGGTTCTGATCAGCTCGTGCGCCTCGGTACGGTCTTGACCGTGATCTCGCACCAGTCGCATCAGTAGCGCTTCGCTACCAGCGAACAGTCCGTAGGTGTCCAGGTTCCGCTGGATCACCCGATCCTTGACGATCAGACCGCTGATGATGATGCGTGCGCGCTTCAGCACTTCGTCCATGGTCAGGAACGCGGTGGGTAGCACCAGACGACGGTTGCCCGAGTCATCCAGCGTACGATCGAGGCCGTCAAAGGCCGCGTTCATCCAGAGCGTCTGCAGCATGGGCGGCACCGCACGTGCGAGCGAACACAGGTTTTCGCTGTGCACCGGGTTCTTCTTCCACGGCATGGCCGAGGATCCCACCTGCCGCTCCTTGAACGGCTCTTGGAGCTCGCTGAACGGGCTTGACTGCTGGATCCGGACGTCCCACGCGAACTTGTGCAGCGACTGTGCTAGACTGCTGAGCGCCGCGAGCACCCACAGATCCACCTTGCGAGGGTAGGTCTGCCCAGTGATTGGATATGCGTCCAATCCGAGTGCGTCCATGAAGTGGTTCTCGAGCGCTTCAGCGGTCATCGGCTGCCCGTCGAGCAGCTCGGTGAAGCTTGCGCGTGTGCCGACTGCGCCCTTCAGACCCTTGCCTCGGAGTGCGCCGTAGACGTTGCGCATCATCTCGAGGTCCATCATCAGGTCCTGCAGGTACCGAGCGATTCGGTAGCCAACGGTGGTCGTGACAGCCGAGCGCAGATGCGTGTACCCCATGCAGAGATGATCTGCTTCGGAGTCGACCCGATCCACGAACAGCGGGATCAACTCCTCGATGCGGTGGATCAGCAGCGCGAATGCAGCGCGCATGATGATCATGTCCACGTTGGACGTCGAGTCCTCGCTAGTCATGCCCAGGTGGATCACCGGGCCTCCGACGAGCGCGTCCTCTTGGAACGCCAGGATCGCAGCCATCACGTCGTGACCAAGCTCTCCTTCATGCTCGAGAATGCGAGCTAGCACTTCGACATCCACGCTCTCGTTGGCGTGAAGATCGGCGGCTTGCTCTCCCGAGATCACGCCAGCAGCGTGCAGCGAATCGCCGTGAGCGACCCAAACCTGGCGCCGCAACTGCGCATGGTAGAGCATGGACCAGAGGCTGCGCATCTCAGCGGAGCCGTACCGCGCCGTGAACGCGGATAGAAAAACGTCCGGTCCGAACACTAAAGTGTCCATGGATACCTCCAGTAATGCAAAACAGGGTCCTCCCCCTGCAACTATAAATTATAGCACATGAAGCGTACTATTAGTAATTCTGAAAACTCCAATTATTGAACGTCCACTCTGCTACAGCGTACGCTTCTTGAAAAATGGTGTTGTAATATGGATTTCCGAGTAATACCACGATAATCTCATGTCCAGTAGCGATATCTTTTAATTGAATCGCGAGTGTTCTCTCTGCTGTTCCAGGGTAGTACCCGGTCTTAAACGCAATTAATTCGTATTTTCCGTTCCCATTAAACTTATTTGTTGTATATAGAGTAACAGAGCGATCTGAATTCGCTAATGTGTAGTGATACTGACGTGTTTGAGCAGCCTCTGAATAGATATCGGGATACGCTTTGAATGCATATCGCGTTAGTTTTGCAATGTTTCCAGCAGTAGAGGTATTCTCTGAATCTAGTCCTGTGGGCTCAACAAATGCAGTTTTCTTTAACCCTAGTTCTGCCATTCTATTATTCATCTGCTGAATAAACTCCCCGTTGGACCAAGCAGTGCTAATAGAGAGTGTATACGCCATATTATTTGCTGATGGAATCAGCGCACCCATAAGAACCTGTTTCAGCGTAAGCTGGTCCCCGCCTTCTAGCACTACTTTTGCACCCATGCGATCGCTTGAGCTTGAATAGGATATCACTTGATCAAGATTTGGATTGCTCTCTAGAAATACTAATGATGTAGCAACTTTTGTTATTGAAGCAATAGGCCGCTGTTTCTTTGCTTGTCTGCGCAGCAAGAACTTTCCACTTTTTACGTCAATCACTGCTGCAGTGTCTGAGTATGGGAGTACACCGTAAGAAGAGAAGCTACTGCTCTTAATCGGTCGCTCTTTTTTATATCGATGGGTCGCAAGTACCACTTTGCCTAGACGGTTCGGTAGTACAGCTTGTGCATACCCGTTGTCCTTATCTATCTCAGTGCGCAAACGCTGCCACTTTGTGCCGCCCGGAGAGAGATAAAAAATCCTTCGCATACGATTTTTCTTCTTCTCAGGTAATTGCAGGCGAACGATCATGCCGTCAGAGATATCCTTACTACTAAACACTGCATAGACCGGCTTCTTTGAGCGGTATTTTTTTGGCAAACTCGGAATTACATCATCCGAGCTATACACTCCCCTGTCTCGCATGCGGAAACGTGTTGCTTCTGAATGCACGCCGGCTGGAACATGCAGCGACATCTCTTGCCACTGCAAATATACTCCGTGACTGAATATTTGCTCTCCTGACTGAGTAGTGGAATAGTAATCAGTCTCAGCATTTGCGGCAGCCGGAATTAATACAGCAACACATAATGCAGTCATGATTGATACCGACAATGAATAGGTCCTACATCTCATAACAGTATATTTTTACTCCGTTCTCTTGTGCGTCAATAATCTCTTTTGGTTCTTTCCCGTGTAGAGCGTCGCAGAGAATACAGACTAACGCTCCAGGCTTGGTTTGTGAGATAATGACTTCTGATAATTTATTAAATGCTTTCTTTGTTAAGAAGCAGTAGATCACATCAGCTTCAGAGAGGTCGGCTGATAGAAAGTTATTTCGTTTTGTCTTTACCTTCGAACCTTTCAGCAGTGCTTTAATTTTCGCGACACACACATATAAATGTGAAATTTCATACCCAATAACGGTTTTAAATCCACGCCTCTCTGCCTCAAATAGCACTTGTCCTAGCCCGCTACCTAAATCCATAAATACAGATTCACTAAACGGTTTCTTGCTGTTTCGCTTGAGAAAATCAAAGATCAAATCAAATCGCTTCTTTGGAGTAACCACTAACGGTACTTGTGTATAGACTGCAATGATAAAACTATAGATCAACAAAAAAATAAGCAGTATTGCTATGAAAATAAAAACAAGTGAAAAGATGTTCATATGCACTATTGTATCATATAAAAAACACCGCCCAAAATGAGCGGTGCTTATAAAATGTGCGATACAGTTACTCAGTGACAATGAGCTGCAGGACTTTGGAGTTCAAACGGCCAGCTGCTACGCCATCTGCGTTTGCGAATCTATTATAGAATCGATATTTCCGGGCGCCTGCTTCTTGATCAGTAATAGTAATGCTCCAATTTCCATCAGCATCAGAAAGTGCTGAGCCAAGCTCTTGCCCTTGTGAGCGTAGAATCACCTTCATATACACTCCATTGGTTTCTGAAGTACCTGAGAACGTAATCTCATCTCCTGATACTTCCTGATTCCATGTATGGCTAGTGACCTCAACCTTTGTTGGTCGTCGTAGTACTTTATACACTTGTGTACCGTCAGTTGTGTTCTTTAATGCACCGTACATATGACCGCGATACCATACAGAAGATGTTAGTCGTGAATTATTACTGTTGTCGAGTAGTCCATCTGTTCTAAACAAGTTCCAATCCGAAAGATTTGAACTTGCTTCTGTCTCCCAGATCTCAGGGCCAGTCGTTGTGTTGATTACACGTGCACGAAGCGTACCACCAGCGGTCACTCCCATGCTGTTTACTCTTGTTCCTTCTGAATCTTCAAACCCTTCAACAACCACATCCCAACTAGCACCCTTCTTGGTCTTCAACACAAGCGCACCGTTGGTTTCATCTTCTCCACCAGCAACTAACTTGCGAGTGGATCCACTTCCGCAGCGACGGAACGTTTCAATTGCTTGTCCGTCTTCATTATAAACTTCATTCCAGTCGTCGCCACCCTTGTCTTTTCGTAGAATTCCTTTTCCTTCAGTAGCAACGTATAAACGATTCTTATAACGCATGAGATCATTGATCTGCTCAACGTCCTGCCCAAGACCATCGTCAGATAGCTGCTGAACACTTGATCCGTTAAAGTAATGTAGCGTAGCGTCAGAACCGTCATGAGTTACTCCGTAGTACAATCGCTTTCTATTTACATTTCTTAAGAATGTAACTTGACCGTCGACGTCAGCGACCTTCTCCCAGCCGCTCTTCCATAAGTAGCGCCAGATCTCTGAGCTATCATCATCTCCAAACGCCACGTACGGACGCCCTCGAAACGCACGAACAGCAAATACGTTCGTATCGCCGCTGTCCAAATCCAGAGAGCTTCCACTTAATTCCTCCCATTCAGTCCCCCGTTTATTAGATTTCCACAGTTGAATGCCGTCCTCGTTAGTAGTTGCGGCATACAGCTTCCATCCGCCTTGACCAGGCTTGTATAACTTCAACAAATGAGCGTCTGTATTGCCAGTATCGCCAAAACCATCCTCGTTTACTTGCGCAATTGGCAAGATTGCACTTGGCTCTTCAGCTGCAAATGAGGACGCTGGCATGACTACTGCGGCTGCTACAACGAGCACCGCACTCGTGATCATACATGATCGAAATCGCATAGGTTTTATTGATTAATTATTATGCGAAAAAGGATACGATTATCCGCTTTTGTAGTCGTATGTGTGTTACAAATTGTACTGATTTTTTGCTATTCGTAGCGTAAAGCTTCGATAGGATGTAATTTTGATGCTTTTAAGGCAGGATAAATACCAAATACAATACCAACTGTTACAGCAACCCCACATGCGATAATAAGAGCGTTAGGCACGAACACGAACGCGACGCCCCAGTCCGGATAGAATACATTTATCGCTACAACACTAGCTATCGTCAAGCCAAGGCCAAGTGCAATGCCCACTATTCCGCCTACTGTGGTAAGTACAACAGACTCTACTAAGAACTGTGTCAGGATAGAGTAATTCTTTGCACCAATAGCTTTGCGCAGCCCTATCTCTTTTGTTCGTTCATTCACAGTTACAAGCATAATATTCATAATTCCAATACCACCGACAATTAAGGAAATCGCTGCAACTGCACTAACGAATGCTTGAATCGCGATTAAGACATTATTAAAGATATCTAGCGCTTGTTCACGACTCATGATCATAAACACCTCTTCTTTGGAGTCTAACATGTCATGCTCTTCACGAAGTACGTAATCAATACGATTCACTAGGGAGTCTACGTTTGCTGATTGATCAAACTCTAATAATAACCAATCAACTTTCTCTCGATCCTTTGGATCTACGAATTCCTCTCGAATAGTTGAAATAGGAGCAAACAGTATCTCCGGAGTTGCCATACCCATGCCGCTCATACTTAAGTCTTCGACTAGCCCAATAATCTTAAAATGAGTGCCTCCGATCTTAAGCTGCTCTCCGATGACATCTCTGTGGCCATAGAGATCTTCTGCAAACCGCTCACCGATTACAATAACTTTAGCTGCGTTCTGTACATCTGAATCCGTAAATAACCGCCCTTTTACTGGTTTCATGTTATTCGTGGAAAACAGCTCAGGACGGTCTCCCATAATCGAGACTGATATCTGCTCATCTTCGTGTTCAGCAGTTTCAATGACCGAATGTCCAGCTGACACGCCAACGATCTCCGGCAATAGCGAAGATTCATACATTAACTCTACATCCTTTTCAGTTAAAGTAACTTCTTCTGACTCTCCAAACGGCCCAAACTCTCCGATCACTGCTATCTCTACTACATTTGTTCCGAACTGAGATATCTGGCTCAGTAAGAAGTTCTTAGCTACCTCACCAGTGGACATAATGAAAATAACTGAACCAATACCAATGATAATGCCAAGCATGGTTAACAATGACCTGCCTTTATTCTTTGCCAGCTGCTTTAATGCTGTTGAAATGTATGTAAATAGCATGTTCATACAATCTTTCCATCTTTAAGTCGAATTGTCCGTTGTGCATAGTGAGAAATAGTAGTCTCGTGCGTAACCATAATTATGGTTTTGCCTTCTTTGTGCAGGTTCTTGAAGATATCCATAATCTCTTTAGTTGTTCCAGAGTCTAGATTTCCTGTAGGCTCATCACAAAAGATAATCATAGGGTCATTTACCAGTGCGCGTGCAATAGAGACACGCTGCTGCTGTCCGCCAGAGAGTTGATTCGGTTTATGATAAACACGATCAGCGAGCCCTACTTTTTCCAATGCTTCATACGCTTTCTGTTTCTGCATTTTCTTGCGTTTGCCGGCGTATGCAAGCGGGAGCCGCACATTATCTAGCGCAGTAGTTCGAGGTAGCAGATGGAACTGCTGAAATACAAATCCAATAGTAGCGTTACGTAGAGTGGCTAAATAATTCTCATCAAACGTCTCAATATCCTCTCCAGCAAAATGGTACGAACCTGAAGAAGGGGCGTCTAAGAATGCCAATACATTCATGAGGGTGGATTTTCCAGACCCCGAGTGGCCCATGATCGCAACAAACTCCCCCTCCCAAATAGAAAGATCGACTCCTCGTATCGCTGGAATAGCCACCTTGTCATTCCAGTACGTCTTTTTGAGGTGCTTAATTTCAATTAACGGTGGTGTAGACGGATGTCGGCCCATGTTGATATCTTAGAAGAGTGAGTTACTTGATGATTGAGGGATATACATCAATGCAGCATCCCCTGCTCGAAGTCCATCCGTAATCTCAACGTATTCATCACCGCGGAAACCTGTAGTTACAGATTTCTTTGACAGCATGGATGTAATGTCTTCTACGCCAGTTGCAGAATTCACAAACTGTTCATCAATAGTTGGAACTAAAAACACATACGGTTTATTGTCATCATCATATTGAATTGCTGCTATCTCTAAGGACGGTGCTGACTCTCGCTTACCAACCTCAATCTCTAAATCAACCGTTAAACCTATTACTTTTGCATATTCATCGGGAAGGTCTCCAACTGATACTTTAATCAAATACCCTGATTCAGTGGCTTGACCAGTCATAGCAGCAGACGCCTCATGCTTCTTTACGTCAACAAATGTCACCTCTCCTTTATACTCTTCTTTACCATTCTCAATTGACGGTACAGTAAACTCCGCTTCTTGACCTTCATTCAAATCTAAGACTTCACTCTCTGAAGCGTAAAATTCAATATGTGTAGAACGATACCCTACTTCGACAACAGGAGCCCCAAGAGCTACTTTATCTCCTTCAAATGTATGAATAGCAAGGATCTTTCCATCAAATGGACTTTTAATCTCTTCATCGCTGGCACGAGCGGTGATATCAGCATCAATCTTTATTAAAACGTCATCCTTATTAACCTCATCACCGACACTGTAGTTCACTTCAGTCACTCGTCCTGGAACAGCAAACGCAAGCTGAGTCGATTCATCAGCTTTGATTGTTCCATTTGTGTTCACAACACGTTTCAGAGTGCGCTTCTCGACAGTCACTGACTCTTTTAAGTAGTCATATTGGGTATATTTTGCTTTTGATGACATTACAAATCCTGCTACCACACCTGCAATTATGCACAGTGCTACAATCATCAACACCCAGAACCACCAACGTTGAAAAAAACGTTTTTCATGAGGTTTTGGAATGCTTGTCATATATTTTTATTTTAATTATTCAAGCGATTTCTAGTATACCATATTGTCATATTTATGCACTTTAGTTACACTAGTATTATAATTTTGAACAATACATATATGGAACAATCTGCAGAAGCGGCACAAAAACCCGAAAAGAAGGTGTTAGATCCATGGAAGGATGAATTCTTAAAGGTCTACTATGTGATATTGATTGTTAATGCAGTGATATCAATAGCACAAGTTGCCATTTATGGAAAAGAGATGATGACGCTGCAAACTGAACCAACATCAGGAGTGGTGATTATGGGTGCGATCGCATCAATTCTTGGCTTTATTCTGTTTGTGTTGAGTATTGTTGCGCTCGTGCGGTTTCTTAAACGAAAGTACGATAAGAAACTAATTATTGTTCCGATTATCTATATTGTTGCTCCTATTGTTCTCTCAGTAGTTGGCATAGTATTGAGTATTACTTCTTTCGGGAAATACATGAAAAGCGGTGCTGAATTTGACCCGCAGACCGGTCCAAGTCCTGAGCAGTTTCAAGAGATGATGCCGTCTGCTATGAATTACATGCCGTATATCTCAGCTGGAGTTGAATTGATCGTATTAGTTCTCGCTGTGTACATTCTGGTGTCGCTCTACAACGAACACTCAGATAAATCATCAAGTTAATGAGTACACGTTCACTGCCTTCATACGCGCGTAAGCGTGGTTTTAAAGACAAGCTGTTGTTATGGTACGCGGACAACTCCCGATCGTTGCCGTGGAGAGACACTCGAGATCCGTACAGTATTACAGTCTCTGAGCTCATGCTTCAGCAGACTCAAGTTGATCGTGTAATTGATAAGTACCTGAAGTGGATGAAAGCATTCCCGACTGTTGATGATTTAGCGCAAGCAACAAAACGCGACGTGATTTCACATTGGCAAGGACTTGGTTATAACCGTAGAGCGTTATACTTACAGGACTGCGCCAAGCAAGTGATGAATAATGGTGGAGAGTTTCCTCGTACAGCTGCTGAGTTAGAAGCACTCCCTGGAATCGGGCCGTAT
>CAYFNF010000002.1:274106-317746 GCA_964344485.1 uncultured Gammaproteobacteria bacterium
TGCGCGTGCTATTCTATGTTTTGCGTTTCACGAGCCAGTTCCAATTGTTGACACAAATGTCACTCGGGTGCTTGGACGAATGTTTATTGGTTATAAAAAAATCGAGAACGCCTCAGAAAAGAGCATCTGGTCGTTGGCTGAACATCTTGTACCAAGAACACAAGCATATGATTACAATCAAGCACTAATGGATTTTGGATCGCTTGTATGCACTCTTTCATCTCCAGTGTGTGATTCATGCCCGATGAAACGATCGTGTGTTTCGCATCCAGAAATTCAAGGCGCAAGCGCGCAAGATCTACGCTATCAAAAAAAGAACAATGAACGACTTTATTTCGGAAAACCTCGGCGCATCTGGCGAGGTAAGATTCTATCTCATTTGCACGACATTTCACCGCGTGGTGCTTCGTTTCACGAGCTCGGCACCGCAGTGCAGCAGGACTTCTCAAAGAAACGACTTCCGTGGTTGAAGCAAGTAATTCAAACGCTAGAACAAGACGGTCTAGTGCAAACTAAAAAACACCGAGTATACTTACCGTAAGTACTATATTCGGTGCTCGTTTCTATTCTACCACCTCTTCTTCAGTAGTTTCTTCAATCTCTTTTTTCCAGTCTGCTTTTGCAAATGCAAATCGACTTCCATTAACTAAATGAATAACATCTTGATCCGCTAGATGTGCGTAGTACGTGGTCATTGATCCGCCACCTTTACCAACATAATAATCTGCGACTACTCCTTGTGTTGCTGTCACTACCACGTGAATTCGTTTTTCATCAGATAGTCCATACTCATCTTTCTTCTCCAATGTGCGCGCTACAATAGTATTTGATGTGGTCATGCGTATCACGCGAATTAACTCTTCGATAGCCGTACTATCCGCCGGTGCATTATCTTCGCTCTCCACTACCCACGTGCCATCCACTAAAGATAAGTTAATCTCTTGCTCTTTCTCGGTTAATGAGATAGAAGTCACGTCCTCAGCTGAAAACGACTGAAAGAAATCTTTACTCGCAGCATGTTCTTCCATCTGCTTCTGGTTCCAGTAATTATATCCCAGCAATCCAGCGAGTAATACTGCTGCGACGATAAATAATATAATTGTGGTTGTGCTTTGTTTAGACATAGTTGACTTCTGCTTTTCTATCCCTTCTTCGGCGAATGTAATGGAACGCTCCAGCAACAATTACAACAATAATCACTGAAGAGAAGATGTTTACGTATTTTATTGATGCTTTTTTACCGTCTGTCAAAACTTGTATTGGCCGATCTAACGCTGAACGAGAGCGAATAGAGATCAGGGAGTCGTCCTGAGTTAAGGTGTCAATCGCATTTACTAGCACAATACCGTTCTCAATTGACCGTTCTAGAATAGAGTCCGCGATCCATTCTGAACTACCAACCACCACAACATTCGCATTCTCAGTCTGGCTAACAAATCCTTCGGCCTCTACGCCTTCTGGAAGGTCAGCGTTTGCATATTTACTCGTGAAGTTTCCTGAAGCAAGTACTGCTATGAGCTGCTCTTGGAATGAGGTCTCGGGTGGAGTGGCAATGACTTCAGGATTTACACTCTGGATATCATTAAATGCATACGATTGATATGTGGTCTTTGCAATTTCAGTGATTTCTACACCGTCACTTGCTTCTACAGTAAGAGAGCTCGGCCACGGAAGAACAAATGACTGTACTTTTGCTGCAATTGGGTGTTCTTGGTTTAAACCATCACTAATGATCTTTGGCCAAAACGGATATTCACGCATAATCGAGAAAAACCCACCACCAAATGTCAGAACTTCGGCTGACGCAAAGTCAGCAACTACATCTTTGTTGATGGTAATACCGTACTGAGCAACTAGTTCGTCAAGCTTAGTGGTTCGCTCTGTGAGCTGCAATGTCTGTTCGTTCACGGTCATACCCTCAAGCATAACAAAGAGATTTCCGCCGTTCATCACGTACTGATCAATTGCATATAACTCTGCATCTGTGAATTCCTCTGTCGGCCCTGCTATTACTAACCCGTCAATGTCTTGGGTGATAGAGTCCGATGTTACTGAGGTGACGGTGTACTGTTGCTCGAGATACCGTTGAATAGCGCGTGTCTCTGTGACTCCATGGTCAGATAAGAAGCCGATCGTCGGAATTTCTTCACGTGCCATCTTCTGAATCGCTGCAGTAATGTCATACTCGAGCGTTTCAGTAGTGGTTACTGCTTCAATTACTTCATAGCTATCTCCATAGACAATCGCTATACCAGCATATCCAGTAGAAACCTCAAACTTCTCACTACCCACGATATTGTATTGCAACTCTGGTATTCGGTAGGTCTGCACTTCTTGCTGTGCAATATCGTCTTCTTTAGGGTCTGCTATTTCAACAATAGTATTGCTCTTGCCCACTCGATCGTATTCATTCATTAGATCCTCAATATCCTGACGTAGCGCGATCATTCCTTGTGGTACTTCTTCTGAAAGGTAGACTTTGATAGTTACTGGATCTTGTAAATCTCGCACAATGTTCTTTGAAGCGCTTGCAAGTGTATACTGTTTGTTTTCAGTGAGGTCAATTCGCAAGGATACTCCCATTAGTAACATATTTACTATAACTACGATTGCAATTCCAAGTAGTACTTGACTTAACGTATGTAAGGTCTTTTTCCTCTTAGCCAGGGAGTGAATATTCAAATAGAGAAAAACGGCAATAAAAGAGAGATAGTACACGATATCTCGAAGATCGATCACACCTTTTGATAGGTTCGTGAAATGAGACTGTGTTGAAAGTAAATGAAATGCTTTCGCAAGGACTCCGCCGACTCCTATCACTACTGGTAATCCAATGACCATGAATGCAAATGCAACAGCGATAGTAATTAAAAACGCTATAATCTGATTCTTAGTTAACGAAGAGATCCACTGTCCAAGTGCAAGGTAGGAACACCCAAGCAACCACGCACCGATATACGAACCAATAACTGGACCCCAATCAAGATCTCCTATTCGGGATAATGAGATAGGGATCGGCAATGAAAAAAGCAGAACGATCGCGAGAAAAACCTTTGCTGCTGCAAATTTCGCAAACACCGCCTGCATGTCAGATATCGGAAGTGTGAATAGTGTTTCAATAGTGCCGAGTTTCTTCTCCTCACTCCAGAGGCGCATGGAGAGGGCTGGGACTAAAAACAGAAAGAACCATGGAATCAGGGTAAAGAAGCCGCGCATGTTGGTCTGTCCGATCAAGAATGCGTTCTGCCAAAATAACCATGACAACACCACAAGAAAAACCACAATAAAAATATAGGAAATCAACGATTGAAAATATCCGATGAGCTCTTTTTTAAATAATGAAAGGAAATTACTCATACTGTGCTTACGTGGTTAATTCTCTGAATACATCTTCTAAAGAGACCTCGGTCGCCTGCATCTCTAGCAGCACCCAGTTCTTTTCAACACAGAGCTTGAAAATGTCACGTCTAATATCTTGATCTGATGCCACAGAGATCTGATACTGATTATTCTGTTTGTCATCCGCGTCCTTAACACCTTCAATCCCCTTCAATGCGTGCAGTACGTCGGAAGACGGCTGTGCACTTTCAATAGTGACTTTAACTTGTGCTTGACCTTTTGACTGATGGACTAGTTCATCTACAGTTCCTTGCGCAACGATCTTGCCTTCGTTTATGATAAGCGCTCTATCGCATGTTGCTTGCACCTCTTGGAGTATATGTGTTGAAAAAATAATGGTTTTGGTTTTACCGATCTCTCTGATTACTTCCCGAATCTCTGCTGCTTGATTTGGGTCCAATCCTGACGTTGGTTCATCGAGAATCAGCACATCTGGATCACCAAGCATTGCTGCTGCTAAGCCCACTCTCTGACGATACCCTTTGGATAGTTCAGAGATCGGCTTGGTTATCTCTTTCTGAAGTGCGCTGATCTTGACTACACGTTTAATCTCTTCAACAGAGTTCTCTACTTGCTTGATATTCGAAATGAACCGCAAGTATTCGTAGACACGGAGAGAGTCATATAATGGATTATTCTCAGGTAGATATCCGATCGTCTTTCGAGCCTGAAGAGATTGCTTTTCAATGTCAGATTCATCCACTACTACTGAGCCAGAGTCGGCTGATAAAAAACCAGTGATAATGCGCATGGTAGTGGTCTTCCCTGCACCGTTCGGGCCGAGAAAACCGAGCACCTCTCCGCGCTTCACCTCAAAAGAGATGTTGTCTAACACCTCTTTAGAACCAAATGACTTGTTGATATCTGAAACTGTAATCATGTTCGTATACTTTTTCCTATAGAATTTTATTCATTCAGAAAAAAAATGTCAACTTTCGGAATTCAAAGGTAAAAAAATGGCTATTTTCCAGTATATTTACTCACTTCCTCTACCTTGATATCATGTTTTTCACCGATCTTGTGGTATCCAACTCGTACTGTCTTTACGTGATCAGGTATAGTAACTTTTCGTTCCAGGTACTGTTTATGATAGTATCGCTTAATACCAATAAATTCTAATACTTCTTGTCCAGATTCTAATAATGAATCTTCGTTAGATAGTTTTAAGTTGTGAAGATCTCGTAGAGTTAGAAGCACTAACACCACAGCGGTTAACAGTAATACCGTGACTGTATGAGAGAAAAACGTATCGGTTTTTAAAACGAACATGTTCACAATAATTATTGCTGCGAGGAAAATGAGAATCATCCACTGCCCTTTGCTTAAACGCTCTTGATCTAATACAGATGATTTATTTCTGCCCTCTTCAATAGTAGCGAGATATGACAAGACATTCTGATATGCACTGTCATCACGTTTTGATTTGGGCAGCTTGCCTAATTCGTCATAAATTTTAAATAGTTGTGGTGCATTGTACTTGTAATAAAATTCGCCGACTGAAAAATCAACAGTATAATCAAATGCGATTATATAGTAAGTATCAATATGTTTGGCTACCTTCTTTGCAAAAGTCTTTCCGAGCAATTCTGCATTTTTATACAACGACAACATATACGCGTCTTCGTTCATAATGATCTCCCGAATCGTGTTATGACGTGAGTTCAACCGAGAGATATAAAAACCACCAAAAATAGCAAATAAAAACGTACTAATAGTTAGAAGAATTTCTACATCGCTAGATGGACCTTTGCCAGAGATTACTTGCACTAAAAGAACAAACAGGATAAATGCGATAGTACTTCCTTTTATAGAGTTTACGTACCCCCTCTTCATAGTTAAAACGTTAATTTAGCTTGTTTGAGTGTTGGCAGCGTTCTATCTTTCTCTGAAAGCACGAGTTCAATGTCTTTTTTTATCGGCCACTCTACACCGATATCTGCATCATTCCATGCTATTCCTGAATCAAGTTTTGATTCAAATGTGCTTGAACACTTGTACATAATTTCACAATCTTCTAGTGCATAAAATCCATGTCCGAATCCCTCGGGCACATAGAGCATCTTCTTATTATCATCATTCAACTCTACACCGAACCACTGCTTGTATGTCTCTGAATCTTTTCGCAGATCAACCGCCACATCCCATAACTTTCCCTTAGTACAGCGAACAATCTTTGCCATTGGTTTTGGTGGTAATTGAAAATGTAGTCCGCGCAACACCCCGGCGATAGAGAACGAATGGTTGTCTTGAACGAACTGAACCGCAATTCCAAGCTTCTTCAGTTTATCTCTCTGATACGACTCAAAAAACCACCCACGATGATCACCATGCACCTCTGGCTCAATAATAACAAGGTCCTTAATTGGAGTTTCGATTTTCTTCATATTACTACCGTACTATACAATATTTTTCTGTTATCGTAAACGCAGCCCCATAACACAGTAGTCATCCGGCAAAGGAGACAACAATGTAAAACCAAACCGCTCATAGAACTCAGGATCTCTACAATACAACATAATCATGGCTGCATTTTTTTCTTTAATGGTCTGAATGATCTTCTCAACTAATTTGGTACCGTGCCCTTTTCTCTGATGCTCAGGATCAACGTTAATCCAGATCATGTCATAGACCTCATAACTCATCCAAGACTGCGCGTATCCTCCAAATGCAATCATCTTGCCACCGTTGTCTTCGATTGCAAAGAACTCTGGAGTGCGTACTGCTGAGTCAAACATCGCTTCCAGCTCTTTTCTAATGCTGTCATCATAATCATACTCCGGAAGATTCTCCCGATTTATTCGCACTGCTTCTTCAATCTCTTGTTTTTTCAGTTGACGAATTTTCATATGGTTATGGTAACTATTCAGTTAGCGCGCGGTGAGTTCATCACTTTCGGTTTCCGATTAGCCGAACATCAACAAGCTTGGTTTGAAAATCAGAATAATTCCGATAATGACCATCAAGATGCCACCTATAAGATGAGAGTATCTGGTGTACTTTGTTGTTAACCCGACGAGCTGTAATGTGGTCATGGACGCGAAGAACACTACCAAGTCATCGAGCATGAACACAAAGTCATATAACAGTAGGTATAAGTAGTACTGCGCAGTGGAGAGATCTGACATAGAGAGAACAGAGGTGTAAACTGCTGGCAGCCCAGCTGAACAAACAAGTTCAACCATATTGACAGCTGCTGCAAGTAGCACAATACCGATCAGCGCAACAAAGAACTGCTGCTTGCGTGCCATGTCCTTTAACTTATCAAAGACCTTTTGTCGTTGCTTTCCTTGAGAGACCTTGCAGGTGTCGTCTTTGTTGGTGAAAAACTCTCGCAAGTTATAACCACCACCGACCAGAGCTATCAAACCAATAAGTGCGCGAATCCATATTATTGCTCCGAAGAATAGAAGTATATTCAACCACGCTGCCATAAAGAGATAATAGACAGCTGCTGAGGTGACAATAAATACGCTTCCTAAAATCCACATGCGCTTCTTGTCTCCCATACCGAGCAACAAACTAATCAAGAATATCAATGCCCACATTGCACATGGATTGAATCCATCCAAGAAGCCGAACATGATGGTTAATACTGGTAACGAAACGTCTTTAACATGGACCACACCGAACAACGGCAGATCCACAGACTCTGGCGCATCACCCGAGGACCCGTTGCTTGGCTCTGGTTCTTCTCCATTGCCTGGCGATTCCACAATACCGATCAACTCTCCGACTGGATCATAACACCCTCCGGCATCAATACAGTCTTGCACAGCATTTTCTATCTGCTTTCCTGTTGTAGCATCGCTAAGATAACCAGAGATCGTTGTCTCACCGATAACTGTAAACGGCACACCAGTAACCACTTCATTTAACTTGTCTTCGACTTCATAGAGCAACTCAGCGTTCTCTTTAACTGACAATTCATAGTCATAGACTTTCACTGCGGAATTGACACTCTTATAGTACTCAAGAAACTGCTGCTCTTCTTTGCAATGCGGACAGGTCTTTGACCAAAAGAAATAGATATTTACGTCGTCTGCTTTTGCATTTACTGGAACTGCTGGCAGTACTGCAGCAAAAAAAACAAACAGAAATATCGAAATTGCTGTGATTTTGCGTATCATTATTGAAAACTATTAGTAATTAATCGGGCCCGTAACTTTTATTCATGCAATATTCAGACCGGATATATTGCAAGATCATGCAAAGAACTTCAAGTACTACGCTGTATTATAGAGGTAAATTCAGTTATTTCAAGTAGCTCCTGCTATTGGGGACGATTCTGTATTCTCGAATATTGGATTCCCGCTAGCGCCCACTGTTTTACTGAATTCTAAACTTTTTCCTTTTTGATAGCTTACCCTTATTCTTTTTATTCCAAATGCCCTTTGCCCTCACTTTAAAAGATCCAGGCTTTAAGTTTTTTACTCTTACTTTTACGATTTTTTTCTTCAGTTTCTTCTTTTTAACTACCTTACGCACCTTCTTCCACTTTTTACCTTTCTTCTTTAGAACCCGTACAACCATCTTCTTAATTCTTGGAACTCGCTTAATGCGAACTGATATATCGTTTCCGCTCTTTTTGACTTTTTTAATCTTGGCTTTTTTCGGTTTGGTACGCTTGGTTAATACTTCAGACTTTTGAAGTTGTTCGTCTAATACAGCCGCAACTTGTAAATAAAGTTTCTTACTTGTTGGCAAGCCGGTAAATGTATACTGTGTGTCTGCTAGGCCTTCTTTTGAATCCACGATCGAATCTCCAGAGATATCTGATTCTGTTGCTGCTGCTATTGTATATGTACAGCTTGTGCATTGCGAATCCCACGCTACGGTTATTTTCTTCGGTTTTCGACTCAGCACACGAAAATTCTCAGGCGCACTTATAGTCTCGGCTTCCTCAATATCTTCTTCTAAAAGTTCATCAGCACCAATATCTGTTGACTTGCCTTGTGGGCGGCTGTCACCATCAATATCATCACTCAGCCAAGCAGAGACGTCTGTGCCAGCGTTGACTAGATCAGAGCTCGAGGTTAAGTGCAGGTCATACGGTGCGGTTGATGCATTTACAAATCCAGTATCTCGCATAGTCATTGAGTGTGCATCGTGCCCATATAGGCTGTCTTGCCATTCCTCAAATGTATATGTGTGCCACGTTGCGGCTGCGTCGGAGTTGGTAGTATACGCAAATGGAGAACAGACATTACCGTAGTGATTAAAATCCGATGTCACGGTAGTAATAAACTCCGGCTCTGTCTCTCCAGTCTCTTGTGTTCCATCAGTTATTGCCCACCCGCATACTTCCTTGTCGATGTTATACGTAAATGAATTGTTATAGACATAACTCTCACCAGTCACATCTCCATCAACGATCATTGCTTGTCGGTTATTATGAAAGGTATTATTCCCTACGAACAGATCCCCTACATCTGTGAAGAAAAATCCGAAGCCGCAGGAAAGAATACATGTCTCTGAAAAATCTGAAACAGTATTATTGAAAATATTGAGATTATTACTTGTACCAACTTTCAGTGCTGCAGCGCTAGAATCCGGGTCTCCCTGAAAGGTATTTCCAAAAATATCAATCTCCTCACTATCGGTCATATGAATATCAATGTATGCGTCAGAGAATGAGTTGCCAGATACTACGCTTTCGGTAGTGTTCAAAATTTGTAGTGCTCCATTATAGTTTTCAACATACTCCTGTGTAAATGAACAATCTGAAACTTTTGCTCCTTCCACTCCATCTAATGATATCGCTGCTGCACCATTGGTTGGAGCAGTAAATTCAATGCCCTTAATCCATACATAATCACTTGTAACTGTCCACAGGGCTGCGGTGTGAGCTGATGCATCTATTGACGGTGTATCCTGACCCTCCCACGCAAATATTTTGAATTCATTCCCCTCTACTCCATTCCAACTGATAGTAGTCATCGGCATAGTAGTCTCGTCATACGCACCAGCTATCCATATCTGATCCCCAGCACCAATCCCAGCAAGCCCTAGTGCGTCAAAATTCAAGCACGGACTCGAGCTATTTGAACAATCGTCAGAGTTCGTTCCTAAGGCTGATATATAGTAATCTGCTGCATGTGCTGGTACAGCAAAAAAGAATACAAAAGCACTCATGGTGATGATAATTTTTTTCATTGTCATGGGGTTAATTACTTACAGTATAACAAAAAAACTCCCTCAGGTCGAGGGAGTCTTAGTGCTATTTCTTGGTTCTAAACTTCACCCACTTGGTCCAGTCGCTGTAGTAGTATGTTCCTTCAACTGTTCGTCGTTTTCTTGCGCGCACACGATACTTGGTCTTTGGCTTCAGCTTCTTCATGATCTTCTTCTTCTTGTTTTTCTTTACACGATAGGTCCTATACTTCTTATACTTCTTCTTTTTCTTGTTCCATTTCTGTAGTTTCAGAACTGTGACGTAGGAATGCTTTTTCCATGTTGCAGTAGCGCGTTTTCGTTTGCGGAGCTTCTTTTTCACTTTCAGTTTTTTGACTTTCTTTACTGTGATCTCTTCTTTATCGTCATCTACTACCTCCTCAGCCGTGCCTGCTGCAGAAGTATTATATGTCACTCCGTATTGCGTAAAGTGATCAGTTCGCACTGTAATGACATTCTCTTCAGTATCAATAGTTGCATTGTCTACTTGTTTCCAGGTATTTCCGATTGGATCAAAGTACGATGGCAGTAATTCATCTTCCGCAACACCAAGATCGGTTGCATGCTCTTCATTGTACGGCATGTTGATAGTAATATCATCCAAGAACGATGTGATAATCGATCCATCAGCATCATATGCCTCTAAGTTCCATGCAGTTGATTCAGGTGATTCACCAGTATGAACCACTTCACGCTCAGGGAACGCATTGACTGTTACAGTATTATTGAGCGCCATACTATACGCAGGAATGTCTACTGTAGTTCCATCATCGAGATTAATGGTTGCGGCTTCATTTGCATTGAAAGTGGTAGTAACCGCTGCGTGCACCTCCTGATCCTCATCACTTTCTAGAACAATACTCGCGTCAGCATTCTCTCCAGCTGTCTGAACTTCGACCTCAACAGGATCAGATGTGTAGACAGTATCTCCACTGACCGCAGTACACGCCGTATGCCATGTACGACCACTGTCCACATGAAGATCCTCGGTCTCTCCTGTTTCATAATCACCAACAGCATACCCACCTTCATCGCTATAGGTATAACATGATAAAGTGTCTAATTCATCAGTTGAGCTCACACTCTCACCCTCAGCCATATCAACATGTAGGTCGATGGTCGCATCTGCTTGCTCCATTTGAAATGATAGCGCGTTTAAAGTTTCAGTGCCGGTTTCATATACCACCTCTTGCTCAACCGGAGCGGTTACTCCTCCATCAATCATCTCTTGAGGGACACCGACGCCACATGTATACGTATCTCCATCTGGGATATGCGCTGTAAACGCACCGTCTTCAATCACAGCAGTAGTAGAGTAACCAGTTTCTGTCTCCGAGTCCCAGTTGTCACAGTACACCGTTCCGTAACTCATTGGCTCGCCACTTTCATCAACAACGGTTCCGGTCACTGTGCCGGTGACTTCCTGTACAATAGCGTCTGCAGCTGCAGTGCTGCTATCCTCCACAGTCACCGTAGTATCATTCTTATCCCAAGCCGAGACGTAACTATCGTCAGAGTAGGACGCATTAACAGAGTATGTTCCGGGTATCACCGAGACACTCTCCTCTCCAGTAGTACCGATCTCTTGTTCATACCACATGCCAAGCTCCTCACTCCACAAGTGAATTGATCCGTTTTCAGAACCAGTAATTGCATCACCACCCACATCCTCAACCGAGACAGTGATCGTGCTGGTTGCTTCAAGTAGAGTAAACACTAGTTCTAATGAGTCGCCGCTTTCAACTGAAACTTGTTCTGATGCTGCTGCACCCAGAGATTTATCCGCCATAGAAAGGTAACACTGTGCGTCGAATGAACCAGACTTGCTATCTGCGACTGCTTTTATGGTACCTTGGCCGTTATTAATTTCAGTAGAAAAGCTTGCGTCGTCGGTTTCACACCACGCTGAGCCGCTCGCATCCTCTACATTTCCCAGTTTGTTCTTTACGACAACATTTACCGTAGCGTCAGAGGTCTGCATTGCAAAAGTCGCTTCAGAAGTTTTACCGTCCACGGTTGTGAGCACTGCTGGTGCACCGGTATAGATCGCATCACCAGAGTCACGAGGTGTGACTTCATACGTTACGCCAGGTTTTACATTAAAGGATGCAACACCGCTTTCGTTGGTCCCACCTTCAGTATGACCATCCTGTCGAACTGCGACTACTTGTATACCACCCGTTGGCGTACCATCTAACGTCACGGTTGCTTCAATAGTCGAAGACATCTCTCCGATTTGTATGTCTAAGGCGTTAGATCCTTCTTCAATTGTGACTATTCGGCTGTCATAATAATACTCATTCCACGACCCTTCTGCGCCCAGGTCTGGATAGTAATACAGTGTATATGTTCCGGACTTAACATTGATATGATAATCTCCATTAATCTGATCAATAAAATCATCGTGGCCAAAGTTCATGGCCCAGAATGTATCTTGATCATTAATCAAGAAGATTGATCCAGTAATTCTCTCTCCGTAGCTCGGTGGTGATAATACTGTTCCGGACAAACTCGCATCACATCGTGTGACCACAAAGTCTACCTCTAACGTTCCGCTCTCAGGTACTGTCCATGTTTGATTGTACCCAAGCGCGTTCCAATCCGCATCCCAAAACACTGAAGGTTCGATGCCGTGATAGACCATGTTTCCGGGATCGATATCATCAACCGTGAAACTATACTTGCCCTGCGGGTCAGTAATTCCTTGGTCTCCCATCGCTGTGTCAAAGTCAAAAAACTTGATCCATACACCTGCGGTTGGTGCTCCATCATCATCATACGTGACTGTGCCTGTAAACGTTGCTGCGTTCCCAACGAGAGGAAGCACAAACATAGCCACACCAACAATCAGAGTAGAAAGTGTAATTTTTTTCATACTGTGTATATTTTAATTTATTTCTTGGTTCTAAACTTCACCCACTTGGTCCAATCGCTGTAGTAGTATATTCCTTCAACTGTTCTTCGTTTTCTTGCGCGCACACGATACTTGGTCTTTGGCTTCAGTTTCTTCATGATCTTCTTTTTCTTGTTTTTCTTTACACGATAGGTCTTATACTTCTTGTACTTCTTCTTTTTCTTATTCCATTTCTGTAATTTAAGGACTGTGACGTAGGAATGCTTTTTCCATGTTGCAGTAGCGCGTTTTCGTTTGCGGAGCTTCTTTTTCACTTTGAGTTTTTTGACTTTCTTTACTGTGATCTCTTCTTCAGCAGCATCTGCTCCTTCAACTCCGTAAAAACCTGCGCTGGTGCCGACCACGAGCTCATCCCAGAAAATAACGTTTATCTCAGCTCCTGCAAACTCGTGATACAACGTCCATTCTGAATCAAATTCGCTGCACTCTGAATCCATTCCTAAGTAGTAGATGTCTGACTCTGAAGCACCATACGGAACAAGACCGTCGCATGTACCGTCTGGCATTGCGCCTAGAGCCAGTGTTCTCATTTTCTCAGTTGGAAAATTATCAGTAGTCATTGAGGTAAACGTTCCGCTGGAATTTTCGTACACTACCGCAGGGTTAATTGCTGAATCCGGCGAATCAGTATTACTACCGGACGCATACACGGTCCCCTCGCTATTCATTGCCAATGCGTAGATATTTGCTTCTTCAGTGAGCATTGAAGTTGACGTCCAGGTTGCTGGATCTGTGGCACAATCTCCTTCAACTCGATAGACGCCGGATGTGGCGTTTGTTGGTCCACTTCCGCCTGCCTCAGTGTAATGCGCGCCAACATACGCGACCGTACTTCCATCTTCTTGAGTAAATAAGATATCTCGAACATCTGCATCTTCAGCCGGAGGTGAATTCTCCAACCCAACTTGTACCCACGTAGTACCAGCGTCACAGCTCACAAACAGACCTCCAGCGTCGTTTTCACCCTCGCCAGGCTCTCCGTTATCTAAACCAGCATACACAGCTACATTTGAAGTATAGTATGGATCAATAGCAAGAGCTTCAATCGTGACAGAGGTTGAGCTGTTCATTGGTGTCTCATAATTCACACTATCAAATACGCTGTTCCAATTTGTGCCTCCGTCTTCGGTTTTATAAATCGTCGAACCTCCAACAAATACAGTATTTGCAGGATCGTCTGGTTTCACAGCAATGCTTTTGAAGTTAGTCTGTGAATTCGGCATATCCGGCCCAGTCCACGTTGGAGTCTCTTCGTTAAAATTCTCAGATTTCCAAATACCTGTAGTAGATGCTATCCATGCAAGTGATTTTGCTTCAACAGAACCAACTGCATCCTCATTAATGTACATTTTTTCAATATTCACCGCATTTAGTCCATCATTGTGAGAACCGCACACTGTTCCACCGTCATATGAAACACCTATACCCAAATCAGTGGTCATATATACAGTGCTAGTACTGTTTGGATCTAATAGAATATCTCCTGATGCTTGATTTGCTTCTTGAGACACTGTACAGATCTGCTGCCAATTTGACCCTGTATCTCTGGAATAGATCCCTGCACCGAAAATCGTATACGTACTATCATTACCATCATCGTCATCATATATTCGAAGCGTACCGCTATTTCCATACGCTCCTGTCTTTGCTTCAGTCCAATTCATTAGATCATTACTGTACTGCATCCATGCAACAGGCTCGCTATCACTTTGGCTTTCGCCTTTCATCCATACTCTTCCATCCGGTGCTACTCCAGCAAATGTATACTGCACATCGTCGCTAACCAGTCCAGTATTATGGACTATAAAGTTAGTACTACTGGAGAATTCTGAAATTGGTGTAGGACTATGATGGATAGTGGTTGGCTTGGAATATGAATTTATTAAATAGACATGAGGCTTATCACTACTGCTTGTTGGTCCGAGTTGAATATCTAGCCAATGATCAATAGTGTCTCCGTAATCACCGCTCACACTAGTCATGAGTGGCGCATTTTCATTAAAGGTCACAGAGCAATCTGATTGAATCGCGCCCCAATGCAGATAGTACGTGTCAGAATCCTCATTTACAAAAAAGATATCACCACTATCTGTAACAGCAATTGGTGACTGAGATGAAATTGTCGTTTCGTCGTGAGTGACTTCTAATAACTGACCGTTCTCATTATCCCCGTACCACATGTTATCTCCGAGCCCAAGGTACACACACGTAGTTGTGCCATTATAGTACGCTTCAAAACTGTTACTCGCAGTTCCTCTGCCATCTCCCATGCCCATTCCAGGCACGGTTTCAAATTCACCGATCACAGGAGTACTGCCGCTATGGTCCACGACTGCTTGAAAGAGCGTATTCGGGCCCTCAGTGGTTGCCAGTAATACAGTTTCAGTGTCAGAGGTCTGTACTGCTCGTACATGACTCACTGTTGCACCGAAAATTTCATACGTCTGCTCTTGTACTTCTGCTCGAGCAGGAAACGCAATGACAAATAAAAAAAGAGATGTCACTGACAGTAGTTGTAGAATTCTCATAGTGTGTGCGTTTTGTTTAATTTTTTTATTATTAATCTCGATCTATAATATATTGGGCGCAGTTGAATCTAATAGATATGAAGCTTCTCTTTTACTTTTATTACCACGTCCCCGATCTTCCAATCTGTTTTCACTAAATAATCAAACGCTCCTAGCTGCAGTGCTGCCCCGACTTTGTCAGCATCTCCTAGATTTGAAAGTACAATAATAGGGACCTCTTTGCCCCATTCTCCATCCTCCCGAATTTTCTTAATTGTATCGATCCCGTCCATTCCTGGCATCACTAGATCTGCAACTATCAGGTCAGGATGCTTGGAGACAGCTGCTTCGACGCCGTCTTTTCCATTTGTTGCTAAAAGCACTTTAAAACCTTCACGTGCAAATTCATCCGCTAGCACCTGCAGTAAGGGCCTTTCATCCTCTATGATGAGGATTTGTTTACGTTCTTTCGTCGTATGCCCATTACTAATAATTATCCTGTACGATAATTATAGTAATATTTATGAAAAAAAGCAATAGTTATAGGTTATGAGGTATACCCTCTCTGTATTCGTCTTCTATTTGCTTCCACAGGGCCATACCGTCCGGTAATATCAAATTGCCTTGCTACAGCTTGAGCTCCGTACATTCCAATGTCTGCATCTAAAATATCAAGCAGATCAACTCCGTGTGCTTGTTCTACTGCTTCTTCTAATTCTATGCGCGCAAGTGAGCCTGCTTGAGTACGAGTATTATCAAAATACGCTTTCAATAGCACGTCTTCAGGAATATGACGTAATAAGCGTTTTAAGATCTGTCGTTCCCAATGATACGTACCAACTCGTCCCCACCGCTCGATATTTCTCGAATCAAGTGTCAGCATCTCAGTTACTCCTTCATTTAGCCAGCGGAATCCACGTTGCCCTACTGATTGTTCAGGGTGCTGCAAATTAACGCTTCGTAGACCAATACGTGTATGATAGAACTTGCGCCCTTGTCTTACGATTTCTCTACCTGATAATGCGTGCCAGTACTCATGGTTGTATACATGCTCATGGGCAGCAGCTGCCTCTCTTCGAGAGAACTGTCTGGAATCATAAACCATAGAAGTCATATTGTGCTGTGCGTCAAACTCTCCAAGATAGACATCGTACTGAAGAAAGTGCAACGGGTCTGCCATAATCATCGGCACTTCTTGCATTCTTCCCTCGACTAATGACAAAGGAAGCATGTCAGCGGTCAACGCATGTTTTGAGCTAGAGACAAGACGATCTATCGCTGCTCGAAAGCGTGTTTGTAATACCGCGAGCTCATCATGAAAGACGCTCTCTTGTCGTTCAAACGTCTGAACATGGCGTCGTGCAACCATTGCTATGACTTCAGGAGGAAGCTGATTGTCCCAAATAGCGGTCAGAAGCTTTGCGGGTGCGGTGGGATCTCCGACCATACCCCTGGTTGCTGCTTGAACAGCTGGATGCATACGTACAGCATGATCCGTCAAACCTTCACGGAACAGTGAACGCACTTCTGTTGCTCCAACAGTTCCTCGATGCTGCAATACAACCATCAATTGGTCTCGCAGTTTTTCACCGACATCAATATCATCTTCGCTAGTCTCACAATCTCGCACTTCATGTCCGAATGGATCACTAAATGCCAATACTTGTTCACGTCGTTGTTCACGATCACGAAGATAGGATGGATCAAGATCCGAGACGTATCTATGTTGTAGCAACTCTGGACGGGGGTTATTACCTGTCGGATCAGCCATATTACTCGAGTACTGTTAAGTTATAATCTTTAGTCACATGGTACGTTCGTACTACGTTCGCGTCAATATCACGAACTAGTAATTTATGAATACCGTCACGTTTGCGGCGCTTGGTCTTTCTAGCAGTGACATTTGCTTCAGAGTAAAACCGATCCTGTGACTTTTTCGAAAACTCTTTATTCTTTTTATTCACTCGCACTATCGACACTCGAGTGTACTTACCTTTCGTAGAAGTAACAACTACTTCTGTTGAGCCATCATATCGCAAATCTCTCATCTTCAACGAATTATGCTTCTGTTTCTTCTTCGCAACACGAATCGTATCTTCGATCTCGCCAGTACAAGCGTTTACCATTTTGAGTATACGTCCACTTGGACCGAGCGCAACAACGTAACTACTGTTATCATAGCTCTGTACTTTTGGTTTCTTCTTAGATGTAATGTTAAAGACTTTATACTTTGCAATATCACCGTTTGAGAATGCTATTTTAATTCGTCCATTGGTCATTCCTTTGATTGAACGAATCGGCTCTGTACAGACCGACGGAGTATCTACATAGATAACTTCAGTTTCGGTCTCTACAATGACTTCTGGCTCTGTATCGTCGTCTGTCTCTTCCTCGGCTTCTTCTTCGGAATCATCTTCGTCGTCCTCGCCGTATTCTACTACACTCTCTTCTGGTACATTTTGAAATAACGCTGAAGAAGGGATCGCGCCTTTCTCAATTCCAGGCCCTTCATAGTAGACCTCGAGTACCTCTCCGCCAACCCATTCAAAGTATGTAACTGTAATCTCATGATAGCCCTCTTCTAATCCAATTTCACCAGAGCGCTCGCGCGTTCCGTGAGTCTGGTCGTTGTTTACAACTTCAGTATCACCGATATATAACTTACTTCCGTCGTCTGATTCTGTATAAAACGTATACACACCTTCATGCTCGATCTTAATATATCCATTGAATTGAAATTGGAATTCGTTATAGCGCTCTGCTGGATCAAGTGAGTAGTTGGTGAGATACCCAGTCTTGACTGGCGTGATGGTGTCAAAGTCAGGTAGCACATACGCGGTCTCTTCATAGTATTGGTAGTACAAACCAGCTTCTGTGCCTTCTGGATTATCTGGCTCACGCAGATCTAAATCATAGAGACGATTCAAAGCAGAATCTGGAATTTGCGTCTTTGCAATGTCTGGTCCTTCATAGTAGACCTCGAGAATCTCTCCACCAGTATGATCAAAGTAGGTCACTTCAATTTGATGCATACCTTGCTGTAAGCCAATAGTGCCCGACTCCTCACGCTTTGCATGTTTTCCGTCGTTATCAACGACCTCGGTATTACCGATATATAATTTACTTCCGTCGTCTGACTTGAGATAAAACGTATACTCTCCATCTGTTGGTACAGTGACATACCCTTCAAATTTGTACGCAAAGTGGTTGCTTTCGTTGCGGATTGCAATATCAAAATTATCACTATACCCCTGCAGTTCAGGTGTCAGACTATCAAAATCCGGCAAGTAATAGGTCTGCACTTCGTAATACGAATAATTCAATCCTTGCGGGGTGTCAGCGTGATCTGGTTCACGGTTTGCATGTGCTGCTGTTGGTAGCACTACACTCAGCAATACCGCGCAAATAGTTGTGGTAATTGTTTTGTTGATAGATATCATAGTTCCTCCAAATAACTAATTTTGAGAACTATACATTATACATGAAATTTACAAAAAGTCAATACCTGAAAGCAGCGCTCATGTTCTTCAAATATACGTATTGTTCTACAGTAATATGTTACAGTAGATGCATGTCCTCAATTTCGCTGCGTTTACCTTCTAAGACGATCTGTTCCATATGATATGCTCCGCTGTGAGGAGCATCTAAAAACCCTTCCATTGCAGCTTGCGCTAGCCATCCAGACGAGAGCCAGTCATACAACCATTCATTTGTATATTGAGGGTCTTCTTGTTCAAATCCAGCGCCAATAGCATGCAGCCATGCTCTATTATAGTCTTCTTGTGATCCAATCGGTGGAGCCATAATAATCGGGATGCCCAGGCCGGCAAAAAAGGAGAGTTCGCTTGGTTTAGTCCAAAGTACATCTGTGGTTAACAAGGCTTTATTAAACTTCGAGAAATAACGAAGCTTATCTTCATCATAGATCACATTTATCACTCCGAGTTTGTCTTTTAGCGCTCCGAGGTTCTTGATTACAGAGTCATAGTACCGATAGACATCATTTCTTACGCCCGCGACTAAGTTAATACGCACTTCGCCTTTCTCTATTTGAGAATGCAGGCTTTCTATAATAGTTGCTCCAATTTCTCGCTGTGCACCTGCACCACCCACAGCGAATGTGATGGTTAACGGCCGCGAGATGGACTTGTGACAGTGCTCTTTTCCTAAGTAGTACTCTAATGTGTGCTTGTACTTATTTCGATATCGGAACTCAGGATCCAAATTACAGATACGTCGTCCGATACTGTCCTTTAGTATCTCTAAATTCTTTCCGCCAATGTTCTCTTGCGGCATTGGAAACCCAGTAACATAGATATTATCTGGCTTCACACCGTACAACTGCAAACGTTCCTTTACTCTCTTGTTGGGTGCAAAGTATTGAATCTTAGTTTTCTTGGGTTCTAGCGGTACCCACGCACGACTAATGTCCGTATCAGTACAAATACAGTAGATCGGTCCTTTGTATCCATGTTCTTCAGCAAAAAAAGCTGTAGTGAAAAATGAGGTGATAATCGGCAACGGTTCTTTATTTAACGTATCAATAAGATGCTTCCCCCAACCATTCTTGATCATTCCGTAGATCTGCTTTACTTGTATGGTCGGATCTGAGAGGTCGCGGTACGGGTAGAACGGTTCAATGCGTTGCAAGTAGTCCATGAATGCAAATATCCAATCTCCGACCACTGGCAGGTGTTTCATGCGAGAGATCTTTTCATAGAATGAACGCCCTCCTTCCCAGCGACGTCGATCACTCTTTGGAATGCCCGGGTAGGTGTTTGCTGTAATAATTGTACCGTTACCTCCGTCCCAATCAGGAGGAGTGGCAGCTATGTGAAATAATGGATGGACTGCACGCTGGTGACCGTACCCCATATCCACTGTCACAATATATGCTTTGTTCGTATTTGGTTTTTCCATAATACTCATAGTATACCACTGAACTTCAAATAAAAAAACCCGTGAGGGAATGCAGCTTCAGCTACAGTTGGCGCAGCAGTTCCGCCGCGTCGTCTTCTCCGAACCGAGGTTCGAGCTGCTCGTCGACCATGGTCTCCAGGTCCAGCAGCGTGAGGCCCGGCTCCATCAGCTCCTCGGCCAAGACCTCGAACCCCTCGAACTCGTCGCGCAGCGCCTGTGCGATGGCGGCTTCGTCCACGCCGTCGTTCGTGAAGAAGTCCACGCAGTCCTCCACGTCGACCTCGTCCAGAGGCAGGTCCGCGACACGCGCGATCGCCTGCCGAACCCTGTCGATGGTTGCTTCTTCGCTCATTGAGGCTCCAATTCCTCTTTGGGTGCGCGCACAGTGTAGTACAAATGCTAAAAACTGTAAAGGGTCTTTATCTTTACCTGTTGGATAATTCTATATACTCGCTTATGATCCGTACTCTCCTGTTAAGGTTGCTTGATCTACAATATGTGCCGCCATATTAGTCTCAAGCTCCTCAACAGTACTTGCGGATACATCTGCACTTAGTGCATAGATCTCGAATTGATATGTATGCGTTTCTCCGATCGGAGGACACGGTCCACCGTAGCTAGACTCTGACCAGTCGTTTGGTAACTGCGTACCTTCGACAGGAACGCTATCTTCATCTACTCCAGTTGCTGTTGCATTGATAGTATTCACCACCCAATGAAAGAATTCACCGCCTGGTGCATCAACATCTCGAACTATCAACACAAAACTAAGCATTCCGTCCGGAGCGTTTTCCCAAGCTAACTCTGGGTTGACACCAATACCGTCACCTGCATCACAAGTGTATTTTGTTGGAATCACACTTCCTTCTTCAAACGCAGGGCTCGTGATAGTAAAATCTGCAGCTGCGGTATCGTTATCTTGAATAGTCACTGTCAACGGGTTATTCACATTTGCTAGAGTAGCATTAGTTGGATTGGATAGAGTTATAGTGAGGGTTTCATCTTCTTCTACTTCACTGTCATCAGTAATTTGTAAGCGCAGTCCGTGTCCTTCTTGACCTGCCTCAATTTGTATTAGACCTGAACTTTGTTGATAATCTGTCCCAGCTGTTGCAGTGCCATCACTCATTGCATACTCTACGGACACTGTTTCTGTTGCTGCCGCGCTCAGAGCTATCTGCACTAACGTCTCACCGATATCCTCGTCATATGAGATCGAGCTGTTGGCAAAATCTATGGTTGGAAGCTCTGCGGGCGTCTCCTCCTCTTCCTCACTATTAGTCTTCACTTTCTTATACTTTGACCACTTTCCCTTCACTTTATTCCGCACAGCACGTACTCTGAAATTATATGTCTTTCCAGCAGTAAGCTTCTTTATTTTTTTTACATGCTTTTTCGATGTGACAGTTTTGAGTAATTTCTTGTTTTTATTCCGAACTTGAATTCTATACTTCTTTGCTTTCTTCACCTTCTTCCATCTCAATGTAACGTATTTCTCTCCTTTCTTCTTGACTTTAACGTTCTTCACTTTTGCTAGTTTGGTAACTGCGGCTTGTGAATACGCGGCTTGTTGCGATGAAGCTTCCACAGGAGCTGCTTGATTCGTAGCTAGTATGCCCAAAATACAAATACTGCAGCAGGCCGCGATGCTCATTAGTCGTAATTTCATATGCAAATTTGTTACTTATACTTGAGCAAAAGCTACAACGTAGTTCTTGCCGTATGCTTTAATACACTTTGGACAGGTGGTATAGAAAAAATAGAGATTCTTCACTGACTTGCCCTTGCCTTCAACGTACTGCTGCATATCAGTACACCAGTTCTTTGCTTCTTTAAACGGGCCTTCATACACTTTGCTGAGGTAGGTACCGGACAATTTCACATTCTCCATTTCCGGCACTTCTTTTGTGACATAAACCAATTGCTCAGCTTTCCACGGAGAGAGATCTCGGGTGAGAATAAGATAGTTCTCCATCTCTGCAGCGTCTGCTGCTTGAATCTTCTCCATCATACGTTTCATAACTGACCCCATGTTCAGCGGCATGTGCATAAAGCTCGTTGTATGGTCTTTAACAAACCGCTTATCTTGCCACGCGTGTTCTTTTCCATCCCAGGGCTCGGGGTTGAATGGTGGGCAGCACCCAGTCGATTTCACTTGCTCTTGTTCCATAGCATTAAAGTTATGTTTTTAAATAGTGTTGTCGTTGTTTTTCTGGAAACTTTTCTATTGCATAGCGCAGCATGGTTCGCGGCATCTTTTTATAGTGCGCATCTAAAAACGCAATTTCTGCTTTTTTGTCGCGGTTTCCCACTTCTCGCAGCATCCATCCCACTGCTTTATGGATCAGGTCGTGCTTATCTTGCAATAAAATCTTGGCGATTTTCAATGCATCTGAGAAATCTTTATCGCGGATAAATGTAAAGCAAGAGATCATTGCAATGCGCTTCTTCCATAAGTGATTTGAACGAGCAAATGTATAGAGTTTCTTTCTATCTTTTTTATCTGATAAGTAATCACCAACAATGTGTGGGGCCGTCACATCTACTAAGTCCCAATTATTGATATAGTCATAGCTCTTCATGTACAACGTATAGATCTCTTTTTTCCCTTGCTCGTCTGCTCTTTTATACTGCTCTATTAGAATAAGGAGCGCCACCATACGATGCTCATGAATCTTTGAGCGCAACAGTTGTTCTACCTGCTTCAATGAAAGGTCTTTATTCTGTTTCGCAATTTTTCTCTGTTCGCCCATCTGAATACCCAGGAACACATCCCCTTCTCCATACTCCCCTTTTCCGGTTTTAAAAAACCACTGATAGGTTTCAGCTTTCTTTGTATCCCCGGCTTTTTGCAATTGTTTCTTGACTTCGCTGACTGTTGCCATGCAGTCAGTATAAATGAAAAACAGCTTTTATTAAAGCTGCTTATTTATACCGCTTCCAACGGGCCTATTCGAATGTATACCCAAAGTACTCAATCTCTCGTTGGAATTTCTTCGCCACCCAATCTCGCAACTCATCATCATACATCTCTTGATAGTTGCGCTTTTTTCTTGTCTTTGTTTTTAACGACGGTAGTGGTTCATAGGGAACACCGATCTTCTCACACAGAGTCTTATAGTCCTGATCAAGATTCTCATAACGAATAACAAAGTCATTAAACGGTTTGCCGCGCCAGTCGAAGTAGTATTTAGAATTTGAAATATTTGCTGGAAGTTTCTGCATAACGAATGTCTTGAAGTCATCGTTCGGCCCGAGCTCCTTGCTTTTTACTGACCGTCGTTGTGCATTGAGTAACTTTCCATACAAATCAACGTTTAATGGATGTTGTTTGATCTCCTGCAGCACCTCGGTTGGAGTCATACGAGGCGTTGCATTCTTTTTATTCCAAAAATAGCGTGACACCACCATGTCCCATGGATTGCGGACAATCGTAAACACGAAGTAGTCATTCCATATTCTCTTTCCTATCTTTTGTTTTATTCTTCCAGCGCGCATGTGGTTAAAATACCCTTGGTGATTGCGCGCATAATCAGTATAGCTGTCCTCATCAATGTCCTTAGATGAGACATTCTCAGTGATAATGTCATCTGGCCCACAGAACTTTGATAAAGCAACCTCAACACTCGTGCCTGCAACTTTTCGAGGCTTAGTAAAGATGAATCTATGTTTGTGAGATATTATCATACCCTAATATTAGCTAAAAAATTATAGCGCACTCTAAAAAAATTAGCAATGCTCTAAATCAGGCCTTGATTTATTTCATAGATCATGTAAAAGAACCATATCACTGATTATTATCGATAGCGCGTTATGAAAACCGTATCTATAATAATACCCGTCTATAACACGATTCGTCCGCTTCAAAAATGTATCGAGTCTGTTGTCGCACAAACATATCCGCAACTAGAGATCCTGATAGTAAACGACGGATCAAATCAAGAGACCGCTGCTGCATGCGATGCGCTAGCTGAAAGAGATGACCGAATACGGGTGATTCACAAAGAGAACGGCGGCACATCCTCAGCGCGGAACCGCGCAATCGATGAATCCACGGGCGACTATATCTCCTTCATAGATAGTGATGATTGGGTAGAGCCGCAGTTCATCGAGAAACTCGTAGAGAACCTTATCGAAAACAACACAGATATCTCACAATGCAACCACTTCCTAGAGATGGAAGGGCGAACGTATGTAAACCATGCGTTTTTTACATTCTTCGGTCCTACAAAAGAGTACTATAAACAACTGTTAGAATCCCATCGACTAGACGTACAGATGTTTGTGTGGCGGAAGTTGTATAAACGAAAACTATTTGAAACCGTGCGTTTTAATGAAGGCCAGGTAATTGATGATATCGATTTCGGTATGAAGCTATTACTTCAAAACGGGACCACTATCTCAGCATTTAATGAACCGCTCTATCACTACATCCACCATCCAAATAGTATTACAACGAATAGCAATTTCGATGATTTACTGATGAAAACCGTACGCTGGATTCAAGACTCCCCACTTGTGCATGAGCCGTTAGTACAAAAACATCTGGCAATTCTTTCGTTTATACCATTGTACAAACATAAGAAACGCATGCTGCTGCACTGGAAAAAAATCCGGCTCGTCCGATCACTAGAACCTGACTATCATTTATTTGCACCGAGTCGTTTTAGACAAACTCTGTTAAAGCGCGTACCACTGATTGGTGCGTACGTTGACTACGCACTCTACCAAACCGTGAGTCGGTAGTAGGGAAATGCTTGTCCCCTACTTTTTCTTTAACTTCTTCTTCTTAGTAAAGAGGTAGCGTACCACCTTCTTTTTCTTTGTTCGAACAGTAAGCTTGTTCTTTTTGACTACCACTTTTTTAATTGTACCTTTCTTTACCTTGAACCGTTTAGAGATCTTCTTTCCAATTGCTCCGTTGGCCTTCAATCGAACTACTGATAACCGTCCTTTCTTCTTGGCATTTTGAGTGGCAATAATTGCATATCTTTTCTTGCGCAGCTTCTTTACTTTCACTACCTGCTTTTTTTTCCACTTCTTCTTGCTAAGCTTCTTAGTCCCTTTCTTGTCGCCAGTGAGAACATTCATGGTCGCCATTTTATTCCCTGAAGATTTCACTACTACGTAGAATCCGGTTTTTCCAATCTGCTTCACTTTCGTCTTTTTCGTGGAGGTGTCATTAGCAAACACATTGATATCCACCTCTCTTGCGTCAGTGTAAGAAACTGTGATATTGCCTTTGGTGCTTCCGACAACTGATTCGAGTATACCTTCAACATCGGATTCATCATTCGGATCGAGCTCTTCAGTGGTATCTGGAATACCATCACTATCAGCGTCAGGAGCTGACTCATCGGGTTCTGGGGTGCCATCATTGTCTAAATTGGTAACTGCAACATCATCTGGATCAATTCCGTTGTAATTACTGTCCGAGGATATGGCTGCTCCAAGCACTATCGGATATACAATGTTTCCATCATCCTCTTCATCGTCCACTCCAGTCACGGTAACGGTCTGTTCTGTACTCCAATTTGCTGAAGTGAACGTTAATTCTGATGGAGATACTGTTCCCTCGGTAGTGTCTGAAGATGAAACTGGAATTGACACATCGCTTGTGGGTTCAGCATTGAGTACCACGGTAAACGTAGCAGTACCTCCTGCTTCTGACGTGCTACCAGTGATTGAAGACACGGTAATGGCGGTGGTGTCTGAAGTAGTAAAGTTCCAGGTAGTATCATCTGATATCCCTGCATAAGAAAACCCAGCACCGTCATCGAATGCTGTGGCGTCAACCTGTACATAGTACGATGTCTCTGTCTGTAAATTCTCTGTTGGATTTACTGTAATAGTATCTGTACCAGTTCCCGAGATGTCAGAAGTGACATCAAACTGTTCTACTTGCGTTCCATCGCTTGTAAATAACGTAACGTATCCACTCTTTGCATCCACATATTGGTTAAACGTCATCACTAAATTCGCATCTATTGCTTGCTTAGTGGCGTCGTCAGCTGGTGACAAACTGGTGATATACGGCGCTGCTCCATCATCAGTAGTAAAATTCCAAGTAGTTTTATCGAATATTCCATGAAATTCATTATTCACATCATCAACAACTGCGCCTGCGTCAATTTGAATATAGTACTCTGTATTATTGGACAACGTTACTCCCGGATTAACAGTTATTACCGTTGAACTCGTTTCTGTTACATTGCCTGCAGTGACATCTATAGTCTCAATCACTGCGCCGTGTGAATCAGTAAGATAGATATTTCCACTGTTTACTGACACGCTTTCATCAAACGTCATAACTAAGTTGGTGTCAGTTGCAACTCCCTCTGATCCATCCGCTGGTGATAAAGAAGAGATTACTGGGTCAGCTTCATCAGTATCCTGATACTCAAACGGACCGATATCAATAGTGTTCACCCGAGACTTACCTCTTTGGTCTGTTGACGGAATGGAAACCCCGTTGTTCGCAGTGGAATCTCCTGTGTTAATCACATCACTCCCTGCAGTAACCGCGCATGTTAAAGTCCCATTTGTAGAATTGTTTTCTGAAACTGCAGATTTTATCGAAAGATCACTGAGCGTCCCATCAGTGCCGACCACAGACGTCCCATTCACTCCATCAGCAAAGTACTGAGATCCATCATCTTCTTCTTCCAGACCGATTATGTTATTCCCATTATCCACTACAGATCCTGAGAAGCTACTGTACTCTATGTCATACTCACTCTCACTTCCAATGACAACGGAATTCTTGAAATAGTGATCCTCATTTCCTAGCAAAGTCAATGAATTTCCGTTTGCAATTAATGAATTGGTTAGAGTGAGCTCAACATCGTTTAAAAAGATTGTTGCTTGGTTCCCAGTATTCTCGAAAAAAGTACTGTTGGTAATTTGAGCAGTGAGATTTGTCCCGCTTGCATACAAAGCACCCACGTAATCACTATTGTTATCATAAAATGTCGACCGTTCAATGACCACATCACTGCCAGAGTACACTCCACCAGAATCATTATCACTCTCTCCATCATTATTATAGATAATACTATCTTGTATCGTAAGTAGGCCCCCGGCACCAAAATATATCGCTGCGCCCGTAGTTGAAGTCTTTCCGTTTTGGATAGTTAAATCTTCAAACGAAACAGTTTCTCCACTGCCCACGGTGAATACACGTGTTGTTGAAGAGTCCGGGTCTGAGTGAGATTGAATAATGGTTGTATTTGCACCTGCACCTTGCAGAGTTAAATCCGTGAAGTTGCGATCAATACTGATGTCATCATTGCTCGTGGTGAATGTATCTGCTGAGATGTTAATTATAACAGTATCAGTAGTAGGATTAGACGCATTTGATATTGCATACTGAATAGATTTCCAGGCATCGGTTCCTGTCGCGGTCCCATGACTGCCATCGTCTGTTCCTAAAGGATCCACATAATACACTCCTTTTGCAGCTGATGCTGTATCTATACTGAACAGTCCGCAACAAAATAGAACAATAACGAACGTGAGAAGGCGTTTTGTATTTTTCATATTGATATATATCATGATATTTATTCCGTCCTATTATACCACATAATAACACTGCTCTCATTGCAATAGAAATCTCACGTTTATTCGCTTTATTCTCTGTGATATACTACACCCATGAAGAGAGCCTTTATTACCCTTGTTTTCTGCGCTGCTGTTCTTACGCTTAGCGCGCAAGAATCAGCAGTCGCTGCAACGGATCATTCTGTGCCAACAGTTGATAAGATTAGAATTACCAAACAGTACAATAAAAAGATTCAGCTGCGATGGAAAAAGATAAAAAAGAGCGGGGTTCGGTTCTATCAGATTAAGACTATTCGTCAGAAAGAAAGTGGGAAGTATAAGCAGATCAAGAGAAATAAAACCAAAAAAAATGTTAAGAAATACCTGGTGAAGAAACTCTCTCCCGGACGAACATATTTCTTCAAAATACGAGCGTGTAAAACAAAGAAGAAGTGCGGACCATGGAGTGACCGATATCAAACAAGTACCACCACTCCGGATCCGGTATTAAAAAATCTGATAATCGATATAGAGCCGTACAACGCGGACACGAATATGGCTGGAGCGTTTGATTTTAACGCATCATATAATGACGAGAAAGTGCTTTATGAATTTGGTGCAGAAGTTGCGGATGGAATGGGCGGTACTAAAAAGCTTCCAACATTTGAGTATCGAACAGATGATGAAGCTTTAGTTTACTCTCCGGTCAATGGAACTATCAATACATTGACGTATCAGGACTCGACCGCTGACTATGAGATGGTAATCGGTAAATATGAAAGTGCAAGCGTCTATGTGAGTATTGATCATGTGAAGAATCTACAGGTTGCAGAGGGTGATAAAGTCTCTGCAGGAGATGTAATCGGAACTGCTGGTACCTGGGGTGCAAACGTCGGGCGTGTGGAGTTAATGCTATGGTCAGAGAGAGGGTATGAATGCCCATTTAATTATTTTGATGAAGATTTGCAGCAAGAATTCGAAAATAAAGTATGGCAGCTCTTTGAGGATTGGGAGACGTTTAAATACGACGATACAATATACGATGAATCGAGTATGACGTACGCTGCGGGCTGTCCGTATGAAACGCTGACAGACGACGAATTGTAATATCTATGCGTTTTCAACACTCTCAATATATCAAGCGCTGGAGTCTGTTGCTTCCAGTGCTGTTTTTATGTTTTTTCGTACATAGCGCTGAAGCTAAAAAGCCCATTTCGCTAAAATTGGATTCTTCTTCGATTGTGCGTGGTGAATATATACAACTATCAGGAAGAGTCCTTCCGCGAAAAAAAGGAAAACGTGTGAAAGTGTACCGAAAGCAATCGATCGACAAAAAATACAAATTTGTTGCTACTGTAAAAACAAAAAAGCGCGGAACGTACTCCTACCGTACCAAACCAAAGCGAGATATGTACTATGTGACGCGGTTTAAGCAGCACGGAGAGTGGGTAAAGAGCAAAAGGCGGAAGCTGAATGTGTGGCAGTACACCAAATGCGGCAATACTAATACATGGTATAGTGTTGCGCCGGTGGATATTGAATTCTTAGCTCATATTGTTCCATTGGGAAATCTCAATCCCTCAGGTCATACATTCCCGACCCAGCATACGTATTTGAGTGTGAATCATGATCCTGATAATACAGGCCTAGCTGCTCCGTACAGCAATGCGGTCTATGCTCCGGGTGATATCTGGGTTACTGATGTTACGAGCAGCAACAATACGACACAAGGAATATCTGACTATAGTATTACTTTCCGACCGTGTATTAAAGTGTCGGGTTATTACTATCACATTGATGAGTTCTCTTCGAAATTGAAAAAAGCTATAAATAAAGCAAAGGATCCAAACTGTTATGAGTATTCCACTGGTGGTAATGACTATACTCACTGTACCTATAGTGTTCGTAAGAAATTCTCGGCTGGTGAAGTACTAGGGTATGTAGGTGGAGATAGTAGCACCAGCACGTTTGATTTCGGTACGTATGATATGCGCACGGATGAACTTGACTTTGTAAATAAGGATCGTAAATACGAAAGCCAACTACATATTGTCTGTCCGTATAACTACTACTCTGAGCCTGCGAAGAGTGAATTGAAATCGCTTTTAGGTAGCACAGGTGCTCTTCGAACAGAAAAGCCAATTTGCGGAGAGGTAGAACAAGACGAGCCTGGAACTGCTCAGGGTAACTGGTACTTACCAGGCTCTGATCCGAATTCATCATCCGAAGACCAGCACCTTGCTCTAGTACATGATAATATCGATCCAACACAAGGAACATTCTCTGTCGGAACTTCGCTAGATGATATTGATTCAGCAACGTATCCGTTCACTCCAGTAGACAGCGGCGTAGTAAATAGAGACTTCGACCAAGTGACCGCTGATGGCAATACCTATTGCTACGAGATTTTTTACGACACCATGGCAATACTTATCACCATGCCGAATAGCGAAACCTTGCGTATTGAAAAACGCCCAGATGTAACCAACTGCGATAGTGATTGGGAAATGTCAAAAAACTACACCAAGTTTATACGATAAAAATACATGGCGTTGCCATGTGTTCTCGATTAATACAAGAAATAACTACTACTTCTGTTGAAGCCATTTAAATGCCTCTTCTTCAGTGGAAAAGTGCCTGCCGTTTTTTACTTTAGTTACACTCATCACCATATTTACCACTGTTCGCATAAACACATTGCCTCCGAAGAATGATAACTTCTGTGGATCTATCTCGCTCATGAGATCAGAGAAGATTTTTCTTGCTCCACTATCTACCTTATTATTATCCGACACATCTACCAGCCAGTCTATTTGTCCGTGCTCCTGCATAACCTGTTTAACTAACTCACTCTCTTGAATTGCTGCTTGTTCATCAAAATCACCTGCTGCAATGACTCTTCCGATATTATTCTCGTTGTCATACCATACTTTGATTTTCGCATTTTGCACCTCTATCCAATCTTCAGGTGCATTTGATGGTTGTTTCAGGGTTGCCATAGGATTATATTAATATTCTACCTATATTATAGCACTTTTTTCGCTAGCATGTGGAAAAACCTGCTGCTACGTCTACGAGTAAGATGCTACGAAGTGAAAATGGGAGATGTTCGAAAACTATTGCTCATAGGGCCCGATGTCAATTTCATCCGACTGTGGTCGGACGTGTCCTATACGATCAAATCGTGGTGTATTACTGCTGCTCATCCCTGCATCAACAGCTGGACTGTTGGCCTTTACGCGATAATTGTGTTTACGTAAACTTTTAAAGTGAGGATTGCTAGTTAGCACTCCGGATGCAAACTCGTGTTTGTTCAGCTCCGAACTTGAAGTATAGCGCTTGTCATATTCTAGGAAACCATTATCCAAATTTGAAAAAATGGAATTTCGAATAGTCAGATCTGCGCTGTCACGAACGTACACAGGGCCAGGATGGTTGTGAAAGATAGTATTCATGATCTCGAGTGATATGTCCTGACCTGGAACATCATATCCTACTGTCATTGCGTATGCAGAGCCTCCGTCTCTATGTAAATGCCGTGTAACGGAGCAGTTTATTAAGCGATACTCCCCTGCGTCCATGACCACTGCTGCATCAGCGCCAGTATTATCTACTATAGTATTAATAGCTTCCCCGCCTTGCCAGAACTTCAATCCATTGCGTCCGACATTTCGAATAGTGCTGTTCACTACAGCAACTCGGGTTGCTTTAAAGTCCATTCCATCGCTCGAGAACTTACGTACTAGTGTTCGATGTACTAGTACATTGTCAGATTGCACAAATGCGATTCCATCCGCTCCAGAGTTCTGCCCTGCAACGTTAGTGCCGTTAATCTTCACCTTGCTTAAGAACACATTCTTTGCACATGGATATGATTCATCGCCGCACGTCACACCCATAAGTGACGCGTCTTTTATTGTCACATTGTGTAATCGAAAACCATCGATTAGATACTCTGTATGAGTAGGATAGTTATTCACTACACCTTCATCAGCTCCGTTGATGGTAACGTCTCTGATCTCAATGTTACGCTGAGTGTCTGGATCCCCAAATACAATTCCTGCTCGGTCAAACCCTTTGATTCGTAGACCATCAATAACCACATCGTGGATCGGGCCATCGAGTTCTAGTGCAATTGCATGGTCCCATTCAGAACTGGCTGGATTCTTTGGTCGTATTCGAACCTTTCCACCTTTCTTCCCGCGAGACCGTTTTATCACTATGTTGGATTTATCAATATTCAATCGATCTGTGCGGTAGGTGCCCTGCTGAATAGTGATAACATCCCCGGATTGCGCTGCGTCTATAGCTGCTTGAATTGTTTTGAATGGTTTGGCGGCATTACCTCGCTCGGCTGTGCTGTTATCTCCTTTTGTAGAAACAATAAGTCGCGTTCCCGTATATGGACGCTTGGTCAATTCAGGTAAATTTTTTAAAGAAACCTGCGTAACCGTGTCATGCATTTTCTCAGTTGGTACAGATGCAGCGAAACTAACAAACGGGGAAAAAATAATGCTGATGCCAGTAATGAATAGAATTATTACAGATTGTTTCATATTTACTGCGAAGTATGTCAGGATTGAATGATTCTTTATTGCCTAATGCGCTTTACTTTACTCCAAGCTCCGAGAGTGTTCTTATTATACTTAGCACGAACGCGCACTTTGTATCTCTTATCATCTGCTAGACTGCTCAACGATTTCTTCTTCTTAGTGGTTTTTAACAATCTTAGTTTCTTACCTTTTAGATTCATCACTTTTACTTGATAAGTAATTCCTTTACCGCGTACTTTTTTCCATCTTAGCATCTGAGTGCCAGAATTATATTTTACATTCTTAACTTTGCCTGGCTTTGTGCGCGCATTAACTGGTTCTGACCAATCGCCTAACTCGTCTGTGGCGCTGACTGCGCGCACTTTAATAGTATAGGCTTGGTTAGTCAGTAAACGTTTGGCAGGAATTTTCTTCTTATGAGCAGTAATTCCTTTGAAGGTTTTTACCAAAGCACCATTTTTCTTTTTTAATTGTACTCGATAGGTTTCCGCACCAGCAGCTTCGTCCCATTTGACTGTTAATGATTTTGCTCCGCGTTTTTTCTTTGGTATACGAACGTTCTCTACTTGCCCTATTTCGTCCATGTCATCTCCTATCACATCATCGCTTTGCTCATCACTAGCAATCGTATTTGCGTTATACAACAAATTGAATTGAGTTAAGTGATCAACTGCAAGTGTGACTTGATTATTTTCAACGTCTACGGCTGCACCGTCAACTGGTGTCCAACTCCCAGCTGCTTCATCAAAGAATTCTGGTAACAAATCAGTCTCAGCAACACCAAGTGCATCTAGATCATCATCCTCATAACTAAAGGTCATGGAGATATCGCTCTTTAGTTCATTAATTGGTCGACCATCAGCATCATAAGCTTCTATAGACCATGGAATTCCGAAATTCATATTAGCATCATCTTTCATGATGTCTGTAGCTTCTGGTGTGAAGGTCATAGTTACACTTCCATCAGTTGTAATTGAATTTGCTGGTACATTAACCTGCGTATCACCCAATACAAACGTTCTGGCTGTATTTGCATCGAAGGTTTCGGAGGCAGCAGTCTCTACATCAAAGCTATTTGCTTCTGTTTCTATTGTAGCAGTAGCAGTAGCTTCAGCACTTACTGCTACTTGTTCGGTTTCAGCTGCCACATAAGAGCTATCAGTGTCCTTAGTATCACAAGATACGTTCCAGTCTTCACTAACTTCAGAGCTGACACTTAAAGACACTGTACCATCCATATCAGTATCAACTGCACCAACTTTGGCAGTGCTATCCTCGGCCCATGCTACGCAATGCGCATCTGTTGCAGTTACATCTTCTGGAGTTTCATAAGACACCTCAATAGTCGAGTCCGGCTCAAAGTATATGAATGTCACATCAGTGCCTGGTTCAACACTCGCTTGTGAAGCTGGCGCAATATATGAATCGTTATCGTTTGTTCCGGTTGAACAGTCATAAGACAGTTCTACATCTCCGTCTTGTCCGATAACAGGAACAGACACCGCTCCCAAAGCATCAGCGTAAGCACCGCTATGAATAACTCGACCACCATCAATATCTTCTTTTTCTTCAGGTACGTATGTACACTCAACCCAAGCGTACGGCAGAACCGTGCTACCGTCTGGTTCATAAACTGTCGCGTCGATAGTTGTGTCAGATTTATATACAGCCACTTCTACATCAGCTGTTGTCTGGCTCGCAGTAGCTGTGGCGGTTGTAGAGATATCAACACCAGATAAATCTAACAGATTTGGGCCAGTTGCCGAGACAAGATAATCGCCAGCTGGTACGCTGGCGCTCCAGGTACCATCATCTTCAATATCTGCTTCGACAACTAGATTATTCTCACCTTGCAGTTGCACTTGAAATAGATCGTCCTCATCAGAATCACCATATGTATCTTCATCCTCATCAGCTGCATTGGTAATAGCTGTTCCGCTCTGATCTGCTAATGTTCCAGAAATAGTTGCATCATGTGCAACCAGGGTCATGGTCAAAATTTCAGTTTCACCTTCATCAACTACAACAGGGTCAGATGCAGTCAGAGAATAACCACTTTCTGCTGGCGCAGAACCAGTACATATATACGTTCCTGCTGGCGCTTTCAATGAAGCAGCGCCAAATTCAGCATCTTCGCCATACCCTTTTTGTTGTGCATCATCATAGCACTGGACATATGAGGATAGATTGCCGGCTTGTGTTCCGTCTGGGTAAAGCACTGACACATCTATTCTCGAAGTAATTTTGGTCATTACAAAGTCTACCTCTGCGTCTTCACCATCAGCAAGAGTAACTTCAACTGTGTCTTTATCAGGATAGTAATCTCCATTAGGGTCGAAAGCCTTGATATAATAAGCACCTGCTTGTGCTTCTGATCCTCCGGACCCGTCTGAATCAGGCATAATGTCTATTGATCTAAACTCTCCACCAGATGCTCGCCAGACATGTGCTCTCATTCTAGTTAAAGGATCTTCATTCGTGTCAGTAACATTGGCAATCACATTTGACTGCTCAAAAATCGCTTCGAGTGCTCCTAAATCATTAGCTCCCTTACTAATGTCAAAAACCGTATCCACAGGTATTTGATAGAACACAACATCAGATCCAGGTTCTTCGGCCATTGGTAATAGATCTATATTATACTGTCCTGGCTCAAGATATACAGTAAACTCTCCACTTTCGTTCATCCAACCACGGTAGATATTTGTTACTGAATAGAAATCGATATATCCTTCTACTGGCGTACCTTCATAAGAGACTGTACCTGTGGCTGATGCTGTAGCTGGCGTAACAATAATAGTAATATCTTTTGTCTCGGCCTCACCATTCTCAAGATCAAATCCTATTTGTGGTGCTTGGCCTTGATAAGACCAGCCACCACACTCTGTTGTATCAGCATCACCGATACAGTTATCTAGTGAAAATGTATACGGTGCATTATCAGGGTCGACAGTTAAAGTGAAATCTCCATCTATATCTGAATTTACCTCATAAGACTTTGAATAACCATCTAGGCCAGATGCTGTAACAACAGCTTGAATAGGGGCTCCGTTAGTATCTTCAACATGACCGTTTATCACTTTTGTAGGAGCATTCAATGCAATATTATGCGCAGTAGCTGAGCCAGCTTCGTAGTTAATCATCTGATCATTACTCAAGAAGTCCTCATACCCTCTACCAGGATATGCTACAACGTTGTACATACCGCTAACCCAACTATTATCATCTGCATCTTTAAAAATATAGTACTCACCTTCTCTGATTACACTACCAGCAAACGGTGTGCGATCTTGACCGTACATCTCTACCCACCCACTATCAACTGCAGCCCCAGTCGCAGTCACTTCACCCGAAGCCACCATATGCTCTTCACCAACTATTTGCTTAGCAGAAGTAGTGGCATAATTTGTTGTGATCTCATAACCAGGCACATCTAGCTCATTACTAGCATCTGTGCTCACCAAAACATAATATACAGAAGGCACCGAAGGGTTAGTAATGCCGTCAACTGAAAAATTATGCGTGTTTACTGCCAACTCATCTGACAACACTATTTCAATACTAGAATCTGTAGGCATAGAAACAGTTCCGTTAAGTCCAGTAATAGTCGCACCCGCAGTCAAAGGATTTGTCTCTGTTAAGCCGTTGCCATCCAGAGTGATATTTATTTTACTACCAGCCGGGATCGCAGTAGTAACCTCCATGGTCATTAGAATATTTGCTGTACCACCAATAGTGTTACTGTCAGAGCCAGCAGTAATATTTGGTATAGACGCATCATTATTAGCTGCGCTAGCAAAAGGTGTCATAAATAAAAACGCACCAACAATAATGGCTAATCCGAAAAACTTCCTCATATAAATATGTTAATGGATTATTATAGTAATTTTAGCACATTTCACCATTAATGAATATGTGCAATTGTCTAATTAAAAGTATAACCAAAATGCTCAATTTCCTAGGAAAATTTCTTTGTGACCCAATCCCTTAACTCCTAATCACACATCTCTTGATAGTTGCGTTTTTTTTGTTTTCGTCTTTCTACAAAAATATAAAACGCCCCTAGCGGGGCATTTTTATATTTGGCAGGGGCAGCAGGATTCGAACCCGCAGTCACGGTTTTGGAGACCGTTGGTTTAGCCATTAACCGATGCCCCTATAGTGCGTGCTCAGTATACTGATATTTTAAAAAACGTCAATTCCCCGCGTCTTCAGGCTGCGGCATCTTCATCAAGTCCTTGAGTCCATCAACTGTCTTTTTTATAGTCTCATCGTCTAATACTTTAGTTGCTAATGAGATAGATTCTGCAATTTGCTGCACATCTGGCTCCATGGTATGTCGTGGAATAATATGTATCTGCATATGTGGCATCTGTAACACCTCTGCTGCGCCGTCGCTGACAAACATAGTAAACCCAGGTGCATTCGTGAGACGCATGACCCAAAATGAAACCTTTTTCAATAAATACCCAAACTCATCTATGTCATCCGGGGAAAAGCTATAGAAATGTGGATTATGCTCTTTGGGAATAATCACTGCATGTCCATCCACAATACCGTTGCGCGCCACTAATACGCGAAACAGTTTGGTTTCATAAAACTGTTCTGGTAGTGCTGGTGCTTCTGCACATAGTGGACAGTTTGGTGTGGACATGTCTCCTCTATTACTCTTATTTCGTCTCTTTATGTGGAGTGTGTTTCTTACAATACTTACAAAATTTCTTCAATTCTAAACGATCTTTCAGTTTTCTGATGTTTTTGTATGTATAGTATGTAATGTTCTTACACTCTGTACATTGCATTTTGATGAGATTGTCCTGTGACATAGTGTTCTTATTATTTCTTTTGGAGCCGAAGAGAGGACTTGAACCCCCAACCAATCGCTTACAAAGCGACTGCTCTACCGTTGAGCTACTTCGGCGTGAGGGGAAAAGCAGTATTTGCTTTTGTGGGCCGGGAGGGATTCGAACCCCCGAAGGCGAATGCCAACTGGTCTACAGCCAGTTCCATTTGACCGCTTTGGTACCGACCCCTGGAGCCGATGCGCGGGTTTGAACCGCGGACCTCATCCTTACCATGGATGCGCTCTACCAACTGAGCTACATCGGCATATATTGTAAATGATCTTGAGCTTTTTTACAATTCCTCCACTGTTAGTTCTATTTCTTCCAATTTCTGATTCTCTGGATTCACCTCTTTCAATTTTCGCAACATCTCTCGCGCAAGAAAACGATCCTTTTTCTCTATAGCAGTTTCTAGTAGTGCATTCAGATTCCGTGGGTTGTTAGGCCCGAGTTCTACACATTTCTTGAAGTACTCTAATGCTTGTTCGACGTCTCCTTTCGCGTGATAGACTTCCCCGAGATCCAGGTATATACGATCATCGTTTGGATTCAACTTCTTCGCGTATTCTAACGATTCAATCGCGTGATCATATTCCTTTTTCTCAAGATACAACTCCCCTAAATACTCATACGCTTCTACTTCCTGCGCGTTCATTCTGATTACTTCTAAAAAAGTATTCTCTGCGTCGCTGTAATTCCCTTCTTTGAACTCCTTTGCTCCACTCTCTAGAAGAGCTGTCACTTTCTGTCTTGTCTTCTCTTTGCCTTCCTGTGTCTCTTGTTCAGTAGATGCATGTTTATACTTCTTTTCTAGTGCAACCAACTTGCGGTACCATGTTTGAAATTGAGTAGTTATCTTCTCTGCTATCGGTGCCAGCACGTTCTGTGTTGCTTTCTTGACTCCGCTGGTCTTTCTCTGTAGCCGCTCTTCAATGATCTGATACTTCTTTGAACGCAATTTTGCTTTTGGCATGGCATCGAGATCTAGTAGCAGCAACTTCTTCCATTTTTTTGCTACAAAGAACACAATCACAATGAGTGCGAGTAGAACGATTATTACTATAACCCAATCAAACCATGTCATACTTATATCTTTTGTTTATCAGTGGAAGCCGAGCATCCTGGACATCCAACGTAATCACATCCTAACGGTACTTCAGTAAAGCTTCCTTCTTCGTTACGCAGTGTTAACGTGTGCTTCATTACATTTATGGATGTTACTTCTCCGGTACCGTATGTTTTAGTTTTAATGAACTGGCCGACTTCTGGCATCTTATCAAAACACATGCGATATCCTTCTGATTCAAACGATAAGCAGCACTTGAGCCTTCCACATAATCCTGACAATCGGTCGCTCCCACGATGCTCTAGCTGTTGAAGCGGAATTAACTCTGAACTGACATTTCCGAGCTCTCGTAACCATTTAGAACAGCAGCACGGTCGTCCGCATGGTCCGATACCGCCCATCTCTGCTGCAACATCACGTGAGCCGATCTGCTGTAAACGAATGTGTCGATGGAAATGAGATGACAGTAGCTTTACTAGTTCTCGAAAATCCACTCGAGAATTTGCAGTAAACGCGAATACAATTCGCTGATCATCAAATGAGAATGATGCTTCAATCAATTTCATGGGCAGCTCCAACTGACGAATGTGTTTTCTCGCTTCCTCTAGAGCATCTGTACGTTTTTCCTGCTGCTGCTTCATGTGCTCCAAGTCTTCTAACGTTGGAATGCGATTAATCGGTTGTAAAGGGGCCTCAAGCTCTGATTCTTCTACTTCACCTAGGCCAATGATTTTGCCTACTTCCTGTCCAAGCGACGTATCAACAATGACACGAATTCCAGGTTTCAAATCAAAACCAGCTGGATCAAAGTAGTAACTTCTATCCCAAGAATGAAATTGAACTTCAGCAACTTTCACTTTGCTCATTGTCGTCTAGGCTAAAACGAATAAAGCGCCTGACTTGAATATTCTCACCGAGTTTCCCGACAGCCTCTGTAATCAAATCCTGAATCGTCTGGTCCTCGTTCTTAAAGAATTTCTGATTCATTAAACAGACCTGGTCATAAAACTTCTGTACTTTACCGTCGATGATCTTCTCTTGCACATCTGCAGGCTTATCACCTTCAATTTGCTCTTTATAGATCTCACGCTCTTTTGCGACTACCTCTTCTGGGACTTTCTCCGCATCAACATACTGAGGATTCATGGAAGCGACTTGCATGGCAAGATCCTTTCCGAGTTCCTGGAAGTCATCAGTTCGCGCGACAAAATCGGTCTCACAGTTTAATTCAACCAGCACACCGATCTTATTCATGTGAATATACGAAGCAATCACACCTTCACTTGCTTGTCGCGTTGCTTTCTTTTGTGCAAGATCTGCACCTCGTTTTCGAAGAACGTCCAATGCCTTATCAAAATCACCGTCAGTCTCTTCTAGTGCGTTTTTTACATCCACGATTCCAGCGCCGGTCTGTTGTCGTAATTTTGTTATATCTGCTGTATTCATATTTTTTATTTTGTTGTTACTTGCTTTGAGCTACCTTGTTGTGCCGCATCTGAGATAAAGGATACGACCAACTCAATCGATTTTACTGCATCATCATTTGCTGGAATTGGATATTCAACGGTTGATGGATCCACGTTCGTGTCACAGAGCGCAATAATTGGAACGTTCATCTGTAACGCTTCACGTACTGCAGTTTTTTCATACTTCACATCCACTACAAATAATGCATCTGGTACTTTATTCAATGACTCAATACCGCCAACTAAAGACTCTAACCGCTCGATCTCACGGTCAAATTCTAGCTGTTCTTTTTTGGTATATTTCTTCAGCTCTCCGGATTCTCGATCCTTCTTGAGCTTAGTGAGTTTCTTTGGTACTCCTGAGACCACTTTATAGTTCGTCAGTAGTCCGCCGAGCCATCGAGTGGTGACATACGGCATGTCGCACTCTTTTGCATACTTTTCAATAATGCTTGCGGCTTGCTGTTTTGTTCCAACGAATAGAACGGTCTTGCCTGCTGCGGTGAGCTCTTGAACTGCTTTCACCGCTTTTTCTAATTGCTTGAGCGTTGTCTCAAGATCAATGATATGGACGTTCTGTTTTGAGGTATAAATATACGGCTCCATATTTGGATGCCATTTGCTGTTTGTATGCCCAAAGTGAACGCCAGCCTTGAGCATGTCCAACATAGTTGGTAATTGCATAGTTTTGTCCTTTTTTAATTACGATTTTTACAACTGAGCGAGACCCTATTCCATGCTGTTCAGCACGGTTTTTGGGCAGGATCGCTACAGTTAGCGCAAAAATCTACTTTTATTAACGCAGGAGAGAGTATAACAATAGTGTTAAAAAAAAGCAAGTCTTTTTATGTGTTGTTTTAATGTAATCGTGGAGTATTGCTATTGAGCCAGATACTGTAGTTGACAGCATTTATACATGGTGGTATAGTGCTTTTCGTCACTATTACTCATATGAAGACAGATATTCATCCAACTACATATACAGCAACAATCACGTGTGCGTGCGGGAGTAGTTTTGCTACGATTTCTACTAAGGAAAGTATTCAAGTTGAAATTTGCTCCCAATGTCATCCATTCTTTACTGGAAAACAGAAGATCGTTGATAGTGCACGACGCGTGGAGAAATTCCAAGAACGTGAGCAAAAGCATGGAGATGTGAAGAAAGAACGCAAGTATCGTTCAAAGAAAGAAAAACATGCAGCGCGGCAGCAAAAGAAAGCAAAAAAGACCAAAGCAGCAAAATCAGATGCGAAAGCAGCTTTGAAAGCAGCAAAAGCAGCATTATCAGACGATTAACAGAGTACTAATACAATGTCGGGACATTTCCCGATTTTTTGTTTAGAATAGAGATATGGATTCATCAGTATACAACTCCATACGTGAACAGTATCAAGAGCTTGAACAGCAGCTGCAATCTCCTGAGGTCTCTTCTGATCCAAAGAAATTACAAGCAGTGTCTATTGAATACAACGAGGTCAAAGAGAAAATTGAATTAATTGACCAGCTCGAATCTGTTCAAAAAGCGATCTCAGAGTCAGAGGAATTGATTCAAGCCAATGAGGACCAAGAGATGGTCGCGCTCGCAAAAGAAGAATTGCCAAAATTACGGCCTCAGCAAGAGCAGCTGGAGCAGCAGTTGCAGTTACTGCTACTACCAAAGGATCCAAATGACAGTAAAGACATTATCATCGAAATTCGTGCTGGTGCTGGAGGTGATGAATCTGCATTATTTGCTGCTGAGCTCTATCGTGCGTACTCTCGATACGCTGAAGATAAAAAATGGACTGTAGAGCTTGTGTCTTCGAATCAGATCGGCATTGGTGGATATAAAGAAGTGATATTTGAGATACGCGGAACCGGTGCGTACTCAGATTTTAAATATGAAAGTGGCGTGCACCGTGTGCAACGTGTTCCGGAAACAGAAAAGTCTGGTCGCGTGCATACGTCGACTGTGACTGTAGCAGTTATGCCTGAGGCTGAAGAAGTGGATTTGGAGATCAAAGACGCAGATCTTCGTATTGATGTCTTTCGTTCCGGAGGTCATGGCGGGCAGAGTGTGAATACTACGGACTCGGCTGTGCGTATTACTCATTTACCGACTGGAATGGTGGTGACGTGTCAGGATGAGAAGTCACAACACAAGAACCGAGATAAAGCCATGAAAGTGTTGCGTTCTCGATTGCTGGCAAAGATCGAGGAAGAACAACAGCAGCAACGTGGAGCTGATCGCCGTTCGCAGGTCGGTACTGGTGATCGATCAGAGAAAATACGAACATATAACTTCCCTCAAGACAGAGTGACGGACCATCGAATAAAAAAGAACTGGAGTGATATACAGTCTATTGTCGACGGTGATATCACCGATATCATTGAATCTCTACGCTCTGAGGATCAAAAACAGCAGTTGGAAGCGATTAGCGAATAACGCATGACCATACAACAAGCACTGCAATACGGTGCACAGCAGCTGGAGAACAAGTCCAGCTCGCATTTTCTTGACGCAGAGCTGTTGCTTGCTACTGTTAAACAGTGCTCAAAGGAAAACCTGATTTCACGTCATTTAGAAGAGTTATCGTCAGCGGAACAGGAACAGTATCAACGTCTTATTTCAAAGCGAGCTCAAGGTAAACCGCTTGCGTATCTGACGCATGAACGAGAGTTCTACGGTCGTTCATTTTATATTGACGAGCGTGTGCTTGTACCGCGACCAGAGACTGAACAGATAATTGATATTGTTAAACAGAGCGATCTTTCGATTCAGAATGTCATTGACGTGGGAACAGGCTCAGGTTGCATTGCAGTTACTCTGGCTATTGAATTGCCGAATGCTCGTGTGGTCGCAACAGACATCTCCAGCGACGCTATTGCAATAGCGAAAAAAAATGCTGAACTACTACATACTCAAATTGACTTTCGGGTTGGCAGTTTATTTGACGTGCTTACTAAGCAAGAACGGAACTCATTTGACTGTATTGTTTCTAATCCACCGTACGTTCACGGCTCTCACATTCAGTCACGCACGCCGGATACTATTGGATTACAGTATGAACCTCCAGTAGCGTTAGATCCAACCATTGCAACTGGAGTAGATGATGACTTTGTTGTTATCTACACGCTTTTAGAACAAGCGCAGATGTGGCTTACTACACCAGGATTGTTGATTATTGAGATTGGTGAAGCTCACGGTCAGAAAGCTATGGAAACAGCTGCTCACTTCTACTCTGAGACTGACATTCAATTACAGCAAGATCACTTTGGTAAAGATCGGTTTATTGTTATTCATACATAGAGGAATTCTTGTTTACCTATATACACCATAGAGATATTTGTGAGGAAATGTGTTTCCTGCGCCAAGCAGGAATCTTTATTTCCGAACAAATATCTCGCGGTGCAATCAGCGGAAACAAAAATGCCCAGCACACATCCTGTGGCTAGGCATTCGAACCCGGTACCGCCCCTTCCTGGGACAGCGAACTTCACCCGAAGGCTACTCCGCGATCTTGGCGCTGACCGACGCCTCGACCTCGTGGTACCAGACCTGGTACTCGGCGTACGCGGGGTCCAGGATCGGGTCCACGGGGTGCTGCGACTCGAGCCCGTCACGCATGGCCTCCAGGCCGTAGACCATCCCGTAGACCAGCCACGGGTCGCGCAGGTCGGTGACCGCCCACCGCGCCTCGGCCATGTCCGAGAACTCCTGGTCCGCCAGCAGGCGGTAGTAGTTCACGGCGACCGGGATCGCGTTCTCGGCGCTGCCCTTGGAGATCCGCACGATCTCGGCGGCCTTGCCCTGCTCGGTGTCGCACGTACCGCAGGACGGCAGGTCCACCTCGAGTCGGGTCGGGGACCCTTCGGGCACGAGCAGGGACTCGACCACCATCTCGGGGGTGAGCGCGAACAGGCCGGTACCGCCCTCGGGGTTCTGGAAGTCCACGTCGCCCTGCGACAGGACTCCGCACAGCGCGGTCATCATCGTGACCCGGTGCAGGAGCTCTTCCGCGGGGACGAACTCCTCCATGGCCGCCTTGATCGCCGGGATGTGGGTGATCACGGCCTGGGTCTGCTCCAGGGGCAGGACCGACGGGTCGGTCGGGTCGATGACGGTCGTGGGCACGGTGCCGCTGATCGCGGTGGGGTCGAAGGACATGCCCTCGTGTGACACCACCTGCGTCTGCTGCGCGCGCTCGAAGTGCCCGATGGCGGCCGGCGACAGGACCCACAGCACGAAGTTGCCACCGTCCCGCTCGTAGCGGAACTGGCC
>CAYFNF010000003.1:0-29566 GCA_964344485.1 uncultured Gammaproteobacteria bacterium
GGTCTGGAACGTGCCACCCTGGACCAGGCTGGTCAGGCCGCTGATGACCAGGGAGTTGTCCTCGCCCGGCTCCAGGCCCGTGACCTGCGACTGGTGGATGACCACCGCGCTCGAGGTGTCCAGGGTGCGCACGAAGCCGACCTCGAGCATGCCGCGCTCGCGCGGGGTGAGCCGGAGCTCGTCCCCGCCCACGGCGTAGTTCGTGCCGTAGCGCTTCATGCTGTCGATGGCCGCCGAGTCGGTCAGGTCCACGGGGTCGCGGCGGTCGCGGAGCGCGAACAGTGCCACGATGGCGCCGATGGCCACCAGCAGGAGCACCACGATGACCAGTGGACGTCGGGAGCGGCGTGCGCGGCCAGCGCGGCGCCAGTCCATGTCGTCGTCGGCCGGGTCGTGGCCGTCGCGCGGGTCCAGGCCGGCGTAGCCGTCGTCGTCGGCCGGGTCGTGGCCGTCGTCGTCGTAGTCGCCGTCGTAGACCTCGTCTCCCGCTTGGGCCACGTCCTCGAGCACCATGACCCACTCGTCGTCCGGACCGGAGCCGAACATCGGTGCGTCGGGATCGTTCCGGATCCACACGTAGCCCGGATCGGGCCTTCTTCTCGGATTTGCCATGTCTCAGTCCTCCCAGCTCACCAGTCGCCCGGCGAGCATCGTGATACACCACGCGATTTGGCAGTCGCGCAGCAATTCGCTTTCGTCGAAGTTGTTATTGGGGTTGTAGGGTTCGACAACGCAACGCAAACTCAACAGGATCGCTCCTGGAGTACATTTCGTTGGTCACCTCTCTCCTTAGATGAAAGGATGACCGAAAATAGTAGCACAAAAAAACAAAAAAGTCAATACCTATATTTACTATATCTAACATCAATAAAAGCACACTATAGAAATTAGAACCATTCAACTTTGAAGCGTTTGAATACCCTGTTCTACAGCAAAAAAAAGCCCAATTTTTAAGGGCTTTCTTTCATGATACTGTAGAACTCTACTTTTTCTTCTTTGTAACAGAGATCGAGTCTTTCTTCATTCCTACAGTCACTGTAGAACCTTCAGCGATCTTCCCTGCAACGATCTGCATTGCCAACACATCCAGAACCTCTGACTGAATTACTCGTTTCAACGGTCGTGCACCATACACAGGATCGTACCCTTTCTCTGAGAGGTACTCCTTTGCTTTGTCTGTAAATTCAAGCTCGATCTTCTGTTCCGCTACACGCTCTGCCACGTACGCTAACTGCAGATCAACGATCCTCTTAATGTGCTTTTTAAGTAATGCATGGAAAATGATGATCTCATCAATACGATTTAAAAACTCCGGCTTGAAACGATCTTGTAGCAGCTCCATAACCTTCTTCTGCATCTCTTCTTCTAGCGCACTGCTCTTTTTCTCCTCCTCGTCTTTAAAGCCAATTTGTGCGCCTTGCTTCTGTGCATAGTCCTGAATAGTCTGGCTTCCAACGTTCGACGTCATGATAATAATCGTATTCTTGAAATTTACTTTACGTCCTTTCGCGTCTGTCATCTGTCCATCATCAAGAATCTGTAGCAGCACATTAAACACATCTGGATGCGCTTTCTCTATTTCATCAAACAGTAGTACTGAATACGGTCTGCGACGAACTGCTTCAGTTAACTGCCCCGCTTCATCATATCCAACGTATCCTGGAGGTGAACCGATCATTTTTGAGACAGCGTGCTTCTCCATGTACTCAGACATATCCACTCGAATCATTGCATCTTCATCATTGAACATGAATTCAGCCAGAGCTTTTGCTAGCTCAGTCTTTCCTACTCCGGTTGGTCCCATGAAGATGAATGAACCGATCGGCCGCTTCTCATCAGCTACTCCAGCGCGCGAACGACGAATTGCATTTGAGATCGCTGTAATCGCCTCCTCTTGTCCGATGACTCGTTCGCCCAGAATCTTCTCCATGAATTGTAGCTTCTCACTCTCAGACTCCAGTAATTTACTTACAGGAATTCCAGTCCAACGTGCAACCACTCCAGCAATATCTTCCTCTGTGACCTCTTCTTTGAGAATCTTCTCCTTCTTCTGCATCTTCTGCAGTTTCTTCTGCTGCGCCTCAATCTCCTTCTCTAACTCAGGGATCTTTCCGTATCGAATCTCTGCGACTTCTCGTAGATCGCCAGCACGCTCTTTGATATCAGCTGCGCCTCTTAACTTGTCGCTCTCTTCTTTCTTTACATGAATCACTGCGAGCACATCTTTTTCATTCTTCCATTGCAGTTCTAATTTCTCTGAGGACTCTCGCAGTTCTGAAAGGTCCTTTTCAATCTTGCTCAACGCTTCCTTGTTCGCTGCTTTATCTTTTTTTAGCGCTTCTTTCTCCACCTCCAACTGCATCATCTTTCTTTTCATCTTATCAAGATCCTCTGGCATGGAGTCAATCTGCATGCGTAGTGCAGATGCTGCCTCATCAATGAGATCAATAGCTTTGTCTGGTAAAAACCTATCAGAGATATACCGATGAGAAAGATCTGCTGCTGCTGCGAGTGCTGCATCAGTAATACGTACACCGTGATGCACTTCATACTTTTCATTAATTCCGCGAAGAATTGCCAGGGTGTTCTCCACTGACGGCTCTCCCACATATACTGGCTGGAATCTTCGTTCCAGCGCAGCATCTTTTTCAATATGTTTCTGATACTCTTTCAGTGTGGTTGCTCCAATGGCATGCAGAATCCCACGTGCAAGTTGCGGTTTTAATAGATTTGCTGCATCCACTGTACCATCAGTTCCGCCTGCACCAACAATAGTATGAAGTTCATCAATAAATAAAATGATCTGCCCTTCTTTCGCATCTATCTCTTTTAACACTGCTTTCATTCGCTCTTCAAACTCTCCACGAAACTTAGTTCCAGCGAGTAACGCACCGATATCCAAAGACATAATCTCTTTATCTCTCAGGGATTCTGGCACATCTCCTGCCACAATGCGCTGTGCGAGGCCTTCAACAATCGCAGTCTTTCCGGTTCCAGGCTCACCAATTAATACCGGGTTGTTCTTGGTGCGGCGCGATAACACTTGCATTGCACGTCGGATCTCATCATCTCGACCTATTACTGGATCTAGCTTCTCTTCACGAGCTAACTGAGTTAAATTTTGCGTATACTTCTCCAACGCTTGGTATTTTGACTCTGGCTCGGGTGAATCCACATGATGGCTTCCGCGCACCTCTTTGATGACTTCTAATACTCGATCGTAATCAAGATTAAACTTCTCAAGCAATGCCTTTGCTTTTGATTTTACCTTTAGCAGAGAGAGGAAAAAGTGCTCTATGGAGATATACTCATCTTCCATGGCTTTTGCTTCCTTCTCGGCTTGAAACAGAATCCTATTCATCTCCTGGCTAACAAATAACTGGCCAGGTTGACCGACTTGCGGCAACTGTTGAAGCGCACGCTTCAATTGTTTTTCAAGCTCTGATACTGGCACATCTAATCGGTCGAGTGCTGGATGAATCAACGTATCAGCTTGCTCTAGCAAAGACGCAACCAAATGCAATGGTACAATCTGCTGTTGACCTGAAGACATAGCTGCACTATGCGCGCCCTGCAATGCTTCTTGTGCTTTTCGGGTGAGTTTTCCAAGATCCATATAAAAAAATATTACTAATACTTACGCTGTTGATGATGCTAAAAAAAACAGCTCATGTCAAGATGTGCCTGAATTGCTATGTATGAAAAATACTAACTATTTGGACTTCTTTTCTGCATGTGCTTCTAGAATCTCTATGACTTCCTGATCCGGAGTTTGGTCAAACTCCTCATAGAATTGCCCGACTGCGTGAAACATCACTGGTGCATAGAGTACATGCATTTCATCTGTCAATTCATTCAGTTCGCGTACTGAATCTTCTGCTCCAACCGGAGATGCAAGTATAATTTTTTCTGCTCCCCATTTTTGTAGAGTCTGTATCGCTGCTTTTAGTGTATTTCCTGTAGCTATGCCGTCATCAATTAGTATGATGTGCTTTCCTTTTACACTTAATGCATCTCGTTTGCCGCGTAAAAATTCTAACTTCTCTTGAATAGCGTGTTTCAGCCCTTCTATCTCTTGCTGCAGGCCTTCTGGAGTGATGCCTAGGCGCTTTAATACATGCATATCTAAATTTACATCACCTTCAATACCCACGCTCCCAATAGCAAACTCTGGGTTTCCTGGTGCCCCAATTTTTTTTGTCACCATAATATCCAACGGTTGTTGCAGCGCGGTCGCTACTTCATCCGCAACAGGCACTCCACCACGAGGAATCGCAATAATCAGCGTATTCGGCTGCTGTGAGTATTTTTCTAACGCAACCGCGAGTTGCTTTCCAGCATCTCGACGATCAATAAAATACATATATTAGGAATCTAACTGTACGTTTTGTCCTGGCTGAATGGTTTTCGGTTGTGACTTTTTTTGCTTTGGCCCAGCATCACTGTCAGAAGATTCAGGATTTTTCTTTTTCTTCTTCCGAGATCTATGACGCTTCTTCTTTTTCTTTGGTTGGCTGTTCTGCTGCGCTTGATCCTGCCCATCTTGTTTCTCGCCTTGCACTGGTTGCTGCTTTCTATCTTCAGGCGCGTCTTCTTGCTCAGTAATTCTCTTCGGTGCATTCGGTAAAACATCTGCTAATGAAGTGGCAGTTGATTTTTTTTGTGGTACACTCGGTTGCTTTGATGGTGACCCTGCCTCTGGAACTAAGTTAATTTGTTTGTTCTTCAAGTCTCCAAAATCATCCATTGCAGCTCTTGGTGTTGGCTGCGACGCAGTTGGTAACGGCGCTGGCTGAGTCTTTTTTGGAGGCGCAGGTACAGGAACATCTGGAACCGGAGGTGCTTCTTGCGCTGGTGCTGGTGCTGGCGGGACTGGTGCTTGTTCCTGCTTCTGTTTTTTCCGTTTTGTCTCCTTTGATTCTTTTTGTTCTTTTTTTCCTTGCTTGTTCTTCTTGCCTTTTCCAGACTGCTGATTTCCGCCTTTCTTTCTTTGCCTAGAATCGCCTCTTTCTTCTTCATCATCTTTCTTATCTGATCCATGTACGATGCCAGACCAACGACGAATCTTTTCTTCTACATCTTCACGACTATTACTGTATCGCTCTCTCGACACTCGAATCACGGTATCCCTGTTTCCGGTCTCTCCCTCGATTGGAGGCAGTGTTGACGCTGAGAACGGCTCAGAAGCGACTCCTTCGATCATTAATCGCAGGTAGATATGGTATGCTGGCAACGTCACAATATCTTCTTGCATGAATGAAGGCTGAAACTCTTTCTCAAGTTCTTCGGCATCAATTGCTCCAACACGAAATGCGATAAGAGTACCGATATTTCCAAATACAGCAGCGCGTACTTCGTCACTGAGCTGTTCAATATACTGATGCGCCATGATTAAATTCAAACGGTATTTACGCGCCTCGGACAGAATGTTAGCAAACGATTCTGTTGAAAAATTCTGAAACTCATCAACGTACAAATAGAAATCTTTCCTTTCCTTTTCTAAGGTATCAACTCGGCTCATAGCAGCAAGTTGTATCTTGGTAATCATCATAGCTCCGAGTAGCGCTGAATTCTCTTCACCAATACGACCTTTAGATAGGTTCATCAGCAAGATCTTACGGTTGTCCATGATATCGCGCATGTTGATGGTACTCTTGGGCTGACCAACGATGTTTCTAATCAGAGAGGAAGACAAAAACTGTCCGACCTTATTCTGAATTGGTGCAATGGCTTCATTTCGAAACTTCTCAGAGTAATTATTGTACTCATCGATCCAGAAGGATTTCACAACAGGATCTGTAACATTTTTCACTACCTTCTTTCGATACTTCGCATCCACAAGCATTCTGGTCACGCCCAATAGCGTGGAGCCAGGGTATTCTAGTAACGCAAGAATTGCATTAATCAAGATGTACTCTAAGCGCGGACCCCAAGAGTCTGCCCAAATCTTCTTGAATACACCCACTAGTCCATTGGATACTAAGTTCTTATACTCGAGATCAACGCTCTCTAATATATTAAATGCAATCGGGTGCTCCATGTCCGCTGGATTGAAGTAGATCACATCATTCGTACGCTCGGATGGAATGAACTTCACTACTTTCTCAACTAAATCTCCATGTGGATCAACTACTGCAATACCCTTTCCGTTTCGAATATCTTGAATGATCATATTCTCCAGTACAGTGGATTTTCCCATACCCGTCTTACCAATCAAATACATATGCCGACGACGGTCGTCGAGCTTAATGCCAAACTTCTTATTCTCATTTCTAAAATTGGTCTCAGCAAAATACATGATCTCTTCAGGTGTTGGTTGCTGTATTGCTGGTTGCTCAGCAGCAACGTGTTCTGGTTGTGATACTGGTTGTCCAGTTTGAGCTAGTCCAGCAGGGTCAATTGGTTGTTGCGCAGGCTGAAGAGGAGCTCCGGTATATGGATCAAATCGCGGTGTATTCGGCTGTTGTGGTTGAGGTGTGTTCATAATCGTTACATTGGAAGGTTGGTAGGTGGTGCGCCAGTTGGTGTCATTGGCCCAGAAGATGGCGCGGGTTGTTGTTGAGTCGGCTCAGGCGCTGTAGCTGCTGGTTGTTCTAAAACATCTGGGTACTCAATAGGCTCTGGTACGGATTGCGGTCGCTCTGAAACCGGTTCTTGAACTCCAGGGGTCGGCTCTACAGCTCGTACTCCTGGCGGTAGTCCAGCCATAGAATGTAGTTGCTCAGCTGGCTCAGGCGCTGCAGGAACGGGTGTTGGTATTGATCGAGATGGAATCCCTTCTTCTACAGGAACTTCTTGTCCAGGAAGTGCTTGCTCTTCTGGCTCTACCACAACTCGCTCATGTCCTTTACGCATGGCTTCAAACGGTGACTGCTCCACAGGCAACCGTGATGGTGGTTCGGCTTTCTTAGCTTCAGCTTTAGAGACAAGCGGTGAACGTACTTGTTCAATTGGGAAGTGAAACAACGTTGCAATTTCTACGTTCGACAGAACATACGACGGTTCACCAGCCCAGTCCGATCGGTACTTATACGCCATCATCATCTTGTTCTTGCGAGCATTCCGACGTCGTTGAATAAAGACATAATCAGGACCAGCAGAGACGGTTCGGCCGCCAGCTTTAAATGCATTTAAATCCAAGGTATTAAACTGCTTGACTGCTCCGAATACTGAGCCGACAACTCGATAGGAATGCATAATCTCTTTTGGGGCAACGTAGACGAATCGAAATTTAGTATTAAAAGTCAAACGTGCGCTCTTTTTCTGCACTTCCTCTACTTGAATTTTCTCTCCAGTAGTCATGTTCATGAATATCCCAGAAGATGCATCTTCACCATACGAAGTCTGTGTTCTTTCCGCTTCAGTGGTCACAACAGCATCGTGCGTTGCTTCCAGCGTCCGGAGCGCGCTATCAAAAATATAGTCGGAGACGTTCTTCTTGACCGCGGTCTTCCGTTCAATCAATTTGTTTACCTCTCGTACTGCTTTCTCCCTCCATTCATGCCCTTCTGGATTAATCACGAACTGTAACCATACCTGCTCCCCTGGGCGCAACCGACTAATCAGCTCTAAAATTGCAGCCATGGGATCAGCAAATACTCCGGTAAGGGAGTGTTCAAAGTGCTCGTATGTCTTAACTGGGTAGACATCAGGGTTTGCTAACACAAATTCAGTAGACCAAATGTCATGTGTATCGTTCGGGTACTTTTGTGGAACATTTTGCGAGTAGTCTTCTACTTCAATAATCTCGGCATCAGGATACTGCGCAAAGACCGCCCCTTTTACTAAATCAACGTTGTAGTCGTCGCAATAGACAAAGTATTGAATGTATCCATCAATGCTTACAATCTCTAAAGCAAATTTATCCTGACATACTCCTAGCCAGTACTTCTCTTTTCTATTCGGATTAAAATGTACACCATGTAATGCAGCTAAGATCTGCTCCACTGCTTTCATGCTCTGCTCATTCAATTTCGGTACATCAATTGCCAGTAGCTTATACTTCTTTTTTCCGGAATACGTGTTTTGAATCCAATTCATCCATCCAGATCCACACATCCATACCAATACGGGAAAGAAAATAATAAGCCCTCCATATCTCATTATTAGAATAAATGCTTCTAATGGATTATTTGCGAGGCTTGCTACTTCGTATACATCAAACGGCATGGATCTTGTGCTGATGAATTATTCCTCTGTTTGCTCTTCATCAGTATGAGAAGTATCTTGCTCTACTGGTATTGGTTGTTCCTCCTCTGGCGCTGATTGATTAGTAGTAGAAGTTTCAATAGCAGTGTAGGTGCCTTCTTTGGTTTTCTTAAAACGTGTTTTGTCTGATAGCGCAAGTAAGATGGTATTCTTTTTCACTATTCGCTGCTCTAGTACCTTATTCACTAACTCAGAACGCTTCATCGGTTTACCTGCTTTATTTAGAATGTCCGTTAATATATCTGCTACTACCCCTTCTTTGTACCCCCACTCACGCAATGCGTAGATACCACGACCGACTAATACGTACTCCTTATTCAGAATCAGCTCATTATGCACTGTTGGAGGGTACGCGCGCTTCTTAAAGACCTTGGTAATGCGTTTTGCAATATCTTCAAAGTGCATGGGTTTGCCTTCTTTCTGAAGAACTAAATAGACACGATCATTCATTCGCTTGGGCATAATCGAACCCCATGATGCCAGGCCGTACTCACCAAATGGATTCTTCGCAAGTTTTGCTGAAACGTTTAGATAAGACAATACTGTATCTTCGGTGAGCTTTTGATCGTTCTGCTTATATAGTTCGGTCTCTTGAAACGATTCATACAGTACTTCAAACTGCTGCGGTTCATCTGTTGCTCGAATCACCTTCTCTAGCTCTTCAATGACTGTATCGACAAAGTCCATGGATGCAAGTTTTAACTTCCACCCTGGTTCATACTTCTTCACTTTCGCAATCTCTTCAATCTTGTCATCTAGTAACTTGGAAAGTATAAAGGAGACTGCTTGCTGATTTTGACGAGAGTCCTTATTTACTCCTAGTAATGTTTCATACACCATCTCTCTGGTCATGACACCACCATGATTATTCAGTAGTGTAATCACTAGGTGCTCTACTGGTTTGATAGTGTCAGAAAAAACAGATGATTGCTTAATCTTCTGTATGGATTGGTTCTCTATTTGACGTATTCGTTCTCTTGTGACGTTATAGTGCGCGCCAATGGTTTCTAGAGTCTCTTTTCCGTTTTCTGTGAGCCCAAAGCGTCTACGTAACACATCAGCTTCTTTTGATGAAAGTGTTTTTAGCAGCGCGTTTATTACCTCTAAAGGATTAAATTCCTGTTTTTCCTGGTCTTCTTTGCGCGATAACACTTTATCTAATATGGAATCACTCATAAACAAACTCCTTCCAATTAATGATCGTACCTTTAATATACCATTTCTTTGCAAAGTAGTCAACATTTTACCGTATTGCACTGTACACACGTTGTAAACAGTAAAAAAAATATGTATAATATAAGTATTCACCAATAAAAATAAAGAAAATATGGCTATTGAAAATAAAGAGGTCGAAGAGCTCAACAAGCAGCTCGAGCAAGCAGATACCATGGTTGCAGGCGCTGATGCAACCCAAGATATGGTCAATCCAAATCAGTATGTTGCAATCGATTTTAAAGAAGCATATGAGCAGATGAACACTAGCTTGGAATATGTAAATGCTACTCGAGATGAGTTCGAAAAAGGACCTGGACCACAAAAATGGATCAGTGATTTGGTCGCATTACTAGAGAGTACGCTAACAAAAATACGTGAATACCAAGTCGAGCACCAGGATGAAACCTTTGAATGGGAAGATGACAATGGACTGCATCATCGTATTTACACTAAATTTCAAGACCCCAAAGGTTTTACTGAATTAATGGCGTACTTCCAAAAAGCAGAGCAGGGATTTCATGATTACTTTGAAAAGCACGCTGAACTAGTCAGCAAGGAGTTCAACTCATAAATAAACGTATTAAAAAACAGCCTTGATTCTCAGGGGCTGTTTTTATTTCTTGAGTATTTTTTGACCTAGCAGTAACAGCGGGCTAGCAATAAATATAGAAGAGTACGTACCAACAATCACACCACAGATAAGCGCGAGTACAAAGTATCGAATAGAGTCGCCACCGAATAAGAACAGGGCGGTAAGCACCAGTAAAGTGGTGAATGAGGTATTCAATGAACGAACGATCGTTGCATTAATACTCTCATTGATAATATCGCGGAAGGACTTCTTCGCACGATGCTTTAACCCTTCTCTAATACGGTCATAAACAACGATTGTATCATTTACTGAGAAACCAAGGATCGTAAGTAGTGCGGTGACAAAGTATGCATCGATCTGCACATCCCAAAACTGCCCAAGCAGGATAAAGATTCCAACGATAATGATCACGTCGTGAGCGAGTGCAACAATTGCTCCTATTCCAAATACCCAAGACGGTATAGATGCTTTTGATATAGCTCGAAACGCATATGAAACAAATGCAATAATTGCGATTAATACTAATACTAGTGCGATCACTGCTTTACGGCGTAATTCCGAACCCAGAGTTGGGCCGATACTTGAGAAGCTTAGCTCAGTGATGCCTTGATCTGTAAATGAATCTAGAATCTGCTGCCGTTGCTGGTTCGAGATGTGCTGCATCTTCAGAATCATGTTTGCATCCCCTGCTGGTTGCACACGTGCTTCTCCCATCTGCAGCTCGGAAAGCTTGTCTTGAACCTCCTGCACAGCTGGGCGTGATGCTGAATCTGTAAACGCTACCTCCATGGAAGATCCACCAGTAAAATCAATTCCCAAATTAAAGCCCCAAATCAACCAACACACAAGACTCGCAGCAATCAGTACTGCTGATACCATGACCCAATAGCGAGATGTGTGAATAATCCGATACATATTATTTCTTCACTTTCTTAGATTTTAATCCGTACCACCAGAGGTTACGCACAGGGAATGACGCCAATAGACTACGGGTAATCGTAATTGCTGAGAACATACTGACTGCGATTCCAATAGCAAGCGTGATAGCAAAACCACGTATTAGCGAAGAACCAAACCAATACAGAATTAAACACGTAATCAACGATGAGAGGTTTGCATCACGAATCGAGGTCCACGCGCGTTTAAACCCATCATAGACACTCTGACTCAACGGTTTGCCCGCACGCAGCTCCTCTTTCATGCGCTCAAATATCAGAACGTTAGCGTCTACTGCCATACCGATCGACAGTATGAACCCTGCAATACCAGCAAGAGAAAGAGTGACTGGCCATAACTTAAATACTGCTAAAATAATCATGAAGTAGATACCAAGTGCTACGATTGCCATCACACCAGGGAGTCTGTAGTACACGACCATAAAGACACCAAGCAAGATCAGGCCAATAATTCCAGCAAGTAAACTGCGTTCAATAGATGCTTGACCTAATGATGGCCCGACGTTTTGCTGACTCATTAACTCAATCGGCACTGGAAGTGCACCTGCATTTAAGCGTCGCGCGAGCTCTTGTGCTTCTTCCACAGTAAAATCTCCAGATATCACTGCTTCACCTGTGGCAATTTCTTGCTGAACCACTGGTGCGCTGATAATGGAGCCGTCTAAGTAGATGGCGACGGTTTTACCAACATTCTCTTTAGTGATCTCAGCAAACAGGTCTTTTCCGTCTTTATTGAATGTCAGAGATACAGTTGGAAGGCCGGAATTCGGATCAAAGACCACGTCTGCACGTTCAAGCTGCTCTCCGGTAAGGCCAGTATCTTCATAATTTGGCCCGGTGATTGGAGCGGTCTCTGGGGTTTTTCTAAACAGCATATGATGTGCTTTCGCTGTTGCAAGCTGCTCTTCGGTGTTTTCTTCAGTTGGTTCTTCTGTTTGCTCTGGTTCTGTGCGTTCATCCACTCGAATAATATGGTATCCGTACGTGGATTCAACTAACTCTGGATATACTACGCCGACTTCCGCTTTATTGAATATTGCATCATCAAATTCCGGAACCATGTCCCCTTGACTAAACTCACCCAAGTCTCCTCCCTGCTCCTGAGATCCAGGGTCTTCGGAGTGCTCTTTTGCAAGTTCTTCAAAACTACCGCCGTCTTTAACTTGCTGCAATACTTCTTCGGCTTTAACTTTTACTTCTTCATTGAGTTTACGGATCTCTTCTTTCTCTTCTTCTGATAATTCTGGTGGTGGTCCTTCGGTTTTAAACTCAAGAATAGGAGTTTCGCCAATACGCTCTACTGCTTCAGTAATGTCCGTTACACCCGGTAATTCAACCAATACACGCCATTCATCACCGGATCGTACGGTTTGGATGTTCGGCTCAGCTACTCCAAATGCGTTAATTCGTCGTTCTATGACATCTCGTACTCCGTCTAACGCACTTGCACGCTCTGCGTCCTCAATATGAGAGACGTCGGCGCTGTATAATAAAGATGTTCCACCTTGCAGGTCTAAACCAAGGTGAACTTTAATCTCTCGCTGAATGCTTCCGATATGCAAATCCGGACCTTTCGGGTAGTCAACAATTCCAGCTAAAATCGCGAGTACTAGAATTCCTAGTAGTCCAAGACGCATTTTATTCCGTACTTTCATACCGAATTAGTATACAGAATTCATGAATTTTGGGCAATACCTGAAAAAAGTATAAAAAAAGAGTGCCGTATCCTCCATCTGGCGCTCTGCGTCAGCCCGACTCGGGCTCGCTGGACGTGCCGTCCGCGGCTTCCGGATCCCCGGCGTCGGTCGTGGGCTCGTCGCCCGTGGCGTCCACCGCGTCCGCGGCCTCGGCCGCAATCACGGCAGCCACGGTTCCGGGGTGCTGTGCGCGCAGCCGCTCCTGGTACGCCACGGCCAGTCGCGCGTTCAGGCGCAGGATCAGGTCCACGGCCTGCTGCCGCAGCTCCTCCCAGAACTGCACGTTCATGCGCAGGTGCTCGAGCGCGTCGTACTCGATCTCCAGCACGATGACCTTGTCCACGGCCGCGAGCGTGGCCGTGCGCCGCTTGGCCAGGTCCATCAGCGCCAGCAGACCGAACTCGGTGCCCGGCGTGTGCAGGGGTTCCGTACCCGGAACCGACTCCACGTGGACGTACCCGAAGTCCAGGATCCAGAACCGATCCGCACCGGTCTGCTCGACCGTGCTGAACACGTGCCCAGGCTCGTAGGCCTTGGCCTCGGCGGCTTCTGCGATCGGCAGCAGCAGCCCCTCGTCCATGGCCATGAACGTCGGACACCTACGAAGGAGTTCGAGCTTGCCGGAGACGCTCCCCAGCTGGGCGAGACGCGTTTCTGTTCTCACCTCCTTGGCTCCTTTCCATCGTCACCATGACGATAATAAAAACCTAGCAAATGTATTAAAAAAAGCAATAGCATACGCTATGCACAGGTTCGGCTATATTGAGCTTGTTATTGGTGAATCCACACTGGAGTGCCAATATCAGCCCAATGATAGACGAATTCTACGTCTTTTTCTCGCATGTTAATACACCCGTGGCTCATAGGGTGCCCAAAGTTATTGTGCCAATAGGCGGTATGAATGTAATAATTCGATCCTGTTCCTCCAGCTTTATACCGCAGATTCCACTTGGTTCCAGGGAAGAAATACTCAGGTCTATCATCGTACGTATGTACTGCAATCTTTTTCAATACCTGATGTTCACCGATTGGAGAAGGCGTACTTGCCAGACCACTAGAAATAAGATAGACGTTGCGCAAGTATCCATTCTCCCAAATATACTCAATCTGCTCAGAGAGATCTATCTCAATATACTTCTCTCCGTATGTGATATCTCCATGCAATCGCTGCTGCCGAGGGGAAATAATTAACTCTGGAGATTTATCTTTATCTACATTCGCGACTGCGACATGAACACCACCGCGAAACTCTTCTTCATACACATACAACGATTCAACATCTGGTACTGCTTCACCATCTCCGCGCACTACGGTTATTTCAGCTAACTGGTCTCCGGCTGGTGCGACAACGATCTCTTGGGTTCCGTCATAATCCACATCTATTCCATCAATCTGCACACCGCTTCGGTACTGCCGCGTCCAGATTCTTTTCTCTGCAAGTACTGGAAATGTGTATTCAGAGTCAATGCGATAGTTTTTTATCCAGGTCTCACCGCGGTTTAACAGACCTATCACCAAGTCATCGTACTCACCTCCTCCAGTGTTCACTGTGGCTGCAGTCAACCCGTATGTGGTCTCTTGAGAAAACGGGATGATATCCGGTGTGAGCGTAACTCCGTTCTTATCAAACACACGAACACGCGGGGAAGTTCCAGCTCCACTAGTGACAATAATCTCCATCTCTTCTCCACCGCCGACATTGCCGACTGTCACTCCAGCTCCCCCAGCTTTACGCGGAAACGCTTCAAACGCACCAACAGTGTCGAGATCGAAGCGCAATAGGTCATCAAAGATATAGACCATGCTCCTGGAGTTATACGGAAAACTCGCGATGACCTCATCTTTGCCGTCTGCGTCCACATCACCGACTGCTAAATCAAGCTCTGACTGATACACTTCATCCGCAAACACTGGAACTTCTCGAATTAATGATCCGTCTGTCCGAAATATGCGTATTAACCCATGCGCATCGTGACCGCCAGACTGTGCAACAATCACTTCGTCTATACCGTCTCCACCTACATCGCCGACCACCGCTTCTACTCCCCCGCTATACGACTCATCAAATGCCATCCAGCTCTCTTGTACTTCTCGTGTACTATAATCAATAATCTGAATCTCCGGCGCGCGGTTTGGTGCAGCAATTGCTGGTAAGGCAAACAAAAATACAACTCCAATAGCGAGTATTCGTGCGAACGGGTTGTATAGTATACGCTGCATATGTAGTTGTGTTTTTGTTTTATCGCACTCGCGAGCCCGTACAGTACATTCTTTTCATATTAATCATGCACTATTACAGTATCCCCTACATCTGCCCAATTATATATCCATGCAGAGTTCTCTAAGTTTACATTGATACAACCGTGACTCATACGATGACCGAAATTATTATGCCAATACGCATAATGTATGTAGTAGTGAGATCTGAATCGCAAGTTATTTACCACATTCTTTAAGTCATAGTTGTCTGGATGATCTGGGCCGTACGTCCACTCATAATCGTGCACGGGAAGTTTCGCTAGAATCTGTGTCTCTCCCAGAGGTGTTGGATACTTTCCCACACCAGTAGATACGTAAAATTCACGCTCCTTCACTCCGTTACGGTATGCGCGGAGCACCTGCTCTGAGATATCTACATCGATGTATTTAAATAAGTCCATGCGTCCTTCAACGATTTTCTTTTGAGGTACAGTGACGATCTCATACTTTGAATCTGAATCTGCATTTCCAGCCGCAACGGAAACACCACCACGGAAATCATCTTCATACGCAAAGAAGCCAGTATTCTTGATAGTGCCGTCTGCTTCAAAGACTCGTACATGAGATGCACCACCTTGTCGTATAGAAGTAATCACTTCATCCATGCCATCTTTATCGATGTCTGCTCCAGCGATGTTCACTCCTCCGCGATAGTCATCTGCGTATACTTTGAATTCACCAACAATTGTTCGTTCAGTATCGGCGTTATAGACCTTGACCCATGGTTCACCAAAACTGTGAATTGCCATAATCACTTCATCTTTCTTACCGCCGTTCACATTTGCGGTCGCAACCGACACCCCGCCTTTATCTGAATCAGCAAATGGAAAAAAATCCATGCCGATGTACTCACCGTAACGGTTAAAGACTCGTACGTGTGGTCCTCCGCCTGGTCCAGCGCCTGTGACTATCTCATCCCCTCTCTTACCGTCAATATTTCCTACTGCTACGTTTACGCCCCCACGAAAGCCTTCGTCATATGCAAAGAACCCTGGAGTGAATACCGCGGTTCCGTCCATGTCAAATACGCGCACTTGCGGACCACCTCCACGTCCAGTACCAACGACAATCTCATCTGTGCCATTTCCGTCCAAATCACCAGAAGCAACGTGCACACCGATGTTTACATTGTCAGGAAATGCACTGAATTGAGATAGCTGCGTTCCGGTTGAAGTGAAGACTGTTACTGTTGGCAAAGATCCAGGCCCTGCTCCAATAATAATCTCTGTGTCTCCGTCTCCATTCACATCTCCAAGTGCAACTGTTCCGCCGTTCTCTTCTGCAGCATCAAATGCTAAGAACGAACCTTGTTGCAGCATCTCTGTGCCACTTTTTTTCATTTCAAATACACGCACTTCTGGAGATCGATAATCTACTGCATAAGATGCATTTGGAAGTAGTAGGAATAAAAAAACAACCCCCACACTTAGAGCTATTGCAATAGAGAGAAAGCTAGATCTCTGCACGTGACAAGCAACGTTTGTAGTATTCATGTGAAAAAGCTTAATATTCTTAATAAATTATAACATTTTAACTACCCTTCGTCAAACTACGCCGTTATACAACCGCATTGTTTCTAAAAATACCGCAAACTTTCAGTAATAAGACTAAACGCACTTGACTGAGAATCCTTCAGGCTCTTACTATCAGATACTGCGCTCACTACTATCCAATTGGCATTTATAGGGTGTGTAAAGATCATGATCTTGTAGTACCTCTTCTCATGCAAGCCGTATAGCAACACTGCTTCTTGGTCCCACCATCGCATCTCTACAATAGAGTCATCATTCAACGACAACTGTTCGGTAACAGTACTCTGTGCGAACTCAATGTCAGAATAGGCAGTGGAAGAGACTATGTCGATGCTGATAGAATGATCAGCCCGCATGATTGATTGATGTTCACGCTCAGACTCCTGCTCTACAGTCATGTCAGTTAATATATATGACTCTAGGGTCTCTGGAACTACTGACTGCATCACATCACTCTCTCTCCAAGTTGTCGGGTGCAATAGTGAAATCCCATACTGCTGATCTGTCAGTACTTGATGCGAGGTGCGGGCTTGGTAATACGGTTCACGAACAATCTGTTGCTCAGCGTCCGAATCTGCGCCAGGAACAACACGAAAGAAATAGATGAGCGCAATGATAAACAGGACAAGCAACAGAATTATAAGAAATAGGTCAACTGGACGTACGGTACCAAGTTGATTGTTATCGTATCGCATATGCTTGACTATTAATTCGCGCCGCAGCACTTCTTATACTTCTTGCCAGATCCACACGGACATGGATCATTTCGTCCGATCTTCTTGCCGTCATGATCCTTTTTTGCAGAGACGTGCGGTTGCTGTGCTTTTCGCCCTTCTTGATCTTGGCCTTGCTTCTCTTGCATCTGCTTGGCTGGAGCAGTGTATTGATGCTTCTTGGTCTTCATCTGCTTGTCAGCCACTGCTTTTGCATCACGAAGTTTAAAGATATTATAGACAATCTGTTTTTGAATATTGCTCAGCAACTCTTGGAAGAGCTGATAGGACTCTCGCTTGTACTCTACTAATGGATCACGTTGTCCGTACCCTCGCAAACCGATGGAATCTCGAAGGAACGACATCTGATCTAAGTGCGCCATCCATAACATATCAATTGCACGTAAAGAGAATCCACGTTCCACCTGCTCTACTGCTTCTGGGTTCTCTACTTCCTCTACCATCTCGTTATACGCTTCGTGCGCGCGTTTGGAGAAGTAGTCGATGATCTTGGTCCTGGTTTCAGCATCATGTAACTTGTCCCCTTCTGTCTTCTGTATATCTGTTAATGTTGCGAGATACTCTTGATTGGATGTTGGGAAGATAGAATTTACTGCATCACAAATAGTATCCAAATCCCATGCTTGCTGTTTCTCTTCGCCTTCTTCTTCTACCTCTTCCTTATTTGTATGGAATGAAACAATGTGTTCAATTTCCGCAACAATCATGCCTAGAATATTCTCACGCAGTTCCTCTGGCTTTTGATCTAATAATTCATTTCTCTTACGGTAGATGACATCACGATGCTTATTCATGACGTCATCGTATTCCACTAAGTGTTTTCGAATATCAAAGTGTCGGGCCTCTACTTTATTCTGCGCAGATTCAATAGACCGTGAGACCATGCGGTTCTCGATTGGCATATCGTCCGGTACTCCAAGCTTGCCCATAAAATTCTTCATGCGGTCTGATCCAAAGATACGCATCAGCTCATCATCCATGGACACAAAGAACTGACTCATTCCTGGGTCCCCTTGACGTCCAGCACGACCACGGAGCTGATTATCAATACGTCGTGATTCGTGTCGCTCAGTACCGATCACAGCTAACCCACCGAGTTCTTTTATCTTTCGTGCCTCTTCTACATCTATTGGGTTTCCTCCAAGGATAATGTCCACACCACGACCCGCCATGTTCGTTGCAACAGTCACTGCGCCTCTTTTACCTGCTTGAGCGATAATTTCTGCTTCCCGTTGATGTTGTTTTGCATTCAATACATTATGCGGAATAGCGTTTGCAGTAAGTAATTCGCTTAATAACTCATTCTGTTCAATTGAGATCGTGCCCAGCAAGATCGGTTGACCAGCGTCGTGCAGCTCCTTTATGCGAGCAATGACTGCTTTATACTTCCCTTCTTGGTTCTTATAGACTCGATCAGAGAGATCTTTTCTGACTAATTCTCGATGCGTTGGAATCACTACTACATCTAGACCATAGATCTTATGGAACTCTTCTTGCTCGGTCTCTGCGGTACCAGTCATTCCTGAGACTTTGTTGTAGAGACGGAATAAATTCTGCAAAGTAATGGTCGCCAATGTGCGTGACTCCTGTTTAATCTCTAACCGCTCTTTTGCTTCAATTGCTTGATGTAGGCCTTCGGAGTAACGCCGGCCTTGCATCATGCGCCCAGTAAACTCATCAATGATCACTACCTCTCCTTCTTTTACTACGTAATCTTTATCCCGAGTAAACAACATGCGCGCTTTCAACGCTTGCTCGATATGATGTACAGTACGTAGCCCGCCTTCAACGTAGATGTTGTCCACGCCCAACGTCTTTTCCAAGCGTGCGATTCCCTGGTCTGTTAGTGCGACTGAGCGCATCTTTTCGTCTACTGTAAAATCTGTCGCTTCGTCCAGTTGCGATACAAGACTGGCAAACTGATAGTATTGTTCTGTTGCTTCCTCTGCTGGTGCTGAAATAATTAACGGTGTTCTCGCCTCATCAATTAAAATCGAATCCACCTCATCAATAATAGCGTAGTTTAAACCGCGTTGAACTCGATCTTCCTTTCGCACCGCCATATTATCACGCAAGTAATCAAACCCGAATTCATTGTTCGTGCCAAAAACGATATCACATTCGTATACTTCTTTCCGTGTTGCTTCTCGTAAGTGTTCCATATCAGCAACCACCAGCGCTTCATATCCTGACCCTTCAGTAGATGCTTCATCTTCGTTTTCGGTAGAAGGTTCGTCATCTTCAGGGCGTCGCACTTTCTCAATATCAGTATCATAAATGAATCCAGCTTGATTCTGAATACATCCAATAGTTAACCCTAAGAAGTGATAGACTTGACCCATCCAATCAGCGTCACGACGAGCTAAGTAGTCATTGACAGTAACGATATGTACTCCTTCGCCTGACAGCGCATTAATATAGGCAGCAGTAGTAGCGGCAAGCGTCTTTCCTTCGCCAGTCTTCATTTCCGCAATATTTCCTTTGTGTAGCACTGTACCACCAAGCAACTGAACGTCATAATGCCGCTGTCCCAACGTTCTTCTGGCTGCTTCTCTGACGCACGCAAACGCTTCATGTAAGAAGTCATCTACTGTTTTCCCTTGTTTCAGAGCTTCTCGATATTCCTGTGTTTTCGCACGCAACTGCTCATCTGACAATTTCTGAATCTCTTCCTCATGTGCATTAATACGGTCTACGTCCTTTTGCAGCTGTTTTATAATGCGTTTATTTCGATCTCCGAATAGTTTTTCAATTGATTTATGCATACTGATACACTCTAATTTGTTACACAAAAACAGTCAAACGTGCTGGTGAATATAGCTTTTTAATCTCCATGCTGGTCGGGGTGGCGCGTAGTGATGCGATGTGCGCATCAGGAAGTACTTGATGCATGGGTATTGAGAGATGCTCATCATAGACGCGTATATCACTACTATTGCCAAAAGTGGTGGGCACTGCAGATCCACGGTCTCGCAACTGTTGTAGTTGCGCTGCGGATAGCTCAATATGTTGCAATAAGTGATAACTACCGTATTGATCTGGTAGTGCGCATTCAATCGTAAGCGATTCACGAACCCGCTCCCATGGTATGGACACCTGTCGATCAACTATATATTGCTCTAGTTCTACTGGTGCATGCATGACCACGTCATGTTGACGATGTACTGCGTCAAACAGTCGTATCTGGCCAGGCACTCCGATGACTTTCTGTTGTTGCGCCTGGTGCACTGGTACAACAACCTGTTGAATCGACTGCTCGCGTTTCGGAGTGTGCTCTGTATATTTCTGGTGTTCAGACTCTCGCTGAATCTGCTTGAACTCCTCCCAGAACAACTCTTCAGGGATGCTACTTGAAGACTGCGCCAGCTGTCGGAACCGGTCTTGAAGTGTCTGGAACGCTTTCTGAGCATAGAGATGAGCAAATAACTTCTCCCGAAATTCTGGATTGGTAAGTGCTGCATATCTGACTAGCTCTCGATAGAGCTCTGATAGCTGCGCTGAGTGCTTCCCTTCTCGATAGAGGTCCAAGTACTTAGATGCTTGCGGAAACATCTCTTGTACTGATGAATACCCGAGCTGACTCGCTAACGAGCGAGCCATGGGTGCGCCCCCGGAACGCAATATCTCATACAGATGCTCCACGGTCTGCAACACCTTGGGGTGAAACTGCGTACGAAGAAACTGCTCAGCAGCAGTATCTGAGGAAGGCTCTGGAACAGAAAATAGGCGCGCGATAATCCGGCGACGTAGACGTTGCAGGTCTTCAGCTGTTGGTTGATCGCTCGTACTCATGATTTATTGCTTTTTCCAGAAACTGAATATGGATTTTAGGCGACGTTGCGTTTTTTGTGCCTCCCGCCGCTTAGAGTAGTACTTGCTCTTTCTCTTTCGTAGTTGACGCTCAATTTCATCACGGCACACATCAATTGCTGCATAGAGGTCTTCTTTTGTCTCTTCAGAGCGCAACAGCGCATTCGGTACTTGCGCATTCATTCGCACATGGAACACCTCTCCTTTATTGTGTCGCTGGTTCTTGTCTACTTCCACATCAATTGCCAGGATGTCATATCTCTCATTCAGTGGGGCTATTTTATCATTGATATACGATTTTATCGCTTCAGTGAGCTCTATATTCTTACCCGTGATGTTTGTTGCCATAGTAGTATTGTGTTTATCATATTTCCTATATTCTACCATATTCCTGGGCATTGTATAAGTCCGCTTTGTATTAAAAAAAGCCTATTCTGGCTCCTGTCAATTGCTGACGCGTATATTAATCAAAACCAATATACTCGATCTCTTCCATGAGTTGCACTCCAAGATTGTCTCGTACTTTTTGCTTTATGTAGGAAATCAGCATCACCACGTCATCTGCCGTAGCATCGCCGGTATTTATAATAAAATTTGCGTGTGTATCAGATATTTTTGCTCCACCGATCTGATGACCCTTATACCCTAACTCATCGATCAATTGAGCCGCTGATTGATCGGTCTGGTCTTTCGGGTTCTTAAATGCACAACCCGCAGTGCGTTCAGTAACTGCTTGAGACTGCTTTCGCTTATCGAGTAAAGCGCGAATCTTTTCTTGAATCTGTTGCGGCTCTGCCGACTGAAGCTGAAATAACGCTTCTAGAATCACGTATTTCTCATGCTTGAACACGCTGTCGCGATACGTAAACGCACATTGATCACTGGTCAGTACTGTTTCGGATCCGTTTGGGGCTAATACAGCAACTTGCTGTAACACATCTTTCATCTCTGACCCTTGTGCTCCTAAGTTTGCCCATACTGCTCCACCAACAGTCGCTGGCACTCCAGAAGCAAACTCCAAGCCAGATAACCCGTGTTTCGCGCACTGCTGAATGACGCTCTGCATTCGTGCACCAGCTTCGGCCCGCACTTGTTTCTGCTCAACATCGACGGAAATGGACTGCAGCTCTGCCTTAATTACCAGCCCATCGAATCCACTGTCAGCAATGAGAATATTAGACCCTCCGCCTAAGATAAACCACGGTACTTGTTCCTGTTGCGCTTCTTGGATTGCGTGCAACAACTCCTGCTTCGATTGAACAGCAACGAAATATGTTGCAGGGCCGCCGATCTTAAACGTGGTATACGGCGCGAGCGGCTCATTGGTTTGAAGATTCGGAATTTTCATGACAGTACTATGGAATAAGGTCTTCTGCGAGTTTATAGATATCTCCAGCGCCCATAATTAGGAGAACGTTGTTCTTTTCAATATTCTCATCAATTTCTTTTCTAGTAGCTGCTACATCCTTTGAATACAGTGCATACTTACCGCGCTTCTCTACAGCAGCGACAAGGTCTTTGGAACTAATAGCTGCATCTTTCTCTTTCTCTCTTCCTGGAACATCAAATATTTCTTGAATAATTGTGAAGTCTGCTTCAGCAAAACTATCTGCAAACTGATCGAATAACTTTTTTGTTCGAGACCGCTGATGTGGTTGGAACGCAACTACGACTCGTTGCTTAGGATAGAACTCTCTTGCAGCTTTTATTGTGCTATGAATAGCAGTAGGGTGATGCGCATAGTCAGAGATCACTGTAGCACCTTTATACGCGCCGAGCACTTCGAACCGACGCCAAATACCCTTAAACGTTTTCAGTGCATGCTGAATGACGTGGTCGGAAACATCCAGTTGTCGACTCGCAGCGATTGCAGCAAGTGCATTATACACATTAAATTTGCCTGGCAGCTTTAACTCAAAGTCAGTATTGCCCACGGTAAAGGTCTGCTTCTTTTTTTCATATTGAATATCCGCAGCCATGGTTTGTGCATCGTGGTGGATACCGTATGTAGCGATGGTGTAGTCGGATCCGAGTTCTTTACTCTCTGAATCATCGGTGTTTTTTATCAGTACACCGTTCTTGGGTAAGTGGTTAATGTATTTCTGAAATGTCATTACGATATGCTCCAAATCTCGATAGTGATCAAGATGATCCTCTTCAATGTTGGTCAGTACAATCATGTCTGGATACAGGAGCAGCATATGCGACTTGTGCTCGCATGCTTCTACAATTAAGTACTTCTTGCTACCGTATCGTGCATTGCTATCAAACTCTTTTGCTACGCTTCCCACAATTACAGTTGGATCTTCTCCTGCTTCAGTCAGAATATGCGCTATCATTGCAGTAGTTGTGGACTTGCCGTGCGTCCCTGAGATCGCAATAGTATACTCAAATTCCTTCATGTAGTGCCCAACCGCCTCAAAGTAACTCATCATCGTAACTCCGAGTTTCTCTGCTTTTTTATACTCAGCACTATCTCTAGGCAGGGCATCTGAATACACATATAAATCAGTAGAAGAGTCAATTTTACTTCCGTCCTGCACATGATGAATAGAGATACCTTTGCGCTGTAGCCGCTTAATGATGTGTGAGCGCGCGATGTCAGACCCTTGCACCTCTTTTCCATCCAGCTTTAACAACTGCGCTAATGCAGACATGCCGATGCCTCCGATGCCGGAAAAATAGATATTCTGATATTGTGTGAGTCCTTCCATACAGGTATTGTACTTGATTGTTGCGCTATTGGCGAATACCAGTAGAAGCAGCTGATTCAATACATGTCAGGAATAACTCATTGGCGTTTGGTGAAGTTAACTGTGTAATATTGTTTGAGAGATCAGCGAGAGCTTCTTGATTGCGCAGCAATTGCAGAATTTCACCCTTCAACGCATCTGTATCCATTTCTCTTTGGTCCAGAACAAGCGCTGCGTTGTGCTGCTGTAACATGGTAGCGTTTGCTTCTTGATGCGACTGTGGCATTGGGATGATAATTGCAGGCTTCCCGAGCGCAGCACATTCACTTATAGTCCCGAGGCCAGCACGTCCGACAATCAGATCTGCTTTCTGTAATGCCTCAGCCATGCCTTGATGTAGTATCTCAAACTGATGATATCGATGGTGTGTGATCCTCTCCATCACTCCGGCTCGTCCTTTTCCGATAATATGTATCACGTTCGCGTGCTCACACAACGCTGCACTCACGAGTTCATTTATCGCTTGCGCTCCGGTTCCTCCACCAAAGATTAATACGGTCGGTACTGTGCTATCGATTGGTATGTCATTAGTTGTTGCGGTTAAATCCCGAATAGGGTTGCCGATCCACTGGACTTTTTCATTTGATGATTCGTCGCCATCAGTTGCTTCAGCACTCGAAAAATATTGAACGGACTCTTTGAACGCCACAGTGATCTTGGTCGCAAACCGTTGCATGAGCTTGTTTGCAAGTCCTGGCTGCAAGTCCTGCTGATGTATCATAGAAGGAATACGCAGCAACCATCCAATCCAGACAAACGGCACAGACGTAAACCCTCCAGCAGAGACAATCACATTAGGACGCCAACGCAGTAAAAGAAAGAATGCAGAACAAAGAGCAATGCTACACTCAATCGGTAATAGTAAGTGGTGCCAAGAAAAGTACCGACGTAGCTTTGGAGCTACTATTGCATGAAACTCTACTCCAGCGTTTTCTACTAGTGTTTTTTCTGGACCAGAAAATGTCCCGATAAAATGGATATCGTGCTTCTGCTCTTTGAGATGAGGAATCACTGCTAGTAATGGGGCGACTGATCCAAGCGTGCCTCCTCCGGTAAGTAGAATACGCATAAACGTTAGTAATCAATGAGTATACCGTGATATATTAGCTAAAATGCCGGTAGCTGCAAGTAACGTGATCAGAGAAGAGCTTCCGTAGCTGATAAACGGTAGTGTAATACCCGTGAGAGGTAGTAGCGATAACATGGCACCGATATTGATGAATGCTTGGAATCCGATCCATGTTGCAATCCCGACTGCTAATAGCTTACTAAATTGGTCGGGTGCGCGTTGCGCAATACGCAGCGCGTATAATGTCAGTACTAAAAACAGTACAACAATGCTCATAGCAATGAAGAAGCCCATCTCTTCAGCAATGATTGCAAAGATAGAATCTGTTGCTACTTCGGGGAGATAATTATATTTTTGCCGTGAGTGCCCAAGACCGAGACCAAAAAAACCTCCTGAGCCGATAGCGAGTAACGCTTGATTAATGTGATATCCGCTACCCTGAGGGTCGAGTTCGGGATTAAGAAACACAGAAAAACGAGCTGCGCGGTATGGCGCAACTTTGATCAACGCAAACAATGCGACAACACCGCCGATAGCGATATACCCTAAGTGCTTCCACGGCGCGCCAGCAACAAAATAGATCATCACGGAAATCACTGCTATGACGACTGTGGTACTGAGGTCTTTCTGAGCAACGGCGATCAATAGCACGATCGCTCCGAGCATAGCCAGGAACGCCATTAATCCGTATGATACATCTTCTACATCTTTTCCTCGCTTCTCGAGCCATGCAGCTAAGTAGATGAGGAACGTAATCTTTACAATTTCAGAGGGTTGAAAGAAGAATCCGCCGATACTGATCCATCGTTTAGCACCCAACAACTCTACACCTATTCCAGGGATGAACACTAACAGCAATAGCACCATAGTAGCTGCTGCAATTGGAAATGCGTGCTTCTTCCAATACCGATAATCAATCTTGCTCATGATATAGAACGCAATTCCACCCAACAACACCCCGTACAACATTTGGTGCTTTAAGTAGTAGTAACTATCCCCGTGGGATTGATACGACAACACCGAACTAGCAGAAGAAAGTGCAATTAAACCAAATACAATAATCACTCCAACGATCACTAGTAATGTAGTGTCTGGCGGGCGTGCAATAGTTGTTGCGCCAGTGCGAATAGAGCCTTTTGCAGGCGCTGCTTTTCTACGCACGCGCGCAGCATTCTTTACTGGTCCAGAAGTACGTTTTGATACCTTTCGTTTTGAGCGGTTTCTTGCCATAAACGTATTATACCAAAAAACAGAGCGTTGTGCCCTGTTTTTTGATACACTCCTGTTTTGGATATGAAAGGGTAAGATCTGGGTGTATCTGCGTAATATCGATCCAGTCTGTACTAATCCTGATGACTGGTGAGAAATCAGGAGAGGAGAGAGATTTTTAGCACACACTGGTACTACGCAATCCAGAACGTTTACCCCTTCGTATCCAAACAGGAATGAATGCTCTCTCTCCTTTGTATAGATAAAAGGAACGATAGTTGTGGAATACCTCCACAGAAGAAAAAAATGGCGTTCTCTCTTCTGTATGGACATTCCATTTCTCTGCAAGCACAAAATAATAATAGCCCTATTATATTGTGCTACGCTTCTACCCCTCTATCTCCTCGGATTCAGTTTCTCCTCGTTTACTCAGAAAGGTGACGCCAGCATTGGTATGCTGAGGAGGAGTCACATACCAGAGGCATCACCTTTCTGAGTCCAATCCGCTGATTGGAAAATTCTCCTCAAATAAATCTCCTCATACAGTTCCCCTCATTCATTTCTGGATTTATGGAACAATGCAGTATAAACAATCCACAGAAAAAGTCAACCCCTAATGTGGAATACTAAAATTTTTTAGCTAAAGTTAGCGATATTATTATCGTTTCAGTACAGCGAGAAATGCATCTTGAGGAATGTCGACCTTGCCAAGCGCCTTCATTTTCTTCTTTCCTTTCTTCTGCTTCTCCAATAATTTCCTCTTTCGTGATGCATCTCCGCCATATAATTTTGCAGTAACGTCTTTTCGTAACGGTGGAATACGTTCACTAGCAACTATTTTTGCTCCAACTGCGGCTTGTATCTTTACTTCGAATAATTGACGCGGCAACACTCCTCGCAGCGCTTTCACCACTTTTCTGCCTGCGGTTTCGGCTTCGTCTTTATAGACCATTGAGGAGAGTGGTCCAACTGACTCCTCAGCCACGAGAATATCCATTCGTACTATTTCTGCTTGCTGATAGGATTGAAACTCATAATTCAATGATGCATATCCAGAAGAAACATTTTTTAACTTGTCATAGAAATCAACGACAACCCCAGCGAGAGGAATATGATAGTGCAGAATCACACGTTGCTCATCAATATACTCCATTTCATTTGCTGTAGGCTGACCTCGCTTCTCAATAATTAACTTCATGATATTTCCAATATACTCAGACGGCGTTACAATATCCACTGCCATAATCGGCTCTTCTATGTGATCAATCTGTGATGGATCCGGCAAGTCTAACGGAGATGAGATAATATGATCTGTTCCATCTGTTACATAGACCTGATACGCCACTGATGGTGTTGTCACAATTAAATCCACATCAAACTCTCGGCGTAACCGCTCGGTAATAATGTCTAAATGGAGCATTCCTAAGAATCCACAGCGAAAACCAAAGCCTAGCGCGACCGAGTTCTCAACTTCATAGGTGAGACTTGCGTCATTCAACTTCAACCGCCCCATAGCTTCCCTTAAATCTGGATACTTGCTAGTGTCTTTCGGGTATAACCCAGCAAAGACCATGGGTTGGGCTACTTGATATCCTGGCAACGCTTCTTGTGCTGCTTGTTTCTTTATCGTAATAGTATCTCCGACTCTTGCATCCTCAACACCCTTGAATCCAGTAACAATATATCCAATCTCTCCAGCACGCAGTACGTCGCACGACTCCATCTCAGGAGTAAAGACCCCTACTTCCAATGCTTCAGTATGCGCTTGGTTCCCCATCAGGAGAATAGTATCATTCTTTCGGATCACTCCGTCGATGACTCGAATATACGTAATGACTCCTCTATAGTCATCAAACATAGAATCAAATATCAATGCACGTGCCTGCGTCTCTTCATCTTGCGCTGGCTCAGGGACACGCTCTACTATCGCGGATAGAATAGCTTCTACGTTCTCGCCTGTTTTTGCTGAGACCGGAATAATCTCACTTTCGTCACACCCCAGCAGTGACGTGAGTTCACTCATGACACGATCTACTTCAGCTGCAGGTAGGTCGATTTTATTAATCACTGGGATGATCTCTAGGTTCTGTTCCAACGCTAAATAGAGATTTGCTAAGGTCTGTGCTTGAATGCCCTGTGATGCATCTACGACCAGTAGCGCGCCTTCACACGCCTGCAATGAGCGAGAGACTTCATAAGAGAAATCCACATGCCCGGGAGTGTCTATAAGATTTAATACATACTCTGTTCCATTTTCAGTGTATGCCATACGTACTGGTTGCAGCTTGATCGTGATACCACGTTCCCGTTCCAGATCCATTTGATCTAATAACTGCTCTTTCATGTCGCGCTGTTCAACGGTATTCGTCAATTCTAAAATGCGGTCCGCGAGCGTGGACTTTCCGTGATCAATATGCGCAATGATACAAAAATTACGAATAGTATTCATACTGCTCAACTAGTCTACCAGACGACCGTAAAAACGCAAAACATGCCCTACTGTGCTTCGGAACGCCAGACTCGACGTACGAGCAACCACATGGACCGTGCTTTTTTAATAATGGTTTTTGCTTCTTCAAACTTAAAGTAATGCGCAATAAATATATATGCAATGCCGCCTCCGATAATCGCACCGCATGTTTGTATCGCAACCCCGACAAAGGTCTGCATGTTCACTAACGGTGCAACTGTGTACTTCATTCCCTGAATAATGATTCCCATACCTAGTGATGCAATGATGATTTTCCATGTTGAAGAGATGATATGATCATCATCCAAGTCCCCGTGTCGCATGCGTAGTACTGTGAGGAGTGCAAGCATCTGTAGTATTGCGGCAACCGAGAATGCAAGCGCTAGCCCAGTAATGCCCATAAATTGTACGAGAATGAGGGCAAGAGCGATATTTATCGCCATGGCAGCAGCACTAATAATGACTGGTGTTTTCGTGTCTTGTCGTGCAAAGAAGGACCGTGCAAGCAATGGAATGAGTGCTTGCCCAAACATGGATAGAGCAAACATTCCTAATGTCTGTGCAGTGAGGACCGTTGCAGTCCAATCAAACTCTCCTGATCCGTATACGAGACGAACTACCTGCGCACGCAGCAATAGGATTGCAATCGAGACCGGTATAATAAAAAATAGAATACGACGGAAGTTCTCTGAAAAACACTGCTTGAACCGATCAATGTTATTCTCAGCAAATGCCTCAGAGAATACTGGGAAAGCTGCGAGTGCTAATGAGACACCGAATATATTAATAGGAAAATGCTGTAAGTTATCTGCAAACTGCCACACGGACCGCGCGCCATCATCCAGTGTAGATGCAATAGCAAATATAATAACGATATTTAATTGCGTGAGGCCAAGCGCGAATGCACGCGGGGGCATGAGTTTTAATATCTGCCGCACACCAGAATGCTTGAATTGACAGACCGGCTTATAGCGAAATCCTGCGCGCACCACTGCAGGTACTTGAATCACAAAATGCAAGAATGCTCCGAGCACTACACCGAGCGGAAGCCCAACATCTCCA
>CAYFNF010000003.1:29589-50138 GCA_964344485.1 uncultured Gammaproteobacteria bacterium
CTTATACGCGTGCAGTATTCCAGAAAGAAGATTGCTGATACCAAAAAAGAACAACGAGAACAGCATAATGCGGGTGAAATAGATGATCGTCTGTTGCTGCTCAACAGAGTCTCCATACGCCAGCAGCTGCATTAACTGAGGTGTGAATATATATAGAAGAATTCCGATGCCGATCAACCCAACAGCAATCATGTTTAATAGCGTATTTGCTATCTGCATCGCGTCTTGCTTGCCCTTCTTTGAAAGATGCTCTATAAACACGGGAACAAACGAAGCAGACATCACTCCTAGTACTAGAATGTTAAAGATGAAATCCGGAATTTTAAAAGCAGTAAAGTAGCTATCGAGCAACTCCCCTGCACCGAACTGGTCAGCCAATAGGCGATCTCGCAGTAGACCGAGAATACGACTACACACAGAAGCAGAGCCTATGATAATGGCTCCGCCCATAACTGTTTGCTGTAATTTTCTTATAACGGTTGTGACCATGCGTCCTGATCCACTACTTGGCTTTTAACACCATCCCAACAAAGAGGTCCTGCTCGATGATCGTCTGAATACCGCCGGAGTAATCACCTGGATACGACAGTACGGTCTCCATATTGGACGGCAGATCGACGTCACTAATAAACAGTGTATCAAAGCTTCCAGGCTGTTTTTGTATCAATAATGAGTACCGATCGCTATCTTGCCAAAACCCTCCGACCTGAATGGTAAACGGCAGCTTATAGGTAATGCTGACGATCGAGCTCTCTCCGTATGGTGTCAGCATCCAGCCGCCGATGACCGTTTTTCCGAATTCAGTGTTTGTGTTCACATCTATTAACTCATTTTCACGGATGGCACCTGAAATACTCTCTAAATCTTTATCAGTGGTATACCCTGCTTCTGGCTCTAAGAATAGTTCTGCGCTTGGCACCTCAAACCCTTCAGCAGAGAGTAGTTCACTACCCTCAGGTAGATAGAATCGTATATAGTCGTTGTTGTTTACGCCGCGGAGCTCGTCATCTTTCGTACCTTTATGCACGCGTCGCACTGTTACTGTATCGATAATTGACCCATCAGCAGAGATCTGCGCATGATGACTAACCATCTCTTCCACTACATCGTCTGTTTTGCCGCCACCGATATTTGCATGGAATATACCTAGATAGTCTCTATCAGTCTCTTTAATCTCACCGCTCCAGTCTTGTTTAGAGAACTGCTTTTGCAGCGTTGGATCGTTCATGTATACCAGAATGTCTTTCTCTGCAGTGGCTTCTTTTAAAATAGACAGGATACGGATAAGCCCATCTGGAGTATTCGCAGAATCAAATAGTTTGTTAAACAGCAATGGGGTCATGTCCCCAATAATCTTCTTTGATTCTCTAGTCACGTCGTACTTCTGCTCAGCACGCATCTGAACTTCTTCATAGAAATTCTCTTCAGTAATAACCACGTCGTACTCTTCAGTCATATCTAACGGTCCAGTGATTTCTAACAGATCTTGAATGACGTTTGGTACGAGCGCAACTACACCATCCACTGGATCTCCACCACTGTGCTCATAAAACCATTGCACCTTTTCAGCGCTAGCTGGGAAATGTGGAAACCAATTAGCATCCTGGAGGTTCCAATGAGGGTTTATTAAATGCAACGGTTCTGGTGATATCACCTGCTCTTTCATTTGTCCAGAGATGTCGTAGACTCCACCACCTGGAACGTCTATTCCTGTGACAACTCCTTGATCGATATCGACTAAAGCTAGACTCCCGATAAAACCACCGGTCGGTCGCATCTCATGATTATTTTGAAATATCACTAAATACTGTTTCTGCTCTTCATGGCCCAAGAATGCAAGTAGCGTGTCGGTGAGCTGCAAACCATCTGCTAACATAGTTTGAATATCAGGCAGCGCTTCTTGAGCAAATGTAACTACTTCTCGTTTATCTTCTGGCAGCACATCCACTGATACCTGCTCCAAATGCTCAGATGCAGTAGTGATATGCTCCACTGCTGGAGCGAGTGCTGAGTGTACAACCACAAGTAGTGACGTCAGCCCAGCGTCTTCTTGTTCAGAGACTTGCTGCACATCTACGGTGTTCAAAATTGCTAGTGCTTTCGATAACTGCTCACCTGCCGCAGCGAGTTCGCTTCCTGTTACAATTAAATGCCGCGCAGAATCAAATTGTTTCCCCTTCCCCGGAATATATTTGGCAACTGATACTACAAATGAGTTCAGTTCTTCGATTTCATTATTTGCTGCGGTAAATGACTCCAGCGCTTGAGTGAATTCGCTCTCTGCTGAAGAGAAATCTAACCCTTGAATATCTTCGCCGCCGTTCATTAAGTGTTCAAACGCGATCTCAGCAGATTGTGTGACCAACGCTTCGAGATCACTGGATTGATGTAGCATAGCAGAGACGCTAGCGGGAATAATAAAGACTACAGCCAGCAACGCGAATGCAATAGCAGGTTTAATAACTGTACTAAATGAAAAGCCAAAACGTGGCAGGTCAGAAGCTTTTACAGCATCAAATTCGTGATCCGTAAGTGGGCGTTCCCAAAAAGACTGTCGTGGTTCTACTGGTTTCTTCTTCTTTTTCTGATGCTTAATCTTCTTCTGTTGAGCAATACGGTCTTTTTTCTCCTGTTTCTTTTTTCGGCGCTGTTCTTTACTCGAAACTGTCTTATGCACAGGGGCTGGCACAGTTTTTTTCTTCTCTTCTTGCCAGAATGCTAACTCTTCAGCTGATACTTCTGGAGCATGATGCTTCTGCTGTAGTGCTGGTTGAGATAACAGAGTTTCAGTATAGACCTGTTCTAACGAACGTGCCGCGGTTGTTTTTCGGGACTTGTCAGCGGTTGCCTTTCTCTTGCGCTGCCGTTGTTGTGTATGAACAACAGATGGTGCTGTTACTTTCTTCTTCGACGCTTTCTTTTTTGTTCCAGAGAACAGCGTAAAAACACCCGCGCGCTTCTTACTCTTTTGCTTTGTGACTGTGGATTGAACTTCCTTCTTCGGTTCTGTACGTACTTGTTTCACCTCTCGCTTTGCGATCATGCTACGCAAATCAATCACATTCGAATTCGGCACGCCTTCGACTGGTTGCTTCTTCGACCGTACTCGTACTTGAGAGATTGCTACACGGTCAGCTCGTTTCTGTTGTTTGTTCTTTTTTCTGTGACTCATAGATCTGTAACGTTTGTTCCATCATCTTTTTCCACGAAAACTGCTTCACTCGCTCATATCCCTTGTGTCGCAGTTTTTCGCGCACCTCAGCATTACTCCAAACGGTTTGGATTGCGTCTATTATACCAGATATGCTCTTGGGATCAAAGTATAACGCTGCATCACTGAGTACTTCTGGTATACAAGAAGATTTCGCTGCTAATACTGGCGCCCCATAGCTCATGGCTTCTAACGGTGGCAAGCCAAACCCCTCGTATAATGAAGGGAAAATGTACGCGATAGCACTTTGATATAAAGCAGGAAGGTCTGCATCCGGAATAAAACCTGTGAATACTGTATACTCATCCACATCATTGGCCCAAGCCTGTTGCTTCAATCGCGCATAAAAATAATCCTCTTTCCCAACAAAGACCATTTTCCATGGTATCTCGCCTGACTGTTTCAATTCCTTCATGACATCAAGCAGCAGTTCTAAATTTTTATGTGGATATGCATTTCCGATATATAGAAAGAACGGTGAGGTAATTCCGTACTTCTGTAACGTTTTTTCAGTCTGGTCCGGCGTGAGCGGCTCTGCACTTACGTCCGCTGCTTCGTACGTCACATCTACTTTTTTCGTCGGGAGACTATAGTAATCAATAATGTCTTTTTTTGAGAACTCTGATACAGTAATAATCTTTGAAGAGTACTTCACTGCATGTTTCATCACGATCTGTCCTGCATAGTGTTTAAAACGATATAGTATAGGCCCAAGAGTGGTAGCACGGTCAGTAGGAAAATGATTGATGATCAGGTCGTGGATCGTTACGATAAACGGTTTCCGATACAGCAACGGGACGTTGAAATGTGGAAAATGCATAAAATCAACCTTCTCGCGCCAGATACGGAACGGCATGAACACTTGTTCAGAGAACGTATACCAGTGATACGGAGCTAGAACTGGAGTAAAATTTTCATTTTTTATACTCCATTGCCGATAGCTATCTGCTTGTAAAAAAATCACATACTCATTTTCATGATCATGTTCAGCTAAATACTCAATGAGTTTCTGCGTGTAGCGGCCAAGACCCTTAGACTGTTCCCCGCCGTAAAACCGCGCATCAATACCGATCTTCATTTTGTAGCTTTAAAAATGATATATGGTGGATGTTCCCGTTCTGAGTGCAACTTCTCGTCCTCGTATTGTTCTGCGGTTGGAGATAAGATCTCTTCTATGGTAAAACCACTCTCTTCGATGACCGTCTTATAGTCCGAGATGCTCCAATAGTAATCATCAAACTCGACATCAATACTGTTTGTAAAAATTCGAACATGTAACAGGTCTCCGCTCTTTTTCCCCTCTGCTGAATCAGCTTGAAAAGATGTAAACCGTTTACCGTGCGACAATGGATGTGGATCCATGATGACAAACGAACCACCATCTGGAAGCTGAGAGTACACGGCCGAACATAGACCTTTAAGAGAATCAATATTCGGAATACAACAAAATACAAACGTTGAGACAGCGCAATCAAAGTCGTACTGAGAAATATCTTTGTATGATGCGACGTGATGATATTCAACACGAAAGGTGTCAGTAAGAAGCTTTCTTGCGTTCTTTATCGCTGTCTCGGAAGTATCAACACCAATAATACGTGCCAATGGATACGTACGAGCTAAAAAACGCGTAAACGGTCCATTGCCGCACCCGTAATCCAGAATCGTTTTTCCATTAAGATCCCCTAATAATTCAAGTGCTGTTGGGTACCCTAATAACCAAGTGGTGGTTGCATCTCGCACTTGATAGAGGTCTGAAAGTTGTTCCCAATACTGCTTTGTATCCATAGTGGTTATATTAGAGATAGTATAGCGCGTTTTAAAGGATTTCTCTATGTGATCGCGTCACGTATCTGTTTCATGAGCGTCATATAGAAGTGTATATTATGTTCGGTCAACAAGCGTGAACCGAGTGGTTCATCTACGGTGAAAAGGTGTCGTATATACGATCTGCTGAGCCCAGAGGTGCACGTGTTGCATGTGCATTGCGGATCTACCGGCCGTTGATCACTGCTCCACTTGTCTGCTCTGATGTTTACTTTTTCAAATTGCACTGAAGATAGCGCGCTATCCACTAGTTGACCATCAGAGCCTTCTGTAGATGTATACACCGTTCCATGACGCGCGTTTCGAGACGGGATAACACAATCAAACATATCTACTCCGCGCTTCACTGCTTCTAAAATCTGGTCTGGCGGACCGACGCCCATTAAATAACGCGGTGACTGCTCTGGCAGATGCGGAATCGTATGCTCTACTATGCGATACATCTCTTCTGGAGGCTCCCCTACTGCAAGACCACCTATCGCGTACCCATCAAACTCACATTCGGTGATCTCTTGTGCGCTACGTGTTCGTAAAGCAGTAAATGTGGACCCTTGAACAATACCAAAGAGCTGGTGCGCGCCTTTCTTCTTGTCTTTTGTATAGTTAGAGAACCACTCTTTGCATCGTTTCGCCCATGCTGTGGTGAGCTCAACAGATTTTACCCCCTGCTCCTGTGTTGCTGGATATCCTGGAAAGTAATCGAACGCCATCCAAATATCTGCTCCGATAACTGACTGAATCTCCATGGAGCGCTCTGGGGTAAAGAGATGCTTGCTGCCGTCTATATGAGAAGAAAATTCAACCCCTTGATCAGTGAGTGTGCGAAGCTTTGCTAGAGAAAAGATCTGAAACCCACCAGAGTCTGTGAGGATTGCATGATCCCAATTCATAAAGCCATGAAGCCCTTGATGCTGCTTCAGTATCTCAAGTCCTGGTTTTAGATAGAGATGATATGTATTAGAAAGTAGAATCGGTGCTGTATTGGAGTCCACTGCACGTTCCAACTCTTGCAACTCGTTCGGTGAGATGGTTTTCACTGCTGCTTTTGTCGCAATAGGCATAAAAAACGGAGTTGCGATATCTCCGTGACCGGTCTGTAACACGCCACAGCGTGCTCCACTCTGATGTGTTGCTGTAAGAGTAAACATGCTTATGATGATGAACGCTCTACCACTCCTTTTCCTTTTGCGCCCTCATCATTTGGTACATCTGTGGTAATACGCTCCAGTTGTTCAGAGACTTCTTCTTTTGTAAATTTATCTATAGCGAATACTACCGTCTCTTTGGTCAATACTAACAGTTTATTAATGTCATCCGCAGTCGGTGCAATACGAACAGCAAATTCCACGACCTCATTGCTATTTGCAGTGACTGTATCTTTACTGTATGTCACTTGCCGCGTCGAGCTATCCCAAGTAATTGCTCGGCTTGCTTCATTCTCCCAAATAACATGGTCAGGTAGCGTGGTCTGCACACTCACGTCTTTCATTGCATTTGATCCACTCGCAATCGTCCATCGAATAATATATACGGTCTCTTTTCCCACTTCAGGAGGAATCGGCCCGGAACCAAGCTTAGTTAAGTCCTCATCATAGTATCTCCCTTCTGCGGACACTGAAAACGATCCTGCGACCTTCATCTCTACAGTCTCTTGATTTGGAAACGAGACTTCATTTCCTTCGACCATGGCAGAAACCACCGTTGCTACAATCTCCAATTTCTGATTTTGCTCTTTTGATTTCTTCTTTAACGTTGTCTGGTACGTGAACTCCTTTGATTCGTTCGGCGTGAGCTTCTTTATTTTCTTGAAAGAGTGCTCCTGATCATCGAATAATGCACCGGATAACGACAGCTGTACATCAACTTCTTTCATCTCCACTTCTGAAATGTTCTCTACCGTGACTTTGACAGTAACATCTTCACCTGGATTTACAGTATCAGGTGCATTCACGGTCAATTTAACTTCAGGGTTCACAATAACAACCAGTGCGGTTTTTTCAATTTGCACATTAAAGGTATTGTCGATCTCGATGAGTCCAAGCTGAAATGAGAATTCTTTAGTCTCGCCTGATTCGCCATCACATGACCCTGTAATTTCAAGCGTCTGCGTCTCTCCGGGCTCAAATTCATCGATCCTCCACTCATTATCTCCGTACCACGGCTCTAATGATGCTTCAGAGAACGTAAAATCATCCGGATACTCCATGAGAATCTTTACATCTGACAACGAAACACTTGAGGTGTTAGTGTAGTCTACGGAATATGTAAACTCTTGGTCTGTCTGCACTTGCGTCGGTGCATCCACCTGAACATCAACTATCGAAGAGGTAATGGTGACCGCTGTTTGAGCGGTAACTTGAAAATCGTCTGAAAAATTCTCTGGCTGATACGTGAAACGTGCAGAGAACTCTTTTACTTCATCTTTTGAGCCCACTAACTGTCCAGAGATGCGAATTTTACCGCCGGCCCCTGCTTTGATACGATCGATCTCCCATCTATTTGAACTGGTTCCGGCTGTCTCTGGATCAGCGCTCTGAAAATGAAATCCATCAGGATACAGTATTTCAATTGAGCCATTAGAAATATCGACCGTCTCTCCATTCAGATACTCAAGCTCTAATGTGACACTATCACCAGAAGCTACTCGATCCTCTGCAGTGAGAGACAACTCCACTTCTCCATTTGTACTGCCAAAGTCTTTATTAAACACTAAATACCCCAGATAGCTAATAACCCCGAGTAGTGCAATCACTATAAAAAAGAACAGTACCACCTTACTCTTTCCCTTTTTCTGATCCATCTTCGTCATGTCAATTCGAGTTCCGTCGTCATCAGCGTAGTAGATCGCTGTAACTTCATCCACTGCGTCTTTCTCTTCTTTAGTTTCTTCTGTTGGAAACGCATCTTCGCTCTTTACAGATGGACCTTCTTTCTTTTTCGATGCTTTCTCCTTCTTGAGATCAGTATTCTTTGTGTCCTCGACTTCTGATTTTTTAGCAGCACTTTTTTTCGAAGCCCCGCTCTGCTTCTTTTTCTGAGCTGATTGATCTGTCTTCTTTTTATTCGAAGAAACCTCAGATGATGACTTCTTTTTTGCAGAATTCTTCTTACTAGGAAGTTTCTTTTTTTGTGCTTTTGCCATGTGAAACATTATTCCTTTTCGAGTACAAAGCATACCATAACATACCGCCTACGACAACCATAAGAATGCTTGCGTATTGCGCTACAGTGAGGTGTGCAAATCGACTATCGTCGAACGGCTCATCCCATGCTCGAGCAAAATCTAAGAAAAAGCGAACAACCCCGTACCAGAATAGAAACACAATACTGTATAGTCCCGGATAGTGATTTTTCCATTTTTTCCATAGTACAAAAAAGATAATTGCAAGTAGCAGCCCGTTGATTGAAAGATACAATCCGTGATTATGCCGTACGACACCATCAAGAAACTCCTGCCCGAGGAAAAAACTCGTTGGAGCGCCGGGGTGATCAAAGATAAAGAAGCAACCGAGTCGACCAATTGCTAATCCGATAGGTAAGCCAATGATTGCAATGTCCGCGTATTGGAACGCTGGGTATGACCGTATGCGAATGACGATAAGTGCGGCAATCACTGCGCCAAGGAATCCACCAGTGATAGACATACCGCCGTGCCATATTTTAAATAGATCAAGTGGTGACTGAATATAATACGAGATCTCTGATAACACATACAGCACACGGCCACCGATGAGCGCGGAGAGAATAATCCAAAAACCGAGGTCAATAATATGTTCCGCCGGAATCTTCTGGCTCTTGGCTGCGCGGATTGAAACTAGCAACCCGACTATAATACCGAGCGAAACCATCAGTCCCCAGATATGAATAGGAACTGGGCCAATATGAAAGTGGGTCCATTGAAAATACGGAATCATAGGAGTTGCTACTCTTCTACTTCTTCAACAGTATTTGCCTCTTGTAATCCAGTAAAGCTTTGATTGGTATTGGTTACTGATTCATCTTCAGATTCCTGAGTATCATCTTCTTGGCCTTCTGTATCTTGCTCTTCTGTTTCAGTTGCGCTGTCATCTGCTGAGTCCCCTTCCTCATCTTCATCTTCTTCATCTGTAGCGCTGGAGTCATCTACTACCGTACCTGCTGCAGCTGAAGCTTCGTCTGGATAAAGCTGCTCTTCAAACCAATCAATTAGCGCGGCCCATCCTTGCTCAAATCCAGGATTTGCTGAATTTGAGAAGAAATCGTGTTGTACTTCTTCATCTTCGACCTTTTTATAAGTCAGAAAAGACGGTGCAATCTCCTGCACGAGCATTTCACTCTGCGTAATTGGTACAATCGTGTCGCTCGCACTGTGAATTAAGAGCGTCGGAACATCGAGCTTCATTGTATTCACCACCGCCAAATTCTGTAAGCAGGTCTCTGTACTTTGAGAGTAGCCACCACACCCTGCGATATCAAGAAATGCCTTTGCATCCCACTCGTCTACGCCTTGAAGGTATTGATAGTACGTGTACGGATCTACAATCGGATACGCGAGCACCATACCGTCAGCCTCAGCTTCGTGTAATGCTTGCAATACTGGATACGCACCTCGCCCCAAACCAAAGAGAAACACCTGTTGATTGTAATTTTCATATGATTTCTGAATCCAATTGACTGCTGAGACTACATCGTGAACATCCTCTTCTCCTAGCGAACCTTCCCGCCAGTCAATGGTGACAGTCATCACATTTAATGATTTCATGAGCTCTTTCCCAAGAACTCGACCGATACGTTCTGTGGATCTGCTGGAGGACTCACCTCCGTGCATGATAATTATAACTGGATACGTCTCTGAACCGTACGGTTTTGAAAAACGAACATCCACTAAACCACCATCTCGCGCGACAAAGCCCGTACCTTCATTGAGTCGTTCTTCAACTCCAAATTGCGGGCGAAAGATACTCTCGATTTCATGTTCATCTGGCAAGAATTCATCAATCAGCTCATCCAGTGTTACTTGATTCTCTAGATACTCCTGTTGTCTCTTCTGCCCTTTCTCGGTATTCAGTAAAAACTGAATAATAATCACACCAACAATAATCACAATAGCCATTGTTATCGTCAGTGGTCGAATGATTGCTTGTGTTGCTCGTTTTCGTCCGCGGCCCATGTTCCTATGTATGCTTGGCTTCAATCTTCTCTATCTCGTGCATCAAGAAGTAGCTGATCATTGTTCGAATAATTACTAATGCAAACAACTGTCCGATATCAGTCCATGTTGGGAGGAACATGGTCTCTAACACATCTTTAGCTATGAAGAACTCTAACCCTAAGTTAATATATCGCCCAAATTCTACACGAATCGGATCGAGGCTTTTTTTAGCGAATGGATCGCTCTTTTTATGATTAGTCGATATCGCTCCAACTAAGAACCGAAAAAGAGCAAGCACTGCTCCTGCAGAGATTATTAAACCACCGACGACACCGAATACTAATGAAAACACATCTGCGCCTTCGGCAAAAATTGCAATAAGGGTCTCCATAGTGAAAATTAATTACTAATTCTTATCCATGTACTACTATACCATATTTTCCTAACTATCGCACTTCACTCGCTAAATGCGATGAAATCAATAAGCTCCCGATGAAAACTCGGAGGTGCTGCAACAAATCCTTGTGTGGGCTTTGTATAAGAAAATGGTGAGTTATCAATACTTGAAACAATTAGCCCAGCTTCTTCCAGTAATGGAATCATCGGACAGCGATCCCATGGTTGTGCAACGTTAGAAAAGTAACAGTCTCGTTTATTCATTAAGATCGCATGCACATTAGATGCAACAGAACGAAGACTCTTTGACTGGATACCCATTGCCTGTAAACGATCTCTTGCAGAATTAATGGCATCAGCATGAGGGAAGTCATTGATCCACCCTGATATTGGACGACAGTCGCGTAAAGAACTTGGAAATGATCGTGTAACCAGTTTTCCGTTCACAGTCGCTCCTTTTCCTTGTTCCGCTGCGGCAAGTATCTCATGAATAGGATTATAAATCACTGAAAGCACTACGGTGTTTCCTTGAATGCGACTGATCATGGTTCCAAAGTTTTTTTTGCCGTTTGCAAAATTCCACGTTCCATCAAGCGGGTCAATGGTCCAGGTCCATTCAGCGTTTTCATCTCCAAGTACACCAGACTCTTCTGCGATAATAGCATCGTTCGGAAACTCTTTTTGGATTGCTGCTATAATGACTTCTTCTGCTGCAATATCTGCTTCAGTAACAAAATCCTCTTCGTCTCGTTTGATCGTTCGTGTTAATTTGGTTCCAAAATAATTATGCAGTATCTTCCCAGCAGCTTGTGCGGTGTGTACGGTGAATTCGAGCTCTGCGCTATTCGGTGTCTTTATCATCCTGGGTAAACTCTAATTCTAGCTTTACCCCGTGATATTGCTTTGCGATCACATTATAGATGAGAATTGCGACAATCGTTGAAACAAAGGCAACAAATCCGCATACCAGCGGGACTACAAGCGCGACAATAATCTCTTCCATGTCAGCGCGTCGAAATAATGATGATTCCATTACTAACCAGAAAAGAGACAGGAGAGAACTTGCAACTGCAATACCAATACCGACATATCGTGCAGGGATATACGGATCAATTTTTGATACTTCGTACATAGTGTTATTTGCTTTTTCTTAAATGAACTGTTATCGAGCCTAGCTGTTCTTGTACTGCATTGTACAAATGTGCCATACCGTAGGTAAGAACAAACCCAATAATCCAGCTGACGACTAATGATACAAGCGCGCCTATCCCCATATATAATAGTATGATCGGCTCCTCAATAAACAGCTCTACAATCTCTTCGTAAAAATTCTTTCTGCTGCTGGTTGCTATATTTATAATTGCGACACTGAGCACCAACATGATCACCCCCAAGCTATTGGTTATCGCCAACAGAAGCGCAACCATCCGGGCTGCTGAGAATGGGTGGATATATCGAATAGTGTATTTTGGATCAGACATACGTCCGATAATGAATTACTTGTGAATTACGTTCGTCCTTTTTTCTGGTTTACTCGTTTCTGTATGAGCATAGCAAGGAAGGTAAATATCGCTGCCAGGAATATCAAGATCACGTACACCCCAAAATTCTTAAACTCTTCTAGCACATACCCTGCGGCTTCTATGAGTAGATGAAGCATCATCCAGAACGCAAAGATGATATACCCAAAGAGCACTACTTTATGCACGCTGTCCTCTTTTTTATGCCAGATCCAGAAATAGAGAACAAACACTAATAAGAATGCAGGAATGATAAACGATGCATGAATGATTAACTTGTACATCTTATAATCAGTATCCTGGTCTTTTGGATAGTACACCCGTGTCGATGCAAGCGGTGAACGGTCTGAGCTATAAGAACCATATGTGGATCTAGAGCTAGAAGTAGTCGTCTCCGCACTCTCAACCACTACTGGATTGATGGTTCTGTTTAGATCAAAGATTACGCGCTCTCCAAGCAAGATCATAACAATCGCAAGGAGAATTGCGAGAAAGACCGCCATAACTGAAACTTTGTGTTTCAGCGTCTTTTTCTTTTTTGCCGGTGGTGGTGGCGGTGCTTGAGGTGCTGGTGCTCCTGGCGCAGGAGCTGGTCCACCGTGAGGTAAAATGTCTTCAGGCATACCTATTATGTTAATGGTTTATTACGTTTTGGTTTTTCTCTTCCAAGTAGGACAATAATCACTACACAGAGTACTGTTAATCCCAAACCGACTCCAAACAGCACCCAGAATAGAGCTTTCTTACTGGATATCTCTCCTTTGTCATTCAGTAATCCATCGTTATCTTCATCGCGTGGATAGAGGTCATAGGTCATTTCACTGATGCTCACGCTACTATCGTATAACTTGGTGAGCACGAACTTATCATCTTCATCTGCAGTGAGTAATGGGTCTCCGCTCGTAGTAAAGGACAGTTCAGAAACCGCTTCACCAGAGATCCAGCCCGCATATTGATCAGTAAATCCTGGAAGGCTCTTTCTGGTGTCCGCGATGATATACAGCGTAATCGGCATGTTGCGCGGTTGCGTCACTTTTGAGCTCGTCTTTTTATTGGTATTACGGTTATACAACCAGTCAGAATTCGTGTTGCCTGTACTGGTATCCGCGCTGTAGAGCTGTGCAGCTTGTGTCATCTTCATTGGATAGACGATGCGATCAGTTTCAAACTGTAAGTAGAGCGGCAGAGTGTCTCCGGTACTTATTTGATTTTGAATGACCTCTCCAACCTCCTCTTCTGTCATCTTCACTGCTGTAAAATACCAACCTGCATCAATGTAATCATCAATAATGGAAGAACCAGCCTCTGGGTATCTATATCCATTCTGTTCAAACCACTCATACAGTGCTTCTGTTGTCCTGGCTTCAAGAACTGAAAGATCGTAGTACCCAACAGTTTTTTGTTCAATCACTGTGACTTGCGATCGATCAATGTACGACTCTGCTTGTAGTGAGGTCGATCCATAGCCAGAGAGCACTAAATCCTGTTCTGCATTTGAAGTGATCTCTCGCAGTGCCACGAATATCTCCCATGAGCCCTTTTTTATGGTTGGCACGGATGGAGTTGGGATGATCCATGCAAATTCATCAGGATCCCCCTGAAATGAGGTAGTGACAATAAGATGTTCGGTTCCGTCTTCATAAAAAATGACTGCTTCCTGTTCAGTCTCATAAATTCTTGAATCTGGTGGCGGAACGATAATTCCATCCGCAGATGCGATGAATGGTACGCAGCATGCTGCTAGTACTACGCCAATGGTGATGGTGCGTACTCGGATACTGCGTGCAAAGTGTTGAATGTTCATATGGAAAAGGTTATTTTTTAGCAGATTCCCAATCTTTTAAGAATCGTTCGATTCCAGTATCAGTCAGATGATGGTTACAGAGCTTGTACAACACCTCTGTTGGAATGGTCGCTGCATCTGCTCCAGCAAGTGCAGCACGTTTTACATGCTCTGGGTTGCGGATACTCGCAGCTAAAACACCGGTTTGAAAGTTATAATTCTTATACACTTGTACTATCTCATCTATCACTCCCATGCCGTCATATCCGATATCATCTAATCGTCCTGCAAACGGGGAAACGAATAGCGCTCCAGCTTTAGCGGCTAATAGCGCTTGATTTGGATGAAAGACTAGTGTCACATTCACGCCGATCTCTTTCTTGCTCAGCTCCACACACGCTTGAATGCCTTCCATAGTCATTGGAACCTTAATAATCACGTTCTCATGGATCTTAGCGAGCTCTTCCCCTTCCTTCACCATAGTTACTGCATCAGTAGCAGTTGCTTCTGCGCTGATCGGACCATCAATGATCTCGGCGATTTCCTGTATAACAGTTTCAAACTTTCTACCAGACTTTGCGATAAGTGAAGGGTTCGTGGTTACTCCTTCAATAATTCCAATAGTTGCAGCTTTCTTAATCTCATCGACTTCTGCAGTGTCAAGAAATAGTTTCATAGATATAATTCAATTAATAGTTTATAGTACGAACCTTACTCAGCGCCACGCAATGTTGCAATAGCTTGCTCCAGATCTTCTGCTTCCCATAGATAACTGGCAGCAACTAGAATGTCTGCTCCCGCATCCACAATAATATCACGAGTCTGTGCGTTCACCCCACCATCTACTTCAATAGTCATATCGGGTTTTCGTCGCTTGATCTCCCGCATCTTTTCTAAGACGTCTTTATGAAATGATTGACCAGAAAACCCTGGCTCTACACCCATGACTAATACCATGTCAACGTCATCAAGATACTCTTGTATATCATAAGATGAGGTGCTTGGGTTTATTGCCAGGCCAGTTTCTTTCCCACCATCTCGAATCTGTTGAACAATATGACGAATATTTCCACCAGCCTCGTAATGAATGATAATTCTATTCACATTCGCTAAGCACCACTGCTGCACAAACAGCGATGGCTTGTCAATCATTAAATGTACTTCTACTGTTGTGTCTAATTCAGCAATTTTCTGCGGATTATTGTACGTTTCGTTTGGAACAAACACACCGTCCATGACATCGAGCTGCACAGTATCAAGATATGGCGAAATGGTTTTCACTCTACTCTCAATGTCCTCCCATGTCTTTTCTAAAATTGCCGGTATGACTTGTGCCATCGTATTACGTTAAATGCTCTTCCTCGTACTCTTTGATCTTTTCTACGCGCCGTGCGTGATTCTCTCCGTTATCAAATGATGCTTGAAGAAACGCTTTGGCGACCGCTGCTGCTTGTGCATCGTCCATAACACGCCCAGCAAGCACAAGAATATTCGCATCATCGTGCTCACGACATTGTGCACCAACGTATTCATCAAATGCTTGAGCAGCGCGCGCTCCTTTTACTTTATTTGCTGCAATCACCATACCGGCCCCAGACCCACAAAATAGAATACCGAGATCTTCTGTATTTTGCACCACATGCTCTGCCACCTTAATTGCATAGTCAGTGAAGTCTACTGACTCCTCCGAGTCTGTACCGAAGTCTGTATATTCGAGCTTTAGCTCTTCCAAGAGCGTTCGAATAAACTCTTTCAACTGATATCCTGCGTGATCTGACCCTAAGTAAATCATGATGCGCTATGACTTAATGCCAGTTAATTCCGCGATCCGTTCTTTATCAAAGCCGATGATAACCTCTTCTTTCTTGCTCGCTGAAAGATCCTCTGGAATCACAATCACTGGTACGCCCATCTGTCCAGACTTCTGAATCATCTCTTCAGCACGCTCTTGATCTGCGGCGACGTCAACATCCTCATATTCTATTTGGTTTTCTTTAAAATACTCTTTTGCCATAGTGCAGTATGGGCACGTAGAGGTGGAATAGATGGTCACTGACATAATATTTATTTAATGAAATAGTCGATTATTTGTACGAAACCGTCTTCAGAAATTCCTCCGGCTACTGGGTTTCCGTTGAAGAAAAAGGTCGGGGTACCGTGCACACCTGCGCGCAGTCCGTCATTAAAATCACCTTCAACTTCACTGGTATATTTGCCTGTATCTAGGCAATTGTCAAATTGTTCAGTATCGAGATTTATTTGCTGTGCATAGCTCTTTAAATCAGATATGGACAGCGCGTGCTGATTCAGGAATACCTTGTCATGATACGCAATAAATTGACCTTGCTCATGAGCGCATTGCGCTGCTTCTGCTGCTTGTTGAGCGTGTTCATGCAGGTCTGATATTGGAAAATCTCGAAACACGAAACGCACTGAATCTTTATACTGATTCATCATTTTCTGTATGGTCGGATAGACCTGGCTGCATATCGGACATTCCAAGTCTTCGAATACTACTACAGTTAATACTGCATCAGCGGGCCCGACTGATGGGTCATCAGCGAAGTTTGATGCGTAGAAATTATTCCCATCACCAATCGTGTCTGTACCCGAAGTCTGCGACTGTCCACTGACAACGAAACTAGAAAGGTCAACGGTACCGGTCTGAATTCCGGTGTAATACTTATACACTAGCTGTATAAAATATGCAGCAAAAACAATAAACCCAATTAGGAAGATAAGGATAATAATCTTCAGAATCGGATGTGATTTTTTTGTTGTTTTTTTTGGTACGGGCGCTGATGGGTTCTCCATGGTGTCCACTTAGAATGAAATAAGTAGCAATGTTATTTTTTCTCTGTTGCGTTTATATATTCAATAGCTGATAGAGCTGCTGTCACTCCTTGGCCAGTTGCAATAGCAATCTGCTTATACGGTGTATTTGCCACATCCCCCGCAGCATACAAACCAGGGACGTTCGTCTCTGCTTTATTATTTACCACAATCTCTTTCCAAGGATTCTTTTCCACCTCTTCAGGAGCAATATCGCTATTCGGCACTAATCCAATATGAACAAACACTCCTTGTACTTCCAGTTCTTCTTGCGACTCCTTTTTAGTGTCTTGATAAATAATTTTTTCAACAAACTGCTCGCCTTGAATCTCTTGGGTCTGTGCATTATAGAGCACATCAATATTCTCCTTTTGCTCTACTTTCTCTATCAACACCTGTTCTCCTTTAAATGCATCATGAATGTTGACTACTGTCACATGGTCGGCAATTTCAGAGAGCATGAGCGCTGACTCGAGCGCGCTATTGCCTCCACCGATCGTTGCGACTTTTTTTCCTTTGAATAGTGGTCCGTCACACGTGGTGCAATACGTCACTCCCTTTCCGGTAAACTGCTCTTCTCCAGGAATCTCGAGCTTACGAGGGTGTACGCCCGTTGCGATAATCACAGCAGTGGCTTTAAATTCCTCTTGGTCCTCCCCTTTCTTTGCTGCAATAACAAAATGACCATCCGTATGCTTAGTAATAGATGTAACACGATATCCTAACTGAGGTTCGACTTGATTTTTCTTTAAATGATCCGAGAACTTTTGTGTAAGCTCTACTCCGTCTGTTTCTGGAATTCCGGGGTAATTATGAATCTCGCCAGCAGAAGCCACTTCGCCACCGAAATCTTCTGATACGAGGATAAAATCTAATTTGCGTCGTGCTGCATAAATTGCTGCGGCTGTACCAGCTGCTGACCCCCCGATAATAATAAGATCGTGCATACAAAAGGTTAATGATTACATTACATGCAGTTATTATTGTACCATATATCTTAAGATTAATAAACGTGATTTGTATACAAAAACGCCCGTGTCTGACGGGCGTGCATTAGAATGTACAATACTGTTACTTCACTTGGGGTGCAATCGAACTCTGGTGACACATTGCACCGCGATCTTGTTGGTACCACTGTTGTGCATTTCGGTATTCGCAAGTAGAACCGGTCATATAGTATTCTTGTGCAAAGATACCGCTACTCTGAGAGAAGAAAATGAAGATCGATAGTATGATAGCAGGCACCAGCACGCCCCATGCGAGCTTTCGCTCAGAGATTTTAGGTGTTCTTCCCAATAAAATGTCTAACCGTGCTTCGGTTACTGAAAAATATGCAACTGATACCGTTCGCCTCTGCGCCAACCGTCTATTCCATGAATCACCGAGAAAACGAGAGAGAGCGCGTTGAATGTATTTTGGCTCTTCAATAGACTGGTCTGCTTCTACTTCCATGACTAAACGGAAGAGCTTTGCGAGCTCACGATACCCTGGAATGAAGAAGAAGGTTTGCTCTAACCATTGAATACAGAATATCTTTCTTGGGTCCTTAGACTGCTGATGATGTCGCTCATGCTGCACCATGGCAGAGAGTTCTTTCACTGGGGTGTTGTCGATCAGTCCTTCAGAGATAGCGACACGATGCTTAATCAATCCGTAACAGAACAGCAGCGGTTCTTGAACGTGAAGAATATCAATCGGCTCACCACCGTACAGCGATTCCTTTCGAAGTGAGCGCACCCATAAATTAAACCGGACTGTTGAGAATAGTACACGGAAAAAACTGATCGCTGACCAAATCAGCAATGCTGCTCCTAAAATAGTAAGCGCGATAACAAAAATGTTGCCTAGTTCATTAGTACTCCATAGTGATGCAGTGGCGCAGGGATATTTCTGGAATGGATTCACACCGTAAGCAAAAATTTGATTTACACGGAATAGCGCTTGGAGTAAAAATGCTGCAATAGTAAAGAGCACAATGATACCGAGCCATGTTATTAATGTGAATGTTACTTGTGCTCGCAGCCACTTCATGCTTCGTCATGTAAATGTTTATCGAGCTCTTGCTGTAATGTGTTGAGCTTCTCCGGATCCATCTCATCCAGCGCATCAATAAAACTTGCAATCGCGACCTCTCCGAATTGCTGCATGTAGCCTTTCACAAAGTCTTCAGACGTCTGCTTATAGAATGTCTCCCTATCAGTCACGGCAGTATAGACGTGTGCATTGTTCTTCTTGCGTCGTTTCAATAGCCCTTTTTTATATAAACGGAACATCACGGTCATGACTGTCGTGTACGCAATAGACCGTTTCTTTCTAATCTCTGTGTAGACATCCCGAACTGATGCTTGCTTGTACTGCCACATGTATTGCATTACCTCTTGTTCGAGGCTGCCCAGTATTGGGGTGATTTTTTGTTCGTTGTGTTCCATATATTTAAGTCTTTAATGATTTCACTGTAATGCGATGACGCAGTCCGAAAAACACTACTGCAAAGCCAAGAAATACTGAGCTCGCTCCAATCATTGAACAGTAGTAGTACAACCCTTTCAGCCAAAGACTGGTCTCAATTGAGTAGAACGTAGCGTATGAACCAAGAATGCCGATTAAGAAGAGGACAGCAAACGGAACAACTGAAAGCTTTGTAATTACAAGAGCGTCGTGCAGAGAAACCGTGCGGTATGCGTGAAGAATGCGCTGACTAAACCATAACCAGAACACGGTAAACGCAATAGGCGCAACAATGATGATGTATACCCATACTGGTAAAAACTGTACCGTTACTACAGCTAGTAGTAACAACGCCACAATTAACGCAAAGTTATAGTACGCAAATACACCTCCAACATGCCACGCATCAAACTTATGCGTTTTCTTTGATGAGGTGCGTTTTTTCTCCTCTTTTTTTGGCATAACAAAGTTTTAATATATAAAGTTGCCTATAGTATATCGGATTTCGTACTATACGTCTACACTATTTTCAGCGTTTTGTCAAGCCCTAAGGGAGAAATTCGCTTATTCTTGCTGCAGTGCGTTTTGGATAGCAGCTCGCAATGTACTAGAGAATGGAACGTCAGTTACTCGCTCTTGATTCACAAAGAACGTTGGAGTGGACGAGATGTTCTGCTCGGTCCCTAAAGCGATATCTTGGTTTACACGCTCTGCTGCGTCCGGGCTGCTAACACAAGCATCAAAGTCTGTCATGTCCAAATCTAAGTCCAATGCATAATTGCGGAACGTCACATAGACTTCATCAGTTGACTGCCTCATCCACGTCATCTGATTATGATATAACTTGTCATGATACTCAAAAAACTTCTCTTGTTCATGTGCGCACTGTGCACCAACCGCAGCGATGATTGCGAATTGATGTTGAGGTAATGGGAAATGCCGGAATTCAAAATAGATTTGATCAGGATACTCTTCGATAATATCTTTCATGACTTCAGCTGATGACCCACAGGCCTGGCACTCAAAATCCTTATACGCGATTACATGCACTGGTGCGGATGAGCTTCCTTTGTGCGGTGCTTCAGTACTATCATGCGCTGTCTGCTGTTGGCGTACGACTAAAAGCACGCATAGTGCAACCGTGATGAGCACCCCAACAACAATAAGAATACTACGAATGCGTTGTTTCTTTCTATGAAGCTGCTGCTTCTTCAACTTCTCTTCCTTATTCTTAGCTTGCTGCTCCTTTTTTGTTAACCGTGATGATGTATCGGCCATATGTATTGTTATTATAGTTACTGGTAGTAGTATATCATACTTTATTGGCTCTCTGTTTCGCAAAACACTCCAGCACCATCAGAGACGCAGTACACTCTCCCCTGTTGGTCAGTACGAAAGATCTGC
>CAYFNF010000003.1:50148-102295 GCA_964344485.1 uncultured Gammaproteobacteria bacterium
AAGCGATGCAGCGGACCAGCGTGCGGATGTCCAAACTTATTCTGTTGCCCAACTGAAATCAATGCGATTGCTGGTGAGAGCGCGTTAAGAAGCCGCGGATCGGTGCCAGTGCGACTTCCGTGATGTGATACTTTAAGTATATCGATAGGCGTTCGGATAACTTGCTGTTCTTGAAGGTGTTCTACTGCTTGCATCTCAATCTCTTGTGACGCATCTCCAGTAAACAGCGCTTGCACCTCTTTATAATGAAGCATAAACACCACAGAATCATCGTTCACGTCATCATGAAAGTCTGGTGGATTTGGATGTAGGAACTCTAGGCGCAGTCCTGGTTCCACTTCTAAACTCCATCCACGATACGCTTGTACTATTTCTGTTCCGTATTTCTCCTGCCATTGAATCAACTCATGTGAAAAGCCTGTAGACTTCTCTGTTCCGCTGGTAATGAGCATATCGATATCATACGCATCCGGCAACTCTACTAGCCCAGCGATATGATCTGCATCTGGATGAGTGGCAATCACAATATCGATGTGATGATCGTGAGGTGGAAGTACTTCCCCGAGTTCAGAGAGAATTCTTCTGTCCGGACCTCCGTCTACCACAATGTCTATATCAGAAGGTGTCCGGATATGCAATGCATCTCCTTGACCGATATCGAGCAAAGTAATCTGTAGCTCTTGTGAGTTATGAAGGAACTGATACGCAATAGCGCATGCACACAAACAGACACTAATAAAAAGAGTTTTTACAGCGGTAGTATTACTCATGTGTTCGCAGTACTGAGTAATACGCCCACAGCGCAAAAGCACCATACGCTGCTAAAAGAGTGAATGGATGGAACTGCGGAATGTCAATTGAAGCATACGGAAGCGATGCACAGAATTGTACCACTTCGATCATACAGTGAATCAAGTAGTACAGTGGTAAAAACACCCATGCTGCGAGTACCGTGCTTACCATACTGAGAATGATGCAGCAGATACCACCGGTCATTACTATGGGCATCAAGGGAACTATCACTAAGTTTACCAGCAGAGCAATTGGAGAGTATGTATGGAAGTTGTAGGCAATGATCGGTGTTGTTGCGATAATCGCGGAGATTGATGTTGCAGCAGTGCTACGCACTTGCAGCCATTGCGGAACCCACCATAGCTTCTTCTCCCACCACGATGAGAACAATACGATACCTGCAGTCGCGAGAAACGATAATTGAAACCCGACGTCGTGCAAGAGGAGTAATGGATTCACCGCTAGCATGCTTGCTGCGCATATCACTAACAGTCGGAGTGAAGACTTCTGTCTACCCAACAGCTGACTGAACAGAAGTGTACTCCCAAATACGGCTGCGCGAACAGCAGACGGTTGTACTCCGGTAAATACCACATACAGAGCAAGTAATGTAATAACACCAACAACAATAGCTCGTTGTGATATCGGACACTGTTTGAGTACTACAAGGATCATTGCGGTTAACAGCGAGACATGAAGACCGGATATCACCAACACATGAGATGTTCCGGTCTTACGAAACGCATTCATGATCTCTGGAGGGATAGCGCGCTTTTGTCCAAAAAACGCACCGAGTATGATTGTTTGTTCTGGTGGAGCGAGCGCATGTTGAAACGATCGCAGCATAAAGCGCTTTGCGAGAAAGAGCGAACGCTTGAACGACGGTTGTACTCCGGTAATGGTAACGCCAGGATAGTAGCATGTCGCACTGATATGGTGTCGCTCTAGATACTTATCATATCGAAATCCATCAAACGGCTCAGGTTTTCGCAACAAGCATTCAATAACTACCGTATCCCCAACTGTGAGACGAGGGTGTAGCGGCATGGAGACCTGCAGTAATCCATGTAATTGATCGCTCAGAACCACTGCTCGCTGTGAATCAATACGTAACTCTGGCTCTGCATGAACCACGCCTTGCAGAGTCATCCATTGATCGTACGGATCCTGCTGTATGGATGGGAGTGTGCTCACCCTCCATATTCCTGCAAAACAACACACCATGCAGAGCGACACTATGCGACCCCATGGATGTTGAAGTAGTGCAAATATAATGCATGCTGCTACTAACCCCGATGCCATGATTGTATATGGAATGTCAGTGACGCTCTGTATCCAAATACCACAGATCCAGCTAGCAGCCCCGAGCACGACATACTGCGACGAATGAACTCTTTTCACAATAATAAATACCCCGTTCACAGGGGCGCTGAAGTGTCTGTTTCTACCCTAACACAGAAAAATATTTCTGCAAGTACTACTCTACAGTAACAGATTTTGCCAGATTTCGTGGCTGATCAACATCACACCCGCGCAGTACTGCGGTGTGGTACGCGAATAACTGTAATGGAATGACTGACAGCAGCGGCGTGAGCATCTCTAGAGTCTTAGGAATATAGATAATGTCGTCTGCCAAATCATTTAGCTCAGTGTTGCCTTGCGTGGTAACCACGATGGCTTTTCCTTTTCTCGCCTTAAGCTCTTGTAGATTTGATACATTTTTGTCATAGACCGAGTCTTGCGGCATGACAAAGACTGAATAGAACCGGTCGTCAATCAACGCAAGTGGCCCGTGTTTCAACTCGCCAGAGTGGTACCCTTCGGCGTTTACATACGAAATTTCTTTTAGCTTCTGCGCTCCTTCTCGTGCAATTCCGAAATTATACTTGCGTCCAAGGAAGAAGGCGTGATCTAGATCTTGATACTTCTCCGCGATCTTTAGAATGCGATCATTCTGTTCCAATATATTCTCCACTTTCTTAGGCAGCTTCAACAGCTCCTTAGCAATACGTTGGCCGTGCGTGAGAGAGAGTCCGCGTTGCCGTCCTAATGCAAGAGCAAATAACGCAAGTAAGTTTATCATGCCGACAAACGCCTTAGTAGATGCGACTGCAATCTCAGGACCAGCGTGAATATACGCTCCACTCTCAACCTCTCGCGCAATCGTGGAACCAACAACATTCACAATCCCGAACGTCAGCGCGCCTTGTCGTTTTGCTTCTCGCAATGAGGCAATAGAATCTGCGGTCTCTCCAGACTGAGAGATCACTACCACTGCAGTATTCTTATCAATGACTGATTTACGATATCGGAACTCAGACCCGATCTCTACTTCAGTGGTAATGCCGGCATACTCTTCAATCATATACTCTCCGACCACCGCAGCATACGACGCTGAGCCACACGCAACCAATGTAATACGATCAATATTCTTCCACCGATCTAACTGTTCGTTAAATCCTCCTAAGTGAGCAATTCCTTCATCAGAAACTAACCGGCCACGAAGACCGTCCATAATCACTTGTGGCTGCTCCATGATCTCTTTCAGCATGAAATGGTCGTACCCTTGTTTCTCAGCTTGATCGACATTCCAGTCTACATGGTTCGTTGGTCGTTGAATTTTCTTGTTATCAAGCGTCTTAATCGTATACCCCGTATCCGTGATAGTAACGATCTCCCGTTCTTCAATATAAATAACCTCTCTGGTGTAGGGAATCAGCGCTGTAACGTCTGATGCAATGATATACTCCCCTTTATCAACCACGCCAAGCACCAGTGGACTTCCCAGACGAGCTGCCACTACTTTCTTTGGCTCTCGAGATGATACCACTGCAATACCGTACGCTCCGACTACTTTTTTCAGCGCCAACTGCACGGCTTCTTCCAATGATCGATCTTCTGTGTACTGCTCTTCTATTAAATGAGCAAGGACTTCGGTGTCAGTCTCTGTAGTAAACGCATGTCCCTTTTCTTCTAATTGCGCTTTCAGAGATGGAAAATTCTCAATAATGCCGTTATGAATAATATAGATATCGTTGGAACACCCCGAATGCGGATGTGCATTGGTATCTGTTGGCTCGCCATGCGTAGCCCAGCGAATGTGCCCGATGCCAACCTGACCATTAAAATCAAAATTCTCCAGCTCTTCGAGTAAATTCGAGATCTTGCCAGCCTTCTTGCAAACCTCAACATTATCATTCTGAATAATTGCAAGACCCGCAGAGTCGTAGCCACGATACTCCATGCGTTTCAACCCTTCTAACAGGATTGGTTGTACCTCTGATTTTCCTACATATCCTATGATGCCGCACATATTTTTATACTATTATCGTTATACTACTATCTCGTATTTACTAGGTCTTGTCAATCGCTTAGTTCTCTTGTTCCTGCTTCCAGCGAAGAAATGCCTCAATAAAATCTTCTAACGCCCCGTCTAGTACTGCGTCCGGGTCTTTTACTTCATGCTTGGTGCGATGATCTTTTACCATTTTGTATGGATGGAGTACATACGAACGGATCTGATTCCCCCACTCTGCAGATGCATACTCTCCGCGTAGCTTCTGCTTCTCTTGTTCTTGCTCTTCCAAGTACTTGGTATGCAGCTTACTCTTTAATATCTTCAATGCGGTTGCTTTATTCTGATGTTGTGACTTTTCATTCTGACACGTCACAGTAATATTCGTCGGTGTATGCACAATACGCACTGCCGAGTCGGTGGTATTCACACTTTGTCCGCCGTGACCGCTGGAGCGGAATACATCAATACGCAAATCCTTCTCATCGACCTCAATCTCTTTTACATCACCAAAGTCTGGTATGACCTCCATGAGCGCGAAGCTCGTGTGTCGCATGGATTCTGCATCGAATGGTGAAATTCGCACGAGTCGATGTACGCCATGTTCTGACTGCAAGTACCCATACGCATAACGTCCATGCACATGTAGCGTTACACTCTTGATCCCAGCTTCAGATCCACGTGAGGTGTCTAGCACTTGCACTGTCCATCCACGTTGCTCGCAGTATCGCGTGATCATCCGCAGTAACACCTCAGTCCAGTCTTGTGCATCTACCCCTCCAGCTCCGGCATGAATTGAGAGAATCGCGTCATGACCATCATACTCGCCAGAAAGCAACAGATAGAACTCAAGCTGCGCGAATCGCTTTTGAATCTCTTGGCTCTTTTTCTCAATATCACCAGCGATCGCATCGTCTTGTTCTTTTTCCGACATAGTAATCAACTCAATCAGGTCATCGACGTCTTTCTCTATAGAATTCCACTGCTCCAGCTCTTGCTGCAACTCGCTTAACTCTTGCGATAGTAACTTTGCGCGCTGCTGATCGTTCCAAAACGCCGGATCATTGACCTCTGCCTCCAAATCAAAGATACGCTGCTGCGTTTCATCCAGATGTAGCAGCTCAGCAGTTTGCTGAATCTTCTCTTTTAACTGTTGTAACTCTTCACTATTCATACCCTTTCTATCCTACTGTGTTTTCCTGCCTTTGACAATGTATAAAAAAAGGCGATTCACTCACTGGACCATGGTGAGGCTGGACAGGACCATGCCTACATGAAGAACGATGAGTGACAGGACCTCTCCCATGAGTACGATCCATCGCGCTGAACGAGTCAGACGCTGGCGCAGGCGCATGATCCTCCACCAGCAGTAGAGCGCGGCAGCGTAGCCTGCAAGAGCAAACGTGAGCTGCATAGTCGCGGTCTCCTGCACAGCGGTGTACCCGAATGCATAGGGATGGTGGAAGAACGAATCCACGTTCCGTATCCCTGCAGCACCGAGTAGCCACATCAACAGGAACAGCCCGAAGGCTGTCGCCAACGGCCAGCGCGGGAGAGTCTGTGACGACTCCAAAGACACCTCTCTTTCACTGCACTGACTTGTTTGTGCAGCGTATTGTACCGATTATTCACTTTTTTGCAATAGGCTATGATTCGTTGGGTGATGTCGGCATTTCAGCTAAGGTAACATCCACATCCTTCTCTTCTCCGTCATGATAGACCTTTAGTGTGACGGTGTCCCCGATTTCATATCCTTTTATTAGTGATGACAACGAATTATCACCGTCGATTTTGGTTTGGTTTACTTCTAAGATAATGTCTCCTTCTTCAATTCCTGCTTTGTCCGCAGCTCCGCCTGGGATCACTCCAAACTCCTTGTTTGAACCACCGCGGATATATGCTCCATATTCGTACGGGAGACTATTCAGCTCTGCAATCTCTTCTGTAACTTGAATATACCGAATTCCGAGTGCTGGTCGAATAATACGACCGTGTTCTTTTACACTGTCAATTGCAATTTTGGTTTCATTTATCGGAATTGCGAATCCAATACCTTCTCCAGACCGATCAACAGCGGTATTAATCCCGATCACTTGTCCAGCAAGGTTTAACAACGGCCCACCAGAGTTCCCTTCATTAATCGCTGCATCGGTTTGGATTAAGTCCGTATAGTTACCACCTAGATCGCGAAGCAATCCCGAGATTACGCCCTTGGTCACAGTATTACTGTACTCTCCAAGTGTATTTCCGATAGCGATCACGGTCTGTCCTTGCTTTAATGAGTCAGAATCACCTAACTCTAACGGTGCTAACCCAGTTGCTTCAATGGAGATAATAGCGAGGTCGGTAAATTGGTCTTGTGCTAGTACTGTAGCTTCATAGGTGCTGTCGTCTTCGAATACCACGGTATATGACGCATCACTGTCGCTCACTACATGGCGATTCGTCAGTATTAGCCCGTCTTCTGATACCACAAAACCACTTCCTTCTCCGACTTCCACTTCTTCGGTCTCTCCTCCTTCAACAGGAGGTGTCTCTTCAAACGGATCTGAAAAGAAAAAATCATCAAAGAACGGATGTGCATTTCGTGCATTGCGATTGGTGCGCAGCTCTTTTGTAATGACGATACTTACTACTGAAGACTGGACTTGCTCAACTACCTGTGTAGTGGATGAGTCCTCTACTACAGTACGAGTTTCGCCGCTGCTGTCAGTGATGGTGATTTGCTCTGTCGTACCAGTAGCAGCTGTTTGAACAGTGATATAGCCAATGATACCACCACCAATAATTCCACCAATGACACCGATAAACAGTGTCAGGATTAATGGAGCGCATTTATTCTGCATAGAATGAATATTACTGATTGTTTATTGTATAGTATAAAATGTCTCTTTCTCGCGTCAATGTGTAGTTCTCTAGTTACAAAAAAATCGCCTACTCCCCTTACTACTACGCTCTGACGATTAATTCTCTTTCGTTTTTCCTTTCTCAGAACGATCTACTACTTCTTGCAAGGCGGTAACCATCTCTTGAATTTGCTCTGGTGACAATCCATGCAGCTGAGCACCGTTGCCTATAGTATCAAACATCTTGCCTGGACACGTTAAACAGTACGCATCCTTCATATACGTTCGTAGCACTTCCTCGGTTTCAGGGTATTGCTCGAGCAATTCTCCAAATATGGTTTCTGGCCCAACTTTCATCTGTTTATTGCTCATTGGTCGGTACGCCCTCTGTCACGTGTTCTTGCTGTAATAGATCTTGGAACAGCTGCATTACATCTTGGTTCGTGTCCACGGTACCGCCCACACTGGAGGTAATGGTCCCAACCATATTGTTTAGAAGTCGCGGGAGAATAAAGAACGCTCCAAGAATTGGCAATATAATAAAGAGCACGGTGATAAAAAATTTAATCATGTGCATGGTGCGCATCTGTCGCACGATGCGATGCACGTCTTGTAGTAGTGTATGATTCTGCTCTAATAACTCCTGAATGCGGTCATGTTCAGATGCGGGTTTCCCTGGCACGGCCTCCTCTTGAGGTACAGCGCCCGGCTCCTTTTTAGTTGTCGGCTTCGGAGTTGACATATGTTGATCGTCGGGATGACAGTGATTGAATCCAGGTTGGAGCATATTTCCATGCTGCAAGCGCTATTACGGATACTACGGGAACGATGATGAGAGTGCTCATGAGTTGCATGCGAAGGAACGGTAATCCAGCAACATAACAAAGTAGTAACCCATCTATCGTGTGCGGATAGAGACCTGAGAGGTGCCAGACGCCGAAATTTGTCCAGGCAAAGAAGAATCCATTTCCCAGCACACCCATACCAGTGAGTTGCAGCGAGTGTTTTACAATATGCTTTTTGCGTTTTCGAATAAACCATCCAAATACACCCATGGCAGCCCACGCAGTCCAGGTGTAGAGTAGGATATTACTGTTTCCAATAAAGATATCAGTAATCGCCACTACTGAAAGTCCAATAACAATTGTCCAGACCCCTCCAAGTAACGAGCCGGCAAGAAGTGATACCACAGTAATGGTTTCAATATTGGGAATATCTTGAAGAAGATACCGTCCTGTTGCACCAAACGCAATGAGTAACACCGCGCTCACTATTTTGATGGTGGTAAATTGTGACGTTGTCCATCCTCTGTTCATGGTATAAATATCTCAATTATTATTCTTATTGTCAACCACTTTTTGCCTGTATGTTATATCGTACACGCAATTTCTGAACTGTTTGCTGAAACTTGTCATCCACTTTCTTCATTTGCGTTCTCTCTTGTCGAAAAATCGAGAGTAGCTTTCGCATCTCTCTCTCAGAGAGTGTGTTATTGAAAAACGCCACAGCGATCATCTGTTTAGCATACGGCGGAAACAGTGTGCTGTTCTTTAGTAAAAGGACAAATTCTTCGCGATCTGCTTGTTCCATACTATCGTTTACTTAATTGCTCCTGAATGATTCTAATAAAATTCAGAAATAACACCTCTCGTGCTTCGTGCGTGTCTTGCTCGATCAGGCGCTGCCGCAGCTCATCAATAGAAGATATACCTAACTGCTCTTTCGCTGTTGCGCTCATACGTTCAATCTCTGCTGTAATGACTTCGTTGCGCATTGCTAGAAGCATGTCAGTAGCGATTGCTGTTATTTCAGGGTGATGCTGCATGGACCACTGCAAATCATTACAATATCGTAACAACTGATTCCGACCTGCTGGATTATGTGCAAGTACTTGTATCTGTTCTCCAGCGGTCGCTACTTCTTGGCTGTGGGACGCCTGTACCCAAAAATCATCGCCTAGCCCTTGCAGTAGTGGATCCTGTCGCGCCTCTTTAGTTAAATGTAGTTGAGCAGGTCCGATTTCGCGAACTGGATTTCCATGCTCATCTTTCATCCATTCAACACGCTCGCCGACAGCTGCAGCGAGTAGCTGATGCCCGAAGCACACTGCTAGTGTCGGGGTATTATGACGGCGTGTAGCGCGAAGAAAATCCGCGACTCGACGCATCCATTGTGCTTCATCGCTATCCGGCGCGTCTTCCATGGTAGTGACCATTGCAGCAGAACCAGTGACTAATACTGCATCCACGCCTTCAATATCCACTGGGGGCCGTTGCTCTCCCTCACTGGCTTTCCATATAGCAAAACGTTCATCTCCAGGCTCATACCCGAACATAAAGCGGACCATCGGTGCATGACGATCAGGGCGCTCTCCTCCGTACTGTGCTTCACGATATAAACGCCGCTGCTCAGGGTGAAATTGCCGCCACGCCGGTTGTAGCGTGATGTCCGTATCCGCCTGAGTCTCAATACATAAAATCTGATGCTTGAGCATTAACCGTTCAGCAACTTCTCGTGCCATTCGTTGATGGTGCTCCCATGCTTTCTCGACTTCACGCTCGTACCGTTCTCGCATTGGGTCACCGATAACGCGCTCGAGTGGTTGTCTATCTCTTGGTCCTGGTGTCATAGTAGTAATTCTTCATTACAGTTGTACCTGTTCTGAGGCTATTGGTCAATACTGTAAGATACGAAAACCCAGAGCGTTCTGCCCTGGGTTGCACTGTAGTTGTGTTGTTACGCACACTTTGAATATCCACATCCGTGACAGGTCATACACCCCTCCATCATCGCTAGGATTCCACCGCAATCCGGGCACTCCGGTGCTAGTCCGACATCAGCGATTGACACAGATGACGAGACAGATACGGTTTCGGTCACCTCTCCTTGCGGAGTTACCTTCTCAGTCACTGTAATCTCTTCCATCTCAGTTGCTTGCAATAATTCATTCGCATTTTGTAGCTGTTCAGTCGTATCTTCACTAGAAAATTTCAACTGGAGCTTCTCTTGAGCTGCATTCATGTGTGTAGTGAGCACTTGTGCAATTGCATCAGGAATAGAGAGGATCTGACCGTTCTTTCCCCAAGAAGGCATTGGTCCACGTATCCCTTTCATTTGGTCAATCACAGTCTCTGTGGAAATTCCAGAACGCAAGGCAAGAGAGATTAAGCGACAGATCGCTTCGGACTTGGCTGCAAAGAATCCGCCTGCTTTGCCGATAGTAGCAAACACTTCAAACGGTCGGCCGGATTCATCATGATTGATAGTGACAAACATGGTACCGTAGCCGGTTTTAATCTTATACGTCACACCAGGCACGATCTCTGGCCTGGAACGCGGCGCTGGTGGAGCCATGCCGTTTCCTACTGCTTGCTTCTCTTTCTCTTCAGCATTTGCTGCTTCAGCAACCGGAGACGCTTGCTCTTGAGGCACTTCTTGTGGTTCTGGTGTTGGTGCTGGTACCTCTTGCTGCGGTTGTTGCTTGACTTGTTCTTGTTTTGTGGTCTCAGTTTCTGGTGAATTCTCAATCTCGTCTTCTTTCACCGAGCTTAATACTGCAGCGTCTCGTGATCCATCACGATAGTATGTCACTCCTTTACATCCCAATTTATACGCTTGCATGTAGAGCTCTTTCACTTCTTCTACTGTATGGTTGTTTGGTGCGTTTACGGTCTTTGAGATCGAGGCGTCTGTGTACTTTTGTGCTACTGCTTGCATTTTGGCGTGTTCAAGTGGAGTGAGCTCTTTTGCGCTTACGAAATACTCTGGCTTGTCACTTGCTGGCGTATCTGGGTTTGCTTTCTTCCACTTTTCATATAATGGATGATAGACAATATGCTCACCAAGACGATCCTTTCGCTTGAACACAAAGTCAAATACTGGCTCAATACCTGAACTCACTCCTGACAGAATGCTCGTAGTACCGGTTGGCGCTTGTGTAAGAAGCACGCCATTTCGGATGCCGTATCTGCTGATATCATCTTGAATATCTTGCGGTAGTCGTTTAATAAAGAGTCCTTGTGAATACTTCTCTGCATCAAACGCTGGAAATGGACCCTTCTCCTTTGCGACCTCAATTGAAGCGCGGTATGATTCATCACGAATAATCTGATAGACCTCTTCACACCATGCGATAGCTTCATCTGACCCGTATCGAATCTTTGACTTGATCAACGCATCTCCAAGCCCCATAGTCCCTAGACCTGTTCTTCGTACCTTTGACTGCGCTTCTTCATTCTCTTTATAGAAGTACGGTGTTGCGTCCACTACGTTGTCCATAAAACGGATAGCAGAATGAATAGTAGTGATAAGATCTTCTTTTAATAGCTCGCCCTCATCCGTGACAAACGCTGAGAGATTGAGTGAGCCCAAGTTACAGACTCCCCATGCTGGTAATGGTTGCTCTCCGCACGGATTCACACAGACCAGGTCTTCAAAGTACCAAGTGTTAGTCTCTTTATTCATGCGCTCCATAAAGACCATGCCTGGCTCACCTGAAGCGTGTGCTGATTCACAAATCCGATCCCAAAGATCTTGTGCTTTGATCGTTCGTACTATTTCGCCCTTCCATTGCAGGTCCCAGTCTGCATTATTCTCTACTGCTTCCATGAATTTATCGGAGATACAAACCGAAAGATTAGCATTCGTTACCTTGCCCATCTCTCTCTTTACTGTGATGAACTCTTCAATATCAGGATGATCATCATTTAACATGAGCATGAGCGCTCCGCGACGTGACCCACCTTGAATGATCAGTCCAGTAGCGAATGAGTACAAGCCACCAAAGGATACTGCTCCAGATGCGGTGCCGTTCACTCCTTTTACATATGCACCCCGTGGACGCAAGCTAGAAAGATTCACACCAACACCACCACCGCGAGACATGATCTCCACCATGGTTTTTACGGATTCAAAAATCCCAGCTCGACTATCATCTGGAGATGGGATGACATAACAATTATAAAATGTCAGGTCTACTTTCGCTCCTGAGCCAGCGAGAACTCTGCCGCCAGGGACATACTTAAACCCTTCTAACGCATTGTAGAACTTCTCCTCCCATTCTTTTTTCTTATCTACGGTTGTTTCTATGCTAGCGATCGCACGTGCTACGCGATGCCACATCTCCTCCGGGGTGTCTTCTATTCGATTGCCGTCTTCATCTTTGAGTGCATATCGATCAAAAAACACATCTTTCCGAAGGCCTTCCAATGTATAGGCCATATGTTTTTTTACTAATGAACGAATATTGTTGTGATGTGGAGAATCTCCACTGCACAGCGATATCCCCCATTTTTTGGTACGAACTAAAGCGAAAAAAAATATGCGGAAGTGTAGGGATTCTATATGTAGTGCCGTGAATCGATTGAAACAACTATATCTAGTATTTTTTTCTCTTGTCTATATTGTATCACAGCCTGGGACCTGTGACAATGAGTAAAAGTAGGGATCAGACCCACTACAATATGTGGATAAGTGGAAAAAAAATAAAACACCCCCCTAGATATAGGGGGTGTCAATTATACACGCTAATATAGCTCTCGAATTTATTAGTCGAAAGTGATGTCTATTCCGCTGCGATGCTGACCCATGCGTAGTTTTCTTTTCACGTTGGTTTTCGCTCTTTTCCTGTCATATTTCGCAATAACCTTGTACTTCTTTTTTGGCTTTACTGGATAGAACGAGTAATTACCATCAGCATCCGTAGTGGTGCGCTGAAGAATTTTCTTCCCGTTCTTGCGTTTTAGCAATACTTGCGCTCCATCAACAGTAAATTCCTTTTCTGACACAGTCTCATACACAGTTCCGGATATCTTTGGCTTTGCTTTGTGATACAGTGAGACACTATTCACTTTAAATGTCGTTAACCGTTCTCCATCATTAACTACTTCAAACACCAGCTGTAATCGCTCATCTGCTATTTCAGAAGGAAATATTTTTCTTACATCAGTCCATGTCTCTTCGGTTTCATCCGGATAGATCTCCCGGTAATAGTACACTTCTTCTGTGTCGACGTTCTTTAATTTAACAATTCCATAGTCCGTAGTATTATTCTCATCCTCTTCTGTAACCAATCGGTAAGAGTATCGTAGGATTATCTTTGATTTTGGTTCATTTTGACCTGGACCTCCTAATGCATACACCCCTTGCTTCACATTATAATCACCGAGATTGAAATAGGTGTCGTCCTTCCATGTCTTGTTCTCTATTGCATCCATGCATGTCTCTACTGTACATCCGTTAAAAAATATCCAACTGCTGGTCACCCATTCCCCTGGAATAAAATTATAACCAGAGAAATAGTCTGCGTTTACAGGTGTGTAAACAAAAAACAGCGCGATTGCAACAGAAATTGTGTAAGCAAATGCCTTCTTCATATAATATGTTAGTTATTAATGCTCCACGCCTTTGCGAGGAAGAAAGTCCTTGTGGTATGGACTCTTAGTTGTTGTCATGACTGTAATCAAGTCTGCAGCATTTAACAGCTTTGACGGTGCATTCTTTCCAGTAAGAATCACCTCGGTCTCCTGGTGTTTGTTATCAATAAAATCTAATACCTCTTCAAGTTTTACTATTTCATGATGCAATACTGTATTAATTTCATCTAATATGAGGATGTCTGGCCGCTTCATGACCATGGCTCGTCGCGCATATTCTAGCCCTTGCTTTGCTAAATACTGATCCATAGCGCTTGGATCTGCTAAATCAGTTGGATCTGGTGTGCCAAATTGCACTATTTCAATGTGTGGAGCTAGTTTATCGTGCGCTAGCAGCTCTCCGTAGTCTTTATGGCCTTTTACGAACTGAATCACTAATACCTTCATTTTATGCCCTGCAGCACGCAACGCCACGCCCAGTGCAGCAGAGGTCTTGCCTTTCCCCTCTCCGGTATAGACATGAACATACCCCAATCTCTTTTTTGGGTTAAATTCCTTTTTTGGTGGTCGTTTATGCCAATGCATACTATTTCTTCTTCTTTTTAAATATACTCTTTTTTTTGCGTGGTGTTAAGCGCTTGGCTTCATCAGCGAATTCCTCAACAGCATCGAATGAACGGTATACAGATGCAAACCGAATGTATGCGACTTTATCCAGTTTCTTTAAGTACTTCATTACAATCTCTCCGATATCTCGACTATGGATCTTATCTTTACTCGCTTTTGTTTGAATGTCTTGCTCAATACTATGAATGATGCGTTTCAATCGATCTGGACTCACTGGGCGTTTCCGAAGCGCGATTTTTAAACTTCGAACAAGCTTCTCCTTGTCATACGGCTCTGTCCCCTCGTCTGCTTTCTCTACTTCTAATGAAAGAATCTCAATCTCTTCAATTGTTGAAAACCGAAATTCACATTTCGGGCATTGACGGCGGCGGCGGATGGTCGCTCCGTCTTCAATGACTCGAGTATCGATTACTCTCGTATCTTCACATCGACAAGAGGGGCAATGCATATGCACTACTGTACCAGAAAAAATGCTGAAAAGCAATGGCGTGTTCTTCAATTCACGAGCAACACATCGACACGCTATCACATATTAAAAGACCCTGCGCTATGCAGGGTCTTATATAGATCGCGTTTGCAATAGTGTTACATCATCTTCTTGCGAATGAACGCAGGGATGTCTAAATCTGAATCTTCGGTATTGTCCACTTTCTCTTCATCCATGATGCTTCGGGCTGCTGGTGCTGCTGGTGCTGCAACGTCATCCTTTTTCTCATCTTCTGAAGATGATACATCTCGGAATGGGTTCTGTGCTTGTACTTTCTTTGCTGAACGTGTTCCTTCTCCAAATCCAGTTGCAACCACAGTAATTTGTACTTCGTCCTTTAGTGCTTCATCTACGACTGCGCCGAAGATAATACGTGCATTTGGATCAGCGGATTCAGTAATAATACGCGCTGCCTCATTGACTTCAAACATTCCCATGTTTGAACCACCAGTGATAGTAAAGAGAATTCCTTGCGCTCCATCAATGGAGAGTTCTAGTAATGGGCTATCAATAGCTTGTTTTGCTGCGTCTACTGCTCTATTCTCTCCTGCGGATTTACCGATACCCATTAATGCAGATCCTGCGTCAGACATCACTGATTTTACATCAGCAAAGTCTACGTTAATCAGGCCAGGAACAATGATTAAATCCGAAATACCTTGCACTCCTTGGCGTAGCACTTCATCTGCAACAGTGAATGCTTCTAGTAATGATGTCTTTTTATCAATAATTTGTAGCAATCTATCGTTTGGAATGGTTACAATGGTATCCACTTTATCAGAAAGGTCACTTAATGCAGCATCAGCAATCTGTTGCCGTTGCACTCCTTCGAATTCAAACGGCTTTGTAACAATAGCAACAGTGAGTGCGCCGGCTTCTCGAGCTAACTCCGCTACAAATGGTGCTGCGCCAGATCCGGTTCCTCCACCTAAGCCACAGGTGATAAAGACCATGTCCGAACCTTTCAAGGTCTCTTGCAGCTCGTCTTGGTTCTCTTCTGCTGCTTTTAATCCTAGTTCCGGGTCCATACCCGCTCCTAGGCCGCGAGTGGTATTCTTTCCAATGTGGACTTTCAGTTTTGATGGTGAATGGTGCAATGCTTGTGCGTCTGTATTTACTGCGATGAATTCGACACCTTTTAATCCAGTGTCCATCATGCGAGAAATAGCAGCGCCTCCGGACCCTCCAATTCCGATAACCTTTATCTTGGCAAAGGTTTCGATTGCTGGTTTTACTTCCATAGGACTATGTTTGATACGTTAAGTATTATTTACTGTATTTCTTGAACGAATACATTTATTGTTCAAAGAAATACCGTACTTTTTTTCGCAAATCAAGTCTATATCATCACAGAAAAAAGCGCAAGTTTTTTGAGTACATTTATTATTCATGCTTTTGCACTATCCTCTACCAGCTATAAAAACACCCTCTCGTGAGGGTGTTTTATTTTCTGAACTTTAGTGTTCTGAACTACGGCATCAAAGATTTAAACCACTTACCCATCTTTCCAGTCACATTTGCTACTGAGGAGAAATTCGTCAGCCCAGTGCGTCCCATACCGCTATGAAGGCCGTACCCCCAGAGTACTAAACCAATTGCAGTAGAGAATACTGGATCCTGGATTTTATCAATCGGTGTCTGAATATGCTGTGGCACACCAATGCCAGCAGAAGTGTTGAAGTAATTCTTCGCAACATCAATTACGCCATCTAACTTCGCGCCCCCACCAGTGAACACGATTCCTGCGGGTAATTTACCAGCGCGGTCAATACTGCGAAGCTCCTCTTGAATCATTTCAAATATTTCATCTAATCGTGCGGCGATGATCTCTGAAACTTCTTTTCTGGAAGCTACCACGTTCTCATTAGCATCGATTTTGGACAGATCAATCTCTTCACGCTTCTGCACTTCTTCAGATAGTGCTGTACCAAACTGTTTCTTTACTGCTTCAGCTACATCCACCGACGTTCTCAGCCCAATTGCGATGTCATTCGTGATATGACCAGACCCTACAGGTAAAATCTTAGTATGTATCACATCTCCTTCTTCAAATACCATAAGGCCAGTGGTTGAACCGCCCATATTTGCTATTGCTACTCCCAATTCTTTCTGTCGCTTTGATAGTACTGACTCAGACGCAGCAAGTACTTCTACTACTAAATCATCGATATCTACACCAGTCCGGTATACAGATTTTGTAATATTCTTTACGTGTGATGTCATCCCTAGAATAATCTCCGCGTCTACTTCTAATTTAATGCCGGTCATGCCTACAGGATCTTTAATACCTGCTTGATCGTCCACTGAAAACGTTCGAGGGATCACATGAAGAATCTCATAGTTCGGTGGTGCTGCAACACTCTGCGCTGCCTCAATAACACGATCTACATCGTCTTCACCGATCTCTCCGCTCGCTTTTGATACTGCGACTACCCCATGACTCTCCTGCGCAATCACATGCGAGCCGTTTACACTTACTAGTGCATGCTCCACCGGGATGCCAGTCATGCGCTCAGCTTTCTCTAACACCGACGAGATGCTTGAAACTGCATCTTCAATACTAGTAATAGCGCCTTTGCTAATACCGTCTGCTGGAGCTTCAGCTGCTCCGATAATATGAATAGAATCTGCCTCTCCTTTCCCTGGCTTGATCTGTCCACAAACCACACGGATAGTTGTTGACCCGATGTCTAAACCTGTAATTATTTCTTCTCTTGCCATAACATGATCATTATAACATATTTATTTAAATTAGTGGATGATGTACGGGTAAAAAATGATCGCTCCAACGATAATAGCGCCGATTGCTGTCAGGAGCACTGCTGCTGCCATCATATCCTTAATAATCTGCGAATAGTGGTGTAATCGAGGCTTTAGCAGGTCTACAAAGTATTCAAGGATAGTATTCAATATTTCAAGCACTAGCACGGCTATAATCATAAAAATAAGCGCTACAGCTTCGATTGCGCGTACTTGTAGCACAAACATCAGAATAATGACTACTAACGCAATAACGATCTGAATACGAAAGTTCTGCTCGTTTCGAAACGTATACCTAAAGCCTTTCCATGCATATTTGAAGCTATTTTGTAGTGTCTTTAGTCTAAACCACATTGGTGAAATATCTTATGTTCAATTGATCGCATTTTTCTTGCCTCCTCTTCGGACCGTTCATGATCCCATCCAGCTATATGTACAATGCCGTGAATGATTAAGTATACGGTTTCTGCGGTGATTGAATGCCGAAGCTCCCTTGCTTGAGCTCGTATTCGATCCGCTGAGAGAATAATCTCGCCGCTGTTATCATCATACTGAAATGATAATACGTCCGTCGGAGCATCTTTCTTCCTATACGATTTATTTATTTTTTGAATCTCTCTATCAGAGACAACAACGATTGAGAGGGAGAATGATTCAGGGAGTGAAAGAACGGCTTGACTTGCGTCGACAATTGCCTGGGCTAACGATTCGTTGAGAACTCGGAACCGTACTAATTTGCGAAGCTCAACGTTCATGCTACGCACTATTCACATTGGAATTACTGTTGGTGTTTGTGTTTGTATTGGTGTTTGTGTTTGTATTTGAGTTAGAATTACTGTTGGTGTTTTCGTTGGTGTTAGTGTTGGAATTTGAATTGTTGGTATTGGAGTTTGCGTTTGCATTGGCATTACTACTGTTTGTATTGCTGCTGTTCACGTTACTGTTGCTATTTTCATTGGAGTTTGAATTAGCATTACTATTACTGTTTGTTGCAGTCTTCGGCGCAGTATAGTCAAAGCTCGTCAACATCATCTCAAATGTCGTTCTAAAATTGATACTTTCCTTTGTACCAAAATTATAGTTAATCGTGATGATGTAATTATCATCAGCTAAATACCACGTAAACTGATCAATACTCTCTACCCCTTGCAGCCCACCAGCAGTCACTGCATCCAAGTCCTCTGCTTCGATATCAGAATACATATCTGCATACCAGTCCGCAGCAGAGACTCCATCCGTATTATCAGCAACAATCACTTCTATCATTTCGCCTTCGACTGTGTCTGGAGTAAAGATTACTTCCCGCTTGGTATCATCAAGAGGGTCAGCAACCCAATCTGATGGGTAATACATCTCCCATCCGAAATCCTTATTATCGTAGGCAACCACTAAACCACTCTCAATAAGTGTTTTGTTCTTTTCATTTGGAGCAAAGAGATTCTTGACTTCAGTTCCGTCCACATACCCATCTTTATCTGTGTCAGGTTTCTGGAACTCCGTCTCATAGATGTTTTCCTCCTCGTCTGTTAAGTCGTCCTTGTCTTTGTCTCGGGTGTCTAATACATCAGAACGGTCTGGTGCGGTAGTAGTGCTATTAGTATTTGAGTTGCCGTTTGAATTACTATTGGAATTGCTATTATTGGTATTTGGGAACAATTCACCGTTAATGTTTTCATTTAGTTCATCATTCACATTCATGTTCAGTCCGTTGATGTTCTCGTTCTCATTTTCATTCTGGTTCTGATTCTCATTTTCATTGGCGTTGTTATTCACAGGCGCTACTGCATTTGTGTTCATGTTCTCATTCGTGGGTTGCTGGGTAATCTGCAGTGCAAATACCACAATAGCTGTCATAACGATAACCACCGCTAAGACAATACCGAGAATAATAAACAACTTTTTCTTTCCGCCTCCGGATGGAGCTCCGCTTGAGTGCTCTGGTCGCTGATGTAAGAACTTCTCGGGCATGGTATAGACTTTCTTTGAAGAGAGGTTCTCGTCAGGAAGTGGAGAAGATGGTGCTTGTCCAATAGGGATGCCGCCTTTTTGACCTCCAGTGTCTGCTGGAGGTTGTTGTGGCGGTGCTTGTTGTGGCGGTTGATTTTGAACGTTTTCAAACATAGGTTATTGGTTTTGATTTTGTTCGTTATATTCTTTAATGACATTTACCACATCAAGAAGTTTCCCGTCTCCATTCGGATTATAGAAATTCCGAACTTCTTCTCCATCCGAATATCCGTCTTTGTCTGTATCTGTGCTCATAGGGTCAGTCTTATAGATCTGCACTTCTTCTCTGTCGGTTAAGCCGTCCAAATCAGTATCAATCATCTGGGTGTTTGTTCCTAGCTCCTTCTCCTCTTCATCTGTCAATCCATCACCGTCTGCGTCAGCCGCGAGTGGGACGGTTGTTCCGTTGCTATTACTATTCGCAGCACTATTATTTGCATTATATGGACGCACGTTATTAAGATTCTCAACCGCTGGATTGACCTGCTGTGTACCTCCGATACCAAGCCACGAGCTCCATGTTGAGTAGTATGCAATGGCTGCTGTTACAACTAATGCGATCACCAGAACAATCAAAATGATAACGCGCAGTCTACTGCCTCGACCCACTTTGCGTGGCTTTCCAGGTTTCTGTTCTTGTGTTGGCGTAGGTGGCTGAGGTGGCGAATCAAGCGGAGGCAGTGGTGAAGCGCCCGGATCTACTGGCTCTGAACCAGGGAATGGTAAATCAGCAGTCGGCGCTACTTGCGTTGGTCTATCTGGTCCTGAAACCGGCGCAGACGTGACTGATGGTCGCGGATCTACAGCAAAGGACGGCTGAGCAGACGCTTGAGCCTCTACATCATTCTCGGTTTCTTGAAAAATGTCCTCCAATTGCTCTTCATTTATCGGTTGTACTGGCATAGATATGATCTTAATTATGGAGTGGACTCTGCCCAATTACCCATTCCAATACTCTCTAGTCCGTAATTATAACACGCACACTCAGCGGTCACCGTTGCATCAGTACATGGAGTATAGTCCCCATGGATCCAATCTTCAGTTCCGTCAGCGGAACCGTCATATTCCATATGTGAGTAGAGATACAAATTGGTTGAATCCGCTGGATCTACCTTATACATATATGTATGCGAGTGCTCAGGACAGTAGAACTCTGTATTCACTGGGTCCCAGCACGTTCCAGACTCGTCCCAATACTCGTTTAGATCCGCGTCGTATTCACAATCCCCGTCTGTGGTCTCATCGCCAAGCCCTTCGTCATAGATCCACGGTTCATCACCAGCGTTCCATGGGTCATCTTGATCAGCAGCATAGAAGAAGTTATATGGATCTGTTGGTAGTGTCACGCCATAGATATTACCGACCGCGCCTTGCCATGAACTCCAGACACTTGTGGTAAGTTCTTCGATATATGAACCGTATTCATCACTCTGTGGGTATGGATACTCGGTCGCCCCTTCTTCAGTGATATACTCTGAAATATGGACTGCCAGCGTTCCAAAATCATTCACACGGTTTGTATCGCGCGTCAACTTATCTTTATCTGACGCATCACAATCTCCGTAATCTAGATCGTGGTTAAACATCAGATAATCCATAACCTGTGATTCGATGTTCTCCATTCCATCTGCTTCAGTATCAAACGAGAACACGTACATGTTGTTATATAACGAATCATCTGCTGGATTAGAGTCCTGAATGATGTTTCCTGCAGCGATGTAGTACGTATCACCAGTCGTACCTGCGTAGTATCCATCTATAGTGGTATCACTGATCGACCCATCTTCATCAACAAACGTCTCGTACCACTCTTCTGGACTTAAGTTATATTCATTATCAAACACCCGAATCCCAAATACTTGCTCGGGGTTATCTGAATTTGAGAACAGATACTGTAGGAACCAGTCATCATCACCGCCGCCTTCATTTACCACAATATTATCCATCTCCGGAGTATCATCATCCATACAGTAGATTAAGCGGAAGTTCTGCTCATATTCTGGCGTACCACGAGACACAAACTCATAATACTTTGAATCCGCCGAAGGATCTTCATCATCAATATACTCCCATATCACGCTCTCTTCGCAGTATGTCACTGATAATCGGGATTTTCCGGTGATTGACCCAGTCCATCCAGTAAGAGGCGAAATAGTTGCGCTTAAGCTTGTGCTATCATGATTCTCCTCTCCGCTAACCACTGCTTGGGTTTCACTCGTTGCATCCGGAGTCATACAATGATGTCCGTATGTACAGATCTCTCCGCTACCACAATCAGCGGTTTCATCACAGAGATCAAGACAGACATTCTCTATACACCGTTGATTGTCGCCACAATCTGCGTGGATATCACAACTCGTCTCAAACTCCTCTACTTCTGCAACCTCCACCCACGCGATATTCTCACAACTATCTTCATCATAATACGGATCCCAGGTAAACTCCCATCCCATTTCATCAGTAGAGTACAGTTCTTGGCCGTCTGATGCGAGAACGGTCGCGGTGTATGACGTAGAACCATTTGGCTCTGTAAATGTATGGTGTCGCTTTCCAGTATCATCATTTATTAATTCTACTTGTGTCGGGAGACAGAAATCATTTTGTAACTCTATAGTAACTATCTCTGTTCCGTCTCGAAGTGCGAGCCCAGAATCAACGCTACGAATACTGCTGGTATCTACAGTAGACTCATCTTGAAAGTAATCATTTTCACTATTCAATGTCATTCTATACTGTGCTCCGGTCACAAATGCCCCTGGCTCCACGCGGAGCCTTGTGGTATAGGTTTCGCTAAATTCGCAGAGCTCTGGATCATCTGTACAATCTGCACCGTCATAGTAACCACCGTCACAGACATTCGCTACGCACGTACCTGAATCATCTGCTTGCTGAATCATAGTAGCAATATCAATCTCTGTGATTACTGTATCCTCATCTTGTTCACAAAGTGTCGCGTCTGCACTACAGTCCTCGCCATCGTGTGCTCCTCCATCACAGTACCCCCCATCACACGTTCCAGTTCCTGCGAGCTGTTCAATATCAATATTAAACTCTGCAGTATCATTGCCGTCGACCACTCCGTCACCGTTATGATCACAGTTATGATCCTCATCAGTGTAGTCTCCGTCTGCGTCATCGTCGACATTTACTAAGTCCTGATCATCAATATACCCATCATCATTCACATCTTCGTTATCACACTTACTCGTAGTGAACTTCATCTCTTCGCTAAATGTTATTGTGAACCATCTATTTGGACAAATGCCAGTCTCTCCATCTGATGGGTTTGAGGAGACAAATGTTGGCCGCCAATCACAACACCAGTTTGCAGGGTCATCAATTGCACCTAAATCATCCGCCCAGTAACACCCGCGATACGCTGGACATTGATCATTGTCAACCACGTCGCCATCAAAACACTCTGCACAATACATGTCCGTACAGACACCCTCGACACAATCAAATCCATGATCACAGTCTCCAGTCTCAGTACACGACTCTTCGCACGTTCCATCTACACAGACTTCGTCTCCATCACAGTCTTCATGTGTTTCACATGGGGTAGTACATTCACCATCGATACATTCGTCGTCTGGGTCCGGACAATCATCATCTGCTGTACACTCTGCTGGAGTGCAGACACCGTCCACACAATCGGAGCCCGGAGGACAGTCTTCTCCATCTTCACAATGAATATAGAAATTAATTCCATTACTATCACACGAGTTCGCTTCTGCGTATGCGTCTCCGCTCGCAGCAAGATCTTCATCATTAACAGGCACCTCTGCTGAGGTCATCTCGTCTGATATATATGCAAAGTTGTCACCTGCGGTTGGACCGTCTGGGTGTGCAAATATATTATTTAATGTATCAGTCTCACCCACAGCGTCTGGATCATAGAAGTTAATTCCTGAGAACCATACTGTGTCATGACCGTCTCCAGAGTTCGGATTTAACGCACAGAGAATCGGTACACCCTCTTCCGGAGCATCTACACATTGCTCTTCTACGTATAATGGAGATGCTTCAGTGGTTAATTCAAATCTACTTGTCACTGTTACATCCACGCTCTGCTCTGGTGCAATCTCATCTTCACCTGGTACGGTAACAATAATCTGTGTATTGGACCATGATTCATTTCCACATGGATACTCGGGCTCTATGCCTCCGACAGATACAGAGCCACTACCCTTGGAAGAACCGAAGTAACATCCGTCGATAGTAATTGCGCTATCATTCCCTTGTCGAGCCGGGGAGATCTCTTCGATGACCGGAGTACAGTACCCGTCTACACACGAGCTATCTCCTCCACACTCAGTACAGTCATCATCTGTTTCACATGCATTACAATACGCATCTGCTTCATCGCCAGAGATACACTCACCGTACGGAGTGTCGATATTACAACATCCGGAGTTACATTCACGATTCCATGAACACGTGACCGTGTAATCTAAAGTATTCGAACAATATGTATCATCAGCACAGCTGGTTTCATCACCCTCTGCGGTAATCACACGATAATCTTTTGAAACACTATTCGTTGCTCCATCAGGCACAATCGAATAGACCAATGTATCACTCCATGACGTTACTTCACCAGATAAGCGATCATCGTCTTTATCGATCCAACTAGACCATCCTTCATCCTCGCCCATCATCTGCCCTGCGGTGTAGGTAGAAGTTCCTTCAGGCCCATCGTCTGGACTAATTTTACAAATACCAGCACGAGGAGTGTCATTTATTTCAAAATCATCGTAATCACTTTCGTCCGAGTCTCCGTATCTAGTCTCCACTTCAATATCATATGTACCGTTATCCACTGCTGTCTCTCGGATATCATCATCATCAGCATCCCAATCTTCTGGGACCTCTGCAATGATATACTCCGACGTCCAGGTATCTTCACATAACTCTGAGTCTGGCCACTCTGTCTCTGCGTGTACTAAATCATCGTCCGAATTCCACCAGACATTTCCCTTAGCTGAACCAAACATACAACCGTAAATTGTGACCCAAGTGCCTTGAGCTCCATTTAAAGGAGTGAAATCTCGTGTAGATGGGTCGTTCGGTGGAGACGATTGACTCGCAGTATCAATGACCACTGGTGTACAGTGACTCGTCTCTTCATTACACGTAGAGCCTGGACAGCTTTCACAATCTTCATCCGACTCACAGAACCCTAGATCTACAACGAATGCTGCGTCATCCTCTAATTCGCCAACCGTGGTGCGTACGTAAGTAGTACCTTCATTCTCTTCGTCATTGCCTGCAACATACACTGTTTCTTCTGCGTCTGAATCTGGTTGACCTGGAGAGAATGTGCCAATATCTTCATCGTCGATTGTCCATGACCATGTCATGGAGTTTGGATTAATTAAATTACAATCAGAGACTGCGGTGCCATCAAAATCTTCGGAATCACCGTATTCATTCTCTATGGTCCAACTTGGATCAACAACGATATTTGTTGCTTCGCATGTATCTTCAGTGTCATCTACCTTAAACGTATACGTATATTCCTCTGCCATAGGAACTCCATCATCCAAGCTCGAAATGCCGGTTGATAGCGTTACTTTGTACCAGGTGTTCTGATCCATATTGGACGCTGGAGTAAACTTGAATCCGTAGTAATAGGTGTCGTTCACATACACAGTATATCCGGTGTCTAATGAACCCGAAATATCAGACGGTGTTGCGGATTCGTCAAACGAGTCTCCTTCATTGTACTTTTGAATGCGCACTGTGCCGGTTCCACCAACATCATACGTCAACCCAGACACTTCTTGATCAAAGAGTACTGCGATAATCCCGTTTCGGCATGCGTCTGTTTGATTTGGTTGTGGGTTTGGTATTGGATAGATATCTTCATCCTCATCACACGTCCCCCACTCTACGACCTGCGGTCCTGATGTACATGGAATATAGTACGAACGCATATTACTGTTTCCAAGCTCTTCATGGCTAACCACTACATAATACGTATCATTGCCCATGTCTCCAGAGGTCGTGAAATCTACTTGAGAGTCAATCCATGAATCTACTGCTGACGGTTCGTACTCTACATACTCTGAGGTAGTCATGTAGATCGTGCTGTCCCCTTGGTCGTCTCCAAATGAATCACCAGTCACATAGACATCCTTTCCTCCTGAGATATCACAATTACTTGGGTCTGCTAATTCATTCTCTACAGAAACAACGGAACAGAGATTTGGCCGAGTGGTGGTTGAAAATGTGAAGCTCCTCCAGTTCGAGTAGTACCCTTCACGTGCCATGCTCTCGTTTTCTCCTTCATTATGAATCACCTGCACCATTGCAACATCTCCAGTAGCCCATGTACCAGTTCCTCCATCCGAATCTGTATACTCTTCTGGGACAATTGCTAATATTTCTTCTGGCTCCGACACATCTCCACACTCTTCCGGCAATACCAGCTCTGATGTGCGGACCACACCGTCTTCTTGAATCATGCGCATCACGACTGTACCTGTGGTCTCACCAAAGTTCTCACCAATAATGGTCATGTATTGACCCACTGCTCCGTCGTCTGGGTTTAACCAGGAGATATACGGCTGATTGTCTTCTAGACCAACAGTGTCGTCAGAGTACGCGCTTGGGACATCAGCAACACTAATTCTGAAGTTCTGATCTGGCTTGGTGCCAACTGGAATCATAGTACGCAGTTCGGTATTGCTGGTGTATGGATTGTCACACTCCGTACCAGCACCTTCGTTTTCACAATCTTGATTCGTGTCACAGAGTACTTCATGGCCGTCTACTAATCCGTCACAAATACCAAATGATCCGATACATTCATCTCCAACTGAGGTATCAGACGTTAAATTCCCAAAGTGATCCACATTGAAACAAGAGTTCGTGCCTTCAGCAGCGTAAATGCGACTACCTTCAAACCAGACCTCTGGATGTGGAATCAAATACAATCCTGTAATGAGTAATCCATACGCTGGCTCACCCACACAAAACCCACCATCACAATCTTGGGATGCACATTCATAGTCATACGTACACGCTTCTCCCTCCATGAGCAGGCCAGCATATTCACCGTACCACCACGCTGGGGGAGTAAAGCTCTCAATAATTGGAGTACATTCGGAGTTCTCTCCAGTCTCCCACAGAATAGAATCTTCTGACTCGCCAGCATCTGGGTCATACCCCCAGAAGTTATCAACGGTCGCACCTTCAGAGACTACGTCGTAGTTACCGTCTAATGGGTTGCCGCAGGAGTCAGTAATTGCGCCTTCAAAATCATTGTCTGCATCACCAGCGTATAGTCTAAATCCATACCACGTGTATTCATCTAATGCACTCGCTGGCCGAACCATAGCGTAATCAAATTGCGAACCAAAGCTCCATCCATTTAACTCTCGTGCATCAGTCCAGTCTGGCATGGTCTCTGGATCCCCTTCTTCCCATACACCAGCTTCATCAACTAAGAATGACTCATCGTCGTTGAATGAGGTAATACGCATAGACTCTGAGAAGTCTACGCTCACTACAGTATTCAGACAGACATTAGTCTCTTCATCAGCCGGGAATGGGGATTCGCTGTTCTCCTGCACTGTTGGTGGTATCACATCCGTTTCCGTGCCCGTAATGAAAGTAAAATCATATGCTGTTAATGCATAACGATCATCAACTTCATCATCCGGAGTGTCATCTTCACTCATGATATCTGAAGTGAGATAGACATGGTAGTTCGTGTCTTCGGCAAAATCTTCATCTGGCACGATATTAAAATAGTACGTTGAATCACCTGGGCCGAACCCAATATCGCCAGGCACAGTATCTCCTACACAATTGTATGTACCGTCTTCATCTTCATCCGTGCACGTACTTGAAACACATTCATCATGGCTCGTACATTCATCTCCGTCATATAAGGTACCGTCATCATTAATAATATAGAATGAATCCGCGGTTACTGAGTCTTGATCTACATGTCGATTCACACGAATAGTCACGTCAGTACATAGATAGACACCGGAATCCCCGTTAGATGGATTAGTAGCCAGTACATAGTAATCATACCCCGAAGGTGTAAAATCTCCCGAGATACAACCGTATCCACTACACGGCATGATAGTACTGGTTCCTGTTGCATCTGAAATTACACCAAGTAACCACAACACAATTCCCCAAGCAGAGAGGATAATCAGCAAGCCAATCAGTGCGTTCTTGAGAATGGCTTTTGCATTTGCAACCTTTTCTTCATTGCCACCCGAAGTCATCCATACAAATCCACCGTACAACACCAACACCACAGCAAAGATCGCTAAGATACCTAACACCCATGCAAGCAAATACAATACCACCTCAACCGGACTCCGATCACTTAATGCAATACCTTCGTAACTCGTATTGACTTGCGCAAGTGCTGGAACAGCGCTAGTGACGAATAGAATGGTCAGGAGTGCTGACCGACGGACTATTCGACGCAATCTGTGAAAGGGTCGGTGAGAATCAAGCTTCATAGATGTATATATAAATTGGTTTATTTGTTTAGTTCTTGTTCAACGAGCTGTTTTACCATGTTCCCGTCAGCTTGGCCCTGTACTTGTTTCATAACCGCAGGCATGACTGCACCAAAATTCTTCTCCGGAGCATCAGCTACTGCTTGTTGAACAATAGGCAGTAGGTCTTGCTCGGACATCTGTTCTGGCAAGTACTGCTGAATTAAATCTAACTCCTGTTGTTCTTTATCTACGAGGTCGGTGCGGTCAGCGTCAGTAAACGCTTGGATAGACTCTTTTCGTTTTTTCGCTTCTTTCTGTAATACAGAAACAACTTCTGTATCAGAGAGTTGTTCCTTGTTGCCTTGTGCTTTTGCTGAATCCAATAACGCTGCTTTGAGTAGTCGCAACACATCTACACGTTGACGATCCTGACTCTTCATTGCTGCGGTCAGGTCTTGTAATAGTTGTTCATGCAATGGCATGTACGAAAAAATTACGCTGCTTTTCTTTTGGAATGGTGCCCGTACTGCGGTGCTTCTTGGATTCGACCAGTTTTGATATCGAATTCTCGCTGTTCCCGGTTCTGTTTTCTGCGTAGCGCTGAATCTTTTTTCTGCCGCTTATTCGGCTTTTTACGAAAAAAGAGTGCACCTTTTGCAGTTTTCAAGATTCCGGTCTTCTGAACTTTGCCAGAAAATCGACGTATTAAACTGTCGTTTGATTCTCCTTCTTTTTTCTCAACTTTAACCACAAATTCTCACCCCTCTCTATTTATTACTAATTATAACCAAATATCTTAAGATATCTGAGGCCAATATAACACTATTTTATTACTGTGTCAACTTGCTGTTTTCCACTATACCACCACTTTTACTGGCTCTCCTCCAACTATATGGAAGTGGAAATGTTGAATGATTTGACCACCGTCATCTCCTACATTGGAAACGATCTTATATCCTGATTCTGCAATGCCCTGTTCTTTAGCTATCTCTGCTGCTTTTAGTGCTAAGGATCCTAGCAACTCCGTGTGTTCCGAGGTGAATGCATTTAAGTCTGCGACATGCTCTTTTGGAACCACGAGAATGTGAGTTGGAGCTTTTGGACGAATATCGCGGAATGCGATAATCGCATCGTCCTCATACACAATGTCGGATTCAGCTTCTTTGCGTATGATTTTACAAAATATACAGTCTTCTGACATATGAATAGGTTACTTCTTAAGTTGTTTCTTAAGTGTATCAATTAATTTTGATTGCATAATTGCTTCCTGAGACCCAGACTCCATGTCTCTGATGATAATCGTATTGTCGATCATCTCCTTCTGCCCTAAGATCAACGTGATCTTTGCATGTGCTTTATTCGCTAATGACAGCTGATCAGATAAGCGGTTCTTACTGATATTTGACCCTGTGGAAATACCGGCTTTGCGTAACTCCTCAAATAACTTGAGTGCGCGCTTGCGTGCAGTCTCACCGATCTGCGCTAGAAAGACATCAGGTGTTGGTGCTGGAGAGACATCGACATTCGAATCTTTAATAGCTAATATCACACGCTCAATTCCCATGGCCATACCTACAGCTGGTGTCTCTGGTGGGCCACCCAACTCTTCTATTAAATAATCATACCGTCCACCACCTAATAACGCAGCAGGGCTCATCTCTTCTTGGTCTGCTTTCAAGATAAACTCAAATGTAGTCTGTGAATAATAATCCAAGCCTCGGACCAGCCGCGGTTGCAAGTGATACGTAATATCCCCTTCATCAAGATATTCTAGTACTTTCATAAAGTGATCGCGACATCCATCGCACAGGTTGTCTACGGACTGAGGAGCATCTTCTCCAATCGCACGACACGCCTCTTCTTTACAATCCAAGAGCCGGAGTGGATTCTTAGTGATCCGACCTTTACAGTCTTCACAGAGGTTCTTGCGATGCCCTTTGTAGTATTCTTTCAAAGCAATGATATAATCTGGACGACAGTCGCGGCAACCAATGGAGTTAATAAGTGCAACGGTCTCTAACCCCATATCGGACAGTAAGTGGTGACCAACGGAGATCAACTCTGCATCTAATGCAGGTTGATTAGAGCCGATCAATTCCCAATTCACTTGATGGAACTGTCGATATCGACCAGCTTGCGGTCGGTCATAGCGAAATGCTGGGCCGTGAGTCCATAACTTCACTGGCTGAGGAAGGTTCTGCATTCCGTGTTCGACGTAGGCGCGGCAGATACCTGCAGTCATCTCTGGACGAAGTGCTACCTTATCTCCACCTTTGGTTTCAAATTCATACATCTCCTTCTCTACAATGTCCGTGGTGTTACCAACTGCACGAACAAACAGGTTTAATTCTTCCACTATCGGAATATCAATACGTTCGTATCCATACGCTCGTGATGCTTGCGCTGATGATTCAATTACGTATTCCCAGAAGGACTGCTCTTGCGGGAGGATATCTTTCATTCCTCTCAGTAATTGAGGTTTCTTTCCTTTTCCTTTCTTTGGTGTTCCTTTGCTCGCTGATGATCCTTTTGAGGATTTTGCAGTACTTGCTTTAGAGGAACTCTTTGTACTTTTTTTTGTCGCCATATGACTTATTCGTTATATTGAACTTTTGAAAAATGATCTAAACGCGTAAACGGCCATGCACGCAACCAGGTGCGGCCGATAAATTCTTCTGATGGTACTGCCCCAAATACACGCGAATCTAAACTCTCAGAACGATTATCTCCTAGCAAGAAGTACTCATTATCGTGGAGTGCCAGCTCTTGCGTACCGTAGGTAAACGTCGATTCATCAAGATACGGAGACTCATCAAGTTTCTCGCCGTTAATGTAGACTCCATGATTCTTGATCTCTACGGTCTCGCTTGGTAATCCGATAATGCGTTTAATAAAAAATTGTGTTCGCATCTGCGGATTTCGTAGCACAACCACATCCCCGCGCTCAGGTTCATTAAATCGATACGATATTTCATCAATAATTAAATACTCGTAGTTATGAAAGTTCGGTTCCATGGACGCGCCTTTTACGTAAAACGGTTGAATCAGGAAATATCGTATGGGAATTATGATCGCCAAGGATATGACAACCACTTTGACTACTTCCCACAAAAAAACACCGGTTCTTTTCGCTTTTGAGGCTATTTCATCTTGTATTTCAGGCATATTTTTATTGAATAACTAACGAAGTATACCACTAAAAACACTTCGAGTCAAAAATTGACGTGTAGAAGAAATCTTACTATAATGATCCTCGCACTGTGTTATCAGAGTGTAAGAAACATGCCTAAAAAAACCCAAGAAAAAACACCCTCGTCTGACGCTTCAACCAAAAAAAAGAGTGAAGTACCAGCAGAACCTAAAGAGAGTCCAGTCCCACCAGAATCTCATCCGCACAAAGTAGATCTCAAGAAGACGTCAACTTCGCACCGCTTTCGTCTGCGGTATGTTTTTTTGATTGGTTTGATTGTTATAGGCATCGGCATGATCGGTTTTGGAGTCTATATCTATCAATTTACCACCACACAGATTGTATCTAAAAATGAACAAGTGGGATTCTTTGGCCAGATTCGAAGAATCATCGATGAAGATGTGCAACCGTTGCAAGGTGAGGATGAGGACCGGGTGAACATACTGCTACTGGGCGAAGGAGGGCTGGACCATCCTGGCGGTACACTCACTGATACGATCATGATCGCATCTATTAAACCGTCAACCAAGCAAGTGGCACTTCTATCGATTCCGCGTGATCTTGTGGTCCCGGTCTACTCTGATGACGACCCAGACTATTACGAATATCGAAAAATCAATTATGCAGTAGAGATCGGCGGCATCGAGTTAGCGCTTGAGAAGATGGAAGAGATGACCGGACTAGAGATGCACTACTATGTCTTGGCAGACTTCACTGGATTCCGAGATATTATTAATAGTCTCGGTGGACTCGATATCTACGTGGAGAATAGCTTTACTGACTATCAATACCCGGATTATAACTACGGCTGGCAGACCATCGCATTTACTGAGGGATGGGAGCATATGGACGGAGAGCGTGCGCTACAGTATGCGCGGTCACGACATGGGAACAATGGAGAAGGGTCAGACTTTGCTCGCGCAAATAGGCAACAAAAAATATTAGAAGCGTTAAGAGATGAAGCGCTGTCTGCGTCGACTATATTAAATCCAAGTAAGATAACGAAAATCCTGAACAACGTCGGAGATCACGTCCGCATGAACGTTGAAATCTGGGAGATGAAACGCTTTGCAGACATCGCTGCTGAAGTAAATAAAGATGAAATTGTGAATCAAGTAGTCGATAACGCAGAGTCTGGTCTCGTGCATTCAGAGATCTCGAGTGAAACCGGCGCATACGTATTAATCCCGAATGCTGGTCTCGGTGACTTTTCAGAGATACAACAGCTCGCGCTACATTTATTCGATATGGGTGAAGTACTCCAGGAGCAAGCAGTGATTGCAGTACAAAATGGTTCAACCATATCAGGACTGGCTACAAAAACTGCAAACTCCCTGCGTAGCGCAGGCGTGACCGTCTCTTCGTCAGCTATCGCAAATGCGAATAGCAAGAGTGTGCAAGATACAATCATCTATGACCTTTCGGATGGGTCCAAACCATTGGCGCAGGATATACTGGAACAAGAGATACAGACGGCTGTGCGTGCGGCAACCATGCCAGCAGCAGACGCCTCTATACGACTCGCAACGGATATTGATACTACCATTGTAAATACGCAAGCGCTTCCGGACTCTGTGGATTTTATTGTAGTAGTAGGAAGCAACCAAACAAAGATTAATACCGCGGATGCGGCTGATCAGACTGGATCAGCATCTGGTAACGAATTATGAAACAACCAACAACTGCTCCGACTGTCGCAATAGTTGGGAGAATGAACGTGGGGAAATCAACTCTGTTTAATTGTTGTACACAATCTCACCACGCAATCACCTCTTCATGGGCAGGAACAACTCGAGATATTAATGCCGGCACCGTGATATGGCGCGGAAGAGAATTTCAATTCTTAGATACCGGCGGTTTGGATGTGGAAGATGATGAGCAGTTAGAAGAGCGTGTGATTGCAGCAGCTCGTAACGCTATCGCGCAAGCGGATTTAGTTCTGTTTCTTATTGATGGACAAGCTGGTGTGCTTCCGCAGGATAAACGACTAGCAAAGGAGTTGAGGGATCTAGACATTCCAGTGTTCTTGGTGGTAAACAAAATTGACAGTACAAAACGAGAGCACGCGATACCGAATGAAGTATATCAATTGAATATTGAACCTCTGTTTGTGATCTCTGCTGTGAACGGCCGCGGGACAGGAGACCTTCTCGATGGCATTTATGACGTGCTGCAACCGACCACGAGTGCAGCAACGCCTGAGGAACGCACAAAAGTTGCGATAGTCGGACGACCGAATGTTGGGAAATCATCATTGTTAAATGCCATACTTGGTGAAGAACGAGTCATAGTCGCGGATCAGGCACATACCACACGAGATACCAATGATATTCCGTATGAATATAACGGAAAAAAATTCTTATTGATTGACACTGCTGGCATTCGAAAACGATCACGCGTGGGAAAGCGATGGCCGGATAAACGTATAGGCCAAATAGAAAAACAAAGTGTACAGTCAGCGATTGATGCAATGCAGCGCGCTGATGTGGTGCTGTTGGTACTCGAAGCGCAGAAACGCATTACTGCCCAGGATAAAAAAATTGCTGACTTAGCAAATGAATTCGGTAAGGGATTAATTTTAGTGGTGAATAAGTGGGACCTGATCGATGAGAAAGAGACCAATACCATTAACGAGTTTAGTAGTTATTTTGACGCATCGCTTCCGTTTTTACGATGGGCGCCCATGATCTTTGTGTCTGCACAAGAGAAGTTGCGAGTGAAAAATACTCTGGATATGGTCTTGCGTGTAGCAGACAATTTCAACCGGTTCTTAGAAACAGAAGACTTGGAAACTGTTCTAGCAATTGCACGTTCTTCGTACCGCCCACGAAAGACAGCAACGCGTAAATACCGAAAGCCACATATATCCATGAAGCGATTAAAACAAGTCTCTGCGCGACCTCCAAGATTCTACTTAAAAACTACTCGTCCAAAAGACATGCCTCGCGCGATCCCCCGAATCGTAGAGAAAGAGATCCGAGAGCGTTTTGATTTTGAAGGAGTAAAGATCATTATTGATATCGGGACCTAACTGCCCGCTCGAATTATATGCTGAAAAAATGCACTGTAGATGATACGAACTATATGGCGTATGAAGAGTACGGAGAGATTGTCGATGGTCTCTATTCTGGAGTGCATTCATACTGTGAAGAGCAGGACATCCGATTTCATGCGATTGTTCCGATCATGCGTAGTGGAGCGATAATTGGATCTATGATGGCGGTGCGCTTTGGGATAGACACCATCATCCCTATTCAATTCCGTGGAGATGCAATAGTGAAGAACTTTCACTACGTTCTACCAAAACATGCTAATATACTCATATGTGAGAACAACACCGACACTGGTGAAACAGCAGTAAAGACTATACAATTCTTACAGCAACAATTTTCTGATGCTCGTCTCTACTACCTTTCTGTCGCACGAGTGTATGGAGGACCAAAAACCTTTGAAGGGACAGAAGAGTACTTCTGTGGCATTGAGACTAATGAGCGGTTTGCTGCTACTGAACAAGAGGCGGAAGAGCTTGGACTGCGTCCTAAAATCACCATTTTCCCGTGGGAAAGTGTTGCGCAAGAGTTAGAGAAAATAAATTCTGAACGTGTATAATATGATTCTGCTTGTTGGCCTGGGCAATCCAGGGAAAGAGTATGAACGTACCAGGCATAACATTGGATGGCGCGTGCTTGATGCGTACGCAGCTTCACTAGAAGTAGAGTTTACATTTGAAAAAAAATGGAATGCGCTGATAGCAAAACAGAATGATGTTATTCTCTGCAAGCCACAAACATTTATGAACAACTCTGGGCAAGCAGTGCGTGCAGTAGCTGACTACTTTAAGATTGAACCACATAGAATTATAGTAGTTCATGATGATAAAGATTTGCAGTTCGGGACTATTCGAATGCGTTCCGAGGGTTCTTCTGCTGGACATAACGGTGTACAGTCTATTATTGAACACATGGGTGTGCAGGAATTTCCACGCATGCGAGTTGGAGTTATGAACGATCAGCCGCTACCAGACACCGCGGATTTTGTACTACAACGATTCTCCAACACCGAAGAACAACAGATCGATGCAATCATGAGCTCATGTGTTGAATATCTTGCTGATGCGCTACAACAACCGTCATTGGAACACCAAGATATTGTAGTGGACCTCTCTACTTAATTCTCATCCGAGCCCACCATATGCTCCAGCACCCCTGGAGCAATTCTTTGTAAATCTTTCACCAGTAACACTAGGTGTGCTTCGCGTGGATCTGGTGGAACTGCCGCTGGATCAGCTGGGTCGTCTACTCCATAGTGCTCGACTTCGACACCGAGATCTTCAAATACTGCTGGATGTTCGGCGCGCATATGTGCAATCAATGCTTTCAATCCACTGAACAAGGCATCAATCGCGCCTTGTCCTGCAGCACTTGCTTCCTGCTCTCCTCGCTGAACCACCGCTCGAAGTGCAGCTGCTAGATCAGGATCTTTTCCATCCAATCCTGAGAGGAAGTCTCTGACGACTCCATTTAATTGTGCGACCTGCATTGCACCGAGTGAATCGACCTTACTTCTCGGAAGAACAGAGTCTGCTCCTGGTCCAGTTGCTGATGGCTCGACTCTACGTACTCCGAATAATCTTTTTTTTGTCATATATTCATATCAATTATAAACCTAATTGAATCGCTGCTCCGCACAGCACGATCGCTCCACCAGCGAAAATGTGGCTAAACCGCTCTAGTGACTGAACGCGTAGTCGTTTCACACCTGCAGTCAACACACCGACTGTTACCAACATCGTGCTTATAGTCACAATTGCAAATATACTCGCAATCAATATCATACTGCCTATACTCATCTCTGCAGCTGGATACATAAGTATAGGAATGAGCGGTTCACACGGACCAAGGATAAAAATAATGAATAACGCCCACGGAGTCATCCTTTTTTTTGCTGTATTTTCATGAACATGTGCATGGTCGTGCGTATGTACGTGCTCATGAGTGTGTGGAATACCGTCTTCATGAGTATGCAAGTGGGTATGTGGAGTATTCTTTATCGCTCGACGAATTCCCCACAGTAAGTAGGCCAATCCAAACGAGAGCAACGCCCAGCCAGCGATGGTTCCTCGAAATGCTTCAATTGCTTCTAATGAAAGCACTGCAGCTCCTATGGTGATTCCGATCACTCCAAGTATTATCGAGCTTGCTACATGCCCCGCACCACATAGCAGAGTGATCTTTATGGTCTTTTTTTTGGACCAATTCCTTGCTTTTGCCATTGCAACGAACGGTATGTAGTGGTCCGGGCCGAGCAAGGTGTGAAATAACCCGATAGACGCAGCTGTGATAGCTAAAATGCCTAGTTCCATATTTATTCTTGTAATATTTCTTCATCTTGTTCTTGCCACGCTGGATCAACGATGCAGAGAAACTGCAGCTCTTCTGCTCCGGTATTCTCGATCCATTGTGTAGCTTGTGCTGGAATATAGATCGCTTGACCAGCGCGTACTGCTTCTGACTCATCATCGATATACATTATCCCCTGCCCTTGGAGAATATAGTAGACTTCAGTGGATTGTAGTACGTGCTGCGCAGAGCGCTTACCAGGCTCAACCACAGCATGCGCTAAACTGTAATGAAGAGCAACATCGTGACGGTCCGGATGTAGTAACTCTCGCAGCGCTGTCTTATCACGTGCCATAAATTCTTCACATTGCGTGAGGTCTCGTATTAACATACTTACTCAAAATATTTCCTATCTTTTAAATTGTCTGGCAAATTCGAGTCCTGTTCTCTGGAGCCGTATCCAAGCTCTTTCATCAGTGCGGTAGGTGCGTTTCGTAAGTGCATGGGCACTGGCTCATGTGGATGCTCTTGAATGTCTTTAACTATTCTCTGCCAAGCTGTGTCTATGCTTCGTGACTTAGGCGCACGCGCTAAGTATTCTACAGCTTGAGCAAGCGCTAAGTTGCACTCTGGCATGCCAACAAAGTGGCACGCTTGATATGCGGCAATTGCTAACACCAAACCAGTGGGCTTTTCATTCCCCACGTCTTCAGACGCAAAACGAATCACGCGGCGCGCAATATACAGCGGATCCTCACCTGCTTCTAGCATTCGTGCGAGCCAGTATAAAGACGCATCCGGATCAGAGTCACGCATGCACTTATGTAAAGCCGAGATCAAGTTGAAATGCTGCTCTCCTTGCTTGTCATATAAAAAGGTCTTCTCTACAGAGTCTTTGACCACTTGTTTGGTGATCTTTTTTCCTGAACCGTGTGCAAACTCCAATACATTAATTGCCGTGCGTGCATCTCCGTTAGAAAGTGTGGCAATGTACCCCAGTACATCGTCAGGCACAGTGATCTTCAACTCATCAGTTGCTCGTTTCAGAATGGTAATGATGTTCTGTTCGCTCAACTGTTTTAATACAAATACCTGGCATCGCGACAACAACGCTGAGATCACTTCAAAAGATGGGTTCTCTGTGGTTGCGCCAATGAGAATGAGCGAACCCCGTTCCACGGCGGGTAGTAGTGCGTCCTGCTGTGCTTTGGTCCAACGATGTATCTCATCTAAAAACAGTGTGGTTTTCTTCTGATGCAGCTCCACATCACTCTTGGCCTGCTCCAGCACCTCTTTCAGGTCTTTCTTGCCCGCAGAGACCGCTGACAACTGCACAAAATTCGCATTCGTCATGTGTGCAATGATAAATGCAAGTGTGGTCTTTCCACTGCCTGGTGGGCCCCAAAAGATCATAGAAGGGACTTCATCTTTTTCTAATGACTGGCGCAACATGCTGCTCTGCCCAATCAAATCCTCATGCCCTACAAAATCCTTCAGTGCTTCTGGTCTGAGTTTATCAGCGAGTGGGGCGTGCTCTTTAGATTGTTCTGAAAACAAAGTGGTCATGGATACTACTTTAAAACAAAGCTGCTACTGCTGCAACTGTTACCACTAAAATAGAGATCGCCCATTCAATAACGTCCCTCCCAGTTTTCATGGAATAGAGATCTTCAATCACGTGCACCATGCGGATAGGTATGAAAAAAATGAGAAATATCAGTCCAGCAACTCCAGCATACAGCGCAGCTTCACCAGCACCGTACTCAGACAGTTTCATTCCTGGCTGATTCGTGACTGCCTCCCATGTGGAGGTATACGCAATACATGCAAAGAATAGCAAGAAAAAATCTGCAACCAACTCTTTGGCTGTGGACATGCTCTTTTTCTTTGATGTATCGCTCAATATTAAAATAAACAGAATGGCTAACTCCTTGATGACAATAAAGATACAACCGTAGATAGACCAGTGCGGTTGACCGTCGCCGGTTATTTCAACACCGAATGTTTCCAGTGCCCACATATAGACTATGATGCTTACGACAGCATGAAACATCCATACCAGCATAAAGAGCCAACCGAACTCTGCTTCAGGGCTCTTTCGTGATCCAATGACCTTGCTCTTCCAATAGATACCGATAGTTTCTACGACAATCGCAATCAACATTAAAACTCCGATCACTATATAGGTCTCTTCGAAATTAATCGCACCGTAGAGCGCAGGGAGGATTAACGGTTGAATTAAAACAATATACAGCAAAAAGAATCCATTAAAGACAATGCCTCGCTTTTTCATAATGAAATCTTGCCACGAGTGAAAACGGGCCGAGGTCATGTAATATCTGTTAATTGTTCTAATATCCTCTGATGCATGGCTGGACTAGAAGCAATGACTGTTGCGCTTTCGTTTTTCACCTCTTGATCCTTGACGTCTGTGACCACTGCTCCGGCTTCCCGTGCAATAGCAACACCAGCAGCGTAATCCCATATTTGGTCACCGACCACTACACAGGAGTCTGCCATTCCAGCCGCAACCCAGCAAAGTTCCAACGCTGTCACCCCAAGGGTGCGCAAAAAATGGTTCTCGCTTAACGCTTCTCTGATTTTCGTTGTTGTCTGCTGACTCTCGACTGCGTACCCCCAGTCCATGAGCACCACTGTTCGGTCTGGGTCGCTATTAGTGGAGACTGCTATCGGGTGATCATTCCTATACGCACCTGCTTCGCGTTCAGCATAGTAACACTCATCTGTAATCGGATTGTATACTACTCCTAAAGTAAAACCTTCTGGGGTAAGCAGGCCGATCGAAATAGCGCACAGCGGAATGTTGCGTATGAAGTTCGTGGTTCCATCAATAGGGTCGATAATCCACTGCGCTTCTTGACTACCTTCCTGTTTGCCAGTTTCCTCACTGAGAATTGAATACTCCGAGTGCTTTTGCAGCGATTCAATAATAAACTGCTCAACTTGCACATCAACCTCAGTCACAATGCCGTTCTTCCCGCCCTTCTTTTTCTCTTGCTGTTCCTGACCAAACGCGTTTTTCACGATCTTTCCAGCGTTTTTCGCTGTGTCAATTGCACATTGTAAATCTTTCGTAATTTGCATGCTTCTATTATTTCACACACCGAACGATTATTCAATGACACCGTTAGGCTTGCATAAACTCTCACAGCGCGTACAATACAGACACCGATGACCACAGAAACTCAGAGAGACCAGCTTCAGCTCGGTGATGTAATACAGATTGGGCAAGTACCGAATGTACTCGCGCTCTCGCATTATATCACTACCTCCCCCCTATTACAGAAACAGGCGGTTTTTGTAGTGGTTAAGAATGAAATTGATCGTCATATTATTGCGCAAACAGTGCATTTTTTTAATACACAGGAGCGTCAGTGCACTGAGTGGAACGACAATAACATGGACCTACTGCGTTTCGATGACCCTTCGGGCATGATTCTCTGCGACGCAATGCAGCTAGAGCGTACTCGGCTACCATCTAGGAGAACATTTATCGACAAGACGCTTGAACTGAGCGTCGGAGAAGAGGTCTCCCTCCAAGAAGTGAAAGAACTGCTCACGATCAATGGACTAGAACGTGAGACATCAGCAAACGAACCAGGGCGATGGTCCGGACGTGGAAATATTATAGATGTGTATACAGATCAACCGATTCGCATTGAATTTGACAACAATACAATTACCGCTCTCAACAGCTTCAGTTTAAAGACCGGGAAAAAGAAGCGCGCACTTGATTCTTGTCGTGTCCCTCCACTGCATCAAGCTGGTCGATCTTCATTGCTCGATTATCTACCGGACGATGCTGTTATTGTCTTGTATGAGCAAGAAGCTGTAGAAAACGCACACGCACAGCTCATCGTCTCTCCCCTGCAGATCCCGGGCAGCACAGACGCTGGATATAAAGAGACGAAATCATATCATCTGCGGTATGAAGAGATTCAGCAAGATGCTTCGAGCTACGCGACAGTCTTTGCATGTACTGCTCACAAGAAGAAACTCGTGCCACTGCTTCCTAAGAATGCCACAACTATTCCACTGACCGTTCCTTCACGAGGATTCATTCATGCGTCATCACGCACAATCGTGTTGACGGACCAGGCCGTGGGCATCTCCGAGCAAGAGTACAAAGAGCAATCTCAAAAAGTACAGCAAGCGTTGATTCAATCGCTGCATCCTGGGGATTACGTTGTGCATGCGCATCACGGAATCGCTCGCTTTGGAGGAATGACCACTATGCATGTGAACAAATTGGACCGCGAGTACTTCATCTGTGAATACGCTGACGCGGACAAGATCTACGTTCCAGTGGAGCTGGCTGACCGCATTGATAAATACCTTGGCAGTCCGCACCCAACCTTGCATCGGTTGTCGGACGCATCTTGGGGTGAAGTGGTCGCACGCGTAAAGAAGCACGCCTTAGTGCTAGCAAAAGATTTATTGCATTTGTATGCGAAACGAACAATTGCGACTACAACGCAGTACTCGGAACAAACAGAAGAGGAGGAGCTTGATAAAAAATGCCCATTTGAATTAACAAAAGATCAACAGCAAGCACTTCAAGATGTCTATCATGATATGCAGCAAGAGACGCCAATGGACAGACTGCTCTGCGGGGATGTCGGGTTTGGAAAAACAGAAGTTGCAATTCGTGCAGCATTTCGAGCGGTGCTAAACGGTCGCCAGGTTGCACTGCTCGCCCCCACCACCGTGCTCGCCCAGCAACACTTTGATACATTCTCGGAACGCTTACAGGCGTTTGGCATCTCAATAGGTCGGCTCAGTCGGTTACAAACCGCTAAGCAGCAACAGCAAGTCATCCATGGAGTGCGAAACGGCACAATCGATGTCATTATCGGCACACACCGCTTGCTGTCAAAGGATGTACACTTCAAGCGTCTTGGATTTATTATCATTGATGAAGAACAGCGCTTCGGGGTAAAAGCAAAAGAAGCGTTGAAGCAATTGCGCGCAGATGCACATATTCTCTCTATGACTGCTACTCCTATCCCGCGAACGCTTCACCTTTCACTCTCTGGAATTAGGGATATCTCGACAATCCTCACTGCGCCGCAAGAGCGCAAAGCCGTGGAGACGTTCATTCAGCCACTTTCTAGCGACGTCATTGCACAAGCAATTAAACGAGAGATGAAGAGAAAGGGTCAGACGTACTATATCTATAATCGCGTGCGGAGTATTGAGCTGCGCCGAAAGGAATTACAAGTGCTGGTACCAACAGCGCGTATCGGAGTGATTCATGGACAGATGCGTTCTAAAGAACTCGCTGCAGTGATGCATGAGTTCGATACTGGAAAGATTGATGTGCTGCTTGCAACAACGATCGTTGAAAACGGTTTAGATATTCCGCGAGCGAATACGTTAGTTGTTGAACATGCATCCATGTTCGGACTCGCAGAGTTATATCAATTAAAAGGTCGTGTCGGACGGTCAGATCGTCAAGGGTACGCATACTTCTTCTACAAGGAACGCGAACTAGAACCAGTAGTAAAAGAACGCTTCGTTGCGCTGCAAGAGACACAGGAGCTCGGTTCTGGATTCGAGCTCGCCATGAGAGACATGGAGATTCGTGGAGTCGGAAACATTCTAGGCAAAGAGCAGCACGGTCATGCGGAAAAAATCGGATTGCATCTATACATACGTTTACTGAACCGTGCAGTACAAGAATTGCAGGGCGTGGAACTACAACCCGAGCGAGATATTCCAATAGACTTACCGATAGAAGCGTATATTCCAGAACGGATACTTCCGAATGAAGCAGATCGAGTAATTCTATACCAGCAGCTCGCAGCGATTTCCGAAAGAAAGGCACTGCTATCCAAGAAAGACCAGTTCTCAAGGAAACAACGTTTTGCAACAACAGGTTCGCTTGACCCTGCATTAGAAGGATTGTTTCAACTATTAGAGATTAAGTTGCTCGCTTCGCGCTCCTCTCTACTCTCTATTGATACTACCTACCCTACTGACATGAATCGCTTAACCTCTCCGCGCATTACTATTTCATCAGACAAACCGCTAGTAGATCTCCCAGCAGAATGGAATATTGTCTATAAACGTGATTCATCAGACCATGTCGCACGCGCAACCCTGGAAGAACTGGGGGAGCGCTGGATTGAAAAACTCAAACTACTAATCCAACAACTACGAACTTCGCCGGAATCATGATATACTAGGATCAAATAACACAAACACCTATGCCAACAAAACAACAAGCAATTGGCCAAACACGAAAAAAGACCGGCGCTAAAAAAAGTAAAAAGACACAACAGGACGCTGCGAAAAAACGACAAGATACTGCAGTGGTTGAGCATACGGTAACGATCCACAACGTACACTACGTACAAAACACCATTGATCTAGTGAATTTAATACAGAATGTTATTACTCGCTGTTCTCGTTCTTCTTCCCCAGTGCTTTCGATGAGCCTATCCAAGCGAACACTCCACTACGTTCTGTCTAGAAAAACCTGCGCGCTCAGTATAGCCAAACAAATTCAGCGCGCGTTCAAGCAACTGCATCCTGAGGTAGAGATCTCACATCCAAAAAACAACGAGTACTATACAATCGTGGTAACGTTTCAGAAGCCTACGTAGAGGCCCTATACTTCTCTTGGTTCAATGACCTCAGTACTCACCCATTGTGAGTACTGTTTTGATTCTGCATCGGTTGTCCATGCAACTATACATGGAGTGTCATAAGAATGTATATCTTGCACCAACTGTTCACACTCCTGATACTTTGACTTCACGGTCTTTGCGAGAATCACGAACTCTGCATCGTCTTGAATCTCGCCTTTCCACCAGTACATGCTAGTGATCGGCATAATATTCGCGCACGCGATTAGCTTCTGTTCCAATAACGCACGTGAGATCGTACGAGCTTCTTGATCAGAGGAGCACGGTATGTACACAATGAGAATCATAAAAAGAGAGAGACAATAAAATGCCCGATAAACGCAAGAAAGACAATTGGTGGTAATGCAGGAATAGGCTTGCCCTTGGTCGTCACGGTATAGAGATGGTGCATAGCAATGACGCCAATACCGATAGCGATAGACACGATAACAAACGCAGCGAGACCATTGTAGAGTAAGTGTGAAAGCGCAAAGAACAACGGAAGTGCAATATCTCCAGCACCGATCACTGAAATTTGCTCTCCAGGTTTAAGCGCTGTCAACTGTGCGTTCCACTTACGGTATTGATGCGGAATGATCAACCCAAAGAACGCCTGCCGATCAAATAGCGTCTTTGCCATAGTGACCATATGCTTAGATAGATATACTGCAGCGATGTCATACAACGAAAGAACTCCAAGAATAATCGCTGCGCCGTACGGTGTAAACTGATGCCCCAGAAGACGCGCAACCCCAGCAACTGCTAAAATCACGACAATGTTATGCAACCACACACGCTTGGTTGCTGCGCGCGCTAGAATTACTATAATCGTGAGCGCAATGGAAATACCATACGATACTTCTGAAGAGATGACATACAAGCAAAGATAGTAGAGCGTGATGAACATTCCAGCAAATGCACCGAGCCCAAAAAACACCTTCCAGAAGTTCTTTTTCTTCTTCATGGTCTTCACTAATAGGTACGCTACTGCTGAAGCCACGAAGAACGTTAGAATAAACATGTACGGATTCACTGCAGTGGGAATATCTGAAATCACTGTTGTCGCAACCTGACTGTCCGCTGCTGTATAGGTAATTCCAAACGCTATTACAAAAGAGATTGCGTATAACGCGATGGTTTGGAGTAATAATTGAAATCGCTGTACGGCTTGCATTGCTTCTATTGTATCCCAGTTCAATACAATTTTCAACGGAAATAAAAAGGGCCCGTGATTGATGGTCAGGGGCGCGGGGGAGCGGTTCGCTACAGGTCTACCTCGTTCGGAACACCGTCACCGGCGTCCGGCTGATCGAAGTCCATGATGTAGACCTGGTCCTCGGTCTCGAACCAGCGCCTGATGTGCATGATCGCACGGTGGGGCAGCGTCTTGTACGTGCTGCCGCACAGCGTGCAGATGATGCTGAACATCAGACCCAGGATCAGGAACCCGAACCCCGCACCTGCGGAGACGACGTAGGCAGTGACTGCCACGTCGTTCATGGCGTACGGTCGGAAGATCATGATGAACGTCCCGATCGCAGCACCCGCGAAGGTGTAGGCCAGGTCCGCCAGGAACCCGAACCAGTCTCCCATGCTCGCCTCTTCGTGCCTCATCTCTGCTGCTCCTACTCGTCTCGGCTGGGGTTGACAACATGTGGCTTGAGCTAGCCACGGCGAACTAAAGAACATATAGAAAAATGTTGCTTTTGTCAAGTCACAAGCAGCTTTTCGTGTATTGCCTGAAATGTGTCGGAAAATCAGCTACTGCACAAAAACAGTGCGTGTTCGCTGCTTATTATCAAAATCAATTAGCACTATACTTTGCCACGTTCCGAGCTGAAGCTCGCCGTCAACAATCGGTACTGAAAACTGTGGTTTAAGCAGCGCGGATCGAACGTGTGCGTACCCATTTCCATCCCCCCACTTCTCGTTATGGTGATACTCCCCAGTCTCTGGCGCGATCTGTTGTAACGCTTCTTTTAAATCAGCGATTGCCCCGGGTTCGTACTCCATGACCGTAACTGCTGAAGTGGTGCTTGGTACAAAAATGTGAACTACTCCGTCGGTTGTTTCTAGCTCTTGAGCTGCGGATCGTACATGATCAGTAATATCAATAATGTCAGTACACCCCTCGGTTAATATCTCAAATGTCGCCATAATTCGTTGGTTATCAATAGTAGTATATCATACGCACTGTTTTAAAGCCCAATGCACATGCTCTTGTACTAATTCCGAAGGGTCGTTCTTTTGCATCTGTTTCAGTACTTGCTGAGCTTCTGCAGATCCCCAATTCCCGAGCGCAATAGCGACGTTTCTCATGAATCCATCTCTGCGAGCACGCAACACCGGGCTGCGCCGAAAGCGCGTGCGGAATTCCTGATCAGTGAAAAAAAGTAGCTCAGAAAGAGGGGGTGCAATTCGTTCTTCATGCACGAGAAAATCGTCTTTACTCTGTGCAGGAGCGTTCTTGTTCCACGGGCAATTCTCTTGGCAGATATCGCATCCAAAAATACGGTTTTTCATCAACGGGCGCAGCTCTTCGGGAATACTATCCTTGTGTTCAATTGTGAGGTATGAAATACACCGTCGCGCATCTATTGTCTTTTCTTTATAGAGTGCGCATGTTGGGCAGTCATCAATGCACTGCACACATGGACCGCATGCACGCACACTCAACTCCTGCTGAACTACTGGTAGATCACTACTCAACAATAGCTCCGCGATATAGATAAATGATCCGAGTGTAGGGTGAATCAAGTTGGTATTCTTGCCGATGAACCCGCACTTCACTGCTGCTGCCCATTCTCGCTCTAAAATCGGTCCGGTGTCAACGTACGCTTTCCACTCGCACTCGCCAAACTCATCCTGCAGCTGTGCTGCGAGTGTGTGCAACTTCTTCTTTATCACCTCATGATAGTCATCATATAGTGCATACCGCGCGATAATCCCGCGCGATGGATCGCGCAACAGATGTTCAGGGATGCGAGGTGGAGTGTATTGGTATATCAACGAGATATAGGTCTTGGCATTCGGAAGTATCTGAAATGGGTCATTCCGTTTCTCTACTGCGTGTTCGCGCGATAACCACTCCATATCAGCATGATGGTCTTGCGAAAGCCAATCAGTAAAGTGGTTGATTGTTTTACTACTATGGATTTTCTGTATACCAAAACAGTCGAATCCAGCTGCATGAATGAGCGATTCGACTGTGTTCATGAATCAGAAAATTTTTACCGTGCTTTACGCATTTGGCGCACAAACAACACTCCAGAGACTACTATTAATAGCACACCGCCAATTATTAATACCACTACCCAGTTAATTGATGAGAAAAAACCACCTTCTTCAGCTTCTGTCTCTGCAACAGCTGTCTCATCTCCCTGTACAGTGAATTTCACTTTCTTAGTTGACTCACCAGACTCCTTCTCAGTCACTTGAACGTACTGAACGCCCGAAACTAGCGAAGGAGTACCTTGAAAGCTCCAGAACCCAGAACTATCAGCAGTGGTAGTATACCGTGTTACTGCGCAACAGAATTCAATGGTGACATCTGTTTCTGGAGTTGCATTACCAGTCAGCGTAATCTGCTCTCCAACATGCACCATTATCTCAGAAGAGCTGTACGTATTCTTCTGTAAGTCGTAGGTTTTATCTTCACTCGAAAGTGTTAGAATAGTCACTACTTCACTCTCTGTATCGTCCTCTTCCTCGTCTTCCTCCTCATCTTCTTCTTCAGTGTCTTCGTCCTCTTCGTCAGTTTCCTCTTCTTCTTCCTCATCTGTCTCCTCTTCCTCGTCTTCCTCCTCATCTTCTTCTTCAGTGTCTTCGTCCTCTTCGTCAGTTTCCTCTTCTTCTTCCTCATCTGTCTCCTCTTCCTCGTCTTCCTCCTCATCTTCTTCAACTGCTACAGTGGAAAATGTAGACTCAGAGCCTTTGTACACCACCTCTGTTTCATCCTGATTCTTTACTCGGAAGTAATATTCGGTTTCGTCGTCTAAGCCAGAGATATATGCAGTGTGGGTAGTTGATGTTTGCTCTTCTAATGGAGTTGCCGCGATGTACGTTCCGCTTGATGTACCGTACTCTACTTGACCAGATGTTGCGCTGTCAGTCGTCCAGGTCACGATTGCAGTGGAAGATGTAATCTGAGAGACAGTCACTCCAGAGATGGTCACGGAATCGCTAGAACTATCAGTTGTGCTATCATCTGAAGAATTCGTATTTGTTGTCGTGTCATCATCAGACTCCTCTTCTGCAGATTGCACAACAAACGAACCAGACTGATTGGATTCGTCACACGTTGTACATTTATATGTGTACGTACCAGCGGTATCAGCAGTAAATGTAACGGTCACCGTCTCTCCTGGAGATACAGATTGGTTAATGCCAAATGCTGACAGTTTAAAATTCCGCTCGTCGTCAGCGCTCGTGATGTTTAAAGTGACTGAGTCCCCCTCATTAACAGTGATTGCAGACGGACTGAACCCTCGCTCACTTGCTGTGACAGTGTATGACTGTGCTGCTGCGCGAGCTACAGAGGGAACTATGAGCGCGGCACACAGGATGACTGCACTCCATAACACCAATCTCATGAATGGCGTGGTTTGTACTGTTGTGTGTTTCATAAAAATTTATTTAATAACATTTCTAAATCATGGTCTCCATGGAACGGAATGAACTTCGCTTTCTCGGTTCCTGGAGTTGGATCAATGAGCACCACACCTGCAATATGAGGAAAGTGTCGCTCCATCTCTTTTGGGTCACCCTGTACGCGTTGTGCCAAATTAACTTCTTTCTTCAACTCTGAGTGGTCGGTAATGGCCGCAAGAACTTGATGCTTCGCTTTTGGATGGTCTTTCAAGCGCGTTGCGTGTTTTTTTAACCGCTCAATAAATGACTCCGTTTTCTTCTTTTTATCGCTGGACGATGCTTTACCAGGCTTTCGTAACGATTCGAGGTGATCGATCTCTGATTCAATCTCCTGTGCGAATTGCTCCTTTACTGCACGTAAATTTCGAAACTGTACCACACCTAAAGCAAGAAGCTCATCAGCGATCTCCAGCTCTATGTCATATCCATGGTCCTTATCATGTACCACTCGGCAGTTATGGTTACGATAGAGGTACGCAATATAGAGTTTCGTAAGAATATCTAACAGTTCATCTGCTTCTTCAACGTTTTCTAGATGATCTTGTAGCACATGATGCCCGTCAACTAAATGAAGTGAAGAAAATACCTGTTCAATATCTGGGAGCAGCGTATGTCCTTGCTTCATCTCTTCGATATGTATGTGATGAACCAACTGCCAAAACGGGTGGGTATCTGAGACCCCCTTAAAAAACTGATATGTATCAGGAAAGTATTGGTGTAACTGTTCTCGTGTCATATGTTCGGTAGTATACAGTATACACTAAAAAAAAGCGCAAATCTACGCTTGTATGCATATCGGGTTAATTAGTCAGAATTACGGTGATATTCGGCTAATAATAGTACTATATCCGGGAGTCTATCTATCAGTGTGGTGTAACGTTCAGTCGATGGAGAGAAGCGAATCGCCCACTCATTATGCAGCTCCTGAAACGCACTTCTTGCTGGGTGGAGCACCTCTTCTGCAATAGGCTGGTCTGGCTGGGCTTGCTCCGTAACATATAACAATAGAGAGTCAGCAACTCCTTGAAGTGCGAGTCGTCGTGCATGACCTGTTCGCAGAGCTTCTGCTTGCTCATGGAGCTCGAGTAATCGTTCTGGTTGCTTCACGAGTTCATGAAACGACTCTGTCTGCTCCACCTGCGTGATGTAGTCAATAATCCAAGCTGGCAGTGCAGTAGGATGCTTCTTTTGAAGATCTTGAAGATCGCTATGAATAATCGGATCACTGGCTATCTCTGATAACTCTACTGCGTCATGCTCACCGTCTTCTGCTTGCTGATCAACTGCATTCAACAGTTCTTCAGTCTGTTGCAGTGCAGCCATATACTGCTGTAGCAGCTCTTCGAGTACATGGTTGCTATGAAGATTGTCTTTTTGGAACTCCTCTAGCACCTCTCGAGTGGATCGCAACTCTCGCTGCAGCTCTAACTCTTTTGCTTCATCAACCGTAGACGCTCGGTCCTTGTGCTGCATGTGGGTAATCAGCGACTCTACTTTGGCAATACATACTTCAGCACGATTCTGCAGCTCTTGCTCTGGTACTGGCTCTTCAGCATTCTCTGTTCCATTAATATGCTTCGCATTGTTCTCAATGCCAAGAGATACCACAGGAGTCTCAGTGCTCTCTGGGTCTGTATCGTTCAACTGTGTGTTATCTGTATTCATTTCCGTTAATAAAAGGAATAGATTGTACTATTCCGAAACACTGTTCACTATACAGTATAGCATAAAAGGTGGACTGAATCAAGCGATTGTCACTGTAAAAACGAGCGTATCTGCATCCAAGCAACAACACACAGCAAGCAAAACGCACCTGCACCACACACTGCTCCAATCACTGCCCAGCGTACGGTCTTGAAACGCTTTTTTCTCTTCTTCACAGGCAGTACTTCTTCTACAGCTGGTTCGCTCTGGTCTTGCTCTTCTGTTTCGTCGATGTATACCATTAGATCTCTTGCATTACGGTCTTTATAAGGTCCCGAGGGATGTCTACATGCAGTCGTTTGCCTACTATCTTGGTCTGTTTGGCACAGACTTTCACACACTTGTTCAGAGTTTTTTGTAGAGACTTTTCGTGCGCTCGAGGAATGAGTGAATAGATCGTACTCAATGCATCATCCGGCAGATCATACTCGATATCTTTAAACCCCCAATCTGCTTTCTCTGGGACATAAAGAATGCGGAGTATTGTTACGAGCTCTTCTAGGCGATCATAATACTGATGTACGGCTTCTACCAAATCGTTCCTCTGCAATAAAACCGCTACTTTTGGAATACAATGCCAAAAACGTAAAACCGTATCCTCAAACAACTCACGGGCGTACTCCTCTACTTCTTGTGGATTAAACGGCTGGTATTTGATGATGCTCCCTTTATCAAATAACACCTTACACTCTTCTGCGTCTGAATCTTTGGTAAAAGAAAATTTCCTGCTCTCTTTCTGTACATCCACATCAATAGAAAGCGACGTCGGGTGGTCTTCTAAGAGGATCTTGAAAGACTCAATATCTTCTGGCTGGTCTGGCGTCTTAGGATACAGCACGCTTAATACCGGACCGAGCTGCGCAGCAAACTGCTCTCGCTCTTCAACGAACGTATTAAAATTACGATCTTTTACCGCGATCCAAAGATCAATGTCCGAAAGATCATCGTCTTCTCCACGCGCAATGGAACCCTCTAGCCACGCAGCTAGTACGCGACTGTCTTCTTGCAGCACTTCGGTAATGCGTTGAATAATCGGTTTATGTATTCGGGTCATACGATATACGGCTCGTGCTTAGAACGAGGGTGATTTACTCGATATAATTGGTTACGCTTCTTGAAACCGATCTGCAATACCACGACAATCAACATGACGCAGGTCAGCATCACACCGCATCCAATGAATAATGTGTCCCAGCCGTACTGGTCTGTTACAAACCCAATAATTGGTGAAAACACCACGACACCGAGCGCCTGCACTAAGGTCGCCATTGCAGATCCAGTTCCAGTGAATTGCTTTGGCGTCAGCACTGATATCACGGAACTCAATGACGGAAGGTGTATTGCATATCCAGCAACAAACATAAATGACAGTATAAAGATGGCCAGCGAGCTGTCGTGCCAGAGCGACAGAATAGAGATGGCAATTGCAGAGACACCTAAACCGAGAATGATCACGCGTAGGCGTTCAGAGTGGTCAGCAATCTCCGCTGAGATAAAACTAAACAAGAATGGAATAGTCATGATGATGACCAATACACCAATCTTAGTAATAGAAAAACCTAACGACTGAGCGTAGAGCGGGATAAAAACAAACGCTACAATATGAATGGACATGCCCAAGAACCGCAGGATGTACATCCACCACATCTCAGAGTTGAACCCCTTTATCTCTTGAACAAAGCGCAATACAAATTTGTCCTTAACCACTACACCATGAATTGCTTTGTGAAACGGTTGATGGTGTTTCTCTTTAATGCCGCGAGTAAATATCATACTAAGAAGCGGCATGATCATTACTGGAATGAATATATAGTAAATCGGGAACTTCCAGACTAACCACAGGGCAATACCCAATCCGATACACCAGGTTAATTTGATTGCAGCAAAATAGAATCCAAACGTTAATGCTGCGTCATTCTCATCAGAGTAATCACGTAGTGTGGAAGTAGTTCCTGTCCAGACCACTACCCCGAGCATACCGTTGATGAGTAGCGCTATCACGAGCACCGGGATAGATAATGTAATACCAGCGATAAAGTACATGAGCGCAACAACAAAATATCCGGTCTTGGCTACGTTCACCACAGTGGAGTGACGCATACGGTCTAATAAATTACCGATAGGAATTAGAATAATCACTCCTGCAACTGTAGCAAGCATTTGGAATAGCCCGACAATTGTGTATTGATCTGAAAACGTACTTAGGTATAACGAGAAGAACGGGTCCGCAAACCCCCAGCCGAGATTATAGATAGATATCGACGCGATCGTAAAAATCGTCACCTTCGGCAGATGACGGAAATCCCCTTTCATTACTTTCAGCAGTGTTTGAAATCGATCGACAAATGTACGGTGCATGAATACCGTTGTTTAAAACTTAAAGCGAGCAGCACCCATTTCAATATCTTCTTTCTGCAGTGCTGCGTGTAACTTCTGCCGCAACTCACGCTCTAGCTCCCACTGTTTATGTGATTTGGACTGGCCGAGTATTCGGACAATCATTCCATTTGTTGTGTAGTCCACGACACCTAATACCTCTGGTTCTTTAGTGAGCTCCTTGGCATTGTGTTTTAGTTTTGAAAAATCACGAACTACTTTCTTGGATATGGACAGCACTTTCTTTACATCAGCTGAATACGGAATTCCAAAGTCGATTCGGACTGCAGACCAATTCTTGGTGTAGTTAGACACGGTCTTGATCGCGCTGTTTGGAATATGATGCTCCACACCATTCGTGTCACGCAATACCGTGCGGCGCAAATTCATCTCTTCAACATTTCCAGCAATGCCCGCGATCTGTACGTAGTCCCCTTTATCAAACTGATCTTCCACTAGAATAAATAATCCTGCTAGGAAATCCTTGACTATGGTTTGTGACCCAAATCCGAGTGCCACGCCTAGGATACCCGCGCCAGCAAGCATAGGCGCAATATTAATCCCGACCTCTGCAAG
>CAYFNF010000003.1:102454-130084 GCA_964344485.1 uncultured Gammaproteobacteria bacterium
CACCACGAACATTGTAATACGGAAAATTTTCCGAATGACATCGCACAGTGTTGAGATGCGCTGCTTGGTCTCGTTCTTCGGGCGCTTCTTCCTTCCCTGCTCTTTTAATGTAACCCCACGACGCACAGCAGAGCATAATATACGAGAGCCAACAATATGAAACAACAGCCCCCCGATAATGATTAATATGATGTTGGTGATGGAGACTTGCTCAATTGCTTGTATTGCTTGTGTTAATTCCTGAAGTTGAGTCATGGTTATAGTTCTATCTCTTCTATCTCTTCAATGATTTTTTCTTTAGCTTTATCTAACTGCTTGTTTGCTTGCTCGCGCGCGAATTCTACTGCTTTTTGATTTAGCGACTGCAGCAACTCCTCACCTTTATCAACGATATACGCAGACAGGTTCGAAATGAGCTTCTCGAGCGTGCTCTGAATGTTCTCCTGTACGTCTGGCGGTACTTTATCTTTCTGTTCTTCTAGAAAGTCTAGAATGTTCTCTATAGTATCAGCCCTTTTCTGTTCGTCCTGAATCGATTCAATAATCTTTTTCTCTTGCTCTTCAATGACTGTAAACGTCTCTTCAATATACGGTTGCTCTACAGCAGCAGCTTTTGCTCCGATGTCTACAAATGCTGCAACGTGCAATAACGTCTGGTCAGAGATGTCTTGAAGTAGTGCGTCAACATTTTCATTCTTCTTTTGTGCTTTACCTGCTTTTTGTACTGCTTCTTCTAAGTACTTCTCATACCGCTCTGCAGCTTCTGCTGCTGCGGTCGGGTCTGTCTCTGCGAGATGCTCTACTTCCGCGAGCTTCTCTTTAGAAAGAGCGAGTAATCTGTGAACTTCCTGCTCCGCATTGTCCTGTGCCCAGATTCCGATACGCTCAAACACGATATCCAGCCAATAAAATATCGATGAAGGAGTGATACCAGCCTTAGCGTCTACGATTTTAGTCTCTTCTTTTTGTACCTCCTCAGCACGTACACTATCAGCAACAGTGAATAACATGCTACCAATGACTAGTGAATAAATACTCAGAAGAATTATTCGACCAACCATACGGGATGTTAATACTCTTATTCATATACTATACCACAATTTTTTTGTTCTTGCCAGTGTAAAACAAAGCTGATATACTCGATATCGACACTTCTCACCACGCCCTGGTGGAGTTTTTTTATGACAATAACAGAACCGCAGTATGTGCATGCGCTCAATACCCTCCCAAGCATGCAAATCGAGATACTGCATCAGTGCTGGAAACGATATGGCACAGCTGAGCGCATTTGGAATAGCTCTATTGCAGAGTTGCGTGCTCTTGGAGTGTCACCAAAGACCGCCCAGAGCATACATGCTCAAATCCAACACACATCGCTTACAGAAACTATATGCACGTTGAAACAACAGCGTGAAGAACACGCACTGCAGATCATCTTTCATGACGATCCAGCGTATCCAGAATTATTACGTGCGATTCCACAACCACCACTACTACTCTATTGTATTGGCGATCTCTCTGTACTGCAGGAATCGGTCATGATTTCTATTGTTGGATCCAGGAAAGCCAGCGCGTATGGTAAGCAAGTGGTACAGGACATTGTCGCTGGAGTCGTTCCAGGAGGAGCGTGTATTGTAAGCGGGCTCGCTAAAGGAATTGATGCTGCAGCGCATCAAGCAACTGTACATCTGCAGGGACGGACTATTGCGGTCATGGGTTCGTCTGTTCTTCCGCACGAACTCTACCCACGAATGAATCAGGCGCTTGGGGAGCAGATCATCGCAACAGGCGGAGTGATCATTTCTGAGTACCCACCAGGCTCTCGCTCGTATCCCAGTCATTTTCCTGAACGTAATCGGATTATTGCCGGGTTGTCTCAAGCCACGATTGTTATCGAAGCATCACAACGCAGCGGATCACTCATTACCGCGCGTCATGCACTCGAATGCGGACGTGAAGTCTTCGCAGTACCTGGATCCATCTATGCAGAACTCTCAGAGGGAACGAACTATTTACTCTCTCAAGGGGCTGCGCCTTGGATTTCTTGCGCATCTTTACGGAATGGGCTAGAGTATGTGATAACTGACGCTACGATCGCTCTGACCTCTGATGAGCAGATCATCGTAGATCAGATATCTTATCAGGCAACTCACATCGATGACATAATAGACTCTACGCACCGTCCCGCACATGAACTATTGCCTCTATTAACCATACTGGTGATGAAGGGTGCAATAAAAGAAATTGCACCGCAGCAGTATATCAAGAATAGGAATACACAATTCACGTGCGCATCCTGAAGGACGGTTTTACGATGGCAATATAGTATAACCATTAGTCTACTATTCATGTTCGAAACAATAAAAGAAAAAAAGCTTCTTTTCCTGCTCGGGATCTTTATTGTCGCTTTGACAACAGCAAATCTCCTGGGTACGAAGATCACGATGATCCTTGGTGTTTCCGTCTCGGTTGGGATCTTTACATATCCGTTTACATTTGTGGTGACAGATGTAGTGGAAGAGGTGTGGGGCAAGGCTGTTTCACGACAGTTTCTGTACGTTGGAATTATCGCCCTAATCCTTCTGTTTGCTCTTGTCTCGTTCTTTGTCTGGCTCCCGCCCGCAGAACGGTTCGCAAATCAAGCAGATGCATACAACTCTACGTTCAAAAATTCGCTGCGCATGATCGCTGCGAGCTTGATTGCATTTACCATCTCTCAATCACATGATATCTGGTCGTTCTCGTTCTGGAAGCAACGAACACAAGGACGATTTCTCTGGCTGCGAAACAATCTCTCCACCATGGTCAGCCAAGGACTGGATACGTTCATCTTCATGTTTATTGCGTTCTATCATATGACCGATAAGTTTACTGCGCTCTATGTCACTGAACTTGCATTGACGTATTGGGCATTTAAAATTGTATTCTCGATCATCGACACTCCACTGGTCTACGCTGGAGTGCGTTGGGTGCGCGGTAAAAATGAAGAATAGTACCCTTGCATCAACTCTATGTATGAAACGTACTTTCGAAGCATTGAGAAGCTAGAAAGTAGTATCAGCCAAGAAGACCGATCATATATGAAAACAGATCATGATCGACGTTTTTTTCTTGACCGTACACAACGCTTGTTTGATCGCATCGATCATCCGGAGCGCGACTTGAAGTTCATCCATATTGCTGGTACGTCAGGAAAAGGGTCCACTGCAATGATGCTCTATCAAACCATGGTAGCTGCTGGATATAATGTTGGATTATACCTCACTCCGTATGTAACCACCGCGATTGAAAACATTCACTGCAATGGAAAGCTGATTGCACCTGAAGATTTTGCCGCAGAGGTAGAATATATCTTTCCATTTGTGGATCAGATTCATGCGCAAGATGAAGAGCATGTTCCTTCGTACGCCGAGATCTTCTTTGCTATGGCCATGCACTACTTCAAACAGCAGAACGTTGAGTGGGTGGTGCTAGAAACTGGATGCGGTGGTCGTTACGATAAAACAAATATCATCCCCTCTCCGGAGATAACGATCATCACCAATATTGGATACGACCATACGAAAGTACTTGGAGATACACTGAATGACATTGCATTTCACAAAGCTGGTATTATGAAGCCTGACACGGTCGTGTTTTCTGCTGAAACCACACCAAGTGTATGTGCGGTGTTTGACCAAGAAGCTGAGCGTTATAACATTCCGATTACCTACATCCAACCAACGCGCGATTACGACACCACCATGATCGGACCGCATCAGCAATGGAACGCAGCGTTGTGCGCGGCTGCGGCTCAACATCTAGGAATTGCAGAAACACACATCGAACATGGAGTAAAAACAGCGCGGCTTCCTGGACGCGTGGAGATTATGCAGAAACAACCCACGGTGATCATTGATGGTGCGCACTCTCCAGCTAAAATTGAAGCGTTAGTGCATACATTAAAAACACTACCAAAATTCGATGCGATTCACCTCCTATTCGCTGCCAAAGATACCAAAGAACCTGCAGATCTTCTCGCACCGCTCATTCCGCACATTGATACTGCCACGTGCACATCGTTCACACTTCCAGGGCTACAATCGTGTGATCCAGTAGTAGCAGCAAATACCGCGCATCAAATCAGCCCATCTATAGAGATCACTGTTCTTCAGGACGCTGAGCAAGCGCTAGAAGTTTCAATGGAACGCTTATCCTCAAACGATCTTCTTATCATTACTGGATCACTCTATTTAGCGGGTGAAGTACGAAAATTCTGGTACCCAGAGACCGCAATACTAGAATACCAAGATGCATTTCCTACTCAAGAGAAGTAATGCGCATATGTGTAACGGAATTTGACAAATAAATTGGAATCCTTTATAACAACACGCGTGTCACAATTAATATAATCATATATATGAAGCTGGTTATCGTCGAATCCCCGACAAAAGCGAAAACTATATCACGCTTTCTTGGTAAGGAGTACCGAATCGAGTCCTCTTTTGGTCACATCCGTGATCTTCCGAAGAGCAAGTTAGGTGTTGATGTAGAGAAGGATTTTGCACCTAAATATGTTATTCCTACCAAGAGCAGAAAACGCGTAAATGAGCTGAAAAAGCTCGCTCAAAAAGCAGATGAAATCTATCTAGCTACTGATGAAGACCGCGAAGGAGAAGCTATAGCATGGCATTTAATAGAGATCATTGATGGAAAGGATGTATCGTTCAAACGTATCGCGTTTCATGAAATTACAAAAGAAGCTATTGAACATGCGTTAGAGAATCCGCGCGATATCTCTGTGCAAATGGTAGATGCACAACAAGCACGGCGCATTCTTGACCGTTTAGTCGGATACGAACTATCACCGTTCCTTTGGAAAAAGGTCTATCGTGGGCTCTCAGCAGGGCGAGTGCAGTCTGTTGCAGTGCGTCTTATTGTAGAGCGAGAACGGGAGATTCAAGCGTTCAAACCGCAAGAGTACTGGACGATTGATGCGCTGTTTTCTAAAAAGGATGCAGAGTTCCCAGCAGCGCTTCATTCGATTGACGGAAAGAAGGTTGAAAAATTGCAAATTGAAAATGAAGAGCAAGCACAAGCAATAGTAAAAGAGCTTGAAGGAGCAGCGTATACTATTAGCGACATTACGCAGAAAAAAAGACAACGCAAGCCAAACGCGCCGTTCAGAACGTCTACACTGCAACAAGAAGCAAACACTCGGTTAGGATTCTCAGCAAAACAAACCATGATGCTAGCTCAGCAACTGTATGAAGGTGTTGCAATTAATGGAGAGTCTACTGGTTTAATCACATACATGAGAACTGACTCGGTAAACCTTGCTGAAAAATTCCAATCTGAAGCAAACTCCTTTATCAACGACACGTACGGCAAAGAGTACGCGGATAAGAAGGTATTTGCTAAGAAAGCAAAAGGCGCACAAGAAGCGCATGAGGCTATTCGTCCAACCGATGTCACTATTACTCCAGAAAGTATAAAAGAGCAGCTTGATGCTCGGCAGTTTAAACTATATGACTTAATATGGAGACGAGCAGTCGCGTCACAGATGTCTTCTGCAGAGATGTTAGCAACAAGCGTGAATATTACTGCGGATAAATACACGTTCCGCGCAACAGGCATGCAGATTAAATTCGACGGATGGTTGAAGATCTACCCAGCAAAGGCAAAAGAGCAGATCTTGCCTGAATTACAGAAGGATGATGAGGTCACACAAAAAGAATTGCAAGCAAACCAACACTTCACCGAACCTCCAGCGCGATATACTGAAGCGTCACTGGTAAAAGCGCTTGAAGAGCGTGGGATTGGACGTCCGTCAACGTATGCGCCAACGATCTCTACTATTCAAGCACGAAAGTACATTCGGAAAGAACAGAAAAAACTGATCCCCGAAGAAGTTGGTTTCGTAGTTAATGATCTACTCGTGGAACACTTTCCAGAGATAGTAGACTACGACTTTACAGCAAAGATGGAAACTAGTCTGGATGACATTGCGGAGGGAAAGAAAGAATGGCAACCACTAATAAAAGAATTTTATCATCCATTTAAAGAACATCTTATGAAAAAAGACGAAGAGATATCAAAAAAAGACATCACAGAGACAGAGACAGATGAGAAGTGCGATAAGTGTGGAGAGGCAATGGTGATTAAAATGGGTCGGTACGGAAAATTCCTTGCATGTACAGCGTACCCTGATTGTAAAAATACTAAACCGTTAGATGGAAATGGCGAGCCAGAGGAGCCAGAGACTACAGATAAAAAATGTAAGGAGTGCGGAAAGCCAATGATCAAGCGTAATGGACGATTCGGTCCGTTCCTAGGATGCTCTGGATATCCTGAATGTAAAACGATCGTGAATATTGAAAGTAAAGTTGGAGTTACCTGTCCGAAGTGTGGAAAAGGAGATATTATTGAACGACGATCACGACGTGGGAAACTATTCTACTCCTGCAACAAGTACCCAGATTGTGAAAACGCGTACTGGTCCAAACCAACAGGCGAGGAGTGTCCAGAATGTAAAGCACTGCTCGTGTTTGGAGCGAACAACACTGCGCGCTGTTCCAGTAAGGAGTGTAAATTCAGCAAGGATCTCGAAGAGTAAACAAACGAAATAGTAAACACCCGGTGCATGCCGGGTGTTTTTAGTAAAAAAATAACCTCCTCTGATACAGTCCTATACCTGTCTGTTCAGGTCTAGCTCCACAATCTGTGGGTAGCCGGCCTAGGGCCTGCTCGCCATGGCTGCCCACGTGGCTGCCACCGCGCAGAGGTTGGGCCCCGCGCTTCCAGACGTAGAAGAAGACCAATCCCCGAATGCAATAGGGGTGTCAGGTGGATTCTGATCGTTGGAGGACTGTGCGTGAGTCTTGTGTTTGAGTAAGCACGTTTCTGCTTGTCCTATCCTGCTAGGCAGCACCAGCGGGCATAAGTGACTCGGTCCAAAAAGAAGTTCAACTGGTGGCCCGGTGTGGGTGGGCCGGCAGGGGTTGTTCTTCCTCTCTTACCGAGCCCGAGTATGGGCCGTTACACTGATGCACTCTACAACCTCATCTAGAGGAAGTTTTACGTAGCGTTCTCCTAGTGGGTTCAGGAATCGGATACAGGTTTACAAGGGCCTGACGTACCCGGGTAAAGAGCTGTACTCAGCGTTCACACGGGGAGACCCTCAACCCTCCCCTTCTTAACTCTTGTCGCGGCCTCACGACGTTACACAAGTTGAGCTCAGGCAGGTGTTGGGGTCGTTCGGCGTGGAGGACTCGCAAGCGAGCGTGACGTAGAAGCACCCGGTCGGTCTCCCGGGGCCATCCGTGCATGTGGGCCCACGCCCACAGTGTATACACGGACCCGCTTCGTGTCCTTCAACACCTCCTCTCGACACACACAACCACTGCTTGTCTCGGGTGGCACGAACTCTTGCTTGTTCCTTGTTCGCAATATGCTGGACAGAATCCAGCGGTAGGGTCGCTACCAAGGACGTTACAGGAGCTGCAACACCACTCATGAACAGTGCTCGATCCAGGCTCGTCGCCGTTACGAGCGGTTCACAAGCACTGACACACAGTAGCAACAACCTACTGAAATTCATCTGCTTTGTCAAGTAAATTTCCAATTTATACTCGCGCGCTTGAAAAAGGATTGATTTATCGGTACAGTAGGTACATGGATCAAGCGGAAATTACAGCAAATGACGGACGATCTATTGATGATTTAATCGAAATTGTCCAGAAAAATCGCGAAGAATCAGACGCAGAGATGATTCGCAGAGCGTTTGAATTTGCGAAAAAAGCGCACGGTACGGGCACAAGAAAGTCTGGAGATCTCTATATCGTCCATCCTCTGGGCACCGCGCTCCGTCTTGCTGAACTTGGCTTGGATGACCATACAGTAACTGCGGGACTGCTCCATGATGTGCCAGAAGATACTGACCTTGAACTTGCTGATGTAAAAAAGGAATTCGGAAAAGAAGTTGCACGCCTGGTGGAAGGTATTACAAAACTGGGTCAGCTAAAGTACCGTGGAATTGATCGATATGTGGAGAACTTGCGCCGCATGTTCGTGGCTATGGCAAATGACGTTCGTGTCATCTTAATCAAATTTTGTGATCGCATTGATAACTTAGAAACCTTGCAAGCACTCCCACCAGAGAAACGACGGCGTATCGCGTTAGAGAGCTTAGAGATCTATGCTCCGATTGCAAATCGGTTAGGAATGGGAGAGATTAAAGGACAGCTCGAAGACCTCTCATTTCCATACGTCTACCCTGAAGAGTTTCAATGGATGACGAGAAAAGTGGTTCCACGATTCAAAGAGAAAGAAGAATTCATTAAGAAGTTTCAACAGTATGTAGAAAAGGATTTTGCAGAGCGTAATATTGAATTTGTCTCTGTTCATGGTCGCGCAAAGCATCTCTATTCGTTATATCAAAAGTTGATCCGGTACAATCGTGATATCTCTCAAATATATGACTTAGTTGCGCTGCGCATTATCGTGGACTCCGTAGCCAAGTGCTATGAAGCACTTGGAGTTATTCATGAAATCTGCAAACCGCTAAAAGGACGCATCAAAGACTACATCGCTCAACCGAAACCAAATGGGTATCAATCTTTGCACACTACGGTCTTTGCACCGCAACCGCTTCTGAAAAAAGGCGATGAAGTACACGGTGAAATTATAGAGATTCAGATCCGCACTACTGCCATGCATGCAGAAGCAGAGTATGGAATTGCTGCGCACTGGAAGTACAAGGAAGAAGATCGTTCAAAAGAGAAGATCGATCGTGTCATGGATTGGATGCAGGAAATTGTCGATGTGCAAAAAGGTATTAGTGATACGCGTCAACTACTCGAAACCTTAAAAATTGATTTCTTTCAAAACTACATCTTTGTCTTTACCCCGCGTGGAGATATCATTGAGCTTCCAGAGGACTCCACGCCCGTAGACTTTGCATTTAAGATCCATACGGACTTGGGAAATCAGTGTACTGGCGCAAAAGTAAATGATTCGATTGCTAGCTTAGATACGCGACTGAAGAGTGGAGATGTAGTAGAGATCTTTACTGACCCGCACCGTAAAGGACCATCTGCTGACTGGCTAGAATTTGTAAAAACCAACACTGCGCGAAGTCATATTCGTTCATATATTAATAAGAAGAGACGGTCACTTCTGAAAAAGACTGGCTTCGACCTATAACAACTAGCATAGCGCCTCTCGCACCGCTCGCTCGAAAACAAAGAAGCGTCTTCGCGCTACACGTTTCCTCGCGAACGCTGCTGCGGCGCTTCCTAAGTTATTTATTTCTTTGCGAGCTTTTTAAATAGACTTGAAAACTCTTCTTTAGAATACGTATCGATTACAACCTGCTTGCCGCCTGATTTCTTTGACTTCACCGTCACTTTTGTTCCCAACACGCTCTGTAGCTTGTCTTGTGCTTCTCGGTTTGTGACTGCATCCTTGGTTGTTGTGCTGCGTTTCTTTCCTTTCTTCTTCTCTGCAACGTCCGATAAGTCTCGGACACTCATACTTGGCCCTTGCAGTAACTGCTTGAACAATGCTTGCTGTTCTTTTTCATCTTCTACACCCAGAAGTATCTTTGCATGACCTTCAGAGATCTGTCTTCCGGCTAATGCTTTCTGCATCTCTGTTGGCAAATCGAGTAATCGAATAGAATTTGCTAGAGACGACCGAGCAATACCGATCTTCTTAGCTGCTTCTTGTTGTGTCAAACCAAAGTCATCTACTAATGTTGCTAATCCTTGTGCGCGCTCAATTGGGTTTAAGTCTTGTCGTTGTATGTTTTCAATCAATGCTAGTTCAAGTCGTTCAAGTTCATCTGTGGTTCGCGCGATCGCTGGAATCGTTGATTTCTTCAGCTTCTTGAATGCGCGCAGTCGCCGCTCTCCTGCAACTAGCTGCCACTTGTTATCTACTGGGGTGACCACTACGGGTTCTAACAGCCCATACACACGGATAGATTCCGCAAGTTCGTCTAAATTCTTTTCATCAAAGTGTTGTCGTGGTTGCAACGGATTCGGTTCAATCTGATCGACCGGCAAATGTTGAATTGTAGTCTCTGACGCGAGTTTCAGATCTGGGTCGCTGGCCTCAACTTCTGCATCAACCGAAAACGCATTTTGCTTTGGTGGGATTAGAGAGCTCAGCCCTCTTCCAAGTCCGTTAGACATATATGTAAAGTTAATATTCTAGTAATTGACTGCGCGGATTCATTGCATCCGTTGAAGTAATCATGATCTCTTGCGCGAGCTTTTTATACGCTTTTGCCCCTTTGGATGATTTGTCGTACTCGGTTACTGGCTTTCCGTGCGATGGTGCTTCTGCTAATCGCACATTTCGGGGGATGACAGACCGAAAGACCTTGTTCGGGAAGAACTGATAGATGTCATTAAACACTGCATTCGATAGTTTATTCCGTTTATCGTACATAGTCAGTACTGCTCCAAGTACAGAGAGTTCAGGCTGCAAATGCTCACGCACTAACTCAATAGTACGAAGCAGCTGTCCTAAGCCTTCTAATGCGAGATATTCAGTTTGTACTGGAATCAATACTTCATTTGAGCCAACAATACCGTTTACAGTGAGAATTCCCAGAGATGGTGGGCAATCAATAAGAATAAAATCATACTGCTCCTGCACTGCAACCAACGCGTCTCGTAGTCGGAACTCCCGGCGCTCCAAGGGGACGAGTTCTACAGTCGCGCCAGCAACATCCACACCTGAAGGTGCTGCATGCATACCGTCAACAGCAGTATCCACTAGCACATCTTCAATCGGCATCTTGTGCACCAGCACATCGTATATCGAACGTTCAAGAGAGTGCGGATCCACGCCAACGCCAGACGTTGCATTGGCTTGCGGGTCCATATCTACAAGCAACACTCGTTGCCCCAGATGCGTTAACGCGCTTGCAACGTTCACTGCAGTGGTGGTTTTTCCGACGCCACCTTTCTGATTTACTATGGATATGACTCTGCTCATACCGGTGTAGTATACCATAAAAAGTGGAAAAAAGTCGTTATTTTATCAACGGTTGCGCGTTAGACACGTCAAGAATACCGCTTATTTACAGTATTATTCATTGACAACCGCTTTTTTTTACCGTAGATTATGGAGAGTGTGCGCCGGAGTGGCGAAACTGGTAGACGCACACGACTCAAAATCGTGCGAGCTTTGCTCATGAGAGTTCGAGTCTCTCCTCCGGCACAATAATACACCACCCATGATAACAAAAATAATAAAAAAAATTGACTCTCTCCCAATCACTCTGCCCTACTGGCTGCTCGGATTTGCAGCAATAATTTTTATTCGTTTCTTACTTGAAAATTTCTCTAGCACTGCACAAAGTGGATACATCACGTCGGACTTCTACACGCTTATCCACTACTATCTATTCTATTTCGGCGCACTGCTCTCTATGGCATTTGTTCTGAAACTGTTCCTGCCGTATAACCTCCTGTCGCTGACTAAACTGATGTTATTTGGTTTTTTTATTGCATGGCTTGCTCCGATAGTAGACCTTCTTGTCACATACGGTGCTGGACTGCAGATGGCATATATCTTTCAAACTCCAGCAGAGCTATTTCACAGCTATCTGACATTCTGTGGACCGCTGATTATCCCTGGCATCACTATAGGTATGCGCATAGAGATGATTCTATTTATGGTTGGAATCTTTGTACTGATCTACGAATATTCACACAGTGCATGGAAAGCGCTTCTTGCTGCATTGCTCACATACACCATCGCGTTTATCTGGATTGCGGCACCAAGTGTCGTTAAACTGATCTCAGATATGCTAACACTGAATATTGAACTCGGTTCTTACGAAGTGGTTCAGAACTTCTTCTTTACTACAGCGAACTCTTCATTACTTGCGAGCAATCTCTTTCATCAGACCATTACCTACAGCACAGATCGAATGAACGACATGTTGTTTAATGCGGTAATCTCCCAAATATTTATCATCGTTATCTGTATTCTTGCAGCTGCATGGGCATGGCTCTATCACAAACGCACACTACTATACATACTGCGACGCATTCCTCTCCCTACTATGGCACACTTCTTACTTATGGTGTTCTTGGGAATGCTGCTCGCATGGGCGCTGTATCTACCATCCGTGCAGTTCAACTGGGTTGATATCCTGACAATAATCTCTACGTTCCTCTCCTTCTACTGTGCAACCATGTTCGCACGTGGACTAAAACGTATCTATATTGAAAAAATAGACGAACACCCAATCCAAAAGAAGGGAATCGCGGTCACTGGAACAGTAGTACGCAATTACAATATCTTCTTCTTCACTATTGCTGTTCTTAGTGCGCTCATGACTAGCCACTACACACTCTTTATGGTGTTAACGTTTCTCGCTGCATACTACCTGTACTACGCTCCACCGGTTCGATTACGACAGTTTCCATTTATCTCAACATTCCTGATGTCAATCTGCTCACTCGCAGGCATGTTTTCAGGGTTCTGGTTGTTTTCTACTGATAAACAGATCACTGCGTTCCCGCTAGATATTATCTTGCTTGTTCTGGTTACCTTAGTGCTCGGTACGCACATGAAGGACCTAAAGACTATTGAAGATTATGAAAAAAAGAAAGTGAAAGAGCTCCCTGGGCTGTATAAGAAGTACGGGAAAACCCCAATTGCAGTGATGGCAGCGCTCGCATTCTTATCAGTACCCCTGATTCTAGGGCAGGGCGTACTATTCCTCACGTCGCTCCCTGCTGCAGTGGCTTCCTACTGGCTCATCATCAAACAACAACCGTTTAACTACTACACGCTCTTTACTATTTATATCGCTTATATACTCTGCACGCTGGGCATTCTGAGCGCGTTACTGTTCTAACTGTTTTGTTATAGGCTTGCATTTTTTCGCGTACTCTGTTATTTTAACAACCGACTCTTAATGCTCGACCGTGAGTAGAAGTGCTTGTACTCAAGCTCTGCTACGCGGGGTGGAGCAGTCTGGCAGCTCGGCTGGCTCATAACCAGCAGGTCGCAGGTTCAAATCCTGCCCCCGCAACAACAACAAAACGCTTATGACACAAAAAAAGATAAAAATCCTCGTGCTAATTGCGGTTGGTATTGTTATCGCGGCAATCATTGGCACACTCTTATACTTCTTTACCTCTCGAGCAACCTATGTTCGAATTGTTGATACTACTGAATTTGCTACAGAAGATAGCGATCCATTTCCTGGAGTTGATGTGAATGCAGTAGAAATTGTAAAAAAGAAGTCCGGGAAATTGTTCTATGCTGATGCCGTAGTCTCTAGCATGCTGAAAGACGGTGCTGAAGGGAACGAAAATCAAGCAGCAGATGCACAGAGTATACTAGGCGACCCTCAACAAGATCAGGATTCTCGTTCAGTCTCATTAGGCGGAGGAGAAATTGTAGTCAAATTCAATACTGCTCTTCAATCCGGTGATGAACTAACGGTATATGAAATTGGGTCAACATTTGGTAAACGAAAAGAATCATTTGAAGTACATACCAGTACTAGTAGCAACGGTCCATGGAAGCTGGTGGGTACTGGAGCAGGACCAACAACTATCACGATCGAATAATGACTCTTACAACTCACGCAGCCATCGGTATCTCTGTAGCACAAGTGACGCATAATCCTTTGATTGGTTTTGCGCTTGCCTTTGGTGTTCATTACATCACAGACATCATCCCGCACGGGGATGAATTCATCTACTGGAGGCACGTGCACAATACAAAGGACCTCTTTGCAGTGATGACCGGTGTGGCCGATACTGTTATATTGCTCTTACTCGCGTATGCAGTACTACTCTTTCAAGAGCCTGTGTACCCAATGGTAATCGTCGCAGCAATAATAGGTGGAATCCTGCCAGATGTTCTTATGACATTACATACGAAAAGCAGAGATCATTTTGGCACGCCATATACTGGAGTAAAGCGTATCGTCACCATATACCACGAAGCATTGCTACTACACCATACATTTCATAACTTCTTCCATGACATGATCCGAACACCGATCCGCTTTCGTACAGGACTAGTCGGGCAACTGCTGTTTCTCTCGCTGTTTGTGCATCTCTACTTTTTCTAATTAATGGAAACACAAAACCCCGGATGACGCCCGGGGTTTTTTAGTATCGATTATCGAGAAACGCGAACTGTTGGTGTGTTGCCGTCTTTCTCTTCCTCTGGATTACATGCACCGATAGTGAAAATACCACTGTCATAGTTAATGTAATACGCACTGTCTGCTGAACCATCAGCTTGTGACGGATCAATTGGGACTGCTGCAAAATAGTCGCCTTCCATTACTGAAAGATCTACTTCACAGTTAGCTGATACCACACTCTCGGTTGCTCCGGAACAAGAATAAGAACCACAAGTGAGACTTGCAGAACCATCAGTCACGATTTGCACCGTTGTTCCATCCGAATCAACGTCACCAAGGTCTCCGGTTAATTCCCCCTCAAGGTCAACAAATGCTTGTTGTGATGCCTCCATCAATGTGCTTACGTCACTCCATCGCTGCGCATTTCGTGCTTCTGCAAAACGAGATGCAGGGTCAATTGCTACAAATGCCACTGCTGCTAATATTGCGATAACCGCAATCACGATGAGCAGCTCGACAAGTGTTAATCCAGCTTGCTTTTTCATAGGTATATATTTAATCATTTCTTATTATGAATACTCTTTAGAAAATTGAACTTGGTGTGGTGATACTGACGATCGAGCGTTCCGAGCGCAAGTCCAATGACATTAGCGTATAGTATAATCTTGTCGTTCTTTGATACGATATCATGATGCTTAATATGAGACAAGGGGTCTCCAGTATGCACGGGTAATGATAGCTGTTCATTCACATATTCACGAAAACCCTGTTGTAGAGAAAGCCCTCCACAAAGGTACACTGCTTTTACTGTTTTTCTTCGCGAACCTTCATAAAACTCAATCGTTCGCTTCATCTCTTCAATTACAGGGGTGAGTTGGTCAATCATGATTTTCCGGACCTCACTCTGTTTCTCTTCTCCACCATCTTCTTTCTTAGTATAAAGCGCAGTGGATTGCCACATCTCTTCTGCATCATGCTCATTAAGTGACTTATCCTTGATGAGCTGCTGGGTGATACGGTCGCCCCCACACTCACACACAAATGTTGATTGCAGTCCTGCTTGGTCAAAAATTGATATCGAAGTACTATACGCGCCCGCATCTACCAACATATACGCTTCTACATCCTTAGGTTTTGGTAGCAACGCGCGAGAGGTGCTCACGGATTCAATGTCTATTCCAGCAATACGAATATCCGCTTTTTCCGCAAGAGTCATAATCTGCTCCACATACTCTTTTTTACACGCCCCGACCAACACCATCTGAGTCTGGTCTGATTCCTGCACAATCTTCCAATCATACGCAGTTTGATCTATGTCGTATGGAAAGTACTCAGAAAATTGAATACCAATCGCTTCTTCGATAGCTGATTTCTTTAATTCACGAGGAAACGTAAACACATGCGTGAACACTTTTGATTCCGGTAATGAAAAATATGCAGATGTTACTTTAATCGGCTGGGGATTGGCTTGAGAGAGACTTTGCTTCAGGTGCTCGGTGAGCGCTTCTATGTCTTTATACTCCCCATCTTCAACTACACCATCAGCGAGTGTGGTTCGTCCAATGGCTTTAATAGTATTTGAACCAAAACGCTGCCGAATGTCTGCGACCTCAATGGTTCTATCTGAAATGTCTATTCCTATAGCTCTCATGCTGTTGTTTTAAAACTCTTCCACCTCTTGCCAAGAAGATACGGTAAAATCTCCAGAGATGTCTATTGATGCTTCAATAAGTCGTGTAAATGAATCTGATTTTACTCCAGTTGCTTGAATTACTCGTGTATTTGCGTCCGGACTCGTGACTGTGACAGAGCACGACTCATCGGACTCTAGTATATCATCTAACGTGCCCCCGGTATAGGTAGTATACCCTGAATCCGCATCTTGTTTCAAGCGTAGTATCCCTTCGTTCATACACGCGTCTGCTAAGTAAAACGCATCCATGGATTGACGTTCATAAAATGAGAGTTGCAGTTCATTCACACCGTTCATGGATAAAGAAACACCGACAAAAATTACTCCGGTCAACACGATCAGTGTTGCAACCAGTGCAATGTATCCACCTTGATCTTTCGATTGTTTTAAAGGAGTATTCATGGTCGTAAAGAAAGAGTAGTTGAAAGAACCGTAGACGATCGAAACTCTGCGGCGTTATTCGGATTCACATGATTCACGGTAATAGTAATTTTCGCATCTGATATATGGCTCCCATCCCCGTTCGGTGTTCGATCTTCAATTAAAAACTGTGTCACCTCAGTTTTATCTGAAGTTAATGCTTCCGCAGGGTTCGACCCTTCAGTGATCATGAGTTGATTATCACTGATGGAGTACACTACAGTGTCACCATCGGTCTCTAATGCGATCTGTCCGTCATCATCATCTAACGTAGTCTGTAGTTCATCAATTCCAGTCGCATTGTGAAACGACACTGAGACGTGATGCATGGCAAAGCGCGCGTCTTGCTGCACCTCCTCGATAGTTCGCGCTTTGACTCTCCCAGACGCTAGATTATCAGCAAACGCGACTATTGCAAGCAATCCAAGAGATATCAAGCTGATATAGAGTAGTAGCTCTACTAAGGAAAATCCGGCGTTCTGTTGTGCGTTTTCTTTCTTCATGGCGTATAGTAGAGTGTTATATCTTCAAATATGGACGTCTCTCCTTCATCACCTTCAAATAGCACGCGGTACTGCAAATAGTCATGGTCGACATGGTCTGTATGAATGAGATGCCCGCTTGTTTCCTCATAATAGGTTCCTTCACCTTCTTCACCTGCCCATGCTTCAATGTCATTATAGAGATCGTCATACGTATCCGATGTACGTAGTTGTACATGAATGTCACATCCGGCACATCCATTCTCATCTTCCGTCCATTCGAGAATATGATAATTCGTATACGGACCGAATATTATAGATTCATACGTTCCGACCGACGCCTCATCTCCTTGCATATCCATGGCTTCTTCAAACACTGCATATCCATAGATCTCTGTGGTGTGTGCACGCTCAGAGTCCAGCTCTTGATCCTCTTCAGCATGAAATCCTACAGTCGTACCGGTGATCTCACAATTCATAATCCATGATCCATCTGCTCCATCCATCTCTAATTGAGATCCAAGCACTACTGGATCAGAATACGTTCCTCCGTGCGTTTCGCTTGTGCATCCGTTATCGTGCCCCTGCATTTCAGTGGATGGTATATCTGTTCTCAGCTCCACCCCATCAATTTCATCCGTGCCCACGTCTTCGATAACAATCCATCCGATGGTCTCAGGGTCATGTGTGGTCGTGACTTGTGCTCCGTTTAACGCAATTTGGAATCCGCTGGTATTAGGAGGATGATTGCGTGCTCCTTGCCTACTCACCCACGTGGTAATCCAATCTTCATCACTCAGGGACATGACTTGATGAAAGACTATTGGATTTGAAGAGTAGTTATGTGAATATGACTTGCTGTCTCCAATCCACGACCCGCCAAGAGCTGTCGATGATGCTACTGTGCTAATGGATTCAGAGTACGCTTCGATCCTGGTATCGTTAATTTTCCACTGCCCTTCTTCTACCACCATGTAATGGATATCATCCTGGATACCGGTTGCACCATCAGGGGTTTGGAGTGTTGTCTGAAAACTCGTGGATGTAATGTTCTGAATACGTGCTGAAACTGGGTCGGTGTTCGCGCTTTCATGTCCGGTAATCACTATCACTGGAGAAGTGTAGGACTGTTGTAAATCCACTGTGGTCCAACCAGGGTCATATGTGGTTGAGACGCTGTCAGAAAAAGCGATAAACCCATGTGTCTCAGTTGTATGCCACCGTTCAGAATCATACTCCTGATCCTCTTCATCATGAATGCCCATGCGGTTTGAATCCTGATCACATAGCACTGCCCAAGAGCCGTCCCCGCCATCGATTTCTTGCTGTGCATCTATAGTAAAAGCAGATGATGAATTCACTGCTGAATAGTATTGGGTATAACACCCGTTATCGTGACCACCGATGGAATCAGTCGTTTGCTGAGTTTCAAAATCCACGCCACCGATAGAACCGCTGATATTTCTATCAATGACGATCCATCCGATGGTCTCAGGATCATGAGTGGTCGTAGCTTGTGCTCCGTTCATTGCTACCTGAAATCCGCTCGTGTTCGGCGGTTGGGACCGTGTACCTTGCCTGCTGACCCAGGAACTAATCCAGTCTTCATCGTTCGCTGTTTGCACTTGATGTAATACAATCGGAGCACTGCTATACGAATGTAGATACGACTGGCTATCTGCAGACCACGTCCCACCAATCACAGATGATGCACCGACTGTTGAAACAGTTGCAGAGTCTGCTTCGATATGATGTCCATCGATATACCACGCACCGCGCTCTACTGCAAGATATGAAACCGTCTCAGCTGATGGCGTAGAACCATCAGGAGCCTGAAGGGTCGCCTCAAATCCTGTGTTGCTCACATTTCGTATGCGTACAGATACTGGCCCGGTATTATTATTCTCAAGCTGTATGGCTGTAACGACCGGGTCAGTGAAATCTGTATTTGTAAATGACACCGAACTCCATGCGCTTCCATCAACACTAGCAACTGTGCCCGCTTCCAAGGTTACACCCACGCCTGAGTCGGTTGTGACAGAACCCACTTCCATGGTCGGCTGTGAATACCCCTGATCAACCACGTATGTAGAAAAGTCACCGCTCACAGCAAAGTAACCAAAATTCTCAGTGGTGTGCCACCGCTCTGCATCTAAGATCTGATCCTCTTCTGCATGCATCGAGACCGACGTGGAATCAATATCAGTCAGCACTGCCCAAGAGCCGTCTCCACCATCCATAGCAAGTTGTGTTGCAAGGGCTCGTGGAGAGCTTAATGACCCGTGTTGATACGTATACGTCCATTCACCGTTGCTATGTCCTTGTACTTCATCCGGAGTAATAAATGTTTCGAAACTCACCCCATCCACAGAACTCTGTACATTCCCCTCAATTGCAATCCAGCCGAGTGTCTCTGTTCCATGCGTCGCTGTTACCTGCGCCCCAAGCATAGAGATCCACATTCCACTGGATGTCGGTGGAGTGGTACGTGCAGCAATCGCTGATACGTTAGAAGAAATCCAACTAGAGTCATCATAGGTCATGACCTGATGAAAGACTACTGGATCAGAGGAAAACGAGGAGTCAAATGATACTGTATCTCCGGTATACCCCCCTAAGCTTGAACTCGTGGTATTGGTCTCATGCAGCCCGGCTTCGATTATAGTGTCGTCATCTCCAAACGACCACGCCCCTTCTTCCACTACTAAGTAATAGACGTCGTCTGGGTCCACATCTAGGTCTGGATCAGTGTCTGAGGCTTCTTGTAGCCGCACTTGAAAACTCGTACTGGTGACATTACGCACTCGCGTGGATATAGATTTGCTTAAATTGTCAGTATCCTCTTCATGATAGACTGTTGCCACTACTGGATTATCATATTCATGCTCAAGAGTAACCGTTGTCCAGCTCTCTTCCACATTTTGAACTAGCCCAGCTTCCATAGTCGCTTGATCGATCCGAATCTCTCCGTCATCGTCATTGGTTACTAAAACATTCGAGCTAGTCCCTGCAAGAAACTCTGCTTCTGTGGTCTCAAAAATAGAAGAGCTTCCCCAGTCCGTTATATACGAATGAGATTCTACTGACTGCGGACGTGCTTCTGTCACATCCCATTCCACAGTACTCGTCAGCTTTCTTGTGTGCGGGTCAAATGTCCCGGTCTCTGCGATATCCCAGGATCCATCTCGATAGACATCTTCAATGGTCACGCTCGTTCGATAATCATCGCTCGGATCTACTGGATCTTCAGAAAGCTCCCATTCGTCCGTTTCGTCCGTCAATGTATAGTCGCCTGACTGTAATTCATTGAACGCAGCGTTACCGATGGAATTGAGTGCTTCAAACGCCTCCTGTTCAGTGAGTGCAGCTTGGGATAATAACTCCCCTTGGCGTGTCGATGAATACGCTCCTACAATTAATAGTGTTGCCCCGCCGGCAAATATTGAAAACAGTGCAAGAGCAACGAGTAGCTCTGCCAACGTAAAGCCTTTCTGGTTGTTAGCGTTGAATTTGTCCACGGCTGCTTATAGTAAAACTCATACTCTCTCCTGTGGTGTTCTCAACAGTAATCGTCCCGGTGGTGTCCGTCTCTCCAGTCAGCTGGTGAAAGATCACGTCTGTGGTGTACGGAGCGCTACCAGAAATAGACGGTGTAATGGTAATCGAGCCAGCATATTCTACAATCATATCTTCATCTGTATCTCGAGCGTCATAATCATCCCCAGAAAATATAATGTATTCATCGCTTCCCCAGTGAATACCCCAACGCGAACTGTTATCTCCGTTCATCGCTTGACTTTGAACCCGCCGTAGTGAGCTGTAGAGCTCATCAGAGGTGCCATCCAATATCTGCCGCGTATTATACGACTTCACAAATGGGAACGAGAACGCTACAACCAAAGAAAACAAGGCTACCACAATGATAACTTCCACAAGAGTAAAGCCAGGGATATAAAGAGAACGATTCTTCATCCTATCGCGCTCGTTATCTGATAAATTGGAGTAATAATTGATAAACCGATGAAACCAATAACAACGCCGATGACTATTAACAGAACTGGTTCGAGCAGTATTGAAAGATTCTTTGCAATTTCATCTAACTCCTCCTCATAAAAATTCGCTAAGTATAACAGGATCTCCTCTAAGCGCCCCGAGTTCTCTCCCACATTCACCATGCGTGTGACAATTCGCGGAAACAGGCTTGGAATACGCTCTAATGCATCCGTGAGCTGAGAACCTTGGGTCACATCGCTATTTATTTTTATAATTGCTCTCTTGTAGACCTCGTTTTCCACCGCATCATGTGCAGCTTCCAAGCTCTTTGCCAATGGAAGTCCACTAGTCAAGAGTGCTCCTAACGCTCGAGTCAGACGAGTGACGTTTACATGATGGGCGATACGGCCAATAACAGGTAGACGAAGCATAATGAAATGGATCGCATAGCGAACAACACCAACACGATATAACACCGCAACAATGATGACGAGAGCAATGAGAGCACCGAGAACTATCCATCCATAAGACTCGATGAAATTTGATGAGTAGATAAGAACCCGTGTTGACAGTGGCAAGTCAACGTCCAATGATTGAAATAGACGTGCTAAACGAGGTAAGACAAACGTTGCAAGAGTAACTCCTAAACCAGTAATACCCACAATGATAAACATCGGGTAGAGCATTGCGCCCCAGACTTTTCGTACAATATCCCGATCCTTTGCGAGTTGCTCTGCTAAGTACTCTAAATTCTTATCTAGCGTTCCGGAGACCTCTCCCACGTGAACAATGTCTTTATACAACTTTGGGAAGTTCTTTCCTTCGGACTCTACAGCGGATGAAAATGACTCTCCGCTCTCTACATGCTTAAGTACATCTGCCAGAACTACTTTTAACTTCCCGCGTGCTTGCTCCAAACTAATTTGTAAACTCTCTGCTAACGTCAGACCAGCCTTCATCATTACTGCCAAATTCTTTGTAAACAATACAATATCCGTCCTACTCACACGGCCAATGTTCAATGGAGAATGCAATGACCGTCCTCTTCGATATCTCTCAAGATGATAGACTTCTAGCCCCTTACTTCGCAACAGCTGACGTGCTGCAGCACTAGACTCTGCATCAATAACTCCGTGTTGCGGAGTTTTCTCTGGATCCGTGCTTTTTGCTGCTGAATACGAATACTTCATATTATGCCGTTACTCTCTAATTACTCGCATGACTTCTTCTATAGTAGTAGCACCACGCAGTGCTTTCTTTAGCCCGTCTTCATACATGGTAGTCATGCCTTGTTTCTGCGCCTGTGTCTTGATCTTGCTGGCATCTGCTTTCTTCATGATTAACTGCTTAATCTCTTCCGTAATACTCATAACTTCAAAAATGCCCGTACGTCCCATGTACCCAGTGTTGTTGCAGATCTTGCACCCTTTTCCTTTGTAGAAACGAACTTCATCCATAGGTCCATCTACAGTAATATACTGAGATAGATTAAACGCTTTCTTCACATCGCCTAGTAGCTCTCCAGAGATCATAGCGCTCTCCACACATTGAGAGCAGATTTTTCGCACTAGACGTTGTGCAACAATGACGTTTACTGTTGATGCAATTAAAAATGGTTCTATTCCCATATCCAGTAATCGCGGAAGTGTTGTTGCGGCATCGTTTGTATGAAGTGTTGAGAGAACCAAATGCCCGGTCATTGCAGAGTTCACTGCAATATCCGCTGTTTCTTCATCTCGAATCTCCCCTACCATAATTACATCTGGATCTTGTCGTACAATGGAACGTAAACCAGAGGCGAAAGTGAGATTGGTTTTCACATCTACCTGAATCTGGTTTACACCACCGATGTCGTACTCTACTGGATCTTCAATCGTGGAGATATTTACACTACGCGTGTTGAGCAGCTTAATAATCGCGTACAGCGTGGTGGTTTTTCCAGACCCCGTGGGACCAGTAGCTAAAATCATTCCGTGCGGTTTACGGATCGCTTCTTGAGTAATTGCCAATTGATCTTCCTCAAGCCCTAAACTATCCAACGAGAACTGTTGCGCGCCCTCAGAAAGCAAACGTAGTACCACTTTCTCTCCATCAGTAATCGGAACCACAGAGACACGAATATCAACATCTTCGTTCGCTGCATTATATATAAACTTCCCATCTTGTGCTAAACGGTGTTCGTCGGTCCTTAGATTAGCTAAAATCTTAATACGCATGATAATTTGCTCATGATACTGAAGCGGAATATTTCCTACATCATGCAGAATTCCATCAATACGATATCGAACTAAGACTAGGTCCTCAACAGGCTCGATGTGAATATCTGAAGCACGTCCTTCGTATGCATAGCGCAAGATGATATCAACGGTTTGAACAATTGCGTCTTCTTCTTCTATATCATCCCCCTCTTGAACTTTAGAGATGATTGAATGGAGCTCTTTATCAATTCCAATATTATACAGACGGATTGCTTGCTCAATGTCTTTTTTTGTTGCAAAGAACACATTCACCTCTTTCCCGGTTTTCTTCTTAACCGTGTGAATAAGCTCTACATTATTCACATCATTTAATGCAAGAGATACCTCGGTCGGTGTAACGCTGAATACAATAGCATTCTGCTTCTGGGCCATGGTCACTGGTATCGTGTTCAACGCTTGCTGGTCTATAGATATCTTCTGAAGATAGATAAACGGCACTTTTAAATGATACGCCATGAGTGCGCCCAAGTGCTCATCCGACACGAGCCCTTTCCCGATAAGCAACTCTTCAACAGATTTCTTGGTCTGCTCAGCCTCGTCCAGGGTATTCTGAAACTGCTCCTCTGTCAGGAACTCCTTCTCGACTAGAATTTCATGCAGTTGTTCTTCGGTAAGCTTCATGCTAACACTTGTTTTATTGCTTCAATCACATCTCCAATAGCAGTATTGCTCTTTACCAAACAGATGTCTGAAGCGACGAGATAGGACTGAATGCGTTGTAGGTTCGGCTCATCTGCCAAGTTAGTGAGCACGATAATTGGCGGGCCAGATGGAATTTTACTTTTCCGCAGCTTCTCTAAAATGGCGAATCCATCTGTCCGCGGGAGAATGATATCTAGAATCACGACATCTGGATTCCACTCCTCATAACGACGAAGGCCTTCTTCGCCAGTTAGTGCTTCTGCAACCATGTATCCTTCGTCCTCAATTTGATCACGCAATACATCTTGCAGTGCTTTCTCATCTTCGATGATGAGTATTTTTCGTTGCGTTCCTTTTGTCATACCCCCTCTGATTAATATTGATTATACTATATATCAGTTATGATTCATTTGACGGTGCAGGCTCACTGGGCGTTCCAACATGCTTCGCAATTTTCTCTATCACTGAACGAAATGAATGATTTGCTTTTACGTGGTAATCCTCTGCACCAAGTTTCATTGCCTGCTCTACATCAGCATCCTGCCCGAGATTTGAAAGCACAATAATTGGCACATCCTTGAGGTCGTCCAGCTTTTTAATCTTCTTTAAAAAATCAAACCCAGACATGCGTGGCAAAATCATATCCAGCAGAATCAATCCTGGTTGTTCCTGTTGCGCCATGGTCAGCGCCTCTTCTCCGTTGGTTGCAACACTAACGTCATATCCTTCATCTCGTAAGCGTTCTAGATATACTTTCAAAAGAAAATTATCATCTTCAACAATTAAGACTTTTTTCGTTGTTGATGTTTTGCTCATATTGATATTTGTTTACTATTATTTCTTGGTTGTTTTTGCTGAAACTGCTCGTGGGATCGAGAAATAGAATGTTGATCCTTCACCTATAGTTGAATCTACCCATATCTTTCCTTTATTGAATGAAAGCAGCATCTTACAGATGTATAATCCCAAACCCGAACCTTCTGCCTGAGTCGCAATCGCATTCTCCGCACGAAAGAAGGGTTCAAATAATCGATGGACCTCTGACTTGGCGATTCCAATACCTTGATCTTGAATAGAAAAGATAATCTCCTTTGGCTTTACCTCTGCATCAATAATAAGTGTCTCTTTTCCACGAGTGTATTTAATGCCGTTGGATACGAGGTTCTGAATAACTTGCCGAATCTTTGCTGGGTCTGCCTTTACTTCAGGAAGTGCCTTGGTACAGAAACGACAGTCCATGGTGACGTTATTTGCTCGAGCAAAAGTCTCCATCTCACGCACCACACTGGCAAACACTGGGGAGAGGTCAATCACTTCTGGGGTGTTCTTAATCTTTCCTGCTTCTAAACGAGAGACGTTTAACAAGTCGTTAATAAGCAAAATCATTCTTTCATTGGATTGAAACGCTTGCTCTAAGTAATCCTTCTGTCGCTCAGAAACCGGCTCTCCGCGACGATTCTCGATTAATGTCTCAAGGTACCACTTAATCGCAGAAAGAGGTGTACGCAATTGATGAGAAACAATAGACACAAACTCGGACTTCATGCGATTAATCTCGTACTCCCGACTCACGTCACGAATAGTGACAACCGCCCCACGCACTTTTTTCTTCATGTCGTGCACTGCTGCTGCGGAGTACGTGATCGGAATGGTCTTTCCGCTCTTTTGTATGAGAAAAATATGACTTCCTGCTTCAACCACTTTCTGTTTTTTTATGACCTCATCAAGTGGCAGTGTACTCTTCTGCTTACCCTCTGTCTGAATGTGAATAATCTCATGAACTGGCTGACTGATTACTTCATCCTCTGAATACCCAAGAACCGTCTCTGCGACTGGATTGATGTGCAAAATATTTAAATCCTTGTCTACCACAATAACTCCGTCTCCGATACTGCGGAGCACTGTCTCAAATTCCGTCTCTAACGCACAAATGTGGTGACGGCCGTTCTTCTTGGTTGTTTTTTTTCGCGTAGCAGGCTTTTTAGTTGCACGCTTTTTCGCACTAGTGGAAGTGCTTTTCTTCTGCGGCATATTGTATTGAAATATAGATAAATTATAGCAAAAATGAGGTAGTTTGTAAACTACCTCATAAAATGAAATTTCTTGGATATGAATTGCTACTAAAAGAGCTCGCCTCCGATAATTCGCTCAAATGTTTCTCGATCCTGTTCTTGAATGTGACGTACTTCCCCAAGTGTTCCCTCTGGATCTTCTAGCAACTGCTTTATCTTGTCCGTATCTACTTTACGCATCACAATAGTATCATTGACACGCACCACTGGCCCTTGTTCGCAATCTCCCATACAGTCTCCAGATTCAATAATCAGCTCTGGGTAATCTTGTTTCATCTTTTCGTCATAGAAACGCTCTGCCACAGTTAAAACAGATTTTGATCCTTTATCCTGACAGGTAGCGTTCTGACAAACGCTTATTTTTCGTAGTAATGACATACGATAATAAAAATACTGTGTGCAGAGTGTTTCGTCAAGTAGCGTCTTTCTGCAAACTATGAAGAACGCATCCTGTTCACAATCTCCTCTGCAAACTCTGGAAAGTACCGCTCAATCACATCTAAAGAGAATGAAGGTAAAATCGACTCCTTTGGCTCACGCTCAAGTAAGAAGTGGAATGACTCTCGAATCAGGCCTTCCACGTTCTCCGGATCTCCTCCATAGCGCTGAATAAGGTCAGTGGTGTAGCTCACCGTATGTTCGGTGCGTGAACCATTCTGATCATCGGCTACTGTCACGATCACGCTTTCTGGACTGTCTGATTGTATAGTTATTGTTGGCATAAGATAGTTGGTTACTGCTCTTAGTATTGTACTGCATCTTGGCCTGCTTTGCTACTAATAATCCTCGGTAATAAAAAAGACTGGCAGCTTTTGCCAGTCTTTTTATGTTGAAAGAACAATGTTTCTATTCGAGTACTGCATCTTTAGCAGCTTTTGCAACACGGAATTTACACACAGTCTTTGCAGGAATGTGGATCTCTTCTCCTGTTGCTGGGTTGCGACCCATGCGTGCTTTACGATTTTGCTTAACAAGCTTTCCGAATCCTGGAAGTGTGCATTGTCCAGCTTCTCGGGTCTCATCGTATGCAAGCTGCACAAGATTCTCCCAAAACTCTGCGACTTCCTTTTTGCTCATCCCGGTCTTCTCTGCAAGAGCGGTGAAAAACTGGGACTTCGTTAGTGGTTTTCGCATGTGTTTCTTTATATTAATTATTTTTTGCTTGGATATTGTACACTTTTCCTCAGGAATCGACAAGGTTTTTCAAGGGTTTTTGCACACAGTTCATAGAAATTGCGCTAACATTAGCAATTCTATAATTCCTGTTTATACGCCTCTCTCGCCATACCGTGCACTATTCAACTACTGTAGGACCAAGAAGTGTATCCATGAGCTCTATCTCTTGATCCAAGGTCTCATCATTCAACGCTTCTGCTTGCTCAGCAAAGTACGCACGGAAAATAGTGAACAGATCTTGATAGTGCTCTGAAATCTGTAGGTCAACTGATCCTCGCTCCCAGGTTCCAGTGTCATCAATAGGCTCTGGGATCATAATACCAGTGTCTTCAGTCATATATGGATCATAGACCGCTGGTTTGTCAGCAATATCCTCACGTTCATCAACAATCCAGTTCTTCATAACGTTTACGTATCTCGATAAGAGCACGCCTTTGTGAATTCCGGTGTTATCAAACGATTCTGGTGAGGTGTCTCCGAAATCTACTGTAGCAGTAGAAGTGCTGGTCTCCCCAGACCGATTTTCGTAACTCGCGCTCAGAGAGATCGTTGGATTGTCTGAGGTTTTCTTCAGCTGTAACAACACAAGGCCGCCTTTGGTCTCCCCGTCTACGGTTTCAGATGGAAAGAGTGTGTTCACTTTCATGATCTCGCCCGTGGCTTCATCAGCCTCAGGAGATCCATAAACTTTTTCAATATCGTACCCTTCTGCGTCAACAGTGAGTTGTAAGTTGAAGACTAGTGGGGTGACCATATAGTCAAATCCATCATCCATGCGTTCTGT
>CAYFNF010000003.1:130130-147786 GCA_964344485.1 uncultured Gammaproteobacteria bacterium
AGTTTGCACCTCGGATCTTGGTAATGGCTTCAATTAATTCAGTATTAAAGTCCACACCAATACCGATGAAAGTGGTATAGACGTTGTCACCTGCATTGCTCTCGGTCATGCCAAGTAAACTATCTTCGTCTGTTGCCCCGATATTCGGCATCGCATCAGTTAAGAAGATAATGCGATTCTCATACTCATTTTGATCAACATCAAGATACTCTTCATAGAACTCAGTTCCCAATTCCATTCCTGCTTCCATGTTTGTTCCTCCTTGCGGTGTGAGCTCTAGAATATGATCAGCGATATCTTCCATGTCTGTATCCCCGACCTTGGTCATATTCTTAGCTTTATAACCAGAGTTATCATAGACCACCATTCCAAATCGGTCGTCGTCTTCTAAATGATCCAGTAGCGCAACAATCGACTCATTCGCTACCTCCATCTTACTCTTGGTGGTATCGTTCTCGTCCTCGTCCAACTCCACCATATTTCCGTAACGATCGTAGTAATATGAATTAAATGATGAAGACATAGAGCCAGAGATATCTAATACAATCGCCAAGTTCAGTTTCTTTCTTTGGAAGTCACTCTCTTTCATGCCCGAGTTTAGGCCAACTGCCATGAAGTACTCTGTTTCAGTAGACAGTGGATCTTTTGACACTGCAGTGGAGTAGGAAGGGCAAAAGAGCTCTTCACACTCTTCCTTCTGACCTGTGTCAAAGTAGTAGTCATAAAACAACCCTTCATACGTAATATCTGTTGGCAGCGGAAGGTAGTCATTTTCAATATTCTCTCGGAAGTTATTTACGTCTTTCGCACCTCCGGTGGAAAAGCCGAGCGCTGCTTCATCAGCTACTGCTTGCGGAGCTGCTGATAGTGAAGAGAACACGCCCCCGCTACTAGACGAACCGTACCCAGTAATTTTTTCTGCAGTTGCATCCGCAGAGAACAGCCATTCACTGTCTTCGTTGTCTGCGTTTACATTTGCAGTATTGCTATTGCTATTGATCGTAGGGTCATCAATAGACATGGTTAAAAGCACCACTCCGCTTGCGATAATCACCGCAGCAATAATTGCGCCGAGTAATGCGACCGATGTTTTTCTCATAGATATATCTATTAATTAATAATCGTTTATATGTCGTTAGAATGTTACATTTATTGTGCTGCCTCCATGCACGTTTGATGCTGCTGTGCAATCAACTCTTCATCGTGTTCAAGCAGCAAACCCGCTGCCCCAGAGTAATTATCAGTACCAATGCCTACTCCGTAGTATACATTATTTGTATTCCATAATACATCACAATCAACCTCATCCTGTTCAGTAAAGATAAAGACCACACGATCCAGGTCCACGCCTACTACTTCAATATGACTCTCTCCTGGTTCTGAGGACCAACGTTCTACTGTAATATCCTCAAACGGCTCATAGACCATGAGAGCATTTGTTTCATCTGTCGCTAGGCCATAGTACTTCAACCCAACGCGATCTTGCCCTGCATATGAACTCATTTCAGTCTCCACTTCTTCAAACAGCAGCTCTGTTGGCCTCGAATGCGTAATGTTGTATCCCCTTTGAATAGGTTCGTACCCGCTCCCAGCAAGAGATTCTCCGAGATCAGCAAGGTCATGCAATGAAGTGCTTGCGATATTTGTTGAATCCACATCCGTACGCGGCCACAACATCCAAATCAGCCCGATCACGAGAAGAGCGCAAACGATAATGATAATGATAAATATCAGTGCACGATTTTTCTTCTTTGTTTCGTGTTGCTCCATAGCTACTTATTTAATTCTTACTGCACGTTCTTTGCGCACCTTTTTTTTCTTTGGGTTCGTAACAGTTACAGTATACTGCTTCTTTTTTAACTTTTTTAGGTTAAACACTGCGACAATCTTCTTCTTACTCTTAAAGATCACTTTCTTTGCTTTCTTTTTCCCAAACTTCACTTTGGATTTTTTCTTAAAGTTATTTCCTTTAATCGTAAACTTGTAGTTCTTTCTTCGCTTCTTCTTCACCGAAGACTTGGTTACTTTCTTAGGTGAAATCGATCGTATACGAGGCATCGAAATATCTCGTACTTTTTTTGTCTGTACCGCTGTGTCACCATTATAGACTTTACTCTTAGTAAGATCGCTCCAGTTTTTTACATCAATCTCCTGGGTAGTGGACCCAGGGATACTCACATCATCAACAGTCACGGTCTCTCCGCTCGTGAGTGTTTCTTTCTTAATGCGTAGATCAAATGTCTCGGTGGTGGTACTAGTGCTCATAACCTCTAAGTCATGCTCGCTGTTTATCCCCAAATACATGGCAGTGTATTCTTCAGGAGATAAGCCAGTCGCAGTATAAGAAAACGCTTTCTGTCCACTAGTCTCTGCGATTGTTAAATCCATGTCCGCACCATCAACGTAGTTAAGGAAACCAACAGACCCTTCTAAGAGAACGACAGTATCAAGAGTAGTTGGTAATATCTGTACTACCAAGCGCAAATAGTCCCCACTCATCGCCGTCCATAGTCGGGAAGGTCAGTGTGACACCGTCGTTATATAACGCGGTCATGTCATAGTAGAAGATACTTCCATCCGTCGATCCAGCCATCATCGCTGGTAGATACGTCCATGTCGCGGGTGATGCATCTAAGTCAAAAGTAATAAAGTTCTCTTCGTCTCCTGGCTCGTTGCTATCATATACATACACCAATGCTTCACTCTGGTCTTCTTGCTCTTCGATACGATACGGGGTCACGGCGTGTCCTCCACCAGCTGCGCTCGTTAACCCCAGAATGATATTAGCCTTTCCTTTGGAATTCAGCGCATCCTTTACTGTCTCGTAGACATTCTCAACTGTGTAACTTCCGTCTTGATCGCGTGCAACTCGATAGTTTTCATACTCTTTTGCATATTGATAGAAGTACGTCCCTTTAATCTCGCGTTCAACGCTTGACTGTGTTAAGTCGTAGGTAGTATCAGCCGAGGACTTATACGTAGTTACATCGTCATGCCCACGATAGAGCTCCCATGCTTTATACGCAAAGCCAAAACAGGTGCCGTCTGCGCTTTTTGTATTTAATGTATCGAGTAGATTGTCCGTGCTCCACTTCCAGTAGTAATTCCCTCCCCAATCCGAGTACCATAGTGAATTGTAAGAATAGACATGAAAAAAGTCTTTTATTATTTTCTTGCTCGTGTTCTCCCCAAAGTTCTCGAAGTTGAAACCAGTACCTGTGATGCTACGCGACTGACTATCCACTGTTGAGTCCGGATTGAAATCAGAGTTAATATACGTAACGGTATCTTCCCCGCCTCCTTGTTCAGTGACAATCTTTAACACATACCCTTGAGTGCTATCAGTATAGTGATAGAAAGAAAACGTGTTGTCCTCACCTTTTTCAAGAAGGTTTGTTATGTTCATCCAACGTCGGTCGTCAGTGACCGTTGCTTGATCGTGATAATACGATGATCCTGAGCCCCAATACGGGTCGGTTTTCGCTTCACGATATCGCGACGTGTCTTCATACACTGCCTTGTAGTAGTACTGCGTGTAATCGTGTCCAGAGGTCCCGGTGGTCCCAGAATTCTCTTCGTACATCACTACTACTCCGTTTACAGTTAAATTCCCAGCATACCCACCAACAAAAAAACCACCGTGTTCAAGGTAGTTGCCATCATAATTACTGTCAGTCTGAATCTCGCCGATATACACAGAGCCACTCGCTGGGATGCTAATGGTCTCTTGATTCGTTCCATATGAATACGGTCCGTATGACGTGGTGGTCTCTTCAGCAAGCGCTGGGTTTACAACAAAAAACAGGCCGATAATGAATAGCGGGATTATTCTTGCTAGCATAGTTATATAAACTAATGATAACTCCATGTAGTATACCACTTATTCTGATTTGAAAAAACCGAAAAACGCTAGAATTGTACGCAAAAATGGAAATTTGCTATACTGAATGTTAGCGAAAAAAGTAGTTATTAACCATGAAACATATGAAACGAACACTATTTCTTGGGCTCGGAGTTTTTGTACTCGGGCTCTTGTTTGCAGTGCCGACATCTGCAAAACAGCTCTTTTTTGACAATATGGAGTCGGGCACCGGGAATTGGACTGCCACAGGCTTTTGGCAGTTACAAACAGATCCACAAGACATCAGTGTCAGCAGTGATCTGAATCCAAAACTGATATCACTCCCAGATGCAGGATATCTTCCGTATTCGTACTCCGGAGAGTCCGTGTGGTGGTATGGTGAAGATGGAACTGGAACATTTATTGGAGACTACACCGCAGGGTATCAAACGAATAAAAATGGCGGGATGTCTGATTCTTCTAACAGTGGGTACTTAACGTCTCCTGCAGTAGATCTTTCAAACAGTAAAAATAGCACGCTTACTTTCTGGACCTGGTGGGAAATTGAGGGAGTAGATGTGGATCGATATGACATGATGTATGTTCAAGCAACTACTGATGGCTCCTCTTGGGATACATTGGGCAGCATTAACCCAATCAATGACGTTGATGGAGAGTCGTATAAACCGTATAGCTCAGGTGGTCTCGGACAGCAGGGTCAATGGGTACGACATACCTTTAGCTTAGATGACTACGTTGGAAATGAATCCGCTCAAGTACGTTTCTACTTTGACACGGTTGACCATCGATATAATGCGTTTCGAGGCTGGATGATTGATAATGTAAGAATTACCAACCAAAAATCAAATAAGAAACCGTCATTTAGTTCTTCAGCAACTGGAAAACAATCGTGTGAAGGGCTGTGGGGGTCAACACTAGAAGGTGGAATATTTGAACTACTCACTGGACAAACAGTAGATATTGAGCTTACAGAGTCAGATGGATACTGGATTACGGTATATGGAACTGGAAATGTGGTCGCGCAAGACACCAAAGAAGGCTCGGTCTATCTGCCAGCTGGAAAGTATGCAGCGTTCCCAAATCTACTAGACGGTTGTCCGTTCTCGTTCCCAGCGTATGTCACGGTTCGCTACAATAAAGCAGCGCCAACACCAAGCGTCGCTCAATCAGATGGATCTATTATCATCAATGGGAGTAACTTTAATTCTAACTCAACTGTAATCTTCAGTGGACCAAAAGCCATGGGGAGCATCTCTGCTGCTGCGTTAACTCAAACCGAAGCAGAAGAGTTCTCTGTAATTAGTACTAATCAAATAGAAGTAACTTTACCAGACCTGGCAGAAGGTGATTATCATATCATCGTCCGAAACGGCGACGCCGGTGAAACGGGCACAAAGAAAAAGAAATTGAAGAATGCGCTTACTATTACCTCCGATGCAGCGCCTGCTATCAGCACAGTCGAGTACTCATCATTGACAAATGCTACTTCTGTGGAACTGACTATCACTGGAGAAAACTTTGCAGATGGAGCTGTGGTAACTGTTGGAACCTTCCCATGTAAGAACGTAGAAGTGAGCAAAGATGGAGTCACCATTACCTGTGACACTGCAACTGGTACTTCCCCTGGATTCCAAAATGTGGTTGTGCAGAACTCAGACGGACAACTAGCAACGCTCATTGGCGGTGTCTATGTCGAAGATGCAACAGATGACACTTATGAGCCGTCTGGTGAAACACTCTACCCTGAAGTCAAGGTGCAGAAGTTCAAGAAACGAACCGTGAAGAAGAAAAAGGCGAAATTCAGTTGGAAGAAAAGGAAAATGGCTAAGAAGTATCAAATCGAAATTGCGCTGCGAGATGGATCGCATATTAGATATAAATTATTCAAGAAAAAGAAGAAAAAAGGCTGGGTGAAAGGATTGAAGCCAGGTACGAAGTATAAAGCTCGTATTCGATTGATTAACGCTGCTGGCTATTCTGGTCCGTGGTCTGGCTGGAGAAAGTTCGTTACTGAATTATAAACCACGATATAAAAAAGCCCGGAGTACTCCGGGCTTTTTTATACGGTATTAATCAAGAGAAAACGTGTCTGCGATATCATCAAACTCCATTAACCGTTCAGCCATGTCCGGAGACGCGTCTTGCGCGTGGCCAATGTCCATCACATAGTCATCAGATTCCAATTGCTTCGCCCCAATTGAGATAGGCCAATTCGCTTCAATATAATCCCATTGTGAGTGACTGTACACAGAAACAACAATCAGATCTGCCCATCCGTTTGGATAGTACATGGCATTCGCTGAAGGAAGTTTAAAATCATATCTCCAGACATTGCCTACTGGGCTTCCGTAATTCTCCTTTTTCTTCACGACTTTGAATTTCTTCCAGGTCTTGGGGAATGTAATGTTAAATCCGTGCTTATTGCTATGAAAGAAGCGCTTCTTCTTCGTACGGAACTTTACTTTTTTTGATACCGCCCCTTTTCCATCAGCGTTCTTTGCTCGTACTCCTACCTTGTACTTCTTATACTTTTTCAACGGCTTGAAGTATGCATATGTGTTGGATGTTTTCTTAGTAGCAACAACCTTTCCTTTTCGTGTTTTAACTTTAGCTATATATTCGGTGGCTCCATCGGCCTCGTCCCACGTAACTTTGACTTGGTTAGACTTTCTTTCGCTCTTGGGCACCTTTACATTCTCTACTTGATCCGGTACCGCAGCAAGAGCTGGCACTGCGATAAGAAAAGCAGCGGCCAAGATGCATGCACTTAGAATTTTCATACGTTTTTTTTCTTACTATTTGTTAAGAATAATAGACCGATAATTACAAATGGAACGCCAGATACCATGACCGCGAAAAAGTGATTATGCCCAGCAGAAAACTGTGCGAACACGCTGAATCCAAGGCCGAGAATGATAAGCAAAAATGCTCCGAGTCGTTGGCGGAACAGTGCAACGAAATAGCTTAACGTAAGTGTACTAATAAAGAACACGATCCCTGTATGTTCCCAAGTCCAAGGTCCGCTATCAGAATCATCAACAGCTCCAGCAACCACCATGAATAGCCAGTAGAATACGATCAGACCGCCGAGGATGCGGCCGATCCATAACGGCACTCGAGTGTTCGACTGTTGTGGACTTTGTTTTCGTGGAGTTGATTCTGCCATATATGTGTTTTATTCTAACTGCATTGTACCACTGTTACGCTTTCTTTTCCAAAAAAAATTCATTACAATGAATCTACAATCAGTAACAATACCTATATGGATTATTTCGATCTCATACGGCAACGCGAGTCCATGCGCGAGTTTCAAGACAAAGAAGTATCACAAGAGCAACTGGATGCTATTCTGGAGACCATTCAACTCGCACCGTCTGCTGGAAACCTTCAAGCGTTCAAAGTTGCAGTAGTGCGAGATAAAGAAGTCATGAAAGAATTGGGTGAACGCTCATTCTCTGGGCAAGACTTCACTTCCGCATCAGTCATGCTGGTATTCTGTGCATGGCCTGATGAATCTGCGCAAAAATATGAAGACCGCGGAAGAGAGCTGTTCAGCGTACAAGATGCGACCATTGCGTGCGCACACGCACAACTGGCAGCACAAGCGCTCGGGCTCTCCAGTGTATGGGTGGGCGCGATAGATGAACCTGTCACACAAGAGATACTGCAGCTTGATCCAGCGCTGCGACCAGTAGCTGTACTTCCGATTGGATACGCACACGGTGAAGCGCGCGAGCATGACCATAAGCCACTGGATGAAATCATGCTGTAGCCAACTGGAGTCCTCGCATCGGCATTTCTAGCTGCAATACAAAAAACCCTCTACGTACAGTAAAGGGTTTTTAGAATCGTTGTTATCGTGAAACTTGAATCGTTGCGCTGGCTTCTTCATCACACGAACCAACAGTGATGATGCCGGTGGCGGCTCGTTCTATCCAATATCGCGTCTCAGATGAAGAGCCGGAATATGGATCCTCTGGAATCGAAGCGAGATATCCTTGGTCAACTAAGGCAGTTGAGAGGTCCAGACAACTAGCGTCTGAGGAGTCGCAGTCATCACAACCTGTTGCTGCTGTACCAAGCTGTTCTCGGGTCGTTCCGACCCCAGTTGGAATTGCTCCAACGTCAATCACATAGAGCTGTACTGCATCCATGATGCTATTCACCTCTGACCATCGTTCTGCATTTCTAGAATCTTGCAGTCGAGAGAGAGGATCTAATGCTACAAATACAGCTGCGGCAAGTATCACAATGATACCTACTACCAGTAATAGCTCTACGAGAGTAAAACCCTGTTTGTTATTCATACTGATATGTTTATTACTTTTTAAGAAAATGAATATTTCTTCTTCACAGTTTCATGAATCTCCCACGTGCATTCCAGTCCATCCGGGAATACCACCCAGTCACCAGCGTTGAATGTTACTGACTCGCCACCCTCTTTGGGTGTAACTGTGGCTGAACCTTCCAAGATGTAACACGTCTCCGTGCCGTTATACGTCCAGTCGAATGTGGACGGCTCTTTACTCCACTCGCCCCAGGTTGCGGCCTGCTCTACTTCGTCTGGAGACGGGGTTCTTTTCTCTATGCTCATATATTATTTCTTCTTAATTTTGAATTTCTTGGTTATTAAGTACTTCTTTAGAATCTTTCCTTTCTTGTTCTTTAATTGGATGGTGTTCTTTTTCTTCTTTGTTTTTGCAGGTCGGATCTTCTTATTCTTAAACGTCTTGGTCGCTTTTTTTCCGAACTCCTGTTTATTGATTTTGAGTCTGAGTGCGATCACACGCACCTTCTTTTTTTTCTTAGAGATGATTACAGCAACGTCTTTTTTACGAGCCTTCCAAAGCTTGATGACATTCGTAGAGTACTTCTTGTTTTTTGCCAGGGTCTTAGTTGCGTGCACAGTTCCGTCATATGCGCTTACTAACGCGGCTGTTTTGCCCTTTCCGTGAAGAACCACGTACAGCCCAGTAGTATCGTACTGCTTGATAATCGGGGTAGACGCGTTCAGTACTGAATACGCATACACAGAGTTGTCTGCAAACGTCACTTGCATAATGCCGGGTGCGACACCTTCTACAGCTGTGATGATTGTTGCAGGTAGTGACGTATCACTCGCGTCAGTGCCACCGTACCCAGGGTGAGCGCCGTTTTCAGAAATGGTATTTACCTCATCCACGGCCCCATCACCGTCATTATCAATTCCATCACCTGCAATCTCTACTCCGTTGTTGACTACTGCATCATTGGTATCACTTGAATCAGTCACGTATCCGTCGGGTGCAGTCAGTGAGCACACAGAGGTGCTATCACTTGCATCACCCAGTCCATCTCCGTCGTCATCAGCGTAATAGGTCTGGTTCTCTGAGATGCTATCATCTGCGTCGTTACAATCTGTGCCTGTCTCTGAGCCATCGTTGTCCGCGTCGTTGTCATTGGAGTCTGAGTTATTGGATGCATACCCATCTGGCGCAGTAGCAGTACATGATACAATAGAATCTGTTGCATCACCGTACCCGTCTCCGTCGCCGTCCACGTAGTAGGTTTGGTTGGTATTCACGTCTGCATCTGCATCACTACAGTCCGTGGAGTTGGTTACATATCCTCCTGGCGGAGTCGAAGCGCAGAATGAAAGCGTGTCTGTTGCATCACCGTACCCGTCTCCGTCATCATCAGCGTAGTAGGTCTGGTTCACAGTGACTGTTCCATCGTTGTCATTACAGTCAGTTCCGCCAATCAAGCCTCCAGCGCCTGTTACTCCATCCTTGTCCGCATCCACGTAGAAATATCCCAGATACGCAGCGCCTGCTGAACCACCACCCTCACCGTTTAAGTCTGCACCGACTAAAACATCGTTGATCCCATCACCGTTCACATCACCGTTGTTAGAGACTGCCCGTCCAGCGTAGTTACTTGCTTCTTCTCCAGTAATTTTAATATCAGCTTGTGATGCATCAATGGTCGCCGACAAGGAGTCGCTTCCTAAAACAACGTACGCTGCGCCTGCTTCATTTGGGTCAGAACCTTCTTTGAATGCACCGAAGACAACATCTTCATAGCCATCATCATTTAAATCTCCGGACGCAGAGACACTATACCCTGTAAAATCTAATGCCTCTTCTCCGATAATCTTTGTATTTGCTGCACTCGCGCTTATGGTAGAACTCATGGAATTGCTGCCGTGTATTATATACACTGCCCCAGCACTTGCTCCTCCAGTATCTTCTGTTGCTGCTCCGATTATAATATCTGCAAATCCATCGCCGTTCACATCTCCCAGTGAGCACGATGCGTTCTGTTTACAGATGGTGTCGTTCTCCGCTTCGCCAGTTATCTTTACATCTGCATTCGTAAGGCTCATGGCTGAACTTAAAGAATCGCTACCAAAGATCGCATATACCGCACCAGCATTACTAGCCCCTGTGTCTTCTGCCCAAGCGCCCACAATGAAATCATCGATAGAATCACCATTAATGTCTGCTCCAGCTCCAATTGATATCCCAGCAGTATCGCCGCTGCTTTCCCCAGTTAGAGTCACGTCTGCTGCTGCTGCAGTAATAGTTGAGCTTAATGCTGTTCCGCCATAAATAACATATACTGCGCCTGCATTGTCTGCGCTATCATCATCTTGCGGTGCTCCAATAATCAGGTCATCGTATCCGTCGTCATTCACGTCAGAACTCGACGCAAAAGAACTGCCTGTATTATCATGTTCATCTGCGCCACGAATAGTAACATTTGCAGCGCTGACTGCTATACTGGTCCCTAACGAATCACTTCCGTAGATCACATACACCGCGCCTGCGTCAGTAGCAACAGTATCTTCTAACGACGAACTCACTACAATGTCATAGTATCCATCTCCATTAATATCACCGTCTGCTGCTATCTGTGTACCCAGTGCATCATCCGCGCTATTTCCGTAAATCTTCACATCTGACTCCGAGAGGTCAATGCTGGTCAACTGCGTAGCACTTCCGTAGATCACATGTACTGCGCCAGCATTGTTCGCTGCAGTGTCATCGTAGGGCGCTGCTACTAAAATATCATCATAGCCATCGCCATTGACATCGCCTCCAATATGTACCTGCCTACCTGCGGTGTCGCTTGCTGCTTCTCCGGTGAACTTCACTAATTCGCTCGCATCAAATGCTGTTGCGCTTACTGCTACTGGGAGAAGCAAGGTGAAAACGCTGACGAACATCCCTGCTAACAACCGATTGTCGTGTGTAATACTTTTCATATTGATATAGTTACTTATTCGTAATGTAATGCTTTAATTGGGTCCAGTCGTGCGGCGCGTATTGCTGGATAGATTCCGGCAAGTGTTCCAATAATCGTAGAAAACGCGAGTACGCCGAGTATGAGATATAGCGGTAGTTGAATGATGTCAGTAAGCGGAATCTCCTCTGATGCCATCACTGAGTTCGCGATTTGGTTGGCTGCAATGGATAATCCATATCCGATGCCAAGCCCAATCGCTCCACCGAGCAAACCAATTAACGACGCTTCTATGGTGAATAACTTTCTAATCGATCTCTTTGACGCGCCAACAGCTTTCATTACCCCGATCTCTCGTGTGCGTTCATAGATAGACATAATCATGGTGTTCACAATTCCAATTGCTGCAACTCCTAATGAAATGGACCCAATAATTCCTAGAACAATTTCGACGATGCGAAAGATATTCATAATTCCTTCAAGGAAGTCTTTTGATGTAAATGCGCCCACATCGAATTCTGCCTTAATACTTTCTGCGGTTTGCTCAACCACATCAACATTGCTCGCAATGACGATAATCGATTCATATCCGCGATCTTCTTTTTCATCCATTAACACCTCTTTTGGTTCAGGCTCATCTGCTTCAGTCGCGAGTCCAAGCTCCATGTTTCTACTCCATTCTTCATACTCTTCTTCGCCAGGCCATTCATACTCCTTGCGCAGATACATGTCCTTCGCCCACTCAATAGTAATATAGACGTTCTGCTCTGATGGGCCTGCTGCGGTCACTCCGATGATGGTTGCGGTTAGTTCGCTCTCGTGATTCCGCCAGAGGTCTTCATTGTCCGGATCATGCGGAGCCGGCAGGGTGTCGTTCAGACCAAACATGCCCTGATGTGAGCGCAACGTTACCTCGCGTCCGATCAAGTCATCTGCTTCTTCAACTTTTAGCGCTTTGCGATACTTGTCTCCAACAATGATCGCGTTCTTCTCGGAATCTGATGTAAAGAACCGCCCTGCAACTAACGGGGTGCTCTCTTCTGTATGCGAACTCACTCCAATGCTCTGTAAATTTGAGCGGATCTTTTTCTCTTCTCCGTCAATCTCAGTAACGATCCACTCATACGACCATGGACGCATCTGCGGATATGCATATGCAACGTTGTCCACGTCTTGTATCTGTGCAAGCAGAGCATCTGTTAACTCAATCGCATCCTCGTCATCCTCCTCAATTCCACCGCCGCCAAAGAAATCAATTTGTGTGTCTTTATTTCCGTATACCACTATCTGCTTGATCATTCCGATAGACTCCATCTGTCCGATGAATGCATTCTGTGCACCCAGTGCAATAGAGACAAGCGTGACTACTGCAATCACACCAACAGATACAGCAAATATAGTTAAGACCGTTCGCAGCTTTCTGCGCCAGAGGTTCCGGAGGGATATTCGGATGACGTCGAGGGTTCTCATGCTACGTAACTTTTCCGTCTTTTAACTTCACAGTACGGTCAGCGTACTTGGCCATCTCAGGATCGTGTGTGACCATGACAATCGTTAGCTCCTGCTTCTTATTCAGATCTTTTAAGAGCTGCATGATTGCTTTCCCATTCTTAGTGTCCAAGTTTCCAGTTGGTTCGTCTGCTAAAAGTATTTCTGGTTCATTAATAAGCGCACGTGCGATAGCCACACGTTGTTGCTCGCCACCAGAGAGCTGGCTCGGTTTGTTCTTCATGCGTTTGGTGAGGCCTACGGTCTTTAACATGTTCTCTGCTTTCTCTTTCCGTTTGCGGACTCGCTTTCTTGAAAAGTAGAGCGGAAGCATCACATTCTCTAGCGCAGTATAGATGTGCTGTAAATTAAAACTCTGGAATATGAACCCAACGGTTTTATTCCGATACGCAGCGCGTTTCTTGTCTCGCAATTTTTTCAGATCAACTTCATTCACAGTCACTGAACCTTTGTCTGGATGGTCTAAGCCACCGATGAGATTAAGAAATGTAGACTTTCCGGATCCAGACGGGCCCATGAGTGCAACAAACTCTCCTTTCTTGATCGAAAGGTTAACGTTGTGTAATGCGTGAATAGTCTCTCCGCCGAGCGTATACTTTCTGCTAACTTGCTTAAGCTCTATCATTCCTCCTATTTAATGATGCGAATAGCTTTTCCTTTTATTAACGCAGTGCTGGCTTTTTTTCTCGCTGAAGACAGTATGCGTTGAAATGTACTCTGAGATGTGTGCATACGTTTGGCACATTCTTCTTGCAGTAGTCCTTCATAGTCTTTAAGTCGTAGTGCTTCAAGCTCTTCTGCGGTGAGTTCAACATGCTCTAAATGTGGCGCGGGAATTCCTTGCGGCTTAAAAAGCGCTATGCGAGACTTGTGGTGTATTCTTCTGCAATGTCGTGGTCGAGGCATAGTAAATGTATTGATGCAAACTAAAACAGGGTGCTTCTATTATACCATATTTTCGCGCCCTGTTCCAGTTTATTTTTCTGACTTTAGGTCGGTGATCGCTTGCTGGATATCTTCCAGCTCTTGCTCGATCATTCTTTTTTCTTGCTCTAAGTCTTCCACGGTTTGCTCTGGTGGCAGAGCGTCACACATTCCTGTGTACCAAAATCCTCTTCCGCGGCCCTTTCTTCCGTGCGGTCCTGGGCCCATTCCGCGTCGTGCGTGTGGTCCGGGGAATCCATGTGCACATGCACACGGGCCCATTCCGCGCCCTGTCAGCGGTCCATGACCCATTGGTCCTGTTCCATCATGTCTTGGCATTGTTCTCACCTCCTTTCGTGTATTATACGATATTGGGTAATTACCCATTACCTATTATGAATATATACCCATTACATACTCTTGTCAAGAGCTGGAGGTGGATAAGTCTTTTTTTGCTATTTCTAGCGCCTGTTTTCTATATTGTTTGAATAATATAATGCTATAGCTGATAACCGTGGCGCTGAATGAAGCTGCAATCACTACGTTGTGCCATGTCAGCGCGCTAAACTGCTCTGCAATCCAAGCCTGAAAGAGCCGATGGCTGAATAAAAGCGAAATCGGCAGAGCGATCAGGGCAAGTATTACAATCACTTGATAAGTATATTGCACACCTTGCGCTTTTCTTTTTATAAAGTATGTTCTGCCTGGAAGACGTTTTGCGCTCCCCGGTCCGTATGCATACACGTCAAACACCACTGAAGCTACAGTTACACTTCCGAGATGCATGAGTGCTAACTCCATGAATACTGCAGTAACTGTAGCGTCAGTAAGAATAACTTGGAGTAGTACGATTAGGGATGGAATAATAATCATGAATGCTAATTGCGATACTACATTTGGGAGCGCGGCCTTAATTGTCTTCTTTTCAGCAATAATTGCAGTAACAAAAATCGCAGCAAAAAAATACAGTACGTAGATCAAGTAAAATTTCGAGGGTTGCAGTTCATACATCACGTAGTCATACCCTGCTTCTACGACTGTATAGTACAGAGTCGCAATAATCGGGAGCGACAAGAGCTGGTAGAAATAGACTTTCTTTAAAAACGGGATGCTGTTGTTCATGGATCTATTATATCAATCTAGCTTCAATTGAGAAAGTGCTATTTCTATTAACAAAAGCGCTAGAGCACGCTATGGTTTCGTGTTATAATTTATACATATGGCAGAACCAATAAAACCACGACCACCAATGCCACGCGGTACCCCAGATGCACCACCTCGTCCACGCAGACGTCCGCCAGAGAAACCAACAGCACCACCTCCGCCAGAGAGTCGATTTGGATGGAAAGCGCGCGTACTTGCTGCGTTTTTAGCTTTAGGCGGCGTCACCGGACTTATTACGTGGCTACATGACAGAGTTTCATCAGAGCCACCAGCTCCAACTGCGCCAGATCACCCAGATAATGACTCTGCAGCAAGCGGGGGTTCAGAGCCACCACCTTGGACAGATGCTGAAGATACTGGTCTAGAAGGAGAAGACGCTGAACGTGCAGCAGAGCACGCTGAGTTTAAACGAAAAATCGCTGACGCTATAGCAGAAGTCTTGCCTAACGAATACGGTTTGTATTGGGTTACTGCAGAAAGCGGACAACGTCTATATGATGAATTCCTCACATTAACCGGCCCTGACGGATCACCTCTAGGCCAAATATACCCATCTGAATTTGATGGAGTGCTTTCGTTTACTGTAGATGATGACTTGTCAGAATTTGTTGAATTTATAACTGGCTCTCCTATGGGGCGTGTTGATTTTTCAGATCCTGCAGATACGGTAACACTGCTTGATGAAGTAGCAGAGTTAGAGTCCGCACGTCAAGCATTTCTCGATCATCAACATAGCTGGCCCGCTGAAGATCGCGATGAAGAATATCGAGCAACAGAACAGTCCATTAAAGATGATATTCGAACTGCACTAGAGCAATCAACAGTTACTACAGTTGAAACACAACGAGAACGTGCGGAGGCAATGGAACAAGCTCTCCTAGAGATGCAAGAAGAGCTTGAAGATGAAGATACTGGATTCTAACGTCACTATAGTTGCACCATGATGATCAACTCTGCAGCAACCAGTGCAGCAAACAGAACAATCAGTATATTCACGAGCTTAACTTTTTTTTCGTAAGATAGTTTAGGTAACATAGACGTGCTATTTTCTCTAGTATAGCGTAATAACAAAAAGCGGGCTATTCAGAGCCCGCTTTTATGAATTCGATCTTACACTTTTGGAGCTTCAGGTGGTTTTGGAGGTTCAGGTTTATCTTGTTTTGGTGCTTCTGGTTTTCCTGCTGGAGGAACTCCTGCTGCATCTTTTGACCATGCAAGATATCCTGGCATCACAATGTTCATTATCGGTACTAGTACCATGATACCCCACCAATTTGGTTTACCTCGTGCTTCTGCTATCGCCATCCAAACCATCACTGCAACAACGATGTTTGCAAATGGAATGAACATTAAGATAATCCACCACATTGGCTTCTGTGCGATCTGTAACATGAGTACGAAGTTCGCAATTGGAATCCATGCGAGCCATCCATTTTCAGTTCCAGTCTTCTTTGCAATGACTTGTAACGTCAAAGCATAGTAGACATAAAAAGCGACAATCAGAATTAAATAGACGAAAATAAATGCGCCCATTGCTGCCCACATTCCTGTGGAGATGTCTGCGCTTCCAATGTCGTCGAAATAGATGTCGTCGTACGGATCATAACCTGAATAGGAATCGTAGTCGTATCCTTCCCACTCATCTTCCCATTCGTCCCAACCTTCCCAATCGTCAAGGTTGAGATTATAGATCTCCTCATCCATATAATCTATCGTTAATGATTAGATTCTAAATGGATTTTAGAATTATTACCTATATTATAACAAAAAAATGAAGCCTCGACAACCTTTCACGCTGTTTTTTTACCAAAAAATGGCTGATATTAGCCATTTTCTCAATACTTACGCTAAGCGCGTACCATTAGGTACTTCTCTTTCTGGTAAAGCAAGCACTACGTGGTCGTTTTCGAGTACAAAGCCTGTGGTTAGGACCTCTGAAACAAACGTTCCCACTTGTTTTGGGGGAAAATTCGTGACACAAACAACTTGCTTGTTCATGAGCTCCTCTTTGGTGTACAGATCTACGAGCTGAGAGCTTGATTTCTTCACTCCAATCTCTCCTAAATCAATCCAGAGTTTATATGTGGGCTTGTGCGCTTCTGGGAAGTCTTCAATCTTAACGATAGTCCCTACTCGGATCTCGACTTTTTCAAAATCGTCCCATGTGATCTCTGCCATAGTGTTATTGTTTACAATGATATCCTTTCCGGTGCCTGATTATCAATGCGATAACGTAGATGAGCGCAATGATGAATATAATCACCGGTCCGGATGGCCAATTTATATAATACGATAAGAATATCCCGGCGATAGTCGCAGCACAACTAAGAATCACGGACCAGATCATGATGCAGCGCAAGGTCTTACACATCATGTTTGCAGTCGCAGGTGGTAATGTAAGCAACGCAATGACAAGAATGATTCCCACGACTTTGATCAGCACCACAACCGTAAGCGCGACAAGCGCTAGGAAAAATAGATAGATTGGAAACACTTTTACATTTGTAACCTCGCAAAACTCCTGGTCAAAGATAATTGCAACAAAATATCGGAAGAATAGAGCGATGCTCGCGATCACGATAATGTCTAGAATTGCGATAATCAGTATGTCACTAGATGTTGTTAACAAGATATTGCCAAACAGATAGCTAAATAGGTCCGTGGCGTACCCAGGAGTGAGGTGAAGAAATATAAGGCCGACTGCCATGCCCACTGCCCAGATCGCACCAATTAATGCATCTTCGTGTGTTTTAGTCTTTCTGGAAACTACACCAATGCCGAGTGCGGAGAGTACTGAAAAAACGATAGCACCCAGAATTGGATTCCATCCTAGGAAGTATGCAATACCGAGCCCTCCGAACGAAGTATGGGCGATACTACCCGAAATAAACGAAATCTTTTTCAACACCACCAGGCTACCAATAATGCCAGCGGCGACACTTGCAAGCACACCGGTGACGAGCGCATATTGAA
>CAYFNF010000003.1:147796-229088 GCA_964344485.1 uncultured Gammaproteobacteria bacterium
CTGGTAACTAAGAATCCCCATGTTCGTGCTTCTTTAATACTCGATGCGGTAGTCCATGGCCCAGTAACTCTAACTCACATTTATACCCGGTCTTGAGAATGTCGTTGTTCAGTTCACCGCTATCATGGAAGTACAGCTTTTTATTCATACACGCGACTTTATTGATATACGCGGAGATCATTCCTACATCATGCGACACCACAATAATCGCGCGGTCGCCATTCAATTCTTTCAGCAGCTTGAAAAAATCTGTCTCGGATTGTGCATCCACACTACTGGTGGGTTCGTCTAAAATTAATAGTTCTGGATCTCGAACAAGCGCGCGTGCGATGAGTACTCGTTGTCGTTGCCCGCCAGATAACTCTCCGATTAGTGAATCTTGAATATGACTTATTCCAAGTGACTCCAAAGCTTGCGCTGCTTTTTCTTTATCTTCTTTCGAGTACCGTTGTACAAGAGATTTGTTTCCAAGCAGCCCCATCAGCACTACTTGAAGAACTGTAATGGGATATCCGAGGTCGATCTTTGCATACTGTGGAACGTAACCGATACGATCACGAGCTTGCTTAGGCTCCTCTCCGAATACTCGAATGGTCCCGCTATCTGGAGTCAGTAAACCCAGGATAAGCTTGAGTAACGTTGTCTTCCCTCCTCCATTGGGTCCGATCAAGCCCAGGAATGTATTCTCGGCAAGCGAAAAATTAACATCCTCTAATACTGGGTGCCCAGTGCTATAGGAGAACTGCACGTCTTGTATGGATACAATTTCTTTAGATGTCATGGTAAATAGTATAGCACGTCTGGAAGAGTTGTGGCTCAGCGTGCAGGAGGTTACTTCTTTTTTGCGGGTATGTTGTAGGTATAAACTTTGTTGCGTAGTTTCTCTAGCTTCATCATCTGTTTTGGCGTGAGTTTCTCAAAGTATCGTCGGAATGGACGAATGGCATTACTGTGAGTGACCACCAACACATTCACTTGCTCTCGCCGCATATATTTTTCAAGATCCTTAATAAATGAATATACCCGCTTTTCAACTTGTTTCATGCTCTCTCCGCCTGGAGGTGGCACATCATAGGAACGGTGATAGATCGGAAATATCTCTGGATGCTCTCGCGCATACTTATCCTTATTCTTCTTAGTGAGCTTCCCATAATCTCGCTCGATAATCCGTGGATCAACCAATACAGGTGTGTCTGGATGATGCTTAAGGATGAGCTTGCACGTATGCTTGGTTCTGACGAGTGGGGAGTGAAACGCCACATCGATTTTTTTTGCTTGCAATTTCTTAGCCAATGCTTTTGCTTGTTTCACACCATTGGGTGTCAGGCGTAAATTAGACCAACCAGAAAAAAAGCGACGCTTATTATGAAACGACTCTGTATGCGTTACTACATATAGTTTGTGGTTCTTGTTGTTTGCGCGCATAGTTGTTCTTTTTTTACTCATACTAATATAAGGCAAACGGGCCTGCTAATCGGATGTCGCCCGAGCTAATTCCATCAACAATGTAGTATTGGTCATTGCAGATAACTGCATAGCGGAACACCCATACCCCGTCTTCAACAGATCCTTGGTAGAATCGAAAGAACTCCCGTTGCTCTGCTTCAATTTCTGGTTCCTGGCACTCGAATGAAGGGTTCATACCAATGAGGTTCTGCGTCAATACAATACCATCTTCATAGTAACCGGTCATATCAACACCAACAAATCGATCTTCAGGTATCTGTTCACGCTGCGACGTATAGGAAAAAAAGCTATGCACAGAACTCTTCCACCAAAGGACACTGCTAGTTAGTACCACCGCGAGAAAAAACACAAGAATCAACACCGCCCACAGTTTTGGGTGGCTACTCTGATCTGGGTCAGTAGGTATTTCGCTGTTAACGTGAGGCTGGTGGTTCATAATTAATCGATCCAATATTTAAGGTCTCCGAGCTCATCGTCTTCTTCATCGTCATCGTCAGTGAGAATCTCTTGCACTCGACCGACCTGCCCGCTTTCTAGACGAACTTTGATACCGCGCGGATGCACTGCTTTACTAGTGAGAATATCCTTCACAATCCCGTGCGTTCTCTTGCCTGTTCGCTGGTCTTTTTTTAGTACGATCTCCACTTCATCACCAGCAGAGATATCTTGTCGTTGTGTGCCGTCCATATCCTGATCATACTGGATTTAAGTGAAAATGCAAACGGTTTTGCTGTTATTATCGCTCGCTCACAGTCGCGGTTTGTGATACAATTCTTTCATGAACCAATATATGAACATTGCGGTTAAAGAGGCGTTTCAAGGTATTCGTGCTGGACACGGAGGGCCGTTTGGAGCAGTAATTGTCTGTAATGGAGAAGTGATAGCACAGGACCATAACCGCGTGTTAGAAAGCAACGATCCATCAGCGCACGCAGAGATGTTAGTCATTCGACAAGCTGCGCAGAAACTAAATCGCTATGACCTCTCAGACTGTGAGCTCTACGCTTCGTGCGAACCGTGCCCGATGTGTTTTGCAGTTATACACTGGGCGAAAATCACACAATGTTACTACGGCTGCACACGAGAAGACGCTGCACGCTCACAGTTTGATGACAAGTACTTATACGATGTGATAAAAGGCACTACTACAGAACTGCGCGTGACCATGGAGCAGATGGACCATGACGCCTGCATCAAGCCGTTCCAAGAGTGGGACCAGATGGAAGATCGGGAGCAGTATTAAGTGAAGAACACTTTTAGAAAATGGTCGTAGCGAGACTTGAAAGGGAACGTATAGCGCAAAGGCACTTTTTATATATTATTACGAATGACCGCTTAACACTCCACGAGCTTGCTGTAAGTGGATCCAGTATGCGTAATATGTGATTCGTATAAGGCAATTTTTTGTGCAGTCATCTCCCATTCCACGTCCTGATGAAATGCAGAGTAATCGTATCCAGGTTGCAGCGGTTTTGTACAGCGCCCTAATGTGATGTGCGGTTTTAAGCTGCGGTGACTAGGTTTATCGAGTGCTTCTTCTACTAGCTCTTTCATTGCATAGATCTCTGGTGTTGCTGTGCCCGTTGCCCAGAGCAACCGAGGGTTACGGGGTGTTGGACCGAATTCAACAGCAGTAAAACGCAACGCGCAGGGCTGTACGGCTCCACGAATCTGCTCCATCATACTCACTACTTCTAACTCTTCGCGCTCCTCCCACGGTGGAATCAGCGTAATATGAAGATCACTGCTTCGTAACCAGCGCACTGGTAGGCTGGAAACATTTTTTTCCCACTCAACAATTTGTTGTTCTAAGTCTGATGATATCGGAATCCCGACAAATAATCGTTTTTGCATGACTGTATATTATTACACAGCGATGTCTCGTTTCTGGAATACCCACGCTCCTATTATCGTACACACGACGGCTGCGATAGAAAAAACTACGAGAGAAGTGAAGTTAAATTCATTCTGTGTCATCGCAGCAGCATGATCGTAATAGTAGAAGAACGAGATGTACTGTAAGTTTTCTGCTTTTTCAATAAGCGCCGCAGCGATATTGGCAACGTACATGAGAAACAGAATCGCCCCACAAAACATATACGCTCGACTGCGTTCTGAAGAGATCGCAGAGAACATACTTGCCATACTAAACACCGCCCAACCGAGTAACATGGAAAGCGCTGCGATCTTTACATGGGGCCCAATATGATACTCCACACCATGAAACTGAACAAAGAGAATCACTGAAAACACCGATGCATTGACGAACACTGCTATGGCTACTAGCCCCGCGATGTAGCGTCCGAAATATAATCGTAGTCGCGATATAGGTTTTGCTAGGATATGCTCAATGGTCCCTTTCTCTACTTCACGCGCAAGTGTTGCTCCAGCAAATGAAACCACGAAGAAGATCACCATCAGCGGCATAATGATGCTGTAATTCTCAACATCCAGGAAATTCTCCAGCGTTTCAAAACTGATGTCCTCAATGTCAAACATCTTCATCATCGCTTCTGGGTAGTTCTCGACCATCTTTTGAAACTCCTCAGCTTGATCTAGAAACGAAGGATAGATCGCAACAAACATCCAGGTAAACAACATGCCAGCAAAACAGTAGGCCAGGATGGATGTCTTTTTATCTATGAGGGTTCTGATGATTATTTGAAACATACTAGGAATAGAATTCTAAGAATATATCTTCAAGATTTGCGTGAGTAATTTCCACATCATCGAATTGATAGTTGCATAGTTTGTCTAGGAGCGGATTGATGTCGCCTTTTACTGTCATCTCTAAACCATTAGTGATCTGTTGAACAGATGAAATGCCGTCACCCTGAAAGTCGCTTTGTGGTAGCTCTTGTTTTGAAAACAAACGCACCGTGTACATGAGCTTCTCTTTAATGGACGAAACACTTTCCACCGCCACCATCTTGCCTTGCTTTATTATTCCAATGCGGTCGCAGACACGTTCGACCTCCCGTAAGTTATGCGACGACATAAAGATGGTCGCGCCGCGTGCACGTGCTTCTTCCAATAAGTCGTATACTTCGTTTTGCAGTATTGGATCCAGGGCGTTTGTGGGTTCGTCAAATATCAAGACATCGGGTTCGTTCATCATGGCTAAAATAATGCCGAGCTTCTGCCTGTTACCAGACGAGAGTTTCTTTGCTTTCAGGGACGTATCGAAGTCTAAACGTTTCACTAGCTGATCTGCGACATTGGTTTTGCCGTTCAGTTTACTGAAGAAATCTATATGTGTTTTACCCGTCCATTTATCGTAGAGCCGTACTGTACCCGAGAGGTAACCGACCTGATGCTTTAATGCAACAGATTCTTTTTGAGCGTTTTTATCAAGGATAGATATCTCTCCTTTAGTTGGACGGATATAATCCATCATACAGCGAATGGTAGTGGTCTTCCCTGCTCCGTTCGGACCAAGGAATCCGAAGATCTCTCCTTTTTCTACTTGAAAAGAGATACCGTCGACAGCTTTAATTTTGCCGAAGTGCTTATGAAGATCTGATAGTGATATAACGCTCATACTGTGGGTACTATAACAAAAAAATGAATTAAAAAAAAGGGCGATCTGGAACTACACGGTGTCGCGGAAGGTCTCTTGCGGCTGATCGATCCACGGGCACTCACCGCTGGCGTCTGTTGCCACGAACTGCGCGTGGACGTCCGGTTCGACCGTTGAGGTCTGCTTGTGCCACAGGACAGCGAGCGTGATCTCGTCGCGTGGGATACTCTCCCAGTCAGCAAGCCACTGCAGGGTGCGTTCCGTGGTCAGACCCGAGTCCGTCAGGTCATCGACCAGAATCACTCCAGCGCGCCGAAGCGGTTTGGCTGAAGTGAGGTCGCGGCTGAGCATGACCTCGCGCTGCTTCTGGTCCCCGTCCGGGTAGCTGGAGACCGAGAGCACGGCCAGCGGAAGACCGAGCGTACGAGCGATCAGCTCACCGGGCAGCATGCCGCCCTTGGCGATGCAGATCACCTGCTGGAACTCGATTCCGCTCTCGCGAAGCTTCCGGATCAGGGTCCGGACCAGCTCGAAGTATGCGTCCCAGGTCACGTGTATTCGCGGGTGTTCGTCTGACATGATGGTTCCGTCCTCCAATTAGTTTTGCCCGTTTCTATTGTACAACAAAAACAGTTTTTTTAGTATGTAGGGCTATAAATTAATTTACCGTATAATCTGCGAACTCGGGCTCTCGGATGAATTCAACATGAGCCAGGTTGCCGACTCCTGTTTCCTGGTCCTGACGAATCATGCGCTCTAGATGTGGAATAATGCTCTCTGGATAAAAACGAATCGCGCTTAAACTATTTCTCAGCACATCGGATAAACGCACAGTTGCGTTTCCGGTCTCTTGAAAAGAAGGATCAATATGCTGGATTAATTGTTCGAGTAAACCGCGGAGGTGAGCCTCTGCTCGTCGCATGTTTTCCACTTCATCGTCTCGTAATTGTATTTTTCCACTATGTATCAATTCCATAATATGACTGGAAAGAACACCGAATAGATGTGGATTCTCCATTTCAAGTTTATAGTAGCGATGAGATCCACCTTGTTCATCAGTAACCAAGAACTGTATTTCATCCATAGGGTACTCTCTGACTCCTGCTTTGCTCATCAAGTTTGGCATTGCGAGAACACGATCCTGGTCCCCAATGCTTGCAGTGAGCTCTTTGACTAGTCGATCAATCTCAGGAGCAGAACGATCCAATACAGTTGTGCGGTCCCCAGAATACTCCGTGCCAGGTTGTTCTCGTTGAATGACAAGCTTTCGATCAAGCACCGCGTTGTTCACCGTACGCCCAACAAAGTAATCTACTTGTGTTCTATCCAACGTACGTAGTAAGCTCGTGCGGTTATAACGCTTTCCTAGTGTTGGTGTTCGTAGCTGATCATACGTACCTTGCGAGAACTCCCGTTGCGGTTCACGTGTGAGTAAATGCTGTAGGTATCGCTCGGAACGTTCGACTGTTTGTCCTTCTTTTAGTTTCTCTTCTCTCAACCGCGCAACAAAACCTGGATCATCGCGTAAGCGCGGATCTTGCCATCCTCCCCTTTGATATAACGGCCTACCTGGCATTGTTGTATTATACTACTATCTGTCTCTATTCTGGGTCTGAATTACTGCTTTGTCAATATTGACAGCTTTTACTACGTGATATATAGTACTCGCAACATGAAGAACCACGTATACAACGCTACAGTAACAACTACCCACCTTATGTGAGGCGTTGTTTAGTTTGTATCAATACCCTAGCGCCTCACTCGAGGCGCTTTTTGATTATTTATTCATTATGAACTTTCTCTTTTTTCAATCAACTACTACACCGTTATTGCTCTTCTTCCTCACTGGAACAGTGCCGTAATTAGTGTTGTGTAGTTGAAAGGAAGAAGAGCGCGGTCCGAATGGGCCGTGTTTTTGTTCTTTTGAATGTAAAGGAGGAATTCCAATGTATGGAATTGAAGCAGAGTATCTGATGACGAGTCATCGCATCCAAGATGTGCTCAAGCTGCAGCTCCCGGGCGTGACCGCCGAGTTCTTCGACTTCATGGTCGAGATCATCACGGATCCGCACGCGCGTGCACGTCAGGCTGTGGACCAGCTGGAGCGTCGGGTGCAAAGAATGCGTCGACGAGGTGTGGAGCTCGAGCAGTGGGCGTCCTTCCCGGACCGAGTTCAGCCGATTACGTTCACGGACGTGGTCGCAGACAGCCCGTACTACCGCTGGGTCTATGACCAAGCGTGTAGATTCACGGGTCATGAGCCGCTGGACCTGCACCATGTGGGCATGCACCTGAACTACTCGTGCTCGGACATGAGCGAAAACGAGCTGGTGCACGCGGTGAACTGGTGTCGGTGCATGAACTTCTTGTTCATCCTGTTCTCAGCAAACTCACCGTTCCAGAATGGGCAGTCCTGCGGGCTACTGTCACGACGGTCATATCAGTACCCCAACCGATACGACGTCCCGCTGTGGGAAAGCGCCGTCGCGTTCAAGCGCTGGATCCAGGAGCAAGAAGCGTTGTATCGCATCTACCCTGGAAAAGGTCGCTGCTGGATGACGGTCTGCCCGCGCTTAGAGGATAATGATTTCCGCAAACCGATTCAACGGATCGAACTGCGATCGTTAGACTCAGGCACCAATGTCCGCTTCGGTGTTGTGCACGGGTGCTGCAAGCTACTCGAGCGCATTGTCTTGCGCGCACGCCAAGGAGCGCCCCTGCCAGCGCAACTGAACGAACTGCAGCACAACGATCGAGAGGTCTCGCGGCTCGGAGCAAGCGCATGGGTACGCTTGAATGGGCAAGAGTTCTGCGTGCAGCAGCTCGCTGAACAATGGGCAGCGGGTATCGACACGCTGGAGCAGATATTAACGCACGGATGCGCAGCACAATCGTCCTTGCGCTACTGCGTTTAACTCTCTGCAACACAAAGAGAACATGGTCTAGTATGAGCCACACATCATACTTTTTTTCTTTCTTCTAAACTGCGCCTACGAATAATAAAACGGTATTATTTCATTCTGAACTTCTTCCATGGGCTCCACTTGCTCCACCCAGCATCATTGCCGCATCGCACTCTGAAACGATAGTACTGTTTACTCTTCACGAATTTCTTTGACTTTTTCAGAAATTTTGAATTAGTAGTAAGTCCTTTAAACTTTTTCACAGATGTAAATTTCCCGTTTGCTTTCTTTTTTTGTAACACTGCTTGATAGGTATCGGCATTTGCTTTCGCTTTCCACCACAACTTTGCTGACTTCTTCTTTTTCTTTTTCACTTTCAGATGCTTCTTTTTCTTGATCTTGCTTGGTGCAGTGAGTTCATTAATTGTAAAATTTGCTAATGCATAATCTTCTGCTGAATCTGCTGCGCCATCAGTGGTCATAGCAACACTATGCGCTCCGGCAATCCCAGCAACAGCATCACTGATCAATAAATCATACGCATCTTCATTACTTTTAGCTACGTCGGTAAGGACCTCACAACTGAGTACAGAATTCTGACTGAGGTCATACGTTAAAATCTCATCTAAAGTGCCTTTAGAATTGTCTATAGTTGCATCAGTTAGATCCCACCCTGATTCACTAGGCGATTTATTCTCTGCAACAAACACAATGCTTAGCTCTTCTCCGCTAGATAATCCACGGCTAAGCGTAAAATAGAGTTCTAGATCCAGTGTAGAGCCGGCGGTTGCCTCAGTTGGAGAAACTGATAACGAACCTACGGCATTTCCAAGGCCTTGGATGGACACAGTATCATCAGTCATGGTTGCATTCGCACTTTCACTCAGAGGCTGCGTTGTAACTCCAAAGCGAATTGACGTTGCCTCATCAGGATTCACCGCATCTGCTAGGGTGACGGTATACTTGTCTGCGGGGAGTTTTGCGGATAACGTTAATACAGTGCCCCTGCCATCAAGCACTGGTGAAAAAATAAAATTGGAGTTGCCAATAGATCCCTCTGATGAAGGAACCACATTTTGTAAATTTACATACTCCGGACCGTCGTCTTCTGTAGAGAAAATTGAGATAGTTGAACCGCTGGGTAGATCTACGTTAGTAGTGACGGCGATAGTATACGTCTCGGTTTCCCCAGCAATAGAAGCTGTTGGTGCAGCGGATACTTCTGATATATTTGCATCTTCCGTTCCTTGCATGCTAAATGCTTGCGCAGATGATGGCGCGTACACCAGGACTGCTGCGATAGCGAGTGTAAGCAAGATTGTTTTTTTCATATGTATTCTTTATTGATTAAGTGTATAGTATAACAGAAAGCAATGCTTAAAAAAAGCTGCGCTATTTCATATTATACGATGCCTGGAGCCAGGATAATAATTCTTTATTAATGTCTTTCTTGCTTTTCAAATCAAGACAGATTTTATAGCTCTTTGCGGACAAAGGAACTACAGCTTTTATTCTTTGCTTGGCGATCTTCTGACTATAAATAAACCGGATCTCTAATCGGTCTTTTTTTGGTAGCGCTGCGAGAAAATCGAATGTGCCGAATAGGTGTACGCAACAAGGAATGGAAATAATCTTGCACTTTCCAATTTTACTGTTTATCTCCTTTACCAAATAATTAAAAAGCTCTTGGGCCACTGTTTTGTTCTTGAAATGCTCTTTGACATCTAGTCTTTGGCAGGTGTGTGGTTGTTTCGCTCTACGAAAAATACGTTCGCATTTAGGGCAGGTCCACATAAACAATTGCTCGTTTTACGGATTATTATTCTCAGTATATCATTTTTGTGCCATATAAAAAACAGGGCGAGTCCCTGCTTTTATCTGCTCCGGGGGTGAGATTCGAACTCACGACCAATCGGTTAACAGCCGACTGCTCTACCACTGAGCTACCCCGGAATAATTCCTTTCTAAAAGAACACGGACATGAGTATATCGTACTCTTTTTTAAACGTCAATAGACTCTCTATTCGTCTTCGGATGCTGCTACTTCTTCTTTATACTCATCCAAAGTAATGCATGTTTGGTTTGCCCGGTCCCAACACTTACCTTCTCCACATGCGCAGTCATCAGTAGACCCTTGCCCACAGGTTAACCCTTCACCGCTGGCAATAGCTTCTTCTCGCGCTACCTGTGTTGCACAAGTGCCGGTGCATGTGGTGGGGTACTCAATCCAATCCCCGCCTTCAGCATTACATGCAGCAGCTTCTTCCTTGTCATGCTCTTTTGGGATTACGGTAAAATCCACAGGCGCTTCCTCTTCAACTGGTTCATCCGGCGTCTCAATTGCCATCTTGTACTCTTCCATTGTCATACAAGCTTCATGAATATCGTTCCAGCATAGGTTGTTACCGCAATCACAAGATACCCTCTCGGAAAACCCACATATAGGGTCATTTGTTTCGTTGAACACCGCTTCTCTGCACGTATCAGTACAGCCAGAAAACAGTTCCCACGAACCTCCTGAATCTACACATCCTTCTATTTGGTCCCTGGTGGCGGTACCGCCTTTTTCTGCTTGCTTTATCGCGTACGAAGTTGAGTTGTAATAGATGAAAAGACCGATAAAAACCAATGCTGATATTGCAAAAACAGTTATGACAGTAGCTATCAATATCACATCCAATGGAGGGCGCTTCATACCGTTCTTTTTAATAATCCTTTAACTTATTCATGGCTTGATGCTCTTTGATAGTCTGGAGCGCTTTAGCTTCAATCTGTCGAATACGCTCACGCGTCACACCGAACTCTTGACCAACTTCTTCAAGTGTATGAGAGACACCATCAAGCAAACCGAACCGCATCTCAAGAATTTTCTGTTCACGCGGAGGGAGGTCTGCGATCGCTTCTGTGACATGGTCGCGCAACAACTGCAGTGAAGCGACTTGTGATGGACCAATGGTCTTTACATCTTCAATAAAGTCTCCGAGTGTAGAGTCCTCAGAGTCATCATCTCCCACAGAGGTCTCGAGAGAAACTGTATCTTGAGAAATCTTTATAATGTGAAATACCTTGTCTAACGGTAGGTCCATCTCAGCAGAGATCTCCTCTGGCAACGGCTCGCGTCCAAGGGTTTGGATTAAACTACGCTCAATCTGCTGGAACTTGTTGATGGTCTCCACCATGTGCACTGGAATACGAATGGTACGTGACTGGTCAGCTAACGAACGAGTAATCGCCTGACGGATCCACCACGTTGCATAGGTTGAGAACTTGTATCCTTTGCGGTAGTCAAACTTCTCGACAGCGCGGAATAGTCCGACATTTCCTTCTTGGATTAAGTCCAATAAAGACAGGGATCGTCCGGTAAACTTCTTTGCTATAGAAACTACGAGCCGCAAGTTCGCTTCAATCAATTTACGCTTGGCTTCAGGATCTCCCTGTTCTTTGAGTTTTGCGAGCTTGACCTCTTCTTCACTGGTCAATAGTGCGACTTTACCGATCTCTCTCAAGTACATCTGAATAGAATCATTTGCAATATCTCCTAGATCAAACGGCTTCCCGCCGTGTTTTTTCTGTAAGACTTGATCTAGAATACCACTGCTTTTTTGAGTCTCTTCTTTCGGCGCGGTCTTTGCAGCCACCGCTGATAGTGTTGGGCTCCCGTCTGCTGCCACGACTTCTACTCCCTGCTCTTCAGCAGTGTTTAACCATAGTTCAAACTCTTCGATATAGTCTTCAAGGTCCGCAAATATGTATAACAGCTCGGTCTCAGTTAAAAAACCGCGAGACCGTCCTTTTACAATTAAAATATTGGCCTTTTCCTCGGGAAAGTCCTTTTTGACATATCGCTTCCGTGACGCTACTTTCTTTGCTGCGGGTTTTTTAGCAGCGGATTTCTTTGCTGCGGGCTTCTTCTTTGCTGTAGTTTTCTTTGGCGCAGCTTTCTTCTTTGCTGCGGGCTTCTTCTTTGCTGTAGTTTTCTTTGGCGCAGCTTTCTTCTTGGCCGCAGTCTTTCGTGTGGCCTTCTTTGCTGCGGGCTTCTTCTTAGCAGCGGTCTTCTTTTTTGTGGTTGTCTTCTTTTTGGCTGTTGCTTTTTTTGGCATACGTTATCCTAACTTTCGTAAAGATTCCGTGAGTACACGAAATTCTTCTGAAAGCTGCTCGATCGTAGCATTATCATTACTTTGTTCAGCTGTTGCAAGATCCTGTTCGATCTTCTTCAGCTGTCGTTGTATGCGAAATCGCTCTAAGCTTTCTAATAGAGTGAGCAGTTCTTGTTGTATTTCTCTTGTTTCACGCTCACTATAGAGCTCTTCTCCGATGAGTTGAAGTTGCTGCCATTTGGATGACAATTGTGATGATTCAAACTCAACTGCATCTGGAGAAAAAGTACCTGCTTGATTATAATGGGATTCTATTTTTTTGTAAAGGTCTTGGAGTTCAGGGTCATGAATCGTATCTGACCGGACTTTCTCAGCAATCGCTGTAAATTCATCAGGTTTTACAGTAATTAGGGCAAGTAATCGCTCGACAGTCATATATTCCCGGTTGGGTTTTACTGTTTTTTGTGGTGTTTCTGTTGCATCGCCCTTTGAGCCTCGCGCTTGGCTTTTTTGTTGTTTCTTGTTCATACTGCCTATCTTCTCTTGTAGTACGTCTGGGGTTACATCCAGAACCTCAGCGAGTTTTTTTACATAATGTGTTTGCTCAATTCTATCAGGGAACAGCGCAAGCATGGGCAGAAGCTCTTGTGCTGCCTTTTTCTTGTGATGCACATTGGTGAGATCAAGTGGCTCTAGAACAGAATCAAATGCATACTCCATGAACGGTTTTGCGTTTACAGCTCGATCGCGGAACTCTTGCGGGTCTTTCTTGATTAGATCGTCTGGATCTTGGCCTGGCGGAAGAATAAGGACTTTGATATTCATTCCTTGCTGGATCGCGAGCTGCATTCCTCGCCATGCAGCAGAGAGTCCTGCGGTGTCAGCGTCGAACGCTAAAATCACATTCGCAGAGTAGCGCTTGAGTAAACGGACCTGCTCTTCAGTGAGCGCGGTCCCGGATGCAGAGACCACGTTGCGGAATTTCGCTTGATACGCAGTGATCACATCGGTGTAGCCTTCTACAATAACGGTCGCGTCCATCTTCTGAATATACTTCTTTGCCAAATGCAATCCATACAGTACTGCGCTCTTGTTATAAACCGGGGTCTGCGGAGAATTAATATACTTTGCTTCTTTCTCTTCTGGATTTAACGTGCGTCCGCCGAATCCAATGATGTTTCCATGTGCATTGTGAATAGGAAATAGTAACCGGCCACGAAATCGGTCGTAATACCCGCCGGTTTTCTCTGACGGCACAATCAGTCCGCTGCGTTCAATCTCCTTCTCTTTATAACCGTTCTTTTTTAAGTGATTCATCAACGCGTCCCATGAGTCCAAGCTGTAGCCGATCTGAAACAACTCAACCGTCTCTTTTTGAATTCCCCGGTCAGTAATATACCTTCGAGCGTTCTCTGCTTCTTGTGCGTTTTGTAGCTGTGCTTGAAAGAAAGAATTTGCTTCTTTGAGGCAGTCCAGGAGACGTGTCTTTTCATTATGTTCTCTTGGATTTGTTGGTCGTAACTCCACATTTGCTTTCTGTGCAAGAATACGCAATGCTTCTGCGAATTCTATAGATTCAATCTCTTGGACGAACGTAAAGAGGTCGCCACCCTTGCCACATCCAAAACAGTGGAACATCTGCTTGGGTTCAGAGACCATAAAACTCGGTGTTTTCTCATTATGGAATGGGCACCGTGCTTTGTGATTTGCGCCTGCTTTTTTTAGTGAAACGTACTCTTGGACTACGTCCACTATGTTCAAGCGTTCTTTGATCTCCTCGACTGGTGTAGGCATATCAGTACATAGACACTACCAGAAAAACCGCTGTATTGACAAGCGGCTTTATGAGGACAGATTGGGGATTTCCGGAAATATATTATGCAATTTTTGTGCCAAGTACCTTCTTTATTAGCACCGCACCATACATGATTGCGGTCATGATGGCCAATAGAATTGCGGCGATACTCAGAGCAAAAGCAACAAATGAATTAATACCAGCGAGCTGAGGGATAAACACTGATGCAAGAATATATAGCACAAGAATTACTGCAACATTCTTAATGTCTTGTTTGGACGGAGCGAACGTTGCTAGGACGTTAATGAGACAAAACAGATAGACCCAGAACTTCCATGTGGCTAGCGCTGCCCACTGAAAGAACAGTGCTGGATGAATCATGCTTTTTACCAGTGTATACGTTGCGCTCCAGTCGCTATTCATTGCCACACGCATGAGCTCTTTGAAATCCATCCATGTTAGAGAGAAATACCAAAATGAAAGCACTATCAAAAGTACGGTACCGACAAACAGCGGTGCTAAAGAGATGATGAATGCTCCAAGCAACGGAATGGGTGACTTTCCATGACGCACATGACCTTCTTGCCACCCGACTTTAAACTCAGATACAGGTGCGCGCATGAGCTTACATCCAATATAATGTGATGCTTCATGCACAAATACGCCCGGCCATAGCAGCCAACGAAAGATCTTGAGCCGCAACAACTGCAAATTGAAGAAGTAGCTCACTACCTCTATTCCGATGAACAAACTGACGACGATAATAAGAGGAATCATATGTTTAGAATCCTAATTCATCAGCGATTTCTTGCATGGCAGCAATCGCGAGTGTGAAGAACTCGCTGCGCTCTAGTCCTGTTTTCTCTATATCGTTTATTAAATCTCGATTCACCTTAGCTGCAAAAGACTTATCTTTGAATTTCTTCGTAATGGACTTCGCTTTTACTCCTTCCAACTTCTTATCTGGACGCATTAAGGTGTACGCAACGATAAGACCAGTCAAGTTCTCAGCTGCTGATAGGCAATAATCAAGCTTGGATTCGCGCGCTACTTTAGTGTATTCCTCATTATGAGAGAGAATCGCTTGCTTCATCTCATCCGGAATCGCAAGTCCAGCGTCAGTCAATATTTGAATAGTCGTCGGCCCGTGCGCATCAGCATTGTTCTCGCCAGTTTGTTCAAAATCTAGATCATGCAGCAAGCCAGTCACACCCCAGAACTCTTCATCCTCTTCAAAGTGCTTTGCGAGCGCGCGCATAATGACCTCGGTCTCACGTGAATGCTTGAGCATGAAATCTTCTTTCAAGTGCTCTGTAAGAAGGTCCTGTGCTTGTTCGATCGTTGGATAATTCATAGTTATTTTGCTAATGATGCGGTGGGAATGGGATTTGAACCCATGGTACATTTCTGCACACACGCACTCCAAGCGTGCGCCTTAAACCACTCGGCCATCCCACCATATATTGTTTCAGTCCGCGTGCCAGGTCAGCCGACCAGAGCAAAGGACGCCTCTGTACAATAAAAGGCTTTGATTGTCCAGTCAAGCGCTGAGAAGCTATTCACTAGCCTGTTCCGCGCTTGGAAGCACAAATTCCATAATCGCGGCTCTCCTATATGTGTTGTAATCACTCAGCTTTCCACCGAATGAATCACTATATTGATATTCGTTCTGTGTACGTGCAATATACATATCTCGCTCCTCTCCTTTGTTCTCTTCAGTATCTCCGCGAACAGTTGCACCGCGACGCGCCGCTTCTTCATAGAATGCTTGTAACGCCTGTTCGCACCATACATGTGGAGTGATGGACACACTCGCTCCACAACTCTCTGCTTTATTAAATGCGAGCTGAGCAAATGCTTGATAGACACGCGGATGATCGATGGTTTTGTATGCAGGTTCAAGGAATAGTGTCGGATGCTCACCTTCTGTATTAGTTTCTCGAATCTGAGTAATACGCTCTACACATCGCAGTAGTATCTCGCCTTCTTCACCGCGTACATTAATTCCTTTTTTATTTGCATCCACAACATACGACAATAAGCATTCGTTGTATGCACCGCGCTTCCAGCTCTGGCACGTTTCAGATGGTTCGGTTCCTAGTCTAATCATGCGTAATTCATCATCAAACTCCTCAGCTGTGACCGTTCCAACTTCGCTGACCGTGAATGGACGGTATAGCTGGTTCACGTCCGACGCGACTTGATGAAGACTCGCTGCTTCGCACTGCTGTTGCAAGCGCATGGCCATTCGCAGGACTGCACCACGTTCCAGAGGAGTGGCAGTAAGCTGCTCTCTGACTGCAGCGAGTTGGCGGGCGATCGCTGTAACTGCATCATCATCCGTGCGATCTGCGGTGAACTCTGCAAAATGTGCATCTGCATCATCGAGCAGCCCGAGTGCAGCGGAACGTTGCTGCTCTAATAAGTCCTGCTCTTCATCTGAACGCTCTACTTGCACAGCGTCTTCGGTCTCAATCCAATGTTCACGCTGATCACCTAGGAAACCAATCTGATCTTCTGCGCACTCATGCGTATATTTCCAAGAGGCAAAATCTCCCACTACATGATGTTCAATCACGCTACGCAACGCCTCGACTGGATCATCAACTTTCTTTGCTTCAAATGAGAGCAATAGGGTAGTACTCATATCTAGGAAGCCTGAACGATCATGCGCATCAATATTATCTGCAATCGCATGACCGATCTCTGCGCTCACTCCGAGACGATCAGTAAGTACCGTAGCAACTCGGTCTCTGTAGTGTTCAGTTGGGCCAACCAATCCAGTTAATTCTTGCTCTTCTTTTATCAGTGCTCGTCGTCTGGTGCGAATTGCTTTACGTGTAGGTGGATCCAATCTCGGTAGAATCAATTCGATATTAGCAAGCGCTGCGCGAATTGCCTCTAAACGTTCAGTTGGATCATAGTCATACTCCATGCATCCAAACCGTTCTAGCATTTCAAACGAACGAAACATCTCTCGAACACGTCGTGGATCATCACGTGTATCACGGTAACGCTGCATCATATCCTGAAGAACAGCAGCTCCTTGTTCACCTTGTGCTCGCATACGCAGGAATCCTTGCAACAGAATACCCCTACTTTGATGAGATCTCCGTACTTTCTTGTGCGCCAAGAGCCGGCGAAAATTATCCATTGCATCCCCTTCTTCCTGTCCAATTGCTTCTTGCCCTATTTGTTCCATAAACTCAGGGTTAGCAGCGAGCGCAGCAGTTAAACCATGTATAGTCCACCACGGCGTCATGTCTCTGGCTTCTAGTACTCTACGCTCTACTTCTTCGCGCTGTCGAAGTAGTATTCCGACAGAAGTACCATCCGGTAACAGCCCGGCCACAAATGCACTGCGCTCAGGCATGTCCATAAAGCTAAACATCTCTGGTACTTCAGTGTCAGAGAACAGATCTGCGAGTTGAGCGCGCGCTACAAAGAACTCGCCTTTTGACAGCAAACGAGTCCGTCCATATACATCACTTGTTTCTTGATAGAGTACAGAATCTTCATCTACCATCTGTGCGATTAATGCACGTTCAATGCCAGGCATCGCTTCTAAATGCGCGCGTCCTTCCTCTGACTGAGCCAATCGTCTAATAATAGAAAATATCAGCACCGTGGTATGACCGGATCCAGCATAGAAGATATGCTCTAATAGCGGCTCGATAGCTTTAGGATTTCCTAGTTTTCCTAGGTCCATCGCTGCATCTGTACCGTGGCCAGATTCGCGTCCACCTGGACGAATCATATCCCGCATCAGAGTTTCAATGAGAAACTCTTCGAACTCTTCGAACTCTTCATCAGTCGCAATAGCTGCGACTTCAGGGTCGTCACGTAATAGACGTATGCGCTGTGTTCCACGTAGAATTTTTATCAGCTCATCATTGTTCCCGACATGTTGAATTGCGTCATCACGCAACGATCTACGTTGATGTTTAATAGCTGCGGTAGGGCGATCGTACGGTACAACTTCACGGTTAAAGTCACGATGCGCTCGCCAGTCAGCAAACAAACGCAAGAGATTCCTGGTTTGTTGGTTTGGATTCTCCCAGTTCGATCGGTCGATATCGCTGGGTGCCCACTCTACAGCCCTTCTCAGCTCTCTGTCTCTATCGTGCAGCATCATAAATCGATCACCAGGGCGGCGCGGAAATTCATCAGTAAGTGCACGGCCAGCTCTATCCTCCCATCCATTAAAGGTCTGCACTCGCTCACCACCGATGCGCAGATCATCTGGGTGCCTGCTATTACCATCATTCGTCAGTAGCGCGACGACCGCTTGTTCCCACTGTCTGATCTGCGGTTCAAGGCCAGGATGCCTCTCTAATAGCTCATCCACAATTGGTTGAATATGCATTTCTCGTAACCGAGCATTAATACGATCATGCAGCTCTGTACTCCCCGCAAGGGCATAGAGCTGCTCCTGTTGCTCGACGATCTCGGCTGTACGCTGCTGTGCTTCAGCATACAACCGATCATCAATCACTTCTCTTGCACTCTCTCGTGCTGAACCCAAACTACGACGTCCTTGTCGCGATGAAACACCCTGGTCTGTTTGCAGATCTGCAACTGCTTCACGAATGAGCTCCACAATGCGTTCATGTGCTTGCAATTGCGCTACTGCACGTTTGTGTGCTCTACTACATGTTCTGACCAACCAATGTGCTCCTGATAACTGACGGGTACGAGCCTGCATCGCTCCGCTTATAACTGCAAGATTGCTTTCAAACGTACGTTCAAACGGCAATTCCACCACAGTAACGTCATACATGCTTAAGGTGTCAAGTGCTATCTCCTCCCATTCTGTTAAGAATTGAGCGTACTCCTGCTCTATTGCCTGCAATTCCTGTTCGAGCGCTTCTAGGCTTGCTTCAAGGTGCGCGTTCATTTCATCGTAACTCTCGCCTTGGAATACTTCACGTGCAGCAAGTAGTTCTTCTACACGCTGAGCCACTCCTTCTATGCGTTGCTGCACCCCTTGAAATCGTTCAAGCATAGCTCTGCCACGTTCAACAAACTGCTCATGATGTTCATGGTACTGAGCCTCTATTGGTGTTTGGTGATTTTCGCGAATAGGTGCATTCATATATTTATGTTGTTATCCTACCATATCCCATTACTGTTGGAAGTAGTCTCATTGGGCTAATATCTCGATATCGTGTCTTGCCTGGTTCCCCGGTTGGCTCTTCCATGCGAGCAAGATACGCCCCGGTTGCTAGAGACTTCATAAATTTCTCGAACCCTTCATGGATTGCGCGTCCTCCTTCAGAGATAATCATCAATACCTCTTTATACTTCTCACCGGTTTCCAAGGTGCCTGACACCACCGCAGCAACACGTTCTAACTGTTCTGCTTCAACATCAGGCACAAACGTGCGAATTCCCTCTTGCACTAACGCCGGGTTCTGGAATTGTGCGAGCATGCCTAAGAATATCTTCTTAATGCTATCAATCTCTGTTTGCGCGATCTCGCCCGCGCTTCCAAGGTCCAGCTCTCCGAGTTCACCATCTGGCGTGACCACCCAATTTCCTGGGTGCGGATCTGCTTGAAATCGTCCTTTCACGAATATTTGATACATGAGCGCGTCAAACGCTTGTACGTGGATATCTTCTAATCGACCGACGAGACCTTCATACGCAGTCATTTCATCTGGCTGCAAGTCGTATTTCGCTTGAAAATCTGCCAAGGTGCGTCGCCCCATTGCTACGTCAGTTAATTCTCGTAACGACAACCCTCGAATCTCCTCTTCTAATATATGTTCTTCACTGTGATCTAGGATCTCTGCAATGCGCACCGGGAACAGACGCGCCATAGCTGCTTGTGGGTAGTCTTCCATAGCCGCAGCCACTGCTTCATGATTCCGTACTTCTTCTTGGAAGTTTGCCTCATCACGTAACCAACGACCGATACGATCTTCCAAACCATCAGGTACAGTAAAATCTGCTTCGCGAAGATTTCCCATAATCCTATTCAGTACCCGAAGGTCTTCCCCGAGATGCTTTGCAATAGATGGTCTTCGCACTTTTGCAATCACACGCTGTCCGTCTTCTCTAGTCGCACGATAGACTTGTTTAATTGACGCAGCAGAGATTCGTCTGTCCATAGAAACCAGCCGATGTGGATGGCCTTCTTCAAACTGTCCCACTGCTCCCATCATGTGCATGCTGGCAGTACGGTGGAACGTTTTTGCGTTCTGTTGGAGCTTGCGCAATTCCTCGGCGATGTCATCAGGGAGCAACGGGGTACCGTCCGCGTTCTTTTCTTCAGCTAAGACTTGGCCTGCTTTAATACCGACTGGCCCGACCGCTTCTAGTAATCCACGCAGGCGTTCTCCAATTGTAGAGTCTCCTTGTCCGCGTAGTACTTCCATCATCTCGATGTAGACTTTTGCACGTCGGAATGGACCGTACTCTTGTAATGCAGTTGTAAAGATCACTCGTACTGCTTCTCTTCCTCTCTCTCCCAGTGCTTCTGCTGCTTCAGGTGGAAAGACTCGCTCAAACGATCGATCAATAAATTCTTGGAATATCGCTTCGTCTTCTTCTTCGCGCGGGTCCATGACACCGTTCTCTCCAAAGAGCAAACGGATATAGGTCTCTTCGCGTTCCTGTGGAGTGGCTGCAAAGAGTAGGTCTGGCATGTCTTCCACTGAGCACTCATTATGTCCACCGAATGCACGTAATATGCGCGGAGGTTGATCAGTCTCTCCGATAGTCCATAATACAAATTCTTTTCTGTCTTCACGGTTTAAATATGCTAAAACCGAATTGATTTTCTCTACTGTAGATTGTTGTGATAGTTCTGCGTCCTCGGTGGTGCGTCGTTGTACATCAAAAAGACGGCGTGTGATTTCCCGTGCTTGTGGAGGAGTGCGGACTACGCCAGTATCTCCAAGTTGCAATAGCGCTTCACCCCGTACATGTGATGCGTGTGGGTAGAGCTCACTGATACGATCCAATTCGCTCGCAAAGGTCTCTTCCCCTGTTGCAAGGTGTTCTCGGAATAATGAATTCGCTCTTCGTGACCAAAGCTGCTGATGCGCTTGATCTGCAAACAGTGGAATGGTTCGTTGATAAAACGTATATAGTTCATGTGCAACATCTGGCTGAATCTCGTTCCCTTCTGGTGCAACAACTTCGTGTCCGTTCGTAGTAAGGCCACGCTCTTGTAGTAATGCTGTTTCTATGGCGCCTAATAATTCATCACGATAATTCGTCACCTCTGGAATGAGTTCTTGAACGCGGTCCACTCTTCCAACTGCGGGGATCGAGGGATCCGCTGGTAATTGAGTGTAGTCTATATAGAACTCTAGTGCATTGTACCGCTCTGAGTATTTGCGGTCCCCTCGGAATATCGTAGTAAAGCTCGGCGCAGAAGGATCATACGCTGCAGCATCAGATTCGATATTACGGGGGATCAACTCACTAGTGCTTTTTGAATAATGCGACTCTCGATCTATCGGGTGATAACGTTGAACGAATCCACTCTCCACCACCTCATCTGGAAGCGCTCCTGGATGATACACTCGAAAGATGTCGCGAAGCTGCGTATCACGTGTGGAAACTGGAACAAACTGCGTTATAGCTGCAACACTCTCATCTTCTGATCGCTCATCTGGTTCCACATGCCATCTGCCCCATTGCCATATAATGCCGTGCGCTTCTAGTGCTCGTTGCATAATTGAATATGTAACCCCGCGATCAATACGATCCACGCCCCATTCTCCACTTCTATCTTCGGCTTGTTTGCATTTCCCTTCTATCTCTACGCAATACCGTGCGAGCTCTTCTAGCTCTGGCTGAGTGAGTGCATCAAATGCTGCTTGTAAATCTGCAGCGTGTGGTGAAACGCTGGTATCAAAATTAATCGCGCCGTCTCGCAGCACTCTCTTCAGCGGCGCAACGATGGAATCGCCTGGATTAAGCACCATATACAACCGAACATACTCAATAGACAGCGAAATGCTATAGATAGCAGCTGCTTTATCGCGCTCTGTATAATCCTCAACTTCACGTCTGTCGATACAGTCGCTATCCCACTTCGGTACCACATCAAGTGCTGCCTCTAAAAAGTCTAACTGCTCTTGCTCTGACATACGTGCTCGTCGCTCTGCATCATTCCATGCTCCTCGAATGTGCGTCCATATTACTGAGGGATCTTCTCCTTCTAGAAAGCGGAGCATCTCTGCAGGTGGAACAGAATCAGAACATGATGATATAATCGCATCCAGAAACTCTTGTCGAGCTCGTTTAGATTCATACGTCACTGCAGGGTATAGATGAAGTATCGGTGCGGCTCGCTCAACTAAGTCATCGTATGATGCTATCCCGACTTCATGCAACAATCCAACTAACTCAGCTTGATGCAGAGAAGCAACTTCAGCATGGGAAACCTGTAAAATACTATGCATCTGTTCTAGGCGTTCTTGAGGGGTGAGTGTTTGAAACCCTTCTCTCTCAGCTCGTGCTTGGATCGCACGAGTTACCACGTGCTCCCATAATACATAGATAGCATCAGCACCGCGGAGAGGTGCGTCAAATCCTGTTTCTTCTAAAAATAATTCGTTCGCTGAGGGTCTCGCTTCTATAGCTGGTTGTGGAAAGTGGCGTAACCACTGTTCACACTCCTGTTGTGAAAGTGTTGCAACAAAACCTTCAAGTTCCGCGGGTTGATATCCTCTTGCAGATAACTTCATGGCGAGTTCAGCAACCAACTGTCCAAGTGTAGCGGCGTGCTCTGCTGAAAGTAATGCGCGACCCTCTGCGCTAGTAGTATACCGCTGTGCAAACCGCTGAGCGAGTTCCGGAAGTATACGATCAACAGTAGGAGAAGGAATGGTCCGTGGTTCTAAGGCTGGCATGGATTCTCCTGTGGCAATTGCTTGTCCTAACGCGGCAAGCGCTTCATTGTCATCACTATCAAACGCGTTTCGCGCTTCCATCATGAGAACTTGCCTGATGACTGCTACTCTTCCCTCTGGAGTTGAGACATCATCTGCTCTACGTAACTCTTCAGGTAGATAATGCTCTCTTGTGAGGTCGACTGTTAAGACACCTTGAGTGAGTTTGTCCAGCTGCATCTTCCAATTGCGTGCTTGGTCATGAAAAAATGGGGTACTGCTTTCACTGCAGAGAGTCATAAGCTCTTCAGGCTCTGCTGCACGCACTTGCTCTTTTACTGCATCATTATATTCATATCCGTCTTCTTTCGGCCCGTCGATATCTGCGTTAGAAATAAGCGTGTCTAGCGTGTCAGCGGACACACCATCAACTACTGCTTCTAGCTGTGCACGAAGATGCTGTACTTTACGTTGTAGTTCAATACGTGCTGCAAGCTTTGCTGCTTTTTCATGATCGTCCGGGTCTTCATCAGCAGCTGCTTGCGCTTGTGGAATTTGCTCACTGAGAAACCGTAGTGTTTCATCATATGCTTTGATTACTTCCGCGCGTTGCCGCTGCAGTCGCGTGTGCAGCGATCGTTCAAATTTCTCTTCGTCATACGGCCCTTCCTCTACTTGTGCCCCAAAATCAAATTCTCTATCCATATATCGAGAGAGTTTATCCGGTGCTACCGAAGCCCTTGCCAAATACTCTGCTCTTCCTTCAGAGTAATGGTAACCGTAATATGCGGCATGTAGTGCATTGAGCACTTCTGCAAAATTGTGAAGCACAATCCTCTGTGCATAGTGTTTTCGCATTCGCTCCTGCTCTGCTGCGTGATGAAATAACGCGTGACGATCTAATACAAAAGCAGCAACACCAACTTCAACCGCATCATGAAAACTCTCAGCTTGAGCGATCATGTCTTCAATATGGTCTAAACCCTCAGCACGGTACAATCGCGTGCCAGGTCGGCCGGGTGGTTCATCGATAAATGCACGTTGCACTTCTGCTGGAACAACGGTCGGCTCTTTTTCAATATTCGGTAGCCAGGTGTCTGGGCTCTCCACTAACTCCACGAGCTCTCTATATCTATCAGCGGATCGAGGGTGGGATGTTCCAATAGGCAGATCATTCGATAGGCTTAATAGAAACTGGATAGCTGCTAATCCCTCACGTGGATTATATCCAGCTTGTGCAAGTGCGATCAGTCCACCACGGTCAGCGTCGTATTCCGCATTCAAGCGGCGCTGCTTCTCATCGTGATCTGGATAGTCTTCATGAACGACGCCTTCTTCAGTATGCTGATCAATATGTGTACTTTCATGCGCTGCCACCATAGCGATCATGTCTTCGGTCATTGGTCGACCGTGTCGTTCGCACCAGCGCCCAAGTTCTCGCAGCAATCCCATGTATGTGTAGACGTGCGCGTGCCCGCTTACGACAAACGCATTAATTCCGGGTGAATCAATTGCAACCACATCAGTGGCGGGAATCGATAACTGCCGCTCAATTCTTGCTTGAATGCGTGCCAGCATCTCTTTTCGCGGATCATCATCATCTAGAATTCCAAAACGCTGCTCCAATTGATAGAGCATTCGTCGTAAATACGCTTCTGTTTGGTCTTGCCTACTTTGTGCTTCTGCAAGCCCAATTATTTCTACTCTTGGCGGTTCATCATGATCAACTTCAGGAACTTCAGCAATTGAACGTGCTGGTCGTGGTAGTCTGGATTCTGATGCTGCAGCGTGTGAGTTCATGTATGATTATAACAAATAAAAATATCACAAAATAGTGAAAAAGTCAATGGAATCCTCCAATACAATCATTATGCAGCAGCAGCTGGCGGCTCGGGTTGCTGACGATGTCGATGATGGCTGAACCATGCTATACCAACTAAGAATATAATGACGATTCCAATGTTAATCATCACCAGCATGGTGGTGCTTGAGAGGCGATTCTTCTCTTCAATCACAAACCGCGTGATCTCGACCTGGTCAGATTTCACACCGTTTACTTCGGTTTGAGCAAAAACGACGTGATCTCCTTCACCGAGCAACTCTGCTGGAACCGTAATACTCCATTTACCGTTGGTGTCTACTTGCGCGACTTTTACTAATGGGTCTGAATAGATCGTCAGAATTGCCACAGCAGACATCTCTCTATACTGCTCAGCAATCTCTCCGGAGATAGTAATCTCGTTCTTCTGTTCTTCGACTGTGCCGCCGAATAATCGTCTTGTTGCATCAATAATATCCCACTGCTGAACTTGCGTATAGGTGACGGTCCCATCATCTGATACCGTCGGTTCGATTGTAGTGCTATCTTGCTGGAACTCTATATCCGCAGTGTCTTGCAGCTGTCCAGTCTCGGTGGTCTGCAATTCTTCTCTTTGCTGCTTGGTCAGCGGCACGACTTCATCTGTATATGTATACGGATTCTCTGGCGGTTGTTTGACTCCATCCTCAGCATATTGTGTTTTTATTAGCTCTTCAAATTTCTTTACGTTCACTACAACCACATCTGGAAGGCCGGTGTCGGTTGAACCCCCTTGGATTGGGTTGGTGCCGTACTTCACTTCATCACTATCTGATACGCCGTCGTCATCAGAATCCGTGTCTGTTGGGTCAGAACCCAAATCCACTTCGTCGGAATCGCTTACCCCATCTTGATCTGAGTCCGCGTCTTCTGGATCAGTACCTAGCTCTTTCTCTTGTTCATCAGTCAGGCCGTCTCCGTCACTATCGGTCTCAGCTGGCTCGGTGTCAGTTCCTTGGTCAGGGCCTGGGTCTGTGCCCTGGCTCGGATCGCCGGTGTCAGTGTCTGGAGTATCAGTAGAAGGAGTTTCTTGAGGGGTGGCAGGGGCTACGGGTACGCTCACAGGAGCACTTACTGGTGCTGACACAGTAAAGGTGATTTCATTCGAAGTAGTCTCTGGATAGCCAGCTTGTTCAGAAGTGACAGCGTATGCAGTATGCGTGCCTGTAGATAGTGCAGATGGACGACATGCAACAGAGCTGGTCTCTCCACCACCAGTTGCAGTAGTATCGCAAATTCTCTGCCCATCAACATAGATTTGGGTATAAGCACCAGTACGTGCTAATAGAGTAATCCATGGTCGGTTATATGATGTCTGCGCGTCCACCACAACTTGTTGCATCACTGCTGCAGGGTATGGGGTTGCGCGTACAATAGTCTGTGGAGTAAATACCTTTATCACAGTATCTTTTTTCGTATTCACGACCTTTACCTTGATCGCATTCGCTCCAATTGATAGTGCGGTGGTTGGTGTGCCCTGATATGAAATCACTGGACCAGTGTCGCTGGTAATAGCAGCAGTTCCGCTCAACGTACCGTTTACGAACAGTTGTACTGCAACATCATCCACTGAGATATTTCCGATATAGACGTTACCGAAAAAGACCGGGTTCTTACTAAACGTCACATTCGAAGTCAATTTACTTCGCTCCTCTTTTGGATAGATATGAAATCGATCTGACACTACAGAAGATCCGACCGTATACCGGACACTGGATGTCTTTCCCACATTCCCTTTCTTATCTTCGATATTTGCCTCAGACGTATGTTTGTCGTAATTCTTCTGGATCTGCGAATCTACCTCCCATTCTCCTTGCGCGTCTGTGGTGTCAGAACCGTCTAACTCACCTTCGGTATATACAGAAACTTCAGACTCTGTTTCAGCAGTTCCACTAAATGAAACGTATTGGTTGTAAACAATGTCATTTTGTTCTGGCTCTTCGATTACTGCTGCAGGCGGGCCGATTGAGAAACTCGCGGTCTTCTCCCACTCTGTGGAGCTGGATCTACTAGCGGTCTTCACTTTTGTGTACAGCTCCCAGAGTCCGCGCTTCAGTGTAAACTCTGTTTCTGCTGTGCCGTTACTGCCGACCTGTTCTTCATTGATCTTCTCTGCGCCGTTCTTTACGCGCACAAATTTAAACACCACCCACTGGCCAGTGGTTCCGGTTGCTGATAGCTCTACCTTCAGACGACCGGTATCCTCCTGTGCACTCAGTCGATGTACGCTCGAAGGATCACTTCGCAACTGCTCTCCATTTACTGTTAGTGCGGTGGGTAACAGTGATGACGCTGATCCTTCCTGTGTAGTGAATGAGTCTACTGAAGAGTTCGATGTATTACTACTCGCATCCGCGCTCACTACCTGATAGTAATATGTAGTGCTGCTTAAAAGCCCTGATACAGTCACTGAATGGCTCTTTGTTAATCCACTAGTTGTTTGTGACTGCGGAATTTGCTCAGTCTTTCCATATCGTACTTGTGATGTTGCTTTTTCATTCGTGGTCCAAGTAATAACCGCGGATGTAGAACGGCGAGTGACTTGAATATCTGAAATAGTGGGCGCCGAAAGGTCTCCAGTATCTGTGGTTGGGATTACTGACCCTGAAGTAAACTGAGATGTATTGTTTGATGAGTCTGTTAGCGTTGCAGTGACTTTATAGTTAGAAGCATATGATTCTAGAGTGCTCTTGGGAACATCAACGCTCCATGTTAAACTCGTGACCGCTGCTTCTGTTATATAGACCTCGCCTTCATTATTCCGGTCTACAAAGACCTCCACTGTTCCGTCACTAGATGCAGTACCCGAGACAGTGTATGTATCTCCTTGCAAAGAAATTGCACTGATCACTGGGGTAGCAAGCCCCTCATTTGCTCCATCAATTAGATTAATTCCACTTGAGGAGTTGTTATAGATAGAATTCTGTGTTACTAAATTGTATTTAGTTCCACTTTGAGAGATGTTCAATCCATCTGCATAGGCGTTAGTAACTATGTTGCCCGGTCCAATGGTGTTGCTCTGACTAGTATTGGAGAGTGTTACTGCGTTCCACTGACACGGAAGCGGATCACCGTTTGTATCGATGCCGATCCTGTTTGATGAGAGAGTATTGTTTGAAGAGTCAGCAAATACCACACAGCGGTCTATATTGCCGATCACATTATCACTAATGGTGTTCCCAGTGCTGTTCGCTCGAATGATAATTCCATATACGTCATCCTGAGTAACAGGTTTCGTGATACCAATCCTATTACTGGAAATCACATTATTAATTCCACCTTGCATTAGAATGTTCATGACATTGCCCGCAATAGTGTTGCTACCATTGATAGTGTTAGAACTGCCAGTGAGTTCAAGGCCGACAGCATTCTGCATCACCGTTTGTTTACTCACTGCGAGGCCAATAGTATTCCCAGTGGCGGTGTTACTGTCTCCTTCAATCCATAACCCCACGCCGCTATGGTTAGAGATGAAATTCGTAGATATAGAATTACTATCGCTTTCAGTATCAATCACAAGACCGTTTGTGGTGTTTCCGATATTCGTATCACTTGCAGATACACCGATGTAGTTATCTGAGAGTGTGTTTGAATCAGAGGAATAGATAGCAATGCCCGATTCATTAAAACCAATGACATTAGATTGCGATGTTCCAATTCTACTATTTGATACTCCAGTAAATAGAATTCCGGTTCCAGTGTTCCCTCGATCGACTAGTGAAGCGTTGGTTCCAATATAATTACCCTCTATCGCTAGCTGAGAGATGTTTCCTGCGCTGCTATTTGCCTCAATACCATTTGATAGATTTCCAGAGATAGTATTCTTCGAAATCGATACCGCATTCGCGCTAATGGCAATAGAGATGCCATCCTCACCATTCGAAACCGCTGCTCCACTTGAATCCAATCCAATAGTATTCTCAGTTATTGTGACATCGCTATCGTTTTCCAAGTAAATCCCATTTGCATCATTTCCTGAAATCACGTTATTCGGACCAATCGTTGTGTCTGCCCCACCAAAGATTCCGTCAGTATTTGGAATGGCTGTTCCAGAACTGTTTAATCCAATATAGTTCCCGGTGATTGTTCCAGTGCTCTGGTTCACTACTACCCCTGACTGGGTATTACCTGCAATAGTGTTGTTCGAAAGTGTATTCGCTCCTTGAAATGTTACACCGTTATTATTTTCAACTGCGCTCGTGCCGTTACTATCTACTCCGATATTATTCTTATTCACCGTGTTCCCAGATGTAGTTGCTTCTAAGAAGATACCTGACTTTGTATTGCCTGAAATTGTATTGCCAACGATCGTGTTATTGTTTCCGGTTACTCGAATACCTGAATCCCCATTAGTGGATTTTGTGGAACCGTCTGCAGTTATACCTATATAGTTCAAACCGATAGTACTGCTACTGCCTCGCAATTCAATTCCGTTGCTCGTATTTCCAGAGATGATATTGCGGAACGCTTGGTTGCTGCTATCTCCAATAGTGATGCCAGATACCGTCGCTGCTATATTAACTCCGTTTATCCCATTAGCGGTGATAGTGTTAGAACGCAATACATTAGTATTTGAATTCTCGATAAAATTCACTCCCTGCTCAGAATTATTCGATATCGAGTTACCGGTTACCGTGGTGCTGGTTGCAGTGCCCCCAAAATAGATTCCGTTACGATTGCCTTTGATTGTGTTGCCTGAAATGGCATTATTACTCGATGCGACCTGAATGCCTTCACCCCCTGCAAAGCCTTCTATCGTGAAATTTGATATCTGACAATTATCCGCTCGGATAGCTAGCCCATCATTATCTTGAGCTGCTGACAGCGCGCTCCCTTCAATGCCAACTCTGTTATCCCCATCGATTATAAGTTCATCAGTAATCGCGGGTAGCACACTTGAGGTTACTGCTATCTTTCCGTTTAATGAACTATTGAAACTGATCACGTCAGCACCAAGACTCGCGTTTGCATCGAGTATAGCTTGCCGCAAAGATCCCGCACCGCTGTCATTCAAGTTTGACACAGTGAAATTAGCAGCATACGCGACTTTGATCTGATTCACCGGTAGCACTACAGATGAAATTGCATACAAGAGAATAACCACTGCAACAAAGAACGCGGTGACTAACCCGCTGCGTAGTCGTATCTTTTTTCTGCGACTGTGATGCTCATGATACGAAAAACCCCAGATCCCTTTATGGTCTTGGTCATATAATGTACAGAATGTGTGCTGAGGTGGATAGAAAATGATATAGAAATATTCGTACAGCACGTATGCTATATATAGTGGAACGAGCGCAATGCCTAAAAGGACACGAATAATGAACGGTCGGGGTTTGGCTTGTACGTAGCACTCAATATGATTGATGGTTTTTTTCATATCTCAGGATAACAAAAAGGCCTTCTCCTCAATAAAAAGCCTTTATTTTTCTATTCAATGAATGCATATACTATTGTCTGGTTTTGTTTTTGTTTTTGAACTGACTACATATAGAATTTTAACATTTTTAAGATTGTTTGTCAAACAATAAAATCCGGGAAAAAGCGGGTTTTGCTGTCCGCAGGATACAAAAAAAGCCAGGGACCCACGATCGGGTGTGGCGTTAGCTCAGGAACGGGTGACGCGGTGCTGCGTCGGTCCGGCTACGCGCTGGGCGCGTCGCTGGCCAGGGCCAGCAGGCCGTCCGGCATGACCGCGGCGAGCGTACCGAGGTGGCCGACGCCGTTGGCGCCGCTCGAGCCGTTCCCGGGCTCGTTGGACTGCGCGTCCTGGTCGGCGGTACCGCCGTCGCTGCTGCCGTCGTCGTCCGGGCTCTTCCTCTGGCTGCTGCCGGGCAGGCCGTCCGCCTCGCCACGTCGGGCGAGCTGGGCCGTGAGGTTCTGTGAGCCACCGACTCCGCGGTGCAGGGGGCAGGCGTTCCGTCGTCTCTGCGTCATCTCTTCTCCTCGTCAGTTCGACGTTCGCGCAGGCGTTGGGCAGGAGCCCAACTAAAAGCATCGAGTTGCCTCGAGCTTAACGCAAGAACTCTACACGAAAGTCTAATATTTGTCAAGAGTAGACTAGAAAACAGGGTTATTCGCCCTGTTGCTAGTTTTTCTCCTTGTTTTTAGCTCTTATTCTTCAACTCTTTTTCATGCTGCGCAATCATCACCGAAGTCTTTACAACTGTGTCAGGATTCAATGAAATAGAATCAATTCCTTTGTCGACTAAGAACTCTGCGATCTCTGGAAAGTCTGATGGTGCTTGTCCACAGATCCCGATCTTCTTCCCTTCTTCATGAGCATAGCGAATCACTCGTTCAAGGATAATCGTAACCGCAAGATTCCGTTCGTCATACAGATGAGCAACTAATCCAGAGTCACGGTCCAACCCAAGCAGCAGTTGTGTCAGATCATTGGTCCCGATAGAGTATCCATCAAATATCTTTAAGAACTCTTTTGCGAGAATCACATTCGCTGGTATCTCACACATCATGTAGATCTCTAATCCATTCTCTCCTTGTTTCAGTCCGTTCTCTGCCATGATCTGTACTACCTTCTTCCCTTCCTCTGGTGTACGACAGAACGGGATCATAGCCTTCATATTCGTGAGCCCCATCTCATTGCGTACTCGTTTAAACGCCTCGCACTCTAACGCAAACGCTTCTTTATACTTCTCGGAGTAGTACCGTGACGCACCACGCCATCCGATCATGGGGTTTTCCTCATGTGGCTCAAATTGCTTTCCTCCAATTAAGTTCGCGTACTCATTGGACTTGAAATCAGACATGCGCACGATCACATCATGCGGATAAAACGCTGCACAGATCTTTCCCACTCCTTCTGCGAGCTTCTCAACAAAGTATTCGGTCTTGTCTTTATACCCAGCGGTTAATTCCTCTATCTGTTCCTTTACTTCACTGTCTTCAAGCTCATTAAAACGCAGCAATGCTAATGGATGTATCTTGATATAGTCCAAAATGATCAGTTCTTCACGTGCGAGTCCTACTCCCTGATTCGGAATTTGCGCAAAGTCGAATACGCGCGACGGGTCCGCTACAATCATCATCATCTGTGTTTCGGGCAGTTCCATACCAGAGATGTCAGTTTCATCTATACGAAACGGTAATTCGCCTTCATAGATAAACCCTCTCTCACCTTCTGCACACGAGACCGTCACGGTATCACCAGAATGCAACGTGGTCGTAGCTTCTCCGGTGCCGACAATAGCCGGAATGCCGAGCTCACGAGAGACAATAGCAGCATGGGATGTTCTGCCTCCGGAGTTAGTTACAATCCCAGAGGCGATCTTCATAATCGGCTCCCAATCAGGGTCTGTTATTTCAGTCACAAGTATCTGTCCTTTTTGAAATCGGTGGATCTCAGACGCGTTTTTAATGACATTTACTTCACCAGTACCGATCTTTGCGCCAACTGCGACTCCTTCCAACAACACCTTGCCCTTCTCTTCTAATACATACTCTCTGATCACATTCTTGTCTGTTTGTGACTGCACGGTCTCTGGACGCGCTTGCACAATGTATAACTCTCCGGTCCCACCATCTTTGGCCCATTCAATATCCATGGCTTTTTCATAGTGCTCCTCAATCTGCATGGCCCAGTGTGCGAGTGTAAGAATCTCCTCATTTGTCAGAACGAACTGTTGTTGCTCTTCTTCTGGAACCTGCACTTCTTTGACCGCGCCTCCTAATGAGACCTCTGCTTCAGCTGCATAGACCATCTTATACTGCTTGGACCCAAGTTTTTTCTCAATAATCGGAGAGTTGGTAAATGCGATCTTGCCCTGCTTCTCTACAGCGCCCTGCTTGAGCGCGGGCTTGAATACAATGAACTCATCTGGGTCAACCTTTCCTTGAACCACCATCTCGCCTAGCCCCCACGTAGCGTTGATCACCACCGCGTTCTCAAATCCAGACTCGGGGTCAATAGAGAACATCACTCCAGAGCATGCAGTGTCTGATCGCACCATCTTCTGGATACCAACCGAAAGTGCAATCGTAAAGTGATCAAAGTTCTTGTCTTCACGGTATGAGATCGCGCGGTTAGTAAACAGTGACGCAATACAGCGCCTAGTGGCTTCTAGTACTTCGTGTGCTCCTTGTACATGTAAAAAAGTCTCTTGCTGTCCAGCGAATGACGCGTCCGGCAAGTCCTCAGCAGTTGCAGAGGACCGAACCGCGACATCCACATACTCTTCTCCATCTTTTTTGCTCAGTTCAGCATACGCTTGCTCCACTGCCTGCTCTAACTCATTCGGAAAATCTGCCTTCAAAATCGTCTCGCGTACTTTATGCCCTCGTTCCGTCAGGTTCTTCATGTCTGTAGTGTCTAAATCCGAAAGAATCTCCTTAATAGTATCTCGAATACCGGCTTGATCAATAAAGAAATTATACGCGTGCGCGGTCAGAGCAAATCCATTTGGAACTCGAATCCCTTTTTCAGCCAAGTTTTGATACATTTCGCCGAGCGAAGCGTTCTTACCGCCGACATACGGCACGTCCTCGATGCTTAAGTCGTTGAACCAAAGTATATATTCTTGGTCTTTGCTCATAGGGGTGTGTTTATATGAAAAATGTGGCGGTTGCCACATACTAGAGTATCATATTTCGAACGATCTATAAACTTTAAATTTCGACTGCTTCTGCCAGTGCCAGGTCCCGTTTAATGAATCCGCTGACAGTAACAATATAATCGCCTTTTTTTGCCATCTTTGCTTTCACGATCTCTCGGCGGGCTTTTTGGATAAAGTCTTTTCGGTCTTTAGGTCTGTTGATTTTGATTCCTTTACACCCCCAGATAAGTGCGAGCTGTCGAAGCACTTGATCGTCATCCGTGAACACCACAATCTCTGCTTTTTGCGGCCGCAGTTGTGAAATCATGGTAGCGGTATGTCCGGTTCTACTGAGAATAGCGATTGCTTTTGCGCCGATAGCTTCAGCTAGATGCACAGTAGAGTGCGCGACTCCAATGGCTTTCGTTTTCTTGCGTCTGTCAAAGATATCATCAGAAAGATCATCAAATGCAGACTGTTCGATCTTGCGTGCAATACTGGACATGGTGCGTACTGCTTGTACCGGGAACTTCCCAGTCGCGGATTCTGCGGAGAGCATGATGGCATCGGTATGGTCGATAATTGCGTTTGCCACATCAGCTGCTTCAGCACGGGTCGGTCGAGGGTTTCTGGTCATAGACTCTAGCATCTGCGTTGCTACAATTACTGGCTTTCCTTCGGTAAGTGCTTTTGCCACCATCTTTTTCTGCAGTAGTGGAATCTCTGCTGGACCGAGCTCTACACCTAAGTCACCGCGCGCTACCATAATACCGTCCACTGCTTTTAATATCTTATCATAGTTCTTCACTGCTTCCGCGCGTTCGATTTTTGCAATGATCTTAATTGGCCGTGACTTTGGAATGAGCTTTCGCAGCTGCTTAATGTCTTTGTCGTCTTTGACAAAAGAGAGTGCAACGTAGTCCACTCCTTGCTTAATGCCAAACTTGAGATCTTTCTTGTCTTTTGCAGTAATCACATCTGCCTCAATAGTAACACCTGGAGCGTTCACTCCCTTATGGGAGTACACAGTCTCGCCTTGTACCACGCGGCAGAAGATCTTTTTATCCGTAATCTTCTGAATCTTCAAATCAATAATACCGTCTTGGATATAGATGTGTCCGCCTGGCTTTACAAACTGATAGAGCTCTTCGTATTGGATTGGTATTGGAATACGACCTAGCTCCTCGTGCTGCTCAAACTCTTGTTGAGAGAGAAGGATAACGTAGTCTCCATTGCGGATTTCAATACCTTCGGGCGGTACATCTCCAGTGCGAATACGTGGCCCTTGCAGGTCTTGAAGTAGTGCAATCGGTTCTTTCTCTTCTTTTGCTGCAGTACGTATGGTTTTTATTAGTTTGGCGTGGTCTTCATAGCTCCCATGAGAGAAATTCAAGCGCGCGACGTTCATTCCAGCCGAGATCATTTTGCGCAACTGTGTTTTCGAATCAGAGGATGGACCGATGGTACAGACAATTTTTGTATTCTTCTTCATGTACGTATTATATCATATTGAACAATAAAAAAAAGCTGCTGTTGCAGGTACTGACCAGGCTGCGGCTACGCGGGTGAGTGCGAGTCTGTCACGTCGCAGAACTCGTTCCGGTACCTCCAGGGCAGTGAGCTGCCCCGCGGTGTAGCGCTGCCAGATGATGAGCTGATCCAGGTGCGTTCCCGGGATGCTGCTGAGCGCAGCGTTGGTGCGGCGCACAGCCGTGAGCACGGTCATGGGAGGTGCACCGTTGGCAGATGCCTCGGTTCCGCTGGCCACGTAGATGCGGCCCTCTCCACGTACCTCGTCCAGCTCCTCGCTGGTGAAGCCCCCGCCCAGTGAATCGGGCTTGAAGACCTGGAGGCTCCCGATCTCCACCACCAGCCTGAGCGCGGTCTCGCTGGCGTACAGCACGTGCGTCGGCGTTCCAGAAGTTGTGTTGCAGTTCATACGTTCGCTCCAGCACTGTCCTTTCAATGCAGCTATGGGTGTTCCCACCAACAGGGTATACCATAGCAGGAATAAATATGCAAACCACTCTCATACGTCACACTATATAAGACATGATATGAAAACTGCTTGACTGTAACACCAAAACTACCTATTATCAGGGACGGAATAGTCTTTGTCGCCGTATGAACCTGTTGGAATGGAGGTGTTTTGAGCGCCGCAGCCCACGACCGAGACTTCCCGCGTACGCGAGGTGAACCCGTCGAGACCGATGACGATGTCCGTGTCGCACTGCAACGACTCGAAGCCATCCCCGCACTGGAAGGTGCAGTGGCAACGATCGTGGCCTGGTGCTTCGTGGCCTTCGCGGTCAAGGAAGGATGGTGGCACGCCATCCTGATCTTCACCCTCGTGGGATGCGTGATCGCGTCTCTGGCGTGTATCGTCCACCGGGCCGACCTGAACCGGAAGTACATCCGGTCGTTCCTGTTCTTCTTCCTGGTCTGGCCACTGGTGATGACGGTCAAGGTCAAGAGCTTCTGATCACGGTACGCGGTTTTTTTATACTATTGCATTTTTTCGCGTTAATCGCGTTTATTTCTATAAACAGCACTTGATTTTTTCATTTCTCTCTGTATACTAGGGGCGCACCTTTTTACTGCGAGGGGAGATAGGAGTGCACCCAGAGGAGCGGGAAGCCGCTCAGGCCCAATTCAGCATCGAATCATCGCGACAGCATGCCATCATGGCGATCGCGGTGCTGGGAAGCATCGCCTTTCACGGCGTCTTCCTGCCGGTTGTCTGGATCTTCTTCGGAATGTTCATTGCAGTTGGAGCAGACATCGCCCTGTGCATTCTGGCCGCCCTGGTGTGCCAGAACTGCGTCAAGGTCGTCCGCATACCTCGTCATGCGGGCATACTGCTCACGCTGTCGTACTTCCCGGAGTTCCTGGTCTGGGCTGCAATGTGGCCGATGATGGTCACTGCTGCGAAGATCCACTTCAGTCGAATGTCACCTCCCCCTTGAGGCGACACGCAGCAACTTTTTCTACAACAACGCCCGGTATAACACCGGGCTTTTATAGTTGTGTTTTACTGCTATTCAGCGTTACGCTGTCGCACGTTCTACATACTCTCCAGTCTCTGTATTTATACGTACTTTATCGCCTTTATTAATGAAGAGCGGAACGGAGAGTTCGTAGTCTGTCTCTACTTTTACCTTTTTTGTGACGTTTGATGCTGAGTCTCCTTTAATGCCTGGAGGTGATTGCACCACTTCCAGAACTACTTTTGGAGGAAGAGAGATGCTCACTGGCTTCTCTTCATAGTACATCACGTCTACATCTTCGCCTTCTTTCACGAAGTTCACGTTGTCGCCTACTGCATCGTTATCAAGAGTGAACTGTTCATACGTTTCATTATCCATGAACGTTAAGCCGTCCTCGTCCTTGTATTGATAGTTAGCTTTCTTGTTCTGTAGATGCGCTGGTTCAATAGAGTCACTCTGCTGGAATGTATTGTCCAATACTTGTCCGGAGATCAGATTCTTCATCTTTACACGCAACACTGCAGCGCTTCGTGCTTGCTTTGAGTGCTCAGCTTTGACTACTTGGTACGGTGCTCCCTCATACGAAATAACCTTCCCTACTTTAATGTCGGATATTGATAGCATATCTCTTGAATTACTTCTGTTCGTTTGTATACGGAATCAGTGCCATGTATCGTGCTCGCTTTACTGATTTTGCGAGTTGACGTTGGTGCTTAGCACATGCTCCCATTCTCTTTCTTGGAAGGATCTTCTGATAGTTCGATGTGAACTTCTGAAGAACATTGATATTCTTGTAGTCGATCTCTGGAATGTTATTTACGCAGAAAAAGCAGAAGCGTTCTTGTTTTTGGTCTCGTTTTTTATGTGGTCTCATAGTCTGTCTTGATTAAAAAGGAATATCTTCTACTGAGATGGTCTCTTCATCGCTTGCTGGTTCTGGTGGTGGGGGTGTCTGTCCGTCATCCTGCTCTTTTGCTGGTGCATCTGAAGCAGCTGCTGGAGCAGCATCTCCCTTGCTTCCTAGCATGATCATATTATCAGCCACAATCTCAGTACGGTATCGCTTAGTGCCAGATTGGTCGTCCCATGATCTGGTCTGCAGATGTCCTTCAAGATAAATTTGACGCCCCTTCTTTAGGTACTGCGCGCAGATCTCAGCAAGTCGTCTCCAGGCAACGATATTATGAAACTCAGTTTTTGATTGCATCTCTCCGCTCTTGTCTTTCCATTGTCGGTTGGTGGCAAGTGAGAATGTGGTGACTGTTTGACCAGAAGGAATGGTTCGTGATTCTGGATCTCGGGTGAGTCTCCCGATGATCATTACTTTGTTTAAATCCATACGTGTGTAATTAAATGTCAAAGTCGTTACTTAGTAGTTTGTCGATCTCATCATCCAGATCCTCAATAGATCGAGTCTCTTTTGGTTTCTCCTCTGTTGCTGTGTCTTTCACTGGCACAGCTTTCTTTACCTTCTTCTCTGGTGCGCTCTTGGTGGTAGTGGTTGCAGTTGCAACGGTCTTTGCGGCCGGCTTCTTTGTTGCTGCTTTCTTCTCCTCTTCTTCCGCACGTTGTTCTTCTTGCGCTTTCATATATCGCTCTTGTTTACGTGCATCGATCTTCTTTTGAATGCGCTCTTCCTCTGCGAGTTCTTCAGCTGTCTTCTCCCGCTTCTTGATAATGAGAAAGCGAGTCACCTTCTTATGAATACGAAGCTTCTCTTGCAATAGAGCAAGTTGTGACTTCAAGAGATTAAACTCTGCCACGAAGTAGACACCACTACGTGAACCTTCTACCGTGTATGCGAGTGTACGGCTTCCAAGTGATTCGTCGAGTGTGATCTCTCCGTTAAAAGAAGTAATTGCGGATTTCACTTCTTCAAATACTGGCTCAGCTTGATCAGCGGTGAGCCCGCCCCCAACTAGCACCAATATTTCGTAGTGCTCCTTGAGCTCTTCTTTTTTCGGGAAGTCAAAAACCTCCCCCTGTTGCTCTTGCGCAACGTCTTGGTCTTGCATATGTTGTTGAATTTACGATACTGTTTCGCTCACCATCATCCATGGTTGATACCAGTGGGCGATGAGCATGGGCCGCTTATACCAAATCTTCTATTCGGCACGACAAGCGGGAAACAATATGCTATTGATTAAGCCTCAGGAGATTACCATGTGAGGGGCGATGTGTCAAGAAATGACAGGCAGTGAAAAAAACGCTAATATTAGCGCTTTAATTAAGTTTTTTCGTTACCAATCACACGTGGACAACGTTGCGGTTGCCTGTAAATTACCCGACGAATCAATATAGATACAGTGTAATTGACTGTCTTGCCCGTATATATACAACCCTCTGCTCACATGAGTAGCATCATGCCCGAATCCTGATCCAGTTGCTCGTCTCGTCAACTCTCCGCCAATATGCATGGTCCACATATACGTAGCATCAAATACTATGCCCCCTGGAATCTGGCCAGGAATCATACCAATGCCTTTAGCGGTTTCTTTCGAAATATCAAATATTGCCGTACCGTACCCTCCGGCTCCGCCACCACCTGCAAAAATAATCCAGATGTTAGCTCCATCAAACGCGACATCTACTGGCTTAGTTAGTCCTGTTGATGCGAGACTAAAGGTTCGGAAGTTGTTGGTCTTAGTATGCAGTTGAATTAATTCATTATTTGCTGCACTAGCAATCCAGAGATACTGTCCGTCATACGCCATCCGTTCTAACGACCCAGCTTCAAACCCTGATATGACTGTATCCACTGCCATGGTGTCAATATTAATCTTAATCACCTGACCATTCGGTTTATCAATAGCCCAAATAAAACCATTAGCAAAGATCATATCGATAATACGACCAAACCCACCTGCGACCACTTGAAAATTACTACCACCCCAATTCACATACCCAATCTGGCCCGCAACATTCCCTGCCCATATGCGAGCGTATTGATCATGTGTGGAACTCACTGGCTGCCCAAGTCCAGAAATAGTCGTCGTTGTTGCCGTATCATCTCGTAGTTGCACTTTTTTAATCTGATTGCTTGAACACAATATATAGATAGTTTCATCACGCAGCACCATGGTACGACAAGTGATCTCAGTAAAGTCATAATCCAATACTTTTCTCTTATCCACTGCGTTGTATCGATAGAGCCAGTCACCGGTAAGCACCCATACATCAGATCCATCAAACAACATGTCATCTACATTATTAGAAGTTCCTAGGCTCGTATTTCCTGCATCCACATATGCATTCTGGTAGATACCGTCCCCGGAGTTTTCATTTGGATAGAACTGCCCGCCGATGAACTCTGCCTCACCTATAACCATGCCGGTATTTGCATGTAGTGCTAAGCCGAATTCATCCACTTTAATAATGACTCCTGATCCTTTATTCGACATATCCACCTGTATACCAGTTGCTGTCTCACCGCCTGCTTCGACACGTATACCGTATTTATCCGTTGTTGATGTTGTTGTATGAGTGTTTTGCGCGAGAAGTGCTGTAGAATTAGACCCATCAGACGTAAACCACCCACCGTATCCAGCAGTAGCAAACGTGGATGTGCCTACGACTCCGGCCCCTCCGCTTCCTGTCGAGGATCCAAATACCGCGTGTTCATTCACACTGATAGCATGAACTGCTGTGTTATCAGTGGAATAGCCGAACACACCATGCTCGGTGTCACCGGTACCGATTACTGCTGATCCGTCAGCCACAATTGCCGTGACTGTTGCTGGGTCGATGTTATGAACGGTTGAAACTATACCGTAGCCTGGGCTTGAAGTGCTCACTGCTGTATTCTTCACTGTCAACACAATATCATTCTGCAACTGATCTTCCATATAGACCTTTGCAGTAAAATTTCCTGAGTAGGTTGGCCCACCAAGATACGCACAATTCGATGTCTGGTTACACATCACACCTCCATAATACGTCGTAGCATCCGCGGAGTTTGCGTATAACCCGTAATTTAACTCACTATGTGCAACAACTCCCATGTCTGAATTACCAGCACCATATACTCCTGCCCCACCTGCGGTGGATTCAGCATACCCAACCACACCGTAGGTTGAATCACTTAGTCCGAGCACTCCTTCACTTCCAGAGGTCGGGAACGACGCAGCTGGTACAGGTACTGAACCCGAAACTGACCCTGAATCTGAACGTAATCCAATACCTCCAGCGGTATTACTGACCAGCACTGAAGCGTCTGGACTAGTTACGGCACTAGAAAAAGTTCCTGCAGGTCCTGTTCCTGTACTTGATGCTACTCCAGTTGCACCGGTTGTTCCTTTGACATTTACTCCTGTATGCGCTCCATCAACAAACACCTCTAATGCATCAGCGACAGTAATAGGCGCAGCGCCGTCACCAATAGCCGCGGGGCCTTGAATAAATGCTGCATGGCTGGGATTTCCTAAGTCTGTATAATGGCCAGATGTCGTATTTTCTGCGTGCACTGCTACACCAGTATCAGAAGTAGTATACACTCCATCCGCGCCGCTCGTACCAACCGCGTATATACCTTTATAAGAGCCGTCGACATACACGGATAGACCGTCTGCAGTAGTAATCGGTGTGCTCCCTGAACCTATAGCTCCAGGGCCGCTTAAGTACGCAGCATGCGCAGGTGTACTGAGATCGATAGAATATGATGATGTGGTGTTATTTGCAAAGATTGCTGGCGCTGAACCAGAAGCAGTAATTACCGACATGCCTGGACCGGCTCCGTCTTGTTGAATCTGAACTCCATTCACCCATGAATTCGTCACCACAGCAATGGCATTAGTTCCAGAGTCTTGGTGGTCGATATTTAACGACTCTCCTGAGGTGGTTATAATTGCTATCTCCCCGTTGCCTGTACCAATAGATGGATCAATAAATAGATCTACTGCGGTTGCAGCTTGCTGTACAGCCAAGGTATTTTCCAACACCGTAGTTCCAACCACTGTTAATGAATCACCGAGTGTGAGTGGGCCTGCTTTGGTTTGCGCTGCAGTAGAGAGGTTAATTGGTGCTGAAACATTGCAAGATGCGTGTGTTGGCCCGTCTACATCAGGGTCACATGTAGGCTGATTCCAGGCTGCACGCGCATAAGGCGCAACAAGAAACATACAGAGAGAAATAACAAAAAAACCAGTGAAATACTGCGAAAATCGTGTTATAAACTCTGTTTTCATTTCGTTGACGGTTAGGCCATTTTTAGTATATAATATCAACACATTCATCGCAATAGCACTATGGCATCATCTCGTTCATTCAGTCACTCATTTACCTCTGTTCTTCTATTTATCCTGGCAGCAGGCTGTGTTGTAATCATTGCTGCATTTACCTATTTTTTACTAAGCAATACTAACAACCACACCGCATCTGAACAGAACACTGCTGCACCAAATAGCAATATAGCAGCTTCTGTAGAAGTTGAGTCCGTTCCGCAGCAGCAACAGGTCCGTGGGACGGTTTCAGAGGTCCAGGACAGTGAATTCTCTATTACTGTTGATGCGGAGTCTTCTAAAACTCGCACAGTGAATATTCTATACTCTGATAATACGGTGGTCACTGAATACGACACCACTACACCGCCAGTACCAGGTTCTCAACCAGAAGAACCGTATACTGAAACAGACGTCACCTCAATTACCGCAGGTTCCATTGTTGTGGTGCAAAGCGCAGAAGTCATAGCAGCAGACGCAACTACGGTTCAAGCCCAAGATATAATAATTTTAAAATAATTAATTAACACTATTGTATGATTATTTTCGGAATTATCGCCGCTGTAGTGGTAGTCATCGGCCTCTGGCTGATTCTCACATACAACGGCTTAATCCGATCACGCAATCAAGTTGATGAAGCGTGGTCAGATATTGACGTTCAATTAAAACGTCGGTATGACCTTATCCCAAACTTAATCGAAACCTGTAAGGGATATGCAAAACATGAGAACGAAACGTTCCAACAGGTAACAGAAGCTCGAGCTAATGCAATTAAAGCTGAACAAGCTGGCGACACCAAGAAACTCGGGGAAGCAGAGAACATGCTGACCGGCGCATTGAAGAGCCTGTTTGCTGTTGCTGAGAACTACCCAGAATTGAAAGCAAATGAAAACTTTCTTCAATTGCAGGATGAACTCTCAGACACCGAGAACAAGATCCAGGCATCACGTCGTTTCTACAACGGAAATGTTCGAGACTTCAACACCAAGGTTCAAGTGTTCCCAACCAACTTAATTGCCGGAATGCTCGGATTCAAGGACTATGAATTCTTCGAGATTGGAGAAGAGGAAGAACGAGAAAATCCACAAGTAAAATTCTAGCAGCCTTTTGCGCGCAACAACGCGTGTTTGAGCTACCCTTCATACCTCTATGACGGTCTATCAACAGATTTCTAAAAATAAGAGGCGCACTATTGTATTGATGATGATCTTTATTGCGTTCATTCTTGGTTTAGGGTATGTGCTTGCTGAGTACTACGCCGGTGTTGGTTATATTGGTTTAGTGTACGCTGCAATCCTCTCGTTAGTCATGACAACGGTAAGTTACTTCGGTGGAGACAAAGCTGCGTTGCTAACATCAGGCGCAAAGGAGATCGCAAAAGATGATAACCCATACGTCTGGCGCATGGTAGAGAACCTCTGCATCACTTCAGGCTTGCCTATGCCACGAGTTTATATCATCAATGATCCAGTGATGAATGCATTTGCTACAGGCCGAAAACCAGAGAAGTCTTCTATTGCACTAACAACCGGGCTAATTGAAAACCTCGAGAATGAAGAGCTAGAAGGAGTCATCGCACACGAACTCTCTCATATACAGAACTACGACACTCGATTAATGATGGTAGTGGTAGTGTTGGTTGGAGTGTTAGCGTTAATGGCAGACTGGATGTGGCGGTTCCATTTCTTCAGTGGTAACCGACGAGGTGGAGGACGTCGCGGTGGCGGTGGATTCCAGATTGAACTGATCTTTGCGATTGTCGGTGTGGCATTAATCATCCTCTCCCCAGTCATTGCCGAGCTGATTAAACTCGCGATATCGAGAAAGCGTGAGTACTTAGCAGATGCGTCTGCAGTGTTGATGACTCGATACTCTGAAGGATTAGCAGGGGCATTAGAAAAGATCGCTAAGCAAGACGGAAAAATGCTGCGCGCGAACCATGCAACCGCACATCTGTATATCGCTAATCCATTTGGAGCAAAAGCAAAGAAATGGCTCACTCGTCTCTGGTCCACGCATCCGCCAATAGAAGATCGTATCGCAAAATTGCGAGATATGGGCGGATCTCCGCAAATTGAGGTATAATAGAAATACAAATATATAACCCATATATCTATGGCAAAAACAAATGTTCATCAACAGGTCATTGCAATAAGCAAAAGCTATCACGATAGCATAGAAATCTACACAAAACACTTCTTAAAACTCATGGGAGTAGTGCTGATTCCTAACCTATTAACGTATTTTCTGATTATTTCATTGAAGGCTTCTGTGGTCTCCTCTATTGCAAAACTTGGAGCGCTCGAGTTCTTTTCGTTCACAAATATTAACTTTATTGTTTCGCTACTATTAATTCTCACCATTGTTATTGTGCAAGCACTGGGTGTAATTGCTTTAACGTATATGGTGGTACATCGAGAACGAGTCGCGGTGTTGACCGCGTTTGAACACTCCCTAGAGTTCTTCTGGAGATTTATCGGTCTGGCAATAGTCCTCATGGTTATCACTGGAATTGGTTTACTGCTGGGGTTCCTATTAGTAATCCTTATTGGCAGTCCGCTAGCAAGCTATTCACTCACTGCACTGGAATATACCTTTGACTGGCTGATGTTGATACCAGTAATAATCAGCGCAATCATTACCACCTTCTTTGTCTTTGCTAGTTATAGCATTGTTGATAAGAATCAGAGCATTACTAAAGGTCTGCAACACAGCTTTACATTAGTGCGAGGACACTTTATCCCTGTTGCCATTCGCGTACTGCTGATCTATATCATCACCTCACTACTGTTCTTCGGAATTCAGTTTATTCCTCATATCGGAAACATTGTTTCTGTTATCCTGGTTGCTCCGTTCTCAGTGGTCTACCTCTACATTCTCTATAACGACTTAGTAAAATTTAAATCCTAACCTGTTTCTTTGTTCATGCAACTTGACCTACTCGACAAATTCACTTCTCATCTTCGCGGCGCACTTTCTCGGTCCATTGACCTTGCATGGCAATTACAACAAGAATCCATACCTCCGCTGTTTTTACTTATCTCAATAGCAGAACAACAAGGGAGTATTGGTTCTGACCTGCTCAAACGATATAACATATCCATGAAGACACTAGCAGAGTATCTCTCTGAGCACGGTGAACAGTTCGCGCCGACTGTTTTACAGGAGCTCACAAAGTCAAAAAAACCATTTGTATTCCTGTGGCCAGAGTTTTCTTCTAAGACAAAGGATTTAATTGAGCACGCAGCACTGACAGCGTACGATTATGAACATCAACATATTGGAACAGAGCATCTGCTGTTTGCGGTGTTGGACCAACAGGATGAGGATGTTCAGCAGGTTCTTGCTCAGTCCAAAACCTCCTCGCAGAAGATCATTGGGGATTTAAAGAAAATACTGGAACAGAACACAGCAGCTGCACAAGTAGAAGCCGCGTTCACTAAAGCAGATAAAGCAGACCCAGACGACCAAATTGGTGTTGCTACTGCAGAGCTTTCCGCAGAAGAGGTGTCTGAGACTCCAGCGCTTGATTACTTTGGTATTGATCTTACTAGTACTGCGCAACAGGAGCAGCTTGATCCAGTGATTGGACGTGAAGATGAGATTGAGCGTGTTATACATATCCTCTCTCGGCGCACTAAGAATAATCCAGTGTTAATCGGTGAACCAGGTGTTGGGAAAACAGCTATTGCAGAAGGCTTAGCCAAGCATATTGTAGACGGGAAAGTACCGGACATTCTACTTCACAAACGAATCATCTGCTTGGATTTAAGCTTGGTCCTCGCAGGCACTATGTATCGCGGTGAATTCGAATCGCGGTTAAAACAAGTAATTGAAGAGCTCAAAAGCCACCCTGATATTATTCTGTTTATTGATGAAATACACATGATTGTTGGAGCCGGAGGAGTGCAAGGTGGAAATATGGATGCAGCAAATATCTTAAAGCCAGCGTTAGCAAAAGGGCTGATCCGTTGTATTGGAGCGACCACATCAGATGAATACCGCAAGCATATTGAAAACGACCCTGCGCTTGAACGCAGGTTCCAACCTGTAGTGGTAGAAGAACCAACCATGGAGCAAACAGTAGATATCCTAAAAGGACTACGCAGCTACTATGAAACCTATCACCACATTCGCATTCCAGATGCAGTGATTGAATCTGCAGTACAGTGGTCTACACGATATCAGCCGGATAAACACCAGCCGGATAAAACTATTGATTTAATTGATGAAGCTGGAGCAAAAGTGCACTCCAAACGCTCGGTTCCTGAATCTATGCGTGAACTGGACCGCTGCACACGCTTACTCTCCTCTCTGCGAAAAAAGAAAGAACTCGCTGCACAAGCAGAACGATTCTCTCTTGCGGTTGATATAAAGAAGCAAGAAGGAGTAATCGTGAAAAAGATGAAAGAGCTGCAAAAACAGGTCCGTGCGTTAAAGATCCCTGCTACAGCGCTAACTGCAGATGATATTGCACAAGTACTCTCCTCAGCTACGAGCATCCCAGTTGACCACATTCGTGCGACCGGCAAGGAACGGTACGCAACGTTGGAGACAGAGATGAAGAAGTGCATCTTTGGGCAGGATGAAGCTATTGAGAAGGTCTGCTCGGTGATTAAGCGTTCGTACGCTGGACTTGCTTCTCCAAATCGTCCGTTAGGCAGCTTCATGCTGCTTGGGCCATCAGGCGTCGGAAAGACTGAATTAGCAAAAGTACTCGCAGAGAAGAATTTTGGACACCGAGATAACGTGATCCGCGTGGATATGTCTGAATTCTCTGAGAGTTTTACTGTGTCAAAGTTGATTGGTGCTCCAGCGGGATATGTAGGGTATAACGACGGTGTGAAAATCTCCGACCATATTCGCCGCCGCCCGTACTCTGTAGTACTCTTTGATGAAATTGAGAAAGCACACCCGGATATATTTAATATCTTGTTACAAGTTCTGGATGAAGGACGACTTACGGACTCTTCTGGACGTGAGCTTAACTTCCGCAATGCAATTGTGATCTTTACTTCGAATATTGGAATCGATCTACTGAACCGACAAGCTGCAATTGGGTTTTCTACCGAAGAAGAGCAACCGGAAGAGTACCTCTCTCAAGAAGAGATTGAAGCGACGATCACCCAAGAGCTGCAGCAACAGTATCCGCAGGAGTTCTTGAATCGCATCGATCATATTATGGTCTTCAGCTCCTTAACGCAAAAGAGCATGGAGAAAATTGTACAAGCACAATTCAAAGAGATTCAAGTGCGGTGCAAAGAAAAAGGTATATCGCTTCGACTTCTTCCGACTGCTAAACGCCACCTTGCAACTCAGAGCTATGATCCGCAACAAGGAGCACGGTTGGTACGAAAAACACTCTCAGACTTGATCGAAGACCCATTAGCTGATAAGCTATTAACCAAGAAGTTCCGACCTGGAAATACTGTAGCAGTCAAGTTGAAAAAAGATGCGATTGTACTAGAACAGCAGAAGGACACCAAGAAAAAGAAGTAGTGCGGTCAGAACAGCAATAGAGCTCTTTCCTAAAGAATCATCACCACCCATAACGGGTGGTTTTATTTATGAACATCTTCAAACAACTCTCAAGTAGTATTCTCGACGCACTCTTTCCTCGCCGCTGCGTTGGGTGTGGTTGTTATGATACGTGGGCATGTGCTTCTTGCGTTCAGGAGCACCGTAATGTGGAATGCTTAGATCTACTCACAGCAGACGCTCAGAGTGCTGCAACATCTATTATCACTATTGGTCTATATAGTAATCCGTTCTGGAGAGAGTTAGTGCAGTTGTTAAAGTTTCATAACGTTCGATCACTCAGTGAAGCGTTGACACAAGAGCTAGCAGCGACGCTATGGCACTATATGCAACAACAAACACACCCACAGCAACCGACTGTGCTCGTGCCGATTCCGTTACATAAGAGACGTCTGCGAGAACGTGGATTCAATCAAGCGACGGTGGTTGCGGAGCGACTCTCTGATCATACGGACTGGCCAGTTCTCGAGCAGTTGCTGTTGAGAACTCACTACACTCCATCTCAGACCACTCTCTCTCACGAGGAGCGCGAACAAAACATTGCACACGCATTTTCGTACACCTCCGCTGAACTATCGCTGCACGGTGTTCATGTCATTTTGGTAGATGATGTTGTGACTACCGGCTCCACCGCGTTGGAAGCAGCACAAACACTGCAGGAGCTTGAACCTGCTTCTGTACATATCGTTGCTATTGCTCGAGGGTAAGTGTGTCCCCGGCACGATTTGAACGTGCGACCTCCGGTACCGCAAACCGACGCTCTATCCAACTGAGCTACGGGGACAGATTGTGTACAGCAATGAACATGCTGCAGTAACAAATGGTAAATAAAAAAAGCGTATTCGTCAATAGCTTTGTGCGTGGATTATAACTTGAACATGCGGATTGCAGTATCTCCGGCTGACTCCTCTTCTCTCTCAAGATCTTCATCGAGAAAATCCAGAAGCATCTTTCGTAAGGTGACTGGATTCTTGTCTCGCAGTGGAATCGAAAATTCTCCGCGTAGAATAGTATTTTTTGGTTTTATATAGAGCTGCTTAATTAACGGTGGTTCATAAATAACAGCAAATGACTCGATCTCACGATAGATATAGAATCTATCACCAATCTGTACGCCGGTTTCATATATCACAAACGGTAGAATTGCAGGGTCGGAACGATGGTGTGTAAAAACAATCAACGCAATGAGTAGAATGATTAGTGCAAACAAGAAATTACCATCTGCAATTGCATAGATCAGCAGACCACCTCCGATGAGGATGGCAAAGAAATACCAAATCGGTCCACGTTCGTGTTTTTCATACTCTGGGAACTCCCATTGTTCTAGGACGCTTCCACGTTCAATGGGGTTTACCCCCATGCGAATGGACCGCTCTCGGTCTTCATCTGTAAGGATTCTTTCTGGCATACATACGTATTATAGCATTTTTTTTATCGAATGAAAAGGGGATATTTCAACTGTTTTTTACTAGATTTTTATTGACTTTTTTAAAAAAATCGTTATAGTTAGTAGCGCACGTTTCAGTTTGAGTGATATATGGAGAGGTAGCTGAGTGGGTTCGAGCGGGCAATAAGTGAATGCATTTCTGCATTCACGGCCGCGAGAACGGGCGAACGATGCTGCAAAGCAGCCGTGAGTCCCGGATGAAAGCGATGAAATACCTCTCTTGGCTTCATTTCAATATAGTTCTAACTTGGAGAGGTGGCTGAGTGGTTGAAAGCGACGGATTGCTAATCCGTTATATCGGTATTTAGCCGGTATCGAGGGTTCAAATCCCTCCCTCTCCGCAGGACCGATTTTTTTGTACGTCTGGAGAGATGACAGAGCGGTCGAATGTGACGGTCTTGAAAACCGTTGGGCCTTCACGGGTCCCGTGGGTTCGAATCCCACTCTCTCCGCATGACCATACCTTTTCTTATTTCTAACATAACAATTGTCCTCCTCTTTGTCGGACACTTGTACTATGGAGATAAAGAAATAAAACGAATTGAACCAAGGGATTCATCTGTTAATCAAGGTCTTTGGACATTGGCACGAGTTGCATGGCACTGGGTATCTTGGGACTTATTGTTCATTGCGATACTCATGGCCTTAGTAAATTTTACAGGTGTTTTTTCAGGGAATGAAGCTATTGTACAAAAAATTATCGCGGTTTACATCATTGGAGTTTCCGTCTCTTGGACAATCACCACTTGTATATCTCGGCCATGCGAGAAAAAATTCGTTATGTTTATTCCTGCTGCGCTGATTATTCTGAGTATAGGCATACTGGCTTTTTTCTAAAAATTTGCGAGAGCTACTATGGAACAACACCTCCACATTCCAACAGATGACGGGCATCAGATATATGGAGTATTGAACGGTGGCAGCGAGGAAAAGCTCATCATCTTTGTGCATGGTCTTACAGGAAACATGAATGAGCATCAGTTCTATAATGCTGCTCGATTCTTTCCTGAGCACGGTTTTTCGACGTTTCGTTTTAATCTCTACTCTGGAAAAGGAGATGCACGCACTCTTACTGACTGTTCACTCGATACTCATGTGCAGGACCTCAATGCAGTTATTGCTTACTTCACTGACAGTTACCAATATCTTTATCTTGTGGGCCATAGTTTCGGTGGGCCAGCTATTCTTTATACGGATACGAAATCAGTCACATCAATTGTGCTATGGGATCCGTCATATGATCCACTGGCATATCTCGGGGATGAAATCCAGTATAACGAACAGTTAGGACAATATATCCTCTCTTGGGAAAATGAATATATCATCTCCTCTGAGATGTATGACAGCTGGAAACAGTGCGGAGAAAAACTATTAGCACTCTTTTCTACACCCACTAAGATCATCTGTGCTGGACAGGATGTGTTATACAAAGACTGGAAAAACAATAGTGCTCATCTCCCTCCAGAAACAGAGCTCGCTCTGATTAAAGACGCAGGCCACTGTTTTGATGAGGAGGGAGCTGAAGAACAACTCTTTCAAGAAACCCTTAATTGGTTCACCTTATAACACATATGAAACAAGCACTCGCAGTATTACTCGCAGGAGCATGGATAACACTCTCGGAATTCATTCGTAACGAATTCTTGCTAAAAAGCTACTGGACGGACCACTATAATACACTGAGCCTAACCTTTGAAACGCTTCCACTCAATGGTGTATTGTGGTTCATATGGAGCCTGATCTTTGCGTTTATAGTCATGAAGCTGTTGCAAAACAACTCTTTAAAAGAAACTCTCATTATTTCCTGGCTCGCTGCGTTTGTGATGATGTGGATCACGATCTACAACCTTCAAGTGCTCCCTCTCCCGCTACTGTTATTTGCAGTTCCATGGAGTATACTGGAAGTACTGATCGCAATAATAATAGTTCAAACCATATGCGAAAAACTCAAAAGGAATTAGTATCCATCTATAAACGCTTGAAAAAGATACTGAAGCAATACGAAGATCCACTCAAACCTAAAATGGATCTGGATAGCAAATACGACCTCTGGTCTTTTAAAGAAGTAGAGATTGCAGGTAGAACAAGAGATGAAGTCTACTTTGCAGGCATCATCATTCAAAGCTCTTACGTTGGGTTCTACTTCATGCCAGTGTATACTGACAAAACACTGAAAGAAGTGTTCAAACCGGAATTATTAGGGTTGTTAAAGGGGAAATCGTGTTTTCATATCAAATCCCTGGACGCGAAGTTAGAGAAGGAAATTGAGCAAGCAGTAAAAAAGGGCTATCAGCTCTATAAAAAAAGAGGCTGGGTATAACACCAGCTATATAATTCTATAGACATACAACTATGGGTAAAAAAATACATGACAGCGGACCGTCAGGAGCAATCTATGGCCTTGGTTTAATCGGAGCATTGGTCTACTACATTGCACATGCTTCTGGTTTCTGGGTCGGAGTACTCGGAGTGCTGAAAGCGCTGGTCTGGCCAGCATTTGTGGTCTATGACCTGATGAAGTTTCTGAACATGTAAACAAATAAAAAAACTTGCAGCGCTTTCGCTCAAGTTTTTTATTCTCTATTCAGCTAACCATGCGAGCTGGTTATAGTACCCTGGATGCACTTGCTCCATGCATGATCCTTCGGTCCGAAGAAAGTGCCGGAGCGCTTCTTTATCGTCTTCTGTTCTGGGAGTATATTCAAAGTGCTGAAAGTGATCTACTTGTCCATTAAAGATAAAACTGCGAGCATGACGAAGTAGCTGAAGCGTTTCATCAGATGCTTTCCCATATACTGAAAGTTGTTGCATATACGCTTCAGCGAAATGCTTTGGGATCTCTCTTTTTGCTGGGCCTTCACTCCATCGGGGGTTTACTGAACCGATATTCCGCTGCGGTATGGTTTCTGTGCCAAATGAATCATATGGACCAAGATCTCTATGAGTAATCGGCACAGTGACCCTTGCGTCTCCAACGTGAGAATACGCTAAAGCATGCCCGCGCATTGGCCACATGACGCCAGAATCAACTCCCATTTGTTGTGTTACGTACGCATAAAACGCTGCTCCAGTATCACACTCTAGAATTGAATACATACCATCTTGGCCGGTAGCGCCTGTTACTGCATCAAATCCATCTGGGTGTAAGTACTCTATTGTTGCATTTGGTGTTGGACCTCGATCAATATGCTGGTAACCAAAACGCAAGAATCCAGAGCTACGAAATGCTTCGTAGTTCATCTTTGCAACCATGTAGGAACGAAAATTCTCTTCAGTCGGTTCTACCTCGTGGTCCTTGCAGAAATTCATAAACTGCTCTTGTTGAATCGGTAACTTCATTAACTTCAGCACCTCTTCACGAGCGGCTGCAGTAAAATCACGAATTTCAATGGTCTCGACTGCGTGTTGCTCAGCTGTGCGCATTAATTCTCCAGCAGTTGCTTTGGGCGCAATTGCAGCAGCGCCAAGAAGCGACCCTGCAAGCTGTAAAAACTTTCTTCTATCCGGACCACTACGGCCGGGTCCTGAATCTCGTCTTTTCATATAGTGATTTTAACATATTTGGCAAAAAAAATCAAGTCCTACACATAAATCCCCTTTTTTTTGATATAATAGAATCAGTATAAAAAACAATTAAATAAAACACTATGGTTGATCGAATCACCAAGGTCACGCGCACTGGGTACGGATCGCGTGTGGGCCAGTCTATTGGCGGCGTTCTTATTGGACTGCTGCTATTTGTCGCGTCGTTCGTTGTGCTCTACTGGAACGAAGGCCGGCAAGACATGTCTCTGATTGCAGCAACTGCAACTGAGATTGAAGCAGAGACAGCAAACCAAGACGCTTCATTGGATGGAACGCTCGTTTCTCTCACCGGAACACTTTCCACCGATGAAACACTTGGCGATGACTTTCTTGTTGCTGGCGACTATATCGCTGTCAAACGAACTGTCGAGATGTATGCATGGGAAGAGTCCACGTCCAGCGAAACGCACACAGAGACTGGTGGTTCTGAGACAACCGAAACTACATACGAGTACGACACAGTATGGACAGAGACACCTGCTGACTCAGATGACTTTGAGTACTCAGGGAGTTACTATAATCCAACTAAGGAGATTGAAAGCGTCACAAAAACTGTTACTGACGCAAAAGTAGGTGTATATGCTGTAGATGCAGACGATGCAGAACTGCCAGGTTTTGATGAGGTATCACTTTCAGAAGACAACACGTATATCCTAGATACAGCTGCTGACCTCTATTGGGAAGATCCGCTATACGACACCTATTATGAATACGGGGATCAAGCACTATCTAGTTCATACATCTACATTGGATACGGCACATTAGATAACCCAACGGTCGGAGACTATCGTATCAGCTACTCCGTGCTACCAGCTGGTGAAGATGTGACGGCATTCGGAGAACTAGATGGAACAAAAGTAGCAAGCTACACAGATGAAGACGGTAACACCTTATATCGCTTGTTTGACGGCTCTCGTGAAGAAGCAATTGCAACACTACACACCGAACATGTGACTTCTACATGGATCTTACGTGTAGTTGGATTCTTCATGATGTGGATTGGACTCGCAGCTGTGTTTGGGCCAGTAAGCACGGTACTCTCCTTTATTCCATTCCTTGGCAAGCTCAGCAAGAGTTTAATCGGGGTAGTAGCATTTGTCGTAGCGCTTGTACTGTCAGTGCTTACCATTGTTATCTCCATGATCCTACACAGCGTTGTCGCACTGATTATTATCGGTATTCTCGTACTTGCTGGAGTCGTGCTCATTGTTATGGGATATAAGAAAAAGAAAGGTGAAACTCCACCTGCATCCCCTCCATCTCCGGAGCCTACTCAATAAATAGATTCAATGAATTGTACAATTGATCAACAACTGTTTACGCAGTTCCCGTCTTTGAATATCGGCATTCTGGTTGTGCGTGGAATTGATAATGCTGGTACATCCGAGGAAGTGGCGCAGCTGTTGCGTGAACAAGAAACACGAATTAAAGCACAACATAACCTGGAAACACTATCCGAACAGCCCCAGATTCATGCGTGGAGAGAGGCGTATCGATGGTTTGGTGCAAAGCCTAAGAAATATCGATGCTCTGTTGAAAATCTCTATCGCATGGTGCTAGAAGATGTAGAGCTGCGACACATCAACAAGCTGGTTGATATCTATAATGTCATGTCGCTCAAGCACATGGTACCGGTTGGGGGAGATGACTTGGATAAGATTGACGGTGGCTTGACGTTAACCGTGGCAACAGGAGATGAACCGTTTACGCAATTAAACGCCGAAAAAACTACACACCCCAAAGAGGGCGAAGTGGTCTACAGGGACGACAAAGAAGTGCTCTGCCGCCGATGGAACTGGAGAGAGTGTGATAAATCCAAAATGACAGAACAGACCACGAACGCACTATTAGTTGTTGAAGCGCTCCCGCCAACAACCGAACAAGACCTTCAAACAGCAATACAAGACCTTCAATCTCTTGCCCAGCAGTACTGCGGTGGTACAAGTGAAATACATATATTAAATAGCGCAACTCCGAGCTGCGCTATTTAAAGAGAACTTGATATCAGAACTAACTACCGCATCTTCTTGTTCTTTTGCGCACGTAATGCGAGTATTTCGTCGTACACTTGTTTGCTATACCCTTCTAGATCGTCCTCAGTTCGATACTCAGTAATATGCGGGCTAATAAACGCCTTGTCTTTCTTTAAGTAGAATCGCTTCGCACCAATAGCGTCCAGTATCACCTGTGTTGGTTCAAGAGTAATCAGCTCCCTCCCCCATTTCATTTTATCTAAGTCATAGATTATTGAGAGTGCTATCACGATAATTGGCGGGAATGTTAATACAATTGTTTTATACAAGAAGTGCGAGGTGTCCAAGAAAAGCGTTGAAAGAAAAATCACAATTGAGAGCGCGATCAGGATGAGCCACTCAGTAAAGAATAAACGCTCGCGGTAGAGTGTGTTCATTTTAATAGTAGATTGCGTATAGGTATTATGGCTGATCATCATGTACTCAAAATACAGCTCGTCTTTCTTTTGATTAATATCTACTAACTCAAACGTTTTAGCTACATCGTTATAGTACGGCTCTTCGAACTGACCTTCATCCCAAAGAATAGACTCATCAGCAATTGCACTCATCTCCATACGCTTTTTAAACTCTTTCTCAAACTTCGGGTTCTTTAGATAGAAGTATTCTGCACGACGGACTAAATTCATACCAGAAGCTGATCGGTCTCCTTGCAGTGAACGGATCTCTGTATAGCGAGTCCAGAGCTCTGAGATAAAAAATCCAACCAGTAATCCAAATAGGATACTGGAGATGCTCAGGATTACCCCGATGATTTCAATATCTGCGCTTGGGAACCCAAAACCGAACTTAATAATCGCAATAACAATCATTGTTACAGCGATAAGTATAATGGTTCTCCAGTTCTTCATAGTGTTATTTGTAATGCTTATTGAGTAGTTTTAGAACTTTCTTTCCAACACGCTTACCAGAGTTCGACTTCGGATGCCCGTCATACGGATCAGAGACATATTTCCGCTTCATATACCAGTGTTTTGGTCCTGTAAGCTGATAGAATAACCGGAATGAGTCTAAATTATCACCGTTGTAATCTGAGATGTAGCGTTTTTTCAACCACTTATCAAACTTCTTTGCGCGCTTGGCGTTTGCTTTGCTGGTCATCTGTCTTGGTAGTGGAGGTGTAGACCACGGGATAAATAGCACATCTGGATGCGCTTGAAATATATCGTACAGTTTTCGATACTCCTTTTTATACTCGTTCAACTGTGCCTTGGATGAAATATCACTATTTGGATAACATGATTTAAACATCAAGACGTCTGGAGTACCAATAATATCCCAAGAATCTGGATCAGAGAGCTGATCATGCCAGTCATTATAATCTGTCGCTCCATCCCACCACGGTGCGCGCAGGTCGTATCCGTTGTTTTCTAGCTTGGTTTTCATGCCTCCGTCACGATAGATCTCTCCAGTAGAGTGATGGATAAAAAAGACCTCTACATCAGCGGCTTCGCCCGCAAACGGGAAACAAAAAAACGCGCAGGAGATGAGCGTTGTTGTTAATCCAATGCCAATAATTCTCATATTGTTTGCGTTACTTATCACTTAGTATTATATACTTTTTCCATGCGCAGAACAATGTTTTACTTTTTTAGTACAGCATGTTACAGTGCTCGTATGATATTCATCAATGCACAATATACCGCCTGTTCATGTTCTCTTGAGTACGCCTCGAGGGATTTGTGTTTGTGTTAACTAGAACTATCAAACTTCTCCTTGGGGCTCGGCCCCGTTTTTTAATTAATAAAACAACTACTATGAATACTACACTACTACACACCGTTGGAAATACCCCGCTCATTCAGTTGCACCATATTGTACCGAACCCGCGGGTGCGATTACTTGCGAAGCTTGAAGGGCAAAATCCCGGCGGATCAATAAAGGACCGCGTCGCACTGTTTATGGTCGAGCAAGCAGAGTCGCGGAGGGAGCTACTTACTGGAAAAACCATTATTGAAGCCACGAGTGGAAATATGGGCATTGCGCTAGCACTCGTTGGTGCTCAGAAGAGATATCCTGTCCACATCGTCATGTCTGAGGGTATGAGCCAAGAACGCAGGAAGATGTTACGTGCTCTGGATGCTAAATTAACATTAACACCCGCTCTTCAAGGGACACAAGGTGCGATCGAACATGTCCATCAGTTACTTGCTGATGCACCAGATCAATACTGGTTCGCCGACCAATTTAATAATCCGGATAATGCTCGCGCTCACCATGATTGGACTGCTGGAGAATTACTCGAGCAGGAGCCTGATATCGATGTACTCATTGCAGGTCTGGGAACTACCGGAACCATGATGGGCATGGCTGAGCGGTTTAGAACTGACTCGCCACATACGCAGCTCATTGGTGTCGTACCTCCGCCTGGATACGCTGTTCAAGGCCTACAACATCCGGAGCAGGACTTCTCTGGTCGACTGTTTGACCGAGAATTACTTGATCAGCAGCTTCAAATCTCCGCGAAAGATGCGTATGAAACCGCACGACTGATTGCCAGAAAAGAAGGGTTATTTGTAGGCATGAGCTCCGGTGCTGCAATTGCTGCAGCGCTAGAATACAGCAAAACATTGGATTCTGGCACGATTGTGGTTATAATACCTGATAGAGGGGAGAAATACTTAAGTACTTCATTATATCAATAAATGAGCTCTCAATACCAAGATTTATTGAGCGAACTGACGGACTCGCTGTCACCGGAAGAGGCGTTTGTTCGTGTCTGTACATATGTAAGAGATATTCCATATCAATTCATTGGCAGCCGAGATATCGATAGCATGTTACAAGCAGGTGCTGGAACGTGCAATGCAAAACACATGTTGCTGCACGAGCTACTGAAAGGGCTGGGATATGAAACAGAGTATGTGATAGATGAGTTCCAGCTGACAGATTTGCTCGCAGGCATAAGCTCTTCTGATCCTCAGGTAGCACAGCTACGGCAAATGGCTACAGAGATTGAACCGTATTACCATACGTACCTGAAAGTGAAAAAGAATGAGGCCTGGATCTCTTTAGACGTCTCATTTGATACACCATTAGCTGTATACGGATTTCCTGTCGACCTAGATTGGGATGGAACCAGAGACATGCAATTATTTCACACGCCGCTCAAAACGACTGCTGTAGAAGGATCGCCGGATGCATTCAAAAAACAATTAGTTCAAAGAGAATCTCCTGAGAACAAAAAAAAGAGAAAAGAGTTCTTTCGTGTATTGAACTCATTATTAGAATCATTCAGATCGTCATTATGAACAAAAAAGAAAAAATCGCATTTATTAAGGTCAGTGCATTTCTGATTGCAGTGTTAGTTATAGTATTGGTTGCCAGCTATGGACTGTTTACTGGGGTGACATTAAAGATCTCAAAACCCGTTTTTTCAGAAGCCCAGAGAGTGCTTAACCCCTCAATAGAGGTTGTAGACTCTGCTGACCCAGTCATTAAAGTTGATTCAACAACTGAAACTGATGCAGTAAGTGCGGATATCATTACGGACTTTACTGCGCCTGACAGAAGTACTACAGAACGGACGTTGCGGACATTTTGGTGGGCAGCTCAGCAAGGTGACACTAAAACAGCGCTCACGTGCGTCGATCAAGACAAAGTATCACAAGGGAGAGATGGTCGAGATATTCATGAACATATCGACATCATTAAAGATATACCATTTGAAGAGTTCACGGTTGTTACCAGAGAACAAGGGGCATCAGTGCGCCTTCTAACGTACTTTATGGACTATGACATGGAACAACAAGAAGATGGTAGTTGGGTCATCGTCTCTATTCATCCGTAAATCGTACTAATACGGTTCTCGCCTTTCCAGAACACGTGTAAACTTTTATAATACGTGTATGTCTGCATCCACACCACTATCACAGTTACACGGAGTCGGGCCTTCAATAATGAAGCGTTTGAAAGTTCTTGGCATTACCACCACACATGATTTAATGTGGCACTTTCCACGTCAGTATGAGGACCGTTCACTCATGACTGATATTATTGACGTAGAACCGGATAGCAAAGTGACTATCCACGGCACGATTGAAAAAATACAGTCACGTCAGTCGTGGAAACGTCGTATCAACCTCACTGAAGCAACTGTTACTGATACTACAGGATCTATAAAAGCGATCTGGTTTAACCAGCCGTACGTAGCAAACACACTAAAAAAGGGGGATACAGTACAGCTCTCTGGTCAAGTAAAGAAAACCAAGTACGGAACGTCTCTGCAGAGCCCGGTCTATGAGAAAGTATTTGAAGAAAAAGATACGACGCATACTGGGCGCATTGTTCCAAAGTACTCCCTGACAAAGGGTGTAACGCAAAAGCAACTTCGGTATTTTATGAAGCAGGCGCTGGAAATAGAACTCCCGGTTGAGGATTACGTCCCTGAAGAGATACTACAGGAGTACGAATTATTTCCTTTAGCTGATGCACTGCAACATATTCACTTCCCCACTTCTGAGCAGGACTTTCTTCAAGCAAAACAACGATGTGACTTCGACTCACTCTATATCATTCAGCTCTATGCGCAGCTCCTGCGTCAAGAGTTGCAATCTCAGCAAGCCTCCAGTATCGAGTTCCAGGAACGTGCGATAAAACACTTTGTTGACGAGCTCCCGTTTACGTTAACCAATGCACAAAAGAAAGCATCATGGGCCATTCTACAGGATGTAGAGAAACAGACCCCGATGAACCGGCTGCTTATTGGAGATGTTGGATCAGGAAAAACCATAGTGGCAGCGATCGCGATGTTGAATGCAGTTTTAAATGGCGCGCAAGCTGCGCTCATGGCGCCAACAGAGATTCTAGCAAAACAGCACTATCAGACACTACAAGAAGTATTTGACACAAAGAACATCACGATTGAATTGCTCACTGGTTCTACAAAAAACGGACCAAAGCAACAACAGCTTGAAGGGTGTGCGTCTGATATCGTTGTCGGTACACACGCGTTAATTCAAGAGAGCGTCACGTTTAACAATTTAGGTCTAGCTATAGTGGATGAGCAACATCGGTTTGGGGTAGAACAACGAAAAGCGCTGAAATACCAGTCTGGGGATGAAAAAACTGCGCCGCATCTGCTGTCCATGACCGCCACCCCGATTCCACGAACATTAGCGCTAGCATTATACGGAGACTTAGACCTCTCTATTATTGATGAACTACCGACAGGTAGAAAGCCAGTCACTACGAATCTTGTTCCCCCAAACAAGCGAGAGGATGCATATGGATTTATCCGGGAACACCTCGACCGCGGAGAGCAGTGTTTTGTGGTCTGCCCTCTGATTGATCCTTCGGATACGCTGGAAGTCAAAGCTGTCACCACAGAGTATGAACACTTGTGCAACGAAGTGTTTCCTGAGTACCAGTTAGAGATTCTACACGGAAAGATTCAGCCACAGGAGAAAGATGATATCATGCAACGCATGCGTAATAAGGAGATCGACATCTTGGTCTCCACATCTGTTATTGAAGTTGGAGTAGATATTCCGAATGCGACAATTATCGTAATTGAAGGTGCGGACAGATTTGGATTAGCACAACTACATCAATTCCGTGGTCGAGTCGGTCGTTCTGATACACAGTCATACTGCTTGCTCTTCTCCGAATCAGATAATGAACAGACTATTAAACGGCTACAGGTACTGACGAACACCTATGATGGATTCAAGCTTGCAGAACAAGACTTACAGCTGCGTGGAGCTGGAGAGTTCTTTGGTAAAAATCAGACCGGGTTCTCCCCATTAGCAATGCTTGCGTACCAGCAGCCACAATTACTAAACAGTGCTCGCTCAGCAGCAAAACAAACACTAGCGAAGGATTATATCTCTTCCACGCCATTGCTAAAAAAGAAAATCACTGAATTTACAAAAAGCATCCACTTAGAGTGAATGCTTTGAATAATACTATACCTTTAATATGAACAGCCGTGCCCGGTCCATTCGTAGTGCATGTAGTCTTTTACACTGCTCCAATCTCCGCCCCACATAAACCCTTCATTCTTAAACGCATTGATTAACCAATCTGGATAGTCACAAGCGTCTGTTCCAGTAGTAGCGTTGTAGTTTGCACACATATCTGAGGAGAATTTCTCAGTGGTGTAACACGACATGGTTTTTTTACAGTTTGGATTGTTGCTCCAATTCACATCAATAGCAAAGCCGAATGAGTGATTACTGTAACACGAGGGATTGTTTACGTTTTGACGCCAGGCCCATGTTCCCGTATGACCAAATTCAATATCATATTGAGATGACGGGTGACCGTAATTATATGCAGCTATGGTTGCAAATGCATTTTCAAACGCGAGCTGTGCATCTTTATGGACTGCAAGTGTTTTTGCATGGTCGTCCACTCCATCATCAACCGTAATGCGCACTAAGTAATTTGTGTCCACGTAATCCTTATCAAATAAATTCTCATACTTTCCTGCTAGGCAGGTCTGCATACCACTTGTACAGTTGCTAGGATCACCATCTGCCATAAATGACAGTTCTGGTACGTCAATATCTCCATAGATAGTAAATGTTGGACTGATCATATTAATGATAGTCCACGAAAGAAGTGCGATAACCAAACCGATCAGTGCATTCGTAATACGATCCTTCCCTTCGGATACTTTCTCTTTATTTCCAGCTGCTAGCGCCCATTGCGCACCACCAAAGATTATCATCCCTACTGCAACAATCGCGATACCGCTCACCAAGAACTGGTACATTGCAGCAAGATAGTTTGGCAGATACGGTTCAGTAATATTCTGCAGTACTCCAAGGCCAACTTCTAGTTTGATCACCGCCGCTGAGACTACCATAGGAAACGCTCCACAAAAAGCCATCACAGTCGTCAGTATTCTCCGCGGAGTGAAGCGAATTGATGATGTGTGTATTGTTTTTCGAGACATGTAAAATCTCTAATCAAATAGTGTCAATACTATTGTACAAGAAAATAGCAAAAAGTCAATCTACAATCCTCCTACACTCCCTTATCCCTCTTGCTGAATTTTTTCGATCTCCTGCTCTACTAACACGCGCATCTCTTCAATCGTCTTCTCTCCAGTAACAAAAGTATCATTAATGAAGTACGATGGGGCTGAGTCAATCTGCAATGTCTTTGCAATATAGTATCCTTGTACAACGAGTTGCTTTTTTGATGTACCTGAGACGCACTCAGAAAACGTTTCAGTGTCTAAACCAATATCTTCAGCAATGGAGACCCAAGGATTCAGAATAAACTGGTCTTGATCAAAGAATAGGAGATCATGGTACGCCCAAAAAGAATCCTGGTCTTGTGCGCAGCGTGCTGCCATAGCAGCGGTCTCAGAATTTTCATGTAATCGTGGAATTGGAAAGTCCTTCCACACATGCAAAACATCATTCGGATACTCTTGAACAATCTGCTCTATAATCGGGGACATGCGTTTACACGCTTCACATTCAAAATCACCAAATTCAACGATAGTTACTGTTGGGCTCGCTGCGCCGCGCTGCGGATCAGTTGTTAATGGTCTGGGTGTGCTATCACTCCCGTCAATTCCAGAGGGTACTTGAGTAATCAGCGGGTCGTACGGCATGGCACTGCCGGAGACCACCTCTCCATTGGTCGCGGTCTCAGTCCCTTGATCAATATCTGACGCAGCATGATTTGTTACTGTAGCGCTTGCAACAAATAAAATGGCGATACAAACAGCACCGAGAACAAATATAAGAACTGCGCGGTTTTTCTTTTCCATATGTTACTCTAATTCAATCTTAATTAAGCTGCCAGTGGTGGAGTCTTTAAAATAGAGCGTCTCTTCATCGTCGGACACGACCATATAATCGACCGAATATGACGCTGTTCCATTTTCATCCACTGGAGTTGCTAGCTTAGTTTTAATTCCGGTGCTCAAATTAATCTTATAGATATCGTCCGCAACATCATTCAGTAGTCGCGGTTCTAAACCGTATGCATCTACATCTTCTGCTGGGATGCCACAGTACGCGGTACCGCCATCACTACTGATCGTACATTTATCAGCAAACGTATTAACGTTCAACTCTTTTCTATTTTTACCGATATCATCGCCATCCGAGTCCACAATCCATAGCGACGGTTTATAACCTGTACTACTGGAGTAGACGCTATAGAGTGCTTGCTTTCCGTCGGGTGTGTATTGATATTGCAGGCCCTTACCTTCAACAATGGTTCCTTTAAAGTTCTCTCCTTTTAATCCGATAAAACCAAGTTCTTGCCTATTAAAATCAATAAACTCTGCCCAAGTAGCAGCGACTTTCCCAGTCGGAGACCACTCGACATTCACGCGATGTGCATTATTTCCAAGTGACTCTAACGTCCGTGCTGATGAGCCGTCAGGGCTGGACACTGCAAGTACTCGACGTTCTGGATCGATATGCATGTACTTGAATGCAATCTGATTTGATGTCGGAGAGAAATCAAACTCTTCGTACTCCTTCGGTAGAGTGACTTGTGTATTTGAGTCCAGATCATAGTAGACATTAGTACCATCGGGAAATTCTAAGATAGTTTCATTTGTTGTGTCTGCCCATGTGACTGTATCTACTGAGCTAAATCGGGCATCACTCAATGCGGTAACCTCACCGTCTGCATTTACTTTATAGAACTTTCCGTCTTCTGCGTCATAGTAGCGCAGCGTACCATCTTTTGCTACTGACGGATCCTGTGCGTCTGTATCCGGAGTAAGAATGTCGGTTGCGGTATTTCCGCCTAACGCAACAGCGTCCACACCTGGAACAGTGGTGGTGGTATTGATGTTTGGCTCTGCGTTGTTTACATTCTCAAGTAACTCATTCACATTCGGGAGGCCGATATTAGCGTTGTTCACATTTTCATTGGTAACATCAGGCGGCGGTTGTCTAAAAAACACAATATACAGTAAATATGCAAGAGCGATCACTGTGACCACAAAAAGTATGATCAACAGCGTTCTTTTTAATTTAGGGTTTAGTGCCATATAAATACTATCTTAATAATTTATACACATTTATGTTGCGAGCCGTCCCAGGTAGTACCAGGCGTACAGTCGTCACATTTATCGTCCGTACATCCTCTTCCAGGTCCTTGACACTGATAATCTGCAGTACATTCATCTCCTGGACTGCCGTCGAAACACTCATTCGCCCACTCAAATGAACAGTACATGAGCGGACTATCTCCTCCGTAACAATCTGTGTCCCCGTCGCACGAATCTCCTTCTGCTTTTGGAGTACAGGAACTGCTCACACACTTAAATCCAGAAATACAATCACTTGAGTTTACGCACGGAAGACTATCTGACCCATCACCAGTAATACAGAAATTCTCTACTGTATTACATATTCCTGACTTACAGACACTATCTGATGTACAATACGCACCTTCAGAACGATTATTCTGAGTCAAGCACTTCTTTGACGGGTCTCCTTCACAGACAAACCCGGTTTCACAGTCTGCTTCGCTCGCACAGAGCGTTCCAGAGGTAGCAGTCGTACAAACCCCAGGTGCAGACGGACTCCCGCCAGCACACGTCATGGGTTCTATACAATTTTCATCGCGTTGACATGCTGCGCCTTCACCGTTCGTATTTGTTCCGGTTGGACGACAGACCGTTAACCCCTCACCTACATTCACACACTCACAGCCTCCCACACAGTAACTCACGCTCGTACACGCTGATTCTGCTCCACCTGGACATTCGGTCCAGTCAGAGGTAGTACCGTCACCCGAAGCCGTAAATTCAATCCCTGTTGGACAGATATTACCGAAAATCACCATTCCATCACTAATAATGCTCATTATGGTATAAGACAGCAAAGCGAGCACCAGCCCGAGCAGTGCATTAGTAATACGTGACTTAGCTTCGTTTACTTTCTCTGAATTACCTGCAGCAAGTGCCCACTGTGCTCCACCGAACATAATCATACCCACTGCAACAACAGCAATTGCTTGAATTAAAAACGTATACACTGCGGTAATGTACTCACCTAAGCTAATTACTTGTTCGAGAGTGCCAACTTGCACTTCTAACTTAATTGGACTGGTAATACAATCCTCTGCAAACGCAGGGAAAGCAGCGATAAACAGCCCAGTCATGACTGCGGCGAGTAATGGTATTCTTTTGTAGAGATAATGTTGTTTCATATGTTTTAAAAAATTGCACTAGCTATTTCATCAACTAAGGAGGTGACCCCTAGTTCTTGTAACGCAGACATGGCTTCTTGTAGACGTCCCCAATTCCATGGGGTCATCAGAGCAACAGCTGCGCTAACAATGACTAGAGCGAAAATATATTGAGCAGCCATGGAGATGAATATCAGGAACTCTGTAAATAATAGTAGAACGAACAGAGCTTTTTGCGCCATGTCCGGCTCTTCAAACATCTTTGTAGATTTTAGGAACTGAGAGATAAAGCCCAGTACTGGGATCTCTGGTAGTAGATAGTATCCGAAAAAATGTAGATGAATGTAAATTAGTGTTGATGGATCACAGCAACAGAGATCTTCGGGTAGAGCAATAAACATCTCCCATAACCACATGCGACTTCCTGGCTTTGCCATACTCGATGCATCTGCAGCAGCTCCAGCTGCATCTGCAGCGCCTCCAGCTGCATCTGCTGCACCGCCAGCGCCTTTTGCTCCTTGCTTGTCTTTTCCGAGTTGAGATGCTGCTCCAGCGCCTGCTGCAAGTCCAGCTCCAGCAACAGCGCCTGCTCCGGCTCCTACTGGTCCAGCAGCGGCTCCAGCGCCTGCTCCGGCTGCGGCAGCTCCACCAGCTCCAGCAGCGGCTCCTGCTCCAGCGCCTGCTCCGGCTGCGCCTGCACCCGCACCAGCGGCTCCAGCGCCTGCTCCGGCTGCGGCAGCTCCTTCACCAGCAGCACCCGCGCCTGCGGCTCCGGCTTCTCCAGCCATACCACCTGCCTCAGGGACTGCTCCGCCTGGAACTTCGGCTGCACCTGCTTCGGCTTCAGGGGCCATTCCATCTTCCATTCCTTCACCAGGCTCGCCTTCTCCTTCCGGTGCTTCACCCTCATCCGGCTCTTCTTCATCTCCAGGCTCTTCGTCTTCGGGTTCTTCTTCACCTTCTTCAGGCTCCTCTTCATCCGGCTCCAACTCAGGTTCTTCCCCAGGCATCTCTTCAAACGGTTCTTGCTCTTCTCCGAGCTCTGGCTCTTCTTCTGCTTCAGGCGCATCTTCACCTTCCTCTGGCTCGGCCTGTTCATCAAGATCAGGCTCTTCTTGAGCTTCGCTATCCTCATCCTCTTCTCCACCTTCTCCTTCTTCGCCTCCTTCAGGCGGAGGTTGTTGGCCTGCAGCTTGTTGCGCTTGTTCGCCTGGACTGGCTCCTTCTTGAGGCTGTTCTGCTCCTTCTCCTTCTTCACCTGGCTCGCCTTCTTCTCCGGGCTCTCCCTCTTCACCTTCGCCGCCTTCCTCGTCGCCTTCTCCCCTCTCTCCACGCGCTTGCTGCTGCTGTTTTCGCAAATCTCTATTTTTTCTAGCTTGCGCTGCTCGATCCATAGAATCTTGCCACGCTCCAGCCATTTTTCCTTTTGCATGACTGATAGCACCACCGACGCCTTTTTCACTTACTACTTTTCCAGCATCAATAACATCTCCTGCGGTAACAGTTGGGATTAATCGACGCATCATGCGATACGCAAAGTACCCAGGTACACCGCCGGCTCCACCAAGCGCAGCAACAGCTGCGACACGACTTAAGTTGATCCCGCGCAACACGTCCATGGGTGAACGTGTTTCTATTGCTCGCTTTACATCTTCAGGTGCTATGACGCCACCGGTTGCTCCAAAAGCAGCTTCACCGACCAATGCAGAAGCAAGATCAGTAGTAAACGCTTTTGCATCAAATCCCTGCTGTCCTCGTTCTCGAGCACGCGCTCGATGGGCTTGTACATCTCCAACAAAATCCTTGATGTCGCGTTCAGATTCAAGATAATTCTGAATAATATTAGAAAGCTCTCCGCTTGCGAGTAGTTCCTGTATTGATCCTGCGTCAACCATATGTCAAAGAACAGTTAATCTGTTAACTAGATTCCCCTTGTCCTCCAACATCCTGATTTTGACCAGTAGCTTCATCGATCGCTACTGCGAGTACGACTAAATCTTCTTTATATTGCTCTTGCAGTGCTTGCGCTTGGTCTTTAACACCTTCTGCTCCGATCTCCTCTTTCTGCAACTCCAATAATGTCTGCAATAATTGATACTTTTCAGTAATCCGCTCTACCGCGCGTTTATACTCTACCTTCAAAAAAGAGACGGGTTTTTTCTGTTCTACCATTGCATAAATCCTATCCAACTGCTGTTCCACCTCTTGCTCTTTGACACGCAACAGTTCACGCACCTGGTCCAATGATTGTGTATTCTGATCTGTCATATATATACTAATTACTATTTACTATTGCCATTGAACATCTGAAACCTTCCAAGAACCTTCGACTTTCTTAAAGCTTACTATGACGTTCTGTGAAAATATTCGCGGATCTTCATTTGCCTTTGACTCAACACGCCGTGTTGCTACATCTACGGTAGCAGATGCATCTTCAACATATGCGGTCACGTTCATGGATGCTGCAGTAGTGGTAATACCGTAGTACTCTTCATCAATACCGGCTGCTTGATTCTCATCAATGAACTTTGCGGACTTCTGTCGGAATTTCTCAGTCATTAACGGCTCGAGGTTCGTGATGTTTTCGAAGTTGTTTCTGTTAGAGAAAGAGCCGTACCGTTCGATAAAAATTTTGGTGAGCCGCAATACTGACGCTTGCTCGTCCACCTCTTCAACTGGCTCGGTGTTGGTATTTTCATTCATGTTCGAATTCACATTCAGTGGTTGAACGTTCGTATTCAACGATCCAGTGGTTCCGTTGGTATTATTGGTATTTCCAGTATTGGTATTCTCGTTTGTCTCTTGATTGGTGTTCGTTGATATCGGACCCATAAACTGAACGTACAACACCGCCCCAACTGCAAGCGCTGCTAATATCGCAAGTGCAATGATGAGTGTGATTATTTGTTTGCGTGAAAACATATCTTTGGTTAGAAATTATTATTCATTTATAACTATGACCTGCTCAGATCCTTGCTCATTAATTACTATCACCTTCTCAAAGAATTGAGTGTACAGCACCACCCCAACTGCAATCGCTACTAGTGCCACAAGTACAACGATGAGTGTGATTATTTGTTTGCGTGAATACATGTCTGTTGGTAGTAATTATTACTGTCCTCCTTGTTCTTTTTCCATCTCTTCTTGGAATTCCTTCTTACTTTCCTCAATCTCTAACAGCTGCTTTGGATCTGATGTGACAATCTTGTCTTCTACTGGTGATGCATGCACTTTCATTGCAACGTGCTTGGGGCCAGCAAAGAAGATGCCTTGTCCGACTGATCCTTGTAACAGCAAGTACTTCTCTTGGTCAGTGAGTACGAATGTTTTTTGAATGTTATCAATAGCAGCAGGTGACTGTTTCAATAGGACCTGCATCGCGGAGTTGGTCACAATTGCTGCACCGTACCGAGAACCAAGGAAGTCATTCACATCCTGGGTAATGGTAGTTACTCCTAAATAGTATTTTCGACAACGCTTCACTAATGCAAAGATAAATTTCGCGGAGTCTTCGTTCTGCATCAACCACCACGCCTCATCAATAATGAGAATACGCTGCTTTAACTCAGAGCGGACTGTATTCCAGATGTAGTTCACAATGATATAAATACCAATTGGTCGCAGTTCATCTTCCAGATCACGCACTGAGAACACAATGAGCTGATTGTCTGTTTCAATATTAGTCGGGGAGTTGAATAGTCCTGCAAATGTTCCTTCAGTATACTTCTTCATCTTAATCACCATGTCACGCGTTCCTTCAAATCCTTCCAGGATACTAATAAAGTCGGTCATTAATGGTGGTTCCACGTTATGTAAGTCACTCTCTGCGGTAATATCTTTCTTTGCGTATGTTTCGATGAGCGCTCGGTCTAAAATAGAATCTTCAGCGGGCGACACTTTGCCAAGCATGATGCGCAGCATTCCCTTAATGGTGATTACTGCAGAACGAATAATATCTGCTGGACGATCTGCGCCGCCGACTGGTTTGGGCAAGTCAAACGGATTGATTTTAGCAGCAGAGTTTAATGAAATATTCATGAACGTTCCACCCACAGCATCAGAAAGATGCTTGTACTCGTTTTCAGGATCGATAATAATCACATCCACTCCGAGCATGAGTGAACGCAACACCTCGAGCTTAACTGTATAACTTTTACCTGCACCGGAAGTCGCAAACACCACTGCATTGGCGTTCTGCAGAGAGAACCGATTAAATATAATTAAACTACCGTTATGTCGATTAATACCGTACATGATCCCTTCATCAGACGTCAGGTCAGATGAAATAAATGGGAATGATGACGCGCACGGTGATGAGTTCATGTTAAAGAAGATGCTCAACTCATCCAGTCCAATCGGCATAGTAGAATTGAACCCTTGTTCTGCTTGATAGAATACACGTTTAGCCACCACTAACCGTGAACCAAACAGTCCATCCACCTGCTCAACCTTATCGTCCAGCTCTTTCTCGTCCTTGGCATAGATTGTGACGTACAGTGCGTACTGAAAGAAATGCTCGGTTCCTTGAGTCAGAGAGTCCCGAAGACCCTCGATATCTCGTAGCGCGGTCTCCCTGATTGGATCACGGGGCGCGCCTTTCTCTCTATCTGAGATCATCTGCGCTTCTAAGTTACCCACACGGTTCTTTAGCTGCTTCAAAATCACCTTGGCTTCTACCGGGTAGAAGAACATACTCACATCTAGCTCGGAGTTCAGTAGAATAATCGGAGCAAACCACCCAACTGAGATATATCGAGGATAGGTCACCACAAATAGCGTGGTGGCAAGCTTTCCGCCAAGATCAATATACCGAGACTCTACATTCATGACTGACGGTGCAATCAGGTCCAGCACAGTTGTTACTCCTTTTCTATAGAGCTTTGCTGCTTCTAATGTCGTGATCTCTTCCTTTTCCTGCTGCTGATCTGGAACGACCGGCTGCTCTTCAGCTTCAAGCGCACGCTGAAACATCCGTTTCTTCTTTTTCTTTACTGGTGATGGTGTTTGTTGTAATAAATTCGGTTTTGCCATACGTATAGTTATTCCATTTCTCTATTTACTTGCATCTTATCGATATCCTCGACTCGTCCTTGTTGCTTGGTAGTGATGTTGTAGGTGTTGTAATAGAGCTCAATCAACGCTTGTGTGTTTAATATTTTGGTCTCTAGACCAATAGACTTCAGACCGCTCTGTACTAATTGAACGCGTCGACCGAGTTCAATTTTATAGTCATCAAATTTCTTTTGGCCAAGCTTCACAATGGACGCTGGTGAGAGCACCTCCTGCAGTCGCACAAAAAAATTCTTCTTTTTCTTAGAGAATGGGGAGTATGGAACTACAATAAAGAACTTCTTGTCCATGATATCAGCTTCCTCTACTAGTTTTTGAATAAACATACGATAGGACTTGGTCTGTTTTCTAAGCAACTCATTGTCCTGTTGCCGCGCGAGGGCATCAAGTTTATTCAGGTACTTCTCAATGTTCAATTTACGTGACTGAATAACGATCTGCAGTTCAAAATCAACTGAGTTCAAGAATGATACGTACCCATTCACCACACCTTGTTGTTCGTCTTCTGATTTCAGTGCAAAATTCAGGCTGGATACTAAAATCACTGACCGCAACGTTCCATCTTTCATAATCACCACATCGTCTCGAATTTCAGCAAATGGAATAGATTTCTGGGTTGATGGAGTCGCGTCACCTTTCTTCTTCAGCTGACGAGGTGGCTTCTTTTTAACTTCTTTTACTGCTTTTTCTTTTCTTGGCATGATAACTTGTTATTGACCTAAATTGATTGTTTCTGATGAATCTTGTGCTTGCCCCTTTTGTGTTGGTGCAGGAGCTGCTGCTGGTTGTTTTTTTGTTCCGGCTGATACTGTTGCATCTGGTTGGCGTACGTCATCAGTTGCATATGCTCCTCCGGTATCTACCATGAGGGACATAGACGCAAGCTGCGAATCTTCAATCGGCCCTTTCGGTACTGCTACAACTTTCTCTTCCTCTACTTTTATCTCTTGTACTTCATACCGTGTTCGGTACCACACTTTCAGTCGTGGTCGCTTCATGGTCTGAATCACGTTCAGTAAGAAGTAGTGCATTGGTTGACTGTTCACTTTAGCAAACGCTAGTGTCCCCCCAATAGTACAAGTAAGAAAAATCAGCGGAATGAACACGTACATGGAAAACAGCTTGTACCATCCGAAACAGAGGCCGAGTGTTACGAGTATTTCAATAAATTGCCGGGCAGAGATCGGCCCGATAATTTTTGCTTCTACTTCAATAAATTGTGGTACAACAAATTGCATGGCAATGGCTTAACTGCTTAAAAACGGAGCTGCTGATTCAGGTCTGAAATTGCATCAAACTCCTCCTGAGTGAGAGCAGCCTGGTCCGACTGTGTCATCTGCTTAATGATCTCTGTCACTGGAACGGACTTCTCTAAACTCTTATTTCCAACTTCAATGTACATTTGATTAAGCGGGCTCTCTTGCCATGCAGCAATTCCTTCTGCTTTCTTGGAGACAGAATCTTGTTCTAATAGCTGCACTTTATCGATAATTGCTTGCGCTGCTTGCTTTGGATCAGAAGAGAGTCGTCGAAACTCCGTGGTATTCATGTTCTGGAGCTCTTCTACTGGACCCATCACCTTTGGCCCTTGGGCTCCACCTCCGGACGGTTGAATGATGTCAGTAATCACCTGCTTCTTACTAGCGCCAGTGGATGGGAGCTGTGCTGACGTTTCCTGTGTTTCTTGCTTCTCTTTTTTATGGTCAGCTGCAGCCTGTTGAATCTGCTTGTCAAAAATTGGGTTTACGTTTGCAAGAATATCTTCTAACTCTTGTACTGGCTCCTCGGTTGGTTCTCCCTTCAACTCTTGCATCTTCTTTTTTCGCTTCTCTGCTTGAGCGATGCGTTTCTGGGCCAGGTCAAGTGTTGGGCGGAATTCCTCCTCTTGCTCTTCTGCTGCTTCCCCTCTGACTGTATGTGGATGTGCTTGCTCTTCTTGCCAAATCTCCTCTGCAGCTTGAATGACTTGATCTGCTTGCTCTAACGGAAGATTAATACCGCCTTCTTGTGGTGTTCTTAGTGCGTCACGTACATCATTTTTTTCACGCACTCCCTTCAAGTATGAAGTAATCACGCTAATGAATCGCTTCTCCATGTCCACGCTCTCTAACAGTAGCGCCAACTCTTGGAGTACGCGCTGTGCTGCAATGTGATACTGAGATTCAGACGGTGCGGCTGGAGGTGGTGGTGCAGAAGCTGCGGTTTTTAGAGACGCTGCAGGAGCTGGAGTGTCTTTTGGTGCTGGTACGGGTGTCGCTTTCTTCGTTTTTATAGCCTTGGGTTTCTTTTGCTTTTTCTGTTTTGGTGGCTTCACTTTCTTCTTGGGTTTTGGATGTAGCAACTCGTCAGGAATTGGTGGTAGCCCGAGATGGTCGTTTTCTTCTTTTTCTTCTTGTTTCTTTTTTAGTTTTGGTGGTGGTGGCGGTGTTGTGTCTTTATCCTCCATAGGGATCTCTTGTTGGTTAGGTTTTGCGTATTTAGCTAAGTTCTGTCGAAACTCTGGTGTCTTCACCAGCTGCTCCATGGTCATTGGCTTTCCGTCTTTGTTCAAACCGATATTAGCGCGCATCTCTTCTAGTTCCTTTGCTGGAATCTCTATACCGGTATCTTCAATCTCGCCGTGCTCAAAAAAAGTATACGTGCCGCGTTCAGGGTCTTCTAACATCATGCGTTGCTCTGACCCTTCTCTGGTCGTCGATGACTTATATAAGTGAGTATAAAACCGTAAAATATTCTCAAGATGTTGCTTATCATCCCCAGTAAGCTTACGTGCGTTATCACTAGCATTCATATACTCCACTGCGAGTAGCGGTGTGATTTCTTTATCACCAACAAAGTCACGCCAATCACGGAGCCAATTCTGCACGGTTGGCACTACTTCTGAATCTCCAAACTTAATTTTATCCTTCCCGAGTTTAACTTGTGATTTGTTAATAGCTTCACGGAACTTACGCTTCCATAGATCCCGGTCTTCCCAGAGCGGGACAGACGCACGTAGCACCATCTCCTCTTTGTCTAACATCTCTTCTAGGGAGTACTCAAAGAAATGCTCAAAGTGCTCTTTAAAGAGTTGCTCTACTTCTTCTGGGTCACAGCGCTCTAGAACAAACCACTGCGCTTGAGCTAACAACTTCTCCAACCGCTTATAGATCTCTGGGGCCTCTTGCATGAATGACGAACGATTACCGCGTAACAATTCCTGCAGGTCCACTGTCATGTGAAAGACCTCGTCCCCGTTGTTCTCGAACATCGCTTTCTCAATATCCTCCTGCACAACATCTGCTCCTTCTTTGGTTTCGATCATCACTGGATCGTCAGTAGAGCGAACTGAACTCTGAACAGCGGTCTGCTGAGGTCCTGATTGAGATGATGTTGGTTGTTCTGCCATTGTATTTGTATATTAGATTTGCTTTTGTGTTTGTGCCTCCTGATTATGCTGCTTCTCGTCGTTGCGAGTATTTGGTCTGCCACTGTCGGCCTGGCCCAGCTCCAGCTGCTGCAGCTTTAGCGCGTTTCAACTCAGCAGAGAATCCGCGGAGCGCACTAGTAAATTCACTTGCAACATTTCCTTCTAACCTGTTGATGACATTGTCTTGAGAGAGTCTCAGTTTTGCGTTAGCGTTAAAGCGCTGCCAGTTATAGTGCTGTGCAAGGTCTTTACCACCGTGACGTAATAGTCCTTCGCCGATCTTGGTGATGTGAAAACCACGCCTACTATCTTCTACACCCCATGCCAAACGGTTGAACTTCAACCACTGTGTTGGGTCACGTTTAATGGTCTCACCAATCACTGCATCAGAGCGATTCATCTTGGATGGATCGTAATGCTCATTTCTAATTCTATTGCCACTGCTATCTAACTCGTACTCTCTTGTGTATTTGTTCTGTTTGAACTCCTCATCATAATCATCTCGTACATACCCCCATCCGTGCGGTCCAAGACGATACGCACGTGCATATCCTAAGTGACCGATCTCTTCAGCGTCATACGTCAGGTCATTTGCCAGTGTATAGGATTGGTCTGCGGTCATCCCCAACTCTCCCATCAAAATCTTCTGTCGGAAGTTCTCCAGACCGTCAGCGTCAGATGATGCGTTAGGGTCATCAGACATGTCGTTCTGTGTCACCTCATTCAAGTCACCCAGCTTGGTAATACGTCGTAAACACGCCTCTGCAAGGTACTGGTCGCCAGAATCAATAGCGCGACGTAAATGGTCTCGCAGCTCTTCAGTGTTCTTAATATCTTTAATCTGCTCTCCTTTTTCATTGACTAGCCGCTGACGTTCTACACGCCCATAGTAGTCGTCACCAGGAAGCGCTGCATTATACCCGCGATAGAGCTTATCTCGTTGTGACCGTAAATCTTCAATCTCTTTCTTAATGTCTTCAATATTTTGTGCCGCTTCTTCTCGCTCTGCATCTGTGGTGGTGTTAGCGTCTGCTTCAGCATCCGCAATGGCTTCATGTGAATCTGCCTCAAATTTTCCGTTTTCATCAAATGTTACATTAACATTCACTCCAGTAGCATCTAAACGCTCTTGCATGTCTTCACGTGTCTCTCCGTTTGCATTCAATCGCTGCTGCGCTGATTCACGGATAGTGTCCATGACTGAGCTTCTTCGTCGTCCTTCCTCACGTCCATCTCGAGATGATGTACCCACACACCAACCTGCTAAGTCTGAAATGCTCACAGTGCTATCAGGATCCGCTAGTTCGCTGTTTCGGTACTCATTAATGTCTTCCATATCTTCTCGAATTCTATTTGCTCGGTCTGTGTCTCCAGCACCAGTTGCTTGTTCCAACTCTGCATTTAATCCTTCCAACGCAGCATCAAAAACGATGTTTGCAGTGACCGCATCCACATCTGTATCTCCACCTCGATCTAGTGTTTCAATTAAATCTTGTAATCCACTGTCGTCCTCATTCATTCTGCTTAATTGAGATGATATCTCTCGAAGCTCGTCGACAGTTAATTGCTGAGAGTGCTGTTGTAATGCTCTGTCTGCATCTCCACCTTTCGCAATATCTTTGCTCTTCTCTTTTATATCTTCATCAATCTTGTCTGCCTCTTCTTTATCGCCTCTACGTCTGAATAAACGACCGATTCTACGGATTCCTTGACCAGAGTAGTAGTTGTCCATCATGTGCTCACTTGCAGCACCGGTTGCACCAACCATTCCAACTCCCCACTTTGCCCAAGCTTTTACACGCTCTCCTTGACCTGCCACTTCATTGTCAGCTGTCTGAGGAGCCTTTAAATAATCTAAGAACTGTCCGCGTGCGGTTTCAATCGCATCACGCTGTTGTCGCTCTTCTCGTTTTCCTAGTGCATCTTTTACATTATTGAACATCACGGTCGGTTGCATGACCATTCCCAGTGCAGCTAACCCACCAGACGCTCGGTGGAAGAACTTCTCGTATCCTTTTCTGGTATCTTCTTCTCCTTCTTTTGGCGGAGCTTTTCCAAACGCTGCACCTGCACCCATCATGACTTGACCAGACTTCTTCATAAGTGAGCCACCAACTTTCCACGCACCTTGCTCTACTGCTCCGGTGATCTTTCCAGCTTCAGATGCCATCTCATGAATAAAATGAAGAGATGCCATAAGCATCATGGTGGCAACCAAGAAGTTCGCTAAATAACTCGGGTCAGTAGAGTGTTTTGTAGATGACGGTGGCGTCACTCCGCCGGGAAGTTCGTCGTCTTCATATCCGAGCAACCCGCCAGCGCTGCTAGAGCTGACTTCGGTTGCTTCATCTTCATCAGAAGTAAACGCTAGCGTCAGAGAGAGCCATAAAAAGAATGTGACTAAAGGACCTACAGCACAGTACTGTCCGAATTTCTTCCACCACTCAGAAGATTTGGCTTGTATGGATTGTGATGGAACTGTACGTACTAAGTAGGCGATTGGTGACAAGACAATCAAGAACCACAGCATGACGATTCGGAACATCAGAATAATCGTGAATACAATCATGACAACAAAGAACACCATAGTGAAGATCGCGGCCATGACGAACGCAAAGACAATCTCTACAGCACCGACAATATCTAATTGATTTCCTTCAGTTGGTTTTAAATTCTTGACCTCTACTAATCCGAATGCAGAGAGAAGGCCGCCAGCGAACCCAGTAAGGAACGATCCAGCAAATGTGGCCATGGCAACAGTAGAAAGGTCAGTAAAGATACCACAGATCGACTTAGAGAAATTGATCAAAATGGCCATTAAAATAAATTTCGGCAACATCTTCTTCCACGAGTACGCTTCGATCTTCAAGACCGTAGCCAGAGCAATGAGAACTAGTATGACCGAGAAGAATATATTACAGACGTCACGAACTAACTTCCATCCGAGCACGACCGCGGAGACATTAACGTACGCACCACTCTCTTGGTCCCATGGTAGGTAGTACGGATACCAAATCATGAGTTGCATCACGAACAATACAATCAGCGTTGCCATACCAATCGGAGCGATAATCAGGATGTAGATGACGATACCAAGAAGTGTGGCTGCTAATGACAGTAATGACGCTTCAGCAGGAGCGACAATCGGCATGCCTGCGGATTTCATGATCACGCCAGCAATAGCGATTCCTACTACTCCAACACCTCCCCAATACATGGTCTTTTTCAGTACTTTCTTGACTGAATCGCGACCAGCATTAAAAAAGTCCCTAATTTTAGCAAGCTTTCCTGCTACAGAGACTAGGTTCTGTTCTATTTTTTGCTCCATAATTGGCCAAATTTGGAATGCTTTTGTAACGAATTCATTATATCACACTATTTTAAATATTTCAAGTTCTGGGAGTGCGGATAACTCCACTATTTTGCGTAGTAATTGGGTAGTTCGTTTCTCTAGGAAAAAACTGCTTTTTTGTTTTAGATCTTGGGCGCAGCACGGTATTGAAAAAGGGCCTATTTGACAATTATTATTTATTTGTCATAATTATTTTACAGTATTCTCTCCTCATGAATGCAGAATCCCGAACCCTCGGCTGAGAGGAGGAGGTACTGTCCCGTCGATATGCTAACAGTGATGACAAAGTCCTTAATGGACGGACTCTGATCTGAATGATCGCAGGGCTCACGATACACTCTTCCTCTCGGTTGAGGGTTTTTTATTTACAGTATTCTTATTCTCGCTTTATTCCTTCGTATAGTCTATATAGCTCGCTTAACCCTACGTGACACCAGTCTCGCTTCCTCCGCTACGGCTTTTCTTGGCTGTTCTCAATTCCTGTATCGCACGCTTCGCAGTGCTTTCCTATGTATGTTCATTAATTCGTCATCCGTGTCTTGTGCGCAGCCTTCATGCTTCGGTGCGCTGCGATTGGCATCACTTCGGGTGTCGAACGAAGTGAGACGAGCGACCGAGCCGACGCAGCGCAGCGAATCACGGTGGGATTCGCAAGCGGTCATTGAAAGTAGTTGTATTGCGAATAAAAACAGGAATGCATCAGAAACAGAAAAGCCCGCGTGAGGCGGGCTTTTGTATTCAACTCGCTATCGATTTATGGATAGACGTTGATCACACCGTCGTATGCATCGAATGAGGTACAGATGTCTTCAGTACTTCTGACAACATCTCCTGTGCCAGTTGCTTGAGAGTCGCCACTACAGAATTCCCAGTTATCTTCAACCTGGATCTTGACGTAGTACTGACACGCTCCAAGGTCTTCATCGTACGTAGCATCTGATGTTGGATCACAAGTGTAGGTGTAGGTATACGTATGATCGTATGATGCTGCAGCTTCCCAAGGGTCAGTCATGGATTCAGTGCGTTCAAAGTCATCAGAGTCATTATCTGTTTCCCAGATAATACGGATGCTGTTTATTGGTTCTTGGTCATCATCCGCATGAGAATCGAAGACTAAACTGACAGTATCACCGCTTTGAATGTTCACGTCACCACTGTCAGAGTTATTCACTTGAATCTCTTCTAAGTATGGGCGGATACCACAGTAGTCTGTATCATCTTGTGATCCGTCATCACACTCACTCATCTGATTATAACCATAACTATCGAACACTGTGAGCCAATGGTCAACATCATCATACGACTCTGATGTAAACTCGGTCTCATTGCGTGCAGCATGGTGGGCATAATCTCTGTCTGCATACCAGATTTGTCGTTGTGTGATGCTTCCGTTCTTAATTCCAATGTCAGCAAATATCAATCTATAATGGAGCCATGCTTGAACTGCTGCTGCATTTAACTGTTCATAGTAGGTGCTGTATCCGGCTCCGTGGCCTTCCCCGCCCACATAGTTATTTACACACGAACCACCAGCTGTACAGTCGTCATCTGTATCACAGAACTGTGCCTCATCTCCATACGATTCAGTATTGTCAAATGCTGTACAGATACCGTCGGTTCCAATCCATAAACCGGAGTCACACGTATCTTCGAGATAGGATGTACCATGCTCACCTTCACAACGAATCTCATTACAATCACCGATACATGCGTATGGCAATGTCTTTCCAGCTGCTTGATTTAAGTAGACGAACGGTAGATTAGATCCAAGTGCGGTCCAGTTATGCCACCATCCATCTGTAAAGTCTTCTGAAATACCATCAACGTCCGATGGAGTCTGTGATGAACTCTCTAATCCAATGGAACCAAACATATAATTCGACTGATATTCAGCGCTTTCCATTGCGTACGTATAACCAGTACTATATGAAGTTCCCATCATAGGAATGGTATAATCAGATGCTCGAGTAGCACGTGTCATCCATGGGCGTGCTTCACCTGATGCACTCGCGCCTTGTACTGCAAGTAAGCACGGCTCACGCAAGTAGTACTTCCACCAGATATTATCAATTTCATCAATATCCACGCGACGGAATCCATCCCAATGGTAGAAATACACACCGTTTGGATGGCCGTTGCTAAAGTCTAATTTCCAACCAGTAGTATTCAAGCCAACATCATTCTCATTGTAACACCCATCATCATCTTTATCAGTGGAGTAGCGACTGTAGAAATAGTCTGCAAATGCATTTCCATTAACCTTATTACCCGATGATATCTGGCCATCACGTCCATCTCCATCCCATGCATCTCCACCTTCATTCAAGTCGCCGAAGCTATAGAATGGATTCTCTGGATTTCCCCCGTTCCAATAGCGTCCACTTCCGTTGAGGTTTTCATTATCTGGCGTACATGCAACTGCTTTAGTAAATATCATCTCTACATCTTCATAATGGCTTTCGATGTTACTTGAATTACATGGTTCATCTCCACACCAAATTCCCCTCTGATATGCGTGTGACTCATCTTGACTTAACGGTGTATAGTCGTAATCATCTTTTCCCATGGCCCACATCTCCTCATTCGCCAACACATCCGCGTGTTCGGTACCGTCTTCAAATCTTCGTGAATCAAAACTATTTACACCATTTCCACCGTATCCGCAACTATAGAGACAATCATAGTCAGAATCATGATACTCTGGATCGCCCATATAGAACTTCACATAATCAATCTCTGAAATATGAAGCAGTTTCTCCACTGGGTTCGGCTCGAAGTACCGGAACTTAGCATATTCATAGTTATTAGTTGAGGCGCCAGTGTGATAACTTGGATCGATCTCCAGATTATCTATAGTAACTTTCAATGCATAGGTTGAACTGTCCTCTTCTCCAGTTTCAATAGTTGCTGACTTACCATTATCATAGGTATATGTATCCGTTCCGTTTCCGTAACAGACTCCACTATCACAGTGACTATTATCGCCACAGATCAATCCAGTATCTGAACACGCACCTAAATCTGCATTACCTTTAGCCACCAAACAGTGATATGCTGGTGCTAATCCAGTGTATACCACGCCCTCTTTCGTAGAGTTAATGTCTGGCTCACCAGAGATCACATCCACTGGCCACCAGTAGATACACGCATCTGGATTATATGCATCGTGCTGCAGACAGTAACCTCTCCAGCCAGTGTAGTAGACACCTTCTTCATTGTAGTTACACGCAACAGAGTCCTTGTCTGGGTACCCACGGCACTCACGCGCTGTCATCCATGATGAGTTCTCGGTGTGCTCATTTCCATCTAAGTTGAACTCCAAGCTAGGCAGTAGTGAAACGTTATCAATCACAAATGATGGCCCGCTGGAACTCGCAGTGGTTGCGATAAAGAGCTCGCTGTTTTCTACTGGGTCATCTTTCTCTTCAATGGTTATTGGGCCCAACGCATACTGCTCCCACTCAGTGGTGAATGTAAACTGTGAGGTGTTTTCATCAATAGAGTTAGAAATTGCAGTAAGGATGTCCGAGTAGTCTGTAGCAGTGATACTGAAGACCTCACCACCGTAATGACTAGTTAAGTCATCATATGCATCATTTGCTGTAGTACTCAATATAGAATGAAGAATAAACGCATCGCTTCCAATAGTACTCATGAGGTCTGTTTCATCGGATTCATCCCAACCAAGCGACTCATTGCCTGCAGTATACGGATCTCCATCTGGTTTTTCGTCTGTTACTAGCACCACGAACTTCTGAGCAGCTGAGCGGAAGTCCATCTCATAGTCATCGTCTCCAGAGAACGAATTCTGAGCAATTTCTACTAGTCCTTGATACGTATACTCAGATCCACCACAACTGGCTACTACTGCTGCTATATCAGACATTGTGGTACTAAACTCAGTAACATCGGATGTGAAGTCACTTGAAATACCGTTTGATGAACCGAAGTCACCACAACCTAATGAGTAATCGTCATAGTCAAGAACATGTGGATCGCCTGCATCTGTGGTAACAATTCCTAATTGGAAGTCTACTCCAGCGTCTGACAGCCCAGAGGCTAAGTCGCCTGCTGCGGTTGCGACATTTGAGATATATGTGCTCATGCTTCCAGAGGTGTCTACAAAGAAGACAATATCTGCCATCTTGCCGCCTTCAAAGTAATCCACGCCACCGTCAGAGTGCTCGAGGCCTACTTTAATGAAGTCGGTTTCATGGTCAGGATTCTCTGTGAATTTTGCGTTAAATGATACTGTATACTCTAAACCGTCAAGGATAGCGTCTCCTACTGTAGTGCTGACCCCAGCAGATGCACCTGTTGGTTCAACATACATGACGTTGTTTAGATCTTGAGAAAGCGCTCCGACTGCAGTACTGTGACTGTCACCCATGCCAGCGGACACGTCATATGTTAATGAAGAATCGTAATCCACAATGGTCATGTCTCCACCACCGTATACTTCCCAATACGACGCATCGGCAGGCCATGACCCACCTGAAACGTTAGAGCACCATCCTGCTTCATATGTAATATCATCAATATTTGTCGTATAGTCATCTGTTTTTGCCATACTTTTTGCTTCTGCATCTGTATCTATTGTTCGACAGTGTCGATCTAATGTGCACGATAAGCTTTTATCTCGCTCAATTTCAATGTTAGTTGAAGATATAGATGCCCCATTAACAGGCCAGTTAGAGTCTGACTCTCCAGAACAGTACACATCTTCAAAGTCTCCGTATGATACCAAATCAGTAGAGGTCTCTGCTCCACCTAGTCCGCGTTCTGGTAAATTATCTGGAGAGTAGTATCCATAGGTAATTGCTGCACATTGCGTGTCATCACCGTCAGTACAAGACTCTCCATCTCGTGCTCCACCAGAGCAGAAGTAGATCGCCTCTCCATCTAATATGTGGGTAAACGTACATTCACCATCTACCCATGCCATTCCAGCACGAGTATGTCCTGAGAGGTTCTGAATATCATCGAGCTCTTCGGTGCTCCCTGGTTGAGAGATTGCAGAGATATCATCGTCATATCCAAGCTCATCTGAATCTTTGCTGTCTACCCAGCTCGTACAAACACCGGTGTCCTCATTGCGCTCTTCACATAAACCAATACCGAAACACGTGGTCTCTTCGGTTCCATCTTCAGCTTGTGTGATACGCGCTACTTTACAACCGATCCAGTTTTCACATTCACGATCGTTTCGCACGTGCAATACAGAGTTTGCGTTTGCAGTATCAGGGTTGGATCGACACGCTGCGTCTTCATCTCCAGCGTTGAATTCACACGCGGTCACTGAGTAATCAACATACACTCCTTCTTCCTGCTCTTGGTTTGCAATATAGGTTAAGTCGTCGCTCGAAACATCTCTGAACGCTACACAACCGTCGTTGTGACTGATCTCTCCAGCACACGTATTCTGTTCGCTTTCTGTTGCTCCGTCTACGGTGTGGTTAATATAGGTGTAGTATCCGTTTTCAACTAATCGGATG
>CAYFNF010000003.1:229098-268706 GCA_964344485.1 uncultured Gammaproteobacteria bacterium
GACTCCTTCAGTGAAGTTCACCTCTACAAAGACTTTCACGAAGTACGTATCTTCAGGGAACTCATGTGCGATATTTGGCCCGATCACTGTCTGGAAGTGCATCCATTGGCCCGCAGTCATTGTCGAAGTGTCATTAGATCGACCGTCTCCTTCATACGCTGCGATTGCGTAATCTTCTGCAGTATCCGTTGCAATATCTCCAGATACGGTCAATTCATTACCGCTCGAGTCGTAATAGAGTAATCCGATAGCGAATTTATTATCCACATCATCGGTATACACGTTACCGCTCAGTGTGTAATAGGAGTTTGCGTCTACTTCATACGCTTCATCCGGACCGTACATACAGAAGGAAGAGGTTCCATCGTTTGATATACGGAACGAGTATGCCCCATCAAAGACGTAATCTGCATTACGTTCTAAGGTATCACAACCACCTGCAACTCCGTATCCGGCCGCTGTTTCATAATTGGTTGAAGCAGGTAAGTCTGCCCAATGGTCAGGAATACCGTCTCCTTCAGGAGAGGTTGGGTCATCTTCGTCTTGAATGTCTGCTTCAAAGCTACCGTTGGTGACGATTTGATCGAAGTATGGATCTGGATCTAAGTATAATGTACATCCGTCATTAGAACTATCACAGAGTCCAGCCCATCCATGTGTGTCGCTGGTATCACAATCTGAATCATCAGCACATGCATCTAAATTATTTTCTCCTCCGAGACATGTACCGTGGAAACATTCTCCCTTCCATGCAGTAACACATCTATAGGTACTAGAATCTCCATCTGCTGCTGGACAGTCTTCATCATTGGAGCACAATTTTCCTTCACGTAATCCACCGTTACAGACAGGTCCCTTAGGCTGTGAAGGTGCAGCATCAGTGTCTTCGTTTTGTAATGGACATGCATCTTCAGTATCTTTAATGTACCACGCTCCATCACTAGAGTCGTATTCACAGTACTTATCACCAGGATCCTTGAAGTACTCTTCTGAACCGTCGCTGCTTAACCATGAAGAACACTCTCGTTGCTGTTCCTGACAGAGAATGGAGTCATATGAATCTGGATCGTTTAAGAGGTAAAGTTCAGCGATCGATTCTACTTCATCATATGCATCCAAGTCTGGTTCACCAAGGTAGGAACACCCGGCTTCGTCCTCTCCACAGATTGCAGAGTCAATAAGTGCATACTGGGTGACAGCATCTGTGTCCACGATCACGTCGTCTTCATTGTATTCATTATCACCGTTATATAGAGTGTAGTATGGAGTGTCTGAGTTATTGGTTTCGATCAACGCTTCACAACCAACAGAGTTTTCATCACAGAGGTTAACGAATGATTTCAAGTAATGAGTTGAACTATCAGTATCCAGGTACTTCTCACATCCTTCGTATCCGTTACAGGTGTCTGCGGTGTTGAGTATTAAGTAATGGCTATGGTTCTCTTGAACTTCAATGTTATCAATATAGACTGTACCAGAACCGTTGTTAGTAATACCAAGGACCTCATCTTCATATACTGCATCTAGTACTGCTGGCCCCACGATATACCGCCTCCACTCGTCACTGAGTTCAACCGAACTATCGAGGTCTAGTGATGTTCCGCCGGTCGCTGAGCTAATGTACAAGCTAATGGTATCGCCAGTTGTGTCTGCTTTTGCCCAGAACGATCCGATATAACTACTTTCAGCTTCAACATTTTCACTGACGTCAGTTTCTGCAGAGACTCCAGCAGCAAGGGACATGGACTGTCCGATATTTGCTGTCACGGTTGTGGAAGAAGAGCCACCGCCGTCCCAGATAGAGTCATCAAAGTCATCAGATGTCACTGTCTGTACTGCGCCTGCTTGAGAACCGCGATACTCACGACAAAGATTCTCGGCTGCACTACAGGTCTCACTTTCATCAGGAATCGTGTAGTAGTATCGTCCATCCAATGAATTTCGGTACGCTTCACAATCCGCTGACACCGTGATGGTCTCGGACATGTATCTAAAGTAGTTGTTACCGTCACTATCCCAGAACTCTGCACAATCCGCATCTGTTGCTGGATCACACGTAGTAGTTCCCGTAACGCTATCAATACAGTCTGCTTGTGGGCTCTCTGCGGTGCCGGTGTAATCGTAGATATCTAAATTGGTACACGGAGCACCGTCTGCGTCACTCTTCTTCATCTCCCAGGAACGCAGTTGGTATCCAGTAATGTCGTCGCCTTCAAAAGTATAGAAGATCTTCAGTTCACCGTCGTCTTCTTGTTGTGTGGTCGGCATCACGCACTGACGGATATATTTATAGTAGTTGACTGCTTCTCCGCCAGCTGCCTCTTCGTCAACATTAATATACTCTTCACAACCCACTGCTGATGCTGAACACGTGGTTGCGGTTGAAGGAATAATAGAGATGGATTGTAGACACGTTGAACCAGAGCCGTACAGTGCCACACACTCTGAGGTAGTGTTACACGCAGTGGTAGTGCTGTCACAGTAGTATCCGGTTCTGTTGGCCACTGCTTCTTTAAAACTGTCTGTTAATGCGCCTGGTGCGCTAAACGTAGAGATATCTTTAATTGGAGCGCTGTACGGAGTTTCTACTTCAATGAAGTGATCACACCCAACGTACTGCTCCTCACATTGTGAGCACCCTGGATCAGAGTAGTCGGTTCCGTTCCCACAAACATCTGAGAGGTAATTGGTGATGATGCCAGGAACATCGATGTCGCTCTCACCGCTACGTGGATCGTAGAGATCACAACCGATCTCTTCTACCTCACAGGAGTTCATCTCATTAGTGTTATAGTAGATCATCTCTTCGTGATAGTCCGAATGCGTGGTCTGAGAGACGTTCTCTTCTAACTTAACTCCGTCTAATGCGAGTTCACAATTTGCTGCTTGTTCAAAACCGACTACCACTGTTGTCTCTGTGATCGTATCATCAAACGTCACCACATCAGCGGTCATGTTCTCATACACACCAGCAGCAGTATAGGTTTGTTCTACTTTATATGCATCTAAGCTGGTGCCAGTGACTCCATCTGGTGCTACCCAGTAGTTGGCGGTACAGTCCGTACCAGATGCGTTCAATGCAGCGAATGATAGTGCGAATGATCTGTTGGCTAGCGGTTGCCCTGTATCGAAGCGTGCAATGATAGAGCCCTCCACTCCAGTAGAACCGTATGATGGGTTGCTGTTCAAGTCTTGCAACTGCAAGCCAACGTTTCCATACAATGAAGAGTTGGTTGCACGTACTGCAACATCATCAGCAAGCTCCCATCCGTAACAGTAGTGCCCACTTGGGTCGTAGTCTGTACATGCTTCTCCGGCTAGTGTTGGATCACTTCCATTTCCTGCGGATCCGTAGTATCCAAATGAGTAATAGGTGTAGGTGTTTGCGTCAGTTTCATCGGACTCTTGTAAGTAATTCAGCGCATCGTCGGATTCTGCGACAAACTCAGCAGTATCTCCAGCACCATCATCATACGCAAAGTGCTCGAAGCTTCCATTGAATAGAATATTCTGACCGCCTTTTACTTGAATAAACTCTGTACATCCTATTGCATCAGAGTCACACGCTGTTGCGTCACTATCAAAAGAGATCGCAGCGTCTACTCCAGCAGTGTCTTCTGTTTCTGTTCCGAGTGTACATTCGTACTCTGAATCAGTGGTACAAGTGAATCCGCTTTCTAAAATGTCACACGTATCTGTCGCATCATCAGGGTTGGCACACGAACAGGTCAGTGATGTTGCATCATACGTTGCTTCTGAACTATCACACGTCACATAGACCTCGCCTTGTCCGGAACACTGGAATGCAGCATCTACTTCGTTATAGACCGTACAAAGCCACTCACAACCAACGTTATCAGAAGTACAGTCGTTGTAGTTTACGGTATTCGTCAGCAAGGAGTACTCCTCTTCGTTCTCAGTATTTTCAAAAATAGTACACGATGCTTGATAGGACGGACAGTCGTCTCCGTCAAACTTATAGTTCGGTTCATACTTTGTACAGTATCCGTACTCTTCACAGAATCCAGTGTCGTCTTCTGCTAAACAGGTCTTTGGATCAATACAACTGGTCAAACGATGGACAATGCGCTCTTCTGGAGTGTAATCACCACCGTCCATATCCATATACTCATCCGCAGCAAGAATTGGACCGTACCCTTCTAAATTACACCATACATCAGGCGCTTTTAGCACCCAGTACTTATTAATCATTCCGCATCCCCATGTCCAATCTGTCTCTGAACACTTATCATACATATCTATCATTGATTGTAGTGAATACGTGGAGCCGGATTCATAGTCGCGTATATACTCTGCTGCAAGCTCCCATCCTACGGGAAGGACGCCGTAGTATCTGAGAATACTAATATTACGATGAGAGATCCCTTCTTCTGGGCTCATGATCAAACTACCTTGATCACCGTATGCAAATGAGGTTGCTCCATCTAAAATCCCTTGGTCCAGAGCTTCTTGTATTGTGAGCTGCTCATCAATAGCTAAACGGAAACTTTCGTTTAACACACAGTTTGTGACATCCGCACCTTCGTCCGGACAGTTTGCAAAGTGAGAAAGGATATCAACTGTTCCACCAGTATTAAACTTTGCGGTCTTAAACTCCGCATACGTCTCTTCTGCTCCTGCGATACCCGCACTGGCTGACACAGTCGAACCGCCGCCGTACGTCGTGGACTCTGACACATCTGTCTCGGTGAAGAATGAGATAATACCACTGGTGGCACGTTCTAATAGTTTCGACGCTAAGGTGTTAATAAATACCGACGCTGCATCTGCGATGATGTTGTCAGTCTGAATCATCTCTCCGTCAGCTGATTGAGCAATGCGAGCCTCCATCTCTGCTTCTAACGCAAACGCTGGGGTCTGAATATACTCAGAAACTTTCGCGGTTTTATCTTTGGCTCCAGACTGAATACGCTCTAATGTGGCTTTACGTTCTGCAGCGGTCTCAGTGCCCATGGCTTGATCTACAGCTGACAGCATGGATGACAACCCATTCTCACCTACTTCATAACTGGCTTGTACATCTACTAACGCTTTTGGATTATCCATCATCTGCACTGCCATATCGTAGTAGTAGTTCGCGGTATCTTGGAACTCTTGCCGGATTTCAGACAGCGAACAGGTTGGCTCATACGGTTCTTTTGCAAGCAGCTTCGGCAGTGTCAGTTTTAACTGCAGCGCTTCGAGTTCGGGCAGATCACAAAGATTAAATTCAAAAAACCCGTTATGCGCGGCTAACGAATTCAAAAACTCTCCAGCCGCGGCGTCCCCACTTTCTTGCAGCCACGTCCCGGCGTCTTTCGTAAATAGCAAGGGTTTTTGATTCTCATCACCAGACCCGATCCAAACAGCAGTTTCATATGCTAACTTCTCCAGCATAGAACGGAGAGCATTCTTAATACCAATCTTCGCTGCTGTTACCAATCCGTAGAAAATTTTCTCTAGAATATTCTTAATAGTATCAGGTACACTCGCACTAATTGCCCACTGTGCATGTGCTGGTTGAGGCGCAATGATCCCTACAACACCCGCAGAGATACCTATTACAACAACAGGTGAAGCAAATGTTAGGACAGCAAAGATGCTGGCAAGGAATTTTTTAAAACGATACTGTGGTCGTTTTGGTTCCTGTTGTGGTTCGTCGTAAGGAGTCATTGGTATATATATAAATATTTTTTATATTATTCTTCGTCTGTTTCGCCCGACGATTCTTTGGAGGATCCGCTTGCGCTTCCACTAGATGAACCAGATTCGGAAGATCCTGAAATGATCTCTTGCGCTGCTTCTTCGTCATATTCAAACTCTGCGTTTTCAATGTCGTCCTGTAGGAGCAACTGTTCCATGGCTTGATCAATGGCTTCGTTAAAGATGTCATTGATCGTGTCATCATCCAGTGCATTAATCGACGCTTCGTCCATTCCTGACTCCAACAACCACTGTTTCTTTTCATCGATGGACATGTTTCGGATGTTCTCTGCTTCTGCTTGAACATTCGCAAACGCATTTGAGCCTTGATCCACCTCTGTCATGGTTTCATCGAAAATCTGCTGGAGAGTCGCATCATCTGTTTGATCTAAAACGTCTTGTGGAACTCCATACTGTAGAAGTGTGCTTCGCAGTTCATTCATGTCCACATCTTCACTCGTATCTGTACTGCCAAGTGTGGAATCAGGGTTTAAATCAGCATATGCTTGCTCAGCTGCTGTTGCTTCACTTCCATACCCGCCAGTACGTTCTTGGGCACATGCGGACCCTGCTGGACAGTTCGGGTCTGTACCATCTGTAATCTCTCTGCTATCGACAACCCCGTCAGAGTCTGAGTCTGATAGATACGGGCTTGTTGCATAGATGTATAACTCGTCAAAATCGCTCAAACCGTCTTCATCCGTGTCCTGCGTTTGCAGTTTCGCCATCTCTTCACCCTCAAGAGTCCCGGTAAAAGGGTCTACTTCTTCATTTGCCTTGCGTTCTTCGTACGCAGCAATGCGTGCACGAGACGCTGCAAACATGCGGTCTGGTGCAAAAATATGCCAGCGCATCTGAAAAATTCCGCCGGCAATAACAAAAAAACCTATTACACCCACCACCCAGACAGAAAGTCTGTCTATATCAACTTTTTTGCCTTTATTATCAGGCATGGATCTGGCGCCATTATTATTGATTTTACGAAATAATTATATCAGATACTTTCGATTTCGTCAAATCTCAAATTGCTTCTATTTGCTCGCGGAGCTGCTCCCACTGTTCTAATGTTAGCTCTTGCGCGCGAACTGTCGGTTTTAGACCAGTTTGCTGCAAAGCTTGCGCAGCTTGTTCTTGAGAGATCTGCAGTCCTGCATGAATATTATTATGTAGTTGCTTGCGTTTAGAAGAGAAGCCGGTCTTTACTAGTGATAGGAGCTTCTTGGGGTCTTTTGAGAGCGGTTCTTGTCGAAGTTGTAGCTTGATGATTGCACTATCTACTTCTGGAGCAGGGTAAAAACTGGATGCTGGCACTAACTGAACGATCGAAGCCTGTGCAAAACACTGCACTGCTACTGAAAGTACACTCATCTGGCCTGGCTCAGCTACAACATGTTCCGCGACTTCTTTCTGCACCATCAACACTGCAAGTGAGGGAGATGGATGGTGTTCAAAAAAGTTACGCAGCACCCAAGACGAGATGCTGTACGGTAAATTCGACACTAATTTGTATTCTTTGTGTTGCAAACCAGCTTGTTCCATGTGAAAGGTCCTGATATCTTGACTCACTGCTTGAATGTTTGCTTGCTGGGCAGCGATCTTCTCTAAAGCTGCGAATATCTTGTGGTCTTGCTCTACCGCGACGACCTTCTTTGCATGTTTCGCGAGTTCTAGAGTGAGCACACCAAACCCTGGACCGATCTCCAATACTGTATCATCAGGCTGTAGGTCAGCTGCACGCACGGATGCGTCTACCACTGATTGATCAATCAGAAAATTCTGCCCTTGCTCTTTGCGCGGATCAATGTGGTATTTCTTTAATAAGTATGTTAACTCTTTTTTGTTCATAAGCGTATATCAGTGTACTTTTCTGCGAGCTGAGGCGACAGAGCGACCATGGTGTTTCGCAGAGCGAAACGAGCGACCGAGCCGACGCAGCGTAGCGCACAACGGTGGTGTGCGCAAGCGGTCGCAGAAAAGTATACTGTATTACGCTTATAGAGAAATAGTTCCCTGTCGTATCACTTCAACACTATCATCTGTACATCGCACCACCGTAGAAGTCGCAACTTCTGGAAGCTCACCTACATCAATCCAAATATCTGCTGCTCTCTTTCCTAGTTGATCTCGAATGCCTTGCGTGGTATAGGTTGGTGGATTCCCTGATTTATTTGCACTGGTTGCAATGATCGGTTTACCGACTTTTTCTGCTAACAATCGCGGTACTTCATGGTCGGGTACACGAATGGAGAACTGATCATCCACTGCAATGGACAACGGCCCTGGCCAGTGTTGCGCAGCAAGTTCAAGTGCTTTTTCATTTAACTCAAAGTGCTCTTGTACTTGCTCTAAAGAACTTGCGACTAAAGTAAACTTGCGATCTGTCCGCGCTTTCACTTGCATAATCCGATCAATAGCTTTCTGATTCTCATAATCGCAGCCGATACCATACGCGGTTTCAGTCGGAAAAATGACAACGCCTCCGGATTGCATAAGAATCGCGGCGTCTTCTATGGTCTGTTCAAGTGCAGGATCGTTCATAATTCCTCCTTTATGTTATTACTATATTATATATTTTTCCTGGAACGTAGATCTCTTTCTTGATCGTACTTCCCTTAAGGTGTCGCTGAACCTTCTCTGATGCTTCCACTGCTTGTTTTACGTCTGCTTCTTCAGCGTCTGCTTGCACTTCCACGGTGTCGCGTACTTTCCCATTTACTTGCACTGCTATCGTGATAGTCTCTTCTTTTGCTAATTCCTCGTCCCACTCTGGCCATGGCTCTTGTGTGATGCTCTGATCGTGACCGAGCTGCTCCCAAATCTCCTCAGCAATATGTGGTGCAAAGACCGATAGTAAGACACAGTATGTTTCAAAGGACTCCATAGGAACGCTCTCTGTTTTTTCATACGCATTCAAGCAAGACATCAACTGTGCGACTGCGGTGTTAAACTTCATGGCATCGATATCTGTAGTTATCTTTCGAACGGTCTGATGCGTGACGCGCGTGAGTTCATCGCTTTGCCCATCGCCTACTTTCTCTTGTACACGCCAGATGCGATCTAGAAACTTCCTGCAGCCTCGGACACCGTTTTCATCCCAATTAATCGCTTCGTCAAACGGTCCCATGAACATCTCATAAATACGTAGCGTATCAGCGCCAAGCTCTTTAATAATATCGTCGGGGTTAATCACGTTACCGAGTGACTTGCTCATTTTCTTACCATCTGACGCGAGCACCATTCCATGAGATCGACGACGGGAGTACGGCTCGGGTTGTAATACGACTCCAATATCATACAAGAACTTATGCCAAAAACGTGAATACAATAAATGCAGCGTCGTATGCTCCATCCCACCGTTATATACATCCACTGGCATCCAATACTCTAACCGTTCTTTTGACGCAAGCTCAGAGCTATTCTTTGGATCTGTATATCGTAAGAAATACCAATTCGATCCAGCCCAGTTCGGCATAGTATCGGTCTCTCGAGTCGCAGGGCCGCCGCAGTCTGGACACGTGGTCTGCACCCAGTTCGTGATATCAGCAAGCGGTGACTCACCAGAATCTGTTGGCTCATAATTATCAACATCCGGTAGCTCTACGGGCAGCTGATCGTCTGGCACCGGAACCCAGCCCTGATTCATCTTACTTCCTTCATTCTCAATATCCGCAATGTTCTTCTTCGCACATTCTTCACAATACACTAATGGAATCGGCTCTCCCCAATATCGTTGCCGCGAGAACACCCAATCGCGCAGTTTATAGTTTACTGCTGCTTTTCCGTGTTTTTCCTTTTCCAACCATTGAATAATACTCTCGGTCGCTTCTTTAGTGGATAATCCATTTAAAAACCCTGAGTTTACTGCAATTCCATCACCAGTAAAACACAGATCAACAGCACTGGCTAAATTTTGATAGATCTTTTCTAACAACTCACTCGAAGGTGTACACACTGAGGTTTCGTCCAGTTTCATCTCTTCAAAATCATCTTCTGACCCCCAAATAAACTTCCTTCCGCAGACCGTATCAAAGTACTCACCGTGATCTTCTTCCATAATAAAGACGTCCACCCAGTGATCGTCAGCGTAGAACGCGCACGCATCCTTCCAATGGTACTCCTCGTCAGGGTCTTTCTTTTTAAACCCCTTCTGAGTAAAGAACTCCTCGAGCTCTGCAAACCCGTCTTTGGTAGTAAACAGATCAATGTCTGAATGGATCTGGTCCTCTTGCTCGTTCAGTAGTGTTTTTGCGTATCCACCAATCAACGTCAGCTTGATGTCTTTCTGCTCAGCGAGTTGAAATACCTCTTTTAATAACTCCTTCTGTTTCTCCTGGTTGATATCACTGAATTCCTCTGGATGCTTTACAACAATACGAATTGGTAATTCATATTTCTTCGCGAATTCAAAATCCCTTTCATCATGCCCAGGCACGGCCATAATCGCGCCGGTTCCGTATCCAAGCAATACATAATCAGCGATCCATACCGGAATCTGTTCATCGTTCACTGGATTAATTACGAACGCTCCAGTGAAGACACCGGTTTTCTCTTTGCTCACATCTCCGCGCTCAATATCTGACTTTGCTGCTGCTTGCTTCTTATACTCGTGCACTGCGTCCATCTGCTCTTCAGTAGTAATCTGATCCACTAATTCATGTTCTGGTGCTAACACCATATACGTTGCGCCGAATAGCGTGTCAGGGCGAGTAGTAAACGTTCGAATATACGGAGTGACTCCTCCTTGTGAAGTCGTAACTTGAAACTCAATCTCTGCACCCAAGCTCTTTCCGATCCAGTCTTCCTGCTGTTTACGGATTTTCGGTAGATAGTCAACAGTATCTAAGTCCTCTAGTAGACGATCAGCATATTTGGTGATAGCAATCATCCACTGTTCCTTGTTTCGCTTCTCCACTTCACCACCGCAGCGCTCGCACTTGCCCTCTACGACCTCTTCATTTGCTAAACCGATCTTGCAAGATAAGCACCAATTAATAGGAATCTCCTTTTTATACGCAAGCCCATGTTTAAACAGCTGATTGAACTGCCATTGTGTCCATTTATAGTACTCCGGATCAGTGGTGTTGACCTCTCTATTCCAGTCAAAGCTCAAGCCGAGAGATTGTAGTTGTCGTCGGAACGTTTGAACGTTCTCGGCAGTCACTTCTTGGGGCTTTCTTCCTGTTTTGATTGCATAGTTCTCGGTTGGCAAACCAAATGCGTCATATCCAATAGGGAGTAAGACGTTATACCCTTGCATGCGTTTCTTCCGCGATACCACATCCAGCGCTGTATACGGACGTACATGCCCATTATGTAGGCCAGCACCAGACGGATATGGAAATTCCACTAATGTATACCACTTTTCTTTCTCAGAATCTTCAGATGCAGCAAAAAATTGCTTCTCTTCCCAGTGCTGTTGCCATTTTTTTTCAATTTGTTCTGGAGAGTATTGCTCCATAGTGTTTCTACTGATTATACCTGTTCAATAATACCATTTCTCATCTGTTTCACCTAGTTGATACGGGTATTTTTTTCGTTGCCCTAGTGTAGCGCATCATGTTATTTTTTAGCAAATATTAGCCAATTGTGAATATTGATTTGCCTAACATTAGCGCAAAAAAAGCGTTTTTCTCTCCAAAATGCATTGACAATATAGGTCTGGCATGATACCTTGTCTGCCGATTGTAGTTCGGTCGAGCTACAACCAAACTCAACGATCTAGGCCTTCATTTCCTAGTGAAAAACAGTACATTTCTGCACATGCAGCTCTGACTAGGAGATCGGAATAGATTGTAACAAGGAACTCAACGTATATCATTTCATATTAAAAAAATAGCGATCTCTCTGAGCCTCAAGTGCATTGAGGCGCTTCAGCGTGCTCTCCCTGTGGCAGTAAAGATTGGAGTTATTCTGTTGGCGCCGTTTGTATTGCTTTGGAAAACACTACTCCGCCCACTGATTATCTTTCTGTATAAAATCTTGATTGTAGTTATTGCGCGCATCAAGTTATTCTTTCATGCGCAGCATAAAGTACTCGCAGTAGTGACTCATCGTTTTGCGGTCCATGGTTTAGTAGTGATACTGACTATCTCGATCGTGTTTGTAAACATTGGGCGCTCAAATGAGGTCCGCGCAGAAGAGTTCGCAGAAGGTTCGCTCGTTGCCAAGATCTTTCATCCTGAAGAAGAGATTATTATTTCAGCATCTGATGAAGTCATCGCTCCGCGCACCAGTTATATTGACACCTCTGCAAGTCTAAAGATGCCGTCTCGTATTGCAGAAGATGTAGAAGTAGAGACTGATCAAGTAATGGTTTCTGAAGGTGGTGCAGCATTAGTAAAATCAAATATATTAAGTAGCTCGTTCGGAGACGACACAGAAATCACTCAATATACCGTACTAGAAGGCGATACGATTAGCACCATTGCTGATCAATTTGACGTCTCTTCACAGACCGTGATGTGGTCTAATAACCTATCAGATAAGAGCGTGATTAAGCCTGGAGATACATTATGGATCCTTCCTACGAGTGGAACCGCACATACAGTAAAATCTGGCGAGACCATTACAGGATTAGCCAAGAAATATGACGCTGATGTAAATGAGATTCTGGACTATAATGATATGATTGAAGGCGAAGACTTAGTAGCAGGGTCGGAAATTATTATTCCTGGCGGAACCAAACCACACCCACCAGCACCTCAACCTGCACCAACTACCAAGCTGGCTTCATTCTCTCAGGTCTTTGGTGGCACAGCTCCTCCAAGCGCAGCTATATCTGGAACCAAACTGCAATGGCCGTCAGTTACTCACCGTATCTCTCAATACTACGGATGGCGTCATGGTGGAATTGATATTGATGGAGAATTTGGTGACCCTATCTATGCAGCAGAGAGTGGTACTGTGACCAGTGCTGGCTGGTACGGTGGATACGGATTGCAAGTAGTGATCAGTCACGGAAACGGTATGGCCACTCGATACGCTCACTTACAGAATATGTACGTCTCTCTCGGTCAAAGTGTCTCTCGAGGACAGACCATCGGTTTAATGGGATCGACTGGTTGGTCTACAGGATCTCATCTGCATTATGAAGTTATTGTCGGTGGTGCAACGCACAATCCATTCAGTTATCACTAATCTCGCTAAATAAAATACCCCGCGTCTCTGCGGGGTATTTTTTGTTGAACTGCTATTTGGTTTCGAGTGTGGCCTTGATCTTTTCTACAATTTCTCCGGTGGTGAAATTTGCTTTTACCAAGTAATCCTTCGCTCCCATTTCCAGGCCTTGCTGTACTTTACTCTCTTGTCCAAAGTTACTGAGAATCAGTACTGGAATTGCTGCGACCTCCTTATCTTGATTCTTTTTCAGTCCATCGAGTACTTCGAATCCACTCATTCCAGGAAGCATGATGTCCAGCAGAATTATATGTGGTTTTTCAGAGAGCGCTTTTTCTAAGCCAGTCTCTCCGTCGGTTGCTAAAACGATTTCAAACCCTTCTTTCGTGAGTTTCGTAGAGATCAATTCGGATAGAAATCGGTCGTCTTCCACAATTAATACTTTGGTTTTGTCTGCCATATGAAATAATTAATATAAATATGTTACCCTATAGTTATTATAATGGAGAATATGCTAGAATGCAAGAGTTATGGAAACCATATTATACACTATTGCGACACCAATAGGCAATCTAGAAGATATCACCATCCGAGCAGTAAATACACTGCGCGAAGTTGACCTGATTGCGTGCGAAGATACGCGAGAAACCAAGAAACTTCTGGATGCGTTTGATATCACAGACAAGCAATGCGTGAGTTATCACGCGCAATCTTCGGATAAAAAAGAGGATGAGATACTAGATGCGCTACAGCAAGGAAAAACAGTGGCATTGGTCACAGACAGAGGTACGCCCGGGATATCTGACCCTGGCTCTCGGTTAATTCAGCGTGCAATAGAGGCTGGAATTCATATAGTACCAATCCCTGGACCCAGTGCGATTGTCGCTGCGTTGCAAGCAGCAGGAGTAGATACGCGTACCTTCTTATTTCTCGGATATATGCCACATAAAAAAGGTCGTCAAACACTCTATGCGCAGATTACAGAGGAGAAAAGAACCGTGGTGTTCTATGAATCTCCACATCGAATACTAAAGACGCTTGATGCGCTGAAAGATTCAGGTCGACACATTGTGGTTGCGCGGGAATTGACCAAATTACATGAAGAATTTGTTCGTGGCACTGCCCAAGAGGTGTTTGAAGAATTATCTTCACGTGAATCCATCAAAGGGGAGTTTGTAGTGATAGTACATCAATAATTATGTCGTGCACGAAGTATAGTGCAACGCTTCAGCGATATGTTCAGAAGTGATCTGTTCTTGTTGTGCAAGATCTGCAATAGTGCGAGCAATGCGAACTGCTTTGATATACCCACGCATGGATATGCCGTGCTGCTGTATTGCTTGTTCGAGTAGTTGCTTGGATTCAGCGCTGAGTTGAATGCGCTTGATCTCTTTAGAGCTCAAGTGCGCGTTCGGCTTGTGCTGTCGTTCGAGTTGCGTGGTGCGCGCACGGTGTACTCGCTTGCGGATCGTGCTACTCTGCTCTGCTTTCGGAGCTTGGTTGCTGCGTTGGCTCATGGCTTGGACTGCATCTACTGCAGGAACATGAATCTTTATATCGATTCGGTCTAAAAGCGGCCCAGAGACTTTATTTGTATATTGATGTATTCTGTGCGCAGTGCATGTACAGCGCTTTGTTGCGTGCTCGGTTCCGTAAAATCCGCACGGACACGGGTTCTGAGCACCGACAAACAAACAGCGTGCTGGGTATGTTGCGCGTCCGTGCATGCGAGCGATCGTGACTGTCCCTTGCTCGAGAGGTTGTCGCAGCGCTTCCAATACATCACGTCGGAATTCCGGGAGCTCATCGAAAAACAGTACTCCATTATGCGCTAGCGCAATCTCGCCCGGCCGCAATGTACTTCCGCCTCCAATAATGGATACAGCTGAAGCAGTATGGTGCGGCGCATAGAACGGCCTTTTCTGAATGACCTGAGATTGCAGCACTCCAGTAACAGAATGAATCATCGTAGACTCGATTATCTCTTGCTCTGTCATGGGTGGGAGGATGCTTGGCAGCGCTTGAGCGAGCATACTCTTGCCCGCGCCCGGAGGCCCAGTAAAGAGTATATTGTGCGCACCAGCTGCAGCGATTTCACTTGCACGCTTCGCTGCATGCTGCGCGATGATATCTGCCATGGTAATTGATAATTGTGGTGTTGCATCGCTCTGAGCTTGTGTTGCAGAGATTAACGGATGATGCGCACCACGCTTGTACTGCTGCTGAATTGTTGGTAGCTCTTTTTTTAAGTTGAAATGATCAACGATCTCAGTAAGGGAGCTCGCTGTGCGAACGAGCTTCTGATCAGCGAGCCTTGCTTCAGCGACGTTCTGCTCAGGAATGACAATCTCCTTCTTGTGTTGCTTGGTCGCAGTAAATGCAATTGGTAGTGCGCCGATGACTGAATGCAGCCGACCGTCCAACGCAAGTTCGCCTACAGAATATACGGTGGGTGTCTCTTTAATCGCTCCCACTGCACTGAGAATGCCAAGTGCAATCGGCAGGTCAAAGAGTGACCCGACTTTCTTGGTGTGCGCTGGTGCGAGGTTTACTGTGACGCGAGTACGAGGGAACTCGAAACCAGAATTCTTGATTGCAGACCTCACGCGGTCCTTTGCTTCTGTGACTGCAGTGTCCGGCAACCCAACGATGATAAACGTAGGCAGTCCATTTGCAATGTCTACTTCGATCTCAATTGGCTGGCACTCTAGCCCATGTAAGTTAAGCGAATAGACTTTTGCTGTTTGATGTGATTGTATTTTTGGCATAAATAAAACGCTCCCGCAACGGGTGGGAGTGTCTACTGCTAGAGTATCTGATTATGTTTTTTTTTGCAAGTAGTGTTCTACGCAGCTGCGCTTTGGAGTGCTGACATCTGCTGTACGATCATATCAACGTTATCCTCGCGATGTGCCTTGTTTCGTTTCTGATGGCCGCAAGATTCGCACTCATGCGTTAATACTAGATGGCCGTGTTCCAATATCATGTCCACCACGTGCATTAATCCTCCGCAATCAGCAGCACGATCCCCAGGATTCACATCAACGTGCTTGGACTTTAAACATGTAGAGCAGTGGTTGCGATATCCATCCCCGTGAATCAGTGTATTACAGTGCTCACACACAAAATCCTCTTTGTTCCGTTGAAACAGCTTAGTTTTTGGTTCTCGTAGTTTCATGCACACAGCCTACAAAAAAGTGCAAAAAAAATCAAGTAATATGGTGGGATTAAAAAAAGCTGTAATTGTTTCAGTTGGTTCAGACGTTGGTCTGGAGCAGTGTACCGACCATAGCGATGATGAACGCAATGATTGCGCAGAGAGTGACACATGTGCGCAGTACACTGTTTCGCCGTGCTGAATCCTTGATATGAGTAGCAATGAACACGCCAGGGAACACCCCTGCTGCTGCCCCAACAGGCAGCCAGACGAGTCCCACGCACATTGCAGTCAACAGCCAAGGACCGTGCTCCGCGCTCCACGAGAGAATGGTATCAAACATGGACGAACGGCTCCTTCCTAACACCTCCTAACGCACAAACAATAGTACAGCGTAGCGATCATCTTACACCCGTGTATTGAAAACGCAAGCAAATTATACACACTATCCAGGAAATAAAAAAAGCGCGTGTCCTCCGTGTTGCGCGTCTGGCTCGCTAGTTCCCGACGTACGGGTGGTAGAACAGGTAGATCCCGTAGATGAAGCCGAGCACCATGAAGATGAGCTCGACGATGATGATCGGGATCAGGGCCTTCTTGAAGTTCCCGCCCTTGCGGGAGAAGACGAACCCACCCACGATCAGTGCCGGGAAGAGACCGACGATGAACCCAGGGATCATCATGATCAGTCCGGTCCCGAGCGCGGGTCCCACCACCATCCAGAACAGTGTGAGCCATTCCTCTGCTCGAGCTAACATCAACACCTCCAGTAAAGTGCTCTGCGTCGGAATAGTGTGTGTACTGTAGAGAATAAATACTAAACTCGCAAGTTCTGCGTTGCCGGATTGCTATCGTGCAGATTTTTTTTGCTCGCGCAGTGTGAGTATGAAGAATATCACTGCGCCGGCGACAATATAGATGTCTGCGAGGTTAAATACTGACCAAAATGGGACGTTAATAAAATCCACCACGTGTCCAAATGAAATCCGATCTAATAAATTTGAAAACGCACCAGCAGCGATGAATAAGAGTACTGCGACTTCAGCATGATGCTTTGCGTGATACTCTTTCACAGTAATATACAACAGAAAAAAAAGAACTGCGGTAATAATAGTGATCGAGACTGCGAACGGGAGATGCAGATAGAATAAAAACTTTGGATTCTGAATGAACTCGAATTCCAATACTCCAGGTAACAACACCTGAGGCTCTTGTAAAAAGTGAATTGCTGCGTACTTGGTGAGACGATCAACACAGTAGGCAAATATCACGCCTATTGCGACGAGTGAATAGAACCGTTTCATTCGTTTATACTATTAAGAGGTATGTGACTTGGCGCACGTGATACACACAGTGACAGATGGGTCTGCATCCAACCGCTTTTCTTGAATGTCTTTCTCACACTTCTCACATGTTCCGTATGTTCCTTCTTCAATACGTTTGAGTGCGTCATCAATCTGTTTCATCTTGGACTCAAGCGTGCCAGTGACATCAACGTTAACAACATAATCCTCTACTTCTGTTGGTGATTCGGTGTTGTCATCTAATGCATCGTCTCCGTAGTCTGGAAACTTTGGAGCACGCTGTCCTGGAACATGATCCCCTGTATCCGGACTCGAAACCGTATCGAGCTCTTTTTGTACTTGCTCGCGTTCTTTCTCTAGTTGTTGTTTTTTTTCATCAAGTAGTGCTTGATCCATACGTGTGTTATTACTATCTTGTTTTTTTCGTAGCGCTTCCCTGCATTTTTTAGTGAAAACAAATGCGCAGAGTGCGCGTGTATAGTGTAACTTGAAATGATATTTGTGTACAGTTTTTTTTGTAATTGAAGAGGGCGCACATGCGCCCCCTCGATATTGAAATGTTCGAGTTAATGTGGCCAGTGCGCCCTATGACGGTTGCGCTAACCTTATGTCCTAAACACGAAGTGCTTGGGACGTAAAGGATTTCCACGAAACCATCGTGGGCCTGTCAATTTACCGAACAGTCATTGATCAGGTAACTACTCCCCACAATATGGCTGCGAACATGACGCCAAACGGCTATTTCATGCAGGCTTGCCTAAACATTTTATTTTTGTTTTACACACACCACTTTAATGTGGAATGTGTTGTTCGGGTGAATTGCAGGAAGAAGACGATGTATATTCTCTGAATCTACGCCCTCCTCTTCCGACACTTAAATGGGGAATGATTGTCAAATGTATGTATATAATAGCAGATATTTTTCCTCAGGTCAATCAACAGGTGTTTTTCTGAGCTAAGATTAGCTAATTTTTATGGCTTGACCACATGCGCTTCACACAAAACACTTATCCACACCCCCCTATATATACGGGGGTGAGCTTATCCCCAGTTCTGATGACGCCTTATGAAGCGGACGGTAACTCAAAATGCTGCTGAATCTTCTTTGCTACGTCTGTAGCTGGGATAGAGGTATTATCGATTGATAGATTCTTTACCGAATCCACCGGAGTCGCTAGGTCGTACTTATCCAAAATGCCTTGCAGCGTCTTAATGGACTGTACTTTGTTTGTCTGCTTACGAGAGCTCTCCAGTACACGCTTCTTGAGTTCTTTCTCTTCGCACTTGAGCTGTACAAAGCAAACTTCGCCGCCATTGCCTTCAACAATGCCCACTACGTTGTCTACGAACTCTTCATCGTGGTCTTTTGCAAATACAAATGTAAAGATCAGGCCAGGCGTATCCAACTCGACTGCTTTCTCGAACACGGTAACACGCACCGCGTCTGCAATAGAGAACATTTTTTCATGATCGCCTTGGTAGAGCGCCTCTCCAATATCAAACGACAGGTGATTGTGAAACACCGGGTACCCTGTTAACACAGAGAGCTCCTTAGCAGTGGTTAACTTCCCTGCGGCCGGAGCTCCGTAAATGAACACTAACTTCATTGTGGTTATGTAATCAGCGCGATCAGCTCGTTTGCTGCTTTATCCAATTGATCTTCTTCGTTTACTATGCGGTGATCCCAGTCTTCCAAGTTCTGCAGCTCACTCTTGGCGGTCTCTAGCCGCTTCTGAATGACTTCATCAGAATCTGATGCGCGATTGATTAATCTCTTCTCTAGGAATTCGAATGACGGAGGCTGAATAAAGACCGTAGTGGCATCAGGGATCATCTCTTTGAACGTTCGTGCTCCTTGTGGGTCCACTTTAATCAGGACTACATCAAACTTCTTTCGTTTCTTCTCCACTTCTTCACGAGTGCTACCGTAGAGATGACCATACACCTCAGCCCACTCAATCATCTCTCCATTCTCTATCTTCTCTTCAAACTCATCGCGGATGATAAAGTGATACGGATTGCCTTCAGCTTCACCCGGACGCATCGGTCGTGTAGTAGTTGTGGTGACGGTCTCGAATTCCAAACCCAGTTCTTTCGCGCGTTCTATCACAGAGTCTTTTCCTGCGCCTGATGGGCCGGTAACAACGATGAGTTTGCCTCCCTTCATAGAGAATAGAATTAATGGTTCTATGTAATGTCAGTGCCTCCTTGTGGAGATCGTGGTTTAAGATGTGACGGTCGTTGTGGTCGCGGAGCTCTTGGAGGTCGCGGAGGGCGTGGGCCACGTCGGTCATCACGGCGGTCGTTGTAATTACCGCGTCGGTTGTAGCCGCCTCGTCGGTCATCCTGACCACGTCGATCATCGAACCCACCTGGTGCTGCATCGCACGCTGGGTCAGCACATCCATGCTCAATTAACGCCTTTCGTGAAAGGCCAATGCGTCCCTTCTCTTGATCAACTTCAACCACTTTCACTTTTACGGTTTCTCCAACCTTCAACACGTCAGAGACTAGGTTGATATGTTTGTTGCAGACGTTTGAGATATGTACCATACCGTCTCGCCCGCCGGGTAGATCAACAATTGCACCGATCTCTTTCCCTGACATGCGGTCTTTCACGATCTGTGATACTGGGCCTTCAAACACCTCTCCGACTTCGATCTCACGAACTATATCTGCAATGAGCTGTTTTGCTTTCTCCATCATTTCAGCGTCGACCGAAGTAATGTAGACCATACCGTCATCTTCGATATCAATCTGTACATCAGTTTGCTCGATAATTTCATTAATGACTTTTCCACCAGGACCGATGATATCTCCGATCTTCTCAGGGTCTACTTGCATGGTATCAATGCGTGGTGCGTATGGAGATAGGTCTTCTCGTGGCTCTGCAATTGCTGCTTTCATGGTCTCTAAAATCTGCAATCGAGCTGTCTTGGCCTTTTCTAAGGTATCTTTACAGATCTCTAAGGTGATTCCACCGAGCTTAATGTCGAGCTGTACTGCGGTAACTCCTTGCTCTGTACCCGCGACCTTGAAGTCCATGTCGCCTGCGTGATCTTCTACTCCTTGAATGTCTGTTAAGATTTTATAGGTCTTTTGATCTTCAGTAGTCACCAGTCCCATAGCGATTCCTGCAACTGGGTTCGCCACTGGAACACCTGCCGCCATCAGCGCAAGAGTAGATCCACACGTGGATGCTTGCGAGCTAGAACCGTTCGACATCATCACATCAGATACCACGCGAATGGTGTATGGAAAGCTCTCTTTCTCTGGAATCATGTCTTCGAGCGCTTTCTCTGCGAGCATTCCATGTCCGATATCTCGTCGTGAAGGACCACGCATTGGTCGTACCTCTCCGACTGAGAACGGTGGGAAGTTATAGTGATGCATGTAACGCTTGGTATGCTCTGGTTCTAAAGAATCAATAATCTGCGCGTCGCCTGGTGAGCCGAGTGTTACGGTAGACAACACCTGCGTCTCTCCACGTTGGAAGATTGCTGATCCATGTGTGCGTGGAAGTACATCCACTTCACAATGTAGTGCGCGAATCTCATCTAATTTTCTGCCGTCTACACGCAGCTCTTTCTCCAGCATCAAGTTACGGAACTTCTCTTCATAGATCTCTTCATACGCCTGTGAAGCGATCGCTTTCTCTTCATCATCTTCAAATAGCGCAAGGGCCCCTTCTTTAGTTTGGTTCTCTTTTTCTTGCCGCTCTTTCTTTGCAGCAATCCCGAACACTGCCTCCATGTTTGCATCCGCATACTCTTTTACTTTCGCTGCGACTGCATCATGTGCTTTCTGCTCCTCATCAGTGAGTTCTTTCATGATTGGCTTGATCTTCTCTTTTCCGACCTTCTCTCGCATCTCTTGAATCAGTTTTACTACTGGCTGCCCCTGCTCTAATGCATACTCTAAGCCTTTATAGGTTACTTCTTCAGATGCTTGATTTCCTTTTGCTTCAATCATAACGATCTGATCCTCTCGAACAGCGACCATCAGGAACAGGTCACATTTTTCTTCTTGATCCACTGTTGGGTTCAAGACGTATTCACCGTCGATATAACCAACAGTCATTCCAGCAATCGGTCCGTCCCATGGAATGTCAGAGATGGAGAGTGCAGCAGATGCTGCGATTAATCCGATAAACGCTGGATCATTCTCTTGATCAAATGAGAGAATGTTTAACACGATTTGAATATCGTTTCTGATACGATAGTCAAACAGTGGTCGTGTTGCACGATCAGTAATACGTGCATTCAAAATTGCTTCGTCTGAAGGACGACCTTCACGCTTAATAAAACGCGAACCTTTAATCTTTCCTGCTGCGTAGAGGTTCTCTTCGTAATCTACCATCAACGGAAAGTAGTCCACATCGCCGCGGACATCTGAAGACATGGTCACTGTTGCAAGAACAACCGTGTCACCATATCGCGCCAGGACTGCTCCGTCTGAGAGTCCGGCTAATTTACCTGTTTCCAGGGTGAGTGTTTTTCCTCCCCACTCTAGGGAGAATGTTTCAATGCTATGCATAGTATTGAGTTATGCTCACCCACACACCGCAGACTTCACTAGTACAGAAGTCTAATCGTGTGCAGGCGAACGTGAATTAATTATTCGCTCGGTTCATGTCGAGCTGCATATGGTTCTTCGCAGTACCACATGTAGCTTGAATGAACTATGGGAGTATCATGGTCTGCTCTACATCAGTTAAGAAGTCATTCGTTCCTCGCATAAAGTACAGTGAATCGTCAAACGGCATTAAGATGTAGTACACAGTGGAACCGTCTTTTGCAGACGTTCCGGTGATCTTTGTTGCTGGAATACCATCAATCTCGAGCGGCTCTTCTGCATCCACGCCCAGACTATTTCGAATAATGGATTCGGATTCTTCTGACATGATGCTGATACTATCTTCATCCGAGAAACCAATGGTCACGTCATCACTATCAAGAGCTACGGTCTTGGTAAAATCACTGGTCTCCAATTGCGGAATCCAAAATCCGATGCCTGGATTAATGGTTACTTCCTCTTCATCCGTTTCTAGCGTAGATTCTTCTTCAATAATTGTGCTCGTTACTTCTTCTGTTGGAACTGGCGTTGTTGAATACTGCTGTGCAGGTTCAATTGTAGCGTCTGATAACACGACTATCAGTAACACAGCAACGCTTGCGATAAAGACAATAAACAGCATTCCTGTCTTGTTTGCACAAGCTCTATTCTTACATCCTAATGAACTGCTCTTTTTTAATGTCATATACAGAAAAGCCTGCAATAATGCAGGCAGGCGATATTATATGTTGTCTTTTAATTTCAACGCTTTCAATAACTTTAGATATCCTTTTTCGTCTTCTTTTTTTAGATAGCGCATAAGTCGACGTCGTTGTCCGACTTTTTTCAATAGCCCCCGACGAGAAGAGAAGTCCTTCTTGTGTTGTTTCAGGTGGCCAGTGAGATCATCTATCTCTGCAGAGAGGATAGCGATCTGTACTTGTGGCGACCCGGTATCATTCTTATGGGTCGCGAATTTCGCAATAATTGCGTTCTTCTGTTTCTTTGTCAGCATAGTTCGTTTCTTCACCATATCCGAGTATGTGTGCCTGCCAAGACCCCATACCAAGACAAGGTTGTTTAATTGTAAAAGTAAGCATGATTCTACCACCTGCCTGGTATTCTGTCAAATGTACTGTTAGTGCGTACTATATGGTAATTCTGGGCGGTTTTGTGCTCCGTGCTGAAGTCCGTGTTGGTGGTTTCGGAGTTCGTGGCGCTGTGGTTCGTGCGCCGGCTGTTCTTCTTGGTGCTGCAGGTCGTGGTGCTGTTGTGCGTTGTGTTGATGGCTGTCGTGGAATAGGTTTCCGAGGAGTTGCTGCTCTTGTTGTAGCTTTTGGTCGCTGTGCTGGCGCTTGTTGCGTTTTTGGCGCAGCACTCTTCGGCGTACTTTTTGCTGTCTTCTTGGTTTTACTTCTTGTATTGCGTTTCTTTGGAATCAGGTACTTTCGTTTATCGTTCGACATATCAACAAATACATCTGTTTCTTCTCGAAGCGAAGAAGAGGTCGAAGATCCAAACGCCATCACCTCTGTGCGGCACCCTTGTGACTTCACGTATCGTAGCAAGTCAGCAAAGTCACCGTCGCCAGAGACCAAGATTACTACATCTAACTTTGGTGCTAAGCGCACTACATCCATAGAGAGGCCAACGTCCCAATCTCCTTTTTGGTTACCGCCATAGAATTGAAGTAGCTCTTTGCTGCGCAGTTCATATCCGCGCTCTTCTAGTGCATCAAAAAAGGACTGCTCATCTTCTTTGTCTGCTTTAATCACATACGCAAAAGAACGAATCAGCTGGCGATCTCCTACTGCATTCTTGAGGATCTCACCGAAATCTACTCGCTGGTCAAAAAGAGCGCGAGCAGAATAATACATATTCTGCACGTCAACAAACACGCCGACGCGCTGGTGTTTTTGGTTCATAATACGGAATCAAATATTAAAAAGTGTACGTAGTGTGTACGATTTTGCTTGAGTTGTCAAGAGAACGAGGCCCGCTCGTGGTGGAGCGGGCCTTTTTTGTATGGTTATCGACCGACCATGAAGTCGCCAGTCGCGGTGTAGGTATTCACACCTGTTACAGCGATGGGGTCTCCAGTGATTGGATCAGGAATGTCTGTTGGAGTATCAACTTCGAGTGGCGTATCAGTATTGGTCGTACAGTGACCGTCTTCACACCAACTGTTTGGTCCATACTCTTCACAGTCAATGGTTTCATATCCCATTGTTGATTCAGATTCGCACACATATTCGTGTAGCATACAGTTTGGGTCAGCAACTGCATCACACAGAGGAACCTCCACTTTCGTAATTGGATCAACGTAACAGAAGTCTTTAAATAGAGTCTCGCTGTACGTCACTACGCCAGTTTCTAATGCATCACTCGTAGGGTATGACTCATGATCTGTATCCTCACACGTAAACTCTTCTGGCTCCTCTTCCTCGGTTGGATCTGGTTCTTCTTCTGGTTCTTCGTCAATGCCGTCTTCAGTGTCTTCATCCGGCACTTCATCAACCGTCGTAGTATGATCGTCATCGAACTGGATGAATCGACAGTTGTTTCCTTCATCTGATTCTGTAACTACACCAGATGCGTCTGCACAAACTTTAGCAGTGTGTGCTCCTTCAAACTCACTCTTGTGCCCGGGTTGAATGTCACAACTCTTTCCTACAGTACGGAAATCCTGACAGTTCCACGTTATAGTGTTATAGGTCCAGCGGAGTGTTCCATCCAGCCAGACATAGAGTGTATCTCCAGCGGTCTTATCAACATCAACCTTACCGTCATTTGCAATCTGAATTGTGAAGTTGTCACCTGCGTCAAACGTGAGGCTATTGATCACTAAATCTGGAAGGTCATTATCGCCTTGAGTATCATCATCTCCGTCTGTGTCGTCTCCATCATTGGTATCATCGTCGGTTCCATCACCGTCTGGATCTGCTGTAGTGCCATCTCCTGGATCGTACGGATCGTTATCATCGGTCGGCATGTCATCTTCTTCTGGTTTCTTGGCATCTACGAAGAACCATCGGTTTAGCTCCGGTGTATGCTCAGAGAGGTAGTACATAGAGTAGTTCTTCATGAACGAATCAGTTGCAGCGTTATCTAAGAAGTACGGATGGTAGTTCATGGTTGGTTTGTGCGGAATCCACTGCTTGATCTCTTTTAAATACGTATTACCAACTGCGAATTGTAAGTACCCAGAGACATCTGAGCCTGTCCAGTATATTTCATGTACATGCCCAGTGCCTTCGCGATCTTTCGAAAGGTCAAATACCACTGTTGCAATGTATGGTTTGGTCAGAGCCTCGTCTGGTAAAAATTCATAGTAGCCCAACCCCTGAAGATGAGACATGAAGTCATTAATGTCTTTTCCTGATAATTCACTCGACCGAATGGCAATTTCATTTGGATTCAGTACAATACTCTTCATTGGCTTTGTATTCTGCACTTTCTTCACAAATGTAGAGATCGCCTCTCGCGCAGTTATCTTTGTAGTAAGCGGCATGCGGATGTGCTTCTTTCCTGCTGCGTCTTCATACGGCGTGCCGACTTTGTACTCATCCATTGGTTTTGTTGCATCATTCACCCACCGTTTTGAACCTGCGTCGATGTATAGGTATGAACCGATCTGGTCTCGGTTGTCATAGTTGTCACGCGGTTCCTTCTTGGTACCTTCTCGCTGATCATTCGGAAGATCCTCTGCGATGATTCTGGTCACATCCAAATGCTGTTCTTCAAATTGCGTTGGTTCATTTGGATCATCGTTCGGTCGAAGTGGCCAGTTCTCATACTGCCGTAGCAATTCTTGAGACTGAGTCACATTTTTTTCTACTTGCGTGAGAAAGTGTACGCGCTTGACGGACGATCGCTGTTTCTTCTTCTTTTTGTCTTGTTTATCGCTTTCACGCGCTGTACTCTGGTCTACATCCTCTTTACGGATAGTGCGTGTCACTATCCCCTCTACAATCAGACCGTTCTTTTCATTTTTTACGACCTTGTCATAGTCGTCGACGAGCTTTTGCACGTCTTGTTCAGGAGCAGTGATCTCCTGAGATTGAGTCTTTAACTTCTTGCCTTGTTGGATGCCAACAATGCCAGCAGCTGCCATTGCAGCAGCCCCGATCAGTGCGATAGTCACACCAACCTTTGTTGCCGCAGAAGTTTTTGTAGTGATTTCCTGCATAGTTTTTTAATTATATTAATTCTCTATTTGTTCTATTGGCATGTCCGCCCACTCCGCAATAACCTCTTTGATTACTTGTAGATCCACTTTACCGATTTCTTGCTTTTTCTGGCGAAGCATATCCAAACGCGCACGTACGCCAGCCTCATCTAAGACATCTATCGCTTTATCCGGTAAATATCGTTTATGGATATATTTATTGGATAGGTCAACAATTGCCCCAAGTGCATCGTCCGTGTACTGCACTTGATGAAACTTCTCAAAAACCCCCTTCACACCGTGTAAGATCTCCAGCGCCTCTTCGCGGCTCGGTTCATGAATATGAATTGGTTGAAACCGTCGCTCTAAGCTCTCTTCAGGTAGAATGTACTTTTCATAATCCTTGTACGTGGTTGCACCGATGATCTGTAAGTGACCACGAGCAAGCTCTGGCTTTAGAATATCTCCTGGATTCAATCCGCCCTCAGAACCTTTAGCTTGCGAGAGCTGCTGAATTTCGTCGATAAATAGAATCACGGACTTCTCTTGCGCGCGGAACTCATTGCGTAATGCGTTTAATCGCTTCTCGAGCTCACCCCGATACTTAGTACCAGAAACTAAAGAAGAGAGATCAAGCGCGATCACTTCCTTCCCCTTAATCGAATCCGGGATATTACCGTCAGCAATTAAAAGAGCGAGCCGTTCTACTACTGACGTCTTTCCAACGCCTGGCTCGCCAAGTAACAATGCATTATTTTTTGTTTTACGGGAAAGGATATGTACTAAATGTTCTACCTCTCGATGTCTTCCGATTACTGGATTCAACTCCCCGTTTCGCGCTAAGTCTGTAAAGTTTGTAGAGTACTGCTCAAGTATAGAATGCCCTCTCATGACCGACCCGTCTGAACTCTCTTTTTTTTGCTTCAATAAATAGGAGATCACTGCGGCTCCTACTATAATACCCATGACAATGAGAAACTCCGGATTCGTGAGTTGTTCTAACATGGTGATAGTTTAGTCTGTTTTGTATTTTTGTTTTGCTTATATATTGTAGCAAAAAAACGGGTTCTAGTCAATCAAAAAAGCTGTCCGTTTCCGGCGCAGCACTGCGTGAAGATTTAGCTGCGAGAGCGCGTATCGGGTCGTGGCGTGCGCAACATCCAGGTGTCGCAGCGTCCGTGAGCAACGTCACTGATTGCACAGTCGACGAATTCACATCCAGCGTCACGAACATCTTGTTCTGTGACGACCTGCGCGCGCTTTACCAAGTACCCTACACCTTCTGCGTCTTCTCTTGCAGCCGCAGCTGTTGCTCCAACAAAGTGCGCGATCGAGCCTGAGACGTCTTCAATGCGAACGAAGTATACTCGTCGCAGAGGCGTCTGGGATGCATCCGGCATCCAGGAGAAAGTCCTTTCTCCGCCCCCCTTATTCTTCACACGGTCCCTGCAGTCTGGCAAAATCATCTATCGCTGTCAATACCGTGTGCGATTGGGTACTTCCCTCCGCGCGTACGCCGAGTATTGGCAGAAAACGTAATGTGTCGTAAAATATTACTATGGCAAACGCTATACAAAAACAGAAGCAGGAATTCCTCGAATATCTTGAGATAGAGAAGAACCGATCGCTCAAGACCGTACGGAATTACGATTTCTATCTTTCGCGTTTTTTCACGCACAGCAATATTAAAACTCCAAAAGATATTACGCTACCGAAGGTGAAAAAATTCCGGTTATGGTTGAATCGACTGCAAACACAACGAAATCCCAACGGCCTTTCTAAGCGTACGCAGAACTACTACATGATTGCGCTGCGTAGTTTCTTAAAGTACCTCTCCAAGATGGATGTGACATCTCTTCCTGCAGAAAAAATCGAGCTCGCGAAAGAACCAGACCGAGAAGTACAGTTCTTGGAGGCAGAAGAGCTTGAGCGATTGTTGTCTATGCCGCTACTTGATCCTGATGGATCAGAATCTAAGCCACCTACTATTACCCAGCTGCGAGATAAAGCGCTGCTTGAGTTACTGTTCTCTACTGGGATGCGTGTCTCTGAAGCATCAGAGCTGAAACGAGAGATGGTGAACCTAAAGAAAGATGAATTTACTATTCGAGGTAAAGGATCCAAGCTCCGTGTAGTTTTCTTAACTGCCACAGCAAAAGAGTGGATTAAGAAATACTTAGACACTCGGACTGATACGTCACTCTATTTGTTCGTGAGTCACGACCGTGCGAAAGGGAAGGGAAACCGATCCGAGAAAGATCGCCCGCTCTCCCCGCGTTCAATTGAGCGGATGATAAAGAAGTACGCCACGCAAGCTGGGATTGTGAAAAAGGTGACACCGCATACTATGCGTCATACATATGCAACTGACCTGCTTCAAAGCGGCGCAGACATTCGCTCAGTGCAGGAGATGCTCGGCCATTCCTCTATTACCACTACACAGATCTATACGCATATAACAAATAAACGCCTCAAGGAGACGTATAAAAAATATCACGGGAAGAAACGAAAGGAGTAGTTAGTCGCAGTACGGATAGAGCTTGATCACATAGTCTGGATCCTCTGAGCCTTCAGCGCCCCACGTGTATTCACACGCTTGTTCGAGGTTCCCATGGTGGTCTAGATAGGTATCAGTTTCAAAGTTGTCTACCATCAACGCGGCAAAGTAGTCGTCCTCTGGTCCGCCAACACATCCATGGTACCCATCATAGTAATAGAAGTAGTCGGTTCCGTCGTGCTTCGGATCAGTTGGTACTGACGGCATATACTCTTCCAATACAGTATCGATATCTCCACCTTGTCCGATAAAGCCGTTCATGCTGTCTGATTCACACGGATAGGTCTCATTTGCGAGGTAGTAGTAATTGAGTGCTTCAGCAACTGCCTCTAGCTCCTGAACACGTTGAGAGTCACGTGCTTTTGCGATAGAATCCATCACAGTAAACACTGCAAACACAGCAATTAATGCCAGTACTGCAAGTACAATAAGCAGCTCCACTAATGTAAATCCGCTATGTTTTGTTGCTGAATGCTTCTTCATATATATAGTGTGACAAAAAATTTATTTTTTCGCAACTGAATACTCTCATGCGCAGGCTGTGGGTATTATTTCTTGGGTGCGTAGATAATGAGCGGTGTTTTACGAACAGTTAATCGGAATTTCTTTTTTCTTTTCTTTGAAGTGTCTGAGGTAACGCGAATGATGCGGTGCGAGCCGGCGCGGACAGAACGGAAATTGATGCGTTTCTTTGTGGTACGCCATGCAATGATGATAGGCTTCTTCTTTTTGAAGCGATATGCGTGAAATGACGCATTCCCAAGAAACTGCAGGTCTTTTACTGTCACGGTTCCGGATGCAGTTGAAAAATCCTCTTCATCGTCCGCGATAAATGAAATACTCTGAATAGGAAAGTTCACTTTTCCGTTACCATCTCCGTTCCAATACGATGAATGGTCTTGTGCTGGACGAATGAAGTAGCTCTCCCAGGCATTAGTGATGTTACTTAAGGTGTATTGGTGCACCTCTCCGGTATTATCAGTCAATCGGATGCGTAAAATCTCTGGTCCACCTGTAGCTTTAGCTTGGAAGCCAAACATGCGTTGCCCGTCCTTGCGAGTCGGCACTGGTGCGCTCCATTCGACATAACTATTATCAGAGGAAGAAAAATCGTACTTCAATTTCGTTGCTGACTGTGTGTTGTTTCTTCTTTTATATGCAATGCTTCCTGTCGCGTTCTCTTCTGCGAGTGTTTTCCACGCTGTTGACTCTGCTGTATCTTGAAATGTAACTGGGCTGCGATGAATGGACCGGTACGTACTGTTCTGGAGGTGTTGCGCTACAGACGACACCCCGGACAATGCTCCTTTGTCCTGCATGTCCCTATCTACTACTCCAAAGTGATGTTCAGTATTCGTAGTTTCGGTTCCAGAATCACGGAGTTCATAGATAAAGACCTTCTTCACATTCGGAACTGTGAGTGCCTGAGTGATGTATCTCATGAGGTATGCGCGCTGTAGAGAGGTGCTGATTCCATCAGCGCCGGTCTCTGAAGTAGACCATCCAAACTCAGTGATCCAAATCTTCACATCGTCCCCCCAGCAGTAGTCGACAGTACGTCGAGTTCTGCGCAAGTCCGTGAGCAAACTGTCTAGCTGGTCTGCGGTCTGTTCAGGTGCGTACGTAAAGTTGCTTCCGATATTACGGTACGGGTGAATTGCGACCATATCAAACGGCTGCGCGTCTCCGTAGTACTCATGCAAGTCATGTAAAAAATCTGTATCCGCACCTGATGTCCCGCCGATAATAACGGTTGCGTCTGGATCAGCGGATTTTATTTGTGTATACGCTGACTGCAGCAGCTCTGCATAGGTTTCGCGATCACCGGTCCAAAAGTTCTCAATATTCGGTTCGTTCCAGATCTCCCAGTGATGAATGTCATCTTTGTAATGATCCACTACATTCCAGATATAATCTTCCCATGCATCCGTGTCCGGTGGTGCAAAATAGTACTGTTCTGGGTCGCTGCTGCTTGATGCCCACTCCGAACTGTATGTGAGGAGTCCGAGAACATTCACGTGTGCGTCGCTATACGCTTGGACCACAGTGTCGTATCCAGAAAAATCATATGACCCGTCTGTGGATTCAATCGTGTCCCAATCGAACTGCTCGCGTGCCCATTTTAATTGATTGTTCTGTAGCAATGCGGTTGCATCATCGTACTCATACTCATGAAACCGTTGGTGTAAATGTACATTAAAACCAACTGGATTCTTTATCGCATGTACTGGGGTGACGAGTAAAAACAAAACCAGCGCACTACAAGTGCTGCTGAGGATCCACGTTACCGGTTGTATGCACGCCTTACTGTTCATGGATCTGTTTTACTCGTTTTGTAAGGTACTCTTTAGTATTCAAAGAAGGATCTTCTAGCACATCTTCTAGAAGTGCGCTCATGATCTCCCCGACTTCGCGGCCAGGCTCTAAACCAGTAAGCTCCATGATCTCATGTCCGTCCAACTTCAACATGGTAGTGTCCATAGGGTCTTTCTCTACTTCGCGGATACGTCGCTCGAGTTCCACTAACTTGAACGGCTTCTCTTTCTGACAACCAGATCCCATACGGTCTCCGATTCGGATCGCCATGAGGTCGTCTAAATTTTCGCGGCCGATACATTTGAGCAAACGACGAACGCCAGCGTCAGAGATCTCTCCTTGCACGTAGTAGAACATATGGTTCTTGACCAAGTGCGTGACTCGCTCTACATCTCGCTTGGAAAACTTCAACCGCCGCATGATCTCCTTTGTCATCTTGGCGCTCATATGTTCGTGGTTGTAGAATGTCACTGCATCTTTCTCCCCTTCTTTGGTCTCTGGCTTTCCTATGTCGTGAAGCAGAGCAGCGAACCGAACTAACGGATCCTCTGATGGGCAGTACTGTAGTGAGAGTAGCCCGTGCATGAACACGGTATAGATATGATGCAAGTTCTGCCCCACGCCCACTCCGGTCTCTAGCTCTGGTAAGACGTGCTTTAGTAATCCGGACGTGTGCATGAGCCAAAAACCGCGGTACGCGTCATCCGCTTTCACGGTTTTTACGATTTCATCGCGAATCCGTTCCCATGACACATTTAAGATCTCTGGCGCATGTGCTTGGATTGCAGTGAACGTCTCTGGGTGGATGGAAAAATCTAATTCTGCAGCAAAGCGGGTTGCGCGAATCAGACGCAATGCATCTTCAGAGAACCGCTCATCTGGATTACCGACTGTACGAATGATCTTGTCTGCACAATCTTGCTGTCCGTTAAACGGATCGATCACCTCTTTTCCGTCGAACGCAATGGCGTTGATCGTGAAGTCACGACGTTGCAGGTCCTGCTCTAACGAAACACCAAACTCCACCTTGTCAGGGTGACGGTGATCTGAATACGTTGCTTCCGCTCGGTACGGAGTAATCTCAATTTCATATCGCTCTTGATCTTCATCGTACACACGCACCACGACCGTTCCAAAATCATTGTTGTACAAGGTATCTTCAAACGTCTCTTGAATCTGCTCCGGGGTAGCGTTGGTGGTAATATCGTAATCCTTGGGTTCACGACCGATCAGAAGATCGCGCACAGATCCACCAACAACAAAACCCTCAAAACCAGCGGCAGTGAGTTGATCCAGCGCTTGTTGCACATACGACGGTAACTGAATTGTCATATTGTGGTATTACGAATTGGTGTCCCCGGCATGACTCGAACATGCAACCTACAGCTTAGAAGGCTGTTGCTCTATCCAGTTGAGCTACGGGGACATATTGTAAAAATGCGCATCGCCTTGTTTAGACGAATGCAACTATAAATATACCGTAAAATAGGCCTTTTGTCAACGCTCGCCATTAGGGGAGCGTGCTTCTATAACACGCTATATATAATGAGTAATTGCGCTAGAAAGAAACATCCAGACCAGATTAGCTCTACACTGATACGACGGTGCTGCTCGTCCACAATTACCATAAGTAATTTCAAAGGAAGGTAGAGTAGCAGGAAGATGGAGAGCACGCGCTGCACCGCAAAGCTGTCGAACTCAGTAACTTGTGCGTACGTTTCAAATTGAAAGATAACGATAAGAAGAAAACCAAAGACCAGTTGCATGAATTGATAGAGTCGCTGTCTGGTCTCTTGTGCAAGTGTCTTGATCGCAGAGAATGAGACGTATGACAGGTAAGAGAGGTAGACCCAGAACGTGTAGACCGGCATGATCACGGATGCTCCGCTGAGTAACGCGCTGGCAAGCGGGGGGTTGTTCTTCATTAGTCGAATCATCTTCTTCTGATGCTCCTTCACTTCGTCTTTTGAATCGTCTGGTCCACCTGCAACGTATCCATAGATGATTGAAAACAGAACAACCGAAAGAGTAATTGCTCCGACAATTACATATACTAATCCAGTCAACGAACTCTCTTCAAAGTGCTGATCTAGTTCAATGGTTGGGCCCATAACCAGTACAATGAAGTACACGACAAAATGAATGAGCCCGAAAAGAAAGATGGCGAGTGAAAGTACGGAATTAAAGAGTAAGCGTACTACTCGATTCTGAATCTGTTTTCGCTTGGCCCATACCTTGCTGATACTTTTGCGTCGTTTGTCTGATGTCAGGAATAAAAAATAAAATAAGTAGAAGAATGCCGCAAGGAGAAACAGTGTCAGAGGAGCAGCAACGACTAAGAGCGTGTCAGAGATAAAACTCACCTGAGACGCACTGCGCAGTGACAGATAGAAACCGACAAGGATCACTACATCAACAATAAACGGGGAGATGCGTTTCATGTTTGACTTGGTTTGTGGCTGTTCTTCAGGCATGCATTACATCTTATTGGTTCCCGTATTGAACTGGCCATGCTTGAGGTTGAAGTTCATCGTCACAAAATAGATTTGCCCTGTGATATCCGAGTTCATACTCTTTAGTAGTGTCATTCCACTCTTGTCGTGCATCTACCCCGCAGGTCTCTTTGCCGTTGAATCGGTCGTTAATAGAAAATGTTGGACCGATGCTTGAAAAGTTACTGTAGTCTGTGATGCTCGCAAACTGATCAGCTTGGTACTGTTCTACTTGTAGGCCTCCACTGACTTGATACATATCAAATTCAAGCCGCGTTGCTTCATCTGTCGCTTCATTTACATGGAACGCCCAGTAGTTATTAGATGTCCCGCCTTGATAGCACATCGCGAGTACGATAGATTCAGTTGAACTTAACTCGTATTCATAGATACCGCTACAGTAGTCGTCTGGATCTAGGCCGCGACAGTCCTGCATACCCAGCTTCTCCACCCACTCTTCACGTTCAATCACACACGGATCTTCTTCTACCACATTGGCGTTTGTATTGGTTGTCGCGTTGGTCGTTGCGACTGTTGTATTCGTCGTTGTTGCTGTAGTATTCGTGTTCGCTGGTTCGCCGTCTCTACCTAACACCCAGCACCCTCCGATGAATAACAGCAATAAAAGGATAACTACCAGAAGGCCGATAATCACCGGCTTATTATCTTTCTTTTTCTCCTGTGATTGTTTGTTTTCTTGTTCCATATGTTTTTTTTACTGCTCTTTTTGAGTATACCATTTCTGCTGCGTTTCAGCACTTGATTTTTTTATACAGCTCTGGTAGTATCCCTCGTGCATTCAATTGCAATATGGTGGTAGTAGCTCAGTGGTAGAGCGCTCGATTGTGGTTCGAGTGGTCGTGGGTTCAAATCCCATCTACCACCCCAAAATAAAACCTCCAGTAACTGGAGGTTTTTATATTGTACCTTCGCACTTAGGCTCTGTTGCTCAACGGTTTGAGGGTCTTTGAGTAAAGTCTTCGAACCACGGTCTATTGATTATTGACAATAGCGTCACTAATGCTATTCATGTTCTGCACATAATCCTTAGCCAAAGGATCAACCTGTACAACAGTACCATCAATTTCATCCGCAACTATCTCGGCGTTATACGTACTGAACTGTTTCTGTACAAAGATAATGGTCACGCTCTCTTCTTTTGCTTCTTCAATGAGCTCTTCCAATTGCGCAGCAGTCGGCTCCTTGCCTTCGATCTCAATAGAGATCTGCTCAAAGCCGTACTCATCCAAGAAGTAACCGAACGCTGGATGATATACAATCACTTTCTTGTTCTCTATCTCGCCTAATATCTTCTTCGCTAATTCATTTGCCTTGTCTAACTCCTGTTCATACGCTTGTTTATTAGCGGTGTAATACTCCTTATTGTCTGGATCTAACTCAACTAACACGTTATAGATATTTCTTATGTATATCTTGGCATTAGTAGTGGATAACCATGTGTGCGGATCGATCTCGTGATCTTCATGGTCGTCCTCATGTTCATCTGCTTCTTCCTCGTGATCGTGACCATCCTCGTCATGCTCGTCCTCATCCTCATGTTCATCTGCTTCTTCTTCATGGTCATCACCATCCTCATCATGTTCGTGAGAATGCGCTTCTATCTCTCTTACCTGAACACCTTCTGCTCCATTTATCACTTTCATGCTTGAATTCTGCGCAATGATTTTATCCATGTATGCGTCTTCAAACTCGATATAGCCAGCTTTCACATACAAATCGATGTCAGAGATTTTTTTTAGTTGTTGCGGGGTGAGCTCATACGAATGCGGCTCATACCCTGGCGGAATGACTTCTTCTACCTGTACTTTATCGCCACCTACTTTTTCAACAAATTCAACCAACGGCGATATACTTACCATGATATCGATCTTTTTGTCTGCTACCTCGACTTCAGCTACTGGTTGTGTAGTCTTTGCGCAACCAGACGCAACCACGACCGTCAGTAAAAGAGCGGGTAATAAAATCCAGGCGTTTCTCTTAAATCGTATTTTTAATGTTTTCATATTCTTTTTATTAATTATGAACAATTATTACAAATACCTGTTAAGGTTAATTGGTGATTTACATTAGAAAAATTCTTAACTCTAATCGTAGACATCCTACATGAAGTGCATTGCACAGTACCACATTCACGACAAGTAATATGATGGTGGTGCTCTACAGCAAGATAGTAGTAGCTCTCCTTATCTACTTTCTCTTCCTGAACAATGTTCAGCTCAGTAAACAGTTTGAGCGTACGATACACAGAAGCTAAATCCACAGCACCTTTTAATTGTTTATGAATGCCCTGACTATTCAGCGGAGTATGCTGTTTCTTTAACACCTTAAGAACGGCCAACCTTGGCTTGGTTAGAAAATGTCCGTGTTCTTTTAGAATTTCTTCCATAGTGCAATAGTATACCACACTCAAGATAATTGCAAATGATTCGCAATATTTGTATAAGCCTATTAATACAAGGAGCATAGTACATTCTTGCTCACCTGCAAATATCTGGAGCCATTAGATGTTTTTTGATATGATACGTATATATGAAAACACTACTACAGTATAAACTGTATCCACTGTACGCGGCACTAATGACTATTATCTTTGTGATTCTGTATTACTATGTGTATTTAGATAATTCATCCGGCTATTGGTGGCCGCTCCAAAAATCCATCGACACCGGAACGCTAGCAGATGCAACTGTCCCGAGTGTGCTGTTCTATGTTGTGCAAGCGCTGTTGCTCCTCGGTGTTGTTATTCTTGTAGGTTTGTATATTAAGAATCACAAATCGCAAAGAAAATAAAGAAAGATACGCTTATGGAAAGTAAAAAAAAGAGCCTTGTTATAACCACGGTGTTCACTGTCCTCGGCATCCCTGGATCCTTTATCCTATTTGGTATTATCGGTCTATTGATCGGCATGCAATACGGCGCATACCAGGACCACGATCATCGCCCTCCCTTTATTAGTGATCTACCAGGCTATGAAGGTTGGGGCCCATTCTATGGATTTATCTTTGGCATGATCGGAGTTATTCTTATGCTGATCGTCGCTATTTGGAAATTTAGACAAATAGCAAAAGATGACAATAAGACCACTGCTTCCTAATTGCCGCAGGGGCCTACTAATAAACAAGCAATTGAATATAACACACATATGACCGTTCCTGAATACATAAAAAAACAACCTGCGAAGCAAAAGAGGCTCTTAAATAAACTAAGAAGGCTATTAAAGAAGACCTTTCCCAAAGCTGATGAATCAATGCACTACGGCGCTCCTTGGTATGATAGAAAAATCTACTTGCTTGGCTTGAAAGATTCTGTAAATATCGGTTTTTGTATAGATGGATTAGCAAAAAAAGAAACAGCCACACTTGAGGGTAATGGAAAATACATGCAGCACCTGAAATTCAAAGAGGAGAAGGATATTGATGAAAAGGAACTGGTAAAAATTGCTAAGACAGTGATGAAAAAAGCTAAACCGTACAATAAATGTTAATATAGTTCCTATTCAGTATGGATTTGAGGAAAAAATACATTGCGAGCATCAACAGAGTTATTGACTATATATCAAACAATCTTACTCAGGAGTTGAGCTTGGAGACTCTGTCAGCTGTGGCTGGGTTCTCCCCTTTTCATTTTCATCGTTTATTTAAAGCATTCATGAATGAGACACTGAATGCCTATATAAAGCGAATTCGTCTTGAAAAAGCGATCTACTATTTGTCAGTGAATGCTGATATGTCCGTAACGGAAATTGCATATCAGTGTGGTTTTTCCAGCGCACAAGCAATGGCGCGCGACTTTCAGAAACAGTATAACAAGACACCCTCTGACTATCGCAAGATCTGCAACTCAGATAGCAAGAATTGGAAAGACCAGCTTCAAGCTCTTTATTATGATGAACACATAACCAAAGAGAAAGGAGGTGAATTAGACATGAACGTGAAAGTACAAGATATGCCAGAGATGCATATTGCGTATGTACGTCACATTGGTCCATACAAGGGTGACTCAAAACTGTTTGAAGGATTATTCAATACTCTAATGGGCTGGGCTGGTCCACGAGGATTGTTTGTTCCACAAAAAACCAAGATCTTAACAGTGTACTATGATGACCCACATGTAACAGATGAGAAGAAGCTGCGCGTTGATGCAGCAATTACTATAGATGAAGGTGTCGAGGTAGAGGGGGAAATTGGAAAATCAACCATCCCGACAGGTAAATATGCAATTGCTTCGTTTGGAAAGCTCGGTTCTGATGAATACGAACAAGCATGGAACCAGCTGTATAAAGAGTGGTTGCCAGAAAGTGGATACCAACCAGCTGACGGGCCGTGCTACGAGAACTACCTCTCTGACCCCAAGCAAGATCCAGACGGTAAATGTGACACTCAGATATGCATCCCCGTTAAACCAGCATAATCTATTATCACAAGAAGCACCTAGAACACTCTGGTGTTTCTTGATATTATTATATTATGAAAAAGAATATTAAAAAAATTGTTAAAAATAAATATAGTCAAATTGCATCAAGCGGATGTGGTTGTGATTGTAGATGTAGCAATGAGTACAGTGATGAAAAAATATCAAAAGAGATTGGATATACTAAAAAACAATTAAAAATAGCTGGCAATGCTAATATGGGATTAGGTTGCGGTAACCCAGTAGCTTTCAGTAGTATTCAAGAAGGAAATACTGTATTGGACTTAGGCTCAGGCGCTGGTATTGATTGTTTTATAGCTTCCCGGAAAGTTGGTTTAAAAGGAAAAGTAATTGGTATAGACATGACTGAAGAAATGATAGAAAAGGCAAGGAATAATGCAGTAAAACAAAATGCAAAAAATGTAAAATTTATTCTAGCTGAAATTGAAGATTTACCGCTAGAAAATAATTCAGTAGATATAATTATTTCAAATTGTGTTATTAATTTAACTCCAGATAAATACAAAACATTTAAAGAAGCCTATAGAGTTTTAAAGCCAGGGGGGAAGATGTTTATCTCAGATATCGTATTATTAGAAGAATTAACTGCAGAGCAAAGAAATGATGATGATTTAATAGCTGGTTGTGTTGGTGGCGCCATTTTAAAAGAACGGTATTTAGATATTATAAACAAAGCTGGGCTCAATGCTAAAGTCGTTAATGTAAATAAAGAAATAAGTAAAAAACAATACCAAGGAATCGCTCTCGAAAGTGTAATGATTGAGGCTACGAAATAGTTTCTAACATCGACTCTGCTAGTAGCTTTTTAAAAACCCCTTATATAGGGGCTTTTCGATCTACTCTCAGTACTATAAATCTTGCTGCTTGGAGACATCTTCTAATGGAAGCCTGATATACATACTACGTTCCTCGTCTATGTCATCACGAGACCCAAAATAGCACTCAAATAGTTCAGGGTGCTCCTCGCGTAGTGTTGGAATAGGTACTTGTGTATATCCTCGTCTACGTGTTAATTGTCTACCAAGTGAATCTGCAGTACGTATAAGAATAATGTCATCCGGCCGATCCGCGAAACCATAACTCTCTAAACATCTTCCCAGTGTTTTCATGGGGTTAGTAGCAAAGAATCCACCTGCCCTACGAACATCTACTCTGCGCTCATCATCATCAGCGGCTCCTGGAATGATACTTGCGGGAACGTCACCGAGTCTAGTCAAATAAAAAGAAACCTCAACTGCATCTGGAGTGCCCAATGCATACATCTCCCCGCTAGCAATCATCTCCTCAAGGTCTGCCACAGGTACCACACTTAGAGTGTTTGGGTGTTTATCGTTAACACGCTGCTGCGCATCATGAATTGCTTGTGCGTACGCTGTAATTTGCTGAGGCTGTAAATGCTCAGGGTCAAGCCGTGGAATTGGCTCTGGTCTGCGTCGCTCTCTTCTTCGATCATCCATTGTTTTATATAAGCTATTTATATATTCATCGTACTAAAAAAATGGACTCTCCGTCAACGGTTACTCCGTAAGGGATGAATTCAAACAAATAATTAGCAATGAAGATCAAATCCTGGGAGCGAGTCCAGATGTCATCGACCCGCCAACCCTTGACAAAAAGCTTTTTTTGCTCTATGCTCTTTTGGATTAACAAACAGTCTGAACTAAAAGAACAGTTTAGACTCTTGGCACTCCGGGCATACCCAATTCCTGCAACAGATTGTAACGTATTCCTCGAGCATCGAGTAATACGTATTTTTATATGAACAATTCAAACACGACATTTAAAAGT
>CAYFNF010000003.1:268716-292313 GCA_964344485.1 uncultured Gammaproteobacteria bacterium
TTAGTGGGTTATTTGGCCCCCCCAAAACCCCGTCTCGCTCGCGCGCGTCTTTCTTTTTTTAACTACATATATTTTCGTATTTTTATATGAACAATTCAAACACGACATTTAAAAGTCTTGGTGTAAGCACGCCGTTGTTAGATATTCTGACAGCAAAAAAAATCTCCGCACCAAGCCCAATCCAAGCACAGGCACTCTCCCCAATTACGCAGGGTAGCGATTGTATTAGCATTGCAGAAACCGGCAGCGGAAAAACACTGGCCTTTGTCTTGCCAATGATTCAATACTTAAGAAAAAATCGCAATCACCAAGCGCTGATCGTAGCACCAACAAGAGAACTTGCGTTACAAATCCAAGAGGTCTGCGACTGGTTTAAGCGATCACAAAAAGTATATTCTGTTGTCATCATTGGCGGAGAAAGTATGAAAAAACAGCTCCAGGAATTAAAACGAAAACCACAGATCATCATTGCAACGCCCGGTCGATTAAACGACCATCTGCAGCAAAAGACCATTCGACTCGATGCAGCGTATTTCTTTGTGCTCGATGAAGCAGATAGAATGTTTGATATGGGTTTTGCTCCGCAAATTAAACAAATCTTGCGATATATGCCGGCAAGAAAAAATCGACAAACGCTCTTGTTCTCAGCAACCATGCCGGATGCAATTGCTCAGCTAGTAACGCAACATATGCGTGAGCCAGTACGTATTGAAATTGCCGCTTCTGGTTCTGTACCGAATAATGTATACCAGGAGATTATCATCTTAGATAATGACCATAGAAAAAAAGCACTACTTGAATTACTGAACCAGACTTCAGACGCTGTACTTGTGTTTATGAGAACGAAGCATCAGGCAAAAAAACTGACAAAGTGGTTGAGGGAGCAAAATTATAGAGCAGAAGAGCTGCACGGGAACCTTTCGCTTGCTGCGAGAAAAAGGTCGGTTGCTGCGATGCAATCCAAAAGGTCAAGGATTTTAGTTGCTACTGATGTAGCCGCCCGAGGAATAGATATTTCACATTTACGGTTGGTCATTAATTACGACCTACCAGACAATCCTGAAGACTATGTTCATAGAATTGGTCGTACAGGACGCGCTGGTGTTAAAGGAAGAGCGGTATCGTTCGTACTAACGAATCAGAAGGATGAGCTACAACAAATTCAGAAACTCATTAATACCCGAATTCAACAAGCGCATTTAACACAGGTTCCATCAGCATCATTGTCGAATACTGCTAACAAAAAAAATTCAAAGCGTGGCCGAAGCTCAAGATCTAATCGTAGAAAAAAACAATATCGTAGGAGAAGATAATAGGTTGATTTATTCTATAAACTCAGTCTTGAAAAAAGTTACCTCTCCTAAAGGCAAAGTGTAATTTATTTATACGATTGCAGAAATGCTTTATCTTCTCTATCGGCCACAGCCCTCGAGTATATTGCGGCTCTCCGCCAACGATTGCTCCGTTAATAGAAATCATACACTCCTTTGAGTTGGACCTCGTGAATCTTCAGGACCTCCAGCTGGTAATGGTTCTCGTGGTTCGTTCATAGCGTTGCCTCTACGCTATATCTTTTCAACTGGCCAACGGCTTGTAGTATACTGCGGCTCCCCATCGCCAATATAGTAAAAGTGATACTGTTTCATGGCTGCGATATCTTTTGCAGTAGGTGACGCAAAATTCTCCTCAAGAAAGCGTCCGTCAATATTTCTGACTTTGAAAAATACCCATTGCTGCGCTTTTGAGAACAGCTCTTCACGTTGTGCCCTGGAGTAATTGATGAGCGTCTGATCGCATAGTAGCGTCCTCGGTGTCTTCATATCAGCGCCGATATATTTACTGAACAACTCTTGGTCAGCTATATCTGAGGCTTGATCGATGATCAGCCACGCATCCTCGTCCAGAAGTGTGTATGCTTTCCTCACCACTTCTTGCGCAACCCCTCTGGTTGCTGCTGCACCGTCTTCTAATGTCTGCCCTTGTACAACAACGAATCCGTTAATAGCTTCCTGAGAAGAGAGGAATTCTTCCTGTGTAAGAAAAGTCGTGTGTTGTTTAACCTCTTCTGACTCTGTACGATCCTGGATGTCTCTGGCTAAATCTCCAAACGGATCATACAACAACCCGCGCTGCTTATTCTTTATTAACTCTAATGCCCAAAGCATTATAAAAACGGTCTTCCCTTGTCCGGCTTTTCCAAGAATGACTGTCGGACTTTGAACCGTTGATGAATCGATGGTCAGGCCATCACCCACGTGCATTTCAAACATATAGTTATGTTACGTGTTAAATTGTTATGCAATTTTAGCACGAAAAGACGATGAAATCAAGCCCGCTCTCGGCCTGCCTGATAATTCCAATTATATCTGCTATGATAGTTGCATGAAGGAAGAATACCCCATCATCGGCATGAGTCCTGGTAATAGTTACTTCAAAGACAAAGAGGTGCGTTATTTATTACAGAAGGTGATCAGCATGTACGGCCGTGTTGCTATCCTTATTGCTGACATCCCTGCTATTGCAACGTATCAAGCGTTGGGGTATCCAAAAAATAAAGCGCGTAGCAAAGCCGTGCTCAAAGGGAACAATTTAAAGAATCGAGTTCTTCGCTTATAGAAAGAACTAGACATCCCGAAAGAGAAGATAAGGATCATTCAATGGGAAGATGAGATCCAAGACAGTTCTGCATATCAAAAAAAGTACGCCGAGATCAGCGCGCTGTTTGAAAAGAATAAAGAATTCCATCTAGCTGTGCATCAAACCTCAGAAGACGTTCTCGTTCATTCAAAAAAAGAGATTGATGATATGGATACGGCTGTGAAGACTGCTGTTCACTACCTACTTTCAGAATTTGCTTTCTTGGAGTTGGCACCGGAATTCTTGAACTGCGAATCAGTAACGTATATCTATCATCGGAACTGGCCGGTGTATGAAAAATACGTCGCTGGTGTCTTTGACGGAACGAAACGACCGTATCTGAATTTTCTACTTATAGAGAATCCGTATGAAACCTTTGTTCCTCTGCAAAAAGGGAGTGCCGAAAGAATTAGAGCAAGTTTCTCCCACTATCCTCCTGCGTTTATAAAAGAGGATGGCGCGTATTCCGGAGTTTTCTATGAGGTGCTAATGAACTTTGCTGAAGACTTACACCTCGGCATCGATTGGGTAGAAGAAACCGGCTATGGAGTGATAATAGATGGATTGAATGATGGACGTTTCGATATCTTTGCGAGCACTGTATGGCCAACTCCTGAACGTATTCCACAAGCAAATTTCAGTATTTCATTATATGAGAGTTCAGTCGAGATGTGGGCAATGAAGCAGTACTCCAATGAGCAGCTGCACAACAAGGATTTTACTATAGCGATTCGTGAAGACGATATCTCTCATTCTATTGCGTTTGCAGATTACCCTGAGGCCAAGCTCGTCCGCATCCCTCAGTTGGGTAATATGGATGATCTATTGCAGATGGTCATTTCCGGTATAGCACAAGCAACGTTCGCTGAGCCTTACATTGTCGATGATTTTAATAAGCGATTTTCAACAGAACTGATTCCAGTCGCTGAGGTGTCACCGGTAAGAACATACCCAAACACCTTTATGCTGAAGAAAGGAGAGCACGAACTACTACCGAAGTTAAATACATTCATAGAAGCGTTGAAGAAAAATGGAGAGATTGAACAACTTCTTAAAAAGTATGCATTTCATAACTAAATGAAAAAAGAGTATAAAATAATTCTGCTCGCTGGACTGGTTGCGAACTTCGGTGGCAATTTAATTGGTCCGTTCTATGCGGTGTTCGTCGATGACATCGGCGGAAGTATTCTAGACATCGGATATACTGTTACTATTTTTAGCATAGTCGCGGGTTTGCTTATGATACTAGTCGGAAAAATATCCGATAAGATCAATAAGGAGCTCATCACTATATTTGGATACCTGTTATATGCAGTCAGCAGCTTGGGGTATCTATTAATCCAAAGCACCTGGCATCTATTTATCCTCCAGATAGTTATCGCAGTTGCAGTCGCTTGTCTGTCAGCACCTCTTCATGCACTCTACGCTCAGTACATCGAAAAAAAGAACGAGGGCTTCCAATGGGGACTGGATAATGGCGGATCTATGATAGTGGTCGGCCTTGCAGTATTTGCTGGAACGTTAATAGTGAATCACTGGGGCTTCACGGTGCTGTTCATCTCTATGTTCATCATTCAGCTCTGTGCTGCATTGATCCAAACCAAGCTATTTATACATTCAAAAAAAAGAGGCGCGAATTAAGCGCGTACTTCTACAGCACCTCTCCTTTTCCATCATATCGATTACGCAGAAATTCTTCGAATGCTGCCGGGTCCTCAGGATTCCCATATATGTAGCCGGTCCGTCTAAAGTGTGCGCGCAGCCATGCATACAACGAATCGTTCATTATTTCTGCTCCACTTCTGCCTGACACCAGCTCCATAAGTGCCATGGGGCCCTCAAAGTATCGCGCTGCAGCAGCTGGATTGCACTCGAATGATGTGTTCCAGGTTCTGCCAGTATCAACATATTTTAAATCCCCGTCTTCTGTGACCAGAACGTTGTGCTTCTTCTGAAGATCCAGAAGATTCTGCGCATCAGCAAGACGGTCTGCTTTTTTATGCTTCTGGTACTGCTCACGAATAATACGAATAAGCTCTTCTAGTTGTTGTTGGGTCTTTGGCTCAAGAGTGCTGGCTTCATAATCCATGATGCTCGCTGGATCAGCTGGATGAATTCTCTCTTGCGCTACAACAAATTCATTTGCAGGTTCTTTTTTTCTCACTAAACGCTGACGCGGGATGAAGTGACCATAAATTGCTTGCAACCGACGATACTCTTCTTCGAAACGAGCTCTGGTTTGTTCAGTTATAGGATCCTTATAATCTTTAAGAACAATACCACTTGGTCTATCTGGACGATCAGCTGACCATACTGTGGCTTCGCCACCCTCCCCGACTTGTTTTATTTTTCGCGGTTCTCTTGCGCACATATTGCTACCCTACCTTTTCCAATTTCGATAAACAAAAAATCTATTAAACGGAAAACATATAATGGTTGTGAGCATTTTGTCGAACCAGTTAAAGTTCTCTTTCCATTTTAGCTTATAGAAGATCTTGTCGATATTCTGGAACTTAGCGATATTTCCATTAATCGTATGGTAGTCTGTTTGAGAGATCTCTTTTAAATAATTCTCTATTGAAATGGTAACGCCGGTCTTATCATTTATCTGCTGCAAAAACTGCTCGGGTTTTTGACAGAACTGATCATAGCTAATGATTAGCGCCTTCTTGTCCTTCCGTATGAGTAGATAGCTTAATACATTCACTGCCATCCAACGCACAATGGTTTTGTATTTATTCTCTTATTCGTTCAGTAATTCTTTATCACTTCTTTTTTTGTGATATCCAGAGTGTGCAATAGATCGCCCATCACGCACAAGAAAGATCGGATACACCTCCAAGCCCGACTGATTCATTAGAATAAACAGACGACGTGGATCTTTGGATGAGTCAATAATAATGTCTGCGTCTGGATTATTCTTTTTGCAGTTATCTAAGAAAGCACGATAGAACTCCGCGGAGTCGTCAGTAACGCGCTTTCCGGTTTTTAAAAAACGAAATACAATCTGTAGCGCCATCCTGATGTTTTCAGATAAAGAAAAGGTATGTTGCACAGAGCAATCCAAGTCAGCTACTTCTTTCCATGTAACGCAGTCTCGTAGCAGCTTCTCGCATGAACAGATGCAGTGATAGTTCTGATACTTGTCTGGGTTCGCAAATACATTAATATATGATAACTCCCCAGTACTCACAGCCTGAGGTGAGCTACCAATAATCATGTCCAGTAATGTAGAACCGCTGTGCCCAGCGCCAACAATATAGATTACCTTAGTTATTTCCGACATAGAGGTATTATATAAAAAAAACAGAGCTCTGAATACCTCGGGTGTAATTATGCTATAGTATAGCTATTAACCATACGCTTATGAGCAATAAAAAAAATACAATCATCATCGTAGTTGCGGTTATTGCTTCCCTTCTCGCAATCACCATTGGCATCGTGTATCTTATTTACACTGCAGTGAACGCAGCCATTCCAGTACCTGACGATAAACAAGCATATATCGGCACATGGATTGGAGAGGGCACGACTTTCTCTCTCACCCGAGATGGCGGCATTGCGTATATTACGCTGTCTGGTAAAGGCCGGTACTCCTTCAACGGTCCACTTCGTGAGATATCTGACCAACAGTTGGTTGCAGGACTATGGTTTGTTAAGAATACTTTCACCATTAATGAGCCACCGCATCAGGAGGACGGCGAGTGGTATATGACGCTCAACGGTAAACCGTTAGTGAAACAAGTATTTATCTCTCAACCAAAGGAATAGTATATGAAAGAAATGCCGAGCATTACTGTACTCATCGAAGGATACGCCACGCAGCTAGACAACGGCTGGAAAGCGAGCTCTACTACATGTTTAGTGACATCTGGAGATGTAAATATTATTACTGACCCAGGCTGTAATCGAGAAGTACTATTGCAGGCGCTCGAACAAGAAGGTCTGACAACTGACGATATCGACTTTGTATTTCTCTCTCACCGACATCCTGATCACATTATGCTCGCGGGGATATTTGAAAACGCAGTGCATATAACGTTTGATGCGGGGTTACAATATAACAATGACTTGCTCACTGAGTTTGATCCGCATGTATTTGGTGAAGGGGTTGAGATTATCAGCACACCAGGACACGTCCTAGAGCATCTTGCACTGGTGGTTGATACTGATGAAGGCAAGGTCGCGATTGCTGGAGATGTCATCTGGTGGTTGGAGAGTGAGGAACAGGTGCTGGACTTACACCAAAAAGACCATAGTGATGCGATTGATATGGACATGAAGGCGCTGGTTGAAAGCAGAAAAAAGCTCATTGCGATGGCTGACTACATCATCCCGGGGCATGGGAAGAAGTTTAAGGTAGACAAGAGAGTATTAGATATTACAGCGGAATGATTATAGATATTATCCTTGACGTTACAATAATTGAACTCATTGCCGGACTAGGCTATTTCGCTGGACATATTCTTCTATCGCAAAAGAAAGCTTATGGGTGGATAGTAAAAATTGTTGGGGGAGTATTTTGGATTATATTTCTTTTTCAGAATAATAATGATATTTTTGCAGCAGTCACTATTGTTGTTGTCGCGGAGCTATTCTATGGGTTATATAAATGGGTAACCAAGAACGAAAGTAGCTTCACTGCTGTCGACTATATCTTTAATGCTCTTGCGGTCGTTACTGCTTTGGGAATGATTTGTTATTTACTAGTGCAGGGTTTATACACACATATTAGTGCATTAGAAACAATCATAGTCATTGCTGAAATATCAGGCACTGTCCTCCTTGCACGAAAAAAAATGCTCGGATGGTATTCTTATATTGTTATGAGTGCATGCGCAAGTGTGCTAGTTATCTTCGTCAATTCTGATCCTGCAGTATTACTAGGGATCCTAGAATTCAGCTCCATCTACTTCTACATTCAAGGAATTCGAAAACTCAGAACATGAGTATACAAGAAAAACACACACTAGCTTGCCTGAATCGTAGTATTACAATCTGAAAATTATTCACTCCTCCCAAGCATTGCTAACGCTTGCTTTATATTCTCTCGAGTAAGCACTGCTTCATGTATCGGTGTATCAGCTGGAACTGTGGGGAAATGTCGTTCTCGAAGTTCAGCACTGACTTCACCGCGCAATTCAAATCCAAGTTGCTCTAGCAGTGCTCCATACTTTCTAGAAGCAACTATTGGAGAGGTCGCGGTGACTCCTTGAATCTCTTCATCTTCTTGCACAATCTCGCATAGCGAGCGCATACCGCTTGCCATCAATGGAAGCATACGCTCGCCAAGAGTTCGGCCTGGTGCAACGTGCATATGCGCCCAACCGTGATCACCTACTCCGTATGACATAAAATCCTCATCATCCAAAGAAGTAAAAACGCCCTCCGTAACAAAGATCCTACGCTGTATTCGTTCAAATAGATCTGGTGCCTCACTTTCCAATATACGGATCATGTTTTGTATTACTTCAATTGCTTGGGAAGTGAATGTTTCTGGCTCAGCGCCTTCTAGTCCACGAATTGTTTGCTCTACTGCATTCATATCAATGCCTACTCGCTCTTGCAGCTGATCAGCAAAATCAAAAAAACCTTGAATCCGTTGTAGAATTGCATCCACCCGTTGCTGGTTTGTCTCTAGCTGCTCTAATTCATCAACAAATTGTTGTCTCCGTAACTCACCTTGACTCGCCCCCTGAGGAGAAGCAGGTTGTTGATCTGGGTGATGGTCGTGTCCGTCTGTCATACCGCATTATGTAAATAATACTTATTACTTGTCAATCCTACTTACTATGATAGATATGAGCTAATGATATAATGAGGCCTAGACATACATACATCATGTACTATGCTCATTCGCTATACTGCAGCGCGTTGCATTTTTTGCTGCTCCAAATTATATCGAGCTAGCTCCATCAACATTATTACGAAGTTATAGGAGTAGTCTCCTTGTCTGCTGACAAAATGAGCGAGTTCATGTTGCATGGTCCCTGAAAATGATGTTCTATCTTCTGTACTTGCTAGCAGGGTTTCATTTACTCCGACCCGCAACGGAGAACTTGGGCTTACAGAAGCTCTATATGCAGCAAATCGTGGAACAACATGTGCAGCTCCTTTAAAAGCGTCGGGCTGCCCCCACGCCTCTCTCAGCGGGGCAATCGCTTTATCCCCTCTTTCTCTATAATTTTCTACCAGTAACACCCCTTGTTGCATATGTACATCCATTGCTTGTGCTGCTCGTAATACGTGTTCTGCGGTTTTTTTAATAATTGCATCTAGTTGTCGTAATACCTCAGGACTTGCCTCCATTTCATGCGCCATTAATACTCCTGCCAAGTCTTCAGAAGTAACCATAAACTTTTCAAGTATTGTATAAGAATCTAAATCAACATCTACTCTGACGTCTGGGTGTAAATGGTGTGCTGCGTTTTCTGCCCCTCTTGCTTTTTCATTCTTTTTCTTCTCAGAAAAACTTTCTCCTGAACCACCTCGTCGCCAATCGGAATTATACTGACAGTGAAGAACTATATCTCGACATTGCTCCATGCCTGCTAGCTCCCATAGTATCCTGGACGGATCATACTGACTTAATTTAGTAGCTAGCTCAGTGGTGACGCTGAATTCATTAATTCCCTTACCAGCTCGCACCGAAGGGAATTTCGTAGCCATAAAGTGTTCAACTGCTGCCATAGGTAATCGAATATCCTGGCACACTTTAACAGCTTGTTGTACATATTTTTTAACAATTCTATAGTTCGTTTTATTCCTCTCCCGCGTACTAGTTACACAAGGCATATCATACCCAACCGCGGTCTCTGTTCTCTGTTCAACAAGCAATCCGTTCTCATATACTGCACCCGGGTCATCAAGAATCACGCGTATGTACCCAAGATCTATGGTTGTCTTCTCTAATTGCTCAGGCGTTCTCATATCAACCACATATCGAGCTAATCCACGATATCCACTCTCATTTTCAACACGTGGATCGCAGACCTCAGCAATCTGTCTCCAAAAACTTCGAGCATCTTCATCTGCATCATCAGGCAATCGCATGACTGTTTCAGAAGCGAATTCTGGTTCGTCGACTTGTTCGCTGCTTTCGACTTGAAATATCACTCTACGATCTTCTACTTTTCCGCCGTCTTGTATATAAGAAAACGGTTCGTCATCTGCAGTCGCTCTCCATCTTCTTCGTTGTCCCTGATATTCTGCAACAGATGAATACTGAAGATCGACACCGTTACGAACACAACCCGCGGCGACCATTTTTTGTCCTTCCGCATATTTTCCCGCAAATAATGGACTCACCTTACTTCCGGCGCCGAGAAGGCCAATTTCATTGGGGGTGTATCAACTCCCATTATCAGAGAAACGAATATCTACGATGTCATCATCTGGAAATACTTCTTCTGTGACCACCCAGGTACGTGCTCCGTCTCGTATAACTTCAAGATGGATACGTGTTCCTTGTCGATCTGCATCAAGATGATTCTGAATAACATCTTGTATTAATCGTACTGGATTATCCCATTGATCGATTCCATGTTCTATAGCAATTGGTGTTGGAACCTCGCCAGCAGTAAATTCCATCTCGCGGCTCTTTTTCTTTTCCGGTGGAACTACTCTACATTGATCAACCGCGTCAATTAAATCTTGGGGCGTTGTATCGTGACGCTTTCCATATCGCTGTGGCGATAATGTGATGCACCCTTCCTGTATAGTCACTTTACCAGCTTCTTGAGGCTCAATAACGTCATCGGAATTTAGACTGTGTATTTCACCACGGTAACGAATAAACCGATTGTTTTTATCAGATCCAACCTCGACAATCGAGCCCTCTGGGACGTCGAAAACTGAAAAATACGCTTCACCGAGCTGATATATCGCTTGCCCGTTAGGTGCGTCATCTACTCTATCCACGAATTCAAGTGAAACTGCATAAAAAGCAAGAGTATTGGAACCTCTAATGAAAAATCCTACTCTCCCGTCGCGTACAATAATTTTATCTTTTGCTTCACGTCGCGCAACTTCATCAATTGGGGGTGGGTAATCTTGACTCTCTTGTGCGATGCGTCTTAAGTCTTCAAACGGTGTCCCAACAGTTCTTAACATCTTCACTTGTGCCCAAGCATATTGGATCTCATCAGCTGAACGTAACCGTTCAGCCCACGGATCAACCTCACCTAAAACATCAGCGCTTGATAATTCATGATCGAATCCTTCAGGAATGCAAGCGACAACATCCATGTTGGAATCTAGGCTTTGCTTGAGTATTCTATCAGCTTGTCGTTGGGCTATTGCTGCGATTCCACGATCTTCAGATATCTCCGTCTCTCTATTTAATGTACCCAGTAGCGCTACTTCAACCCGCCGCTTCCAGTATTTTTTTTGCGCTCGAAGCTGAACTGCAAGCGGAACGTCATCGTCTCTATAGAGAAACATGCTTTCCGGCTTTACTATGACTTGAAATCTCTCCTCGTCTTCGCTCCAACGAAGTTCAACAGGATCGTAATCGTACTCTGAGGCTGTTGCTATAATTTTCGGATCTTCTGTTATTCGCAACTGCGCAGTTGACCACCCTATGTGCCCTAACAACTCTTGCAGTTCTGCCACTGCCTCACAATAAAACTCGCGTGCTACTTGTTCCAGTTCTGGGTCTGTGGGGTTTTCAAGATTTAACTCAGCCATTTCTTCCCTAAACCGAAATATGCTATATATTTCCATTCCTTCATGCTCTTGATAATAATCCACGACTGCCTTCAACGCCTCATGGCCAATATCTCTTCTGACTACTGCAATGTTAAATCCATTTCTCTGTGCAATTTCTACCTCTTTATGATACCTCCCTAAAGAATCCGTCGTAATGATTACATTTCTACACCCTCGTTGTAGTCCAATAGCTTCCGGGAAGATCCGCAACAGGGCTTCATGGTGAGGTTCTGCTTGTTCGGCTGTACATGCATTTTTTAATAATCCATCTAAGGTTTGTGCTTCTGGCGGCCTGCTCATCCTTTCATCATGATTTGTCACTCTCTGAACCAGTGCAGTTAGTAATTCTGGATCCTGTATATATCTCCAACATGAAGCTATAGCACGATCAACTTCTTCTCCTTTACTAACATTTCTGTCTCTTCCACCTATATAATAACCATTTGCTACATCATAGGAAAACAATGGTTGACCACCTCTGCCTTCTTCTTTCTGATAGTCCACTCGCAATCCTTGGACATACTGCTCACTCGGGTCCCGTCCGAGACTTACTCCGACAGCGAAGTATTCATTCTCAGCTGGATCCCATAAAAAACGACTACTCAATTCATAGTGAAACGGTTGATCAGAGAATTCCACACAATTGCTCCCCATTCCCTGTCTCTCTATTCGGGGATCAATATTTCTCGTGAACTCTTCTCTGAAAGCAGGATCAGCTTTTTTAATAGAAATAACTGAACAAGTGCCTGACTCTAAATCTCCCTGGTCTTCTCGTTCAATCTCTACGCCATGAATCTTCATAATGCCTTCCTCATCAACTGGCCGTCCTTGCCACACTCGCCTCATTTGAGGAGCGTCTGGTTGAGCGACTTCTCCATTGATCATATACGAAGATCGCAGTTTTGCTCGAGCGTTATTTCTCAATAGATGTAAGTAGCACATTTTCGATCCCTCTCCGAACTTACCACGTAAATGTCGCTTGTCTCGTTTCGTGCTTTTGTAAAAAGCGGTAAGTTGAACATCAAAACCAGGGCCTTGATCTCCGACCTTCATTGATTCAATTTGATAACGAAAAGTTGGTGCTGCTTCTTGCTCTCCCTCTGCTTGCACATCCGTATATGGAGGTTGTTGTATTAGTTCATAGCTCACCCAAGTACACTTCGTTTCTGGTGTAGTGACATCCACGACGCAATACTCTACATCTGGGACAGCTTCGGTAATTGGTTCAATCCTTTCAACCAAGCTAGTAGGGTCGATTTCTCTGTCCTCGGGTTTATCAAGCGACTCCCGAAGTAGATCATCATGAACATAATCAGCGACCATAACGGAGTGCTCTCTAATTTGCTCCAATACTCGTTGTTGTACAGACTGATCAGCATCAGCAAAGTATTTTCGATAGATGAATACTAAATACGATAGATTATTCAAGGTTCGAACGTCCCACTCATCCAACGTATCAATATCGACTTTCGATTCATCAATCACTACGTCCATCAACTCACAAAAAAAGCGGTCAGTGTTTGCATCCAAATGATTTTGCATGATATCCCTGACTGTCTGTGCTGAAGTCCAGGTTCTCTCGCCGTACTCCATGCGCGACAAAGCATCCTCTTCTACACGCCGCGCCTTAACAGGGACCGGAGGTCGTTCGCGCGAAATGAGTCTTGCTCTTCTCCAATTGTTTTCTACTCTACGCATACAGTTTGGTGTTGATCATATTATAACGAAAATAAAATGATTTGTCAAGAGCATTATCCCCTCACTCATTGCTCCGCCCTCATTTTATATACCAATTGTCTTAGCTTTTTTTTACTCCTTGCGCCCAAGCAACCTTGATATGATATATCGCTTTTAATTATGGACACCAAATAATAAAAAACTGGAGATCGGCCTGCGCTCAGAACGTGATCAGCGCCAGTAGACCCGGACTCCAGCTTGCAGGGTACGCTCCCTGTAGGTTCCATACGCGCACGAACGACGGCGACAGTGCAAGATGTTCGGTCACGATGATCGTGCACCCCAGTCCCGCAGCTCCGTAGACCGTCCACCCCTGTCCGCGCTCTTCTTTGAGCCAGGGATCGTAGTCCACCTGCATGAACAGGATCAGGTCAATGCCCACGCGGTCCGTAATCAGGTAGTCGAACACCGACGCACCCAGGATTCCGACGTTCCTGGTACGCGGCGCTACTACTGGCCCCAACAGCGGGGAGATGCTGAACCGACCCGCGACCGGAATCATGACCGTGGCGCCCAGGATGGCGTATTCCGTGATCCACGCATCCTTGGTGAACGCGCCGAACCCCCCTGCGACCATGGAGATAGTCGGCTTGACCTGCTCGGCCTGCTCCTGCGTGTCGTCCTCCTCGGTGGCGTTGGCCGTAGTGGACATACCCGAGAAGACCATCAGCGCGAGAATCAGTACCATGTACTTCATGGAATCTCCTTCTGTCATCGCTGGTGATGACGCACTATTCTGGCAAAATAGAAAATATAGTCAATACTTTTTACTAAAAAACAATAAAATATCCTTGAAACTGGCGCTTTTGTTGCGACAGTTTATCATTTGTTGTCGATAATCTTGACAGTAACTTATTTTTTCGTCATACTCCCCATATGAATACGTTAAAAATCCTTGAAGAAATAGGGTTAAACCAAAAAGAAGCGCGGGTCTATCTTTCTAGTTTAGAGTTAGGTCAGGATACTGCATACAACATTGCAAAAGCTAGCGGTTTAAAACGTGCGACAGTGTATTTTGTTTTAGAAGGTCTACTAGAAAAGGGATTAGTCTCACTGCGAAAAACTAGAAAAGCAACATATTACTCTGTAATCTCCCCGGACAAGCTTCTGGCCTATCTAGAACGAAAGCAAGAGCAACTCAAGAATATCCTCCCTGATCTTCAACAGAAGTATGATCAGCAACCCACCAAACCGATTATTCATGTGTTCGAGGGAAAGGAAGGACTGCTGCAAGTGTATAATGAAGTCACGATCTATCTGAATAAATCAAAAGAAGTGCTGTATTACGGCTCAATGCAACATTGGGAGCAAGAAGGATTTGAAACTGAGCTTGACCTCTGGATACAAACCATGAAAAACAAACGGAGCATAGTGCGAGAGATTCTATCGAAGAATGATCCGGAAGCAAAAAAATATGCAAAACGTATACTAGCAAACGGCAATCCGAACCATCGCATTCGCTTCTTGCCAGACAATCTCGAGTACTATGATAATGACAATATGATCTACGGAGACAAGATCGCGATTTTCTCTGTTGGTAAAAGTGTCTTTGTTACGATCATTGAAAGTAAGAATATTGCTGACTCCTACAGGACATTGTTCAATGCAGCATGGAATAGCTCAACAACCCTCAAATAATCCAGTACTATACTACTATGATATCTCGACTACTCAATCTAATACGACAACGACCTCTCACGGTCATTCTCGCACTTGGGTACAACGCTTCATTTGTTGCTGGTGCGCTATTCTTCTCCTGGGGGATTGAGTATATCGCTTTGCTGTTCTGGTTTGAAGCAGCAGTCGTTGCGGTGTTCGAATTGATCGCAGGCTTTGTCTTGGGACCACGCTCAAAAGACAAGCACACAAAAAAAGCAGACTTCACGACTCTGAATGTACTGTTCTTCATACTGTTTCAGTTAGGAATTCTATACTTTGCTCTGAAGTGGATTGTTGAGTACTCAGGATCGTCCATAACAGAGCTCCTGTCCACTATCGGTCCAGCACTTCTTATTCCAGCTGCATTTCTTTTAGCGTCCGCAATTGGACGACTCATTCATATTGTAAAGGACCGCGACTCAGCTATTCACTCGAACTACATGGTCTACCGCTGGTTTTGGATGGTCTTTGTTCCTCTGCAATGTGTGATTGTGCTGGTTCTAATGGACAGTGCTGCTGGAATTCTAGCAATTCTTGTTCTGCTTGCGATTGTAAAGTTCGGTACAGACCTATGGACACAGATCACAGAACCAGGGAAGAAAGACCTGGAACTTAACACCACGCATCCTGGTCCGCACCCATTTTCTTCATTCAATCAGATTGTCCGACCAATTGCACTCTATCTTGCTGCGTCCGTATCATTCCTTGCTTTCGGTGACAGTGGTGGTCGTCCGATACAAAGTGAAGGTGACTTTATCGCACTGGTCATTATTTACATTATCTTCTGGCTGCTGATCAGAAATCCAAACTACTCGATTGAATTAGATGAGTCGAAAAAAAGAATTATGGTCCATAAAGGAAGGTTCATCCGTCGAGTGATTGAAATACCGTTTGATGATATAGAAAAAATTAGCAGCTTAGATACAGAACAAGCGAATGGAACCGGATATCTGATTCATGTGAAAGATCGAAAGAAGCCGCTACAAATCAAAGGGATGTATTTCTCAGCAATTGAGCTGTTCTACTTCTTCCGCAACCTAAAAACCAAACATAAAATGCGTGTTACTAATCTAAAAGACCCCTCAAAATGGGGGCATCTTGGTGAACCAGGAGATGGCTAATATTCAATAATTATACGGCAATTAATTACAACCGCTATTCGCGGTTTTTTCTTATTGTTAAGCCTTGACAAATCAAACAAAATTTGTATACTCACGGGTTCTGCCACGTGCAGATGCTCTTTCGAGTTCACGGAATGCAGGTGTAGAAGGAAACGCCTGTGAGTGCAACGACTTGACTAGGTAAGGACAGACCTGTGGGACGTAAAAACGGCAAGCGTCACCAGAGGACCAGCAAGAACCTCAACCCCACCATGCAGTGGGCGCTCCGGAACTGGTGGTGGATGACCCTGATCATCCTACCGATCTTGTTCCTGGGCATCAAGCTCTTGATTGGACTGCCCGATCTGCTGGCCGAACAGCGGGATATCGACACGATCGAGGCCATCCCGCGCAGCGACAAGCGACCGGAGCAGCAGCTCGACGACGACCCGCGCGATTACCCGGATATGCAGGAGCGGATCAGCTGGCCCGTGGGCGAGCCCACGCCCCTGCCGGTGACCGGTACCGCACCTGCGATCCCACCGCTCCCGGAGCTGACGTTCGAACTGCCCGAGACGGTCACCGTGCAAGACTACGAGAACAATCTCAATGTCTACCTGAACGTCCACCATCGAGCGCAGTACGTCCTGGACGCACACCCACACCCAAGGGTCGCAGAATTCGTCGAGCTCCTCGATGCGCAAAAGGCGATGATCAAGTTCATGTACGACGACGGGCAGACCGCCGCCTTCGGGTGGCAGTACATGGATGGAATCAAGACGCCGATGTTGGCGCTCCACGCCCCAACGCTGCTCGACATGCGCACCGAAGCGGACGTCCTGGAGCTGATGGTCACGGTGTACCACGAGATGGTACACTACCAGCAGTACCTGAAGCTCCCCGAAGCTCAGGTGGGATTCATGGGCCCCAATGCCCTACCGACTTCGACGATGGCCTGCGACCAACTATGGCGCGCTGAGCTGGAGGCGTACGACGAAGCCTGCAAACTCGCGGCTGAGTGGGGCGGAGTCGGGTACAAACCGAAACTGTGTAGCCACGCTGCAGACGAGAAGGAATTCGGGCACTCGGTGTTCGTAATGCTCTTCAATAACGCCTACAACAATGAACGCGACACGATAATCTGTGCGTTCACGTGGGCAGTCGCAGCAGGGCACCCGGACCCGGATGTATTCCAGGAGCTCGGCTACTCGGTAGGATGACATGACCGCGGAGGAAATCATGTCTATTTTTTTACTCTAATTTTCTAGATAGCAGTGCTCTACGTTGTTTGAATTGTCAGTATCACTGTTCTGTTTTGTCTGTACTATTGATCGTACGGCTCGAATTCCACACTCATTATTACTCTGTATAGTATTATGCTCTAACAATACCTCATCTACCCAATCTACTGCGATCCCGCTACCAGGATTCCGTTCCGAAGTACACGCACGTATTCGAATGTCGCGACTTTGATTGCTGTAATCATCGGAGGTAACCACAATACCGTCAGCATTGTATGCCGAGAGTAGACCATTTTCGCGTGCCGTGCAGTTCTTTACAGCAACGCGCACCCCACCACCAAAACGCAAACCTCTGTTTCCGTTCTTCTCAGAGGTAATCTCAGATAGATGAGCGTTCTGCAGTCGGGTGCTACTAAAACCATTGCTACTAGAGCCCGTGGTGTAGATATTTCTCACATTTGCATCAGTCACGCGCAACAAGTAGAGATTATGATCATGATAGATATTCACTCCGTTATCATAGAACTCTGAGTCTTGTACTACTACATCGTTAGCGCCTTTAATATGAACGCCATGCCGACCGCATTCGTGAACATATAAATCCCTTACCAAAATACTTGCGCTGCGATTATCATTCCCTGCAACAATCTGTACGCAGTTCTTCCGTACATCTCGTTTGCCGATTAATGTCATAGACTGCACTGAAACGTTCTGCACTCCAGGGCCTGTCGATATGTCGGAAAACTCGTTGTGCATCAGGTGATCATCAAGTGAATCATCTCCTCGTATGACGGTTTCTTTGCCTGCGCCGATGATTGAGATATTATCAGTCAAAAATAAACCTTCAGAAACTATATATTCACCTTCTGTTAGATGAATGACACCTCCGCCTTGTTCACGCGCTTGTGCAAGATGCCAGGCAATAGAACCTGCAATCGCAGAATCACTATGGTCGACGTCTAGAGGAGCTACAGTCTCGGTATATACTGTTCTATCTGTACCTTCAGTTGAAGGCATATATTGTACTGCAACGAAAAAACCACAAACACAAACCAGGCAGCCAGATAAGAAGAGACGAAGTGTCGAACTCATGTTACTGCATGCCTTCAACAAGGTCGGCAGTCAGGTCCTTGCCCCAGTGATCACTGTCATTCAGATACGCTTTTATCAGATAATCCATAGTGCCTCTCTCCATAAACCATGTACCGTCTCCAAGAGTTGAGGAGAATGTTCCATGCGCATACGCATCTTCTTCGTCCACAGTGATTCTCCCAGAAAAGTAAGAATTTTGTGTTGTGAGTCGCATCTTTGAGCCGTCAATCTCATACTCTACTTTTTCAGCAGTGCCCTCAATCGCTTCATACTCATTTCCGTCTTCTGCATATACTCTTGATCGCGTCGCTTGGAGCGACCCTTCTAGATGCTCTTTGCTATCATACTCTCCTTTTGAAATAGCGACATCTGAAATAGTGCGCAATTCACCATTATCATACTGTACATACATCCACCACGTTCCCTGGAACTCCTGTTGCAATAACGTCTCTTCTTCCTCCTCTTCCTCCATATTCACTAACGGATCATCAATAGTATTCTGCTCAGTATCCGTGTCCGTGTTCTGCTCTTGCGGAACTGACAAGTTAGTGAGCTCCAGGTCTTCCGCGTCCTCATCTTCGAATAAAAAACAACCGCTGCCGCAGAGTATCAATAGTAGAGTGACGCTCATTATAGATGCTTTCTTCATATAAATAGATAAATGAATAAGATGTATGTAGTATAGATGATTTTACGTTGGTTATTCAAATACACAGACCGGAGGGCCAGTAGAGATAAACTCCTTTTGGAACAATGAAATGTCCAACGAGCGATTATTCGGAAACTGCTCTTCGATCTCTTGAAGATGTTCGCGTAGCTGATACGGATCTTCAACAAACACACCAAATTCAAAAAAAGGATCTCCAATATACTCAGCGATGAAAGACACGTTCGGATGTTGTGCAAGATATTGAACTAGTTTCTGCTTTTCGTCTACATTCTTATTCTGAATAAACACACTATATTGATAGAGGCCTAACTTCCGAATATCAAGAAAGATAGAGTATTGCTCAATTACACTATTTTGTTCCAACTGCTGAATTCGTCGTGCAATGGTTGGAATCGAGACATTGCAGCGTCGTGCAATCGTACTTGCGTCTGCTCTAGAGTCATGCGCAAGCTCCTTTAAAACTTTTTTATCAGTATCATCCAGGAGGTGGGGTGTTGGTGGCTGCTCTAATATCTTGTGCCCTTGTAGACCTAAGTACTTCTCATAGAAAAAGATTGAACGCTTGTGTAGTGCAAAACGGTGATCGATGATATCATCTTTGAACTCTTCATAGAGCTCATGAAATCGCGCATCCACCTCTTGGTTGTTCTTGCCGTATATTGAGAGACCAAAACTCCAAAGCCCTGACAACTTTGCGACCCAGGAAACAAATCCAGCCTGTTTTACATACGTTTCGAAGTCTTGCTGTGCAGTTGCCTTGATATTCACAAACACTGCAGCACCGACATATCCGAGTGCAGCGATATCAATATGAGTTACGAATTCTAAAACAACCTGCTGTTTCACTAGTTTATTAAAGTGATAGGTCGTTACCTCTCGAGATACTGAAATATCCTTTGCTAATTGTGATAAAGAAACGCGGGAGTTCTTTATCAGTTGCTCTAATATTGCAACTTCTTTTTTGTCCATTTTTTTATAATTCTAACGTTATTATATCCTATTTTGTTAAAAATGTAAATTCTACACCAGAAACTTTATAAAAATAGAAAAATGCTCTAGACTTTTGCGTTACCAATAAACCTATGAATCCAACGATCACATCAACCCAAGAAGTACAAACCCACATTCAATCCGTGCAGATCACGCTTGCGGGAATTGAGAGATTTGTAAAACAGTTTTTACCTACGAAACTACAGCACTGGCATGTGGTCTCACCGTTTCCAGTACAGTCACTGTCTGAGCATGAACGCATGCACTTCGTACTATTGCTCAATGCAATGAGCTTCAGCTACTGGGGAGAGCCACGCTGGACCGTGCAATATGAAGGGAGGAAGTATAACGGTGCACAAGCTATGATGGCTGCGCTCGGACGGGCAGTCAAACAAGACAGATCCATCCTGAATCCAATACACTGGCAAGGGATGTCTAATACGTCACTCGCTCATGTACTACGTGGATCATCTCGAATTCCACTACTACAAGAACGCGCTGAACATGTCCGTGAAATCGGAGCTGTATTAACAACACGGCACAAATCAGATTTCAATCAATTCCTTAGAGCGCAGTGCATATCAACAGTTCAATTAACTGAACGGCTAATTCAAGAGTTCCCATCATTTAAAGATGAGCGGTCACTTGCCGGCATGACTATCCCATTTAATAAGCGAGCGCAACTACTAATTGCAGACCTGTTCTACGCATGTCCTACGCTGCACTCGATTACAGATATATCTGAACTCTCTGCGTGCGCAGACTATAAACTCCCGCAAGTGCTTCGGCAGTATGGAATTCTTCAATACTCCCCTGCGCTTGAGAAAAAAATTACTGCGAGAACTCCCCTAAAGCCAAATTCAGAACAAGAGATAGCTATACGCGCACAAACTATACACGCGGTTGAGTGCATTAAAAAACAGCTTCAACATCAGTACCCGTCCATCACCGCTAATCAGATCAATGACTATCTTTGGCTACAAGGACAAAAAACCACACCGCACCATGAGCCGTATCATTTAACGCGCACGACCGCGTACTAATTCTTATGAATAACCGGCACTTCCTTAAACTTCCCAGCCGCTGGAAGCGAACCGACTAATGGTTTTAAATAATCAACAAATGCATCTGTTACACCGTTGCCGTTTTCGTTGATGAACTCTTTTGGTATGAGCTTGGTTTTTTGTGCCACATCAGAGAGCTTAACTAAATCTGGTTCTGACGCGTAATCATCACCCTCACCGATGCGCTTGATCGCAACTGAGCCATCAATGTCACCTTTCATTGCATACTTCACTGCTTCTTCGCCCACCATGCGCGCTTCTTCCCGGTCTACTTCACTATAGACTCCTGGAAATGAACGTTGTGCATACCCTAACGTATCAGACCGAACGCGCAACTCTTCATGCTTTGAATTCTCCTTAATATATGAAGTCAGCAGATCCCCGAGCATTCCGGACCCAGAGAGTTGAACATTGCCGTGCGAGTCCATCTCTTTTGACTGTGCTATCAATTCACCGTCAGGATTCACAATTCCCTCAGATACCGCAACTAAACATCTTCCATTGTCGTCCACACAGTTATCTATATCTTTCGTGATTTGATCTAAAGTGATCGGTGCTTCGGGTAGGTAAATCAAATGCGCGCCTCCTAATGCAGCTGCAGCAGTCAGCCATCCAGCGTGACGACCCATGACCACGTCGATCTTCACTCCAGGTAGCGCAGTATTGTCCAGATCATTCCCCATAAAGCACTGTGCAACGTATTTTGCAGCACTCGGATATCCTGGACAGTGATCCGTGACCTCTAAATCGTTATCAATGGTCTTGGGGATATGAAACACACGCAACTCATAGTCATGTTCGCGCGCAATCTCATTTACAATATGACAGGTCTCAGCTGTATCATTCCCACCGATATAGAACCAATACTTCACATTATATTTTTCAAACACCTCGAAGACGCGCTCGCAATCCTTCTGGTCCGGCTTGTGCCGACAGGAACCAAGCGCACTTGCTGGGGTTTCAGCGATCTGCTCGAGCGTGCTTTCATCTTCCTGTTGTAGGTCGATAAAATCCTCATTCAAAATACCGAGAATGCCGTGCTTCATTCCATAAATTCCAGTGATCTCTGGATGTTGGAGTGCTTGTTTCACAGCTCCGATTAAACTCTGGTTTATCACTGCGGTTGGTCCACCGGACTGTCCGATGACCATATTTCCTTTTACAATAGTAGACATAATTCTTTCCGACGTCGTTCATGAGCAAGAACGTCGGTGCGTTAATAATAGTTCTACCGCTATTGTAGCACTGTTTGGTGGTTTGTTTCAATGACTATACTTGTACGGTATTGAAAAAATCTTCAATAGTTTCAGCACGACGGATCTGTTCGATCTTTCCGTTTTTGCGAATTAAGTACTCAGCGTGTCGTAGCGTACCGTTGTAGTTGGTTCCCATAGCAAACGCGTGCCCACCAGAGGTATGAATCACAACGATATCTCCTACTGCTACGCGCGGCAACATCCGATCTTTGGCGAACTGATCATTATTTTCGCAAATACTACCAACGATAGTGACCTCTTCTTTTTCTGTAGCGTCATTAATAACCGAAGCGTAGTGGTACGCATCATAGATCGCAGGTCGCGGCATGTCGTTGCTACTTGCATCAATGCCGATAAACTTCTTGTAAGAATCTTTGATTACTTGCACTCTTCCTACAAGCCACCCTGCATTCGCAGTAATGTAGCGCCCAGGCTCCACCATGAGTGTGGGTTCCTGCAACTGATACGCTGTACACTGTTCGTCAAAGGCCTCTCGGAGTAAGCGCGCTAAATTATCAAGGTCAAGGCTCTCTTCATCTGGCTCATACGGTACACCGAACCCTCCACCAACGTTCAAGAACTCCATTTCAATGTCGAGCTCATCTCGTATCTGCGCTAACAACTCAAACAAGCTCTGTGTCACCATTTTGAAATACTCTTCATCTAGAATATTGCTGCCAGTCATCATGTGAATGCCGAACCGTTTCACGCCCATGTCTTGAGCGCGCCGATACGCTTCTACTGCTTGCTCTAACGGCACACCGAACTTTGCTTCTGGCCCGGCAGTCAGCAAGCTTTCCATGCTACCTTTTGTCATTTTTGGGTTAATGCGAAAGGAAAGAGTCTCTGGAACACCAATGCGTTCGACGGTCGGTAGCATGCTAATGTCATCGAGGTTGAGGATGAGCTGACTGTCTTCTAAGACCATGCGCATCTCTTCTTCGCTTGTATAGTTTCCAGTATGCATTCCTCCGACACCAAGTTGGTTCGCAATCCATACCTCCACCTGACTAGAACAATCAAAATCGTACCCCTCTTCATGGATAATACGCAGAATCTCTGGATTGGTATTGGCTTTTACTGCATAGAGTGGGTAGAACTTTGGAAAGTACTTCTCAAATGCATTTTTTAGAGTGCGACAATTCTGTCGAAGGCGTTCTTCCTCATAGATAAAGAACGGAGTGGGATGCTCTTGCGTCGCACGCACGATGTTCTCGCGCGGCGCGTATGTTACTTCTGGGTTCATATCTGTATCTTAATGATGAATTGATACTTTGTAAAAAAATTGGTTCGGAGCGAGCTGGTGCTACCCGCTCCGTTAACCGTGCTTGAACTCCGCATACAGGGTGCGGACCGCGTTGTCGAGCTGCTGCTGATCCACGCCCAGGATGATGCTGATTGCTGAGCTGCCCATGTCGATCATGCGCACCTGGATGCAGGCA
>CAYFNF010000003.1:292323-301665 GCA_964344485.1 uncultured Gammaproteobacteria bacterium
GAGCCAGAGCGCCGAACAAGCGGCTGAGGACCATCAGGTCCTGACTCAGGCCTTGACCGACCACTGCAAGCAGCGCCATGTGGTTGTTCACCTTCACCTCAGATGAATCTTGAGCGAGCTGCAAGCCCGCCACCACCTGCTCCTGACGATCGTCGAGGTCATCTTGCGCGACCACGAACGACGCGGTGTCGATCCCGGTCGGCGTGTGCGCGACCGAGATGTCAGCGTGAGCGAAGACCGCCAGGCAGCGAGCCAGGGACCCGACTTGGTCGTGGAAGTGCGGTGCGTTGATCAGAATGCTGGTGTAGCCGGGACGGCCGGTGATACCGCGCACGAGCGGTGCTTCAGTACTGCGCTCGTTGGTGACCAACGTGCCAGGATCTTCAGGGCAGAAGGTGTTGCGGAGCCGAATCGGCACCCCCGCCTCCCGACACGGCAGTACCGCGGCTTCGTGCATGAGCGTAGCTCCGGTGAAGGAGAGCTCGCGCAGTTCCCGGAAGGTGATGGCGCGGATCGTCTCGGGTTCGCTGACGAGCCTGGGGTCGACCATGGACAGACCGTTGACATCGGTCCAGTTCTCGTACAGCTCCGCGTCCAGCGCAGCAGCGATCAGCGCTCCGGTGATGTCTGAACCACCGCGGCTGAACGCTTGGATCGTACCGTCCGGCCGGACTCCGTAGAATCCGGGCACCACGCAGAACCGATCTCCCTGCAGACGCGAACGAATCGCGGCACTCGTAGCAGCGTTGTTGAGCCGCCCGTCCTGCTGGAAGAAGATCAGTTCGGTCGCATCCACCAGCTCGTAGCCCAGAAGTCTGGACATGATCACGGCTGAGATGTACTCACCGCGGCTGATCACGGCATCGTAACCGCCGTCAGTGCGCAGGAGCTGCTCGACCTGAGCGAGCAGTTGCAGTACGTCGACGTCGAGCATCAGCTCTTCGTTGACCTGCGTGATGCGACTGACGATTTCTCGCCACGGTTCAGACCAGCTTCGACCAGCTTGCTGCAGCGTGTGACATCTGATCAACAGGTCTGTGATCTTGATGTCGGTCTTGGTGCGCTTCCCGCATGCGGAGACCACGATGACTCGGCGATGACCGCTCGACTGAATGATCTGCTGAACGCGCCGGAACGCATCAGCATCAGCCAGAGAGGATCCGCCGAACTTGCAGACCGTAGTCATGGGGTTGTTCTCCGATTTGAGTTCAAGGATCGTGAGATCGCGATCGTGATAATAATCTGATCGTGACCTCAGTACTCATTGCCTCGAGTACACTCATCAAAAAACCCCGCTGTTGCGGGACTCTCTTGAACAATAATGACACTACAAGACTATCCCGCGAGCGGAGCGATCTTCTTCTTTTTTAATTCAGTTGTTCTGCTTCTATGCTTGTCCATGCGCAAAGAGTAGCTGAGGTAAGCGTTTTTGTCAAATAATTTCGATTGTTTTCCACGCCGCACATCAACTTCCCGGAAGAAAATCTGGTATACTAACAACATGAAGCAGCACTACAATACCATTATTATCGGTGGTGGAATCTCTGGTCTGGCATGCGCACGTGAACTGGCTCAGCAGAATGAAGATTTTCTATTGATCACAAAAGATCTACAAAGTGACATCTGTACGAGTACAAACCAAGAAGTAAATTACGGTGCGTATGTGCTTGGAGATAATGCTATACATATGCAGTCGTTCATCACAAAAAAACAGAGAATTCGGTTGCGCGACATTGTATTCCACACTGAGCAACGCGCATATTCATTCATGCATGCGTGGAAACATCCGTTCCAACTGATCCGCGTATTCGTGTTGGTAAAACTATTCCAAAAACAGTATGCGTCATTCAAACGGATGTGTGAAACAGAGGCGCAGGTACAAGCATTCAAAGAGCACCCGTATCTACTGGAACTGTACAACACAAATGCAGAGGAGTTCATCAAGAGACAAAAAATCGAAACTGTTATCCGGGACTTCCTGGGGCAGATTGTATACATGTGCACATTCACACGGTTATCCGAATTAAATGCATTTGACCTCATGCATGTAGTGATGCACATGGATATACCGATCTATACATTTACCTTTAACCAAGAACGATTGATTGAGGGTTTTAAAGAGAACATCACGCAAGACAGTGTAGAGTCGATACAAGAAAAAGAGCGCTATGTCGTTACGACTGCAAGCGAAACAGTGTTTACAGCACAGAACGTGGTAGTTGCGACGCCTCCGCATGTCTCTCAGGAGCTGCTAGAGATTCCTGAGATTAAAGGACCATGCACCGCACATCTCTTCCATGTGACTGGGTCAGTAAAAAAGAAATTTTCAACAAAACCGTTATACGTTTTTCATGAACAATCAGACACTATCTTTCTCTCACGAGAATCAGACGGTTCGTTTCTATTATACTCTCAAATTGAAAAGCCAGAGTTCGACGAATACTTTAATTCATGGAATGTGCAGCATCACAAAGTATGGGACCCAGCATTTCATTTGAAAGGACACGTGCTGTGGGAGACAGAACTACAAAAAAACCTCTATCTTATTGGCGAGCATAACGTGTGTGGAGTGGAAGACTGCTTCATCACCGGCATGTACGCAGCACGTCAAATAACATCAAAAAACAAGTAAAAAAAGCGGCAAAACGCATTATATAGCGCTACCAGTTGTGCAAATATCGTTTTACGGGTATGCTGACTATGGTTTAAACGATTCAACAATCGCGACAACCAAGATTATTTTTAACCAGTGTGTATGAACACTAACCTATTTGTAGGTGGAATCTCATTTAACACGACCGAGGACGCTCTTCGTGAAGCGTTCGAGCAGGCAGGTACTGTCACCTCTGCGAAAATCATCATGGACAAGGTTACGAACCGGTCCCGTGGTTTCGGATTTGTTGAAATGGGCTCTGCTGAAGAGGCACAAGCTGCTATCGACATGTGGGACGGCAAAGAACTCGATGGTCGAGAAATCAACGTCTCAGAGGCACGTCCAAAAGAATAGAACTTTAGAACTTCGTTCTGATACGTGTACACAATACGCCTCCTGTGAGAGGCGTATTGTTATTGGACTGAATTGTGGGGCTGCTATTTTGTGAAGCGCTTGATATCTGAGAACTTCCCTTTGTGGTTGTCGTCAAACAGTGCGCGTACTTTCACTCGATACTTCTTGCCTGGGACAAGCTTCTTGATCTTCTTTCTCTTGATCTTGATCTTCTTGCCGGACTTTAATGTGATCTGATCGTTAGTCTTATTATTCTCCACAGTAATGATACGCTTCTTGTTCTTTCCGTTCTTCTTCCACATCAATTTTATCCTGTACGATTGAGCGTTCTTTACTTTCTGCCAACGGATCTTGATGGTTTTTTTCGTGGCGGTCTTCGGAAGCGGTTTCACGTATTTCACTTTTCTTGGAAGCGTGCGGAACTCTGCGGTCTCAAATGCGCTGCATTCATCATTCACGTTGCAGGACTGTACTTGGAAGTAGTACGGTGTGTTATGTGTTAAATCTGTCGCAGCAAAAGTGGTCTCTGGTTGGTTTGTGTATGAAGCGCCTGCATAAGTGCTATCAGTGCTATATCCAACTTTATAGTAGCTCACTCCATCGCTTGGCGCGGTCCACCCAATAGTCAGCTTTTTTGGTTTTTGAAGTGTATTGCTGATGTCCGACGGCGGCTCTGGCAAGGTTGCTACTCCTGCTCCGCTTGCCAATAACGCTGCCTCAGAGTAGTTGGTTTGATAACTTGTAGCATTCACTGCAAAGACTCGCACGTAGTACACGGTATTTGGAGTCAAGCTGTCTATCGTTGCTTGGGTGGTAGTAATTCCAGTATCTGTACTAGAAGTAGTGAAGTTTTCATCAGTGTCATATTCCACCTCGTACGAGGTTACTAACATGCCTGGCGCGGTCCACGTGAGCTCCAATGCCGATGACGTTACGGTAGCGGTGGCAAAATCAGTCGGTGCATCTGGTGTCTGTACTTCATCAGCGCCGATATCATATTCAAGACCATACGGTCGTGTCTCTGAATCAAAGTCTGTTGTATGGAAATTTGCTACGTCCAGCCCTGTGTCAATTGCTGGAGAGTTGCTCGGAATATGAAAATCAGAATTCGTTACATCAACAAACAACGGATCCCCTTCTATCGAATGCTCATCAAAATTAATCGCCTGCCAGTCAGCAAGCAAGTTATAATTGGTGCCTCCAGAACCTCCGATATTCCCGATGTTAGAGTTGCCGTGAAACAGATTATAATCCAGAGAAACAGATGTTGAGTTTTTATTGCTGATGCCAGCGTAGCTAGAATTAACGATAATATTGTTCTTTACGAGATATCCAGTACAGCTCTCTCCGTACGCCCCATACCCGTTATCGTATATGGTATTGTTAATGATGCGACAATTACTTACACCATTACAATACACTCCAGCTTCACCGTTGTCTGTGACCACATTATTTACGATCAAACTTGTACTTCCACTAACTATACCAACACCAATGCCTAAATTATCCGACATGTGGTTACGCCGAACAGTCGAGTCAGTCACACTCTGCAGCCAAATACCATACAGAGTATTGGAAAACGTATTATCCTCAACGATGATATCTTGAATACCTGTCGCGGCTACTGCATACACTCCAAATCGGGCGTCCGCTATAGTACAATCAGCAACCGTTACATTATTATAGTTGTCCTCAATTTTAATTGCGTTTGAGGATGACAGTAATGTGCCGTTGTTATTAAAAGATAATCCCGAAACTTCAATATAACTCGCAGCAACAGAGATCGTTGCTGAGCCAGAGAGTATCTGAATCAGGGGCGATTCACCTGGCCAGTTTGTGATAGTGGTGGTGGCTGATGCGGAACCTGAGATCGCAGCTGGAATCGTGACTGTGCTCGATAGGCCGGCAAATTCTCCTTTTACGTATACGGTGTCGCCGCTGCTAATAGAACTGATTTTCGACAGTGATTTCCACGGCGCGACCTCTGTGCCTGCATCAGCGTCATTACCGTTGTCACCATCAATGTAGTAATCCGCGGCAATAGCAGGATGCGCGATAAAAATACTTCCAACGAAAAGAAGGATTCCTAATACTTTTTTCATAATGGATATTTAATACTTCTAAGAGTATTCTATCACATTTTCTGCTTTATTTCTTATATCGCATGTTATTCATTCCGCGAATTGATACGCAAACAGTTTTAGTGGTACAATGTCGACATAATTAACTAATACGCCTATGAGCCAAGTATCAGGAAAATCACTAGCGTCCGCGTTTCTATTTGTTGTGGGTATTATGGTCGCTGATTTCTTCGTGCTAATTCTCGTGTTCTATATTGTCCACTCAATCTATGAGAAGCTCTATAACGATGTTACTAAAATTGTAGTCTTCTCTATGGTGGTGACCGCGTTAATCATGGGCGTAATAGTACTTGGTGAAATCATCTGGGCAGTGCTGCGGGCGAGAAAAGGATCGCGCGCTGCGCGAGAGCAAGAAAAACAACAACACGTAGAGCAGCCCCCGCAACCGCCCCTATCGCCACAATAGAATAACTTCAACTCAAAAGGCCCTGCGAACACAGGGCCTTTTTCTAAACGAGCTGCTTTACTTCTTCTTTTTCTTCTTGTTCTTCTTTACTTTGACAGTCACGGTGTTTGAAGCTGTTGGAACGAACTCGTCGGTTTCGTTCTTTGCTGTCCACCCTACATAGAATTTCGTCTTCTTCTTGATCTTAGATCTTACAATCTTCTTGCCTTTCTTATTCAAGGTCACTTTCTTCCATAACTTGTATTTCTTCTTGCCGATCTTTTTGAAGATCTTCATCTTTCTTCCGCCAAGCTTCTTCTTTGTCGCGACCTCTTTTGCGTTAATCGTCAACTTCACTTTCTTGCCTTTCTTCACCTTCTTCTTGTTCTTCTTCAACCTAATCTGCGCTTGAGACTTGTAATCCGCCATTCCAATGCTGGAGCCAGCAGTCAGGCCATCAAAGAGAAGAACTTTGTGTACTTCACTCATCAATCCTACATAGAGAACTGCGAATTTGTTCCCTCCGTTAGAAGATTTCAAGATCACACCTTTACCAGTCTCATTCTGCACACCGGAAATATACACCACAGTCCGATCTTCTTCTTTCTGAAGTGCAAGTGCATGGAATTCAGAGTAGCCAGTGACATCCATGCCACCATCCATCTGCTCCCACGCGTCACCACCGTCAACAGACTTCCATAGGCCAGCATTTGCATGACTGGTCTCTCCGCTTGCTACTGCATAGATGATGTTAGCGTCATCTGGATCTCCTGAGATTGCTCGGAACTGCACATCGCTTGGTGCGTTCTCTAATTCAGTCCAGGTTGAGTCATATTTATACAGACCACCAGCATACGCTCCTGCATACACAACACCGTCAGACGCAACGGCAACAGATCGCATCGCCATACCAGATCCAGTACTAGTCCAATTTGCTCCGTTGTCTTCACTCATGATCACATCTCCTTTTGGAGTGTCAGTAGGAGTGTTTGGCCCTACTGCCCCATACAGTGTAGTGTCTCCGCCATGAGCAAATTGAAATACTGCACCTGGAAGTGTCATGTCGACTTTTGACTGCGTCCACGTTGAACCTCCGTCTGCGGAGTACTCTAGCTGCATGGAGCTGCTATATACTACGATATCACCGTCTGCCCATACTGCATCATACCCGCTAGAGTTGTAGTTATCTAGAGTAACATAGCTCCAATCTGGAGAATCAGGGAATTCTGTAGTAAAGTTGGATGTCATTGCTGGTCCGTTCTGTGTTGCGACCCACACCACATCCTTTGTATCTGGTTGCTGAGAGATCGATGTGACCTCGACACCAGTTATTCCATCAACAGAGTAGGTAAACTCTTTCTCTCCAGCTAATCGCTTACCGAATCCTGGCACTGAAGTGTCATATAACACATTTGGATCACTTGGGTCAGGAACAACTAAATGGTTGCCAGTACTGTCCTCTAGACCAGAAATGACTGTCCAATCAGCACCGCCATTAGTCGAATAATATGAACCAGAATATAAGACGCCGTTGGTATCAAATGTGAGATGCCCTGATGCTGGGAATCCATCAATCTTTGTAAATGATGTGCCTGTATCTTTCGACACATATGTACCTCCACCCAAAGAGCTTGGGATTAAATAGAGGTATTTACTCACTGGATTAATTGCAATCTTCTCAGCGTCTCCTGCTATTTCATCCGAGAGCGGAATATTGGTCCACCCTGCCCCTGGTGCTGTAGAGTTATACAGTGATGCTTTTTCTGTGGTGTAGTTGTAACACAGAGCATATAGCCCGGCTGAAGAAGCATCAACAGACCAAATAGTTTCATTTTCACAAACGGTCTCTGTAGTAAACGTTTTACCGTTGTCAGCAGACGCGTGCACATCACCGTTTTGAGTTACCACTAATGTGCTAATCCCCTCTGCGTACATCATGGTGCCTGCGCCAGTTCCAAGTTGTAATGGAACGTCGTAGGTCTCCATGCGATCAGAGCTGACCAATAGATCGTTCAGCAGCATGAATACCGTACCGTCCGGAGCTATCTCTACATCATGACCAGGCCCATGATCCGACCCTGCAGGTAAGGTACTCCAAGTCGCGCCTTGGTCCAAAGACCAAAACCCTCCGTTGGGCGTATAGTACGTTGCAATAGCGATAAAATTGCTATCGTTGGGATCCACTGCAATATCCCATGTATGACTGCCGTACAACGCGAGGTTGGTTTTAAGGGCAGTGTCTTGTGTAGTGTCGAGCAAGTCCGTGTTAACGTCCTGGTCTCCTTGGCTGCTAAATGATAGCGCCAAGCCTGCTGATGCAATAAAAAATACTGCACAGGCAGCAAGGACAATAAACGGAGTCAACACTCGTTTGAAAGTGTGTTGCATAGTTTATTCAATTAATTAGCTTTTCTTATTATACCATATCTTGATAATAAAAAAACCTCCGCGCAAACGGAGGTCTTTATTGCTGCAAATTATTCGTTTGTCTTGAATTTCACCCAGCTGGTGTACTCACTATAGTACTTCGTTCCATCGACTGTTCGGACTTTTCGTGCACGTACACGGTACTTGGTTCCAGGCTTCAAGCTCTTCATCAGTTTCTTTTTCTTGTTCTTTTTTACTGTATAGCTCTTGTGCTTTTTGTACTTTTTCTTCTTCTTATTATATTTCTGTAGCTTCAGTTGCGTCTTGTAGCTGTGCTTCTTCCAGGTTGCAGTTGCTTTCTTCTTCTTTCTGTTTGCTTTCTTTACTTTCAGGTTCTTTACTTTTTTCGCAGGGGTATAATCCTCCTCTTCTTCTGGTTCTACAATTTCCAAGGCGTTCTCTGCAGTGACATATGTCATCTCTGGATCTAGCTCATCTGTTGATATATGCGCTTCATACGATCCTGCGATGCTCGGTAATACCACATTCTCAATACCAAGAGTATAATTTCCCAATGGCATACCAATAAATACTTCACATAATACTGCTGCATGGTTCATTGGTGAAGCGACAGACTCGCAGGTTACTGGGATAGTATCTGCATCATATTCCGCTGACTCAAAATCAAATCCTGTATCCTCTGGGGCCAGGTCCGTGCCACTGAACATTAGATAGAACTGCGTACCGATATCCCACGCAGCACTAGTATGAATCACATACGTAAGTGTCGCGGTCTCCGAAACCGTATTTGGAGATGCCTCTACTTCAATTGAAGAGACCGAATTGCCGGTGGCGGTTGTTGAAAAAGGTGCATCAGCTGCACTGACACTTGCTGGTAATAGCACAAACAGTGCGCCAGCCATGAATAATAATGCTCGGTTCATAATTTTTACTTACTACTTACCGCTCTAGTATACAATAAAACCCAATTCTTGCGTAATTTATAGGGTTCAGGTAAGCTGCGAATGTGCTGAGCACATTGCTAGAGGAGTGAGGATATGGAAACGTACGTGGAACGGGTCGGAGCCTGCGCTGCCGCGGGGCTGATCCTCTCGCTGATCGCAGCGTTCTGCTCTCTGGCGCATGCCAGCGACCCCTCGCACACCATGCTCTTCGGGACCATCCCGATCGCGGTGATCGGGGTCGTGGGGTACGGCGTGATCCTGGGCACGAGCCTGACGATCAACCGGGTGAGCAGCGAGCGCATGGCCACGCACCTGATGCTCGCGAACTACGCGCTGGTGGCCTTCGCGTTCGGGTTCACGTTCTTCCTGATCTGGCGCGCGGTCAGCCTGCACGTGAACTGCCCGGCCTGCTACCTGATCTGGGCCCTGAACCTGGGCATGTTCGTGATCCTGGTCATCCACATCTGGGGAGCAGCC
>CAYFNF010000004.1:0-7051 GCA_964344485.1 uncultured Gammaproteobacteria bacterium
CCCGGGTGGATCGACGCGTCGGAGTCGTCACAGTCCTCGAGCGTGTCGTACCCGTCGCGGTCCGAGTCCGGGAACACGATGTCGCCGGTGTCGTCCTTGGGTCCGTCGATCGAAGCCGTGGCCGGTCCGCAGCCCGTGCCGAGGGTCGGCAGGGACAGGCCCAGTGTCAGGGCCAGTGGAAGCAGGAACCTTCTCATCTCTCTCGTCCTCCAGAAGTACGCTTGGGTAAGCGCCATTCTCATGTGTTGACGTTGGTCCATCGAAGGAGAGAACTCAAAACAGCGTTTTGTCTCTCTCTCCTACGATGGTATCATCACAAAGAAATGATAATCAGCCGCGTAAAAGTAGCATGTATATTAGCAGTAAATTTCTGTGTATAGATATGAAAAATATACACAAAAACCAGAGCAACTTGTTAAAGTGCGAACAAGCTATGCTAGCTTATTTTAGCCTATTTGTCAAGGCAAAGTTACACATTCCTTGCTCTTTTTAGAGCTTTTATTACCGTTGTTTTACCACTCTTTGCCGCGTAAATAAAACGTGTTATACTGTCGTCTCCGGTGGATGACTCCTGGCCGGAACAGCGTTGACCTGCTGCAGAGCGGGTTGACTACAGGAGCCTTTTCCCGGAAAACATACAACCCAAGAACGCGCGTGAAAACGCACGTATCGCCCCCGTCGTGTCTGGACTGAGTCCAGCACAACAACTCTTTGCGTTGGAAAGGCGCAACAACTGGAGGTTCGAAAGAACGATGCTTTTTTCTGCTGCAACTGGAGCTGCCGAGCTCGTCGGAGCCGGCCACCCGGACAAGGTCTGTGACGCGTGCGCAGACGCTCTTCTGGACGCCATGCTGGCCCAAGACCCCGGATCCCGTGTCGCGCTGGAGATGCTCGGCAAGGACGACGCGCTCGTGGTCAGCGGCGAGGTCACGACCATGGCCGACATCGACGTCTCGATGGTCGTCAACCGCGTGATCGCGGACATCGGCTACCCCGACCCGATCCAGGTCATCAACCACATCAAGGCGCAGAGCCCGGACATCTCGCAGGGCGTGGACACCGGTGGCGCCGGTGACCAAGGCGGCATGTGGGGGTTCTTCACCTCCGCGACCACGTCTGGCCTTCACCCGGCGATGCAGATCGCCCGCAAGCTGCGCGATGCCCTGACCGCCCCCGTGCTCCGCTCGGAGCTGCCGTGGCTCGGCCCGGACGTCAAGGTCCAGATCGTCCTGGACAAGAGCCTGGTCACCAGCGCGGTCATCGCGGCCATGCACTCCGCGGACGTGGACATCGAGACGGTGCGCGCGGCGCTGACCGAACGTGCGATCGCCCCGGTCCTCGGGGACATCCCGGAACACCTCGTGATCAACGGCACCGGCCGGTTCACCATCGGCGGCTTCCTGGCGGACGCCGGGGTCATCGGCCGCAAGATCGTGGTGGACCAGGGCGGGTACCCCCAGCCGGTCGGAGGTGGAGCGTTCTCGGGCAAGGACCCGAGCAAGGTCGACCGCAGCGGCGCGTACATGGCGCACCACGTGGCCAAGTGGCTGGTCCGGAACGGGCACGTGCCCGCGGCCAAGGTCTTCGTCTGCTACGCCATCGGCATGGCCGAGCCCTGTGCGGTCTGGGTCTACACCCAGGACTCCAACCCCGAGCCCGACTGCCGGCTCTCGCGCCTGGTCACCGAGACCTTCGACTGGCGGCCCCCCGCCATCATCGAGCGCTTCGGCCTGACCGCCCCGGACGGCTGGACCTACGAGGAGAGCGCCCGCATCGGAGCGTTCGGCTACAACCGCTTCCCCTGGGAACGCGTCGACGCGTAGCCTGGAGCAGCTCGCTCCGTGTCCCTTTCGGCCAACGATACAAAACCCGCGCATGATCTTGCGCGCATCGTGAACACACCGTCTGGCCAACGGTTCTTTTTTTATATACCAAAAAAGCGGGCGCTACCGCCCGCTCATAAGTACTACGTTAGCTAAACTTCTTTAATAACGCAGCTTCATCAAGCATCTCAACGTCTTCCTTTGTTCTCTCTTTAAATTCAATCTGGTTCTTTTCTAGCGTCTTTTCTGATATCACCACACGATACGGAATACCAATAAGGTCATTGTCTGCAAACTTCTCGCCTGGAGAAGTGTCTCTATCATCCATCATCACTTCTACACCTTGCTCGAGCAGTGTACTGTACAGCTTTTCTGCTGCTTTCATTGGTGCGTCGCTCTTGCCGACTGGAATAATATTCACCGCATACGGAGCAACTTCTTCTGGCCACACTAATCCATTGTCATCACTCAACACCTCTGCAACTGTTCCCATCAATCTACTAGTTCCGATGCCGTAGCACCCCATAATGATCGGCTGTGTTTTACCGTCTTCGTCAGTGTATGTGTATCCAAATGCCTCAGTGTATTTGGTGCCTAATGGGAAAATATTACCAACTTCCGTGGTTGCTTCTTTAGTAAAATCAGTTGCGCCACACTCCATACACTTCATTCCGTCAGTATAGATCTCAGCGTTATGGCCCACACCACACTTCTTACAGATATACACTGTATCCTCGCCCCATTCATTAATAGTCTGGAACTCATGTGTCATCTTGTCTGTAAATGCACCGCCTGGCGCAAAGGTCTTATGAGTAATATCACCAAGACCCACGCGTTCAAACACGCGCATATACGCTGCAATCGACTCAGTATAGTACTCTTCAAAATCCTCTTCGCTGGTATGAAAAGAATAGAGATCTTTCATGCGGAACTCTCTCCCACGCAACAAGCCGGACTTTGCTCGTGCTTCATTCCGAAACTTAGTCTGAATCTGATAGATCGCAAACGGAAAGTCTTTATACGACTGAATGTGTTTTGCAGCGATTGGTGTCACCACCTCTTCGTGCGTTGGATTCAAGCCGTACTCTTTGTCTCCTGATGCCGGCACTTTAAAGAGCGCATCAAACCCCTTCCATCGGTCTGTGGTCTCCCAAATCTGTTTAGAAGACAAAGAAGACATCAATATCTCTTGGCCGTCAATGAGATCCATCTCTTGGCGCACGATGTTTTCAATATTATTAAGTACGCGAAGCCCTAATGGAAGATAGGAGTACACGCCTGCCATCTCTTGGTTAATAAATCCTGCTTGGATCAGCAGTTTTGCATTCACGCTGTCCGCGTCTTTAGCAATGGTTTTGCTAGTTTTTGTAAAAAGTTGTGCTCGTTTCATATGCATGCATCATACTGGTGATTCTGCTTTTTTTCAAGCCGGCGCATCTAGGTTATTGTGTCTCGCGCGTGCTCCGGCAGAACTATTCAAGGTAAAAAAAATCGTAGGATGTTCCTACGCCTCCGTGGATGCCGGATCCAGCGTGTCGTCGCCCTGCCTCCGGGGCTCGAGGCCGACATGATCGGCCAGGAGTCGGAAGAAGCTGAGCGGGCACATGCGCTCGACCAGGTCGTCCGGGGTCAACTCCGTGGCGTGGCCGTAGAGCCAGCCCACGATCTCACCGTGGATCCCCTCGGGGTCGGTGGCCCGGATGCTCATGTCGGCGCAGCGTCTGGCCGACACCCAGAACGCCATGCGGTTCACCCACCGGGCCTGACTGCTCTCGGCTCTGTCCGGCACCAGCTCCTGCTCGTGGTAGCGCCGGTGCACCAGGTGCAGACAGAACTCCGCGCATGCACGCTGCAGGCTCTGGAAGCCGGGGTCACACCGTGCGGGCTCGTCCATGGCGCTGCGGCTCTGCAGTCCGTTGCCGGAACGAAGCACCAGGCGCAGGAACAGGTGGAAGGCCGGATCCGTGATGTCCTGAGGCCCGAACTCACGCAGCGTGGTTGCCGCGTGCTCCATGTCGATGGTTTCCAACAAGCACCTCCGTTCGCTGTGGAATCAATCTTCAGGATTCGCACAACGTAGCACGATAGTGAAAAAAAATCAACCCTATCGCGGACGCTATCATATGTAATTCTAATAAAAACAAACTGAGCCTGCCTCACCACCGTCGGAGACGGGGCAGGGCAGGCTCGGAGCCTTGTTCGTGCGCTGTGCTGGCGCAGTGTGCGTGTGCCGATTGTCGGCCGGACATCAGCGCACGAAGCGCATCAGGTCAGCGACGAGCCGGGTCGTAGAGCGAACCCGACGTGGGGCGCAGGTTCTCGGTCCCGGGGTAGGGATCCTGCTCCAGGTAGTACTCGTACCAGGACAGGACCGCGGGCACGTAGCCGCGCGTCTCCTGGAACCCGGGCAGCGAGAAGGTACCATCGCCGTTGTCCCGGATGTTGTGGGGACCGCCGTTGTACGCACCCAGGCCGATGAACACCGACCCGAAGCGTCTGACCTGCTTCTTGATGTACCGGGTGCCGCCGTCCACGTTGGAATCGGGCACGAGCCGCTCGTCGCGGGCCGTGTTGTAGGCACCCTCGGGCACCGACAGTCCCAGTCCACGACCGGTCGCGGGCATGAGCTGCATCAGACCCAGGGCCCCGGCGTGCGACAGCGCGCGCGGGTTCATCCCGGATTCGACCCGGATGATGGCCTTGATCAGCTCGAACGGCACGCCGTGCTCGATGGCCTTGCGCGCGATCAGGTCGTTCCACATGTCGTGGCGCGTGGGGAAGTCGTACTCCCCGACCGCGATCTTGAAGGTGATGTCCTCACCCGAGACCGCGTCCGTGCGCTCGACCGTGATGTACGTGACCGTGATCTCGCCCTCGGACGGGCTCTCGGAGATCACCAGTGCACCGCTCTCGCTGCGGCTCCAGTAGACCTCGGCGGAATCGTCATCATCGCCGTTGTCTCCCGGATCCTGCGCTCGAGCCATGACCGGCGCGCACACGACTGCTGCGATCAGCATTGCGTTCACGAACAGGCTGAGAAGCTTTGCGGTTCTCCGCATTGTCTCACTCCTTTGGAAGATACCAAAACTTCACCAGCCGGTTGCTGGATTTGAAGGGCTTCACCGCCTTAAGCAGGGCCGTCATTTCTGACGATCCATACAAAACGATGACCGAACAGTGTACTACAAAAAATCGGTTTTGTCAATAGTAATAGTGTAAAACCGCCCATTTTCCAGCACCTTCTTGATGTATTTTTCAGAACACGATACAGTACAGCCACTATGGCACGTGCAACATCTTTACAAGACTGTGAAGCAATCCTCATTGATATCGGGGGAACGCTTCGTCGTGGCCAAAATCCAATTGACGGAGCAACAGATTTTATCAAAATCCTTCGACGAAAAAATGTTCCTCACTACTGCCTAACTAACACCACTACCGTCTCTCGGGAAACGCTTGCGGACGAACTGCATTCGCTGCGTTTCAAAATTTCTGCTGAACAGCTACTCACTGCAAACATGTCAGCTATTGCGTACTTACAGCGCAACAATATCACCTCTGCGTACATTGTCGGTACTGAAAACCAAAAGCAAGAATTTGAAGAGCACGGAATTGCAGTCACTGACACTAACGCGCAAGCAGTAATCGCATCCCTAGACTATGACTTGTCATATGAAACTCTCGCAACAGCTAGCAGGCTCATCCGACAAGGAGCGGTCTATCTCGCAACCAACGACGACCCAAACCTAGTATCGCATGACGGCCTCCGTCCAGACGCTGGAGCAACGGTCGCGTTTTTGAACGAAACCACAGAACAAGAACCGATCATCACCGGTAAACCGTATTCACAGATAATGGAGTTAGCATTAGAACAGATTGGAGCACCAGCCGCTTCCATGGCAATTATCGGTGATCAACTCGGTATAGACATGAAGCTCGCTGAAGAGTACGGCATGGTCTCGGTATTAGTGCTGTCAGGACAAACTGAGCGTGACCATCTCACTGATGCTGCGTATCAACCAGATTATATAGTAGAATCTGTAGAGAACTTGATACCGCTTTTTAAATAAATCGCGCATTCATGTCGCAACAAAAACACACTGCAGCAATATTCGACCTCGATGGTGTTATTATCGACTCCATGCCGCAGCACCACACTGCATGGCAGCAAGCAGCGGAGTTTGCTGAAGTCCCATTCGTCGAAGAAGTATTCGAACAGACATTTGGAATGCGCAATGATGAAATTATTCCTACGCTGTTTGGTATTGATGAGCCGGCTCGCATCCAACAAATCGCTGACTATAAAGAACAGCAATATCGTGACGCAATCCAACATGCTGCAAAAGCAATTCCTGGTTTCTACGAATTTATCCAGTCACTGCAACAGCAAGGAATAAAAACCGCAATCGCAACTTCAGCCGGAAAAGAGAATGTGGACATGGCAGTCAATACACTAGAGCTCTCTCCGCTGTTTTCAGATATTGTTCGCGGCGATGAAGTGGAGCGAGGAAAACCAGCGCCAGACATCTTTCTTGAAGCAGCGCGCCGTTTACAAACCACCGCACACCAGTGTGCAGTATTCGAAGATGCAATCGCTGGTGTCCAAGCAGCAAACGCAGCAGGTATGACTTCTGTGGCGCTTTCCACTACCCATCCAGCAAGTCAACTGGCAATGGCGCATATGGTCGTGCAGAATTTCTCTGATCCAGCTCTTCATCAATTATTCTAACTAGGAGGCAATGAATATAAATTACAGACCCATTACGCTCCTACTGGTATCGATCTTTATATTTCCACTACTGGTAGTCGCCGCGGCTTGGCCTGCTGATGAAAGCGGTACGGTAACAGCCAATGGAGACGGAGGCAGTCTCGGAAATACCGAATTCAAAGTAAGTGGAGCGCTCTGGCACACAACAGCGGAGAGGTTTTTTGTAGTGAACGACAACGGTGGTCTCGCCTCCATGGACAGCGACGGTAGTGATGTCACGCATTGGTCGTTATCTGGTGACTTGGAAGGGGTTACAGTTGCGGACCCGTCTTCGAACTTTCTGTATCTTGGTGTAGAAAGTCCGGATTCCATCAAGGAATTCAATACCAGTACTGGTGAATTTACAGCTCGCAACTGGAACCTTACTGCAGTGATGGCGAGCGCCAACCCTAACCAAGGTCTAGAATCCTTAACATATGTACCGAATAACCACCACCCATACGATGACAGCGACTTTGGT
>CAYFNF010000004.1:7061-53651 GCA_964344485.1 uncultured Gammaproteobacteria bacterium
AGACGGTAAGATATACATTGTTGATCTACACGACGATGGAACGAACTACACTTATATAGACACACTGACACCGATCGTAGGGCAGTCCGACATCTCTGGATTGCATTACTCGAAAGAAGATGGTGTGCTGCGTGCAGTATTTGACAGCGCAAACGAATTAGTGGAGATGAATACGAGCGGTACAGTGGCTGCGCGCTATGACTTGCCAGGCAATGACCAGGAGGGCGTTACCATGACCCTTGATTGTGATAACGATCTCGCAACCGTAACAGTGGCTCAAGATGAAAATAGCAATCCACAAGTACTGACGTACAGTAACTACCCGGTCAACTGTGACACTGACAGCGACGGCCTCACATACCAAGAAGAAATAGACACTTATAGTACAGATCCAACTGATGCTGATTCAGATGATGATAGTTATAACGATGGTGATGAAGTAAATACTCACGGCACAGACCCTAATGATATAAATGACTTCCCTGCTCCTCCAGAAGAAGAGGAGGAGGAAGAGGAAGGTGAGGAAGAAAGTGAAGAGGAAGAGGAAGAAGAGGGTGGTGATGATGAGTCTCCGCCAGAAGAAGAGGAGGAGGAAGAGGACAGCCCTGAAACTCCAGACGAAGGCGACGATGAGGGTGACGGAGGTGATGACACCCCGGAGTCGCCGGACGAAGGTGAAGAGGGAGACGATGAAGAAGGTGAAGAGGAAGAGGAAGAAGAAAGTGACGAAGGCGACGATGAGGACTCCACTGTAGAGACAGTTGAAGAAAACGATGACGGGGAGCTGGTCATCCACTACTCAGACGACACTACGGATACACTCAAGCCTTTTACCAAAGAGTACATCGCTAAAATTGCCAGTGATAACTCCCGCGTAGTGGTCACGGACGGTAAAAGAATTAAGGTCTATGAAGACGGTGTAAAGATTCTTACTAAGAAGATCCGCAACAAGCACCCGCGACTATTTAAGTTTAAAATCACCACGTTTGCTAACAGGTCTGCTGAACAACTGCTGCTCGTGAGTTCGCGCGGAAATAAAGGATATATTACTACTGCGCATTTAACGAGCAAGAACAAAATAAAGAAAATCGCCAAGAAAAAAATCACCTTTCAAAAAAAGCCTTCTACAATCAGATTAAAAGTCGCGCCAAAGCTGCCTGGTCTACAAGTGAAATTCAAGAAACGCTGGCTGAAATGGCGGATTAAGAAAAAGACCGGTGCGCTTATCAAGCAATAAACACTAAGCTCTTCCACCAACCATTCTTATGAAAAAACCATCTGGAATGTTCTACATCATAGTCGCTTTTGTCCTCGTAGTGCTGTTTGGTGTGGCAGTAAGCGCTACTACTTTGATATGCCCAAAGTTTGATTATCATGCCTGCAACAATACCTGGTACTGCAAAGCAACGCTGTTCAGTGAGACCGAAGACACCGTTCCACTGTCGTATGACTGTTCCTCTAAACTCATGAATAAGTTAAAATAAGAAAAACTATTAAAACAATACTATGAAAAAATTTCTGTACTCCTTTCTCGTGCTCGGCGTACTACTGGTCGCGCTCCCATCACGCGCAGCAGTGATCGATGGTGAATTTATTGAGTGGATTAGTATTGATCCACTTATCTCAGACTCACAAGATGTGACAGTATCTCAATACTACTGCTGGGACGGTGCAAATTGGGCAGTGGTTGATGCTAGCTCTATTGCTGCGTGTGCAACGTATTACACTGCATATGAAGAGATGATTGATATTGAAACCGTAAAAGTAGATGACGACGCGGACAACCTTTATATCTATGCTAAAACCATACGGCCGTTCTTCACCGCAACCGTTCCGTTGGCTGATGCGTTAGTTCCGTTCGGTGGAGAGTACGACTCAAAAACCATTGCAGGCGCTCCTGCGAATTTTGCTCACTTCTTTATCTTTGACATCGACAAAGAAGGTGACGGAGCCTATGACTACTACATTACTATTGCAATCAGTTGGGATAATGGTGCAGTGATTGGAACCGGTGCTGTCACTAATGGTATAACACTACATCAAGAGAGCGGGGATAGCGCTGGATTTGATGGATTAGACCCAATAGTACAAACACTTGTAGTGGGTGAAGAGACTATCGGCTCAGAGAACGTTGGCTTTAATACCTCGGAGAATAAAGGGGAGGTAGAGATAGCGATTGCAAAAAGTGATATCGACATTGTGTTAGAAGATCTTGACGCTATCACAGTTCGCATGGAGACACACTCGACAGTAAAAGACACTACAGACGCAGCATCCTATGAGCTCTATGTAGACCCAGAGGAAATTCTTGATGATATTGATGATGACAATACTCCAAATAAACCAAAGATTGTGAAGGCCGGAAAGAAGTATGGATACAAAGTAAAAAAGAAAGCGAAGGCACTGAATGCAAACTTCATCAAAGGCAAGGTGATAAAACGAAAATCCAAAGCGAAAGTATTCACGGTTAAAAAATTCACAAAGAAGAAAAAGAAATTCACGAAAAAGCAGAAGAAGAAATTGAAGGCCGGACGAAAATACACATTGAAGCTGAAGTCCTGCGTCTATAACTCTGCAGAGAAAAATCCAAAGGATGTCACCTGCAGTAAATGGGCGAATAAAAAATTCAGAGTAAAAGCAAAGAAATAACAACAGCCCCGCCGCGCGCGGGGTTTTTTCTTTGTAAATAAAAAAAGCCACGTCGCTCGGGCGGTTGCTCCGAGGCGTGGGTTGTCTGGCGATGGTGCTCGTGGTTGCGGCTCAGGTGCCGCTGGTCTCACCGCTCGCGTACCGGCGTGCGAGGTCCTGGGCGCCCCTCAGGGCAGCCACTGCCTCGCGCAGGGTCTCTGCGGCTCCGGCGGCCACCTCGGCCTTGGGGTCGTCCGCGGGCACGGCCTCGAGCGTCGCGATGACGCCTTCCAGGTCGAGACCGTTGGGACCGACCTTGTCCATCGCGACGTCCATGTCCGCGGTCAGCATGTCGAGCCGGAAGCGCGCGAGCAGTTGGCCGACCTGGACGAACTTCCTGTCCACGGCCGCGACGACCTGCTCCAGGGCCTCGGTCTTGTCGACCTCCCCGACCGCGGCGCTCAGTTCCTTGAGCTTGCCGCACAGGTACGTGCACATGGTACAGACCGCAGCCGCGAGCAGGGCCCACAGCAGCAACGAAACCCCGAAGACCACGACCGCACCGAACGGCATCTCCAGGTCCCAGCGCATGTCCGCTTCCAGGACTCCCACGAAGATGCCGCAGGCGACCATCACGGCCACGACCAGATACGCCATCGCGTATAACAACTTGGGGAACATGACCCCCAACTCCTCTCTCCCTTTTGACTCATTCGCAGTGCGAAATGGAAAAGGGGAGCTGACTACATGACATATAGCCAATTCCCTTGTTCCATTGTCCTAGGAAGAACAATTTGAACCCCGTATCTATACACAAAAAATCGAATTTGTCAATACCCACGAAAAATAAAAAACAGCGTCATCCGCTGCTTTCTTTCCTGCTTTTCAGTGCCGGGGAGAGGACTCGAACCTCCACGCTCGAAAGCACATGGTCCTAAGCCATGCGTGTCTACCAGTTTCACCACCCCGGCATAGCTATCTAACACTAGCAAAATAATACAAAAAATCAAGCGGTCCTAAAAGACTCGTTATAAATGAATGGTAATTACTGCACCACAATAGAATGGTCCTCTAGAGTGAATGTAAATAGCGCGTCTTTATACCCATCGCGAACAGTATACACCCCGTCATCAGAAACGAGTGTACTACTTAACGACACCCACTCGGTCACTGATTGGACCTCCGTATCTCTGAGCTTTAACACCTTGGTAGAAGCATTAAAGGTATAGTAATGAACGGTTACCTTCTTCTTGTTGTTGTTCCTGCTCGTCAGAATAATATCGTACACCTTGTCTCCGTCAGCATTTGTAATCAACGTTGGGATATTATTGTTCTTCACACTGAGTTGTTTGGTGGCTACTCGTCTTCCGGTGTAAGCATGCACCACACGCAGCTGTTTCTTTGAAGTCTTTGGAAGAGTCACAATATACTTATCGTCCGGAGCTTCTTTTGCTCGTAATACATGCTTCCTCTTAGCCCCATATACGACGATCTTCTGCTTCTTATCATCTTCATACGTCACAGTAATGGATCCATAGTTGTGCTTCTGAATACTCTTGACCCCACCATTCTTTGCTTGAGTAAATGTATAGTCCTCATCAGTTAATCCATTACAATTATTATCAATCTCATCATACGTAGTCTCTTTCTTACTGCGCTGATAGATGCTCTTCTTGCTGTCATTACAGTCTCCATTGAGCATCGACTGTCCATCATCATCTTTGTCCACAGGAAAGAAGCCGTATCGATACATCTCACGCTCATCATTGAATAACAACACTCCTGGCTTGGCCTTCCCCTTCATAGGGAGTACGACAAATCCACTCTGCGCGTAGGGATCCTCCCCAATAGGTGTGTGCCGATATCCATTAAAGCGTAGATCAACATGCTTCGGTCGTTCCTTTTTTCGCCAGCCCTCTCCACCGTAGTACACTAATACTGAACCGCTACCGACTTGCTTTGGGTAGGAGTCCTCTGCACCGAGAACTATATCTGTAATACCGTCTCCATTCACGTCCTCTATATTGAGAATATCCAACTCCCCGGTTTTCTCATTTGAATAGATAGAGGTGTCAGCATCTGAAAGCGCCATGGAAGCAGAAAAATCCGGACCGAAATATATCGCGACCTGCCTCCCTGTATACGTTCCTGGATTTCGCTCAGCGATAATATCTTGGTGCCCATCACCGTTTACATCTGCTCCAAAAATAGACGTATGCGAATTGCTCTGAATTTGAATATCAAACGTGACTGTTGATAGGTCCAAATCCTCAGTATAATCACCGCCATACAGTATTGAAGCGTCTTGATTATCACCAAGCATCCAGAAACTTAAATCATCATAACCATCACCGTTCACGTCGCCCGGAAAATCAAGCGAGCCAGTTTCATTTATAATAACAAAGTCAGCATCTGTTAATTTCTTCTCTCCTTCATAACTATCTTTCCCCCAGAAGAAATAGAGGCTGGTATCGATATCTACAATAATGTCATCATATCCGTCTCCATTAAAATCAAAATCTTTCCAGCTGTAATATGAATGGCCCATCCAATCCTCCTCTACGATAATCGAAAACCACGCATCATCCATCATGTGGTTGGTCTGATCCAAATCATCTGCGCCAAGAAAATAATAGTAGTGTATGTTCAAATCAGTATCCAGGTAGTAAATGTACAGATCATCAAACCCATCATTATTAATGTCGCCAGCCATAAACGGTCCCTCGACTTCTTCATTAGTGGTCAGTTCCACAAATTCCGCCGGGACGTAGTTATTATTGTCTTTGACAGCAAACGGGCCAAATAGTAGTCGGGCCCGAAGATAATCATCCCAACGGTCATATACGAGCATCTTGTCTTCAAATCCATCACCATTTACGTCGCCAGCGTCTCTCAAAATAGCTCCTTTAAAGCTGTCTGATATCTGAAGCTTGCTTTCACTCGCTTCGTCCACCCAAACAACTGTTTTTGCATGAGTGCTCAGTGGTAGAGAAAGAAACAAGCACACACCCCCTAATACTAGTAACAACGATGCGTTTTTCATATGTATATATGTTACTTATTGGTTACGTTATTGTTACGCTAACAAACTAGTAAAAAAAAGCAAATTTCTTTAGACGAAAGCAATTTGACAAAACAGTATCTCTGAAATATCATATACGCAGATGATGGATACTTCTCTCCCGTGCGGGAGAGATTTTATTATCTAACAACTAAGTGAGAGCTCTATGAAACAGTTCATGGTTCTCACCACCCTTGGAATTACCGCCCTATTCACTGCCCTCACCACCCCGGTCGCAGTCGCATCCGACGAATGTCCAGATGGATGCACGTGTATGTGTGAAGACAGCACAGACACTACGACCGCCCCGTACTCCACCTCTATCCAACTATCAGAGGTCTATCCAATCCCGGATGCCGATCAAGAGGAGTTTATCGAACTCCGAAACACTGGCTCCAGCAGCGTAGACCTTGCGGGCTGGAAAGTCGCTGATGCATCAGGCAAAACGTACGAAATCTCTGCTGATGATTTCGTTGATACCACCATAAAAAAGAACGGATACTTTGTGATCCCGCACAGTATCTCTAAAATCTACCTCAACAATGGAGGTGATTCAGTGTTGCTCTACCAACCAGACGACACTTCACTAGACGAAACCACATACGAAGATGCAGAGACCGGTATATCCTGGGCATATAGCGCAGGTGATTGGTCTTGGACTATCGCAGTGACTGAGGGAGAGAAGAACAGTATCGAATCCGCAGAGGAAGAGGAGGAAGAAAAGACAAGCTCCTCGTTGGAGGAAGAATCTGAAGAGGAGATTGACTCAGAGAACTATCAGACCTCCACTGCTGTTCAATTAAGCGAAATGCTTCCAAACCCAACAGGAGTAGACAGCACAGACGAATGGATAGAAATCCAAAATACTGGCTCGTCTTCTGTATACCTCGGTGGATGGCAGCTGACGGACACCTCTAAGTACTACACGATCGGGGATGTCACAATCGCTGGCGGTGAGTATCTGGTCTTTGAAGTCGGGGAGACTGGAATCAGCTTGAACAATAGCGATGATACAGTCTATCTGATTGATCCGTACAATACCATCATCAATGGAACAGAGTACTCGAGCGGTGACGAAGGCTCTGCATGGGCCACTATCTACGATGAATGGCAATGGACAGATCAACCTACTGCTGGAGAAGCCAATGTCGCTGGCAGTATAGAAGAGAAAACAGAAACCACAGAACAAGAAGAGAGCGGAGAAGATCAGGATCTAGACGTCGTGTCCATCTCTCTACTGCGCTCATTAGAAGACGGGCAGTCCGCGACCATCGAAGGAGTGGTCTCAGTACTACCAGGTACGTTCGGATCACAGTACTTCTACATTCAAGATCAGGAAGCTGGTATTCAAGTCTACTCATACTCTAAGGCGTTCCCGGATTTACAGATCGGTGACCGCGTCCAAGTCTCTGGAGAGAAGTCCACGACCAGAGGTGAAGTGCGCATCAAAACTAAAACAGAGGAAGATATCGCAGTTGTCGAAAGTAACCAAGAGCTCACGCCCCGTGATGCAAGCACACTGGAAGAGTCTCTAGAAGGCATGCTCGTACAAACCGACGGGCAAATTGTGGAGTCCTCGAGCTCAAGCGCAATCATCAACGACCTCATCAAGGTCGTTATGAAATCCTCGGCGAATATCGATAAAGACCTGCTTGAAGAAGGAAAGAGTGTCACGGTCATCGGTATTGTAGGACAGTATGATGAAGAGTATCGCCTAATGCCACGCAGTAATGATGACATCGCTGAGGTGGAATCAGATAACGTGGCGTGGATCAGTCCTGCAGAAGCAGCGGGCGTAACACCAACGACCTATACTGATACTGACAATACATCTGACCAGATGAAAACCACGCTCGTAGTAGTGATTATCGGACTACTTATTGTTATCGGAGGATATATCTATCGACAGAAAAAGATGCAAACCGCAACAGTTCCAGCCACGGCTTCAACAAAAAACAAACCAGCACCATCCATAGACAGTGCAGTGAGCAAAACAAAGACGCTCTTAGATAAGGCGCGTCAGAAAGTGAACGAATCGTAGGTTAGCGCTTGTCCGACCACACGCAATCGCTCGTCTCTGTCCAATACTCTGAAGAGTACCAAGGGTATCCGTGCAATACGGATTCTTTGGTTATGCCGTTTTCTTGCGTCACAGTCCGACACACTTGCTTGTACCACAACGATAGCACCAACGCAGAAAGCAGCACTACTACAGCAGGGTAGAGCAGCACAATGCGCAGTCCGGGTGTGCGATACAAAAAGTACTGCAGGTAGGTCACCACCACCGCGATCACTAGCGCTATGATTAATGATCCAGCAACCACTGTGTATGCTGCTTCAGTATATGCAATAATCGCATTTCGAAAGCACAGCATCATGCTGATTCCAGAAGCAAGAATCAACACCCACTGCACGACAGCTTTTTTTACGTCCCTCATATATATAAACTTATGAATTACCACCTATGTGTACTGTTCCAGTTACAGTTTCTACTACACCGTGACATACCACGGTCCGAGCTTCTGACTCATCTGAATAACAACAACCAACAGCAGAATAAACCAGACTAAGAGAATGTCTGCAACCGTGCGAGGTGAGCCCTGCTCGTGCCTCAACTTTTGAATGTATCCCGTCCCTTTTGCTAAGAAGTACAGTCCAAACGCCAGAGAGAGTGCGATCACCGCTCCATTCATCACACGAATGAATTCAATTGAATCCGTGGTCCATGTAAAGAACCAGGACACTGGAGCAAGAGCAAGCATGACAATGCCAGTAGTTGCTAGCGCACCAACCATCAGGTAGATAAGCTCAACCAGCGTCAACCGAGAGCCTCGAATTGCGCTAAAGACATAGAGCGATGGGACGCAGATCACGATCGGCCCCCAGACTAGCACGATCATCTTCCATGAGAGCTCAAATACGTGGTCCCAGGTCAGATGCTGCGTTGCCATAACCATACCGAATATGGCAAAGCCGATAATACTGATCACTAAAAACTGCGCGACCAGCACATTCCAATGCTCAGGCGTGAGCACGCTCTTGAAGATCTTCTCCTTATTCTTCAACAGCAGCGCTGGAGCATTGCGTGTTTTTTGATTTGTTGTGTGTGTTGTGTTCATATGCGTAAATTTATAATCGTTGTGTTGTATGAATTAATTCTACAAAGACGTTTCCTCCGTACGGTCGCGAGAATGGAACCGTATCGTGTACCGGATCTATCACCCCAACCCAAGGCCGCAACATCCACGCAAGCTGTAGTACCACTACCCCGTATACACAGACCCAAACCAGTGATATAGCCAGAGACGCCAGACCTTTCTTTCGTGCATAGACCCAGGAATGAAACTGATACACCCCAATCAAGCCTGCTAACCCAAAGAAAAACACTGTTGATACCAGCAGCTGATCATGGTTCTGCGGCAAGAGAATGTAAAAGATGATTACTGGACTGAACGCTGCCAACCCCACAGCAGTGGCCGCAAGTGAAGACATGGACCGCACGATTAACTCTCGAATAGAGGCATTCACTCCTAGCAACAGAGACAGAACAATATTTGAGATCACTGTAAATGCAAACGCTCCGAGTAACAAGAACGGCATCTTGATCAATACATAGAGAATCTGAATCCCACCGATAAACGACCCAAGCACAAATCCGAATACACCAGACCACAACACCACCAACCACCCAAAGATCACCATCTGCTTCACTGTCAGCGTTGGAACGTCGCGCTTCAACAACGCTCGTGTTCCACGCAGAACATCAGAAGCTCGCACTCGTGTCAGTACTGCACCAATAAGCAACGCAATAATAAGCGCGCTAATCATGCTCGCAAATACAAGCAAGCGGTAATTGTATTGTTCCTGATAATAAAACCGGACTTGTTCAGTGTACGGTAAAGGTGCAGCGGTTTCAGGCTGAAAGATCACCACTCGAACCTTCGGGTGTAAGCTCGCGTCGACACTCTCCATGTCTATAATCGCCTCCTCGAGCTTCTGTGCTGCAAATCCAGGCACGATCTGATTTTTTGCGTCCCATAACTCAAAGTAATACCCTTGCCCGGCCCATTCTCCTGGCAGTTCAACGCGCTGCCATGTATAAACCCACAGCGGATCCAATGCGATCACCGCGTGATTGGTCGGATAGATAGTCTGCTCATCGATAATTTCTGGCACAATCCGCGTAGACACGTCCTGCTGTAGTACATCAGCAGCTGAAACAGAGGACGGCAAAGAGAACAGCAGTACTGCGGCACAGACTAACAACCGAAGGGCACGTTGTCGTGTGAGACTATTCATATCATTCTATTTGATTGCTCATGACCTGTAAATCTTCGATAATCCCATCAATCGATCGTTTATTCTCAGTATAGAACTGCACCTCTTCTTTGGATGGCTTCCGCCCGAGAAACTCTTGATAGAGGAGTCGAATCTTCAAGCGGCGCTCCTTAGATTGGTACAGCACCTCTTTTACTTGATCCAAATTCTCATATGCTCGAGTGCGTGCGTAGAACTGGATGTCTTTATCTTCAGGTCTTCGTCCTAATACCTCCCAATACACTTCGTAGATATCTGCTTTCCATGGAATCACATCCAGTCCACCAAGTGTATTCACGTCATGAAAGATAAACGGAGTCACTGGCAGCGCTACTATTGCTGCGCTCATAATGATTTTGCGATACAGCATGGTCGAAGAGTTGGACCAGTAGCGCATTAAAAAATATATAAAATATGGAAGTCCGACAATTATGAGTAAATAGAGCGGGATAAGCAGTCGACTCATAAACGGAACTTGAGAACAGATCGCCAATACCTCTGGCAACGCTCCTTCACTACTGCGTATATATAGACACCGCGCAGTCCCAACAAATGCAAACAACGGTTCTTGTACGAGCGTGGACCACAGCACTGCAACAGTAAACAGATAGAGCACTGACCGTTTGATGAATGCGCTCACGTGCGGCCAAACAAAGCGGCCGAGCACATACAACAGTACGCCAAGGAATACTGCATGAATGTTCACCTCAAAATCATTGATGTCTAATATACTCGTTAATGACAGTGCTGCAAGTAGAACAAAGAAGATCGAAATGAACGCACTGCGTGTGCTTGATAGACCCGCATATTCAATTATCCAGTAGACGAGCATAAGTACAAACGCAATAATACCGATATAGACCCACCAGAGAAACAATGGAGCAAGCGTGGCGCCAATCATGGTTTTCTGCAAAAACAGCCATAGAATTAAAAACGACAGAGACAGTGTCACATACGGTCCGCCAATACAAACAAGCGGGCCGAACCTCTCCCACACAGAATTCGAATACTGGGACGCGACTTGCTTCTTGATACCCTGTATGTCACCAAACTGCTGCTGCGCAATATGCTGCGCCTCTTCTGTGGACATGCCTTCGGACACTAAATCATCCACTGTATCTGCAATGTGGGCGTGTAGCTCCTCTTGTATTAGCTGGTCTCGATGCCGTGGCTTCGACATAGTTATGCTGCGGTTATAATCGCACTTACTGCTTTAGCAAAGACACTCCACTCCTCTTTCTTCTCCACGAGTTCTTTCTTTCCTTTTTTCGTGAGCTCGTAGTACTTTCTTCTGCGACCGTCTACTTCCTGCCAATAGGATTGAAGCAGCTTCTTCTGCTCGAGTTTATGCAGAAGCGGGTAGAGCGTGCCTTCCCCCATATCAAAGGCGTCGCGACTGAGTTTCTTTATGCGTTTTGCGATTTCGTATCCGTACAGCGCCTCTTCTTTCAGCGCTGCAAGCACCACGAGATCAAATGAACCTTTTAATAGTTCTTTGTTGATTTTTGCCATAGTAATATTGTTAATATATCGTATTACGATGCATAGATACTATATAATACATCGTTATACAATGCAAGCCACAGTTTTTCCACAATTTAAAACTGCCTCTACGGCAGTACTGTGAGGATACCACCATCAGATTATTCATCCCAAAAAATATCCTCGTCTACTTCGTTGGTTTTAAATACCAAAATCACCAGCTCTTCTTGCGTGGTGTTAGTAAACATATGCGTATCGCCAGGTTCACACAGAAAAATGTCGTTTGGTTGCAGCTGAAATGTCTTTCCTGCTAACTCTAACTCCCCGCCGCCAGATAAGATGAAAAAAATCTCTACCGTAGAATCGTGATGATGCTTCTTGATAGTTGCGCCAGGTTCAAACCGAGCAATCTGGAACTTTGCGCCTTTCTGCTGTAAATCATCTTCTGTAAACACAATATTCTTTAAGTACGTGAACCGCTTCTCCCAATTCAGTTTGTTATATTCATGGTATTTCATATGGGTATAATACCATTTTTTCACATATCTACTAACGCCCGCTTCTATTGACAAAACTGAAAAAATCCTCTATAGTGTTTGGTTCATTTTTTGAACACGGGCTTGTATTCGAGGTGCCTTTAGAGCACAAATCAACGTTGTGTTGTAAAGGCTACTCGACTGACTCTTGTTTCGCAGGAGTACGTCTGAGTACGTCTGAGGTTGTGTACACGGAAGGAGAATCGCATGCGTGCACATCTCTTGCTTTTGGTGCTGGTGGCAGCCCTGAGTGGCCCGGCTTGGTCCGCCGAGCCCGATCCCGAGCCGACGCCCGAGGCCGTGGACCGGTTCCACGCCTTCGACGCCGAGTTCACGGCCGCGGCGCTGGCCACCAACCTGCCGGTGATGCTGCTCAAGGCCGTGACCACGGTCGAGAGCGGCTTCAACCCCAACGCGATCAGCGCGGCGGGCAGTGCGGGTCTGATGCAGCTCCAGCCGTTCACGGCGCGTCGGCTCGGCCTGCGCGTGGACGAGCAGGTCGACGAGCGTCTGGACCCGGCCAAGAACATCATGGCGGGCGCCCAGTTCCTGCGCGAGCTGATCGACCAGTTCGGAGAGCTCGAGCCGAGCCTGGCCGCGTACTACCTCGGTCCGCGCCAGGTGACGCAGCGCACCACCGCCGCCGGCACCGAGTGGGTCTGGCCCCAGATCGAGAACGTGGAGCACTTCGTGCCCGAGGTCGTGCGTGATTACAGCGCCTACCTCGACGCGAAGCCCGTGCTGCCCGGCACCGAGCACCTGCGCCCGTCCCCGGGTGACGAGCTCTGGCCCGAACTGCCCGAGCCCACGTCCGTCGACGGGACCCCCAAGGCCGAGTAGACGGCACGGCCCAACAGCCGCAGCCGTCCACCACCGACCTCCAACCTGATCCCTCCTACTGACCACAGGAGTGAGCAGGCTTTTTTATTTACAATAAAAAAGAGGGGTCGTGGTCAGCGACCCGCTGAAGCAACGGTCGAGAGGGGTGGTGAAGAGCGCTCGAGCTGAGCAAGCTGCTGCGTACGAGAAGAAACCAGTTGCGCAAGAACTGCGCACGTGCGGTAGGCTTCTGCAGTAGCAGTAGCGTCCAGTTGAGAGAACGCGTCGCCGAGACCTCGATGGAGGAGCGCGGCAGCGAACCGATTCAAGCTGCCGGTGTCGATCTGGGAGCAGTCAGGCTGATGCAGTACACGATACGCGTCGTAGAGACGCTGGTACTCATCGCCGAAGCCGGCAAGCGCATCGAGTAGGAGTCCGACGGACTCCAGACTGTGGATCTCGTTCCGGATCCATCGATGCAACTGCTCAGCCACTAGCCGAGCTCTACCAGAAAGATCGCTCTCATCACCAAAGAGGTGGGCGAGTGCTTCATAGCCGTACGGCTCGCGCCGTTGGAATCGTCGTGACGGTGACCGCCACCAGGGACGCACATCATCCTCCGTGTTTGATGTCCGTGTCCTACACAGAGCGGCACATCGCTCCAATAGGACGCCGCAAGTATAGCACATAAATACCCTCGAGTCGATGCGGAATCTATACGTAATATATGCCTCGTGGTATCGTATATATCAACAAGAACAATCTAAATATAACGTATGAAAACACACTCTCTTTCATGGCCGCTCATTATAATGTTAGTAGCTGTCTTAGCTGTGGGCGCAAGCTGCAACAAGCAACAACAGACAACAAATCAAGCGGAAACAACAAACACTGCAGTGAGCACCGACACCAAAACAAATACTAATAGCGAAAACACAGCAACAATAAATGCAGAAGACACTTCAAAAGCTCCGTCCGACGCTAGCTCAGAACAAATGATTCATGGAATGAGTGAGGTGATCGACGGACGGTATGTCAATCACATGTATAAATTCTCATTTGCTATTCCCGACGGGTATGAAGTCTACGAAGAGAAAATAGACACATTGTACGGAGACGGAAGCTCTTGGCTCTGGTTAAGCATGTATAAAACCGCAGACAATTTAAAACGTAACTTCCATATGGACGTAAATCCAGACGGATACGGCCCGTTCTTCCCACAACAGAAATATATGATCTCCGAAGGCTCAGATCATTCGCTCAACATTGATTCTACAGAAACACAGACCTACTCTGATGAAGACAGCGCGATCTACACTGAAAACAACACCTCCTATACCACCTCTCTCTTAGAGGCAGACAACGGCAACTCGTATTTTTTCTGGATGTCATACGACAGTGATGACGTTGATCTGCATGAAGAGTTTGAAGAGATACTTACCTCGGTAGAATTTGATCCTCCGACTGCTGACATAGACGTCAAACCAGTAGATACAGCGTATGAAGGCTGGTCACAAGACTTTATTGTCACTGCAGACAATACGGAAGTTGCTCGTATTATACACGACACTACATATCAAATCATCGAAGAGTTTGATATGGACCAATACTACTACGTCGGATTCTTAGAGGCAGAAATTGGTGGCTACATTCCGTTCCCCATAAACTCTGAACTATACCGCATCAACAAAAAAACATATGTTATAGAGGAACTCGGTGTTGTTGGCTCCGTCTCGTTAGATGAAACACTCGCAGCGCGTACTGGCGAAGAAGAGCTTACCATCACTAATCTCGATTCACTTGCTGAAACAACCTATCCAGTATCGATCGATTTTAATGCAATTGGTAAAAGACAAACATCAGAGACAACTGATAGCCGTATCGGCGCGCCACTCATTTCACTAGACAACCAACACGTTGCATTCACAGCTATGAATATGAATATTCCTGAAAACGAAACTATTACTGAATCAAGTATCTTCTTATTCACTATCGCTGAAAATACGTTAACCGAACTTGCATCCAGCAATGGAGTAATCACCCCCTCGGACTGGCGAAGCCCAAGAACACTCTATTACGAAGACGAATACGGACAAAGACAATTCGAGAACATCCCGTAACGCACTGCGTATAACGGAATGAACCACCGTTTCCGACAGCCGCTGGTTCTGCTACAATACAAGCATGGCACACAAGGAAAAGCTCCTCATTATTGACGCGCATGCACTGATTCATCGTGCATTTCATGCGCTCCCCCCACTGACGACAAAAGACAAGCAGCAGATCAATGCAGTATACGGCTTCTTATTGATCTTGCTTCGTGCTTTGAAAGATATCAAGCCAGAGTACATTGCTGTGACGTTTGATAGTAAAGGCAAGACTTTCCGTCATGAAAAATACAAGGAGTACAAAGCAAATCGTCCACCAGCACCTGATGAACTGAAGTCACAGTTCCCGATCGTGCAAGAGGTGGTAAAGACATTCGGATTTCCGGTCTATGCAGTTAAAGGGTATGAAGCAGACGACTTGATCGGTACTATCTGCAAACAGTTAGACAGTAAAAAGGACGTAGAAACCATTATTGTAACCGGCGATTTGGACATGCTACAACTGGTAGACAAAAACACCAAAGTGCTAAAGTTACAACAAGGAGTGAAACAGACCCTGTTGTACGATGAAAAAACCGTGAAAGAGAAGCACGGGCTCGAACCAAAGCAGATTATTGAATACAAAGGTCTGCGTGGAGACTCATCAGACAACATCCCCGGCGTAAAAGGCGTTGGAGAGAAAGGAGCGACAACGCTTCTACAAGAATACAAATCCATCGCAGAGATCTACAAACATTTGGACGACATTGAAGGACGTGCGAAAAAAGCGCTCGACGGTCAGAAGAAGGAAGCAGAGCTCTCACGAGACTTGGCGGTAATAGCCGAAGATGCACCAATTGAGTTTACGCTCTCTGATGCTGCAATCAAACCGTACGACCAAAAGGCGATAACAAAAGCGTTTCAGAAATATGAATTTAAATCTCTGCTCACGCAGCTGCACACTCTGCCTGGGTTTGAGATTAAAGAAGGGCTGTTCGCACCAAAGGGCGACACTGAAGAGCCGGAACAACGAGTACGCGACCCGAAATTCAAATACCATCTCGTACAGTCTGATAAAGAGATTGAAGCGCTCGCAAATAAGCTTTCGCAGCAAAAGATATTTGCATTTGATACAGAGACTTCAGAGCTGGATGTCATGCGCGCTCGTTTAGTTGGCGTAAGTTTCTCGTGGAACGCTCAAGAAGGATACTATATTCCGTGCGGTAACAAGGTACCCAGCGCGATAAAAAAAATCCTTGAAGATGCGAGTATTCAAAAAACCGGCCACCACATTAAGTACGACATCGAAGCGCTGCTGCGTGCTGATGTAGAGATGAAAGGTGTTGCATTTGATTCAATGCTCGCTTCGTACTTGCTAAACTCTGGATCGCGCGGTCATGGGTTGGATAATTTAGCGTTCGTTGAGTTTGGCCACCAGATGCAACCGATCGAAGAGCTCATCGGCAAAGGAAAAAAGCAGATCTCTATGGCAGACGTTCCTGTGGAAGATGTCTCGTGGTACGCATGCGAAGACGCGGACTTCACCTGGCGCTTGTATAAAAAGTACCAACCGCTTCTAGAGAAAGAGGGCCTGAAGGATATTATGAACGACATTGAGCTGCCGATTATTCATACACTTGTTGCCATGGAAGAAGCTGGTGTGAAGATCGATGTCGAATTCTTGAATCAAATGTCAAAAAAACTACATCGCAGAATCTCCACGCTTGAAAAGAATATTCAAAAACACGCGGGCCAAGAGTTCAACGTAGCGTCGAATGTTCAGCTCAAAGAAATCCTATTTGAAAAACTGCAGCTACCAACGGACAAAATTAAAAAAACAAAAACCGGCTTCTCCACTGCTGCATCTGAATTAGAGAAGCTCCGTGGCTCTCACCCGATTATAGAGATGATCGAAGAGTTTCGTGAGCTCTCTAAGCTGACATCAACATATATCGACACGCTGCCCGAGCTGATCAACCCCCGCACTGGACGCATTCACTCATCATTCAATCAAACCATTACTGCAACAGGGCGCCTCTCTTCATTAGATCCTAATTTACAGAACATCCCGATTCGTACTGAGCTGGGACGGGAGATTAGAAAAGCTTTTGTACCGGAACGGGGACATCGGCTGCTTTCATGTGACTACTCTCAAATTGAACTCCGTGTCGTAGCGCATCTTGCAAAAGACCGCGTGATGATGGAAGCATTCAAGAACGGTGAGGATATTCACGTCCGCACAGCAGCAGAGCTCAACGAAGTCGCGTTGGATACAGTCTCCAAAGACATGCGCAGGCAGTCTAAGGCTATTAACTTCGGTATTCTCTACGGTATGGGAGTGCAAGGCATCATGAGAGATAGCGGGATCTCGCGAAATGAAGCTCAGGAGTTTTTAGATAAGTATTTCACGATTCACGACGGAATCCGGAAGTATCTTGATTCAGTGAAAGATTTCGCGCGCTCTCATGGATATGCTGAAACGTTGCTTGGAAGACGTCGTCCGTTGCCAGAGATCAACTCTTCCAACCGAATGATCGCTGCTGGAGCTGAGCGTGCTGCAGTGAACATGCCGGTGCAAGGGTTTGCATCTGACCTCATGAAGATCGCGATGATCCAAGTACAAGAAGCAATCGACCAAGGAAAGATAGACGCGCGCATGATCCTTCAGGTGCATGATGAGCTTGTATTTGAAATTAAATCCTCGAAAGTAAAAGCCGAGGCAAAAAAGATAAAAAAAATAATGGAAGAGGTCTACAAACTGAATGTCCCTCTGGTTGTAGACGCTGAAGCTGGAACCAACTGGGGAGAGCTACAAGAGGTATAAAAAAACGAGGGGTCGCGCTGTGGCGCGGTCTCGTTATGGGCTCTGTGTGTAAGTCGCGACTCTGCGGCGTGTGCGTTGCGGTTGTCTGCCAGCGTCGATCGCGGCGATGGTCCCGAGCACAGCACCGATGGCTGCGCCCGCGAAGGTCCATTCGTAGATGCGTGCTGCGATCACGTGCGAGTGCCGCATGCCGAACGACAGGTCATGCACCATGTCGAAGAACATGCACAGCCACATGCCGACGACCGCGAACAGAAAGCAAATGTACAGAGCGCCGAGCGTCCTGGCCAGCCAGAACGGAACAGGTACCAAGAGGCCTCCAAACAGCCTATACAGGCACACCCACCATGGCGTGCTTGCCCTGTTTTGTCAAATAAAAAAAACACTCGTGAGAGTGCCGAACCACGGCTTCGGTTAGTACGTCAGTACAGTTGAAGCGCGGCTCTAGCGCGCGAGAGGGCCTTCGGCCCTAGCCCTCGACGGGCTCCTGCCACATGCTGGGCAGCTCGGCGCCCGGACGGGTCGCGATCGCGCACCACCGGCGCGTGCCCCGCTGGTGCACCTTGCGAACGACCAGCTCGTCCTCGCCCAGCTCGGCGTCGGCCGGGAAGAACATCACGCGCCCGTTCACGGGCTGGCGGTGGCCGATCTGGTCCTTGCGCACGATGGTGAACTCGCCGTCGCTGCCGCGCACGGGCCGGAAGCGCAGCACCTTGAAGGCGGCGAAGTCGCCGGGCTGGTCGCGGTGCTTGCTGCGGCAGACCCAGGCGTCGGCGGGGGGGGTGAAGACGAAGTCTTCTTCGTAGCGAACCGTTCCGTTTCCGTCGGTCATGTGCTCACTCCTTCCGATGACACGCTTCAGCTCAGGGGGCAATCCCTTTGCCTGGCGTGATGAGCAGAATATATATAATATACCTATTAAAAAAAGTCAAGAATTGCGCCGTTTTCATGACAATTCTGCAATTACGCTTGTTTATTCAATAAACGCTTGAATACGCTCAGCAAACACACGCTCTCCTGCTACCTGGATACCATCCGAATGGCCAGCCCCTTCAATAATATATAGTTCTTTGGGTTCTGCTGCTGCTTGAAATAGTGCTTGAGAGTATTCAGGTAACAGCACTGTGTCTGCATCTCCGTGAATCAATAGTACTGGTGACTGACTCTGTACAATGAGATCAATGGACTGATACTTGTTCTTCAGAAAAAACCGTGGGTTCAACAACCATGAAGGATATCGATCTCGAGCAACTTCATGTGTGGAAGTAAAACTGCTCATTACAATCAATCCTGCCTCTTCAACCTCTGCTGCAAGATCCACTGCAACTGCACCTCCAAGAGAGTGCCCAAACAGAATGATTTGTTCCGAGGTGAATGAAGTCTGCTCTATAACATAATCATACGCTGCTCGAGCTGCAGCAGTAACGTTCTCTTGATTCGGCGTTCCACTGCTCTTTCCATAGCCTGGATAGTCAATCATCACAAACGAATACTCAAGCGAATCGAATAGGTCAATGTACTGTGTATGATACGTCACGTTACCTGCGTTCCCATGAAAAAACAGAATAATATAATCCGACTCTACTATCTTCTGCGCTACGTTGATACTCTCCCCGGTCTCTGATGATATGAACTTCTCTTCCACGCCCAGTGCTGCAATGTCCATCTGATACGCTCCAACTGGTTGATATAGTGAATCGTTCTCCAAGCTCCTCACTTGAAAGAAGAGGATACAATATACAAAGATGATTAAAACCACAACTGCTACAAGCGCGGTAAAAAATATTTTCGTTGCGCTTCTACCGGTGTTCATGCTTATTTGCTTATTCATCGCTCCATATATAGCATGGGGCGTTGCTTTCCTATTGTCAAGAATTGCACATTACTCATTCGCTCGGTATAGTAAAGAAGAGCTATCATTAATAACAACTACGTATGAAAAAAGTTATTCTCGTAATTATCATTCTGCTCATTATTGGTGTTGCAGGTTATTTAATCTATGCAACCTCAACTGATTCCACGAACACAAACAGCACAACAAACACAATAGCTAATACTACGAATGCTACTGTGGTGAACACCAATAGCAATACAAATGATGAGCCAACAAACGAAGTTGATGAAGACGACAGCGCTGATGAGGACGATGAACCAGAAGAACCAACATATCAGTATCAAGGCGACCTTAGTGACGTGACTGGTGGAGAGACAGTGACTGGCATCAATACAAACAACCAAGCATCAGGAGTGGCAAAAGCACGCTACACTGATGGATCTTATGAATTGCTTGCTACATTCGACGGGCTGCCTGAGCCAGAAGGAACAGACTTCTATGAAGGATGGGTGGTACGCAATAACCCACAGAGTGTTATTAGCACTGGCGAAGCTGAGTTAGTAGACGGATCATATGAAAATACCTACTCATCTGACCAAGACCTGACTGACCACGACTTCTATGTACTCACTATTGAACCAGACGATGGGGACCCAGCACCAGCTGGGCACATACTAGAAGGCACAATGACCGAATAGAACAGCTTATGTTCTTCTTATAAATAAAAAACTCGCTCTTACTACCGCTCAGAGCGAGCGCGTTGGCGTGCTTCCAGAACCAACCGGCGGTGTAGCTGGATACGGTCGTCCCAGGACGTATCAAGCTTCAGGCCGTGATCGAACTCCTCGATCTGGTCGGTTTCCGTACCTACAGTGATCTCGCCCCAGATCAGATCCACATCCACGAACTTCGCCGCCTGCGTCATGGCCCATCGCAGTTCTTCTTCTTTGCCTGCGTGGATCCGACACAGGAACTCTTCGTAGTCGAACGTGGGCAGTATGCGCGTGAAACGCAGACGACAGTGCGAGTAGCCCCACTTCAGCAGCTGTAGAGCGCGGTCAATCGCGTCCCACTCTCCGTCGTTGCCCGGCATCATCATGTAGAACAGCACTCGCCCGCCCGGCTTGAGATGCCTGCCCATATGCACCGACTGCACCCAACTCGTAAACCGTCCGGTTCCGGTCTGTCCTGCAGCAGCATGCATCGCTACTTCGTAGAACGGATGCGTCGGATGGAACGGCGGGTTCATGATGATCGTGTCTTGCGAGTGCCTGGCCAGAGAGTGGCTCTCGTACTGCCCGAACGAGAAGTACGCACGGCACCGTCGCCGTGGATGGTCTGGGTTGGTGTACTCCAGTACACGACAGCCGTTCAGACCAGCCATCCTGTACGCATCGATGTTGGAATCGACTCCTCGTACATCTGCACCACATAGTCCTGCGTGCAACATCAGCACTCCGCTGCCGTAGCCGACCTCGAAGACTTTCTCGTCCGGCTGGTACGTGGCGAGCTGACAGAACACGTCCTGCTCCCCATCGATCATGGGCATGACCCGACACCAGAGGTCGTTCGCCCACGTGTCGGTCTCGATCAGCATGTTGCCGGCGTTGGTCGGGACCGTGGTCAGTAGAACCTTGCGGCCCCTGGCGTATGTGTATGTTCGGCTCTTCATCTCTTCCTCCAAAGTTCGTTGTTGAGGTGCGCTTGCTTCGAACCACCCTCCGTGATTCAGAAAAAAAGCACCTCAGGGCGTACTGCTACTGTGCGAGTACGCCCGAGACGAAGATGCAGCCCACGATGAACTGCGTGACCGGAGCCATGATGCGCAAGAAGCGCACTTGTGTCCGATGGTAGCGCCAGGTCTTGCCGTGGTCCTCGATCTGACGCAGCGCGTTCTTCCACCAGTACATGCGCCACTCGTGCCACAGCAACAGGATACGCCACGTGGACTCGCAGATCATGAGCAGACCGACGATGGTCCACCAGGCGTTCATGGCTACCACCCCAGCATCCAGATCGCGGTGACGATCCCGAGCGCTGCCATGATCAGGAACGCGATCCACCGCTCCTTCTTGTAGCAGATGGTGCCAGCAGCCCAGAAGAGGCAGACGACCACGAGCTGGATCTTGTCCAGGCTGGTCAGATGGTCGAACATGTCACAGTCCGACCACGAACGTCAGCCCCCAGGACAGCCCGGACCCCTTGTCGCCCAGGGTCTTGCTGTAGAACATCCACGGGCTCAGGCACTTGCGTCCGGGTAGCAGGAAGGACACGCCCGCGCCGCCGCCTGCGAACCATGCGGTCTGGAGCTCGCCGGTTTCCTGGTTCTCGGACCAGTCCACAATCACGGACGGGAACACGTCGATGCCCAGCCACTTCGCGACCACGAACTCCAGGCTGGCCAGCCCCACGAAACCGTGGTTGCCGCTGATCGGCGCGACCTCGTAGCTGAAGCCCCAGGTGAAGAGCAACCTCTCTGCGGGCTGTACCGTGAAGCGCGGTCCGGTCAGCAGGTAGCCGCCTGCGAACTCGTGGTTCTGCAGGTTCACGCCCACCAGGCCACCGGTGGCCCATGACACGGACACCGGGGGAGCGGCCTCCTGTTCCGCGACCTCCTCCTGCGCGAACGCAGCCGGAATGTGCAGCAACGCTGCGAGCACGATCACGATCATGCACCTCATCACATCCTCCTTGGTTTGAGATACTAGGTGCTTTCCTGCCAGAACGAAATCTCTAGCAGAAACAAGTCACTCTATCTTGGTTGACAAATGGTGTCAACAATATTATGATGACACTATAATAGTGACGCTATTTCAGGCTAAAAACACTATCCCCGCTTCACAGTCATGCTGATACTTGGCTAAAATAAGCCAAAAAAAACTGTCAGAATTCAACTGATATGAAACCTGCGCAAATCCAAGAACTTTTAGAAGAGCTCGGTTTTGGCCAAAATGAGGCTAAAGTCTATTTATCATTGATCCAATCTGGGCAAGCAAAAGCAGGAAAAATCATAGATGACACCAGCCTCCACCGACATATTGTCTATGAATCCCTAAAAGCACTGGAAGAGAGGCACGTCATATCTTCCACTAAAAAAAATAACGTGTCGTTATTTCAGGCCGTTACTCCAACAGTGTTGCTTGATCAGTACGAAAGCCGCAGAAAAATCTTAGAAGAAGCAGTAAAGGATCTACAAACCAAGCATGTTGCTGCCAAACCAGAGGTAGTATCGTACGAAGGCGCGCAAGGTCCAGAGACTGTACTCAAAGAGATGCTCGCTGCAGGGCAAAACGGTGACGAAGTCTTTGGCATTGATCCAAACGAGGACATGTTCCTACAGACGATCCCAGAAGCACTTGATGAGTACTTTAAAACACAAGAGAGCATGAAAGAGCCCATGAAAGAGAAGATCCTCTTTCGTGAAGGGTTTGAATCACCGAATAAGACTGCTGAGATCAAACACCTTCCAAAACAGTTCTTCACTCCGCTCACACTGAATATCTATGGGGACAAAGTAGCGCTCACAGATTTTGTTGACCCCATTACTACCATGATCATCAAGAAACAGTCTATCGCTGATGGATTTAAAGAGTACTTCAACATGCTCTGGAACCAAGATGTGAAGGTCTATCGCGGAAAAGAAGGTGTACAAGAAGTCATGGAGGCTTCACTACAACACAAAGACATGTGGTACATCGGCGGGAATGCAGGCATCGGGCAAGTCATGCCTGAATATTGGAATGACTATAATCGCCGTCGTATCGAAAACGGTTGCTGGATGCATGACTTGGTGGATACAGGGACGTACTTAGAGGGAATTCAAGAATTGCCTCCGGGTGAAAAGGACAAGGAACGCTTCTACGAATTCAAATGGCTGCCGGAAGAAGTCAGCTCGCCGTCTGTGATATTCATGTACGGTGACCGTGTTGCGCACATTATTTGGGAAGCACAGCCCGAACCCATCGCATTCGTTATCGACAACAAAGAACTATTCAACAGCTACCGTAAGTACTTCGACTACTTATGGAACCAAGACATTCGCGTACTGCAAGGACTAGATAACATCAAAGATCTCTTTTATGAAAAGATGCGCGCGTTAAAAAAGGGTGAGGAGTATCAAGTGATGTGGGGCACGTATGGTGCAGGCGTAAAACAAGAAATGGTGGACTGGTTTACTGATTACCACGTAGAACGAACCGAACGCGGCGTCCGCTTGCGATTATATGGATACGAAGAAGACCGAGAATCAGTAATGAAAGAGATGTCCACTCCCGCAGACCCAGAACGTGAACTGGTACAGCTACGTTTTGCACCAACTGTACCAGAAACTCCGATGCAGATAAATATCTATCCTGATTCCGTGGTACTGTTCCGCTTCTCTCCTGGGCAAGAAGCTATTGCTATTGAAATTACACGGCAAGAAGTCCGTGATGCTATGCTGGTGTATTTTGAAAACATGTGGCAGCAAGATATATCAGTTACTCATGGTCTTGAAGCTGCACAAGAAGTATTCTATAGAAAGATGCGCGAACTTGAATCCGGTGATGAGTACGGAGTACTCTGGGGGACCTATGGAAAAGAGACACGTAAAGAGATGGTGCCGTGGTTTGTCGAGTACAATACTGAACGCATTAAACGTGGCGTGGTACTAAACGCAATTTTATTTGAAGAAGACCGAACTGTGATGACCGACGAAATGAAACAAGCTGGTGACCCTGAGTTACAACAAACATCAATTCGATATATATCCAAACACTACGGCTCGCCCATGCAGATAAATATCTATCCGGATTCAGTCGCGATGTTCTATTGGGCGCTCGGGGAAGAGGCTGTAGCCATTGAGATAAATAGGAAAGACATTCGCGATGCCATGCAGCAGTACTTTACTGGTGTGTGGGAAAGCGCAAAGGAATAAAAAAAGGACTGTGATGTGACAGTCCGCAGCCTGGTGTTGCTTTCACGCTCTGCGAAGCAGTGCGCCTGCGAGCACTCCGAGCAAGAAAGTCTTGCCCATGATGACCCAGAGCTCCCAGCCTGGCATGCTCACGCGGTTACCGGGAGAGCCCCCGAGAAGGACCGCGCCCCAGATCACCACGCAGAGGAACAGAAGCGGCAGGTAGACGTGCACCAGCCGCCGCAGTATCTTGCGCATGGTGCTACCACACGTGCTCGATGCCCAGGAAGAACATGGGCTCGCGCAGCAGGCCGACGTGGAAGTACAGGCCGTGAGCGCGGAACCGCGGACCGACCTGCGGCCCACCTCGATTCTCCCAGAACATGCCGAGCCCGATCTGCTTGGCGGACCCGAACGGCGCTCCGTCCACGTAGCCCTCGTAGTAGTAGAACACCGAGCCGTCCTCCGGGCTCACCGCCCACTCGTTGATCGTGAGCCAGGTCAGGCGCTTGCCGAACAGGTGGCCGGCGTTGCAGTACGCGAACTGCGGACTCCAGCTCTGCTCCGGTGTCCCGTCGTCGTTCATGTCCACGTTCATCAGTCCGATGGCGCCGGCGCGTACGCGGTGTACCATGAAGAAGTGCTGGTGCTGCGGCATCTTGATCGCCAGCCCGCCTTCGAACATGGCCCAGGTCGAGAGGTTCTCATCGGCCAGGTTGAACGGCACGGCTCCTCCGCCTTGCGCGAACCAGGTGAACGCCAGCGGGAAGCCCGCCGGACCGATGTCGCCCAGGGCCTCAATCTTGCCCTGGAAGCGCGATGGCGTCGCAACCAGCTCGACCACTGCCAGGGTGAAGGTCTCGACTCCCGGCTTGTTCTCGGTCTCTTCAGCCATGGCCGGCGTGACCGCGAACCAGATTGCCAGGCAGAGCCACAGTGCGCTGTTGAATCTCCTCATCTCGATCTCCTTTTCCAGGTACATTTACTAGCTTGTGCGCCAGTAAACCGGAGACAATACTTCAATTTTAGCCAATTGTCAACGCTTTTATGATGACATTTTTTAATGACAGTTCGTTTTTACGCTAATATAAGCAAAAAAGATATCCATACAGAAAAATATGACTCGACAAATCCTATATTTTTTGTTATCATAAAATTAATGACAAAATATATATAGCTAATGCTAGCCCTATACTATGCCTAAAGAACTATCAGAAAAGCTTATACAACTCGGCTTCACTAAAAACCAAGCTGCAGTCTACTCTTCTCTCATAGAACTCGGTCAATGCAAGGCTGGCGCGATTATAAAGAAGACCAACCTTCATCGTAATATCGTCTATGAAGCACTCGACGACCTGGTGAGTAAGAAGCTCGTTTTTAAAACCAGCAAAGGCGGCGTGGCCTTGTTCCAACTATCGGATGCCACCACTCTAATCAACGACGCTGAAAAACAAGTGTCAGTTGCTCAGGAGGTCAGCAATGAAATAAATCAATTACGAAAGAAATCACCGCACGAAATCAAGCTATATGAAGGACTAGAAGGCTTAAAGTCATTTAGAGCTAAGGCGATTGCGGACTTGGAAAGCACAAAAGACCAGAACCATGAACTACTTGTGCTTGGTGCTGGTACAAAGATCACTCAAGACCTGTATGACTCCTTTTTCAAAAAAGACGATAAGCGGCGCGCAGCAAAAGACGTGCCTGCCCGCATGCTCTTTCCTCACAATGTTGCTGAGTTTGCAGAAAAGGTCGACAACTCTCCCTGTACACAGGCGAGGCTGCTCCCTCAAAACTTTACCGAAACATCAAGTATAGACATCTGGAAAGACCACGTCGCATTCATGCTCTATGATGCAGAGCCCTTTATCATCTCTATAAAAAACCAACAGCTTGCTACCTCATTTAAAGAATACTTTGAAACACTCTGGAACCAAGATGTTTTTATTACCAATGGCCTCGAGAACGTACAAAAGATCTTCAGAAAAAAAATGCGAGATATGAAAAAAGGAGGGGAGTATGTAGTGCTGGGAGCAAATGTTGGAAAAGAAGGTAGAGAAACCCTGACCTCGTGGTTCCATCAATACCATCAAGAACGGAAAGAACGAGACATACACGTAAAGCTGCTCGCATTTGAAGAAGACAAAGAGCGACAGACACATGAAATCATCCAAGGCGGTGACCCAGAGTTCAATTACTGCGAGTTGCGATTCATGGATAAGAAGATGTCCTCGCCAATGCAGATCAACATCTACGACGACTCTATCATGATGGTGTACTGGGCGCTAGGAGAGAAGGCCATGGCCATTGAGATCAACAAGAAGGAGATTCGTGATGCCATGCTGTCGTACTTCAATGGACTGTGGAGCCAAGACACACGCCTACATACGGGACGGCAAGAGATGGAAGACTTGCTGTATCGAACACTCTCTGAAGTAGAGGACGGTGGACAGTACTACGTCTATGGCGGTCAGTACGGTGAAAAAAATCCGGATTATATCTACGACTACTACATTAAGTACCACGCAGAACGAGTAAAAAGAAAGGTTCAGCTGCAGATCGTCGGTTATAGTGACATTCAAAAAAAATTGGTTGAAGAGATGAAGTCAGCAGATCCAAAACTACAATATACAGAATTGCGATTCTTAGACCGAGAGTTCTCGACACCCATGTTTGTACATATCTATCCAAAAACAGCGATAATAGGCATATGGGATTACGACGAAGCCATGGCAATTGAGACCAACCGGCCTGCCGCACGAAAGATGCTAGAAAAATATTTTCAAACTAATTGGGCAATTGCTACACCGTAATAAACACCACGATGTCTACACTTCTCATTGTTATATTCTGGATCGGTGGCTTTCTTGCGTATGGTATATACGTTTTAAGCGTAAAGCAAATCGACGTTCGATACCCAAAATACGGCATCAATCCGCCTGACTACATACGCGGCACAGTAAAAAACATACACGCAGCAGGCTCAATAGCAGCAAGTATTGGCATAGGTATTAACGGATATTTTTCAAATTGGTGGAGCGGCGCCTTTTCATTTGATGCAGGAATGGTTATTGCACTATTGGGCGTGATGACGATATTCATCACTAGTCTATTCGGAAAAAGAGAACGGTAACGTGCACAAGATTTCACATATTATTCACATTGCGAAAAGTGCTAAGGTGTGACACAATACTCCCACTATGATTATCTTCTTATACGGCAACGACTCCTACCGAATCCTCGAACGGCTACAGTTTTTACAGCAAGCGTTTATTGATAAGTTCGACGAGCGGGGAATGAACATCGCAGAGATCGACGGTGAACAGTTTGATATTAATGAGTTCCGCAAACACACAAAAAGCGCGGGGCTCTTCACGCAAAAGCGGTTTATTGCATTTCGAAATCTTTGGAGCCTCGTTAAAGACCAGCAGGAAGAGCTGCTAGACGAACTCGACACCATCGATGAAGATACGATCCTGTGTATTACTGCTGCGCCGCCCCCGCGAAAAAATAACAAGCTGTTTAAGCGCTTGCTCAACGCAGAAACTGTTGAACAGTACGAAGAGCTAAACCCACAACAACTACGTTCATTTATTCAAAAAAAATGTAAAGAGTTCGGTGCGCGAATTGACGCAGCTGCTGTGGACCACCTCTCAGCCAGTATTGGAAATGATCTATGGAGACAATCGCTTGAGATAAAGAAGCTCGCTAGCTACACCGACAACATCACCTCGGATGTGGTTGCAGAATTTGTAGACAAAGCCATTGATGAAAACATCTTCCACCTCACTGATGCGCTTGGGACCAGAAATTGCAAGCAAGCAAGCTCCTTGCTGCAGCAACAGCATGAGCTGGGCGCAAATCCACAATACCTTATCACTATGCTCGCGCGACAAGTTGCTAACTTATTGAAAGTAAAGAAGACCGACGGAAAGGGCCTGCAAATGCACCCGTATGTAAAAGAGAAGTCCTTAGAACAGAGCAAGCATTTCTCTGAGCAGGACTTAAACACACTCTACTGGCGCTTACTGGAAATTGACCAACAGCTAAAAACCAGCGCAGCAGACCCAAAAGTACTCTTGGATCTATTCATACTTGAAGCGTGTACCACTGAAGCATAAAATAACAACTACTAAAAAATCCCGGCGGCCCGGGATTCTTTTATTTCTTCTTTGAAAGATTCAGCTTGTTCTGCAGTCTCGCTCGTATGCGCGCTGCTTTGTTCGGGTGAATCGTATTACTCTTTGCTGCTTTATCAATTGCTTTATAGGTTTGACTCACCAGGTCTTGCGCGTTGTCAGCGCCGTCTTCAATTGCTTTCAAGGTTTTCTTAATCAGCTCATGAACACGATCCTTTTTTACGCGGTTGAGTGCAGTGCGTTTCTTAGTTTGACGAAGCGCTTTTTTTGCTGCTGAAGTATTTGCCATTAGTATGGTATTAATTTCTTACCGTTCTCCGGTATCATGTACTGTAGTGAGAGCGTGCTTGAGCATATCATACCGCTCTTTTTTTGACAAGTTCTGGTCTACAGCATCGCTACAGTCACGATTGAACGCTGTTTTGCTTGATCTTTGAACTTTTATATTCTTCAGGGTTGTGTGCCTCAAGTCGCGTAATGATCCATGGACCGTCAGGAATCTCGGCACGCTGATCATAGCCCAAGCAAACAATATCCGGCTGAATGTCTTCCAATACTTGTGTGTGTTCAGACCAGTCCTCATATCCAAGAACTGCTTCGTCTACTGCTAGATGGCCTTGTACTGCTTCAAGTCGCTCTTGCTCTGACTGCTGTGGTTTCTGTGCTTTAATCTGCTCCACATTACTGTCTCGTGCCACAATAACTACCAGCCGGTCCCCACGTGCCTTTGCTTGCTCAAGAAAAGAATCATGGCCTGGATGTAATAAGTCAAACGTTCCAAAGACTAATACTGTGGTTTGCTGTTCAATCATACCTTCTTCTTTTGTCGTAATAATTGAATCTGGTCTCGTAACTGCGCAGCTTTTTCAAACTCTAAGTTATCTGCAGCGATCTTCATTTGGTTCTGCAGGTCTTGAACCACGTGCTTACGCTCCTCCTTACTTAACCGCTTCGCGACATCTGTAATAGGCGCCACTAATTCTTTCTCTTTCTTGCCTGCGAGTCGCTCGTCTCGTACTTTGCGTTCAATCTGCTTTGGGGTAATACCGTGTTCTGTATTAAAACGCAGCTGCACATCCCGCCGTCGATCAATTTCGTCTATTGCTCGTTGCATAGAGCCGGTCACACGATCTGCATACATAATTACACTGCCTTGCAGATGACGTGCTGCACGTCCCATGACTTGAATCAATGACTGCTCGGAACGCAGAAATCCTTCCTTGTCCGCATCGAGTATTGCAACTAATGACACCTCAGGCAGATCGAGCCCTTCGCGCAGCAAGTTGATACCAACTAAGACATCATACTTTCCTAACCGCAGGTCGCGTAGAATCTCTAACCGCTCGAGTGTATCTACCTCTGAGTGAATATACTGCACTGCAATGCCTTTCTCGTTGATGAAATCCGCAAGCTCTTCTGCCATGCGCTTGGTTAGCGTGGTGATCAATACACGCTGTTTTTTCTTTACGCGCCGCTGCACCTCGGAAAGGAGGTTTTTTATCTGGTCTTTGGTTGGACGGATATCAATGCTCGGCTCGGTAATACCAGTAGGGCGCACTAACTGCTCTACTACTACCTTAGAGTGTTCTAGTTCGTACGGCCCTGGCGTTGCAGAGACATAGATCGCTTGGCCACGCCGCTCTGTAAACTCATCAAACGTCAGCGGCCGATTATCAAACGCAGCGTTCAGTCGGAATCCATGCTCCACTAAAACCTCTTTACGCGCACGGTCTCCGTTGTGCATGCCCCGAACCTGAGGGAGCGTCTGATGCGACTCATCAACAAACAGTAAAAAGTCATCTGGGAAGTAGTCGAGCAACGTAAACGGGGGAGTGCCGGCTTTACGACCATCAAAGTACCGAGAGTAGTTCTCTATGCCGTTACAGTACCCGACAGTCTCAATCATCTCGAGGTCGTACTGTACGCGTTGTTCGAGGCGTTTTGCTTCAAATTCTTTGTCTGCTTTTTTCAACGCTTGTAGCTCCTTTCGCAGGTCCTCACGAATCTGTTGCAGTGCCGGAGTATAGAAGTCTGTCTGCGAAAGATACAGTGTTGCGGGAAACACCGTCACTTCTTCCAAGTCATGTAACACCTCGCCTGTGAGTGCATCAACCTCTTGTATACGATCAATTTCATCTCCGAAGTAATCAAACCGCAGCGCTGAATGCTCAGAAGAGGTCGGGAAGACCTCAACCACATCTCCGCGTACACGCACAATTCCGCGATAGAAATTGTCGTCGTTTCTCGCGAAATTAATCTCAATCAACCGCCGTAAGAGCTCCTGGCGAGGAACTGGCTCTTTCTTTGATACTCGAATACTACCTTGGGCATAATACTCTGGAGAACCGATACCGTAAATACACGAAACTGATGCAATGATAATCACGTCTTTTCGCGCAATCAACGCTTGCGTAGAAGCGTGTCGCAGGCGTTCAATCTCTTCATTGACGTCTGTCTCTTTCTCGATATATGTATCAGTCCTCGGGATGTACGCCTCTGGCTGATAGTAATCGTAGTACGATACAAAATAGTGTACTGCGTTCTCTGGAAAAAACTCACGAAATTCGGAAGCAAGCTGTGCAGCAAGTGTTTTATTATGCGATAACACTAGGGTCGGCCGCTGCATCTGTTGAATCACATTTGCCATAGTAAATGTCTTTCCGCTTCCGGTCACGCCTAATAGCGTCATGTCTTTCTCTCCTTTCTGTAGCGCATTCACTAAACCAGCGATTGCTTCTGGCTGATCGCCGCTGGGCTGAAATGGTGACTGTAGATCAAACTTCATATGCAATAAGAGTGTAGTATAATCTACCACGTATGTATGAATAAAAAAAGGTGTGTTGACGATTATTTCAATTTTCGCTACCCTGTGTACGGCATCTTCGCTTGTCTTCGGCGGAGCTCTGCAGATGTGCCCGCCATTAGCGGGAGTTGATATGTAATGGGGGTGTTTCCCATGACCGAAGACCAGGTTCGTCGTTCCTTCGATCGTCCGAAGCTGCTCGCCATCTTCGCGATGCTGCTGCTCACCGCGCTCTGCGCCGGTGGCTACCTGACGTGGCTGTTCACGGGCGAGGACCGCATCGTCCAGATCTGGCACTTCGCGGTGATCGTCGCGATCCCGGCCGTTCCCAGCCTGTTCCTGGGCTGGCGCATCAGCCGCGCCGAGCGACTCGCGCTCGCGAACATGGACGTGGTGTACGAATAGACGACACCAGCAGCAAGCGACAACCTTTTTTTCAGCGTACTGTAGAGAGTCGAGTGTGATGAAAAGTAAAAAAACCGGCACCTGTGTATGCCGTTTTTTTATTTAATAAAAAAAGGCATGCGTATCTCAGATCATCAGCGTCTGTAGGCCGACCCAGAGCACCACGAACAGGATGCCGCCGGTCATGGCGACTGGTGCGCCGAGCGCGCCGAGCGTGAACTGCCACCTCTTGGGCAGCTCCGGAGCTTGGAAGTACAGGCCGGGCTTGCTGAGCTTGTACAGGATGCCCACCACGATCCAGCACAGCACGGTCAGCCCGACTGCCCACCACGGAGCCCAGAGGGTCAGTCCTGCGAAGATCAGGCCGATGATGATGTACCACACGACCGACGTGTCGTAGAGCCACAGCACCATGCTGTCCACGAACTGGTAGACGTTGAGTGCTCGCATACCAAATGCATCTCCTCTCTACTGCTCAGTACTCCTACCGAGCAGCGCTCTCACTGTATGTTAAAAAAAGCCCGGTTGTCAAGACGCGCTCAATTATTTAAACACTGCTTTTGTGGCAGTTAAATATGGATTTGTTTGCAGCTCGCCCAATTCCAACACACGAAGCTCGTCTAATGGTATCTCTATCACTTCCTCTGCGCCCATCATCTTGCCCCATCCTGGATCTTTTGCGTATCGTCCTTCTGCGTATAGAGCAATACCGTCTGCGTTATCAGAGATATACGCGCCGTACTCTTGCAGTGCTCGAGCAATAATCTCGCCTGATCGAGAGAGCCCTAAATCCTCGATATCAAGTTTTGGGTTCAATTGAATGTGCGCGCCTTCAGGAATTGCATGCTCTTCATCGCTCCTTCCGTCTGTAGCTGAGGCTGGCCACACAAAAACGTCTTGGCGCGGGTAATCAATGGCCATGACTAATGCATGAGCGATATATCCTTGTAAAATCTCATCTCGTCGAATAATTCCTGCTGCAAGGGGAAAGCCTGAGCCACGGCAGGACGTGCTCGTGCTACTAATCTCTTGTATGCCGCTGCCGGTCAGATCAAAACTAAAACCGCTTGTTGCTGCCCATCCACCCTCACCGTATGTTGCTTGATAGAGGTCATAACCCCTCTTGTTCACCACATCGATAATAGTCAGTAGCCCGTCCTCTGTAGGATCGGCTTGCGCATGGTCTGGTATCGGCACTTCGCCAGTAAAGCCTGGCCCACAATTATCACACGGAACAGACTGTATTGGCGTGCTTGCGTCTGCATAATACATTGGAACCGCCCATTCATCGACATTTACATAAATCTTGTTATCTGAGTGTCCGTCTCGTAGCGTGTCGATCATCTGGTCTGATAATTCATCCACAACAGGATCTGCTATCGGAGTATTCCAGATACTGTCAGGCTGGAACGGCCGGGTCTCAACAGAAGAGTCGCGACCACCGTACCACAGCACATCTTCCATATCACGTGTTCCCACTACTGCAATAAATCCATTATTCTCTGCACGCAGCTCTGCTGTGCTCTTTCGTGATTCAGATTGTGTGTAGTCTACCGTATAAGTGCGCTTACCTCGCTTTTGGTATGATTTTAGTTTTGATACCAATCGCTTTCTCTTTTTCTTTGTCTGCTTCTTGTACGTGTCCCTACCACCATCCGACGCTGAGTATTTCGGTTTATAGTTCACCTCTGTTTTACTGATGCCGTTTATATATTTCTTCCATTTCTTTCTCTGAAACGCGGCGCTATCGCTTATACTAAATACGTCTTCAACAATCTTCTTCTTTTTTGGATACGTTTTGTCCAGCTGCTTTATTATCAAACGCACGTTCTGCGCTACTTCTTCCTGAATGTCAGAATCAACATCTGAGTAGATCTTCAGGTCAGCAATATAGAACCCATGTACTCCTTTATTCTTGGCTGCTGCCGCTATCTCCTGAACTATGTACTTCCGCCATTTCTTTTTTGGGTTCACATAGTACGTACTATCCGTGTGCGGTACTGCTGCCAGCTTGTCCTCTTTATATGTTTTGTGCTCATCTGTGCCCGTAGTAATTGAAGCGACCGGCAAATACGCGTATACCTTGGTGCCGGTGTCTGTCACTAACTGCACTTCTGCTTTCGAGAACTGCGATACATCCATGACTACTTTAGAAAACACGGTCAGCCGATACAACATATCTGGATCACCTCCTAAATAGATCCCAAACGCATACACCTTCTCATCCAGCTGTCGTGTAAGCAACTCATCTTGTTGTACTGTCGCTGCTATGCCCGCTCCTATACTAAGACAGAACAAAAAAACAGCGCTTGCTGCTACGTAAAACCGTTTTGGTCTCTTCATAGATTATGAACTAACTAGGGTAACAAATTTTCTCTTGCCTACTTGCAGCACCTCTCCACCGGACACCTCGACCACTGCATCTATGGCCTCTACGCGTGTATCATCAACGCGAACCCCGCCTTGCTCAATCAAGCGTCGTGCCTCAGACTTGGACGAAGCAAAACCAACCTCTATGATCAACTCCACTGCTGCGATAGAGGAGGTAGACACTGTATGCTCTGGAATGTCCGTTGGCTTTCCTTTCGCCTGAAACACCTGCTTGAACTCCTGCTCTGCTTGCGCGGCCTTCTTCTCTGAATGATAGATGGTCACGACCTCGCGAGCCAGTTGCATCTTAATATCTCGAGGGTTTGCATCACCGCTCAATTGTTCTTCAATCTTCTTTATCTCTCCTAGTGGAATATCAGTACACAACCGGAAGTACCGTGAAATTAAAGCATCGTCCATTGCCATGACTTTGCCGTACATATCGTTCGGCTCATCCATAACTCCAATCACATTCTCGTAGCTCTTGCTCATCTTCCGCCCATCTAGTCCTTCAAGCAATTCAAACGTCACTACTGCCTTTTCCTTATTCTTCATCTCCTTCAACAGCGTTCTGCCCGCCAACATATTAAAAAGCTGGTCCGTCCCTCCAACTTCAGCGTCCACTTCCATTGCCACAGAGTCATACCCCTGCATCAAAGGATACATGAATTCGTTCACATAGATCGGCTTGCCTTTCTCGATTCGGTCTTCAAACATGTCGCGTTCTAGCATCTGCTGCACAGTGAAGTGAGATGCGAGCTCGATGACGTCCTGAAACTTCAACTTCGCCAACCACTGTGCATTAAACTTCAGCTGTACCGGATTCGGATGCGAAGAAGAGAAATCCAATATCTTGCTCAGCTGTTTTTTATAGGTCTGCATGTTCTCTTTGATCTCTTCATCAGTCATAACAGTCCTCATGGCAGAACGATCCGTTGGGTCACCAATGCGCGCGGTAAAATCACCGCATAAAAAGATAATCTCATGCCCAAGGTCTTGTAACCGTCGCAGCGCACGCAACACCACTGCATGTCCAACGTGCACATCTGGGCCAGTTGGGTCTACGCCAAGGTAAATACGCATGCGCTCTCCGCTTTTCAGCTTCTTCATAAACAACGCTTCTGGAACAATATCAGCAATCCCTCTCTGTCGCAGAGCTTCAATGTCCTGCGCGCTTGCTTTGGTCGCTTTCTTGTTTTTCGCTGTTTTTGGCATAATACGGGTTCTATCGTACCATAAAATCTGGTATAATGCTAACAGTATGAAGACATATATTGGCATTGATATCGGCGGCACAAAGGTATCTGCTGGTGTTATTACGCAGCACGGTCATATTCTTCGCTCTAAAGTGGTGCCAAGCCTGGTAAAACAGGGAAATGTCGCAATTCGAAACAACCTAATTCAAGTCATAGAAGAGATCAGCCACGGGGAAAAATTCGATGGTATTGGAATTGGTGTTGCTGGGCATGTAGACCATGTACAGAATAAAATCGCTGCTGCCGGACCTAATTTTCTTCCTAGCTTCCAGCGACTAAAGCTCAGCCCAATTCTGGAAAAGCATTTTCATGTTCCAGTGGTCTTAGAAAACGACGCAAAGGTCTTTGCACTTGGCGAGGCTATTTTCGGCGCTGGAAAAGGGTATCGTTGTGTGGTCGGTATTACATTAGGCACAGGTATCGGCGGTGCTATCGTTCAAGATAAAAAACTCGTCCACGGAAAAAATAACCTGGCCGGAGAAGTGGGGCATATGTTTACTCGCGACCCAAAAAAAATATGGGAGAAGCTTGCTGCTGGCCATGCATTCAACACACACGGAAATATCCAAAAAGGAGCAATGCTGCTTTCCGAAGGCCTCTGTAATATTCTAAATGTTGTTGATCCGGACATTATTGTTGTGGGCGGTGGACTGTCGCGCGAACCGCACCTCGTCACCACTGCTCGCACCGAAACCCGAAAACGACTACATTATAAGGTGCTGAAACGCACTCCAATAGTAAAAAGCAAGCTATTAAACCGCGCGCCCATGCTTGGCGCAATGCTGATTGTTCACGGTTCGTAATACTATGCCAATTCCTCAACTGAAAAAAAAGAAAGTCGCTACCCCTGAACACGTTCGGGACGCTTCTTCTGTCCGAAAAAAACGCGCGCAACAACGGAAAGGAAAAGAACCAAAAAGCGCTGCCTCAAAATCACGCACCAAATCATCTACAAAGAAAAGTGGGAGCGGAAAAAAGAAAACCACAAAGAAAAAAGCCGCGCCAAAAGGATTTAAAGCAAAGCTGTTCTTCTTGTTTTCACGTAAACAGATCGCAAAGACCTTCTTGTTCTTTGCGCTCGCGTGTGTTGGAGCGTGCCTCATTGTAATCACCAGCGCTTATATCTGGGTATCAAAAGATTTAGCGGACATTACAGATATTGAGAACCGCATTCTTTCACAAGCCACAAAAATATACGCCAGCGACGGTGAGACCGTGCTGTATGAAGTCGGAGACAACCACCGCGAAGATGTGGAGCTAGATCAGATCGCAGAACAAGTACATTGGGCGACCATTGCGCTCGAAGACCAAAACTTTTACAAACACAGCGGGTTTCAATTAAAGCCGTTCATTCGTGCAGTGTTTCGCAAACTCACCGGAAAATCATTGAGCGCCACATCTACACTCACCCAACAGTTGATTAAGAACGCTATTCTTACACCAGAACGGACGTATACAAGAAAGCTCAAAGAGCTCATCCTGGCAGTGCGTCTTGAACAGAAGTACGACAAAGATGAAATCCTCAACATGTACTTCAACGAGGTATACTACGGAGACAATCTGCAAGGCGTACAAGCAGCGTCAAAGATATACTTTGAAAAGAACGCTAGCGAGGTATCATTAGCAGAAGCTGCAACTCTTGCCTCATTACCAAAAAGCCCGAGTGCGCTACCTGACGACCCAGAGCGACTAAAGATACGACGCGATTATGCGCTCGACCAGATGGTAGAACTAGAATTCATCACTGAAGAAGAGGCGGAACAAGCAAAACAAGAAGAGATCTCTATGCGGCCGGAACAGATCTTTGAGATCTCGGCCCCACACTTTGTCATGCACGTAATTGGATACTTGGAAGAAAAATACGGACACACAGCGCTACGAAAAGGAGGGTATACCGTAGTCACCACTCTGGATTGGGACAAACAACAAAAAGCAGAACAAGCAGTGACCGACGGTATCGCAAAGGTAGAGCAGTACGGCGGCTCAAACGCTGCGCTGGTCTCTATTGATACGCACTCTGGCCATGTACAAGCAATGGTTGGCTCACGTGATTGGTTCGATGCAGACCGAGACGGGCAAGTAAACGTTGCTACATCACTTCGTCAGCCCGGCTCTTCATTTAAGCCTATTGTCTATGCAACAGCGTTCGATAAAGGGTATACACCGGAAACAAGGCTCTTTGATGTTGAGACTGATTTCTTAACAGAAGCAGAAGGGAAATACCACCCGAGGAATTACGACCTAGGCGCACGCGGCCCAATCTCCCTTCGATATGCGCTCTCTCAGTCGCTGAATATTCCAGCAGTAAAGCTCCTATACCTTGTGGGAGTAGACAGCGCGCTCAATTCAGCAGAACAGCTCGGATACACCTCTCTAAAGGATCGCTCACGCTTTGGCCTCTCTTTGGTTCTTGGAGGCGCAGAGGTTACATTACTTGAACACACTGCAGCCTTTGCCACGTTTGCGCGAGAAGGAACATACCACAAACCAGTAACAGTACTGCGCATGCAAGACCAGACAGGGGAGTTACTAGAAGAATGGGTGGACAATCCACTACAAACCATCGGTGCTGAAGCAACGCGCACATTAAACAGCGTGCTCTCTGATAGCGGGGCACGTGGCTACACCTTTGCTGGGCTGAATCTTGCGGACCGCGCTGTCGCAGCAAAAACCGGCACCACTAACGACTATCGAGATGCATGGACTATCGGCTACACCCCATCACTAGCAACAGGCGTATGGACTGGAAACAACGACAACACTGAGATGAAACGCGGGGCTGCCGGCTTAATCATTGCTGCCCCTATATGGAAAGCGTATATGGATGCAGTGCTCACTGGAACTCCAGTAGAAGACTTTAATGCGCCTTCATATAAAGCAGCTACACAGGTGTTGGGAGGAGGGCTAGAGACCACAGTGCAAAAATCTGTAGACACTATTACAAAAGAGGTTATTCCAGACGAGTGCTTACCATCGTACCCAGACGAATATGAAGAGGCGAAGGAATTTAAAGAAGCACACACCATTCTCTACTATCTGAACAAGGACGACCCTGCTGGAGCAGCGCCATCAAACCCACGTGACGATATTATGTTCGAGCCGTGGGAGACCGCAGTGGTGCAATGGACCAAGGGTGACGAACGAAAAAATGAATATTTTTCAGATGAGACTCCAACTGTTGACTGCTCTATGAGAGACAAGGGCCAGCTCCCTGCAGTGTCCATCTCCTCACTGAAAGACGGGGAAACCTACAGTAAAAAAAGCTTATCGCTTGGAGCTTCGGTCACGCCGGGCACAAACAGAACCATTACCTCGGTAGAGTTCATCATTGATGTAATCGCTGTTGATAATAAAACCGGCCAACAGATTACCTCTACATCAACAGTCTCTTCGTCGTACTCACCAACAAACCTCACAAACGGAGGACATACTGCAACAGTCCGCGTGACGGACGATAAAGGGAATACCGCAGAAGACAGCGTGTCCTTTACGTATCAAGCAAAAAAATCAAATTAGTATCCGGCCTCTGGGCCGCGCGGAAGAATAAATTGAATCCGCAAAATCTCGGGCCGCCCGATGCGTTTGTTTATCTCAGAAATAATAGCCTCTTCTTGCTGGCGTATCTCTTGCCCTACAGCAGAGTGCGCGATTGAAATTGTTAGTTCGCGCTCTTTAATATATGTTGGCCGGGCATGAATATGAGCACCGCCCCCAAACCGTTCGTTAATCACTTCGCTTGCCACTTCTAACATTTGCGCTGCTTCTACCTGCCGCTCTATGCCCGCGCTCTGCAACGACCGCTTAAATAGCGAGTTGTTAATCTTATTAAACATACCCCCGGAACACTCTCTGCTACTGCTTAATCGGCATAATAATGTAAATATACTCCTCTGCGTTTTCTCCGTGTGGACGAAGAACACCAGGACTTGCATTATCAACTAAGCGCAACTGTGCTTTCTCACTCGTGACCTGAGACAGGCCGTCTAGTAAATATCGATGATTAAAAATAGTATTGTTCGACTCCCCATTTATCTCTGCCTCCACTTTTGTTACGTTCTCTCCGACCTGGTTGTTTACCGCGGTCAATGTTAACTCTTGCTTCTCTGGTGAAAAGTGAATATTCACATCGTGAATTCCAGACTTAGAAAACAAGCTTGCTGCCTTAATTCCTTTCTTCAGCTTTTCTCTGTTAACAATAACTGTGGTTCTGGATTCTTGCGGGATAATCTGCTGATAGTCAGGAAACACCCCCTCAATCAACCGAGTGGTCAGCTCTGCGTCTTCTGTGACAAATTTCGCCTGGCTGTCGCTAAAGAAAATACGAACCGACCGTTCCTCATCGTTCTCCGGTAAAATACGAACTAACTCTTGCATAGCTGCTGCCGGCACTATAACCGTCTTTCCTTCGGCCCCGTCTTCAAATGTAACAATCTTTCTCTCTGCCAAGCGATAACTGTCAGTAGAAGCAACAACAATCTCCTTTTTACCTATCTGGAACAGCGCACCGGTAAGTTCTGGGCGAGAGTCGTCTGTTGATGTCGCAACAAGCACTTGTGAAAGCGCGGTGCGCAACTCATTTGCCGGGATAGTAACAGCGTTTTTTTCGTCGACGTCCGGAATGAGTGGAAACTCTGTTGCTTGCTCTCCCTTTATCTTAGTGTTTTGCTTTCCGGCCCGTATGTGCAAGTCTACATCCTGTTGTTCAACATCGACTTTTTCTGCAGCTATCACGCCTATATAGTTTGCAAACACCTGTGCGGGCACGGTAAACGATCCCGGCGTCTCTACTTTCCCGCGAACAGTAACACGCACTCCGATTTCCAAATTTGTTGCTACTAACTCCACACCGTCCTCTTTTGCTTCAATTAGTACATTATTAAGAATAGGAAGGTTTACATTCCGAGAAGTGATGTGGGAGACAAGCGAGACTCCGTGTTGAAGGTTTTCTTGTGTGCATGAGAATTTCATATAGTTAGTATTAGATTATTTTCTTTTATATATAATAATAGTATTAATAATATGCTCTGTGGAAACGGGGATAAGAGTATATACTACCCTTTTTGTTGGCGAAACCGTCCGGCCTCATGTGTGTTGGTGAGGGATAACAGGTGTGGGAATGCCGTGTGTGGTATGAGGATAACGGGGCGGAGAAAAAAGGGGTGAAGTTGTCCACGGTGTATCCCTGTGGCTGTCTACAGGCTTTCACAGTTTTATCCACGAGAAAGTGAGGGGGTTTCAACACATGGTGGCAGGACTGTCCACATAAACAGGACAAAGAAGCACTGTGTAATAAAGAAGGGGCAACGACCCCCCTTGTGTTAGTTGTAAAGGCGCTGTTTTATTAGGTTGATGTCATTCTGTAGCTTCTCGTCTTCTTCAAGAAGGTTTTTTATCTTCTGGCACGCATGCATTGCTGTAGTGTGGTCCCTTCCACCGAGCTCTTGCCCGATGTTTGGATACGATGCGTGTACTTCTTCGCGCATCAAATACATAGAAATTTGTCGTGGAACAACCAATTCCTTCTTTCTGCTATTGCCCACCAAGCCTTTTTGTTCGACTTCGTAGTAGTCAGCAACAGTAGAGAGAATCTTTTTTGTTGTCACCGCCCCGCGTTTAGGTGTTTGTGAGAACGAGGAAAGCAGGGTTTTTACAGACTCCACCGTTGGCGCTTCGTTATTCAATTGTTGGTATGCAATAACACGATTAAGCGCTCCTTCTAGCTCGCGGATGTTATTTTGAACGTTTGAGGCGATAAATTGGGCGATTTCTTGCGATAATTCAAAGCCTCGCTCACCACATTTTTGCTTTAAAATAGCAATTCTGGTCTCTAAATCCGGGATATTTACATCAACAATCATTCCGCCCTCAAAACGGGAGACTAGCCGGTGCTCTAGTGTTGGGATTGCTCGTGGAGGGCGGTCGGATGTAAGAATAATCTGTTTGTTTCGTTGGTGTAGGTGGTTGAATGTGTGGAAAAACGCTTCTTGAGTCCCTTCCTTTCCTGCAAGGAATTGAATGTCGTCTACCATCAGTAAATCCACAGAGCGGTATTTCTCTTTGAACTCGTCTGCGCGGCCTTGCCCGACCAAGCGAATGAACTCATTGGTAAAATTTTCACACGTTACGTACAGAATCTTTTTTTCTGGTAACTGTTCCTGTACTGAATGCCCCACTGCCTGCATTAAGTGTGTCTTGCCAAGGCCCACACCACCGTAGATGAACAGCGGGTTGTAAATAAGACCAGGCCGCTCTGCTACTGCAAGACACGCAGCGTGTGCCAGCTCGTTTTTTTTGCCGACAACAAAGTTATCAAACGTATATCGTGGGTTCAGCCCCTGTTCGTCTGCTGCTGGCACTTGCTTTGCTTCCTGTTCTTCCATGACCACAGTCTCTTGTTGCTTTTTTGCTGGTTTTTCCGGCACGATACTCTTCTCTGCTACAGGCTCGCTCTGCTTATCTTCCAGGCTCTCCTCTTCTGCTTTTTGTTTAGAGGAGACCTTGTAAGTAACCGCAAGCACATCATCTTCTGAGATACGACGCAGCGCTTTAACTATAGAGCCGTGGTACTTGTTCTCTAGCCACGTCTTAGTAAATGCGTTGGGCACACCAACGACAACATTGCTACTGTCTTTAGATAAAATAAATGTCTCTTCGAACCATGTGGTGAAGTTGGCTTTTGAGAGCTCAAGTTCTAGCTCCCCAAGTGTAGCGTTCCATAATTGTTCAGTTGTCATAAGTAGCATGAGAAGGGTTATACCAAAGTATAAAACGTACATCGTAGTGTATCACACAATATGTAAATGCAGAATCATCAACAGCGTAACAATATGTTCACAAGTTGTGTATATATTGTGTATGAAGCAGGGTTGTTGAGTAGCCAAGGAAACAGGCAGCGAGCTAATTGACTCTTCCCTATAGTTCTGGTATCGTTATACCGCTTTAATAACAAGGACATGCCTAAACGAACATACCAACCGAACGTCCGCAAGAAGAAGAAAAAGCATGGATATCGCTCCCGAAAGAAAAAAGGGACCGGAACCATCCAGCGGCGAAAGAAAAAAGGGAGAAAGAAATTAAGTGCATAATGACGCGTATGTTGCCTGCGGTGCATCGTTTGCGAAAAAAGAAAGATTTCGAGCAAGCATATAACAAAGGCACATCTCAGCATAGCACTTTTTTTCGTGTAATATTAGCCAAAAATCAACAGGAACAGACGCGAATCGGAATCGTGATTTCTACAAAGACGATAAAAAGAGCTGTAGAAAGAAACCGAAAAAAGAGACAGATTCGGTCTGCGGTTGCTCCGCTGGTGCCTGCTCTGCCGCAGGGGCGCGACATTGTCCTCATTGCCAAGCCACAGATCCAAAAAGCAGAGATGAAAGAGATATCCGAGGACGTACAAAACATATTTAATACATTTACATAATGAAGACCATTCTCATTACGCTTATCCGGCTGTATCAGAAGACGCTTTCACCGGACCATGGACCGCTGCATCAACACACATTTGTTGGGTGTCGGTACTATCCGTCGTGTTCTGAATACGCAGTGCGCGCCATAACAAAACACGGCGTGTGCAAGGGCATAGGGAAAAGCGCATGGAGAGTACTCCGCTGCAATCCGTTCTCTCGTGGAGGAGTAGACGAAGTCTAACACGCATATGAAAGAATTTTTCACAACATATTTATACGAACCGTTATTTAATGCGCTGATTTGGATATATCACGTTTTGCCGTGGCAAGACTTGGGTATTGCAATTATCATCCTTACACTCATCATTAAGCTGATTCTGTTCTACCCTGCGCTAAAAGGACTGCGTTCACAGAAAGCACTACAGGACGTACAACCAAAGATAGATGAGATTCGAAAGAAGTACGCAGACGACAAAGAAGAGCTGGGTAAACAGATTATGCAGTTCTACAAAGAGAACAAAGTAAATCCATTCTCCTCTTGTCTGCCGATGTTGATTCAGCTGCCGATCCTCTGGGCGCTGTTCCGCGTCTTCTTTGGCGGTCTGGAAACAGACGCAGAGACCGGGATACTGGTCGCAGAGCAGCTGGCGCATATCTATGAACCGCTACGAGACGTATACTCTTCAACGCCTATTGTCCATCATTTCCTCGGATTCGTAGATCTATCTAAGAATCACAACATTATCCTTGCTGCGCTGGCTGGTGTGATTCAGTTCTTGCAAGCCAAGATGCTCATGACCAAGAAAGCAACAGTACAGTCATCTGGATCCAAGGATGAAAACATGACTGCTGCCATTAATAAACAGATGGTCTACTTCATGCCGATTATCACAGTGATATTCGGATATCAGTTCCCTGCAGGTGTTACGCTCTACTGGCTTGCCTCTACTGCATTTACCTGGGTACAACAGCTGATTTTCCTACGAGACGGCAAGAAGCGAGACGAAGAGAAAGAAAAGCAAGAGGGGAAGAAACCAGAGGTCATAGAAGGAGAAGCAAAAGAAAAGGAGAAAAAATAAGAAATACGCGCCCGGAACACCGGGCGTTTTTCATAGTTGAAAAAAATGGCCCAAGTCGATACACTGTAAGTGATATGAGTACACAGCGAGTAAAAAATATTATCGGCCTTCCAGTAGAGACACAGCACGGTACGCCACTCGGTAAAGTGGTGGATATTGAGATTGATAGCACCAGCTCGACCGTTTCGCACTATCTAGTGTCAACAGTATCGTTTGTAAAGCAGTTGGTTTCACAAGAGAGCGAGCTACGCATTGCACCGTCACAAGTGGTTTCAATTTCACAAACTAAAATGGTTGTAGTGGACTTAGAAGCAGGGCAGACCATAGATGCAGGAGAAGAGCTAGGAGCGCCGAAAGTGCCTGGTGCTGGAGCTCAAGGAGGCGAGACACCCAAGCCTGTAGATAAGATTACTCGACAATAGGGAGAAAGCTTGTGGTTGAATGCAAGGATTGATTTCAAGCATATATTTTGGTATAATGTATTTATGACACCTGCACAAGCAGCAGCAAAAAACAAAATTGACCAGCTATTCAAGCAAGCGGTTTCGCAGAGAGCGTCTGATTTACATTTGGCCGCTGGTTCTCCGCCGCTGCTTCGCATAGAGGGTGAATTGAATGAATTGACAGAGCATGGAGAGCTGCAATCGCAAGAGTTGCAAGACATGATCTTCTCTATTCTGACAAAAGAACAACAAGATGAGCTCGTAAATAAAAGAGAGCTGGATGTGTCATATGAAGTACCAGGCGCAAGCAGATATCGTGTAAACATTCACTGGGAAAAAGAGAATATTGGAATGGTCGCACGCGTGGTTTCTATGAATGTGCCGACTATGGAGGATATGTATTTCCCACAAGCCGTATATGACCTAGTGCGAGGGCGTCAAGGACTGATATTAGTTACAGGCCCCACTGGATGCGGAAAGTCTACCTCTCTTGCTGCGATGATTGATTTGATAAACACGGAACGACGAGCGCATATTGTGACGTTAGAAGACCCGATTGAGTACATGTTCGAGCCAAAGAAATCGCTGATACGGCAACGACAGCTTCACTCAGACTTTCTATCATTTCCCGAGGCGCTGAAACATGTAGTGCGTCAAGACCCAAATGTGATTATGGTTGGTGAGATGCGCGATCTAGAGACCATCGCTGCTGCAATCACTGTTGCAGAGACCGGCCATCTGGTGCTTGCTACCCTACACACGTTGAACGCAGCGCAGACCATAGACCGTATCGTTGACATTTTTCCACCATATCAACAAGAGCAGGTGCGATTACAGGTCTCTATGGAGTTGCGTGGAGTTATCTCCCAGCAACTATTGCCACGTGCAGGAGGTGGAAGAATTGCAGCACGAGAGATCATGATCAACATTCCAGCAATTTCAAACTTGATTCGAGAGAACAAGATCGCGCAGCTTAAAACGGTGATTCAAACTAATGCAGAGATCGGCATGCAGACCATTGACCAAGACATTGTTCGTTTGTATGAAGCAGGAGAGATCACCAAAGAGACAGCGTTATCATACATTTCTAATCCATCGCGCATAGAATAAGACTTGTTTTAAGAGGGCGCCGCATCGTTATGCGGTTTTTTCATATCAAAAGGAAGCAATAAAAAAAGAGCGTGTTCCTCCGCAGCGCTCAGTAGAGCCCTAGCGTCCGGGCCAGGGCATTTGGCGTCGCACCACCATGTGTCCGGCACCCGGGCCGGTCTTGAACATGGGGATGGGCACGCCGCAGCGTTGCTCGATCTCGTCCACGAAGGCGTGAACCGAGTGGTGCACGGCGCCGGGCGAGGAGAGGTTTGCCACAGGCTCGCGGATGACCGGAAGCTCGAAGCGGTCGGTCAGTTCGACACGGCTCCAGTCCATCTGCCCGGGCTGTTCGCGGTCCCAGACGTCCCAGATCGACTCCCACCAGTTGATGGGCTGACCGTCCAGGGTCATGCCGTCGAAGCCGTGGACGCCACGCAGGCCCACCAGCGGGTCCAGCTTGGTCATGACCAGCAGGTCCGGCCGGAAGCGAGCGATGGACTCGCGGATCGCAGGCGGGAACGGCATGCCGATGCGCCGTGGGCGGCCCGTGGATGCGCCGAACTCGTTGAGGAGCTGGCGCAGGCGATGCGCGTAGCGGCCCGAGATCTCGGTCGGGAAGGGACCGTCTCCCACGCGGGTCAGCACGGCCTTGAAGATGCCGATCAGCACCAGGTTCTGCAGGCGACCGATGCCCACCGGGGGCCAGATCATCGAGCTCGTGGAGCACGGCTGGTCGTACAGCACATCCAGGTGCGAGCCCTGCGCGCCTTCCAGCAGGATGTCGTGACCAGCGGCCTGGATCTCGGAGACCCAGAGGTCCACACGCCGGATCGTGGCGATGGACTCGAGCCAGGCGCCCCAGGTCAGCAGCTTCTGCTCCAGCGCGCGGCGGTCCTGGAACGGACCGAACTCGTCTTCCACGCGGTCCAGCGCGCGGCGCAGGCGAGCGAAGTTCAGGCAGTCCTCGACCGTGATGCGGTCCTTGCGATGCAGCGCAGCGTACGTGGTGGCGATGCCGCGGCGGGTCGAACCGATGCGACCGCGACCGGCCTCCTTGCGTCCTTCCTTCTCCAGGTGAACTTCCAGGGTCACGGAAGCGAGCGGGTCCACGA
>CAYFNF010000004.1:53661-65700 GCA_964344485.1 uncultured Gammaproteobacteria bacterium
TTGATGGTGATGCCACGGGCGATCAGACCGTCGACCTCCTCGCGGAAGCCGGTGCGGGGCTTGGGCAGTCCCGCGTCCGTCTCCGGGGCTTCCGGCAGGATCACGCAGTACGGGCCGATGGCGCCCACGCCACCGTACAGCACCGAAGCCGGCACCAGGTGGGTGATGTAGGTCTCACCGTCGATCACCAGGGTGTGGCCAGCGTTGCCACCGCCCTGGAACCGGACCACGTACATGATCTTGCCGTTCTCGATGAACCATGCGACGACCGCGGCCTTTCCGTTGTCGCCCCACAGCATGTCTATGATCGCGTAGATGCGACCCAGCGGCGGGGGAAACAGACGCGGCTGATGCGGTCCCTGCCCTGACGGGCGAAGTTCAGCACTCATGGGCTGTCCTCCAGGTATGAGTCAGTAGTAACAAGCACTGTATACTGACATCGGGTTGTACTTTGTCCTCCACCTTGTATTGTACACTACCCAGAGCAATAAAAAAACCGCTAAAAAAGCGGCAAAATATAGGAATAATAGGTTTTATTGATAGTCCTTATATAGCGGTGTAATATCGATGTTTTCTATTGAATGCTGCACTAGCGGCTTGTCTTTCAGCGCCTGAATGCTGTCTTCATATAGCGGCTTATCCACTTGATACAGTACTCCTGTAGCAATGCGCTCATCCCACTCATCAGAGCGCTTCCACGCCATCTCTTTGCTAGTCTTATCATATGAATCATCTTCTTCTAGTTTGTACACGCGCGATTTGAAGAACTCATAGGTGTTGAGCTTATTGAACGTCACACACGGCTGTAGCACATCAATATATGAGAAACCTTTATGCTGCACTGCTTGTACTATAATCTCTGCGAGCTGCTTGATGTTCCCAGCATATCCACGAGCGATAAACGTGACGCCTTCTGAAGCAAGCGCAAGATGGATCGGGTTCATTGGATATTCTAGTGCGCCGTGAGGAGAAGAAGAAGACTTCTCGCCTTGCTCGGTTGTGGGAGAGTACTGCCCTTTGGTTAGTCCGTATATCTGATTATCATGCACAATATATGTCATGTCATGGTTTCGGCGCATCGCGTGGATAAAGTGTCCTGCTCCAATTCCGTATCCATCGCCATCACCGCCAACTGCAATCACAGATAGATCATGATTCGCTAAATGAATGGCTTGGGCTACTGGTAACGCACGCCCGTGAATTCCTTCAAACCCATACGTGTGCACAAAATGATTAAACTTACCTGAGCAACCAATACCTGTAACAATACAGACCTCTTCTAGCGGCTTTTCCAGCTTGATCAGTGCTTTTTTCACTGCCATTAAGATCGCGTGGTCACCGCACCCAGGGCACCAGTCCGGTTTTTCTTTACATTGTAGGTCTTGTAATGTGATCTTGCTCATACGAGTTCTTTTACTTTCTGAATAATCTCTTCAGGGTAGAACGGTCGACCACCGTACTTTCTGAAATGTGCGTCCATCTGAATATCCGTATCTTGTTTCAATAAGTTCTCAAGCTGTCCCAATTTATTTCCCTCGATGCACAGCGTCTTTTTTGTTTTCGAGAATACAGCTTGTACTGCCGCAACTGGAAGCGGGAACGTATGTACAAAATGAAGATAGTTTACAGACAGCTTCTCGGCTTCAGCAAGCTGCAATGCTTGCAGTACTGGTAATTTGGTTGACCCCCAGCCCACAAGTGTGACATCAGCATCTTTTGGTCCGAACAGCTCAGGAGTTTTTGCGTCTTTCTCGACATAGACCTCCATCTTTCGAAATCGCTTGTCATTTTGCTTCACTGTCTCTTCTTCATCTTCAGTGGTATATCCAGCTTCTTCATGCTCGTATGACGTGCCGAGATGGCGACCATCCTTCATTCCAGGTATCGCACGTGGAGAAACACCATCGTCAGTATGTTTGAACCGTAGATATTCACCCTCCTTCTTTACAATAGCGTCCAGTTCTTCCTGCGAGAGAAGCTTGCCCCTATTGATTTCCACAGTTGATGTATCAAACGGCTCAATCGACTGCCATGACGCCTGATTGTATTTATCTATTAATATGATAACTGGAACTTGATACTTCTCTGCCAAGTTAAACGCTTCAACTGTGGTGTAGAAACACTCTGTTGGGTCACCAGGCGTCAGCACAATGCGCGGGAACTCTCCTTGCGATGCTGTTAACATAAACTGCAAGTCTCCTTGAGAGCCCCAAGTCGGTAGCCCTGTTGATGGCCCTGGGCGCTGCCCCATTACCACTACACACGGTACTTCTGAGATACCAGCCATACCGAACGCCTCGACCATCAGAGCAAATCCACCACCAGAGGTTGCGGTCATGGAGCGCACTCCTGTAAAGCCAGCACCAACAACCATGTTCATTGCAGCGAGCTCGTCTTCGGTTTGCTTGACTACCAGGTCAAATTCATTTTCATGTTTAGCTAAAAAACCAAGAATGCCAGATGAGGGCGTCATAGGGTATGCTGCGTAGAACTTCATGCCCGCTTGTATTGCGCCCATAGAAGTAGCGATATTTCCGGAGATGACCATCTGTGGATCTGCTTTCTTAGCTTGTAACTGATAGTCAAAATCTTTATTCTTTTCAGCTATCTCTTCATACCCGTACTTTGCTAGCGCTATATTTTCATCAGCGAGTTCTGGTTTTTTCTGTCCGAACCAGTCTTGAATCGCATCTTCTACATGTTCAAATGGGAAGTCGAGTAATGCAAATGATGCCCCCACACCCACCATATTCCGTGCAACCAGGTCTATTTTCATCTCTCGAACCACCTTGCTCATATGAACAGGAACTAGTACTAGTTCTTTGCCTTCTGCAGTCGGCTCACCGTCAGGGAAGTCCTCTGGATCGTACACTACAGCTGCTCCATCCACGAGCTCGTCCACATGCAAACCAAAGGTATCGTGATTTAGGGCTACTAATAAGTGTACATTTTGTATTTGGGAGCTTGCGTGTTTCTCGTTTACATATACTTGATAGGTGTTGTGACCACCGCGAATCAAAGAAGGATATTCAGGATACGCGAAGGTTTTTAGTCCACCGCGCGCACAAATACCAGAAAACACAATGCCGGTAGTCATGATGCCAAAGCCAGCCTCTCCGCCGATCTTCCATTGTAAATCGTTTATTACCATAGACATACCATATCAAATAATAGAGCTCTTAACAACACTAAAAAAGCGTGGTACTATCCGTTGGCGACGGAAACAGCCTAGAGGAGATGGAATGGACGCGACTTTTCGTCAAGAGGTAGTGGAGCCGCTGCGCCGTGTGTTCGGAGCTGCACTGAAGCAGGTCACTGAAGCTGCGGATGGATGCATCGTGATCCATCGTGAGGGGAGGATCGACCCTGCTGACACGCACAACACCTTCCTGTACATCTGGGACGTGGTGCCCGGACACCATCGTGCGGGCGGATCGTTCAAGGTGCAGGTCGTGTACACGAGCCAGAGCTGGGCACGAAGCCGCTTCGAGCGAGCATGCCCCAGCGAGTGGGCGTACACATATGAAGAGCGGGATGCTCCAGAGCTTCCAGCTTCCGAAGAAGCAGCCTCGACCGGTGAAGGCTTGAGTGCGTTCTAGTTACTTCGCCGTTTTTTTATACTTAAAAGCTAGACGCACTTCATGCAGCGGCTACAACAGCACGTCAATATCTTCTATTGATAGACCAGTATAATCATGAATGGTTTTGACTGTCCCCTCTAGATCTTGCGCGTGAAACGAGGACAGTACACCAACGACCGGTAGTCCTGCCAAACGAGCAGACTCTATACCTGTTGGAGAATCTTCAAACGCTACCGCTCGCTCAGGGTCGATATGTAGCTGCTCCATAGTCCAGCGATACGGTTCAGGGTGTGGTTTGGAAATCGGCGTGTCCTCACGGCCAGTAACGTGTTCGAAATATTCAGCCATGTGAATGCGCTTCAGCCGATCTTCCACACGCTCACGAGTAGCTGAAGTCACAATAGCACGGATAATGCCTTGTTTCTCCAGCTTCGTAAGCAAGTCCTGAATTCCAGGAAGGACGATGTTTTTTAGGTCTCCGTAATCCGCAAACCGTTTGACCGCGCGTTGCTCTAGCTCTTCTATGAGCTGATCATCATCAATTCCACGCGCAGCACACACATGCACAAACCGTTCATAATATGTCAGCCCAGTATATGCGCGTAGTTCATCATCATCAATATGTTCATCCGCATGTTCCTTCCATATCTCACGGATCGCTTCTTTATGATACCTCTCTGTATGTATGACTGTGCCATCAAAGTCAAAGAGAATAGCTTGTAGTTTCATATCTCTACTATAGTACGAATTATAAAAGAGGGCGAGCGCCCTCTTATTTCAACTGCACACGAGATTAATGAGCAGCTTTGATGGTAACGTCTCCTTGCACCGTGCACTGGCATGCAAGCCGTTGTCCTGGCTCTGCGCCCATTGCAGCAAGCGTTTCTTTCTCTTGATCGTCAACGTCTGAGACATTGTCTTCACCTTCGACGATCTCGATCAGGCAGGTACCGCAAATACCTTGCTCACAACCGAATGGGATTTCTGACCCTTCAGATTGTGCCACTTCCTTTAGGTTTGCTCCTTCTGCGACCTCTGCTGTGAGGTCTTCGTCTTGAAATGTTACTTTTGGCATACGAGTAATATATGGTTATTTAAAAATCGAGCTTATTATATCATGGAGAGTTTTCGCTGCAAGCCAGGCAAGCCGCTGTGTGGATAAATGCAGAAGCATGTATATCTATTGACGTTTTTACAGTGTTTGGGTATGGTACTATAGCTGTATTGAGCATGCGCCCGTAGCTCAATTGGATAGAGCGCTTGGCTTCGGACCAAGAGGTTCTGGGTTCGACTCCTGGCGGGCGCACACGAGGGTGCATAGCTCAGCTGGTAGAGCAGTTGGCTCTTAACCAATTGGCCGGGGGTTCGAATCCCTCTGCACCCACAAAACAAGAACACAAAAAACAGCCACACGCGGCTGTTTTGTTGTTATATACTTATTTACCAGCGAGACGTTTCACCGCCTGGATCACATCAGGGAACTCTGTGCACAGCGTGCCATCATCTGCCTTAGAAAAGTGCTCCATGCCAGGCTTTACAATTAACTCAGCGTCTAATTTCTGCTCAAGCTCTTCCCCGTATTTCAGCGGCACATACGGATCATTGTCTGAATGAATCAACACTATCTGCGGCACATGAGATTTGATTTTCTCAAAATTTAACGGAGCTTCAAAGTAGTTGGCGATCTCATCATACCCCAAGTTGTCAGTAAATCCAGCGACCAGAACTGCTCCACCAATCTGTATATTCTCAGGAAGTGTTTCTAGATATCGAAAGATCGTTGCAACACCAATACTGTGTCCTACTAGATAGAGCTGCTCGTCTGGCTTGCCTATCAACTCTTGTAGTGTTGGAACCCAGGTACTCTGTTTAGGAAGTTCGGTTTCTGGCATTTCAGGAACGTGCACCTCAAAACCAGCGCTCTCCAGCTCTTTCTTCACGCACGGATACCAACAGTATACTGGCGTGCCTTCCCAACAATGGACAATAATGACGCGTTTCATGAGACGCCTTATTCAGTAGCAGGGATCTGCTTCAACGCATCCTTCAATCCCTTTCCTGCTTTGAATTTCGGGATCGTTACCGCAGGAATCTGGATGCGCTTGGATGGATTTTGTGGATCCACGCCCATGCGTGCAGAACGAAATTTCGGCATGAATGCTCCAAACCCTGTGATGGTGACGTCTTCACCCTGAACTAAAGATTCAGTAATAACAGCAACGAATGACTCAATAAAATCTTCTGACTGTTTTTTGGATAGCCCAGAGCGTTCAGCAATGAGCTCCGCGAGTCGTACTTTATTCATATTTACCTCCTTGGTTAGTAATTATTTAGCTAACCTTAGTATAAGATATAGAGGTCCGATGGTCAAACCGCTCGATCTGCATCGCTTGCTTAGTCTTGTTGTCTATACTCACGAATACCCCGGTTGCAAATACCTCTTCTGGCTCTACCGGAGGTTCTAAACTCACGTCCATGCGTTGTACTACCTTCTGTGCAACTAGTTCTTTATTCATTCCAAGAGAAGAATCAACAGCTCCGACCATGCCCGTGTCCGTAATATACGCCGTACCCTGGGGAAGGATCTGTTCGTCTGCTGTTTGTATATGTGTATGTGTGCCTACGACTAGTGATGCGCGCCCATCAACATGCCAACCAAAGATGCGCTTCTCACCAGTAGCCTCAGCATGCAGGTCAACAATGGTAATGGCATCTTGTCCGAACTCTTCATAGATCTTATCAAACGCGAGAAATGGAGAGTCTATATCTTCATCAAAGAAGACTTGTCCTTGTAGGTTGATGACCAATACAGGGACATCATCTACAGTGCGTGTGACAAATCCGTTCCCCGGAAGCTCCTCAGCAAAGTTCACTGGACATAACACATCGTCAGGATTGGATTCTAGCAGCTCCACCCCTTTATGATTCTTCCATACATGATTCCCAGAAGTGAACAGATCTACACCAGCGTCGCGCAACTCACCGACTGTATCCGGCGTGATACCAAACCCATGTGCAATGTTCTCGACATTAGCAATGACAAGATCCGCAGAGTACTGTGAACGTAACTCTGGCACCAGTGCAGTTAAAGCGTTGCGGCCTGGTTTACCGACAACGTCACCGAAGAATAGAATATTCATGATCGCGTGATGACGAATTATCTCGCGTACTCAACGATACGTGTTTCTCGGATCACATTTACTTTTATCTCTCCAGGGTAGCGGAGCTCTTCTTCAATGCGTTTTGCGATCTCTTTTGCAAGCTGGTGTGCTTTATAGTCATCAATATGTTCTGGCTCTACGAATACACGAATCTCTCGACCTGCTTGAATAGCATATGATTTCTGCACTCCTTCGAATTTATTTGCAGTATTCTCTAGCTCTTCTAACCGCTGGATGTACTGTTCATAAGAATCTTTTCTCGCTCCTGGGCGACCACCAGAGATTGCATCTGCTACTTTAATGATAATTGCTTCTAATGTAGGAGGAGCATCATCATGGTGACAGAACGCTGCTTCTGACATCTCCGGAGTAAAGCCGAACTTGCGGCCGATATCTCTTCCAATGTCTGGATGTGTTCCTTGGATCTCATGGTCCAGCGCTTTTCCAATATCATGGAACAGCCCTGCTTTACGACACATCGATACATCAGCACCCAGTTCTTCTGCAAGCAGTCCTGCGAGCACGCCGACCTCAATAGAGTGGCGCAGCACATTCTGTCCGTAGCTGGTTCTGTAACGCAGGCGGCCAAGAAGTTGTACTAGCTTTGGATCAATACCTGTAATTCCCATTTCATACAACGCCTCTTCTCCTGCGCGCTTAACCTCTCCAGACAACTCCTTCTTAGAGTTCTCAATTGCTTCTTCAATCTTGGTTGGATGGATACGACCATCTTCAATCAACCGATCTAACGCACGTTTAGCCAAGTGGCGGCGAATTGGAGAGAATGCAGAGATCAGGATGGACTCTGGTGTATCGTCTACTACGATCTCAACACCAGTGAGTTCTTCAATACGTTTAATGTTTCGTCCTTCACGACCAATAATACGACCCTTCATTTCATCTGACGGCAGGGTCAGTACTGTCGAGGTAGTCTCTGAGACATGAGACATGCTTACACGCTGAATCGCTTCTACCATCATCTGATTCGCTTTTTCATCGAAGAACTCATTACTCTCATTTTCGAGTTTCTTCACACGCGAATCCAGCGCCTCAGCCATCTCCTTCTCCACATGGCGCATCAGCACTTCTTTAGCATCATCACGAGAGAGCTCGGCAACACGCTCGAGCTTCTCCATCTGCTCCTTTTTAATTTTAATAATGTCTTTCTTCAGGCTCGTGATCTCGTCCTCCTTTTTCTGTAGCCCTTCTTTTTGTTGTTCAAATTGTAGCAACTTCTGGTCAAACATGTTCTCTCGCTTCTCCATGCGTTGTTGCATCTTTTGAAGCTCTGAACGACGGTCTTGTTCTTCTTTTTTTGCTTCGTCGATAACATGAATGGCCTTCTCTTTTGCTTCCATCAGTACCTCCTGCTGTTTTGACTTTGCCTCTTTCACCAGAGACTCAGCCTTCATTTCAGCAGAATTTTTATTCGAGGTTGCTTTCAAGTGTCGGAACACCCAACCCGCACCAACTCCGACAACTAAGGCAACTGCACCGATAATAAATTCCATATGTTTCTTGTTACAAGAGATGAAACACAGTGAATACGAGGAGTTGTGTTAATTGTCCTACACCAAAAGAATGGGTGAAGAATCAGTATGTAATTGTTGAATATGATCCCGTAAAACGGGCCCAAAGTCGAAATGGTATGAACAATTTCCTCAACATCTCGCAAGCACCAGTAGATCATCAATAGCTATTAATTAGATGTATTCGTAGTCTACCGCTGAAGAAGCCAACAGTCAAGAAATATGAAAAAAGGCTCGGAAAAAGCCTTTTTTATCAAAGTCGTTTTTTATTGTTTTTATACCGAGCCGATATATTCAAATTTCGTGCCACTCTCTAAGTTCAGAGTTTTCGCAGCATTGCCACCTTGCAACATCACTTCAACAAAACGCTTTTGGCCCATGCCAGAGCTGCCGATAGTAAATCCGATTTCGTTATCAGGGATATCAGGCAAACGGTTGTAGCACGTAAAGCGGAACTGTTGATGCTTGTCCGTTCGGATAATCACATCGCGGCCAACTTTGAAATTAATCTCTTCAGGTAGCACGTTGGTTTTCAAGTTGCCAAATGAGTCAATCCAGCAGAACGCTTCAGGCATGAGAGGTACTTCATCCCATTTTGTTGTGCGTGGGTAGTCTTCTCCGCCAACAAGTCCAGCCGCAAGGCGAGGTAGATAATCGAAACTGCGGAATTGCGTATCGATGATTCGTTCTTGCGTTTCTTCATCAACATTCATGTGAGGTACAACGGTTGGAATATCATAGACATCTACGGTTATATTCTTTCCGCGGAGCTTCTGAATCAAGCTGAGACAGAAACCATCAATAGTAGTGAAGATGTTGAGCTTGTCGATTTTAAACCAGCCAAAAGGAGTGCCGTTCGGCCATTTTTTTGCGTCCCCATCTCTGCGTGCAACATTTACCAGCACCACACCAGGCGCACCATCGTATGCATCGATAATATCTACCAAGTTAATCGCCGCTTCGTAGTCTGTCGGCACACCCACAAAGATCAAGTTACTACCAGGAAAGTAGGTAGAAAGGCGCGCTTGCAATCGGCCGCGCGTATTTTCGTCGCGGCAGTCCGAGATGTATGTTATAGGATCATGAAAGTGTTCATTCATATGCTATTTGATAATTTTGTCGATTAAGCCATACGCTTTGGATTCAGTTGAGGTCATAAAGCGATCACGGTCTGTGTCTTTCTCAATTTGTTTCAATGGTTGACCAGTGTGTTTTGCCAAGATTTTATTTAAGCGATCTTTTACATGCAAGATGTGTTCTGCTGCGATCTTGATATCTGATGCTTGCCCTTCAGCACCGCCCATGACTTGGTGGATCATGACTTCAGAGTTTGGGAGCGCAAAGCGCTTACCTTTTGTACCAGCAGCTAACAGTGTTGCACCCATAGAAGCAGCGATACCAACGCAGATCGTTGAGACGTCACATTTAATGTATTGCATGGTGTCGTAGATCGCCATACCAGAAGTGACTGAGCCGCCGGGGGAGTTAATATAGAGCTTGATGTCTTTCTCTGCGTCCTGTGACTCTAAAAACAACAACTGAGCGATGATTGTATTAGCGACTGCGTCACTTATTGGGGCACCGAGAAAAATAATGCGTTCTTTTAATAAGCGGGAGTAGATATCATACGCACGTTCACCGTGCTGAGATTTTTCGATGACTGTTGGAATAAGATAAGAACTCTCAATCTCCTGTTCAGAGTTCATTGGGGTATGGCCTTGCATGGAATCGTTATGTTAGTGATTGGATTGTGAAGCGGCTGTCCTGCTGAACCAGCGTTCCTGGGATAGTGAACCCTGCAGCTTTCTTATGACCGCCTCCGCCTAGAAGTGTAGCAAGTTTTGACACATCTATCAACGGGTGTGTGGTTCGTAAACTGCCTTTAATAACGCCTGGTTCTCGTTCTGAGAGAAGCAAGACTGCTTTGGCGTCTGTCTGCTCGTCAAGGGAGTTCAAATAGTTCGCAACTCCTTCCACTGCTTCCTTGTCAGCTTCGCACTCTTGGATATCCTGTTGTGTGATATACGTGACTACTACTCCTGATGGAGAGGGCGTAAGACGTTCGAGTGCACGTCCCCAGAGCTTCAAAGTAGTATAGCTTCTGTTCTGCAGCGTCTTGTTGGTAATATGTTTCATATTTGCCCCTTTAAGTAAGAGCTTGCTAGCAGCATCAATAGCAGAAGAAGTGGTTGCCAAGTTGGTGAAACCACCGGTATCAGTAACCAAGCCGGTCATCAAGCACGTAGCCATGTCCTTATTTAATACATCAATAGAGTGTAGAAGGTCGTGTACAATTTCACACGTAGACGAAGCAGTAGTCACTACCAAATTATGATCACCGTAATGCTCATTGGTTGCATGGTGGTCAATATTGATGATCATAAAATCATGGTCGAGCTGGTCGATATAGTCTGCAATGCCGGCGTATCGTAAATCGCCAGCATCCACGACAATGACGAGATCAAAAAGCACCCGCTCTGGGTGCCAGTGAGATTCGTGTGTTTGGATCTTATTAATGCCTGGCAAAAATCGGTACGTCGGAGACAACTCATCAATACAAAAACAGGTGTGTGGCTTTTCAATGGTGTCTAAATAATGAGCTAATGCTAAGCACGCGCCAGCTGCGTCTCCGTCAGGTTGTTGGTGCATCACCAACATTACATGGTCGGACTTGTCTATTTGCTGAAGTATTTTCTTATATATTGTTGCGTATTCTTGGTTCATATCTTCTTTAGGGAACATATTACACTACAACTCCATAGCAAAACTGTCAAGGGTTTTTAGGAAAAAGTGCTCATATAGTATATTACGTTTTTTCAATAAATAGAATGGTGGTATGTATGCGCAGAAGTGCTCGGTTTATCCACTTGACAGTAGAGAAAAAAACCGTGTAACATGCGGGTCTGCACTTACGAAGGGGGGCGGAGGAGCCCCCGGAAGGGAGAGGGACCCATGGGTCTCCAAACTGGTATCGTGGAAGTCAAGGTCGGGAACCCGGGCAACGTGGTCACGACCGAGGTCGGTGACAACATCGTGCTGTCCATCGACGGCTTCGAGGACTGCCCGCTGGCCGTGCTGGTCGGCAGCGTCGTGATCCCGCGGGCCGCGATCCTGAGCTACGCGTCCTGGGCCTCGATGGGCCTGACCGTGGACGAGTTCGGCGTGCCCGAGCATCTGGACGCGGACACGTTCGACCCGGACACGCACCAGATCGCGGTGCTCACGCCCGTGCTCCAGGATCCGGACACGTTCATCCCGCTGGACCTGCTCGAGCAGCTCGACACCGTGCCGCTCGGCCCCGGGCTGGACGGTCCGATCGGGTGCGCGCTCGCCCCGTTCGTGGCCCAGTCGGTCACGCGCAACGACAGCACCACGTTCGCCGTCCAGGACGCGACCGACGGCATCAAGAACACCGGACGGGTGCTGTACCGAGGCGAGGACCCCATCGGTGTGCTCCGCGACGGCGGTGACCACACGATGCACGTCGGCCTGATCCGGATGTACTCGGCGTACGAGCTGGGCCTGGTGGACGAGCCGCAGGGCGAGGACACCGTGCACCTGCCGCTGGTCGAGACCGTGATCCCGGTGGAGGGCAAGGGCATCCCGCTGGCCGCGCTCGCGCGCACCGACGCCACGATCATCGGGATCGAGGGCCTGCCCAAGAAGCGCGTGGGCTAGCCACGACCTGATCTGACGCCACACGGCGTCGTGCAGACAGGAAGAGTAATCTTCTTTTTTTTATTCTCAAAAAAAGTAAAAAACATGGCT
>CAYFNF010000004.1:65710-136590 GCA_964344485.1 uncultured Gammaproteobacteria bacterium
ACTTTTTTCAATATTTACCCTATACTGTGCGGTCCTCTCGAGGACAGTCTTTTCTGTAGCGTCACGTGCCAACAACGGCTAGAGTTCACCAGATGAAAGGATAGAGGTGACAAACGTGAGTAGAAAGCTGAGGATTGACATCACCGGTTCGGACTGCCCGCTGACCACGGTCGCACAGGTCCTGGCGCAAGACGTCGGCCTGCAGGCGCCCGCAGTGTGGGAGTCCATCGTGCACGCCGAATTGCTCCGGAGCAGGGGCAGCCGCGTCTACAACGCGCTGCGCCTGTTCCACAACCCGGACCTGGGCAGGATCGTGGGCTGCGTCACGCGCGCCCGCAGAATCCGGCGCAACATGGACGGCCGTACGGTCATGATGCAGGTCGCGTTCCGCGGCACCATCGACCGCATGGTCGAGGTCGTACGCGACCCCGGGCAGGGGTGCGAGCTGCACACCGGCCTGGTCGCCGAGGTCACGGAGCACACCTTCGAGCGCTGCGTCCTGGCCGAGCACGCCAGGCAGCTGATCATGCTGTGCGAACTGGGACCGGCCGACGTGGCCAAGGGCCAGCTCGAGCGAACGGTCGCGCAGCTGATCGAGCGCGCCGCCTTGCTCACGCAGAGCATGAGCAACAGCGAGCTCGGCTGGATCGTGGGCTGCGTGGACGGCATGCGGTACAACCGCCAGCTCCGGATGCACCCGGCGCGCATGCAGGAGCATCGCGGCACCGAACCCGACCACATCGCGCCCGACGACTACCTGCGCGGTGAGCTCACCGGTCGGCAGGTGCTGATCCAGGTCGCGAACGTGGGACTGGCCTGCGAGGCCGTGAACATCCTGCGCGACAAGCGGCCATGCCCCCGACACGGCAACGTCGAGAGCAACGCGCTGCGCGGACGCGGCAGACGCAGTGGACGTCGCAGGCGTGGCGGAAGCCGTCGCGGAGGGCGACTCAACCGGTAGGGAGCCAATGACACGGCTCTGTTTTTTTATATTAAAAAACAGCCCTGGAGCAGAGCTGGCATTTACTCAATAGAATCCAATGTATCACGAATATGCTGCGCCTTGATCTCTGCTTGGTCAAAAGAAAAATGCAGCCGCGGGGTGAATTTCAGTTTCACGCGCTCTCCCAGCTCCTTCTGTATATGCCCATGCGTGCCCTGCAAAAACTGAATAGTAGAGGAGCGTTTTCCATCAGGCAGCACAGTGATATATACAGTTGCATGCTTTAAATCACGCGTGGTATCAACGTGTGTAATAGTCACAAAAACATCAAGCGGGAGGTCAATCTCCCGCGAAATAATCTCACTAATTGTTTCGCGAAGCATTTCGTTCACTTTACGCATCCGCTCTCCCGCCATAGCACGTTACTCCAACGATCTTTTTACTTCCGTTGCTTCGTGCGCTTCTATAATATCCCCTTCAATAATATCAACATCTCCTTCTACGCGTAACCCGCACTCAGTGCCTTTACCAGCCTCTGCAACGTTTTTCTTCTCTTTTTGCAGCTGTGCAATCAAGCCTTCTCCAATCATCTTTCCTTTGCGCACAATTTTTACCGGCGCTTTATTCTTCAGCGTTCCATCTTCTACACGGCCACCAAGTATCACACTCTTCTGTCCTTTCTTAAATACCGCAAGCACCTTTAATGATCCGGTCTTTTCATAAACTGTTTCAGCCTCTAGCAACTCCCCGAGTTGTTCTTTTACAAAATCTATCAACTGATAGATGATATCAAACGTCTCTACAGGGACATTCTCGTCTTTTGCATACTTTTCTGCGCCTGGAGTCATGCCTGCATGAAATCCAAGTACATACGCATGTGACGCTTGCGCTAGCTGCACGTCGTTCTCTGTAATATTCCCCAAACCTTTTTGTACAATTTCTACACTCACCTCTTTGTGCTTGATGCCATGCAATGACTGCACAATCGCTTCCAACGATCCAAGCTTGTCTGCGCGCAACACAATATTCAAGCTGTTCTTCTCTTCCTCTTCCTCATCTTCTTTCTTCTTCTTTTTCTTTGCATTCAAGAACGCAAATGAATCATACGCTTTTACGTTTTGCTTCAATACTTTCTTATCTTTCACTACTTGTAGGATATCTCCAACTACCGGCGCTTTCTTCAAGCCCAACACCTGAGCAGGAGCAGAAGGACCAGCTTCTTTCAGTGTGTTCCCTTGCCAGTCTTTTAATGATCGAATACGACCTGGAATATTTCCGATCTGAACAATGTCACCGATACGCAGTGTGCCGTTCTGAACTAAAATCGTTGCCACGGGTCCCATGTGTTTGTCGACGTGGGACTCAATAATTGAGCCCACAGTGTTTCCGTCCGGATTCGCAGTGATAGTCTCTTGCTCCATATCTGCAACTAATAGAATTGTGTCTAATAGATCATCAATGTTCTCACCTTGCTTTGCACTAATTGGTACACAAATGGTTTTTCCGCCGTAATCTTCAGGGTTTAAGTTCAGCTCCGAAAGCTCTTTCTTCACTCGTTCTATGTCTGCGTCCGGTTTATCAATTTTATTAATCGCAACAACAAACGGAATCTCTGCTTCTTCTATAATATGAATAGCTTCAACTGTTTGTGGTTTGATACCGTCATCAGCCGCAATAACGAGAATGGCAATATCAGCAACACGCGCACCACGAGAACGCATGGTTGTGAACGCTTCATGGCCAGGGGTGTCAATAAATGTAACAGTTTTCCCTTTCTTTTCTACTTGATACGCGCCAATGTGTTGAGTAATACCACCAGACTCTTCATCCACTACATTCGTCGCACGAACTGCATCCAGCAACTTGGTCTTTCCATGATCCACATGACCCATCACTACCACCACTGGGGGGCGGGGCTTTAATTCATTCTTTTTTTCTGACTCTAACGTCTTTGCTACTAGTGCAGAACGCTCTTCTGGATCGTCGATTTCTGCGCCTTCCAATGAAAGCTCGGGCGTAAACCCGAGGTCTTCTGCGATGATCGCTGCGGTTTCATAATCCAGCGTTTCATTGATAGTTGCCATAATACCGTTCTGCATCAAGATCGCAATCATGTCAGCAGGGCGCTTCTCAAGCTGTTCCGCAAAATCTTTTACAGAGATTTTATCCGGAAGCTTGATAGCTTCGCCACCACTTTTCTTTTGTTCAACCTCTTCTACTTCTTCTGTAGCAAAGATGCTTTTCTTGCTCTCTTTCTTCCGCTTTTCTTTGATTGCGCTGATGATCTTGACTGCTTGTGAGTCATCAATTTTAATTGCACGTTCTCCAATATCAAATCCGAGCTCATGCACAGTTGCAAAGAACTCATCCTTGGTCATCTTTAGTTCGCGGTACATTTCTGTAACATTCATAGCGTGCTGAGAATATAATGTTTTCGTGCTTTTGTCAATGCGTTCATATATAAAAACCGCCCGGACAATGCCAGGCGGTCGTGTAACGGAACGCTACTTTTTCTTCTTCTTGGTTTTGAACTTGATCATCTTGCTCCACTCCCCGCACACTCCGTCTTCACATGCAGTCAGCTGTACTGCATATTTTTTTCCGCGTTCAAGATACTTGCTTCCAAGACGTAACCCAGCTTTCTTCTTCACATTCTTAAAGATCTTGATCTTTTTAAACTTCTTGGTTTTTTTATTGTACTTCAACAGCTTCACACGGTACTTCGTGCCCGCAGAATACTCCTTTACTGCTTTCTTGAACTTGATAATAACTGGCCACTTTTTCTTATTTACCTTCTTTACCTTCTTTTTCTTTATCTTATCTAGTTGACCTGGACTTGTTTCCGCGGCAACTAGCGTGAAACTTTCTGAAGCGATAGTATCCACTCCTGGAGCAAGAGTAATGGATGTCATGACAAAGAGCCAATCACCTGCAAAAGGATTCTTTACATTAGTTAATGTAAAAGGAATATCCGCACCAGGTTTGAGCTCTTGCCCAAGCGTAATTTTCCCTACAGCAGATGCGTCACCAACTGCTTCGAGTGTTGCAGTGAAATCTGCTACAAGCTCTGCTTCAGACAAGACAGCAGTTGACTCACCAGGAGCGATCTGTTGTCCTCCCCAGAAGAAGTAGATCTCTTCTCCAGAAGACAGCGTTGCGTTTTCTTTTACTTGAAATGTCACGTCGTACGTTGTTGCTGCTCCTGCAAGATCAGACTCCGGCGCTGCAGTAACCGCAGAGATATTATTCACTTCTGCTGCTGGCTGACCGATAGTGAATTTAAATGGAGTAAACGCAGCATTGCCAAGACCTTGGGTGGTAATGACACAGTTATAATTTCCTTCAGTTGCTGGGTTTGTTATTCCGGAAAGGTCAAACTCGTGTGACCCAGCCCCAACACCAGTTGGAAAGCTAATCTGAAAATTAGAATTTCCATTTGAAATGTCGGAATATACTGCATCCGGAGAGAGAGTTTTAAGCGTGAGCGTCGCAGAGGACAAGTCGAACGCTGTCGTTGCCTGGTGGTCGCTATCTAGCAAAGCAACTTGAATATTGCTGCCTGCTTTGAGTTTATTTTCTAAGGTTACAGCAAATGAATAGGTCGCTTCAACACTAGGCATAGGGTCGCTTAGCTCTAATGTGAAAGCGCTGATGTTTTCATCTGGCGCTGGTGGTCCTGCCAATACAGGACTCACGACCAGGAGCGCACAGCATCCAAGAATGGACGCGATGCACCAGTGACGAAGTTTCTTCATAGTTGTTTTTTATTATATATAAAATGACAATAGGCATTGTATCATTTTTTCTCTCTTTTTTCAAGACTAAAAAAAAGCGGCTCGCCGCCGCTCCCAGGAAAAAAATTCTATAACTCTTCAGGTTCTGTAGAATCAAGCAACTGACGATCTTTACCTACAATAACTTTTTGCATTTCAGGACGGACCTCTACCTCACACGGCGTATTGAACTGCAGCACATTGTCAGCAGTGAGATGTACAGTATCTTCAGTAGTTGAAGAGATATGTATAGACTCTACAGGAAAGACGCTTTCAAGAGACTGTTTTGCACTGCGGCGCTTGAGCAAGCCAGAGGACACTGCAGGAGAGATCACCACATCTATCTTGCCGTCAGTCACCCGTGAGAAACGCACTGACTCTCCGCCGAGAATATCTCCCCAGTTCAGGATTCGTAGTATTGTTGTCTCTTCTGTAGTTTGAATGGAGTACTTGTCATCACAGCGCAGCTTCAATTTTGATGGTTCAGGCACAGACATGGAACCGAGAAAGTACGAATCATTGCAACAGCCTAAGTCGACAGTTTCGCACAAGCGCTTAGAAAGAACGTTGCATGCTTCCTCAGCTTCAGGAATGCCCAGCACTTCAGCAAAGCGCGAACCAGAGACCAGCGGAATGTACCCAAGAGTGACGTCATGCGTCGCTACAATATTCACCACAGAGGCAAAGGTAGTGTCGTCACCAACTGCAACAACCGTATGAGCTCCTTTCTTGATTGCATCTTCAATCAGCTCTTGGGCATTCTTAAACATCGAGAGCTTCTCCACTCGTCCGTTGATGCCAAGATCAATCAAGCGCGTCTCAATCTTTGTGAGTGTTGCTTCAAATTTCGGATCCTGCGTGAACTTATCGTAGAAATAAAAATACATGTGCCTCTACTTGAGTCGCTTTCTAATCGTCAGAGAGGTCGTCGGTGCTTGTGTTTTCTTCCCCCTCGGTTGATGTTGATGTTCCAGTAGAGCATCGTCCTTGGACTACTGCTCCGGTTTGTACAGAGATGATCTGTGTCTCGATGTCTCCGTGTATGCGTGCAGAGCTCATGAGCTCGACAGTACCAGATGCATGAATGTTGCCTCGCACCTCTCCAGAGATGTGCATGTTTACAGCAGTCACGTCTGCTTCGATTTTTGCATCTGTTCCTACGGTGAGGTCTTTTGAGGTTTTAATTGTGCCGACAACTTGTCCCTCAATTTGGATGTTGTCATCACTTTCGAACGTACCTTCGACTTTCACTGTTGGACCGATGATGGTCTCAGCATTCTGTACAGGTCCTCGGGGTGATACCTCTCCCCCTTCTTCTTTTGTAAACATTGGTGTCATACGTTGATAATACGTTATATAATAATGTATAGTGCAACGTCTAGAGTATCCAATGACCATGGCATTGTCAAAGGATAACTTGTGTACGGTGTATGAAGCGCTACGGTTGTCAATTATATAAAAATACTATGTAATAGAAGAGCTGCGATAGAGCAGCAGAGAGAAAAATATAAAAAATTGATCTATGACAGAACAACTAGCAAAAAATGTTCAGCTGCGGAAGGACCTTTTGATCATATTGGTTCTAGCGATTATTATGCTCGCAACGCTCGGAGTGCTGTGGTACTTAGATTCAACACAGCAGATCATTACTACATGGTCTCATCAATTCTATCAGTTGTTATTACAGGTGTAATATTTTACGACACATATTTTAGGCTAATATTAGCCTAATATGCCCCTGTAGTTCAACGGATAGAACAAGACACTCCTAACGTCTAGATGGAGGTTCAATTCCTTCCAGGGGCACCAGAGATTTAAAATGGGCGAATTGCTTGCAGTTCGCTTCAAGCTCCTTCGCCATAGGCTTGCTATGGCTCAGTGCGCTTTTGCTCCACTGCTGCGCACTTCACTCCATTTTAGATCTCTGGAAAATCTGAGCACACGAGGGCCATTAGCTCAGTTGGCTAGAGCGCTACATTCGCATTGTAGAGGTCGCCGGTTCAAATCCGGCATGGTCCACTTCAACAACACCATGATAAAGAATCTTAAACAATTGAAGCCGCTCCCCTGGCACGAGGTGTTCTCTGTATGGAAACAGACAGAGGGCAGTGACCCATCTTGGCAGCAGACTGCAACCGACGTGAAAGGCTGGGATTCATGGGAACAGTGGCGGACGTATAAAACAGACAAGCTGGGATTCCCTGAACGTGAGTGGGCGCTGTATGAAATTGAACGACCAATGACGACTGTACCAGCGTTCTTGGTCGGTCCTTTTAAAACTTGGCAGCAGCTGTTTGAGAAAAAGATGAAGCAGTCGTTCAAAGACATCGCAGAACATCATACTGCTTGGGCAGAACAAAATAAGTCTATTACATATCTTCAAGCGCATTTCCCAGAGCAAACACAGATGATCGGTATGTACTATCCAAAGATGGATGCAGTCATTGTCTTTGAAGGACATCATCGCGCTGCAGCAATTGCGCTGTCTGTGCATCAAGAATCTATGATAGAATTCAGTAGTAATCCAATGATAGCGCTGACAACCATAGACACAGCAGACTACGAGATGTTGAAAGAGCTAGCAACTCAATCATCAAAAAAAGAGGATGTTATTACGGGCGGTTAGCTCAGTTGGTTAGAGCGCACGATTCACATTCGTGAGGTCACTGGTTCGGTCCGAGTATCGTCCACCCGAGAATTAAATAAATCATATGCAAGGTAAAGAGTTCCCAGGATCAGCAGCAGGAATGATTCTGCTTAATGGTACTAATGAGGTTTTTCTATACAACTGTCGCTAAAATATACCGCTTTGAATTATAAATAGTTTATGAAAGATGAAATCAAGCAAGATTATAAAATAGCAATCGACAAATACTTTTATGATTGTAAAAAAGAGATCTTGTCACAATTGAGATATGCAAAAAACAATGTCCCATATTACAAAGAGCTTCTTGCTCAAACTCGTATTGATGCCATTAAAACATATGATGATTTTTCAAAGGCGGTTCCTGTGCTAAATTCAGATACAGTTGCAGAGAAGCCATTGGAAATGATTGGAGATGGTGCGCACATAGTATTTAAACGCACAAGTTCGTCCGCTTCTGGGAAGAGTAAGGAAATTTTTTTAACAAAGTCGGATATAGAGAGCTGGACGGAAAATGGAAGATTATCCATAACGCCGTATTTTAAAAGTGGAATGACTGTCACTCATTCATATAGAGAGGAAGAGTATTATTTATCAGGGCTTGATGACGCTGTGCTGTATTCGGCTGGCAAGATAACAACATTCAGAGCTGATGATATCAAAGATATTTATAGAAAAGTTACAAAAGCAGATATTTTGTTGGATTACTCTGAAATGATTTATTATATATCTGAACAAATAAAGAAGTATTCAGCTCAAAATGAATTGAACCAAGAGCGTAGTTTGGTTGTGTCCTATACAGGCGAATATTTAGATGACGAAGATATACAAAAAATTATAGATAATTTTGCGGAAGCAAATATTTCAGTGGAAGTATATAGCGAGTACTCTTTATCAGAGGTGGGGCCAGTTGCATGCAGTAGTAGCACAGAAAAAAATATTTTTAAACCAATTTATACCGAGGTTTGTTTTGTAGAAATTGTAAATGATGAAGGAAAGCCATCGAAAGATGGTGAAATTGTAATTACGGTGTTAAATAGAGAGGGCACGAATCTTATCAGATATACTTCAGGAGATTTAGGAGAAATAGTACTAAGAAATGGTGTGCCAAATATCTGGCTCAAGGGCAGAAAAGGGGGTATTAAAATTGCTAGTTTATTTATTCATCCACAACATATAGTATCAATTATTAGAAAAAAGGTTGGTGCAGATTTTTTCTGCTACATTGTTGCAGAAAAGCAGAAATATTTTTGTAAAATTGACATCAAGATTATCACACCAAGCAGGATTGATAATGTTGGCATAAAAGATTTTTTGCTAAAAGAATTAGGGTATATAGACGATATAAAGAAGACAATGGATATGGATGTTACAATAGAACAACGAAAGCTTACGAATGTGGAGCTTCGCAAGGCTTTCTCATTTGTTGTAAATGGAGAATGGCTTTAAAACCTAACTAATATAATAAGCATGAGTGAAAGAGCTAGCAACTCGATCATTAAAAAAGATGTTATTACGGGCGGTTAGCTCAGTTGGTTAGAGCGTACGATTCACATTCGTGAGGTCACTGGTTCGATTCCAGTATCGCCCACCCGAGAATTAAATCGAACATATGCAAGGTAAAGAGTTCCCAGGATCAGCAGCAGGCATGATTCTGCTTAATGATACTAATGAGATTTTTTTAATGAGGCGTTCATCTAATACCAGGAATGACCATAATATGTGGAGTATTCCAGGAGGTCGTGTAGAGATGAATGAGAAAGTCGAGGACGCTGCAAAGCGCGAAACGCTAGAAGAATGCGGTGTGACCGTTGAAGAGGTACAGCACCTTGGATTCGTGGATCATATATTGAATGAGTATAGTCAGCACTGGATTCCGCAGATTTTCCTAGCGACCAAATGGACAGGAGATCCCATGAACTGCGAAAAAGACAAGTGTGAAGAAGTAGGATGGTATGCACTGGATCATTTACCAGAGGATCGCTCTCAAGTGGTGACAGATGCAGTGCAGTTGCTACAATGTTCCATAGAGAACAAGTAAGAATGTACATATGTCTGACCCAAGTTTTCAAGCGCTTGTTACTTCACTAGCAAAGAAGAAAAAGCGCGCTATATTAATTACTGGTATATCTTCCATTGTAGTTGGTGTTGCTGTTCTTTATATACGAAGCATTATTACTGTTGAAGGGGAATCGACTGGGTATTTACTACTAGGAATTGTTTTTTGTGTTATGGGAGTTCTTTCTTTCTTATCCTCGTTTCGCAGTGATCCGTTTGTGCATGCAGCATTAAAGGAGCCGAGTAAAATTGCATGGGCGTATACTGAGAAAGTAAGCGACGGCGAAGGAGGGCAAAAAAGGGACAAATTACGCGTTGTTATTCGCTATACAAATAAGAAAAAGTCGTATTTTGAGTTAAAAACCACTAAAGCTGAAGAGTTATACCAGGGGCTTCAAAAAAATGTTCCGCATGCGACATTTGGATATAGCAAGGAAATCAGGAAAAAGTATAAGCAAGACCCAAGCTCATTAATTCAATAAGGAGCACTGCGAATAATGTTCCACGTGGAACATAAGAGAGATACGGGCCATTAGCTCAGCTGGCAGAGCGTTCGCATGGCATGCGAGAGGTCATCGGTTCAAGCCCGATATGGTCCACATCAATTAGCAAAAAGCATATGACAGAACCAATACAAATGAAGCGAAAAGAGGCTCAAGATCTAAGAATAATGCGATTAGCACGAGTAATAGTAATGTTAATTGCTCTAGGAGCAGCAATGGGAGAGTATGCTGTTTCACGCCCACCACGGAGACCGGATGAGGATCCGCATTCTGAGGTGGATAATGAAATGTCTAATATAGGATTTGAAAAAGTGTCCCAGGCTCAAGTGCAAGAGGAAGTTGATAAACTATCCCCTGGACTGAAGCAGCAATTATCCGTTGCCATTGATGCAATTAGTGCGGCAATAAGCCAATCTGAAGAACAGGTGTAGAACAAAATACCATTGACAAAAGGGGAAAATTGCGCTATCATTCATAATCGTTTGTTGCTGACAGAGTCGCACTAATTATTAACACAATAAATATATGTGCGGAGAAGAAAAAGATCCATGCAAATGCGATCCTAACGATCCAAACTGTGATTGCGATCCTAAGGAGGAAGAGAAAAAGAGTGGTTGCGGATGCAGTTGCTAAAAGCAATACTACAGTAGTTTATAGAAAACACCCCTGCAAAGAACAGGGGTGTTTTAATTATGTTCCACGTGGAACATTATAAATACTCTGACTTTGGAATATCCCTAGCTGGTCGTGCAATACTCCACATGATTTCAAACATACTCCTAAATGTCTGAATAATGTCTTTAGACTCGATTGTTACTGCAAAAGGCACATCAAAGGAAGCTATTAATAGCGTATTACCAAATATAGCGTTATCACTCGCAAATTGATACTTTTGGTCAATTACTCGTATTTTATGAAATCTACCGTGGTTTCTCTTTGCCCACTCAATACTGGTTCTATCATGCGTGACTATCTCACGTGCAGAGGTGCTTCCCTGCGCTAACCAATCTACGAAAGCATCGGAAGTCTGTTTTGGTATTGCGGTTTCGAACGCTTCTACGTCCACGCCAAAGAAGTCTATCTGTCGGTTCTCTCGAAACATCTTCCAATATAATTGAGTGAATTCTTCTAGCCCGTAATAAAAGTGTACATTTGGTTTTGACCCTTGTTTTAGGTATAAATCGTCTAAAAAAGGCTTAATTTTACTGAAAGAATCTAACCGCTCTGTTAATTGTTCTCCTAGAACATTTGGTTCTGCAGGTTCATATATAGTGGTAGAACCCTTTCTAATATGACGAATCAATGCTTGTTCTTGTAGCTCATCAAGTATCACATATGTAGTTGAGCGCTTTATCTTCGACTCCCGTGATATTTCCAGTGCTGTGGCTTGCCCTAATTCAAGAACAGCAAGATACACTCTTGCTTGTTTTTCATTTAGTCCTAGTTGCTCTAACTCTTGAACAAGCTCCATATCTGTCAAAAATAATGTCAACAGATTATACATACATTTTAAGGAAATACCATATATAAGTCAAAAAGCGCCGAAAGTTTTGACAACAATTTTTCTGCGCGGTATGTTCTTCTGTTCTTCTTGGTGTGGGAATCGCCGAGCAGAACATGCTTTGAGGAGGCAGAGATGAAGCACTCGAAGTTGGCTCTGATCCTGGCAAGCCTGAGCCTGATGCTGGTGATCCCGAGCGTGTCGCGCGCGCAAGAGGAGAAGCCTGAGCCCGCGGTCAACCTGTTCACCGGAGCGTCCGTGGTCTTCGGTCTTCCGGACCAAGGAGCGCTCATGGGGTACGGATCTGTGGGCGTGGCCGTGCTGATCCCGGTGCGCGGACGCTTCGCGATCATCCCGGGCGGAGGGTTCGAAATAGCCCCAAAAATGGGCAATTTCGGGCCTTTCTGCAGCGTCGCGTTCGACTTCGCACTCAGCGACGTGGTGGCTCTGGACCTGATCGTGGGGCTGGCGTATGACTACGATCCGGTCCTGGGACAGGAGATCGGCAAGCCGCACCAGGGCTACGTCATGGCCGGGCCAGGCCTCTCATTCCTGCTGCCCAATGGTATGAGCGTGGCGCCTGCGCTGCTCTACTCCGTGAACCTGCAGGGACTGGGGCACTTCCTGAGCCCTAGCGTGAGCGTGAACATCCCGCTGCCGTAGGGATACAACGCAAAAAACGCGATTTCAGGAGCACTCGGAATCACAAATGCCTGTGAATAACCGAGTTTTTTTATGTTTGATTTTATATTGCTAAAATGCTATAATATACGTACAAATAAAAACAAAACACAAAATAAAATAATGGTGAAAGCCATCACATTTTCATTAATTCTTTTTTAAGTTGCCAGCTCTGGCTTTTTTTATTTGTTTTGTGCTAAGGTAGATCATTCTCCCAAGTATTTGCCTTTAAATTATTATGGCAAAGCAAATCATTCAAAACCTTCTGGACTACCTGGAAAACCATGTAAACCTGGGAAACCGAGCGGCCGCGTGCTATTTGCAATTCCCTTATTTTTTCTATATATCGTTCAAGCGCTAATAGAGTCTTACTACTATCTCTTTCGACCAGCAGCGTGCAGTTTTGCTGTATTAGCAACACAAGAAGTACAAGGTACATACGTACGATCGTTCAATCAATATAAATCCATAGCCAGCGGCACCAGATACTATACTGTAAGCCTCTCCACAGTAGTTGTTGCCGCAGTCATGGTTATTAACTTCCTGTCATTTTCATTCTGCCACGCTGAAGCTCAACAGATTCGTGCTATTGGAGTTGCTGGTCCTGTTCCAGTGGAAGTTGTGTCGAACACCAATGATTCAGGCGCTGGTTCGCTGCGACAAGTAATTTTGAATGCAAATGCTTCAGAAGGAATGAGTTTTGCCGCGATAATGACAACTGGAACCCTAGAGCTCGATAGTGAGTTGCCAACTATCAATGAACCGATCAATTTCGGTATAGGTGCAGACAACTTTATCATTGATGGGTCGAAGTTAGGTGAAGGTTCTAGAGGAATTCATTTTACGGCAGGAAGCGACTGGTCATATCTGCCGACTTTCACCATTCAGAACTTTGGTTCAGGTGTCTACATTGACAATACTAGTAACATCAACGGATTAACTGGCTTAACACTCACCAACAACGGAGAAGGTTTTTCAGTATATGACAGTTCAGACATTACGATTTCAAATAACACCATCAGCAATAGCACGACCACAGGAATTAATACATGGGACGTTGACGATCTGGTTATTAGCGACAATACCGTCACCACACAAACGGTTGGTATTAGTGTAGATGCTGAAGACGAGACTGGCGGTGAGTCCACTACGGTTTCGATCACTGGCAACACAGTCTCTGATTCAAATGGATCAGTGGACACAGGCCTAGGCATTACCGCACAAGCAGCAGCAGATGTGCTGATTCAGAACAATACGATTTATGATTGTGATGAGGAAGGAATTGTCACAGAGGGTGTCGTAACTATGGAAGTAGATCAGAATGAAATATACAACTCGAATGATGGAATAAAAGCGCGCGGGGATTGTACTGACTGTTCATATACGAACAACTCTATCTATAACACTGCTGACTCGTGCCTCGCCTTGCATCCGACAAACGATGCAATAACAGTGACAGGGAATACATTGAATAACTGCGCCTCAGACGCTGGCGATCAAACATACGGACTGGTATTAGGTGCGCCTGGTAGTACTGTTACTGGAAATACATTCACGAATATTGATAGTGATCTCGGCGCGTTTATACTAGGAAGTACCGCCACAGGCACGACAATTCAAGGGAATTATTTCGGTGTGACCGAAGCTGGTGTAGAAGGCGCCAATGGGCCGTATTCAGTATTTTTCTATGGCGGCGGATCCGGCTACACTATTGGAGGAAGTGAAGCGTCTCAAGCAAACACATTTGTAGGAAGTCCAGCAGCAGAGTTTGCTATGACAGCAGTGACTTCTAGTACCATCTCGGGCAACTATTTCGGTGTGACTGACGAAGGGACAGTTATCGGAGGAACCGTCGGAATTATTGCGCAACAATCAAGCAACAATACCATCTCTGGAAATACGTTCCGAAAGTTCACGGGATCGGCAATAAGCATGACGAATAACGCTGATGGCAACACGATTCAAGATAACACATTTAACACCGGGGATATTGAAGCGATTCACCTGATAAGCGGGTCTTCTGGTAACACGATTTCCGGTAACACGATTACGAATTTTGAAGACGGTGTGGAGATTGACGCCACTCAAGACAGCGGAGACGCGACTGAAGGGAATACAGTCACGCAGAATACTATGACTGATATCTCCCAAGATCCAATTGCGCTAGAAGGCGGTGCGAACGATGGTGTGGAAGCCCCAGTGTTAACATGGTCCTATTTTGATGAAGTTGGGGCCACTGTTATCGGTACTGCATCAGAAGCAGGAACTGTTGAGGTCTATTATGATGATGACGATGAAATGGAGACCTATGTAGCACAAGCAACTGTGAATGAAGATCTATCTTGGTGGTGGTCCAATATATCAGTGACAGAAATTCCTGACGGAACTGCATACACCGCATCATTCACAGATGAAGACGGGAACACTTCAGAGATACATGTGGACGGTGAAGCGCCAACCACATCAGCATCCATTTCAGGCGGTAACTATGAAACAGCGCAGACCGTTACACTCTCTGTTGCTGATAATACAGATCCGTATGCAGTTCGCTACTACTTGATTGGTGGAGATGGAGAAGGTGCAGGAATGAGTATGGCAGCAGATGTCTACCAAGAGTACACCGAGGCCATCACAATCTCCGAGGATACTGTACTCTACTACTACTCTATTGATGATGACGGAAATCAAGAAGAGTCACATCAAGAGATATACACTATTGGTGCAGAAGCTGTAGAGATTTCAGATTTACAGATTAAGACAATAGATGAAAAATCCGTAGACATTGTTTGGATCACGAACGTCCTAGCAGACTCTACCGTGTATTACGGCACAGATCCAGATAATCTTACCAACAGTAAAAATGACGATTCCTTAGTCACAAATCATACCATTAGTCTTACAGAACTTACACAAGATGTTACGTACTATATTATTGTTGAAAGCACCAACGGTAGTACCACAGACACTGTAAAGTCAAGTTTTGTTATTTCCTCTGAGCCAGCCACCGAGGATGTTGAAATATCTAATGTGAAGGTGTCGAGCATCGCTAGTACCACAGCAACCGTGACCTGGACCACGAACGTCGCTGCAGACTCCACAGTGTACTACGGAAAGAACAAGGACAAGCTGACTAAGAACGTTCACTCTTCAACACTAACCACCTCCCATAGTATTGAATTATCTAGCTTAGAATCTGGCGTGACCTACTATATTCGCGTTGAAAGCACAGACGGTAGCACTACAGACACTGCGACATCGAACTTTACCACCACAGTAGAGCCGCCAGAGATCGTTTCGCCAGAAGATGGAGCGTACTACTTTACACCGTACATGACATTAGAAGAAGAGCCGATCTCAGTAGAGTTGCAAAATCCAGATTTAACCTCAGGGCGAAACCGTGTGTATGTTGATGACACGCAACAGACTAATACCAACGGCAAGAAATATGTTGAGATTGAAGAGGACGGTAGTGCAACGTTTGATATTCCAGTAGAAGACAATGAATCGTTAACGAATGACGGGCACAAGTTGACTGCTGACGCGAAAAGCGACCAAGGCGTAGAGTCTGAAGCATCCGAACCAGTGAAGTTTGCCATGGCGTCAAAGACCACGCTTGAAACGTTCGTGGTTGAGCCAGATAAAAATAAACGCAGTGCCACTGCAACCAATACCACACTGATTTCGCAACCAACGTTTACTTCCATTGCACCAGGGAAGAAGAACGCGACTGTTGAGATGTGGATTCGAAATTCGACCTATACATCATGGACTCTGGAGGGAGAAGCAACTATCCAGAATCCTGGAGAAGACATAATTAACTTCAAACGCAAACCGTACTTGTCATTACCAACAGGAAAGAATGATGTAAAATTTGTCGCATACGATAAAGACGGTGAAGAGTACTGGGAGTCAGATCCATTCTCTATTGTGTATTACAAACCAACCCCAGTGGTGTTTGTTGGCGCTGAAGAGAACTATCAAGGATCATATAAGAAACCACTGTTAACAGGACTTGCCGGGTCGGGTTGGCATGTGGATGTGTATATTGATGACGTGCTGAACGGCACATTCCAAGCAGCTAGTGATCCATCTGGTACAGCAAGCTTTTCATATGAGCCATTCTTAGACTTAGACCTTGGTGAACATTCAGTCGTGTTTCGAACATATGAAGCAAATGGCAAGCCAACCATAGATACCAGCGGCACGTTTACAGTCACAGCAACTACGACAACAACTCCAACTCCATCAACAGATGACGAGTCTCCAACAGAAGACGGTACTCCAGACGAAGAGACTCCAACAGAGGATCCTGAGAAAGAGAAGGAAGAAGAGGAGGACGAAAAAGAAAAAGAAAAGGACAAAAAGAAGGAAGAAGAGGAGGAGTATACAGTTCTACCAATTAAGGAAGAGTTGGTTGGTGAGACCACAGAAGATGATGACGGTGTTGTGGTGTATGGGAACACTGATCCGAACCAAGAAGTCACCATTGATATCTGTACAGGAGAGCGAGAGACAGAAGTGGTCGTTACCTCAGATGATGAAGGAGTCTTTCAAGCAGAGCTGATTAAGGACGAGTTTCCTCCTGGCAAGACTACTATTATCGCTACAACCAAAGGAGGTACACAAAAGATTATTGGAAACTTTGTGAAGCAAGCTGAGCAGCGGACCAGCAGAACGTTCTTGCTAGTGCTGATCAATTTAATAGCGGTCTGGCTGATATCACTTCTAGTAAATTACTTCTATAATCGAAATCCAAGCCCACCGCGTTTGCAGAAGATTACCCTACCTCGATTGTCACAGATGGTTGCCATGGGCGTTGTGAGTGCCGCGCTTGCTGGTTTAGGTGGGTATGCATACTTCACGCAACCTCAAGGAGAGCAAGTTGCCTTCACCTCTTCACTGAACTTACCGGACTTCTCGGTCACATCTGTAAATAACCAGGAAGTGAAGCCTGGGCAAGAACTCGTCTTTGAAGCTGGTGATACGATTACGATTCGAGGTATTGCACCTCCGGGTGTATACGGATCAGTCACGATCTGTGATGAAGTAGAGTCGTATACCTTCACGGTGGATGATGACGGACAATGGGAGTTAGTCATTCCAATAGAAGAAGTGCCGAACTTCCAAGCAGTGTACAGTGCATCTCTAGTTGATGATGATGGAGAAGAAGTCGCACCAAGTACATCAATTGCTGATATTGAAATTCAAGACGCACAAGATCCAGTGCTGAATTGGGTGATTGTTTGCGTTATCGTGTTATTAATCATTACTACCAATAAATTGGAGTGGGATATCTTCCGCCGCATTAACTTCCAAAGATTTGAAGAGCTTCCTAAAGCAGAGACAGTCCCGAGCGCTCCCGAAGAGGGTCGACCCGCAGAGCAGGCGTCATTGTTTCATGAAGCAGAGCCTCCTGATGTGAATGAGCCAGAAGTCACTGATGAAGATGCTGGCAACGAGAAAGAACCCGAGGACCCAGACAAGTACACTAGCGTGTTTTAGCGTTAGGTTGAAAATAGTAAAAAAGGGCTAACATTAGCCAATATTTTCATCTTTCATGTATGCGTATTGCGTTGGTTTTTTTGCATTGACTTTCTAGTTGCTCTGTAATACAATAGAGCCCCTGATAGCAGGGAAATCTATGCAACAGAACAAGACACAACTCATTTTTTCACAGTATCACTGCATTAGCATGCAGTACTTGATAGTGGATCCTGAGTTGTAAATACACTTCTATTTATGAGCTTCAGCTCCGGATCCAATCCGGAGCTTTTCAATTTGCAGCAGTGACCTTCTGAGGATGGATGCATTATACGGCGTTCATCTTGAGGGGGTCACCAAGGACGAGCAATCATAGTCATCTTGCGTGGCCAACCCCTCGCAGCTAACTCGTAACAAGATGTCTATGGCTAGAACACTTGCTACTCTGCTCATCCTTGCAGCGTTGTGGGAGGCCCAGCATGGGCATTTCCACGAGCACATCGAACCTCATCCAGCGAGAGTTGTTCAACGAGCTCCGATCACTCGGAACTTGACGAATGCCCGCTTGGCGTGGGACGCAGCTGCAACAGCCCATTGAGTTTTACTCATGGGCTTCTTTTCTGGGTCGGTCTTGATATCAGGCTCGCCGTTGCATAATTGCACTCTTTTCTGTAGAGTAAAGACAGAACATATATGAGTTTTGAGATTTTTTTCCTAATCGCTTTAGTCCTACTGTCTGGTTTTTTCTCAGGCGCGGAGATCGCGCTGTTTTCGCTATCCGAAGCCAAGATGCGGATGATTCTAGAGCGCGGCAAGAAGAACGCGGAGATTCTTGAAGCATTAAAAGCACAACCGCAACGCCTTCTTATTACTATATTAATCGGGAACAACTTGATTAACATCGGCGCTTCTTCGTTAGCAACGGTTGTGGCAATAGAGAAAATGGGTTCTGCAGGCGCTGGTGTTGCAACCGGAATCATGACGTTCTTAATTTTGTTTTTCGGAGAGATCATCCCTAAGTCGATAGCGCAACGAAATCCTGAGAAGGTGTCATTGCTGATTTCTCCCTGGATGCGCTTTATTAAGTGGGCGCTCATCCCATTTGTTTGGCTCATGTACTTCTTGAGTGTTGGCTTCCAAAAGATGGTGGGAGCAAAGAAATTACCTTCGCGTGTGTCTGAAGAAGATGTGAAAGCCATGGTGGATTTGAGTCATGAAGAAGGAGGGGTGAGGAAAAATGAGAAGGAGATGATTGAAAAGGTGTTTTTGCTTGATGATATTACTGCAGCGGATGTGATGACGCCAAAGGATTACATGGTTGGGTTTGACGCTGAGACCACGCTGGCAAGTGCAATACCGATCATTGAAGAGTCGGGGTACTCTCGATTCCCGGTATTGAAAAAGAACGGCGAAGTAGAAGGTATTGTCTATATTAAAGATGTATTTGCGTATATCGCTGACCGCGTGTCAAAAGCTGGTGATCAATGCGAGAAAGACAATAAAGAGATTATGGAGGAGCGTATCGCGACACTCGCTAAATCAGCTCTCTATATCCCAGTGACCATGCACGTGGATGACTTAATGAAGGATTTTCAAAAAAAGAGAAAGCACATTGCCATTGTAGTAGATGAGTACGGCGCGACCCATGGATTGGTAACTTTGGAGGACCTACTCGAAGAGATTGTTGGTGAGATCATCGACGAGACTGACGTGGACGAGAACCTAATAAAACGCATTGATGAAAAAACCATTATGGTTGATACGCGCGTCAGTATCGGCAAAGTGAACTGGTTCTTCAATTCTGAGCTCCCTGGACCAGAGCAAAAAACTGTTGGATGGTTGGTATTAAAGCAGTTCGGACGAATCCCAGAAAAAGGAGCTTCTACGACCATCGAGAACTATAAGTTTATTGTTGAAGAAGCAGAAGATCGACGGATAAAGCGTTTGCTTATGATAAAAAGAGCCCGAGCGAAGGCAAATGATACTGACGAATTACTTAAAGATTAGACCGGTGGAAATAATAACACCGCGGACCGAACACTGTTATATTTAAATAATATATATTAACGAGACCAGAGCACTACCATGAGAAAAATAATCGTAGACACAGGTATTTTTGATCTTTTTCCAAAGTTTAAAAGAGGAGTCATTATTGTTGAAGATATCAATAACGAGCTGAGTAATAAGAGGATCAAGAGACCTTTAAACAAAGAAATTGAGAGGCAAGCCGGTGCTAATAACCATGAACATGAATATATAAAGGCATGGGATGAAGCGCATGCGCGTTTTGGGTCCAATCCAAACACGCATCCCCCGTCAATAAAATCACTTCTTAAAAGGATTGAGAAGGGAGGAGGATTTCCTTTTATAAATTCAGTAGTAGCTATCTTCAATTATATATCTATTAAGTATCTTGTACCGTGTGGTGGGGATGATGTTGATACCATTAAAGGAAATCTTCGTCTTGGATTTGCTAAAGGAAATGAAGTATTTATTCCGCTTGGAAGTGAAGAAGAGGAAAAGCCTGAGACCGGTGAAGTTATTTACTATGACGACCAATCATTGAACGTGATGTGTCGCAGATGGAATTGGAGGAACGGAGATTTTACAAAAATAACTGAACAGACCAAGAAAATTGTAATAAATATTGATGGAGTCGGGCCAGTTTTACAGTCCGATATAGTGGAGGCACAAGAAGAAATGGCAGAAATGCTTGTCGCTCACTGTAGCACACAACTTGAGAAGAGATTTATTGATAAAGACAATAGAGAGGTTGATATAACTATATAGTGTATAAAATCTATTCTATAATTAAAGGGGTTGAGTTTGAGAACAAAGATGTGTTAGAATACCAACCACCGAAATAAGTAAAAAATACTATATGTCACAAGAAGTTTCAGACGACACATTCGAGCAGGAAGTCCTGCAATCTGACGTTCCAGTGCTCGTTGATTTTTGGGCACCGTGGTGTGGCCCATGCCGAATGCTCGGACCAATTATAGATGAGCTTTCAAAAGATAATAAAGGAAAGTCAGTGAAGATTGTGAAAGTGAACATCGATGAGAATAATGACTCGGCTTCTCGTTTTGGCGTCATGAGCATTCCAACATTGATTTTCTTTAAAGGAGGTCAGCCAGTAGATCAGCTGAGTGGCGTGCAAGAGAAAGCAGACCTGCAAAAAAAGCTTGACGAACTCGCTGGGTAATTTTTCAACAATAATATTCAATAGAATACAATTATGGCAAACCCATTTAAAGCAGCGCTGGAGCAATTGCATAAAGCAGCAGCGCTTATTGACGTAGATCCAGAAGTCATCGAGAGGCTGAGCAATCCTAGTCGTGAAACGCATGCATCTATTCCACTGCGCATGGATGATGGAAAGTTGAAAGTGTTTAAAGGGTATCGCGTGCAGCATGACAACTCTCGTGGTCCGTTTAAAGGTGGAATTCGATTTCATCCAAAAACGAATATTAATGAAGTGCGTGCACTTGCATTTTGGATGACCTTTAAGACCGCAGTGGTGGGAGTACCTCTAGGCGGGGGCAAAGGTGGTATTACTGTAGACCCAAAGAAATTATCTGAACGAGAGCTAGAAGAGTTGACTCGCAAGTGGACTCGAGCAATGAGAGATGTGATTGGTCCGGACCGCGATATTCCAGCTCCAGACGTCTATACCAACCCAAAGATTATGGGATGGATTGTTGATGAGTACTCAAAAGTTGCAGGAGCGTTCAGCCCAGGCGTAGTTACTGGAAAACCTCTCTCTATAGGCGGGTCTGTGGGAAGAAAGTCTGCAACAGCGCAAGGCGGCATCTATGTAACAGAGCAGTTACTAAAGAAGATCAACTTGAAGAAGCCAACTGTCATCATTCAGGGTTTTGGTAATGCGGGATCGATTTATGCTGAGCTGGCTGTGAAGAAAGGCTGGAAGGTGCTGGCTGTTTCTGATTCAAAAGGTGGTGTGATTAATCCAAATGGATTGGACATTAAAGGGCTAGTTCGCCATAAGATGGTTACTGGAAGTGTAGTAGATTTCAAAGACAGCAAACCTATTGATAATGAAAAACTCTTATTACAGAAGTGCGACCTATTAGTTCCTGCAGCATTAGAAGGAGTGATCACCAAGACCAATGCAGGCAGAATTAAAGCAAAGGCAGTTGTGGAGCTGGCAAACGGCCCAACGCTTCCTGAAGCAGACGAGAAACTGTTTAAGAAAGGCATTATTGTTTTGCCAGACATTCTCGCAAATGCAGGCGGTGTGACGGTGTCGTACTTCGAATGGGTGCAGAATTTGTATCAATACTACTGGAACGAGAAAGAGATGGCCGAAAAACTAAAGCCAGTGATGATGGATGCATTTAATAATGTGTGGAGAGCGGCTGAGCGACACGAGACAGACATGAGAACAGCAGCGTACGTAGTAGCTCTTGCAACTATTGCAGAGGCTATGATCGACCGCGGGCGAGTGAAGCCAGTAAAAGGTCACTATATAGAAGAGACTAAGCAAGGAGAAGAGCCTTCCATCTACTAGTTCGATATTCCAACGACAGTCGAAGAGCCCTGGACATCCCCAGGGCTCTTGACTTTGCATTAAGCTGTGTTAGGCTGCTCTTTACGCATCGTGCGCTGTGCTAGCAAGCGATGTACTTTCCGGAGGATTGAGATGAGCGACATGTTGGCAGGACTGGAGCGAGTGCTCGGCAGCAAGGCGAACGTAGTCAAGGTGATGTTCCTAGCGCTTCAGGGAGACCACGGCCCGGTCAAGGGCCTCCCGGGTGTCCCGGACGACAGCAACGGACTGACCTTCTTCCGTGCAGTACTGGGCGACGGCGACGAGCTGATCGAGTACCTGCGGCACGAGCCGGTCTACGAGCTGACCATGCACCTGGAGGTGGTGTTCGGCGATGACCATCAGGGGCTGATCGGGCTCCTGGCACGCATCTACCACGATGGAGACCAGCAGGCACTCCGTGAAGGCTGGGCCGGCGAGCAAGGGGTCGGAGAGCCCGACGAGCGTCTCCGAAACATCATCCGCGACGCCTGCACCGGAGCAGGGCTGGAGAGCCCGTGGGCAAGCGAGGGCGACGCCTCGTAACCACCGGCTGACCATTGTCAGTATATCTGTGTACAGGTTGTAAATCTGACATGAACACATCCACCCTGTTTTTTTATATCGTTCTATAGTATGATCATAGAAAGATACATAAGTACTAATTCATTCTTATGTTTAAAGAGCTGCGCTCACTCAAAGCGCAAATCATTCAGCCCTCGAGAGAGGAGTTACGAAAGATCGCTACTCCGCACGAGCATACCACTGAATTCGGTAGTGCATCGTATATTAGTGATATAAAATCACGAAGCGCAAAGTACACTGCAGTGACCACCGAAGATGGCCTCACTGATGACGATTTTACTTTACTAAAAGACGTGCGAGAGCACTTACAGGGTCGAGAGTTGATACAGTTCGACACGGTAATTGCACAACCATCAGAGCATTTAACCATGCGACTGATTATTCCAAAGGAATTCGCGCATATTGCTTATGGATGGAGCTTCATCAACTGGGACGAAGGCGAGATCCAGGGAGAGCCAGACATTGTGACGATTGATGTTCCGGACTGGGAGACACGCCGTATGTTGGTGGATCCAGACACTATGACCAATGTCTTATGCGGGACAGACTATACTGGCGAAGTAAAGAAGTCTGGTTTACGCTTGGCCATGTATCACATGAAGAAAAAAGGCGGCTTGGGATTGCATGCAGGCTCAAAGAACTTCACAGTGAAAAATAGCAGAACGGACAAGCTCGAAGAAAAAGGATGCTTGTTTTTTGGTTTGTCTGGGACAGGAAAATCCACGCTGTCGTGCCATCACTGCGGTATTCAGGAAGATGGAGAAGGACAACTTATTTTGCAGGATGATGTGGTGTTATTGGACGCAGAAGGCAAAGCATTGGGGACTGAGGATAATTTCTATTTAAAAACTATCGGCGTGACCAAAGAGACACAACCGATTATCTATGACGCGCTGGTTGATTCTGACACCGTGCTAGAGAATGTTATGGTGCATGAGGATGGAACTGTGGACTTTATGAGCGATAAGATTACTTCCAACGGACGTGCAGTAGTAGTGAGAACCAAAATGCCGTACACGGATCCGGACCAAGTAGACATGGAGAGCACGGACTATGTCTTCTTCATAACTCGCAATGCACTGATGCCTCCTGTAGCTCGACTGAATTCATTGCAGGCAGCGAAGTACTTTATGCTCGGCGAAACCGTAGAAACAGGCGCAGGCGATCCAAATGAAATCGGTCAGGCTAAGCGAGTTGTGGGGTTCAATCCTTTTATCATCGGATCTCAAGGTGAAGAAGGAAATCGTTTCTATGATATTATCTCTTCGCTTGCTGGAGTTGAGACCTTTATTATCAACACCGGTGCAGTGGAAGGGAGCAAATCCGCACACGATATCACGCTAAAAGAGACTACAGAGATCATTCGAAATATTCTGCGCTCTGAGTTTGAGTGGATTGTCGATGAAAGGACCGGGCTAGAGGTCTCTACGGAAGTGGATCTATACCGTGAGTGCTTCGAAGACGGTGAGTTCAAAGAAAAATGGGAAAAGTTTGAACAGGAGCGGCTCGAGTATCTGCAACAATTTTCAGATTTAAATCACACAATAGTACAAGCGTAATTTATATACGATCTATGGAACACACACTAAGCCAACGAGTAGCACAGATCCAACCGTCGGCCACTCTTGTCATGTCTGCCAAGGCAAAAGACATGAAAGCAGCCGGGGAAGACGTGCTGAATTTTTCTGCCGGGGAGCCAGATTTTGATGTCGCACCACATATTCAAGAAGCAGCGACTCAAGCCATTAAAGATAATTTTTCATACTATACGGCCAGCGCTGGAATGCCCGAGCTCAAGCAAGCAATTGTTGAGAAAATGGACCGCGAGAACAACATCTCTTGCACACAGAAGAACGTCATCGTGACTAACGGAGGAAAGGAAGGATTATTCTTATTGCTGCAAGCAATCATAGAGGATGGAGATGAAGTCATTGTTCCCACGCCATATTGGGTGTCATATGATGAGCAGATTCGTTATGCAGGAGGAGTGTTTGTTCCTATGCAGACTGATAGCGCATTTCATTTTACAGTAGAAGATATTGAAAAAGTAATCACCAGCAAGACAAAAGCGATAATTCTAAATAGCCCGTCCAATCCTACCGGCGCTGTAATACCAACTGAAGAGCTGGAGAAGCTTGCAGAGCTGGTGAAGCAGCGGGATCTATGGGTGATCTCTGATGAAGTCTATGAACATTTTCTGTACGATGGTCGTACGCACACGTCTATTGCGTCTTTCCCTGATATGTTTGATCAAGCAGTGGTAGTGAACGCAGCATCAAAAACCTATTGTATGACTGGCTGGAGAATCGGATATCTGGTTGGGCCGGAAGATATCATTGCACCTATGGCGCGTTTGAAGAGTCACTTGTCGTCTAATGCTAATAGCATTGCGCAGAAAGCCGCTCTCGCTGCACTGAATGGACCACAAGACATGGTCGAAGAGATGCGATATACATTTGATGAACGGAGGCTAGCACTGTGGAAAGGTATTAATGAAATTGATGGATGTGCGCTGGAGAAACCCGAAGGCGCGTTTTACGGATTTATTGACGCTACCGGTGCTATGGGAAAGACTGGCATAAAGAGCTCCATGGAATTTTGTGAGACGTTGCTAGAGAAAGAAAAAATGGCAGTAGTGCCAGGCGAGGCTTTCGGCGAGCAATATAAGAACTACATTCGATTTTCATTTGCCTCAGCAACAGAAGACATACAACGCGGCATTGAGAGACTCGCGCGGTTCGTTCAATAGTGTCACGGCTGTTGCGCTGCGTGATATTGCCTCGGACTAAAACCCGGTTCTCGCCGGGCCAACCGTCCTGCGACAATATCACCTCCGCGCAATAATTAGCGCCACTCTTTCTCTGCTTGCTCTAAACCAGCTTGTCTTGATATATCAAACCATTTTCCTTGAAATGGATACCCTGCTAATTGTCCAGTAGATGCAATATGCGTCAGTACGTCATGCTCAAGTGATGTCGCATCTTCTTGGATATAGTCAAATACTGTTGGTTCAAATATATACATCCCTGCATTCACTAACCCTGGCTTCCCCTCTTTGCCTGGTTTCTCGGAGTACTCAACGACCTTATTACCTTCCATGCGCGCGACGCCGTACTCACCTGGAGCTTTCTTATATGTTAACGCTACTGTTCCTACTGCACCGCTCTGCTGATGATGCTCTACAAAATCATTTAAGTTGATGTCGACAAGCTGGTCACTGTAGATAAGAATAAATGTCCCTTGAATAGATGTTTGTGCTGACACAAGTGCTCGAGCAGTTCCGCTAGAATGTGGGTTATCAATATATTCAACACGAACACCCCACTGCGTTCCATCTCTAAGGTACTCTTCGATGTGGCCTCGGCTGTATTGGTCTACTACTAAAATCGTTTCATGGATTCCGAAGCTCTTTAATAGATCAAAAAGGTATGCAATTACTGAGCGATTCTGTACACGCATAAGTGCTGGCACTTCCTTCTTATTGTTGCTTCCAGCAAAGATGACGACTTGGCGAATACCTAAGCCAAGGTGCTGACTGAGGATGTATTCAATCGCATGAGAGCGATTTCGTATCTTTTCCCCGTCAATAAAGTTATCCAGCAGCGGTAGCAGGTCATTCTTTAATGTAATTGTTATCCGCGCTTTTCCTTTTGTATTTGTCATATCATACAAAGTGAATATTGAATCATACTCCATCATATCCAAGTATGATCTTTTGTCAAGCGTAATGAAATGCCGTACAATATGATGCGCTATGATCAACCGACCACACACACGATATGAAAAGAGACTTTATAAAGAAGGATATAAGGTCATTGTTGGCGTTGATGAAGTCGGACGCGGGTCCTGGGCAGGCCCTTTAGTGGCTGCTGCTGTGGTTATGCCTTTAAAACCCCGCTTAAACGGAGTGCGTGATTCAAAGAAACTCACTCCTAAAAGAAGAGACGAGCTATCTCAACGTATTCAAGACCGGGCATCTGCATGGTCGATAGGAATTGTGTCACATGAAGAGATCGATGAAATTGGTATTTCTCAAGCAAATCAGCAAGCCATGCTCCGTGCAGTGGAGGGGCTAGTGTTGTCGCCAGACTATATTTTAATTGATGCATTTAAGTTAGTAGGCCTTCCAGCTAAGCACGCAGCAGTTGCGCACGGAGACGCTATGGTCTACTCCATTGCTGCTGCATCCATTGTTGCCAAGGTCTATCGAGATGAGTTGATGACTGAATACCATGATCGATATGATGTGTATGGATTTGATACCAACAAAGGGTACGGAACACCAAAACACATCACTGCACTGGAAGAACACGGGCTGTGTCCGATTCACCGCACCTCTTTTCATCCCATGCAATCAATGGTATAATAGTACTATATGGACGATGTGATCACAGATATCATTCCAGAGGAAGATATCGTTAATACAAAAGAGATTCTTCAGAGAACCGGGATTCAGCCAGGCAATACTGCCGCGGATTTTGGTTGTGGGAGAGAAGCGCTCTTTACTACTGCAGCAGCAGAGATCGTTACTTCTACTGGCGTGGTCTATGCCTTGGACGTGGTGAAAGATATTCTTGCGATTATTGAAGAAAAGGTTGAAGGTGCTGGCCTGCACAATGTGATTACAGTATGGACTGACTTAGAGGTCCTCGGCGCTGCAAAAAAGATTTTAGACGGCACTGTGGATGTGGGTATTCTATCTGACACCTTGTTTCAATCACAAAAACGACAAGACATGATTGCTGAGTGCCTGCGAATGGTCAAGCCTGGCGGGAAGCTGCTTGTAGTGGAATGGAAGCCAACAAACACCCCATTGGGCCCTCCAGTAGAGAATCGTGTACATCCAGATGAGATAAAACAGATCTGTTCTTCATTTGGGATGCAGTTGCTTGAGGAGTTTGAAGCCGGAGAGTATCACTGGGGTCAGATATACCAGCGCTAGCGCGGATCAGAACTTTATAGTATAATACAGGAAATCCACCCAATTTGTGGGTTTTTTATATGCAAAAAACAAAACAATATCGCGGAAAACAAGGCGAAAGGAGCGTTGCGCTGTATTTGCAGCAACGCGGGTTTCGGATACTAGGAAAGAATGTTTACACTCGATGGGGAGAGATAGATATTATCGCTGCGCGCGGAAATACAATCCATGCAATTGAGGTAAAAACGCGTACGTCGGACCGATTTGGCGGCGCGGAGTACGCGCTGACTCGGCAGAAGATACAGAGGATGAAGCGAGCGATATTCACGATTCGTCGTGATAAGATACCGTTTATTACAGGCAGAACACAGTTGGATTTTGCTGCTGTGCTCATGACCAACGATACACTTGAGATATCCATGCATTGGAATATAAACGATGCGGATTTGTGATTTTCCACACTAGCGTCATTGACCCAACTCTCGTGATTGCATAAAATAGATACTGGTGTTCTTTGCAAAACTATTTTGATACTGCTTGTGATAGGGAGGACAGCGGTCCTTTTTCTTTTTGTAAAGACCACTGTGGCGAGACAACAGTCGATGCATTAAACACGGTTTGATGTGGAGCGTTGTATTGCCGGACGTTTAATTCGTTTCCTCTATATCAGGAGGGGTAATCAAATACATATGAAATATGTTCACGCATTTCGATGGATGGTCAGTCTTTCTGTCGTACTATTCTTTGGTGTTCAAGCAACTACTGCAGCAGAACTGCCAGCCGCGCCAACTATTATCTCACCAGCACAGCAGAGCGTTCATAGCACTGCCCTGCCGGTGATCACTGGTGTTGCACCCGCAGACATGCGCATCGCAGTCTATATTAATAATCAATTTAATGGATATGCAGATACGGTCAGCGAGAGTCAGGGTGTACAGAGCTTCTCGTATACTCCGTTTCTCTCCTTGTCCCCGGGTACACACACCGTGATGGCACGCGCTGAAGATGTAGACAATTCGATTCGCAGCAACAAGAGCAAGGCATATACATTTACTATTGAGACAGAACCGCCCGCACCTACGCTACTGGATTCTGTGGTTGACGCAGACTCTTCTTGGAGTCAGCCGTGGGTCACTGGCGTAGCGCCGAGCGGCACGACAGTCAATATGTATATTGACGGAGCGTTCAACGGCACTGCTACTGCTAGTAACCATGAGTCCGGAACCGGCAGCTTTGCGTATCAACCGTTTCTGGTGCTATCACCAGGTACGCATACCGTTACTGCTACGACTTTGGTAGAGCGCGTTGACGGAACAACGCGCATGAGCAAGCGGTCTCAAGCGTTTTCGCTAAAGATTGCTGCTCCAGTACAACGTTCAAATACCAGCACTGCTACAACAGCAGCTGTAAACGCGGATGAGCAAGTTGAGGTCGAGCAGCAAGAGGAGAAGCTATGGCCAGAACCAGCAGAAACAGAAGAGCCTGTTCAAGAGGAAGCGGAAGAGTCTGTAGACGAGATTGTCGAGGAGGTCGCTGAAGAAGAAAAGCAGGGCGATTCTGAGCCAACTCCTGTGGAGGAAGCCCCAGAAGAGCACAGCGAACAAGTTGCTGAAAGCACAAGCCAAGAAAGTGAGGGAGTTGTCTCTCCGGATGGAAACGGTGTTGCAGAGCAGGAAGAAGACAAAGAAGTGGAAGGTGCTACCGGTGTCGAAGAAGACACTGAAGAAGATACCGAAGCGTCGACAACGCGCAGGAAAACATTCGGCTGGATTCTCTTGATCGCCGCGTTAGCGATATTCCTGTATCAACTACGTCGACGAAAGAACGAAGAGAGTCAAGAGTCACCGGACGTCACTGTACTCTCGGATGAAGAAGCGCAGCAAGTAAAGAAAGACAACGAGCAACAGCTCGAATTTCATGCACCGAAAGAGAATAAAAATATCGAAGTGATCAAAAAGGAGGAGAAATCTCAATCAACAGACAGTTCCGAGCAGTCGTCCTCGCAAGAGACGAACCAGGAGCCGAAGTCAGAATAATATCACTCGAATAGAACACACATCACCACACAAACCGCTCATTGTAGCGGTTTTGTGTTTGCGTTCATACAGGATGCAGCACGAACGCAGGAGGGTATAAAAAAACTGCGTGTGTGGCGCAGTTGGCCTACTGGCCGTCGGGCTCGTCGCCGGACTCGGGTGCGGTGACGCGCTGCCTGGGGCGGTCGAAGCTGATGATCAGCACGGCCATGCTCCCGGGCAGCACCGTGATCTCGAGCGCGATGGTCTTGCCCACGACCTTGGTGTTGTCCTCGCGCGAGGACACCAGCAGCTTACCGTTGACCTCGCACTCACCCATGACCGCGCGGACCGTCACCGCGAACGGCAAGGCATCGAACGCGTGCTCGCCCTCGTGGACGTGCATGGTCAGGAACTCCCGACCCGTGGGCGTGGCGTCCTGCACCAGCGTAACCCTGCCGCCGACCTCGAGCGCACTCACCTGGTGGGTGTGCCCCCACTCACCGCTGTCTTCCTTGGTGCGGTAGATCAGCGTGAGCCTCATGTCCATCGACATGCAATCCTCCTCGACCTGCCTGCATCTTCGCAGACTGTCGTATTGTATCCGAAGACAAACATGATTGTGTGTGTTTGTCAAGGCATTTTAAGTATAAAAAAAGCGCGGTCTGAAGGCTCCTCCTGCCTCAGTGCGCTAGTCCTCCAGGATCCGCAGTACCTCGAAGTTCGGGTGCTTGGCCGCATGCGCGAAGAACGGGAGGCACTCGTACGTGAACTCCCCGTTGAACACGGTCTGGTAGTAGAGCCAGGAGTAGAGCGCGTGATCGAAGTCGTCATCGTCCAGCACTCGCTCGCACATCCCGGTGCCGGGCCGGTACTCCATCCCCCAGGCGTTCGCCGCATCGCACGTCTGCATGTAGGTCTCACGCAGCAGGAACCACGTGAACTCGCAGACCGGCTGGTTCGACCCGTAGCGGTCCCAGCCCCGTGCCATGATCTCGGCCTCGGTGTGCGAAGCGTCACGCCAGGCGTGCAGCAGCAGGGTCTCGAACCAGAGGTCCAGCAGCGCGGCCGGCACGTCGTCCTGCTCCATGTACGTGAGCGACTCGATCTGGAAGAAGATCACCGGCGACTCGGTGTTGTCGTGCGAGATCGGCTGGAACTTGACCAGCCAGGGCCAGGACACGGGTGATCAGGTCCGTGTAACCGCTCTCGGGTAGGTTGCGCACCAGGTAGAGCGCACGCTCCTCCAGCAGCGCGGTCTCGGTGCCCGGCAGCGGTAGGTCCTCGTTCCCGGGCAGGGTGAGTGCGGGCAGTGGCGGGAAGGTGGTGGGCTCTTCCATGACCGCGGGCAGGGTCGGCTCTTCCTCGAGCGGCCAGTCCAGCTCCATCTGCAGGTACGAGCGCAGCTCCTGGTCGCTGAGCACAGCCCAGGCCATGCCGTCGATGCGGAGCAGGTCGGAGAGCCAGAGCATGTCGGCCTGGTCCAGCTCCTGATTCGACGCGACCTGCGTGTTGACCTCGTCGGATCCGATCCTGGGCGACGGGATGAAGGTATGCGAGGTCGGCGGCGTAGGCTCCAGGAAGCTCACGATCACCGCGGACCAGCACACCAGCAAGGCCAGCATCAGGACCAGTACGGCCACGAGATGGCCGATGCGGAACTTGGTGTTGGGAAAGGGCATGTCGTCTCCTCCACGAGTAGTTGTACTGCTATGACAACAGCACTGGAAATGACGCGAACCAACTGCCATTCTCCACTACTGTTCTCTGAAACCATAACCGTAATAAACGCACTGAAAAAGTCAAGAAATATAGGGATTTCTACCACCAATTTGGCCCTAAAGCACGTAATTATTGACTTTTTTTCGCCATACCCTATAATCAATACGCTGGTATCTAACGATGCTAGTTTTTTAATGCATAAATAAACATATTTATATGCCAAAAAGCGAATTAGCACTGGCTATCGAACAGGTGTGCGATGAGAAAAACATCCCGTACGAGTCAGTGATCGAATCAATCGAAGCAGCTCTTGCAGTTGCGTATCGAAAAGAATTCGGGAATAAACTGTTAAATTGTCGCGTGGAGTTCAATCCAGACGATGGGTCCACACGAATTTTTGACGTGAAAGAAGTCGTTGAAGACCCAACCGAAGAAGAGTTGGAGGAGCTTGAGCGCAAAGAAAAAGAGCGTGCGGAAGGAAAAGACAGAAAAGACAAGCCAGAAGAGAAGAAAGAAGAGGAAAAGAAAGAGAAAGAAAAAACTGATGACGAAAAAAAGGAAGGCGAAGAAGGCTCTGAAGAGGACGAAGAAGAACAGCGGCGCTTTAACCCGCGCACTGATATCCCTATTTCTGAAGCAACCAAAATCAAGGACGACGCAGAGATCGGCGATGAAATCATTACTGAGCTCCCAGTTCCAGAAGGATATGGACGTGTTGCAGCACAGACAGCAAAGCAGGTCATTATCCAAAAATTGAGAGAAGCAGAACGTGAGACCTTGTTTAATCAGTACAAAGATCGTGTAGGCGAGATTGTGAATGCATCGGTTCAGAGAATTGAAGGTCGCATGCTCTATATGGACTTAGGCCAGGCAACAGCAATCATGCCGCCGCCAGAGCAAGTTCCAAATGAAAACTACAAGATTGGAGATCGATACAAAGTATATCTACGCTCTGTGGAGAAAACGAACAAAGGGCCAGAGATTATTGCATCACGAGCAGCAGCTGAAATGGTAAATCAACTGTTTAGCATGGAAGTACCAGAGATTAATTCAGGATCTATTGAAGTGAAGTCAGTTGCTCGCGAAGCTGGATCCCGTTCTAAGATTGCAGTACAGAGCCTTGCTGACAACATTGATCCGATCGGATCTTGTGTTGGGCAACGCGGTGCTCGCGTACAGACCGTCATGAACGAACTCGGCGGAGAGAAGATTGATATCATTGAGTTTAGTGATGATGCAGTGAAGTTCATTGTGAATGCACTCTCTCCTGCAAAGATTATCTCAGTGCAGTTAGATGAAGAAGAGCAGACCGCAAAAGCATTTGTGAATGAAGACCAGCTCTCGCTTGCTATCGGTAAGGGTGGGCAGAACGTTCGTCTGGCAGCTAAGCTTAGCGGCTGGAAGATTGATGTGGTAAAGGAAGATGAAGAAGGTGCTGAATCTGAAAAAGAAGATGAAGACAAACCAGTAGACGATCAAGACGCAGACGCAGACGATGCAAAGGAAGAAAAAACCACAGAAGCAGTAGAAGAGACTGAAGAGAAAGAGGAAAAGAAAGAGGACGCCAAAGAAAAAGAAGAGAAAATAGAAGACGCCCCAGAAGAGGAGTCCGAAGACAAGAAGGACGAGGAAGAGAAGGAAGAGGACAAAGACGAAGAGGAAGAGAAGAAGACGGTAGCAAAAAAAGCAACAAAGAAAACCGCGGCAAAGAAGACCACAAAGAAGACCACAAAGAAGCCCGCGAAAAAGAAGAAGATAAAAAATAATTAAATATAAGTAAGAGAAAGAAGTATGAATAACCTTATTCTATTCGCACTGGTTAGCGCTCTACTCTCCATCGTATACGGTGGCATCTTGATCAAGGTGATCATGAAGAAGAGCGCTGGATCAGAGAGAATGCAAGAGATTGCAGCTGCAGTTCAGGCTGGCGCTAAAGCGTACTTGAACAGACAGTACCGTACTATTGCTATCATCGGTGTTGTTATTTTTGCGCTCCTGTGGTTGATCTTAGATATCTCTACCGCACTTGGATTCGCTATTGGTGCAGTACTATCGGCACTCGCAGGATACATCGGTATGCACGTTTCTGTACGAGCGAACGTTCGCACCACAGAAGCAGCACGAGGTGGCATTAAAGAAGCACTGAACGTTGCAGTAAAAGGTGGCTCAGTAACCGGCTTACTAGTAGTCGGGCTCGCATTACTCGGTGTTGCAGGCTTTTATGCTGTATCCGGGGACCTGAAGGCATTAATTGGCCTTGGGTTTGGAGGAAGTTTAATTTCAGTATTTGCTCGTCTTGGTGGCGGAATTTTCACCAAAGCAGCAGATGTAGGAGCAGACTTGGTTGGTAAAGTCGAAGCAGGAATCCCTGAAGACGACCCAAGAAACCCAGCAGTAATTGCAGACAACGTTGGAGATAACGTCGGAGACTGTGCTGGAATGGCAGCAGATCTATATGAAACATACGCAGTAACCTCAGTGGCAGCAATGCTCTTAGGTGCACTAGCGTTTAACCACTCAGAACAAGCGATACTTTACCCGCTAGTATTAGGTGGGGTAGCAATTCTGACCTCCATTATCGGGACCTGGTTCATTCGCCTTGGCAGCAAGGAGAACATCATGAACGCACTGTATAAAGGATTAGCAGTATCAGGCATCCTGGCAGCGATCATTTTCTACCCAGTCACCAAATGGATGATGGGAGACATTGAGAAATATAGTGTAATGGATCTATATATCTCCGCATTAGTTGGTCTAGTTGTGACTGCTGCTTTAGTACTTATCACTGAATACTACACATCAACGAAATACTATCCAGTAAAATCAATTGCAAAAGCATCAAAATCTGGACATGCGACTAACATCATTCAAGGACTCGCAATGTCATTGAAATCAACTGCATGGCCAGTATTAGTGATTGCAGCAGGCATCCTGGTGACGTACCAATTTGCTGAGCTATACGGAGTTGCAGTTGCTGCAATGTCTATGCTTTCTATGGCAGGTATTATTGTTGCGATTGATGCATACGGACCAATTACAGATAACGCTGGTGGAATTGCTGAGATGGCAGAGCTACCAGAAGAAGTTCGAAACATCACTGATCCATTAGACGCAGTCGGAAACACCACGAAAGCAGTGACCAAAGGATACGCTATTGGTTCTGCTGGACTCGCTGCATTAGTGCTGTTCGCTTCATACACACAGGAATTTGAAGAACTTGGGCACCATTTGAAATTCCGATTAGAAGATCCATACGTATTGATTGGATTATTCATTGGTGGGCTACTTCCATTCTACTTTAGCGCGCTTTCTATGGAGGCAGTTGGAAAGACAGCAGGAAAAGTCGTGGACGAAGTACGTAGACAGTTCCAAGAGATTAAAGGTATTATGGACGGAACTGCGAAACCAGATTACGCGCAGTGTGTAGACATTGTGACTAAAGCTGCTATCAAGCAGATGATTATCCCAGCACTTATCCCTGTTGTCGTGCCTATTATCGTTGGATTCTTACTTGGACCAGTTGCACTTGGTGGATTATTGGTCGGAAGCATCATTACTGGACTCTTTGTTGCGATCTCAATGACCTCTGGTGGAGGCGCATGGGATAATGCGAAGAAGTACATTGAAGACGGACATCACGGCGGCAAAGGTTCAGACGCGCATAAAGCTGCAGTAACTGGAGATACCGTTGGTGACCCATACAAAGACACTGCAGGTCCAGCAATTAATCCTATGATTAAGATCTTGAATATTGTCGCTCTCTTACTCGTTACCCTACTCGTCTAAATGCAAGTTACAAAAAAAGACCTCCCAAAAAGCCAGGTCGAGCTTACGATCGAGCTTTCTGTTGAGGAAGTACAACCGTTCGTAGACAAGGCTGCAAAGCGTATTGCGAAGGATGTAGACATCAAGGGCTTCCGTAAAGGAAAGGTTCCATATGATGTACTCGCAAAGAACGTTGGAGAAGCCACGATCTATGAAGAGGCGTTCAATGACATCGTTGAAGATGTCTATCCAAAAGCTGTTGAGCAAGAAGACCTTCAAGTCGCCGGAAAAGCAAACATTGATCTGGAGAAGATCGCGCCAGGAAATCCAGTAGTCTTTAAAGCAACCGTTCCTTTGATGCCAAATGTGTCACTGGGCAATTACAAGAAAGTAAAAGTCAAGAAAGGTACAGCAAAGATGGATGACGCAAAGTTTGAAAAAACACTGAAGGACATCCAAAAGATGCGTGCAAAAGAGAAGGTCGTAAACCGAGAAGCAAAAGAAGGTGACAAAGTAGTGCTAGACTTTGAAGTCAAAGTCGGCGGCGTAGTCATCGAGGGCGGATCCGCTCAGAAGCAGCCGCTGGTGATCGGCGAGAGTCAATTCATCCCAGGATTTGAAGAGGAGATCGTTGGATTGAAGAAAGACGATGAGAAAGACTTCGAGCTGCAATTTCCGGAAGAGTACAAGAAGGAGGTTGCTGGAAAGAAAGGAGCATTCCACGTGAAAGTACATGACGTCTTTGAGATCGAGCTCCCAGAGCTAACAGACGAAATCGCAAAAGAGATGAGCTTCGAGAACCTAGACAAGATGAAAGAAGAGCTGCAAAAAAATATCATGCGCGAACTCGAGCAGAAAGAACAGGAGAAGTACGAGAAAGAAGTGATTGAAGCTATGATGAAAGAGGCAGAGATTGATGATGTCCCAGAGCAGCTGATTGAGGATGAAGCAGAAAAGATGGTCCAAGAGTCTGAACATGAGATTTCTCAGCAAGGACTAAAGTTTGATGACTATCTCGAGCATCTCGGGAAGAAGCGCGATGAACTCAAAGAAGAGTTCAAGCAGAATGCAGAGAAACGAATTCAAGCAGCATTAGTCATGCGTGAGCTCGCTGTAGTTGAAGACATTAAGGTCGATACCGCTGAGATTGATAAAGAGCTAGAGGAAATGAAGAAGATGTATGATCAGTTGCCTGAGATGGCGGCACAATTCGACGCACCACAGTATCGTGCGCATATAGAGAACACGATGATGCACAAGAAGACGTTTGAACGCATTGGGAGCTTCTCGGGCAAGGGCGACGCAGAAGACAAGGACAAGAAAGCAGAATAAATAAACAGCCGGCAACCCCGGCTGTTTTTTGATAAAAAAATCGAGCGCAGACTCCTCTACAACGCTCACTGCGGGAAAATGCTGTGTACCCCTTCACCCTGTGGGTAGCCGATGTAGGCACCCTCCTCGTCCCAGCGCGGGTCCGGGCGGTAGAACCGAGACACGGTCGCGTAGAACGGGTGCCTGTACCGCTCCTCCGTGACGCCGGTCTCCAGCACGTGGACGTACTCGATGACCTCATCGACCTGGATGACCGCCGGGGACTCCTCTGGCGTGACCTGCGGCAGGTCTACGGTGCCGTAGAGCAACCACCCGCCGTCCTTGCAGTAGAAGACGAGAAGGTCGCTGGTGATGGTGTCCTCGGGCATGGCGATGTCGATGAACTGCGGATCGTAGATCAGGTCTGTACCACCACCGATCACCGGCGGGATGGTGTTCACGCCCACGCCCCACTGGTTGTGCCGGTTGGGCTCCACCCGAACGTCCGTGATCTCGGTCCAGCGCTCCACCCAGGGCGAGTGGAAGGCCGGGTCCGCGAACTCGCACACCACGGGCACGGCTTCGGTCAGCACGGGCTCGTCGGCGGGGTCTTCGTCGTTGCACTGGCATCCCGTGGCCAGCACCGCACCCAGCATCAGCAGTCCGCTCAGGCTGCGCCAGCCCGTCAAGTCAAACAGTCGCATTCGCTCATCCTCCGTGTCACACGTCGCAAGCACCGTGCTATTAACTCGCGCTTCAGCTCATCCACGCGCAAAGTGACAACATATCATAAATAATAAAGTCGCTTTTGTCAACGTAACGGCGCTTTTTCGCTATCACTATTGAGGAGATCATGTATAATATAAGCATGCCATTGATCGGAACCCATGTATCTTCAGCAGGAGGGGTGCGGAATGCACCAATTTTTGCACATCAAGAAGGGTGTGAGACATTTCAGTTCTTCGTAAGCCCCCCACAGACCTATAAAGTGAATGAGATCTCAGACGAAGAAGTTGCTGCGTACAAGAAGAACTGCAAGCAGTATGGATTCACCGAGGCATTTGTTCACGCACAGTACTTGATCAATCTTGCGTCCCCGAACAATCGCATTCGTTACGGTTCAATCAACTTGTTACAAAAAGGACTGGAGGCATGTAACAAGCTTGGTGTGAAAGGATTGATGTTTCATACTGGTACAGCAACTGGCCAGCCCAGCCGGTCAACCGCGATGAAAAATGCAATCGAGTCGCTCAATAAAGTGCTTGATGGATACGACGGTTCTACGAAGTTACTCATTGAAAATGCAGCGGGTGCAGGGGCAACACTTGGGAAAACTTTCAAAGAAGTCGGACGACTACTTCACGGAGTCAAGAACCAGTCAAAGATCGGAGTATGCTTGGATACTCAGCATTCATTCGCGTCCGGATATGATTGGCGGACCTCTGCAAGCACAAACAAAGCGTTGCAGGAGTTCTCAAAAGAGATAGGTATGCGGAAATTATACGTCGTGCATGTAAATGATTCTAAAGTAGATTGTGGTACAAATCGAGACAGGCACGAACATATCGGAAAAGGAAAGATCGGCAAGCAAGGGTTTGATATTCTTATTAATCATCCAAAGCTGAAAAACAAACCGTTTATTCTTGAAACCCCTCCTCAAGGACGTGAAGGTGACATGGCAGTATTAAAACGCTTACGAAAGAAATGAAACTGACTTTATTAGGAACTGGAAATCACTTCCCTGACCACGCAGTCGGGTCTGCAGGGTATGTGTTGGAACATCAGGACACCATGCTGAAGTTAGATTTCGGTCGAGGGAATCTAATGAACATGGCAGCAGCAGGGCTGAGCTGGAAGAAGATTGACGCAGTGTTGCTATCACACGTACACCCAGATCATATATCAGACCTAATTCAATATTTACAAGCGTATACCTTGATACAGGTTGATGGAGTGGTTAAAAGTTATCATGTGACCGACGCTGACGTGAAAGAGATTGTTTTATATGGACCACGAGGGCTCTCATCTTTTTTTAACCACTTACGCATGGTGACAATTACAGAATGGAGCGTAATTCCAGAGGTGAAGGAAGTATACGACGATATCTGGACGATCGGTGGAATTGCAATTTCATCTACACCAGTTGAGCACTTTACTGACTCTGTTGCGTATCGGTTTGAAGCAAACGGAAAAACACTGTGCTATACTGGAGATGCATCCTTGAACGATAACCTTATCACATTAGCAAAAGATGTAGATGTGCTGCTAGCTGAATGCAGTATGACACCGGGTTCAGACTTCCATGGTCACCTCGCCCCAGAGTCAGTTGCAGAGCTCGCAAACAAGGCAGGGGTGAAGAAAGTGGTGCTCACGCACTACCCTGGAGACCCGCAACAACGGCAAAAGCGCGCTAATGCAGTAATAGAATTATTTGACAAAGAGGTGATAATTGGAGAAGATTTAATGGAGATAGAGATATAATATGGCAAAGAAACACGAGATCCCACCATTTAAAGAGTTCGCAATAGGCATGGCTATGCGGTCAGGTACTATTTTAATGCGCAATTTTAACGACAACATTAAGCGAAGGAGATCAAAAAAGAGTAGAAATGAAGTGGTGACTGCTAGCGACATGGAAGTACACAAGTTTGTGCGGTTTAAAGTACAACAGCGTTTCCCAGGCCATAATTTTGAAAGTGAAGAAGGCGATCCAATAAATAACGGATCCAAGTACACATGGGTGATCGATCCACTTGATGGAACAGTGAATTATACTATCGGTAATCCGTTTTTCTCGACCTCTATTACATTGATGGAGGGTGGCGTGCCGTTGATTGGAGTGATCTACGCGCCGTACACACGGGAGATGTTTGTTGTGGAGAAAAATCGATCCGCTCGTCTGAATGAACGCAATATTCGTGTTTCCCAGGAAAAGAGAATGTCGAACTCGGTCATGGCGTATGCATACTTCACGAGAGACAAGAAGTCACGAAAGCGAGCAGCAAAGCTGTTAGAGAACTTTGAAGATGAGTGCCTCCGAATGCGGCATCTCGGGTGTACTACATTAGCACTAGCATACGTAGCTTGCGGACGCATGGAAGCATCGATTATCTCCCCACCTTTACGGCTGTGGGATGTAGCATCTGGGCTGTTACTGATAGAGACTGCTGGTGGTAGAATTTCAAATTTTCGTGGAGAAGAGTGGGAAGGCTTGCATCAAGGAGTAATTGCTTCCAATGGAGCAATTCATAATAAGATTCTCAATATTGTTAAAGAGCATAAGATCTAGTTAGCGGCACCATGAATGAGATTATAATTGTAGACTTACCGAAATGTCATGGAAACATTGAAGGGTGTTGGTATAATGGATATCCGATTCATAAAGGCAAGACCGAGGACAGTCTAAATTACGCAACCGTATACGCTAGCGAACATTCAATTATTCCTGACCAGAGGATCATAGAGCAGGATTTTTTGAATTTTAAAGAACTGTTGCGAACTGCGGGATTCACCATCCATGTCCTCCCGTTTCCTGAGGAGCTGAACCAAGAAGACAGCCTTCATCATGATGCAATTTTTGTACGAGACGCGGGCATGCTCTACAAAGACAAGTGGATAAAAGCGAATTTTAGTGTTAAAAGTCGGCTCGTTGAGACTGATGTACACGCAGAAAAAATGTCAAAGAAGTTCAATGTAGAAGTGGTGCATTTACCAAAAGACTGCTTCCTTGAATTTGGCGAAGTGTTTTTGCTGTACACAAGAAATGGAAGTTACTATTTCGGTGGTCTGTCACGCTCTAGTAAAGAAGGTCATGACGCGGTGAAATCCATGGTGAAGCCAGATCATTACTGTTTGATTCAATCTGAAGGGTATCATTTAGACACAGTGTTTAGCCCGGTGCTGAGCAAGGACAATGAATTGATTGCGTGCATTGTAACGAAAAAGATGATTGCACCCGAGAGCCTAGAGGAGCTGAAGAAACTGGATATTGAAATAATTGAGATAGACCCGATTGACTCTTCAGGAGAAGGCGAGGAGCTAGGAAACTACGCGGTGAATACGCTGGTGGCTCCTGGCGTGATGTTAAACTGCTCTAGCTTTTTAACTGAGAACGTAGAAGAGAAGCTTCGAGAGTTAGGCATAACACGGTATGTTTCCCCGTTAACATATTTCCGCTTTGCTGGCGGGTCGTATCACTGCCTCACCAACGAGATCTATAAATAAAAAAAGCACCCCACTGAGGGGAGTTTTTTTTGTGCCCAGGGCGAGACTCGAACTCGCACGGATTGCTCCGGCAGATTTTAAGTCTGCTGTGTATACCAATTCCACCACCTGGGCAGAGCACTATAAAAAAAGTGCCACTGTAGTATAGTGGCCTTCTCTAAAAAAATCAATACTTTTTACCAGAAATCAGTGGGAATGTATGTGGAAGAGAGCTTTTCTAGTGCAGACTCATGCGGCCACATTGAATAGTGGATTACATCCTCGTCCTTTTTGTGCTCTGACCGATCAAACCAGAAGTAGTATTCTTCACCTGCAGCAACCACAAATGGATTCCAAAAGACGTAGTTTGAGTCGTCGGTTAAAGGATTATTCTCTTCATCATCTACCCATTGAAGGCCGTCTTCGCTAAAAGAACGACCAAGGCGAGCGTGACCTTTTCCATCCACTCCGTGATACCACATTTCATACACTTGACCATTCCCATGAGAGATCACATGCGCGCCTCCAATACCCCCGGAATTCCAGGAAGCTCTGTTTGATAGGACTGGGTTGTTTTCATATTTGGTCCAGCGAATACCGTCTGGGCTGGTTGCGTATCCTATCTCTGTTCGTCTTTTTGATTCTTTCATTGATTCTGTTGAACCTGTATACCACATTTTATATGTACCCTGTTCTTTAATCACCATAGGTTGCTCCACTGCATTGCTATCCCATTCATCAGTATCACCAGGTGTAAATACTGGATTGGTTGAGTGCTTTGCCCACGCGATACCATCTTTACTTGTCGCATACCCAATCTGTTGGATTTGGTCCCCTTCCCAGCGTCGTGCGCTGTACCACATGTGATAACCGGTTCCATCGTGCAATACCGTTACTCCGGTAAATCCACCATCTTCCCACAGCTTTTCTTTTTCAATCACTGCTTCACCGTTGAGCGGATCCTCCCACTCCACACCATTACTGCTAGTGATATAACCAATGCCACCTCTATCTAACCGGCCACTTCCTACATACCACATCTTGAATGTTTGGTCTGTCCTATCGTAGATCAGCGACGCGCTCTTAGTCCGTTCCTCGTCCCACGCGTTCTTTAAATGGCTTGCATGCGTCACTTTATTTGATTGATATACATTTTTTTCTTCCTGAAATAAAAACGGATCGTAGACAATAATATAAAACGTTGCTCCGAGAAGGAGTACTGCTAGTAATATTGATGCAAGGCGACTACCCATAATTACTTATATAATATATGAAACAGTGAATTAATTCCAGTTATATTTCTAATGTACCTGGTTTGTCTGCTGGTGTTGGAGGGCAAAGATCCCACATATACTTAAACCATACGCGAAACGAATCTGCAATTTGTTGATTCACAATGACAGTAAATGAGAAGTCTTCCACCTGCCCGCCAAGTTGGACATCCGCTAGAATATTAACGTGATCTCCAAAAATGTCTATTGCACTTGGGGTGGAATACTCTTTCGGCATGAACTTATAGTTCTTAGTAACGTATTCAAGTATTTGCGGACACTCCTGCTGCACTCGCCAGTCAAATAAGTGGTAGAATTTCATATTCATTTTTTGCGTCTCTTTATAGAAGTGTGGAAAGAAGTTTTTTACTCGCTCATCAAGCCAGCCACCTTTTGCAGAGATGAAGTACGGCGTCTCTCCAATACGTAAGATATCGCGCATATAGTTCTTCCATCCTTCAGGGCCCTTATATATTAGAACTTCATTCTCTTTGGGCATGGAATGATAAAGCTGCTCCAAAGAGCTCATTGATTTTTTTAGAGTGGATTCTTTTTCTTCCAGGATCTCCATTAATTTTCCTGGATCCGCAGGCTTATAAGTGTTGTCTCCTTTTTCTAAGATAATAAATGCCAGACCTTTTTCACGTAATCGGTTTAGCACATCGTAGATATTTCGTCGGTTGATATTGGTTTTGGAGGAAAGTGTAGAAACCGAAGCTTCACCAAGCTCTAGAAGAGCTTCGTAGATCTCGGCTTCATTTTTTGATAAGCCCAAATTTTGAAAAAGCTCTACATACATGTACTAGGGGATAATAGGCTAAGATTAGCTATTTATTCGGATATTCACACTGTGGTGGTATTTGCCACTCATCAATAATGATATATGATTTGCTGTCTTTAGTCAACGCATAGACCGCGACTAAAGAAGTACTTCACAACGAACAGGAGGTTGAGACATGACGACTGAAATGCTATTGGTGCTGATTCTGCTGCTCTTGGTTGGTGAATTCGCAGCACTGATTATCGAGCGACTGTTCGGTAGCAAGGCAAAGCACGTCGCAGAGATGATCGCGTTGGTGGTCATCGCGTTGCTGCTTCTGCTGCACGCCAGGACTGCCAACGCTCAGGAGCGCGCAGTCGCATTCCAGCCCGAGGCGCGGGTGCTGCTGCACGGGGTGCATACATTCCGACTCGCCGATGACACCGAGCGCCAGCACAAGTGGGGCATAGCGTTCTGGTTCGTGGAGCCGAACGTGCTGGACAGCAACCCACAAGGCCTAGCACTGTTCGGCCCACGCTTTGCAGGCAGCGACGGCTGGATCGAGCTCATGCTCGGAGGCATGGGCATGCAGCAACCCGAGCCTACCCTGACGCCAGTGTTCGACACCCGCTTCATGCTCACGCAACTGCCGTGGCTGCATTGCTGGGGTGAAGGCATGGTGTCGCTGACCGACGCGTACGGCTTCTTCCAAGCCGACGTACCGATCCGCAGCAAGCAGCAGCAGATGCTGTTCAAGGTCGGTGCAGAGGTCGAAGCCGGGAAGACCTGGAGTGGCAGCAACGGTTTCGTGGGCGCAGGACCGCACGTGATCCTGCCATGGGGCAAGCACCTCACCACGGTTGCCGCATTCCAGATGCGCTGTTCTAACGACGGCAGCGTTGCAGGATGCGCCACTACCGACCTGGTCGGCCGGCTCTACTTGGTGCTGGACTTCGGTACCTAAACCGAGGCGTCTCATCTTTAGCCTAAGATGTAAAACCAAGGCTTTTTTTGTATTGACATTTTTTACAATCCTGCTACTATGTGGTCTCAATTCTTTTGTGCTGATTGTAGATAGTGGAGTCTATAGTCAGCACAATAGAACTGAGAGGAGGAAATGGAGACAACACTACTTGTCAGTCTGATGGCGATCGAAGCCAACGCGCGGCATGAAGCCGAGGCAACGCGACTTCTCGCAGCTCTTCCGGACGTTCCGCAGCAGGCCAGTACCCTGGTCATGGCAACGATCCGGCTCTACCGGAGCCAGCGCATGGAGGCGTACCGGTCGGTGTGCGAAGAAGTCGCACAACACGCGGACAATCCCGTGCTCAAGGCCTGGGCGCTGCACAACGCGGCGTCATCGTACGAGCACGGCGAACCGCGCAGGAACGAGCTCAACGAGCAAGCAGCAACGATCCTGGAACTGCTACCGGTCGAAGGGCCGGACCAGCCACGAGCGATCCTGCTCGGCAAGATCCGCGCTGGTCAGATGGAAGACGGCAGCCGAGCCATGGACGAGGCGTTCTACTGGCTCATCACCACCCAGATGATCCATCTCGGTGTGAAGGACGCTCCTGGTCGCGCGGTCTTCCTGGCGCAGGTCTTCATCGAGCAGCGTCGTCATGACGATGCACGCCGTCTGCTCGAGCAGGTGCTCGACGATCCGCCAGGGACGTTCTCCCGCTCGCAGCTCCGACGCGCTCGCAAGGCGCTCGCCGACATGGGCTGACCCAACTCCGGTCTCGCGTTCCGAAGAGGGATGCAAGACTTTTTTTATTTGCGCAGAGTACGTTTTTCTCATACAATACAGATAGTTAAAAAATAATAAGTAAAAACCAAACTATGAACAGGAAACTCATCCTGCTCCCTACTCTATTGGTAGCAGGCTTGTTATTGGTTGGCGGTAGTTGCACGCAGACTACTAACACAACAACCAATACAACAACCGAGAAGACAAACACCGCAGCTGTTGAGAATACCAATACTGCTGATGTTGAGGAAGACACCACTGATACGCAGTGGGATAGCGCTACAGATCAGGGAGACATCCCAAGCACGCAAATGGCAGGTACGATCAACGATGAGGAAGTAACCTTGCTCTATGCGTCTGTGACAGATTGGGATGATTACTACTCCTGGACGTTTTCTGAAGAAGCACCAGACTATGTGTGTGGAGTGACGTTAGATCATAGCGAGATCAGCTTTGATTCTGATGACGTTCGAGAAGGAACGTATACAAAAGAAATGGATGAAGAAGAGGAAGGTGAATTCTATGCATACTACCTCTATTACTTAGAAGACGGAACACCATACAGTGTAAATGACGATTGGTCTGCTACAGTGGTGGTCGACAGCATCGAAGAAGATGTTGGAGAAGATGATTTCGGCAGCACGTACGGTAAAGTGACTGGATGGGCAGAGTTCGAATTCGATGATGGTACTACCGCGGTATCCGGAGCGTTCGAAGCAGAGTTGTGCACAATATAAGGAGAAGTTTTCATAATAAAGCACCTCAATCACGAGGTGCTTTATAGTCCATTCTTTTACTCAACGAACGCGTGATATCATTGACAGAATGAACTAAGCATTGTTAATTAAATGTATAATAATTTATATAGGTATATATATGACAAATTCTTTTGATACGCCCCCAGGATTTTTACCGGATCAAGGCCAGGCGAGGGAGGGTTTAGAATGGTTGCAATTGGGAGAGAGTACTGATGTTGATTGGGAATTGTATAATGTAAGCACCTCAATAGAAGGTGGGCACCGTGGCTTTGATGACCGTGAAGATGATGAACACGGAAGATTACGTGAGTTTAGAAGGCATGCATATGTGCCAAATCCTGGTCAGCCAACTCAAAGCTTGCAGCCAATAGCATGGGTTGAGGTTATGTATATGAAGGATACTACAGAAAGTAACAAGGAATCAGTACGCCATGCGCGGTCTGGTAGGGATTTTTATATAAAAGGCCGTTTAGCTGGCCGTGAAACAAAAAAAATTAACAATGGTCTAGAGACACATTCGCAGCAACGATTCTTCCCAGGAGAGAAACGAGACGGTGTTACGTGGTCTAGCTGGATGACTAGAGTAGTGAAAGATGAAACCGGCTTATTAGCATCGGGTCATACAACCACATGTGAATTTGAATGTAGGCACATGGGCGATCCTGAGCCCTCTAGAACGCGGGTTATCTTTCGAGATGAACACGGAAGAGTAAATGGATTAACAGGGTCTCCTGAGCAGCCGTCAAATGATTCTATACTACCATTCAAGGAAATGCCCGCTACATATCCAGGTTTAACAATTACTAGAATAGAGTATGCCGTCGGTGGAGAAGATTATATTATTGGGGAATCTCCAGATCCACATGAAGTGTATGGTGTTTTTGATGGATCTGATGAAGAGGTGTTAGTATGTACATTTGATCATGCAATGGATGAAAAGGTGATGATTGAACGATATGGACCAACAGATTGGGGATGGGATTTTGCTCGTAAAGTAGAGAATTTTGAAGACAAGTGTGGCCGTGCAAAGATGAATGAAAGGCCGGAAACAGACTAGAAAAATATGCAGTAGACAAAGTTAAGCGCCTCAATCATGAGGCGCTTTTTAGACCTGCTGATGAAGAGGTGATCAAAAAATACGTTGCAGGTCAGCGAGTGAATCAACAGTCTTCCACGCGTATTGTTTAATTGATGAATCAGTAAACGTGACTCCATGCTTCGTTTCCTTAAATAGAGCAACATCATTACTTCCATCACCGATACATGCACAGTCAGTAAGTCGTATACGCTCTTTTTTACAAAATGTTTTTAAGAATTCTACCTTTGCCTTTGTCTCATCGTCAAACGTGACCATGTTTTTTAGTTTGTTGTCTTTGTCGAAAACAAACTGATTATTCGCAGCGTAGTACGAAACAGAAAGCTCCTTCGCAACTTTTTCTACGACCAAGTCAATAGAACCAGATATCAAAGCAAGGATATACCCCTGTTTTTGAAGATACTCAACTGCGCTGCGAGCACCGGGGTTGTATTTATATGTAAATAGAGAACGCTGAATGCGTGACTTTGTTGCCTTTCCTCTACGAAGGTATATTTTCAATAATAGTTCTTGTCCTTGTTCATACGATATAACTCCTTCTTTATAGAGAGCGTGAATAACCTCATCCTCCTGATGGGTCATACCAAGAGCCAAGTTCAAGTTATACCAAGAGTTTTCCTGAATGAGCGTTTCATTCAAGTCGAAGCAGATGAGTTTTATATTCTTTTGCATTAGGTAAAATAATACCTTTTTTTGAGCGGGTAACGGGAATTGAACCCGTATCTCATCCTTGGCAAGGACGTGTAATAGCCATTATACGATACCCGCGTAAGCAGCAAGAAGTATAGCAAATCAAAGAAATAGATCAAGCGCTAGTCTATTCCAACTAACTATTCATGATAAAATTTCCCAGTTGTGAATGGTTGCGACTTTTTTCAGTTCTGGATCCGGATGCACCGCAGTCTTATACTTCACTAACTCAAACATCGGTATATCAGAAGCTGAATCTGCGTAGACGTAGCTTTTACTTAAGTCAATTCCAAATCGTGTAGCAAAGTCTTTCACCAAACGCGCCTTTTCTTCTTTGTAGGCTAACTGTTCTACTTCACCAGTGTATTTACCGTCTTTTCGCTCTAACATAGTATCGAGTGATGTAGTTGCTTTAAAGTAATCACAAAAGCATTTTGCTAATGGATGAATGACCTCAGTGACAAACACAATCACATGCCCCTGCTTCTGATGATCTTTCATAATCGGAATCATGTGTTTTTGTATGTGCTCTAATATATTCTCTTCAAAGAATTCTTTTGATAATTTCTCTATCTCACTGATCTTCCAGTCCTTTAATAAACTTAACGAAGCGCGCATGAGTTGTTTGTGTGGCATGAGATGAAACTTTTCTAAAAAGACCCAATAGAAAATTTTAAACGCAAGCCACGGGCTCAGCTTCTTATTCTTAAATAAGTACTTCACAAAGTCTTGCTGCGAGTACCCCTTATAGATTGTATTGTCGATATCCACAAACGCGCCGATAGTTTCAGGAGCGTAGTCATCAATGTAATTTGGTAAGTAGTGAACCGGCAATAGCGAAATTATTTCTTTTGCTATTTTTTCAGCGTATTCAGTGGTTGCTGCACGGAAAGGTTTTTCCTTTGACACTGCAGGAGGATAGAGCAACCCATCAAAGCGGATGATCACACGCCCTGGCCGCATACGTATTTTATCAACGTGAATCTCTTCTAATCCAATCAAGCTCATTGGCACTATTGGAACTTTAGCTCGCACTGAGATACGCGCTGCTCCAGTATGCAAGTAGTGCAGCTTAGAAGTGCGCTCATAGTGTCCTTCTGGGAAGATCAGTACACTGCGATGTTCAATAAGATTCGAAATGATCTTTTGTATCGCATCTTTTTTTTCATTCGCTTCAGGGTAATGTGCAATGTCGTAATCATCGCGCTGCACATCCACTGATCCCATTTTTCTAAACCAGATTCCAAATGGAAAGGGAAAGCTCTTGAACGGAGCAGTCAACGGAATCAGGTCTGGCCCTAGCAAGAAGAAATAGATAAAGCCGTCTAGCGCTGAAGGGTGGTTTGAGACGTAGATTACTGGAATGTCATGGTCTGGGAACGTAGCACGAATGTCCAATTCAATGTGAGCGATGCGTAAAAAGATCGCAGTGTTCTTTTTTGCAACCAAACGCCATAAGCGCGGACGTTCTTTTGGTAAAACAAAACGCTCAGCAATAAGCACGAGCGGTAGTGTGAAGAGATTTAGCGCAAAGAAAACAAGTTTTGTATATACACCAAATAGTAATTGCACCCACGGGAGATCCCAAATTGGCGAAATCTCTTTATTCATGTTTCTTTGTTTTTGTTTCGTATAACATTAGTATTGTAGCATTTTTTCAGAATAAAATCAAGGTTGCAAAAATGTACTTGATTGATTGTAATATATGTCCTAAGATCAGAACACCTGAAAATCGTTCTTCAACAATCGTACGTACACCCTTTACCCGGAATTCCAAACCCCAACACTCGGATTCCACAGGGAGTGAGAACAATGGTGGAAAAGACTGATTCCTGGCCCGATGTGTGCTTCAAGAACGTCGTCGTCTTCCTGGCGGCGTGCGACGCACTGGGCATCGACAGGAACATCGTCCTCCGTGCTCTCCCCCCTGGGGTGGGCACAACCAAGGCCGCGCTGGCCAAGGCCTGGCGCCCGCTGGGTGAGTTCAACCACGTCATGGACGCGCTGGTCGGCGCGCTCGGCCACCCGCATCACCTGCGGCGTGTCGGTCGCTTCTCCGGCGATGTCTCGTTCGGCTTCGAGTACGTCGAGCGCTGGCTGGTCGGTGGACCGCTCAAGTACATCACCTCGCCCAGGCTCGGCGTGTCGCAGATCCCGTCCGGTGCGGCGTCGTTCAACGTGAACAAGGACTGGCGCCCGCTGCTGGAAGGTGCTGCGGCTCGAACTCGGCAGATCTTCATGGTGACCTACAACAACGGCCCGGACGGACAGACCCCTCGGTCCACGATCGAGGACAGTCGGTCCCTGCTGCACTTCGTTCCCGGAGTGCTGCAGTCGGTCGCTCCGATGTGGGCGTTCCAGGGCGATGTCGGCGAGGTCAACCTCAAGGTCATCCAGATCCCTGCCATCGAGCTGGTGCGCAAGGAGATGCCGGACGCTGAAGTCAGACTGGTCAAGCGGCCCGAGAAGGCAGGCGTCCCGGACGAGAAGTGCCTGCCCGAAGACTGGCTCTTCCAGGTCAACGGTGAGGTCTACGGCCGTGTGGTCTACCTCCTGCGCGATCCGAACGCGCAGAACGAGTACACCGGCGAGTACCGCACCGAGTCCCTGCCTGACGACGACATCGACAGCCTGGTGCCCGCGATCCTGATCACGCGCGATCTGCGCACCATGTGCACCGAGACCAAGGACCTGCTGCCGCTGATGGAAGAGGGCCAGATCTTCGAGTGGCCCGAGACCCGTCTGCCGGGTACGACCATCGAGATGACGTGGAGGTCCAGCGCGCTCTCCCGCTTCATCGAGGCCATCGCAGGCGGTCGCGTCACCGGCAACTTCAAGGCGTCGGCCCAGATCGAGGACCGGTCCGCGCGCGCGGAGCAGGAAGCTGCAACCGCACGGCTGCACCAGGAGCTGGGCGCTCGGTATCTGGAGAAGCGCTTCCCCACGCCCGAGATCGCGCAACAGGTCACCATGAGCACGTTCGAGGAGCTCCGCATCTCGTGCGGAGTGCTGACCACGGACGTGGTGGGCTTCACTCGGAAGGCACGCGGAATGCAGCCTGGTGAGATGGGGCGGCTCATGGAGCGGCTCACATCCGAGATGGTCCGGATCGCGGAGCGCCACGGGGGCTGGTTCTACAAGTTCCTGGGCGACGGCATCATCGTGATCTTCACCAGCGGCTGGTACTCACCACCACAGACGACCATGCCGGCCATGATGGAAGGCGCGGTTCAGGCTGCCCGTGAGATGCAGCTGGTGGCAGCCGAGTACGGCCTGCGCATGCGCATCGGCATCCACTGCGACGACGCACGGTGGTACGCACTCGAACACGGGTTCTCGTTCGAAGGAACGGGCCCGGCGCTGGACAAGTCCAAGCGTCTCGAGAGCGGAGCCGGAGACGGCGAGACTGCCATGTCGGTCGAAGCGCTGGAGGTGCGCGGAACCCATGAAGGCTTCGGCGACTGGGTGCTGATCGAGGACAAGCACGGCTTCGAGCACCAGGCCGCCTTCGACCAGACCAGGGAAGAGGGCATCTCCGCCACGCAGACGCTGGTGGCCAGCACCGAAGCCCTGCTCGACGACGATCGGGAGCACGGAGGACACGGAGGACACTGACAGCTGCTACGGCAGTACACGTCAGTATTTTTTTATTCAATATTCCAATAGACTGTGTTGCTTAAACGAGCATATGGTAATATACTTTGAGTATATGAGCGTAGATATAAGCTACTATTCTTTCTCTCCAAGCCGTGCGGACCAGGAGTGGGGGCGTCTAGAAGAGACCATCTCTCTCCTTCAAGACAAGCACGCGAAATGGAAACAAGAGAAAAACGAGGGTTACTTTTATAGGACACTCACGCCGAGTGAAAATGCTATCTATGAGAATTGGGAGTGCTTTCAGTCTGAGCTGCAGAGTGATAAGCAGGGCTTTGAAATTGGATTAAAAAGAGTTGACCTTGGCCTTGGATCTGTGGTAGCCGAGTATTTAGAGGATGGAAAGGTTGAATTTATAATGCTCGATGCATTGATTCAAGCAGCAGGTTTAGAAATTGAAGAAGAAGACAGAAGTAATATGGGCTGTGGAGGACATACTCCGACAAAACAAGCATGGATAAAGCTTTTTTCGTCTATTGATAAGGATCTGCTAACAATAGCGTCGGATTTCCTGCATAAAGAGCTGAATTGGGATGTTGAACAAGAGTGCATCCCAGGCCTTGTCAGATATTTACAATACATACGGCCAGTCATCAAGGACCTGAAAGAAGTAGACGATGCATTGTTTGTTTCAGTAGTAAACGGAGAAGGGTTTGGTCCAGACAAGGTTGGTACGTTGTTAACAACGAGAGTAGAACAACATATGCAGCAAGTTCAGGGTTTGGAGCTGCCAGATTTATAGAAAGAAAGTTAAATATGCAAAAATCCGCAAACGCGGATTATTTGAGCTTGAGGTGTGGATGGGACTCGAAGTCCAGGGCAGCGCTGACTTGCCACCGGCAACTCAGCGGCGTTCAGCTACGCTCTACGAGCTTGCTTCACTGCTGCTCGTTCTCGTCAGTTCTTTACTGTAAATAAAATCCAGGTTGTATTACCTGGATGAAAATTTGAGGTGTGGATGGGACTCGAACCCACATATAGCCGCTCTGCAGGCGGCTGCATAACCAATTTTGCTACCACACCATGCACATTGAGTGCGAATGTGAGTGTATCAGAATACTCTTGATTTTTCAAGAGCAAAGAACATACTATGAAAAGCGCACGAGACAAGAACCAGAAATAACACTATATCTCATTCGGCACGTCCAACCATTCTGTCTTTACTCCCCATTCAGATACAATCTCCTGCAACTTCTTCACCCCAAACATCTCAGTATGGTAGTGTCCACCAGCAATAAAGTGAATACCTGCTTCTCGGAACTCCTCTCGATTCCACTCATGTACTTCGCCAGTAATAAACAGATCAACATTATTCTCCATGAGCCAAGTCATCTCTGGCATATACGGCGCCCCTTTACCAGTAGCGCATACTACGGTAGTGATCTCTTTTGGCCCAAAGTCATACACTACTGTTTGCGGACTAAACAGCGGAGTGAGTGTTTTTTGAATCTGTGCAAGCGACTGAGCTTTGGGTAGCTGACCAACACGCCCCCACGGAGCATCATCAGTCATGTACGGATCAGTATCATCCACGCCCAGGGTGTTTAGAATTAACGCTGGGTGCCCAACAACCGGATGCGCATCCAATAAAAAGTGACTGCTCCACAGAGATACATTATTCTTTATCAACCATGCGTACCGATCAAAAGCGATCTTCGCCAATGCACGAGCTTGAGTAGAGATTCCATGATGCACCACCAGCGCATCACATTTTTTCTTTTTTGCGAGCTCAAATAGCCGCAAATTTGCAGAAACCCCAAAGCCGACTGTCGCGATCTTGTCCTTTCCCCATGCTTGCAAACCATTGTGAAGAACATCCTTGTCTACATATGGAGAAAGCTCCTCTGTAAATAAGAGACCCCGTAGTTTTTTGTCGAGTTCATTTAATGAGATTGTGTTCATATAGATAGAGTTAGTAGAACTATAATAACAAGGATTTCTCTATCAGAAAACCCCCTCACACAGAGGGGGCTATCGTTCAGAATGCTTATGATGCAGTTTTAAACTTCACCCACGTGGTCCAATCACTATAGTATTTGGTTCCGCTTTCGGTCCGTTGTTTACGAGCACGTACTCTGTACTTCGTTCCTGGCTTCAGCTTCTTCATCAATTTTTTCTTCTTGTTTTTCTTTACAAGATAGGTCTTGTACTTTTTATACTTCTTCTTCTTTTTATTCCACTTCTGTAACTTCAATTGAGTCTTGAAGCCGTGCTTCTTCCACGATGCAGTCGCTTTCTTTCTTTTTCGCAACTTCTTTTTTACTTTCAAGTTCTTCACTGTTGCTGCTGGAGTGTAATCTGCTGTCTGGGTGGTAAAATTGACTATCACAGTGTCGGTTTGATCGAGTGTTTCGCTAGAAGACGCAGTAGCAGAAAAACTAGTCGCTTCTTTGTCAGGGGGGAACACTTCAACCATAATGGCAAAGTTATAATCTACATCTTCACCTTCAGGCACCTCTCCGCCAATAAAGTTTGTTGCTGCGAAAAACGGCCCGAGCTTTTGTTGCACTTCAAACGCTGATGGGGGTACTGTCCCTTGTTCAAATTCCATGTCATCCATATTCGTCTCTGCATCAGCAGTATCAATGGTGTCTACTAGCGTATCATCCGTTTGCCAATTCTTTGTGCCGTTGGTCTCTTGATAGATTTTTAAGTTTTCAACTCCACCGATCTCCTCTTGGGCTTGCATGAAATATGAAGGACCAAATTCTGGCATTTCAGGCATGAGACTTTGAATATCCGAATCCATGTTCATCTCCGCAACTAAATAGTATTCGAACCCCTCAGCATCAGGCGAGCCGAATGCAAATATCATGGCGTAGTGATAGTCTTGTGGAATATCTGTTGGAGCGTCGCCTCCGGACATAACGACTTCAAATATACTTTTATACTGTTTCTCAGCAGTATCGTACACTGCCATCTGCGCTACATCAGTAGTAAAAAGAAGATACATATAATCTTCCTCTTCTTCCTTTCCAACGCCAAAGTACGCTGTCTGGATGTCCCATTGACCATTTGGGTCCCAGAAATAACTAGTGCACTCTTCTTGTGTTTCGATTGTACTGTCCCACTTAGAGGATTTTGGGTCCCAGCACCAGACATCGCGGTCAACGTCAGTGGTGGTACTTTCATCAATCACCTGATTCTCTGCAGGCCAGTCCGTTGCCAGACCATCCATGACAATTTCATCAGGATTTTCTAGCACAAACGAAGTCATGGATGCAGCAGCTGTTGGCGAAACACCCAACAAAAACAACGCCATTACTGACGCGCCCATAACTGCGAACCCATGTGTAAGCCATTTTTTCATACGTGTTATATTAATACTCTTTAGGAGTGAATCGTACCATGCTCTACATGGCAGATCAACTTTTTGTATATAAGTAATAGGTAAACATTACATCTTTTTCGGTGTCTTGTCCGAGCTTTTTCTTTATCGAGAATTCAGGCGGAATGTCAGGGAAGAACGTGTCGCATTCAAAGTCGTGGTCAATCACTGTAAGATATAAACCGTCTATATCCGGATGCACAATGGATTCTCGGTACACGTATCCACCGCCAATAACAAAGATGTCTTCTATAGAGCCATCCGCTGCATCAAACGCTTGTTCCAGTGATGTAGCCACTGTCGCACCCGAAGCATCATACGCATCATCTCGTGTCAGCACCACATTTTTTCGATCTGGCAATGGTCGAAACTTCACTGGTAGAGACTCCCATGTTGTACGACCCATCACCACCATGTGCTGTTTTTCAGGATCTGTTCGTGTAGTAGTCACAGAAGTAAAATGCTGCATCTCTTTTTTTAACCGCCACGGCAGAGTACGATCTTTTCCAATGCCAAACTCGCGGTCCATGGCTGCGATGATATACACCTGGTGGTTGTTTCTCATATGTCTAGTGTAGCACGTCCTACACTGCTATTGGAAATTTGATAAATGGATGGTGTTCGTAGTCCTCTACTGTAATGTCTTCAACTTCGAGCTTCCAGAATGATTTATCTGCAATGCGCAGTGTTGGTAGTGAATGCGGTTCGCGTTCCAGTTGTTTCTGCAGCCCTTCAACATGATTGGAATAGATGTGCGCATTTCCCAATGTATGTACGAAGAAGCGAGGTGTTAGCTTACACTCTTTCGCGACCATGGCCAGTAATGCAGAATAGCTCGCTATATTATATGGAACTCCTAGTGCCATGTCTGCGCTGCGTTGATAGAGCTGCAGATCTAAGCAATCACCTGCAACATGGAATTGAAAGAACGCATGGCACGGTGGAAGCGCCATTCTATCAAGATCAGCAACATTCCAAGCACTCACAATGATTCGCCGGCTGGTCGGTTCGTTCTGTATGAGGTCAATTGCATTTTGGATCTGATTGATATGGGAGATTTTGCACTGTCCCTTCTTGTCTTGTTCATGTCTATCCCATTTAATCCATTGATACCCATAGACCGGTCCTAGTTCACCATTATCATCCGCCCACGGATTCCAGATTTTTGTGTATTCTGCTAATCCATCATTGATATTAGTTGCTCCTTTCAAAAACCAGATTAGCTCCGCAATGATATTCTGGAAATTCACTTTTTTTGTTGTTACTAACGGAAAGCCTTCGCGCAAATCGTATTTTGTTTGCAGCCCAAATATGGAGATCATACCGGTTCCAGTGCGGTCTGGGGTCTCTTCTCCGTGTTCGAATACGTGTCGTACTAAGTCTAGATATTGTTTCATGTGTTGTGTAGTTAATCAGCTGCCCAATTAGTAGTTGGCCAAGGAATGATAGACGGAGCGCTTGCGATCATGGTATCGCTACCGAACGTTTCTCCATTAATCATGATCGTGAAGTCTTCCTCTTCTGCAAGCTCATAGATGTCATCTAATGCAGCTCGGTGGATGTACTCTGTTCCAGCACCGCCCTTGGAATTGACGTATAACCAAAGTGTATCATCAATTTCAATTAAACTCGGCACTCCTCCATTTCGAGTCACACGATGCCATAATTCATCTGTTGGACTAGAATACGCACTATCTGGTGAGTCGCTAGTAAACAAGTATGTATCAGAACCACTGGATAAGACCAGGGTGTATGTTCCGTCGTCTAGCTTAGTCACATCAGGATCGCTGATTGCTGTAACCGTTCCAGGGCCCGGCTCTTCTAATGTCGCAGTCACACCTGCTCCTTCAACAATCTCCCATTCTTCCCATGAGTCATCAGTAGGCATTGCCACTGCCATCATCTTTTCACACGGATAGGTTTCACATCCAGTGACATTCTTTGCTGGCCCGGTATCCTCTTGATATAAGTGAGTGAAGTACACATCGTCGCCTTCAACGTAAAAACTTGGGTCCACATATCCATGCTCTTCACCATCTTCATCTACTAAGTTAAAGTAGATCTCTTTAGTGACTAAGAAGCAGGAGTTTACTTCGCGGATGTTCGGACGTAGATCGTTAGAGGATGGTTGTGCTATATACAGATGGTCATCATAGAAGAAGACTTCAGGAACACTGCCCTGCACCGGCGTCCATTCGTCGATAAGCTCCCATTGCTCTCCGTCCTTGGATCCCGCGATATAGATTTCATGGTTGTCCGTTTTCTTACAGTCATCCACGCTCGTATCACAAGAGAAGAACGTCATCATGTAGTTATAGTCATATTCCAGGGGCTCTTGGCAGTCTGTTTCCGAGACCTCTGTACGCGGCGTGCTTTGGTCAGTGTTTGGTGGCAGTAAAGGAGCAGCGAAAGCGTTCGTATTATTCGTAGGAGGCTGTACTACCGTATTAGTGTTTGTGTTGTCTACGGTGTATTTCACTACTGCTAACACTGCAGCAATAGCGACAATTAATACTGCCAGCACTATTGATATAATAATACCTTTTTTCATATTGGTCTTTTTAATTATTTATTGAATTGTATCAAATTGTCGTGCTCGTGGCGAACTAGCAGTGGATCTGATACAATATCACTAATATCACAATAAACAATACGGATATGGGGAAGAAAAGCATACTATCGTCTGATCACACTGGGGCGTTATTGGGAATGAGTGTGTTCTTTGCGATCTTATTGACTGTTGCGTTGTACTTTATTCCAATTCGAGTACGAACATACGAACACTACGGTCCACCACAGCAAGGACATATCTCTAGTAAAACTGAGTACGGATTTCCATTTCCGGTTCGCTCTACAGTTACTCGACACGGAAGCAGTGAAATCGAGGAAGGAAGCAGTGTATATAAAGGGCAATTTACCGTACTCAATGTTGCTGCGCTTAGCGTCGTGATTTTTTTGATCTTACTTATTCATGACGCAATTCGTGCCCGCAGAAAGAAGAAGGAAGTACCGCAATAAAAGGCATTTTCATTATGTAATGCTATATTGCTACCATGTAGAAAGAGTGCTACCGTTCTATTATGAGAACAGTAGGTTGCGAATTTGAATATATTGCAGTATTTCCTGATGGAAGGAGCATCGATCGCGCAACCGCGATCCGTTTTTGGAAACACTTTGCTAAAGAGCATCCAGAGTGGCAGATAAAAAAAGAGAAGATTCGTGGTGATGTTACTGGAGTATATCGTAAGAATGGGAGGTATATTGAAGTGTTGAATACTGACCGCGGAGTCGGTACGATGGAATTATCATTACGTCCATTTGCTACTATTCAACAGAGCGAAAAGCATTTTCATTCTGTATTCAATAAAATGGTACGCATTGCTGAGCAAATCGGTTTCTATTTTATTACCACTGGCGTGCAGCCGATTACCTGGCTGGATCAGGGTCGTGTGACGCGAAAAGATTGGTATTTACTATTTGATAAAAAGTTGCGGCATTGGAGACACGGTATTGTTACTGCATCACATCAGGCAACTATTGACCACTCAGTTGATGAGTGGATACCGGTGTACAATGTAATGCATGCGCTTTCTGGGCCCTTGTCTGCGTTGACTGTGTGTTCACCGATTGCTCAAGGAAGGATGCAGCCACAGAAAGAGACGCGGCAACAGTTATGGCACGCATGGAATAAAAAGGCCCTCCCGCAATATCGGTCCTTTTTTGGGAATACCATACAAAAGAAGCCGTTCAAGACCCTGGACGAGTATATTCGTTTTTATTGGAACACGCGATTATTTTTAGTCACAAGAGGGAAAGGCGCCGGGTATGCTGTATGGGGTGATCCGCAGTTTATCGAATACCTTCGGTCTGAAAAACCAATGGTCCATATTGGATTGCTTGGAGACCGTAAAAGATTAATGCCAGATGTAGAGATGTTGCATTATATTCATCAATATACGTGGCTCACTGCGAAGGTACATTATTTTTTCGAAGACACCGTGACTGTGGCAGGAGCAGTAGAAGCATACGACAGCTCAAGTATCCTCCCATACTTTAAAAAACATATATCGCACTGCTATATAGAGAATCGCACATGTGGAGTTGCGCCAAAAGGAGAGGAAATGGCGATACCTGCAATATCTCTCGGTATTGTAGAAAATTGGAAGGACGCAGAGCAGCTCGTAAATAAGATGTCATGGGAACAATGGGTTCAATTCAGAAACGATGCAGATATTCACGGTTTAGATTTCCCTCATCATAAGCAGCGTAACCTCCGACTGGTCCATGAGACGTTGAAAGTCGCTGAGCAGGGCTTGAAGAGAAGAGGCAAAGGAGAGGAAGTCTACCTTACACCACTGTGGGAGCGGTTACGATCGAAAACAACACCAGCGGACAAGATGATAGAGACGTTCCAGCAAGGTGGAGTTCCTGCAATAGTAGAAACGTATAAGTATTAGAAAAACCGCCTGTAAGGCGATTTTATGGAGCGGGTAGGGGGAATCGAACCCCCATATTCAGCTTGGAAGGCTGACGTAATGAGCCGTTATACTATACCCGCAAGCAGAACAGATTGTATAGCAATTTCGGAATAAAATCAAGTAATGAAGCAGAAAAAGCCTAATACACCCCACAAATGGCTTTTTTCAGAAAAACCGGTATGATATATGAGGTATCGAAGTCTGCATACATGAATATTCTAACGCGAACATCACACATACACGTTGCCTGCATGATGCTTCTCTCAATAGCATGTTTTTTTATTGGGCCATTCGTTCAGCGCGCAGAAGCGCACCCACTCGATATCACGTTTACCTATTTAAACGTAGATTCTGAGACACAAGCTATTTCAGGTACTACCAACCTGCACGCGTTCGAAGTCGGCATGCTCCTGGAGAACAACGGTATTGAATATGAAAGCATAAGTGATGCGTACCTATCGGGTTGGTTGTTCATCGATTACATCATGGAGACTATATATGTGCAGAATAATGGAGAGGCGTGTCATTTTAAGACGGCAAACGTCTTTGAACAGGACGAGATTACGATTATGGCTGAGGGGTTTGAGATCCAGTATACGATGGAATGCGCTCAGGATTTAGATATTGTCTATTTTTCCAATACCATGTTCACGGAGCTGGAGCTACAGACCAATCAGATGTACTTTGTGGTGGATGGTAATCTAGAGGAGCCTCGATATAAGAAAATTCTGACCAGCAAAGTAACCTCTGATGCATTTGACTTTCAAGATCCAGAGAGAACACTGCAGTATCAAAATGACGCAGACGATGACGGACTTACTGACGAAGAAGAAGAGGCCTATGGAACGAACCCTCACCTTCCGGATACGGACTTTGACGGATATGCAGACTTGGATGAAATAGAACAAGGGTGGTATCCACTGGATCCAGAAGCAGCAGTTGAGCTCATGCAAGGCGAACGCGTCCCGTTAAAAGAAGCGCAGGAGAAGCAGCAGGAATATCAGGAGTATCAAGAGCAGCAAGAAGGAGTGATCTTCTCTTCTGAAAATATCGCAGGAGGTGGTTTTATTAAAAATACGAATGCATTCAGAACCGGGAAGCTAAAACGATATCTAGGAAAGATTAGCGAGCTCTTTGATGAAGGATCGGCTCTATCGATTCTATTCATCTTGTTGATAGCATTCGTCCTGGGAGTACTACATTCTGTAACTGCTGATCATGGCAAGAGCATTCTCGCTTCTTATTTGATTGAGCAGGACAAGAAGATGAAAGATGTGCTGGTATTTGCCACTTCATTGACCGCAACGCATTTATTGGATGTGGTGGTTCTGGGCATTGCGTTTAAGCTATTCTCTCTAGTGAGCGATATCTACAAGTATATCAACACTATTCAGACCGTTGGTGCATTTGTGCTTCTTGGGATTGCGGTGTTCTACTTATTGCGCAACATGTTCCCAAAGAAGATCAAGATTGGAGTAAAGAGAAAAGGCCCGATCCTTGGTGTTATCGCTGGACTTGCACCGTGTACCATCGGTTGGTCTGTGATGATTGCTATTATTAGCTTAGGCAAAATCAATTGGATCGTGCCGATTATACTCGTATTTGGTTTAGGGATCTTTACTACGTTAGTAGTGTTTGGATTTGTGGTATTGAAGGTAAAAGAAAAGATCATCAACAAAAGGAAGAATATCGCGCGCACAGCATCTATTATCTCAGCGCTATTACTACTTGTGGTGTCTATTTATTTGGTATTAGCAGCATTGGGTATTATTGTACGTAGTCCAATAGTGTAGACGTGTAGCAGCATAAAAGGCCTTGACAAAAGGCGTTTTTTCATATATAAAACTCGAGCCACTCACACGGGTCCAAGGAAGGATTGGAGGTATCATGAGCGCTGTGTTCGTGATGTGGGGTGGACGGAATTATCTGTGGTGTGCCAGCAAGGAGGTCTTGGTCCACGCGGCCAAGCATCCCATGGATCACCACGGACCAGGACTGCTGGAGGCGCTGCGCGATCAGAGCGCGGACATTCGGATCCCCACGGATCCGACGCTGCTCATCACGCGCGAGTACGCCATGGTCCGTGAGAAGGCCAGGCAGTGCCCGGAGGCGCCGGAAGAAGTCCTGGAGTGGATTCGCGACAACCTGTAGCACGGAGGGAAGCCTATTTCCACAACCCGGCAAGTAGACGGTCGTGTCCTGACCTCGTTCCTCTGTCCAGTACCGCTCATCTCGAGCATCGGAGTCGGCCACTCAACGGTCGATGTCCCGAGCGTTCGGGTGCGACTGGACGACGGAGAGGAAGTCACCGTGGCGTCACCACCGATATCAGAAGGAACCCGGGTCCGCGTGACCCTGCGCCTGGATCGCATCTGGTTCATCATCTGGTTCTGCTGGTGGCACCCTGAGAAGGTCGACGTCCTGTAGGACAACGTCCGCGACGCACACGCGTCAACTTTTTTTACTTAAAAACCCCGGTGAAGTACCGGGGCTTTCATTAGTCAGAGCGGGAGAACGGTCCGTACAGACCCGGGCCTTCAGCGCTAGTAAATGTAAAGATGTAATACAAGTCACCGCACACGTATGCTGACCTGGTGTCACCAACTCCAGTGACGTTCTGTTCAGGAATTTGATAGTAATAGACTGAGTGGAATTCTCCAGTATCGCCTGATGCACACTCAATAGAATTATCATGCCAGTTGACTTTTATATTCATGTCATCAAACTCACCGAATGGTCCAAAGGTGTACAGCTTCTCTTGTGGCAGTTTTTGTAAGGGGTGAGTATACGAAATACCTGAAGGAAGATTTTCATTAAAGACATACCCCGCTGGAGTGAATGGGTTGTATACTTCGCGTACAAATACGTACGCGCCAATGCTAGCAACAATGAGTACCACCACGGCTATAATGAGAACGATGTTTATTTTTTTCCCTTTCATATATACATGATATTAATAAGTGAATTCGTTGTTATACCGCCATTCTTTTGTTGAATTATCAACTGGATATTCAATACTATTATCAGAAACAGTCGGTGATGCTCCTTCCTCAGTGTATATCCCATTTCCACAATATTGTATCACATTTCCACTAATCGTCCCGCCTCCGCTCATAATTACAATACCAGTGTTGGAGTGGTAGATATAGTTACCAATAATAGTTGGGCTTCCTCCTTGTGAGTCTATCCCTTCATGTCCGCTTTCATAGATTTCGTTGTTTAACACTTGCGCAGAGCTGTATCCAGTAGAGACCGCTGACCAGAAATTACTGTGCATACTGTTATTCTGAATAATCACGTGATCTCCAGGTATGCTCGTAGGAGTGAGACCATTGCGAGAGTAATCTACTATTGCATACTCCACAATACTTTCTGGTCCATGAATATAAACCGCTTCCCAGTCTGCAGTTGTTGGTGTTTCTGCTGCGGACGTGAATGTAATAGGCTGTTCCTTGGTTCCGCGTGCAGTCAAGTTTCCACCGATTTCTAGAGATGAATGTGATGTCGCATATGATTCTAACCGAGTAGGGTCATCATTATTAAACCCATCAGCCATTATTTCAGTTCCGCGCGCTCGATCATCTTGCACTAAGAATTTGATAGTCGTACCCGGTCGGATAGTGAGTGCCTGACGTATATAGACATCTCCTGTAATAGTAATCTCCCCGTTCCAGATCTGATCACGATAGTAATTTCCAGAAAGTGAGGTGTCTGAAACTACTTTTGGACTGAGGTATACTGCTACAGCAAGAATCAGCAATACCGCTCCAGGCGAAACAATGAATAGTAGTATCTTTCTTCCAACGTGTTCAATCTTCATATGTGTTTTTCAGTAGTAAACGATAGTACACGGATTTTTTTATCTATTCCCGGGCGAATTCCGGCTTTCTGGCATGCTGTTTTAAATTGTTGCTCTGGAGTAGCAATGCCTTCTAAACCTGGCAAAAGCAGGCCGCTTCTACCATCTTGGGCTCGTACAACTATACCTTGTGTTTCCGGATCAACAGAGGTTAAATCTTTCACTGGCGTGAGAGGGTGGAGGATGCTGACTTCGTATTGTATATGCGGTAGCTCTTCTTTGGTAACAGGTTGAAAGCGAAAATCACGAGCTACTGCGGAGATCGCATTTGAGATGATTTCATTTGCAACAGAAACCTTGCTTGAGGCAACCGTACCGATGCAACCGCGCAGCTCACCATTCAGCTTCACAGTAACAAACACCCCGGCGTGTTCTTGTGTTAATTCATCCGGTAGGTCATCTGGCACCTCTAAGGTCGTATTGTTCTTTACATACTCCTCTGCAGCTTGTTTTGCTAATTGTACGTATGGATCCATAGTTATAGTAATCGCGCCGTACAGTACCCTACACCGAACGGTCCTTCATAATGATATATATTACATTCCCACGCTTCTTGTTGCAATGTACCAAGTAAGATGGCGAATGAACGCAAGCCGCACTCCCCAGCGTGCTCGATCAATTCATGGTCAAGCTGCAAGATGTCATTCACGCGTTTCTCTTGAAGTAGCTGTAGTAGCATCTCGTCGAACTCTTTCCCTTTTGGTGAGAAACCAGCTGGGGCCGATGGGATTAAGCGATGCGATAGATCTCCACTGGCAATGAGCGCGATCTTTTTTTGTGTCTTCTGGCAGACGGATCCGATCAGCGCTCCATACGCAAGATGTTCTTCAAGACTAAGCATGGAGAAAGAACAGTGTACAACGTTGGGTGAAATATCTTGCAGAAGATAATAGAGAGGGACAAGCGTACCGTGATCCAGTGTTGCATCATGCACGTCTATAGGAATTTGCTCCTCTTGTGCGTGTTTGATGATGTCGTTCACTATCTCTAAATCATTCGTGTACTGAAATGCTCTATCAAATCCGAACTGCCCTAAATCGCCGGTGAGTGTTTCAGCATGATTTAGCTGAAAGGATCCAGCAGAGAGCGGAGCATGTGGAGAGATAATAAGAACAGTATCTGGCTGTGCTTCAGTCAGCTCTTGACCAAGGCGCTGCATGGCAGCAATAGTGTTCTTTACCTGTTCAATATCTTCCTGCTGACCGATCTCAGGGAGAATGATCGGTGGGTGCGGAGTGATAGATGCGAAAGTGATCATGCCTTGAGTTGTTGAATGATGGCTTCCGCGAATGCTTCTGCAGCATCCGGACCATTTGCTGTAATTATTGCTCCATCTTGTACAACTGGCTGGTCTTGGAAACGCGCACCATTGTTTTCAAGAACCGCAGATTGTTCTCCGTCACCGTTCCATACCGTTGCTGCCTTATCTTGCAATGCGCCTGCATATGCAAGAATGGTTGGCGCTATACAGATTGCAGCTAAGATTTTCTCTGCTTCTAAGGAATCTGAAATAATACGGTGTGCACCTGTATCTTGCTGATATTCGACCGCGCCTGGTCCTCCGACAAATACTATTGCATCGTAATCTTGTATGTTTACGTCTTGAAGCGCCACAGTGGCTTGTGTAATGCCGCCCAGCTTGCCTGAACACTGCCCTGTTTGTGCGCTTGCTGTGGTCACAGTATATCCCGCGTCTTCCAGCATTGTTTTAGGAGTGCCGTATTCAATATCCTGGTACCCACGCACCGCGACGATAAATAATACATGTTTCATATGTATATTGTTACTTATTATTCCAAAGACCTAGTAATTGTTCCCCACATGCACACGTACCGCCTGTATCAAAACGCTCTATGTGGTATCCGATGCGTTGCACTACGACCTCTCCACACGCAGGGCAGTATGTGTGCTCCCACTCTGATCCGTGTACATTTCCGGCAAATACATGCTGCAAGCCAGCATTCTTTCCGATATAATATGCACGCTCAATGGTTTCAATCGGTGTTTCAGGAAGGCTTTGCAGCTTCCAGGAGATGGCTCCGGAGAACACAGAGATATGCCACGGTACATACTCACCCAACTCAGTTGATATAAACTCAGCGATCTGCTCAAGCATGTCCGGGTGATCTGATTTCGTCGGGATAATTAACGTTGTGGTTTCTAGCCACACAGAATCTTCTTTTGCTAAGCGCTTGCAGTTATCTAGTACAGGCTGAATACGCGCGCCACAATTGGATCTATAGAAAGCATCTTCAAATGATTTTATATCAATATTGATAGCGTCCAGATACGGGACAATAAGATCCAGCGTGCTCTCTGTCATGAAGCCGTTTGAGACCCAGACGTTCTTCAGTCCTTCCTTATGCGCCAGCTTCATAGTGTCTAGAGCGTACTCAAGAAATATAGTCGGTTCGTTGTATGTATACGCGATGCTGTCACAGTTATTCTCCTGAGCTTGCTGTACTATCTGTTCTGGTGATGCAGGAGTACCGAGTGGTAATTGATTGTACTCCTTTACCTTCCCTTTTCTTTCGAATATCTGGGAGATGTCATAGTTTTGACAGTTCCCGCAACGGAAGTTACATCCCACTGTCCCGAATGAATACGCAGAAGAGCCAGGTAAAAAATGAAACAGCGGCTTTTTTTCGATAGGATCAATATGAAGAGCAATAGTGCGTCCATACGGCAATAAGTAGAGCTTCCCGCTTTCGTTTTTACGGATTCCGCAAATTCCAACAGAGCCATCAGTGATTGTGCACTCGTGTGAGCATGCATGACACTGAACAGCACCTGTTTTTTCCGTGGTAAATTGCACGCATTCTTTCATAATTCTATTGTACCATTCATGAAGCGTGCGGTACAAAAGATCCGTTATTAATCACGATAGTTATGTTATAATCAATTAGTTAAGAAAAAGTACTATGAAACAAGACAACACCCTTTTCTTTCTTACATTGAAAGAAAACCTTATTAAGAACGCCATCATCGTCATTGTTATGGTGATTTTTTATGCCACCATAAAAAACAACCTTTCCTCTTTGGAGGTTGAGGAGATCAAAGACTTCCTCTTAATGTTAAGTGTATTGCTCGTCACTGCATGTGCAGCGAATTTTACATTTTCCTATGAGCACACCATTATAGAAAGCGGTGGCATGCGCTTTTTGTCACACGCCTCCACGTTTGTGTTGATGCTTCTCATCGCACTATTATTGGAAGCAATTGTACTGAGCGTCAGTATTATCTATCCATCAGTGTATTCAGTGATCTTTTGGTCGGGGATCTTACTGTATTTAGGAATTATCCTTTATGATTTCTGGGATCTATTCAGGGCGTTCAAGATACGTGATGTGGAAATAAAAGAAAAAGAATAATATGATATCCCTGGTTCACTGCCAGGGATGTTTGTTCTAAAGAGATGCCGTAGCTGTAGAGATTACTATAGCGAGTTTTGCAAGCTAACCCGCATTACGAGTTTGGCATAAAAGAAAAGGCTGTTAACAACCAGACCGGTACGCAGATGACGAGTATAATAATACAGATAATCAGAGGGAGCCAATACAGCTTCTTTTTTCTGATAGCCTGCACAAGCAAGATGATTATGCTCATGAAAGCACCGACACTACCAATAATAATACCAAGGGACGCTAGGGAATACAGCGCTCCTGTAAGTAGGGTAGGCATATATGTATTTCAATAATTGTATGTCGGGGCGGTGAGACTCGAACTCACGATCTCTCGGTCCCAAACCGAACGCCTTAAGCCACTAGGCCACGCCCCGTTGCGTGACAACTCTTGTTTAGAGCAGCAATAATAGTAGCATATACTAAAAAAAAATCAATACCAACACTCGAAAATAGCGTAGTTGCATATTCGCGTGTTTCATGTAAGGATCATAGTAGAATTCAGCGTAAAAAAACATGTATATAATTGAGCCGACACGTAATACTACATAGATGAGCAGAAAGCCACCAACAGGACCACCAGATTCAGGACCACGTCCAGCGACACGCCGTGTGGAGACAGTTCCTGCTGCCACGCCACCTGCTGCAGACGATGGCCAAGTACCTGACGATGAGGCTCTAACGGACCCAGCAGTGGTAACAGTTGAGGATCCAACACCAGAACGTCGTCGTCCATTACATGAACGACTTGCACCCATTGTTTCTGTATATTTTCCAGAGACAGGTGAGCCGCGGGATGCTGGATACAATGCGGAGGTATCTCAAGAGTATTCAGATGACTACAGTGAAAGCGCAGCGCTGTCTCGAAAAAAGCGCATTCCCGATGCTGCGCTTCAACCAATTCAATACGAACGATATATTCAATATCAGCAGGAGTTGCAGCGACGGTACTTTGCAATCAAAGCTGACCCGAAACAAAGAGAGCAGGCAAAGAGACTATTACAGAGAATGGATAGACCGATACTGACGCTAGTTGAATGGACAGACAGTGAAACAGAGCGTATAAAGCGATATACCGCAGCGCAGGAACGCATGCGTGATCGTATTAATGAAGATGTGGTACATATTGGGAAAGGGTGTCATGTAGTGTGTGATGGGACCACGAATGAAAATAGGAACGTCAGCGGGTTAATGGGAGAAGCAGTAGCCATGGCAGCACAAGACGTTGCCGATGCAATATTAGATACTAACCCACCTCCTTCAGATGAGGTGATTCAGTCCCGCATGAGATCAATTATCCCCACCGCGCGCCTTGGGTTACTGAAGGCGCTACAAGGCAATGAGTTATTTCGCGCGATTGAGGGACAGTACAATAGAGCACGAGACTTTGCAACAACGGTCGAGGTAGTTATTCAAGTACCGTGGCTACACCGCGCCTATGTTCTGCACGTAGGGGACTCGCGTACATACCATATCCCGTTAATAGATCAATCCGGGCAAGGTGCACAGCTGGTACATGCACCGCATTCCCACTTTGACAGCGGGCGTAACCGAACGGTTACCTCTTCGGTTGCGAGCCTTGATCTAGCAACAGCATCACAAGTGGACATCACCGCAGTAGAGTTTCGACTTGGAGATAGATTAGTGAGTATAAGCGACGGAGGGTTTGCTGCGTATGATGCACTGCAGCCACGGAATCCGCAACTGTTTCCTTATGAGGCCTCGCTTCTGAACTATTCAAGAAGCTCTGATGATTGCATGGGCTTGGCCCGGCGAGTCCAGACTGTGGGGCAGCAATGCCAGGACAACATTGGAAGATGGGATGATGGCGCAGTTGCTGTAACTGAAGTAGATTTTGACGTGCTAGCTCAATTAGATCACCTAAAGAAAAACTAGGCCGTTTGCCTAGCTTGTTTTGTGCCGGGGGGCAGGATTGAACTGCCGACACCGAGATTTTCAGTCCCGTGCTCTACCACTGAGCTACCCCGGCAAATTGAAATTGCCAAATAATAATACGGAATAATGACCCGCTCGTCAAGACCTGTTACGGTTTTGATTGTTCGGATGCCATGATGAACCACGCTACCAGATATCCTAGGACACCAGGGAAGAATCCAGTGAGGATAACAAAACACGCGAACAGCACGCGGACCATGGTGACATCCACTTCTAGGAACTCTGCAAAACCAGCACAAACACCCGCAAGCATTTTGTTCTGTGATAACTTCAGTTTTTTTGGTTTCTTAGTAGCCATATTATATTAATGCGTTAATAATGGAGACAGCGATCTGCCATAAAATTAGAACCACAATCATCACCAACAAGGATAATCCGAAGAGAACAGCGAACCGTTCAGTATAACGGAAGGTGCGTTCGTCTTCTGCTTGTCTGAGTGCTTCAACAATTGCAGCAACGATAATTCCTGGGAAGCTTAATACCACTGCAATAGCAGAAAGAAGTGAAAGCGCACCGAATCCCCAGTGTATGACGTTTAATAGAATCTCCATGTTTGGATTATTAGTGTGGGCATGCGTGGACTTGAACCACGGACCTCTTCATTATCAGTGAAGTGCTCTAACCAGCTGAGCTACATGCCCATATATATGCAAGATATGTGATAAGTGCACGAATCATCCTACCAAATAGGGTTGTTTTTGTAAAGAGATGCAGGGTAGTATGGAGCGTGGAACATTGGGTGTAAGAGCGTGGAACATTTTTTGCTAATCTTACTGCAAAAACCCTTGACAAAGTATTAAAAATGCGCTACTATATTCGGTTGTTTTTATTGAGGAGGCACTCTACTATTCGGCAAACGCCACGGTTACCTGAGTCACCGATACAAAGTACTTGGAAACACCGGTTTCGGGTTCTCCCACGTTTGTGGGGTTTAGGACTTGAGTCCGGTGTTTTATAAATTTGATCATACTCTTCAGCGAGGTTAATAAAGTGCGCTGCAGAGTGTGACCACAAACCGCCATCTCTCTAATCGTTCAAGTGTATTGACTTCAAGGTCAGGGCCTGGCAATTTCGCTTCGCTCTGGACTTGAACCAACGCATGAGGACGAGGAAGAGAGTCATGATCAAGAGCAGACAAGAGACCTTTGGAATCCTGCTGGAATTGGGCATCCCGCTCGAGCGACTGCAGGGAGGAAGACTGGATCTTGATGGAGTATATCTGGCTGGAAAGGACCTGCGCTCTCTGAGGTTGACTCGCGCTGATCTGCGGGGAGCAAACCTGGAGGGTGCTGATCTGCATGAAGCCGACCTGTTCGAGGCAGACCTTCGTGGCGCGCGACTCAAGGGAGCTGATCTGCGGGGAGCGTATCTTGCAGGAGCTGATCTGCGCAATGCGAATCTGGAAGATGCAAACTTCTGGAGCGCAAGGCTGGTTGGAGCAGACCTTCGAGAAACGGATTTGCTTGGGACCAACATCGGTGACACGGATATTGCAGGAGCGAACCTCAAGGACGCTCTCTACGGCGCTGAGACGCTCTACCTCTGTCGAGGTGTCAGCAAGGCAGTGGGCGCACCTGGTACCTACGCTGATGTTTGCGCATACCGTCGAGAACATCCAGAACTCTGGGTGCTCGCTGAACGCGGAGGTGAGTCGTAATAAACGGCGGTCACACAACCGAGGGGAGCTCGCACCGGGCGAGCAGCTGCTGGCACAACCACGTCAGCAGTCCCCTCCGGACCTTTTGTTTAAAAACAATGTTTCGTCATAGTCTAGAGTGTATATATCCATATGCATTACAGAGTGTGACGACAATCGCCACCTCTCTACTCGTTCAAGTGTATTGACTTCAAGGTCAGGGCCTGGCAATTTCGCTTCGCTCTGGACTTGAACCAACGCATGAGAATGAGGAAGAGAACCATGGACCGTGCACAGACCAAGGCAAGGCTGATGGAGGCAGGAGTTGATTCAGCGCGTTTGAGCAGCTACCCGTGGGACCTGAGGGGGCTCACGCTGCGTGAGCAGGACTTGCGAGGAGCACAGCTCGATCAAGACCTGTTGGAGGGCGTGCGCTTGATCGGTTGCAATCTGGAAAACGCAAATTTGAGAAGTGCGAACATGGACAGGGCGTGGATTGGAGACTCGCAATTGAGTTATGCAGAGCTGTCACATGCGCGGTTGGTCCGTGCGAGCTTGTCCAATGTCACGCTGACCGGTGCGCGTCTGAACGATGCGATCATGTGTGACAGTGTGATGTTCAGGGTTGCCATGCTTGGCGTTGACTTGCGTGATGCTGACTTGAGTGATGCATTCCTGCAAGAGATGCGTCTGAAAGGAACGCGGGTCGGTGGCGCATGCTTCCGTGGTGTTCAGATCAAGCCCGAAGAACTGGCAGAAGCACTTGACCTCGACTGCATGATTAGCGCAGAGCACCTCTGGGCTGCCCTCGAGGAGCTTCGTACCGCTGGGAAGAGCACTTAGTATGTAGCCCATGCTCTGCAGGAGGGGTAGTCACACAACCGAGGGGAGCTCGCATCGGGCGAGCAGCTGTTGACACAACGACGTCAGCAGTCCCCTCGACGGATTTTCTTGCGTAGAGGAATGACATTCATCTATGAAAGAAAGTAAAAACCCCTCAATGAAAGGGGTTTTTTATTTATCCAAATATACGTTAAATGTTGAAAGAAAAAAAGAACGAGCATATTGTTTGGCCTGCTCAGGGCACAGTCGTCGTCGACGTCAGGTCTTGCTGTCTAGCAGCAGCGGCACAGGGCGTTGCCGTTGTTGCCTTCGCCGCATTCGCAGCAGCGACCTCCGGAGCAGCACAGGGCTGCGATGCACAGCATGACGATCAGGACGATGATCAGGGCGACGTGGCCCTGACGACGACGGACTTCGCGCTTCATGGAGCACCTTGTCTCTCGCGCATGAGTCGGTTCACGCGCGCAAAACCAGCTAGGAGTAGTTAGCTTTGCGCGAGTGAACACAAAAAGACTAGACAGCATATAGTAAAAAAGTGAAATTGTCAAGCAGGCATACTATCAAAAAACCCCACAATATGGGGTTTTCGTTTGACTTCTGAATACACGATAGAACCGCAATTTCCTATGTGTCAGTGCGAATGCACTACACATTACGACCAAGTATACAATGAACGTGAGTTGTTCATCGTTTATTTTTATCTCCCTAGAAAGGAGGTGATCCACCCACAGCTTCCGCTACAGGT
>CAYFNF010000005.1:0-20728 GCA_964344485.1 uncultured Gammaproteobacteria bacterium
GGATGGGCGAGAGCCTGTTTCTGTGACCCGCGCAACCCCGCCCTGACACGGTGGACTTTTTTTATTCAAAAACCGACGCGGTATGCGCCGGTTTCTATGGATGTAAACGATACTGTATTAACGACCGCCTCGTTTGAATTTGTGCAGACCAAGCTCTTCCATGATTTTTCGCGCAGAGTCTTTGTCTCCTTGCTCTCGATACTCGTGTGCTTGTTGCATCTTTTCAAACGTCTCTTGGTTGATTTCTACATCAGTGTTTGGCCGTTCATTCATCAGTGCTTCCCATGCTTGGTAATCACCGCTCTCTAATGCATCTTCCATCTCTTCGTGCTGTCCCATGAACTTGCCTTTCATTCCTTTCCCAGCCTTCCCATGCATGAGGAACGGCATATCAAGGTCTTGTATGAGTTCATGTGCTTGTTCGTGATCTCCGGACTCCATATACTCGTGTGCTTGTTGCATAGTAGAGAACGTCTCCGGTGTTACGAGCTCTTGTAGAGAAGTAATGATTGAATTCATTTCAGACTCCCACGAATCGTAGTCATTATTCTCAATCGCATTCCGGATTGTCTCCATATGCTCACGATGCTTGTCCGCTTTCTCACTCATCTCATCTGCTGCATAGATTGCGGTAACGGAACCACCAATGAGTAGTACGCTCACTACAGCAATGCCAATTGCTGCATTTCGAGCCCCACACTTTCCTGATTTCTTATTATCAGGTGCTGTGCTTGACTCAGAAGATCCACTTATAGCGGATTTCTTTTGTTTCATTTTGTGTGTATTAATTCTCTTCTACAGGCCCTGCACTACATAGTACGCATCTCTTACTCGTGTCTTTCACTATCTCCTTTATGCTTCCCATTTTTCATATGTTTGTGAAAAAAACCTTTTAAACCAAATGGTCGCTCGGCTGGTACCACATGCAATTGTTCTGCGTGGAACTCTTGCTCTGAAGCTAATTCCCCGATTGCGCGAATATACGCTTCTTCCTCATACTCTGCAGTAGGCATGACAATAATAGACTCTGTAATCACATACCACTTTTCATCATACATATCCTCAATATACATCTCGTCTTCATCGATGATTTCAATGATGATACCTCCCATTCTTCCCTCTTCAGGCTCGGTCCATGTACGGTGTCGCGGAGAGAGCATCTTTCCATAGAACGGCGCTTGTTCTTCCAGTAGCAGATCTACAGCGGTGCCAATTTTCGCTACATGCAATACCCCTCCGCCAGCAACACTCGCTGCGACTAATACAACCACGATCGTTGCGATGTTATATCTATACCCTTTCTTTGTATGTCGTAAATTCCAATGCGCGATTGCAATAAACAGTACTAAGAGAAGAAGCCAGAAGTACGGTAACGACCGCATGATAATAAGCGGCATACCTTTTCCGCCTTCTAACAGCAAGTGCCAGTCATGATGCACAATAAGCGTAATCATTACTGAACACGCAATACTCCCTATTGCTACTGCTGCAACACCAGTGGTCCAAAGCAATGTGTTTCGTGCAATAAACCGCCACTTAGGTTTTGGTGTTACTTTCTGTTCTTTAATGTGTGTTAATACACGGTCGTGTACTGTTTTTTTCTCTGTCATATATCCAAATTACCTTGTTGTTCGATGATCTTCTGCATCTTTTTCTTTGCGCGGTTCAGTAACGTGGCAACAGTGCCAGACGGTTTCTGAATAATATCTGAAATCTCTTGATAACTTCTGTCTTGAAAATACCGTAACACTAGTACATCTCGATATTTTATATCCAATTGCTGGATGGCGCCTTGCAACAGTTCTTTTAACTGCGACTGTTCAATGTCCTTATCTAAATCAATGTCCGATGCGATGTTGTTGATAAACACATCATCTACTTCAATACTGTTTCCATGTGGACGCACGGATCGCTTACGATACGAACTGATGGTTTGGTTGTGCGCTATCCGGTAGATCCAAGAAGAGAACTGCAGAGAGTGATCGTAATCATTTAAATTGGAGTACGCTTTGATAAAGGTCTCTTGCAAAATATCCTCTGCATCTTGAACAGAAACATTGGATATCCTCATGATATATCGAAGTAGCTTATCCTGATATCGTTCGATAATTTGAGAAAACGCCTCTGGATCAAATAGTGCTTGCACCACAAGTTCTTGATCGCTGTATTGTGTGTGATCTACATCCATAGGATAATAATAACCCTCCAGTAGTAATACGTATAGTTGGGCATTTTCCTTTCAAATCAGTATAATAGTGAGCACCCATTCCATAAAACACTCAATCTGTTATACTACGTATTACCTAAAATTAAAAGTATCCTATGGCACTATCAAAAGAAGAGTTCATTGCAGAACTCAATAAAGACCTGGAATGGGAGTACGCTGCTGCAGTACAATACATTCAACATGCAGCAATGATGACCGGCCCAGAGTACGATTCGATCTCAGCTGAACTCGCAGTTCATGCAGACGAAGAGATCGGACATGCGAAGCAAGTCGCTACACTTATAACCGACTTAGGAGGTGTTCCAAGCATCGATGTCGAAGAGCGTAAAATCTCAGAAGATTCTAAAACCATGTTGGAGCAGGATCTAGAAGGAGAAGAACTCGCGGTCTCTCGTTATAAAGAACGGATTGCTCAAGCAGAAGAGATGCAGGAGTATGGCGTCCGTCGCATCCTTGAGGACATTCTGATGGATGAAGAAGAGCACCGCCGAGATATCTTGAGCTCATTAGGCAAATAATTATTTGAACCGCGCCACTCGCGGTTCTTATTTAACGATTAATAGATATATATGAAAGCACTATTTATATCATTCATAGCGTGTTGTTGTTTAATGGTAGCAACTCCGGCTCTCGCTCTTGAGTACTATGTGGACGCTGATGCAGGAGATGACTCCGCAGCAGGTACAGAGAGTGCGCCGTGGAAAACGCTTAATACTTCAGTGCAAAAACTTGGCCCTGGAGATATTCTGAATATTAAAGGGACGTTCTCCGAAGAAGGTGCAATTACTCTAGACTCTCCAACCAACGGAGTAAAAGGAGCTTCGACCACTATCCAAGGATGGCCAGGAGAAGCAGCTATTATTGAGATCGATGATATTGAAACCTTTGTAATACGCGCTGATTACTACTCCATCTCTGGCATTGAATTCCATAATAATGGGACACAAGTGGCAGATAACAGCAATCGCATTATCCGCATACGTGAAACAAATGTGACTGGAATTGCGATCGAGAATTGTGTATTCCGAGATTCAGTTGCTGCGATATATGCAGATGGCAATACTTCAGAGGTTACGATTGCGAATAATACCTTCTATAACAATAAAGAAGCTATTGATATGGCGATTGGTCAAGATATCTTCATCTATTCCAATCAATTCTACAGCAATACTGGATCTCGTGTGGTGTGGCTTCGAGATGGATTCGATGGCACGTGGGTATACAATAACTGGTTCTATAACCACTCGAGCACGTATTCTCCGGTTCTGGTTGCGTCTGCGCCTGATGAGCTGTTTGTCGCGAATAATACTTTCTACAATAATTACGCCGGCATCTACGTCATGGCTGGTACGGTCTCAGTATGGAACAATATCTTTGCCAACCATACAGACTTTGCAGTAGCACAATTAAGTAGCGTGGATACTCGGACGTATGATAACAACCTCTACTATAATAATGGTGCGATTGGATACATTGTGAGCGACGTCTATGCGCCGAGTGAATTAGAGATGTGGCAGCTGCAGGGGCATGATGCCCACTCTGCAGTGGGCGACCCGCTATTCTCCAGCACTGCTGCTGGCTCAGTAGACCTGCATATTACTAAAGGCTCACCTGCTATTGATGTAGGGAAAACACTCTCGGACGTGGAGGAAGACATCGATGGGGATGAACGGCCAATAAACGGTTCATACGATGTTGGCGCGGATGAATTCGTTGACAACACACCAGATGCAGCAACAAACTTGAAAGCAAAGAACGTCAAAGCAAAACAGATGAAGATTACTTGGGACGCTGACTGTGATCATTGTACATTCACCTTAACGCGTTCTACAAAGAGTGACTTTTCTGCGAATGTAAAAAACTACAGTGGCCTTTCGAATGAAAAGAAAGTAGTAAAAAAACTCAACACGAGCAAGAAGTACTACTATAAAGTCACGGTGCATGATGGAGAGAGTGCATCAGATCCCTCTTCCACACTCTCTGCGCGAACGTTGCCGAAAAAAGGAAAGGTGAAAAAAGTAAAGAATACAGATACTGACAGTCCGGTGCTACGCTGCCAAAAGATTCCACGCATATCAAAGATGAAGGTACTGGTCTATAAAAAGAATGAAAATGGGAAATGGAAAAAAGTGAAGACTGTGAACAAAAAGAAAGGTCTTACGAAAAAAGTAGTCCCTGTAACGTTGAGCGGACTTGAAGATGGAGTCTACCGAGCAAAAGTACGCGGTATCTATAATAAGAATAAGAAAGGCAGCTTCTCAAAATGGAAGAACTTCACTGTTTCAACGCAGTAAACACAATCAATTATAAAACCCGCAGTTCATGCGGGTTTTATGTTTGTACAATTACTCTTCAATGCCCAGGTCCACCCCGGACTCTGCTTGATACGCAGCAGCCACTGGTGCTGGGACGTAGTAATAGACATCCACATCATTTTCAGTGGTAACGCCAAGGCGGATTAATTCTGTTTTGCCCGGTATCAATGGATGGCGTCCCATCATTCTGTTTTTATAGTAGTACTTTGCAATGAGATCCATGGCTTCAGGTTCCAGACGGTCTCGCAAAGACATAAACGGACGCATCTGATGGGCATTCCCATAAAAGACCACGCGTATTTCAAACGGCCTGTTCAATCGTGCAAATGTTTCATCATCCATATCTGGAGGTTGAGCTACAATTCCGTACGTCTGTTTGGTTTCACCGCCAGTGTCTTGTCGCTGTTTATCCAGTTCGTGCTGCGAAACCACCGAAAGCCCTCTGCGAATAGTAAAACGGTCAGCATTCTGGATATCAAAGTTCTGCCACTTCACATAGTTGGTTCCATGGTATAGCGTGGTCCATCCCTCGGGGATGACTGGCTCAAACGCCTCTTCATCTTCAATAGCCCCAGCTCGGTTCGCGCGGGCGCGTGCTTGTTGGTGGAATGATCCTGGTCTAGTTTCTGCCATGTTGATTAATTAGCGGCTTCAGCGTCTTCAATCTCAATCTCATTCGGATTAGTTTCTACCTCTACTTCTGCATCTTCAATCACAATCGCGTCTGGATCTGACCCTATCTCCAAATCCTCTAGTGGATCATACTCTTCAAACTCAATGGCGTTTTCTTCTAGCCAATCGAGATATTGTTGCAACGTGCCGTCGTCCTTCCATGCATACCAAGTCTCTTCAATGCCCTCGCTTTGCTTCGTGTATGTTCCTCTTGCGCCTTTGGTGTTAATAAACATACCTTCATACTTCGCGCCATCAAAATCATCGATGAATATTCTATTTCCAATGATCTCATACACCGCAGTTCCACTGAAATCTAGAGTAGTGATCTCTGGATAGAGAGACGTGCGCACATACGCGGTCTTTGATTCGATTACTCCTAAGAAATCAGTCTCAGGTTCATTTGGATCTTCATTAAAGTACGCTTTGTCTGACACTGCGATCTCCACCCACATATACAGCGTCCCCTCATCAGTCTCTTTCTCAATACATAAAATCCAGTCTCCCACAAAGAACGGTGTAACATCCTCTGCTTCTTCCTGAACATCGCTCTCAGACACTGCATTTACATTCGCCTCTTCATTAGTGTTTGTTTCTTCATTAGTATTGGTTTCTGCGTTTGTGTTCGATTCTGGCTGGTTGTTGCCGCTCGTACACATGCCTCCGGTAAAAACCAACATTGCGCAGAGTACGAACACAGGAACGATTGCTTTATACATAGGTGTAGTGTTAATTACTATTCACTCTACTGAAAAAACCTCCACTGTCAACAACACTAATACGCCCTAATCTCCTAGAATCAGATAGATAATAACCTGTAAATATGACCCAATATTCATATGTATGAAGTCGAGCTCGCGTTACAGCAAAACACGAAAATACGTCATGTTCTGGGAGGTTTAGCCATTTTTTGTTACAATGCCAGTAATACAAATGAGTAAACATAAACGTATGAAACATCTTACGAAATCCGTGGCTGTTCTAGTCACGAGTATTGTATTTGGCGCAGCGTGCTACGCGCCGGTTTATGCAGCACAGAATATATCAGGAACCGTAACGCATGCTGCTGATGGGACACCAGTAACCACGCTGTCAGTCCGAGTGTATGATTCAGACGCAGAGTATTTAGGGTCAGCGACTACAGATGCAAACGGAGAGTATACGTATGAAGCTGACGCAGGTGATTATATTGTTCAAACCAACACCTCTACAGCGGATGAAGCAAATGTTGTGTTTATCCGTGCTGAACAAACCGTGAGTGTGACAGATGCGGACGTAGAGAATGTGGACTTTAGTCTTACACGACGAGGGAGAATCACCGGCCACGTCTATCAATCCGATGGCGTGACTCCGATCTATAATGTCTATGTCTCTGCGTACCACCAAAATGGATATGATGCTGGTTATGATGGAGACAGTTCTGGGCTTGATGGGTCATATATTATCATCCCAGATCTAAACGATGTACCTGGGGATTCAGCTTCAGGTGTATATTCTGTATATGCAAATCTCGCACACTACTTTGGTGCAGATGCATTAAATGTTTCGGTCACTGATGAGGAGACTACCACTGTTGATCTGGTCATGAATGCAGAGAGCACAGTCGCTGGAACAGTAACTGACAGCAATGGTGACCCAGTTGTGGATGTGGTAGTGTCAGCGAAAAAAGGAAGTGACACCTATTCTGATGCAACGGATAGTTCAGGGGAGTATATTATCGAAATGTATGATACATACGGATACAATGAAACTGCTGCTGGAGACTATGTGCTATCTACAGACAAAGAAGGGTATATCGATAAGTCTCGGTTAATAACTGTTGGGGTGGAATCAGCCACCACTGATGAAGACTTCACAATAGAAACCGGCGGAACGATCTCTGGTACGGTATACGGCTCGGACGGAGAGACTCCAGTAAGTGGTGCGGCCGTTTCTGCTGATGACGGTCTTGGTAATACGTATACGACCACTACTGCAACCGACGGTTCTTACACCCTCTCTGGATTGCGAGCGAGTGATAACTATACCATTACCATTACTGACGACGACCATATCACCGTAGTAGAGTACAATGTGTCCGTAACTGCTGGGGAAGATACTGCAGCTGATGACATCTCCATGGACGATGGAGTGACGTTTAGCGGCAGAGTAAAAACCAAAGCTGGTGCAAATATTGAAGGCGCGACCATCGCGCTCTACAGTCGCTTAAAGCCGCGAAGCGGTACAGCGGACCATACGACTTCTACATACACTGACGGTCGATTCTCTATTTCTAGTATTATCCCTGGACGATATCGAATGAAAATCGAAAAAGATGGATATGTGATGAAGTACAAAGAGAAGCTCGGGTTAAAGAAGAGTAAGTCCAGCAAGGTATACAAGATGACCAAAGGTGCATCATTTTACGGACGGGTGAAGTATAAGAAGAAACCGCTTGCTAATGTTACTGTTCGCGTGTATCGCGGCAATGGGTATACTGACCAGGGATACGCTTACACATCAACAGATAGCAACGGCTTTTATAAGTTAGACGGACTAAAGAAAGGGAAGTATCGAATTTATGTGAGCTCTTCAGACTACGGATATAAGATCGTACGCAAAAGGGTCAAGGCAGGAAAACAGAAACGAGTAAATATCAAAATGAAGAGAGCCGGCACGATCTCTGGACATGTCTATGATGCTGATACTGGTCTTCCGCTTTCTCTGCGTGTGCAAGTAAAAGGCACTCCGCTTTCAACTAGTTCTGGTACAGGTGGATACTATATTCTGGACGGCTTGAATCCAGGCAAGTACAAACTCTTTGTTGCTGACGAGTGGTATGATACACAGTTTTATAACAGAAAGAAGAAAGCCAAGAATGCAGCAAAGGTGCAAGTCAAAGCAAACCAAACAACATCTGGGGTTGATTTCTACGTGAATAAAAGGGACTAATCACATCATAGCAGCGCCTCTCGCGGTACTCCCTTGGATTAAAACCCGGCTTTCGCCGGGCCAACCGTCCTTCACGAGCACCGCTGCGGCGCTGTTGGATGTAATATAAAAAACACCGAGTATTTCGGAGTTTTTTATTTGTTACAGAAGTGAATGCGTTCACTGCTATAGAAAAGGTGGAATGCGCTAGCGGATGATGTCTACCACCATGCCGCGCCTGATGCAGGCGCCAGAAATTCGGCCAGCCATCCGCTGAACAGGAAGTACAGCACGATTGCCTGCGCCAGGTTGACCACCAGGCTGACCACTGCGGCCCAGAAGAAGAAGCCTGCGGTGATGTAGTCATTGCCGCGATGCCGCGTGGCATTGAAGCCCAGGGCGATCAGACCCACGCTGGCCAGCATTCCGAGTGGGGTGCCGAGTAGTACGGCGATGATGAGAATGCCCACTCATTCCTCCTCTCTACCATGCGCGCACGCATGATACGTGATCAATACAGGATTCCGTGCTTAGTGTCAACACTCGTAGACAAAGCAGAAAATATTCTCTATGGTATAGGTAATTATGACTATTCTCCACACACTAATCATTATCTACTTGGCTACTGTTAATGTCGTCGCGTTTCTGTTGTTTGGATTTGATAAGTGGATGGCGCGCGGCGGGGGGTGGCGCATCTCGGAGAAGATCCTATGGCTGGTTGCACTCGTGGGCGGCTCTGTTGGTGCGCTGGCAGGTATGAATTTCTTTCGGCATAAAACACGTAAAGCTTCATTTCAATTCGTGCTCGCGTGCATTGTGTTGCTGCATGTTGGCATTGTCGCAGCGCTGTATTGGCTCTACCCACTCGAAGTATGACATACCTGTTCCAGCTGGGCCTTACTCTACTCATCGAACTCCCTATCGGAGTAGCAATTATTCGAAACAAACGCGCCATTCCGGTAATTATTGCTATCGACCTGATTACGCACCCGCTCGGATATCTATTTTACTCGCATTTCCCTACTATTTGGGGTACTCCATTAGAAACTCTGGTCTGGTTAGAACTGATTATTGCACTAGTCGAAGCTGTGGTGCTTGTAACCGTTTTCCGACGTACTCCATATCGCGCAATTATTGCTGGCGCGGTCATGAACGCTTGCAGCTTTCTCATTGGTGTATTACTGTGGTAAGCAAGTAACCATATATATATGAAAAAAATCTTATTGACAATTGCAGTATGCAGTTTCGCTGTAGGAGGCCTGCTGGTGTCCACCCCAGCGCAAGCAAACACCTACTCAGAAGATTGGATTCCTCAACTCTACGTGACAGTAGATGGAGAGGAAGTTGATACTGACTTTGTCCTGCGCATTAAAGCACTCGCGCATGACTTGAAAAAAGGTGAAGAAGAACGATATGTGTATGACACCTTTAATTGTGATGAGGGAGAGTGTCAGTACTTTAAATACAGAGACGGCCGAAAGCCAGAGTATACACTTGCGCAATTTCCAGAGTCGATTCCAGAAAGCACAGCGAACGATTTTGCGAAACTACATGACTACTATAAGGAGAACAAAGAATCAGTGATTGCGACCTATCCATTAGAAGGAATGGACTTGGAGCCACGCCACCTACAGAAAGTAGATTATAATATTACAGTTGATACTGCAGCAGGGACAGTAGAAATCGAAGAACACGACAAGGGAGAGTGGGATCCGTTGGAAGACTTCAAGCACGAGATCCCAGCAGAAGTTAAACGTATGTTTGCTCTGTATATTGGCGGGTTGATCGTTGGTGTAGTCATTCTCTGTGTTATAGTGATCGCAATCTATCGTTTCGCGCGTAAGAAAGTTTCAAAAACAGTTCCTAAAGACAATTCAAAATAGCACCATACTATTGACAGCGTACTGTGCTTCTGGTACAGTGCGCTGTTAGTTACCAGTTGCTCTTTCACACAATTGAATCACTCGTGATTCACGGATAACTGAGTCTCCGCAAAGTACTCGGAAACACCGGCGTTGGGTTCTCCTGTTATGACTACAGGGTTTATAAGAACAAAAAGCCGGTGTTTTTATACAGTCGCGTCCCCTGTTGCGCTGAGTGTGTACGTGTGTGTACATTCTGCGCAGCGGGAGACATGCCCGCTGTCTTGCCAACCCCAGACGAGGTGCGCAATGCACTTGTTGACTATATCGCTCGGATCGGTCCGAGACCCCGGTGCCCACGGAGCGTTCTTCATGGCCACGCCGCAGACCTGCCTGCTGCAGCTCGCCCCGGAATGGTACACCGGAGCGGACGACGAACTGGCGCGGCTGCTGGACCCGGTGGTGGAACAGCTCGTGATGATGCTCGTGAGCCCCAAGCTCGTCCAGCTCTTCACCTGGCAGAGCTGCTTCATGCACATGGGCTTCGCGCAGGGCATGCTGACCCTGGAGCTCTGCGTGACGCAGGACGACGACCGCTTCACCCTGGAGGAGCCGGAGTTCGAGGCCCCGCCGGACATCACGGTGCAGGTGACGATCGTGCACATCCGGGATCTGCGGAAGATCGTCCACCCCGAGGGCACAGCTCCGAGCACCGCGCGCCCACGGCGCGAAGCGTACCCGGACGCGCACTGCTAGCGCACGCCCCTCCCCGCACGTCATTGCATTGACTTGTTGCAACTGACCTGATGATGCTGCGGTTTTTTTATTGCTCTATTGTGGTGCCACAATTCACTACAACTATTCTACTTCATTCTATTGACACATATATGACATAATGTTATAACCACAATTGTTTCTCTGAGAAATCACGTATAGAAATTGAAGTCATTTCAAGGCTATACGTGGCGCCTGCAGAGGAACGGTGTCACAGAAAGGGGTAGAGAAGAAATGCTTATTCTTCTCTCCAAGCTCACGGGACTGTCCGATGACTTCCCGACCTACGACCTCACGGACGTGACCCTGACCGTGGTCGACGGCTACTGCGACGACCTGGTCGACGCCGACGAGGTGCCGGAGACGCTCGTGGCCCAGCTCGGCCAGGTGGTGCTGCGGCATCTGCCCGAGGTCGTGCCCGGGGAGGCCGCGGACGTCGAGGAGGCCGAGGGCGACACCGAGGAGGAGGCTCCGGAACCCGCGATCTTCCGGGTCTGCTCGATGCAGGCCGGCAACATCGTGGACGGTGTGTTCATGATCGCGTGCGCGTGTACGTGGGACGGTGACGAGCGGGAGTACGTGCTCACCAAGCCCGAACCCGACAGCGTCCCGGACCTGCTGTTCGAGGCCACGCTCAAGCTCGAGAACGAGCTGCCGACCATCGTCAACCCCGAGGCCGTCTGATCCAGTCCCCAACGGACAACACGGGTCTTTTTTTTATCCTCAAATCATCATAGTTGCACTATACAAACTCGCACTATATACTACACGTTACTTTATTCTTATTAGATACACATGGAACAAGCATTCCCATCAACCGATACGTACTATCGTGCAGAAGTACAGTCTGTAGAAGAGTCGAAGTCACCAGCAGGACAGACACTCCAGCAAATTGAAGTAGAAATCCGCAATGGAGAGAAAGATGGGGAGACTGCACAGATCGACCACGTGGTCCCGGAGCACGGACATGGGGATCGATCCTTTGAAGCCGGAGACAATGTTGTAGTCGTTCATAATCACTCTGTTGGAATGGATGCTTACTATATGGTGGACCACTATCGCTTGCCTGCAATTGCTGGTGTCTTTCTAGTATTTCTGCTGATAGCTGTTGTATTCGCACGAAAAAAAGCAGTGTTTGCAATCGCTGGTCTATCACTGAGCATACTGATACTGACATTATTCATCGTTCCGCAGCTTGCAGCAGGTGCAAATGCATTTGTTATCGGTGTGGTTGGAGCAGTCGGCATTGCAGTAGCATCGTTATACATCTCGCATGGGTTTAATAGGCGCTCATCACTAGCGCTCCTTGGAATGATCATTACAATCATTATTGCGATGGTGCTTGCCTGGCTTTCTGTGTTTGTCGTGGAACTATTCGGAGTAGGTTCTGAAGGAGCATACTATGTACAGTTAGGTCTAGGAGATGAAATCAATCTACGAGGTGTTCTGCTTGTTGGTATCCTGATCGGTTCCTTGGGCATTTTAGATGACGTGACTACTGCACTAGTTGCAACAGTCGGGGAGCTCCATGAAGCTAATCCATCTCTGTCAGCAAAAGAACTATACAAGCGTGGACTGATTGTCGGAAAGGAACACATTACCTCTATTATCAATACATTGGCGCTAGCATATGCTGGAGCATCACTTCCATTACTACTCTTATTCTCATTGGATAGTCAACCGTTTTGGGTAACGCTGAATAGCCAGTTCCTCGCAGAAGAGATTATACGAACACTTATTGGTAGTGCTGCGTTAGTGCTTGCAGTGCCGATCACTGCTGTGATCGCCTCCCGCTTTATTCAAAAGAAGAAGGCTCCCTCGACTAAAACACCGCTAGCTACATCATAAGCGGAATTGTTCCTTGCGAAAATATTTGGTATACTTTTTTTGAATTAACATATTAAATGGAGGTTATGAAAAAAATCCAATCCATATGGTTATTAAGTATCACCGCAATCGTTGGTGTATTTTTATGCGTAGCTGCACCAACATACGCTGTATTAGTGGTAGAAGAGGAAGAGGTTACTGAAGAAGATGTCGCCACAACCGCTGTTGAAGAGGAGTCCTCGGAAGACACAACAGAGGCGGGGGACGCTGAAGAGATTCCTGAAGATGAAGTTACAGAGGCTACTGAAGAAGAAAGTGATGATGACGAAGAAACTGTCACTACGACCACAACATCAACCGTGGACCTTTCCAGCACCGACACGGTCCGTCGGCAAGTAGCAGGTCTAGATCTGCAAGCAGGATCTATTTTGCGCTTGAGCGGAGATACAGACAAAGACATATTTGCTGCAGCAAATATCATAGATATCTCTGATACTGTAGAAGGTGATGTGTTTGCAGCGTGTAGCGAATTCACACTCACTGGCGCAGTAGAAGAGTCTGTGCGTGTAGCTGGAAATATCATCGTCATTGATGGTCCGGTTAAGGGAAACTTATTAGTATTTGGAAACTCGGTGCGATTAACTGAAAACGCTGACATTGATGGACACGTGAATATCTATGCTGGAACCGTTACCATGAAAGGCACAATCGAGAAGACCGCGCATATTGGCGCAGGGTTTGTGACCATCGACGGAACGTTTAACCACACTGCAACCGTTGAAGCTGGAGAAGTACAATTTGGTAATAGCGCAGTACTGGAGAATGAACTCTTAGTAAAGAGCCCCCAAGAACCAGTAACGAGTACCAACACCTACGGCACAGACTTGATTACGTATGAACAAGTTGCTGACCAACAGTACGAATCACAGATATACCAGCCCGAGGAGCTAGCTGGCGTACTGTCATTCTTTGTGTTCTTCAAAATACTGCACCTAATCTTCTGGTCTACGACATTCATGTTGCTGGGTATTGTCCTAGTAATTGTCGCACCTACATGGACCACCAAGATTGCTCAACACACAAAAGAGAATATCGGCAAAACCTGGTTAACTGGAGCACTGTTCTTCTTCCTGGCTCCGATCGTTGCAATCATTCTCATGGTTACCGTCCTTGGCCTGCCAATTGCCGCACTTCTGATGATCACCTATTCTATCCTGTTTGTGTTCGGCCGGATTTTTATCGGGTACTTCCTTGGTCGTTTGTTAGTAAAACCCAAAGATGGAGATACCACTAGCAGAAAGGTGCTGCAATTCTTCCTAGGATATCTGATCCTGACCGTACTATTCTTGATTCCAGTGCTTGGATGGCTGCTCTCAGGATTAGCTGGATTATGGGGAATGGGTGCGGTTGTGCACCACTATCTAGTAAACCGACAGAGCGCGGGGAAAGAAACTCCAAAAAAAGAAAGTAAGCCAACAAAGAAGAAACCTACAAAGAAAAAAGCATCCTCTAAATAGAGAGTTAAAACAAGGCCCGTAGCACGCGGGTCTTTTTTTATTGACAAATGCCGTGTAATCCCCTACACTCATTCATACAATTGCTCTTTATAGAAACCCGAAAGAACTAGTACGTGTGAATTCCGCTTATAGCGAGCCAGGGATGGTGAAAGCCTGGCAAAGTCTGGGTCACGCAGAACGCGTCTTTTACAAAGGGTGCAACCGAAAAAGCGTTATGCAAGTAGGTATTGCCGGCCAGTGTCCGTCACCACGCACTACAGTTTGTCTCCGCAAGAGAGAACTGACAAAGGTTCTATTCGTGAGAATAGAATAAAGAAGGATGGTACCGCGAAGTACAACTCTCGCTCCTTCATCAGAAGTAAAAGCTTCTGGCTAAGGATCGAGAGTTTTTTGTATGCCTGTATCCTCATTTTACATCTATAAGCGGCGGCGTAATCAATGTTATTCGTTGAGGCCGCTTTGTATTATTTAAGTCATATCATTTACATACTACCAAGCGGTCTGACACGGACCGCTGTTTTGTACGACCAACCACAAGGAGGTTACACATGGACGTACAGCTCTTTTCGCCCGACCGGACTCACTTGCATCATCTGATTCAAGTGGAGCGGGAAGCGTGGCAAGTGGACGGCGAGAATGCAGCGGCATCTCGCGACAAAATCACTGCTCGACTCGGTTCATTTCCAGATGGGATCACTCTGGCGATGATCAATGGGGCGGCTGCTGGGTCGCAGTACGCATTTCAGTTCGACTGGGACGGTCAGCTAGAGACGCTCACGAGCTGGGATGACCTGACCGCTGACGGGTGGACTGACCGCGTACACTGCGCCAACGGGAACACCGGCTTCTTGGTCGGTGTGGGTGTGGTGCCGGCATTCCGCGGCGCGTTGGTGAATCACCACCTGCGCTGGCCAGGCCAGTTCAAGGTCTCGGAGCTACTGATCGCTCGCACCCTGGACAACCTGTTCGCGCACGGCGTGGAGCAGGTCGTGGGAAACGCGCGCGTTCCAGCGTACCACCTGCGGCCGGACCTCGGAGTCCATACGTACTGCCAGCTCCGCCGTGATGACGGAACGCACTTCGATCCAGTGTTGCGGTTCCACGTGCGCATGGGGGCACGAATCCTCAAGCCTGTGGAGTACGCCATGGAGGATCCGGAGTCGCGGAACGCTGGGTGCTGGGTGGTTTACACGCGCCGCTTTACCGGGTAACCTGGAGGCAGGACATCGTCCCTCCTGTCTCCACATCTTTTTTATGAAACATTTTCACATTACACAACTGAATCCAAATCTATACCAGATCACTGAGCTCTATTTTTCAGATTCCGCAAATATGTATTTAATTGATTCGCAAGATCAACAGCTACTTATCGATTGCGGGGTGGGCATGTGCGATATTCACGCGTTCTTGCAGCAACAGGGTTTCAAACACATCAGAGTCATTGTTACTCATGCGCATTTTGACCATGTCGGAGGGTTGCAGTACTTCCCTGCTGATTCCATTATTGCTGCACCTGCTATTGTCAAGAACCTCTACGATCCGCAGTTGCTCGCACTAACGCCCGAATACACCAAACATGTTACCAAGGAATTTTGTGAAGAGCAGCAGCAAAGCGTTGAACAGATCAGTGCGGAATATTGCTCAACTCTCCCAGAAACGCTGCCAACCCTCGCCCCGTACACAGAATCCGAAGTCTCTGTCGGAGAGTTCACGCTTCAGTTAATCCCCCTGCCCGGGCACACCGATGACTCTATCGTCCTATATGAACCTACTCTACAGTGGCTGTTCTCTGGGGATGTGCTGTATCACGGAACCATATTCGTTGATCTGCCAAATTCAAACAAACAAGAATATATCACGTCGCTGCAACAGCTCCATGAGCTACAAATCTCTCAAACATTCCCAGGCCATAACCACAATTTATCAACCCAGCAAACAACGGAAGGAATCACAAAATGGCTGCAGCAGTTGGAATAATAACGCAATCTTGATTCTAATATCAATCTGCGTTATAGTTCTGTTATTGTTTTTTCTTCGACAATTATATGAAGAACACCGTTGTACTGAGAAAATAAATATATTTTCTTTTTTTAGTACAGCGATTGCGGATGCATCGCTGGTATGAAATGGAGGTGGACCACGTGTTACTTCTTCAGAGCAGGGTACTGTACCGAGCTGGTCTCGCGGAGCAGACTGAGGCCAGGTACCTGGTCAGGTCGAACATCTACGCCGAGACGCGGGTCGTGTTCGTGGACGCGGACTCGGTCCAGGAGCTGGACGGCGACCTCGATCGCTGGATGCAGGTCCTGGCCCCGATGGTCATGGAGCGTCACTGCGTCGGCGGCATGGGGTACGACATCCAGGAGTGGGAGTTCACCGGCGTCAAGGTGGACGAACCGACCGGCGAAGGGTCGTTCGAGATCTCGTTCTGCGTCTCCATGGAGGACGCCGAGCTGGACGAGGACGAGCCCGAAGACGGCGAAGACCGCCCCCGCCAGATCCTGGTGTTCACGGCTCCGGACGGCGAAGCCGAGCACATCACGTTCCAGTGCAAGGTCATCGACGAGCACCACGTACCCGAGGCGCGGCTCGACTGATCAGCTCTGCATTCTGATCCCAGCACAATGGTCTTTTTTTATTACTCAAAACAACAATCCTATGGTACTATAGGAGTATAATTATTTATTAATAAAGAAAAATATGGTCAAACACCAACACATTCGGTATTTTTTTCTCGCTACTTTATTAGTAGCGTTTGCAGTAACTCCAGCGCTCCCCGCAGTAGCTGCGCCAGCGTATAACACGCAGACATTCCTGAGCTCTATTGATGCAGGAGAAGGTGAAGTTGCGACACAAGCCTACTTGGACGAACCTATGGGCATGGATTTTGCTGGAACCAAAGCAATTTACTATGCAGACTCTGCAAATAATGTCATCGAGAAGATCAACCGTAAGACATTGAAAGTAGAAACTGTTGCCGGAACTCGTCAACATGGATACATCGACAGCGCGACAGGGTTATCTCGGTTCGCATATCCTGAAGATGTTGCTGTGAAAGGAAAAAACGGCAAGCAGGTCTTTGTTGCTGATACTGGAAACAACGTTATTCGAAAAATTGAGAACGGATCAGTTTCGACTTTTTTGACGGGACTGAAATCACCAAAGGGAGTCATGCTTCATGGTGACACCCTATTTGTCAGCGACACTGGCAATGGACGTATTCTCGCTGTGAACCGCAACGGGGGAACACCAACTGTCTTTGCACAAGGATTGAATCAACCGACAAAGCTGCTGTACTGGGCAAAAGCACGAAGTATCATCTTTGTGAACTCCGGAGAAAGTACAGTACGTGCCGTAAACGTAGATGACGGGCATATCTCAGCTCCTCTTATCGCAGACTTGGAAGATATCGGGGGCATCTACCGTAAAGGTCGGTCACTCTACATTGCAGCTAGTACTTCTATCGGTGTATTCAACGACATCTGGAAAGTCCGCTTGGCAAAACCAGACCCATCTCGCGATGCAGAAGCGATCTCTCAAACGCATCTCTCACATTTCCGCGAGACTGAGCAATTAAACTGGCCGTCTGATATTGAAGTCTCTGAAGACACCCTTGACTGGGAAGAGTACTATACCTGGGATACAAATCTCCTCTATGCAGACAATGAGGACGAAAGCGATGATTCCGAGGACACCACAGAGATGACCAGCGCTTCAGCAGCGTTCTCTGCAGCTGCAAGCTCTACTAAAAAAGCAACAGCGAAAAAGAAAAAGGCAAAATACTTGAAGTTCAGAAAAAAGGGGAAGAAAAAATGGAGAAAGACTTGGTACTTCCGAATCAAGCCAAAAAAACAGTGGCAGACGCAGCAATTCATTATCAAACAAGAACATCAAGGAGACCAGCCGTTCTTCAAAGTCCGATTGCAGTATGATAATAAGAATTTATCGAAGAAGAACAGAGAGGAAAAGCGAGGCGACAATCAATCTGACTGGAAGAAGAGTCCGAAGATAACTGCAGAGACTGGAGATGCGCCAACGAACTTGGATACACCAAAGCGAAATCCACGCAGTGTCACTGCTGCCTGGGATGAAGTGGACGGCGCGACAAAATACCACATGCAGCTCTTTAAAAAGAAGAGTGGAAAACGATTGCTGTCAAAGAAAAAGATAAAGAAGACAAGTACGAAAATTTCTAAACTATACTTGAAGGCAAATCAAGCGTACTACTTCCGTGTACGTGCATTCGACGGTACTACATGGGGTGACTGGTCCTCAGAGCATCACTTCCGCACACCTCCTGGAAACATCCAACAAATTAAGAAGATCGTCCCACTACGTGGAACACGCATTGAGAAGCTGAAAAGTGGTGACTATCGAGTGACGCTTCGATTCAGCTTGCCAGCAAACAAAAAAGACTACCCCCGAAAGAACCTTCGTGCGCAAGTAAAGCTCGCTTCAAAAAAATCGAACCATGCAAGCACTGTAAAAGTGAATCGTATCTATGTACTGTATAAAGGTGGATCATCTATCCTAGCATGGAGAATGAACGGAACACGTCCAGCGCATTATGCCGGGAAACATCGATTCCAAGATGATTACGGAGATAAGAACGATGCACTGATCGGTCGTCCAAAGACGGTCGCAATGACAGATGATGGATCCACAATGTACATCTCCCAGAATAATAAGATTACCAAGTATAGCTTTACGAAGAAAAAGCTTACACCGCTTGCAGGACATCTCATGGATAGCTACCGTGAAGGCACTGGCGATGAAGTCCGTTTCTCTGACGTGGTAGATATGGTGCTTTCACCCGATGAGAACTGGCTGTACTTGGTAGATAGAAATAATCATCGTATCCGAAAGCTCAACACCACTACTGGTACGACTGAGTATATTACTGGGGCTGGTGTAACGAACTACGCATTTGAATCAACCGAAAGCAATGGATACCAAGAAGGCGGACCATGCGAAGGTGAAACTGATTCAGGTGTTGCAGGCTGTGCATACTTCAACCGACCAACTGGGATAGCAATCGCTCCGGATGGAAATACACTCTATGTCTCTGAAGGCAGCAATCATCGCGTCCGAGGTGTAGATGTCTCTTCTGGACAGACCTGGCTGATTGCTGGAAGTGGTTCAGCAGGATACGCAAACGGCTCAGGTGGAGCAGCGTCCTTTAATGGACCGTACACACTCGACGTCTCTGCAGATGAGAGCTCGCTCTACGTAGCAGATAAGTATAACCACGCTATTCGAAAGATTAACTTGTCGAATAATGCGGTGACCACACTATTCGGAAGTGGAACTATCGGATATCGTGACGGTTCATTTAGTGCAGCCGCGCTAGCCATTCCAGAGTACATCCGTGAAGATAACGGTGTGGTCTACTGGACTGAGGCAGGAACCCATACCATACGTGCAGCAAGTATCAGCGGTCGCTATACGTGGACTCTTTCTGGAAATACCAATAAAGGATACTCTAACGGAGCTGGATCTTCTGCAGAATGGAACAATCCAAAAGGATTCGACTTCCGAGGCGGCAAGATGTATGTAGCAGACTACTCCAATGATGTGATCCGTACGATTGCATTCTAAGTGCAGTGCAGAGGCAGTGCCTAAATCAGGCGCTGCTTTTTAATTACATGTTGCTCTTGACTTTTTTGTTTTTTTCTGGTACGATTTATTCAGTATTACTTCAAAAACATGGACGAACGATCATTGCCTACTCCAGACGCTGGAGTAGAGCAACAACCACAAGTAGATGAACAAGAGGAGCAAACAGAGTTGACTCCTTTATTAGTTGATCAAGCGCTGGAGAACATGCAGGGTCGTGCAGATGCTGCCGTTGGAGAGTTAGTAGAAGCAGGAAACCAAGCCCTTCAAGACGCAGAAGGTGCTGGCGTTGATGTTGCGGCAGAACGACAACAAGTAGGGCAGATTCATCAAGAAGCAGGGAATCGAAGAGCAGAGTTATTCCAAAAACTCGCAGATGCAAAACAGCAATTAGAGCAAGCACAGCAACGCTGGAAAGAACTAGGAGTGATGGGAAGAATGAGGGCAAGTGTTGAGCGAGCAGATGCAAAAGTAGACCTACAAGAAGCACAGGCCGCGTATTCTCAAGCAGTGGAAGAGGCACAGCAAGCAGACGCTGCTGGGCGTGTTGCGTATGAAGCACACCAAGCACAAGAACAGATGCAAGCGCAGCAAGAGCCTAGCGGAAGGCTCTCTGGTGTACGTAAGTTATTTGAAACCGGAGCACAGCGACGTGAAGCGCTCATGCAACAGTGGGAGGCAGAAGATGCGCACGCGGCAGCACAAGAGAAGCTTGGTGATGCTACATCAGACGCTGAAGCGATCGATATGGGTAGTGTTCTTGATGATCTCGATGACGTACCGGATGTAACGAAACATTTAGAACTCGACGATGAGACAGAAGAAGGTGCAGAGGAAGGTGCGGAAGATCAGCCAGAACAACAAATGTCGTTAAAAGATGTCCTCACTACAGAGAAAGACGGACCAAGCATTGGTGAGCAGTTCTCTAGAGGTGCAGTACGTGAAGCAAAAGGAGCTGCAGCGCGGCTGTTACAAGAGCGTGGAGCGTTCTTACGCCAATACGAAGAC
>CAYFNF010000005.1:20738-97046 GCA_964344485.1 uncultured Gammaproteobacteria bacterium
GCGTGCGGGCGCAGCGTTTCAAGAGTATCGAACATATCGTGGGTCTGAAGAGTTAGATGCAGCGTATGCAGCGACTGTCGAACAAGAACATCAACTCGCAGCGCACGTTCAAGAGATATTAACCAATTTACCAAATTTGGTGAGCTCAAAAGCTGAAGCTCGCGCGTATATACAAGAGGTGCTACCTGGAATGCTAAAAGCAGCACGTGATCTACAAGAGCAACGCTGGGCAGTAGTGAAAGCTACGTCCGGTGCTGGAGCAATTGAAAAAGCTCCGACACCGGCACCAGCAACCGCAGAACAACCGGCTCAGGCTCCTCCAGCAGAACCAGCAGTACCCGCACATCGACCACTTGGAGAAGTTCCTCGAGTAATGGAACAACCACCAGAACAAGCTGCTGCGGTCGAAAAGGACGTAGATAAAGAAACTCTAATAGAAGAATGGCAACAGTATATGGAAGAAAAAGGTGATATTCAGAAACCTTCAGATCCTGTAGTATTGCGTCGTATGCGTTCTCTAGCTGAAGAGTATGAACAAAGAAGTCAGGAAATTGCACATAAGCTAGCTCAAGAAGGGCGATCGAACCCTGAAGAAGCTAGTAAAGAAGGACTGTATGAAAGCAGCATGACTGCATATGGACTGCGTACTCTTCTTGCTAATGAAGGAGGGAAAGTAAATGCAAAGGAGTTGTATGATCAATTGTTAGATTCATTGCCGCCTGGAACCGACCCTATAGTAGTAGTCGAAGCGACGTCCACTATTGATGTAGAGTCGGAATTAGATTCTGCATCACTTGCACCTGAAGCTTTAAGAGGTGAACCATTAACTGATCCGCTTTCTCTGCCTGAAGATCCACGTCGTGTCCAACAATTAAGATTGAAATTGACGGAATACAAACAACGAAGGGATGAAAAAATGATGAAATTACGGGAAGCTAGTAGCGGAATACTTACACGACAAGCAATGGAGAGTGAAAGCATCCCTGTCTTAGATGCGAGAATGGAAGTCTTAGATCGGCTGATATCAGAAGGGCGCATCGATAATCCAGAAGAGCTTGCAGGAGAGATTCAAGCGTTAAACGGTATATCAGTAGAAGATGCAGATGAGGCAATACGGCTTATACAATACTACTCAGAAGGTTGGTTCGGTGTAATAAAAGGTGGCTCATTACCAGAACTCCCTGAAGACTGGTCACCGCCTGAAGAAGGAACGCCTGAAGCGACAGCTCAAGCTGTCCAGGAATTTGAAGATCGCGTACCAGTAGATTATTATTTACGACAGCGTAGAGAGATACTTGGTTCTTTAGGGCTAGATCCAAATAGCTCAGAGGCTACAGACGTTGGTTCTGATGAGTTCATAGCTGCTGCGAATGAAGCATTTGAAGCAGGGCGGCAACGGCTAATTGAAGAAGGGCTCGCTGGTGACGATCTAGAACGCGAAACCGAAGGGTTGAGTGAGTTTATGGATGTGCAGCAGGATAACTTAGCACGATATGAAGCTGCGCTTCAACGAAGAGGCGAGGCGTTAAATACCGCACCTTCCACGGAACAAGTAGTAGTACAATTACCTGTTGAATCCGCGCCGGACCAAACTGAAGCACCAACCAGACGTCCAGTACCTGAAGGGGCAGCGCCTGCGGATGTGAGCGAGCAAACATCGGTAGCACCAGAGGCCTCGCCAGATGATGCTACTGCTCGTGTAAAAGCTGAGCTAGATGCAAGTGCTCGAAATAACGCCGTAGATCTATTCAACAGAACAGGTTCTAACGCGGAGCAGAATGACCCTATTGCTGTAGAACCGCTGCAAGCTACTGAGGAACGAGCTGCCGCAGAGTACCGCCCATCAGAAACTACCGAACAGCAGTACGCCACTGTACTACAAACAATCATGGAAGAGGCAAATAGAATGATAGAGCTTGGGGATGAGCATCAAGCAGCCGGAGATACAATGAGAGAACGTGGGGCAAGACACTTCTCCAGCATGTATGGAGCAGCAGGTATGATGATGGAGCAATTCCCGGTGACAGCGATGCAAGCAATCGATTCATTCCCTACTGGATTTAAAGATCCTGAAAAACCGACTAGCGATGAAATTGCGCTGTTTAATATGCATTTACGGCAGGAAGTTCGAAAGACTACAACTGCTGCCGCTGCGTAAATAATATAGACATTAAAAAAAGTGCGGGTATTCCGCACTTCTTTTATTTGTGATATCCTATACATATAATTAGTTAGACATACGTATGAAAAAAATCTCTTTCGGACTACTGTTAGTTGGACTAGTGTTTGCAACCGTTGGTTGCTTTAATCAAAATGGAGGCACTAGCACCGCTAACCAAACAGTCACCAACAACACAGTAACCGACACCACAAACTCAGCAGTGCCTGCGACAACGCAAACCTACACTATTGGCGAGGACGCAGCTGCAGGAGCTATTGTGCATAACATCACTTCTGTAGAGGTTCTCACAGAGATCCCAGAGTCCTATACACTGGATGAGTGGTCAACAATCGCTGAAGCAAAGCCAGCAGATGAGGGATTTCAATGGTTGCATATTATCGGCTCTGTCACTAACAACTCCAAGGAATCACAAGTACTCGGATCGACTAATGTCGTAGTTGAAGACGACAACATGAATCAGTTCTCTACTAGTAGTGACGTGGTGATCTACGTAGAAGATGACAAATCACCGATCTATCTTGAGCTTCAACCTACGCAGACCAAAGAATGGGAAGGATACTTCCTGGTACCTACCTCAGCAACAGGGCTAAAACTACTCGCGAATGATCTATCATTCCTTCCAGAATCAGAGGTCTATATTGACCTTGGTTTAGACGGATAAAATACTTATAAAACGCGGCGTGATCAAGCGCGGCGTTTTTTATTACGTTTTGTAGAACACGGGCACAATTGTAGAACATAATCGTTTGTTTTTAGCATTGACAAACGGTATTTTTTAGTATATAATGATTAGTCATTTTGATAATGGGGAGAGAGTACCTATTAACAAAATGAAATACTGAACAGAGGAGCATTCGCATCAATTCAGAACATTGAAATCTTTTCGGAACTTCTCATTGCAGCGGTACACACAGCTGCAATGAGAAGCATCGAGGAAAACCCGAGGAGGAATCACCATGCGATCCATCGCTGCTTTCGCAAGTTTCGGTATCATCGTGAGTGTCGCGGCATCCGGATGCGGCCCCTGGCCCTTCGGGGAGGTCTGCGACCAGCGCAACCAGTTGCTGTTCGCGGGCATCCTGTCCGAGTCCAGCGGCCCGCAGTGCACGTCGCACGACTACGACGACGACGGGCACGACGCGGCGTACGACCAGGACGACCGGCTCGACCGGCACGACAACAACTGGTACGACCCGGCCGACGTGTACCCGGACGGCCCGGACGGCTCGCACATCGGCGACATCTCGTGGTGCATCGTCGAGGAGACGGGCCCGGTCGACGACTACGACGTCGTCTACGACTGGTCCTGCATCCGCGACTACTGGGCCGACCGGCTCGACGAGCTCTGCGAGGCCTGGGAGGACGGCACGTTCGACCTGGAGGAGCACTCGATCGACTCGCTCGACGAGGCCCACTACCAGCGAGAGGCAGACGCCTACGAGGAGTACTGCACCTAGCTGGTTCGACCAGCACGTCCCCGCCGCCGCACCACCGCCACACGACGACACCGACTACCGCGCCGGGCGAACCCGGCATCCCTAGGTGGGTCGACTGTAGCTTCCATGCACAGCAGTCGACACACCGCTTCCCCTGGCCTGGACTATTACGTCAAGGCAAGAGGAAGCATCATTAATAGCTGCGCTTCTCGCACCACTCACTCGACTACAAAGAGCCGTCTTCGCGGCACACGTAGTCTCGTGAGCGCTGCTGCAGCGCTATATCAGTTAAACTTAAAAAGCGCGGAGGTGATATTGCCGCAGGACGGTTGGCCCAGCGAGAGCTGGGTTTTAGTCCGAGGTAATATCACGGAGCGCTTTTTAATTTATGATTGTGGCAGGGGTGAGAATTGAACTCACGACCCCAGGCTTATGAGTCCTGTGCTCTAACCAACTGAGCTACCCTGCCATGGGACACGACACAGAGTATATAAAAAAAAGGATAACTTGTCTAGTCTGCGTTTATACTGCACGAAAATCCTCAGTTCGAACTACCTGTGCCAACACATTTGCAGAACAATGAACACTCCCGCGAGCTTGATGTGTTGCTAAGTCACGAACTGGAATTGGAGTATACCCAGCCTGAACGTACGTTTCGTATGCTCGTGCTGCTTTGCCAATTAAATGCTCCTGTGTAATTTCGTCGATACCGTCCGCTCCTTCTTGTAGCTCATTTGGAAATACTGGAAACAGTATCTTCTTCTCTCCTGTATTTTTATCAATATACGGAATTGCATTCACAGAAGTACGCACCATCCATGCATCGTCGAATTCATCATTTTCAATGGTGAATACTCGATACCCTAGGTCCTCCAGCTGTTGCTTCATTTTTTCATGAAGTTGTACTAATGAGGAGGACTGAATCGCATCACCGTATTGATTTACCACAGCAGTGTTGTCTGCTAGGAGGATAAATGATTGATCGAGATGGGCAAAAAAATCAAATCCATACCTTGCTTCTCCCATAAACACCACTTCTGCTCCAGGAAACTGTGCCTGAATAAGCTCAAGCACCCGTTCTTGATTAATCTGTTGACCTCGCCGTTTATATTCATTAATAGTTCTGCTAATTGTATGATGCCCTACGAGTACTCGTAATCCTTTTTCTGTGCGATCAAATGTCATATCTCCGCCCTCGAATGCAAATGGTGCCTGCACAACGTTCATAGAACTCTCTAGCTGTTTTCCTACAGCAACTCTTTGAGCTGCGCGTTGGTCATCAGGAATACTGCTTATTGGAATTGCGTCCATGGAAATGAGAAATGCATCTTCACCATCAACAGTAATCGGCTCTCCATAATCTTGCGCCCACACCTCGAGCCTTTCTGTCTCAGCTGGTAGTATATGAAATGTTGCCTGGTTTTGTATTTGTAGCTCTTGCAAAGCAGACTTCATATGCTCCACCATGTCTTCACGTACTACAATCTCAAGATGTGTATACTCAGGAATATTTCTTAAAAGATCCTGGTACACTCGACGCAAATGCCCACGTATAATATCAACTGGTCTATCTTTGGCTCCATGAATAGTTGTCGGGACAGTAAGAAGAAGCTTTTCTAGATGCCGCTCATATTCCGGAGTTGCCATCACTTCATGTGTTGGCTCTTGCTCTGTTGCTGGCCTCGGATCTTCTGCAACATATTTCAAAGCAGCGCGAGCTGGTGTGGGGACTGCAGCAACTCCTGCTGCAGCTGCTAAACCTTGCAATACCTCCCTGCGTGTTCTACCTCTACCTCTTTTCATATTATTGAATTACTTCCACCCACTAATACGCGCCCCTCCTTCAAACCCTTCAGCAAAAACACGCTCATTGAATAGTACAGTTTTTGCTTTGGTATATCGATACACCTTCACCCACGCCTCACCGTCTCCAGCCTGACTCACTAGAATCTCATCTTTTCCATCTTCTTCCCAGTCCACCACACTCACATCTACAGGTCCGGTAAATCCTGAACCAAATGGAGTGATCTTCCTATCTTTTTTATACCCACTGAGCTCCATAACGCGCACGACTCCTTTTTTATCACCACCAGAACCAATAATAATCTCGTCCTTCCCATCATCATCAACGTCTCCAGCAGCGACATTTACTCCACCGCGATAGCTTTTCTTAAACACACGCGAGACATCGCCGCGTTTCCCATCCTCACTCAACACCGTTACTTTTGATAGTCCATCACTTAGCCCAACAACAACTTCATCCACTCCATCTCCGTCAACATCCCCTGCTGCAACGTCCACGCCTTTCTTATGTGCTTTTTTAAATGGTTGCTTCTTCCATAACAAGGTTCCGTTGCGTTCATACGCTCGAACCTGCACAGTTTGCCCCGGACCCGATCCAACGATAATCTCATCCACTCCATCTGCATCAATATCTCCGGTTGCAATACTCCCACCGTTCTTTCTCTTGGCAGGGAACGCCTTAAAATTATTTAACTTTGTTCCTTTGCGTGTTAACACATGTACCTTGGATTCATCGCCAGCTCCTTTTAGCGTTACAATATTATTCGCACCATTACCGGTCACATCACCAACTGCTACGTCACCTCCGCCTTCCCAGGTCTTTTTATAGACTCGAAATGCTTCATCTTCATCACCAGTTTGATAGTACGTCTTTACTGCTCCGTAACTGGGCGCTCCACTCATAACTGCTGCAACTCGGGTATAACTCGCGTTCCACTTCTTTTGTACATACGTAGTGTCTGTGGTGCTCCGCCCTTCTCCATCTTTAGCAGTGGCTCGCAAGTACAACTTCCCGTCATCAAACTCAGATAAATAGGATGAAAATAGATACGGATAGAATGACCCATCAGTTGCAGTAGTAATAGTCTCCCAGGTCTTTTTCCCATCATCACTCGCCTCAATCTTTAACGACTGTACACCACTGCCTAAATCACTCGCATAGACGTATGTTGCAAACCCATCACCGATCACATCCCCTTTCTCTACACTCCAGCTCACCTCTGGGTCCCATTTGTCTTCAATTAAATGATTAGGAATATAGACTTCTGGATCGTACCAATCATCTTGAGTATCTAAGTCAGTCACATGGCCATAATACACCCACTCTCCTGAGTAAGCACTTTTATGAATGCCAAAATGTAGATGCGGAGTCCAACCACCATTATCTGCTTGGCAGCCGAGCACGCCGATCTGATCACCAGCCTCAACTCGATCTCCTTCAGAGACCATCAACACCGACGGCCGCAGATGTCCGTATAATGAAACAATATTCTTACTCGGGCGCTCATGTTCGATCAAAATTACTAATCCAAACTGAGACCGTTCAGCCACATCAACGACTACACCATCTGCTGTTGCATAGACCGGCCCGCCTGATCCAAATTCAAATCCAGCATCTACACCCATATGGTAGTACCCGCTAGAAAACGTGTCTCCGTGTTCCGTAGTGACATTCCACGAGGACAGTGGATAGATAAAATTATCTGCGACTGCAGCACTTACAGGAGAACCAGAGAAAACAAAACACCCAAGAGTGAACAAGAGTGTTATGGAAAAATTTCTAAAAAATATCATCTATTGAGTAATGCTGCCCAGCAGTACATCAACAATCACGATTCCTTTTGGCGACAAGCTCGTGACTAGCTCATGGTGAATACGGCGTTCAATCTCTGCGCGCTTATTCGTAAAGAAATCATTTGCATTGTATTCAGCAGACACAGTACGAACACGCGAACGGATGGTTGGGCGGACAATCTTTTCTACATAATTATCACCGATGCTCTGCCATAACTGTGTTGCATTATCTGGATCGATGTGAAAAAGCACGGTCATCTCCATAATCACATTCTGTCCGTCTTTGGTTGCAGCGATTACCTCTTGATCTCCAAGATCGCTGGTAGCAATATCAAACCCTCGGCGCACCTGATATTCCTGTACTTGTGTATTGAATAATTTTGCTTTATGCCAGAACGGCATCTTGAGATGCAGTCCAGGTCGCAACACCTTTAACAGTACTCCTTTTCCATGACTGTAAATACAGGCAACGTATCCTGGTGGCACAGAGACAAACATCCCGAATAAGATGTCCTCTATTGCTATTGAAATAATTAGCTTGTCCATAAATCGTTGACGCTAGATTTTAATTTTTCATCTTGGATGAACTTCACAACAATCCACTTAATTAAGCGAATCCATAAGGAGAAGACAACCGAAGTGGCAATAAACACTGCTTTTCCAGATGGCAAAATAATAGTTGCGAGGTACGTTCCGATCGGCAGGCCTATAAGCAGCGCTTTATCGATGGTAGAAGCTTCATGATAGTGTTTTACCTTCCGAATCGCCTGATGAAAGAATACCACAGCAGCAGCAAACAGTGAAGCATAGGTGTTTGGCACAATCATATTGAACCAGCCGAGAAAGTATGGGTCGATTACCCCTGGGTCTGGCATGAACCCATATAGTTCATTATGTCCAATAGTCTGAAGCCCTGATGAAAAAATACTATAAAGTACTACTAAAATTACCAACTGGAACACCAAAGAGAGAAAATTCGACATGACTCCAATCTTGTTTCGCTGCAACAATGACTTTATAGCTTCTCGCTGCTTTTGAACGTTGTACTTATATCGAACCTTAATTTGGTCAATTAATGGCTGCAATCGTTCGAGTCGGTGCTCTGAGCGTGCGGAACGAATGGAGAACGGGAGTAGAACAACACGAATAGAAATAGTAAGAAAAATAACCGCTAGTCCCATGTCCTTGCCAGGTGAGACGGCGTAGAAAAAAATCAACAGATTGTATAACGGCTCATATAAACCGTCGTACCAGACAAACTGAATAAAGTTGATCATGTCTATAGTATAATTGAAATTATGGAAAAAGTCAACGCGTCCGCACAACCGTTTGCGGCAATATTTAACTATATCTGATAAAAAAGGGCCTTCGACTCTACTTCGTTCGTTGGTCTTCGTGTTGTGCCTCCGGGGGCCACGATCCGAATCGCCGAGCGATCGCTGCTTGTACTGGTTCGCTGACCTCTTCCATTGGCCAGTGGTAGTATTGAGCACGGTAGTGTGCACTGGGGCACTCCACTCGTATACTCAACCATCGTTCAGGATTGTCGCTAGCGCGAGCAACCTCTACCAGTGCCTCATCGGTTTCGACTGGCCAAAGCACAAGCCTATCGAAGATCGCATTCTTGAGCGTGTACATGCTGGAGACCGTGCTGTTATTGAACCGCAAGCGGCGCAAGCAGATCTGCAAGCCGTACAGCATGGAGCACAGGAGCGTGAGTGTTCCAGACCTGGTTGGCGGGTTCCACCGCTCACTTCGCAATACGCCAGCTGCTTCGCCGGCATGCGTTCCAAGCCTGTGCAGCACCTCCCTGTTCGGATTGTGGCTGACGAGCAGCCCCTCTCTTGAAGCGTGGTCGAAGGCTCTCTCACACCGCTGCAGCACCGTCATTCCGTTCACTGCACCTCCGCGTTGAATCTACATGGTGTTATGAGAAAGCGATCCTACACTAATGAATCTCACGACTATTGTCAATACTCTACTGTAAAACAAAAACAAATCCCCCTCAGTGACGAGGGGGACTGTATGACGTGAACGATCTACTCTTGAACGATGAATAAACCAGACTTGGCAAACGCAGTACTATTTGCTTTTGGCTTCTTTGTGCTACGCGCCCGTACTTTTACGCGAATGGTCTTTCCGACGTCTGCTGATTGAATAGTCAGTCGTTTTCGTTGCAACTTCTTCTTGGCCTTCATCTTAAAGGTATGCTTCTTCTTATACGCCTTCTTACCGAATTTGAATGGAATAGCTTTGTTACTCTTATCCACGACCTTGATAACTGCTCTCAGCTGTTTTCTTCGTGGGCGTTGAGTGAAGCGCATAGTGAATGACCCTGTCTCGTCCTCATTCACTACTTTATTAGTTACTCGAACCTTTCGAGGAATCAGCGGTTTAGTTCTTAGCGAAAGGAAATCTGTCCAATCACTTTGAATAGAACCAGAGACTGCTCGTACCCGCACTTTGTAAGCGGTATTCGCAGTACGCTTCAAGATCACCTTGTTTTTCTTTGAAGTAGAATAGGTTTTTTTCTTCTTCTTTCCCTTCCACAGCTGCACCTTGTATCCAGTCGCTCCGGTCACTGCGTCCCACTTCACTTTGAATGACTTTGCTTTTCGCAGTTTCTTCACTGAACGAAGATTCTCCGGTGTGCTGAGCTCTGCCTCAGTCGAAGCAGTGCTACGAGATGAAGTGGTAATCGCAAATGTACCAAATTTAGATACATTTGCAGTGACAGTGCTGGCATCTGAGTTTACCACTGCTCCGGTGACGTCCTTCCATGACGTTCCATCGTACACTGCAATAGTGATATCATCTGCCTCCACACCTGCGTCACTCAACTGAGATGCGGTATATGGAAGGGTAATTGCAACAGCGCTATTGAACTTCGTAACCTTTGAATTATTACTGTCCAGCACTTCTGCACGGTATCCATACGACAGCACTTGATGAGAAGACGAGCTCGGAATTTCTGAAGTAGGGGTGACCACTCCAGTCATAGTGTCTTCGGAAGACTTGGTAGAGTACGCTGGTAGAACAAACTTGGCTCCATCAGAGAAGTTGAATACCTGCTGAGTAGAAGAACTAAACGATTTGCGTTGTGAAGCTGGTAATGTAGTGGTTGCGCTCGCTACATTGAATGAAATACCAGCTGCAGAGATCCCGGTGGCTGCACTACCACTAAAGCTAAAGTCCATCGTCTCAGTTGCTTCATCTACTGTGAGCGCCACGGTTCCAGAATCATGTGCGACTCCGTCATCGTCGTCATAGGTTGCGCGTAGTGTCCAATCTTCCCCCTGAATTACTTGCAACGAGTATGCACCGCTAGCGTCGGTCTCTGTGCTCGTCTGTGCACCATCAGATGAAAATGCACCTACTAATGCACCTTCTATTGCGTTGCTGCTTGAATCAGTCACTGTGCCAGAAATAGTAGCGTCAGCTTCTCGAGCGACAAAGCTAAGGTCTAAAGAATCGCCGCTTGCAATAATCACAGTCTGAGACTCGGGGTTCAAGTAACTCGACCCATCAGGAACATTGACTGTAACCGTATACGTGCCTGCGGGAAGGTCTTTGGTGAATGCGCCATTAGTGTCTGTATTCACGGAAGCAGATACTGTCGTGGAAGACAACACTGCAGTTGCGCCATCAATTGCTGTGTCATCCGGCGCTGTTAGTGTTCCGCCGATAGTCGCATCTGCTGCAACAAGTTCGAAGTCAACAGTTGCAGAGTCACCGGATGCTAATACCACTGAGTTGTCAGTTGAAGGTATTGGATAGACATCATACCCCTCGGGTGTATAGAAATTCACCGTCCAGTTTCCAGGTGCTACATCTAACTGATAGGTACTGGACCACGCGTCTGTACATGCATATCCGTTCCCACCGTTGTCTGCACAGACTGTTGCATAGAATCCAGCGGCACTGGTAAATCCTGTTATCGTTCCAGTGATTGTTGCGTCATTCTCTGCTGCCCATATTCCCACATCAACGGTTTCTGTGGATGCTACATCGATAGTAGCAGACACTGGCGCTTCTGGAGATGAGTCAGAGAACGTGCCAGAGTCCATAATTGTATAGTCATTGTTGTAGTAATCCAGGTACGCTTGAAGTGTATACCCTCCTTCTGGAGATGCAGGAACATCTAGTTCAAAGTAGGAGTTCTCTACCCAGCCCCACATCGCGTTACTATAGAAGTCAGCGGTACGGCCTCCGGTACCAGTAGCAACAGTCACAAATCCGTTTACGCCTGGAATGATCTCCCCTGCCTGTGCGTGCCCTTCTGCATATCGGAAGTATCCTTTCAGCTGTGCGTCTGCGACTGCAAAGGTAAAGTTCACTCCTGATGTAGTTGTATTCTCTGTTGCTTCGATAACCTGCGTTCCTTCTAGAGAAACATAGGTAATTCCTGTGCCGGTGCTACTAGAACTCGTACCATCCGATGTTGGGCCCTCAGCAACTACGGAATATGTTTCATATCCGTCATACTTGTCACCTTCATCATACCCATCTCCGCCTTCGTATCCATCGCCCCCATCATACTCATCTCCGCCTTCGTACCCGTCACCACCTTCTGAAGACGAGGAGCAGTTATCACCGCTCGTTCCTGAAGGATAGCTCTGTACATACCACGTGCCTGGAGTCACATTTGCTGTATAGGATCCGTCTTGATCAGTAGTAGCATCAAACCAGTCACCACCGTTCGTCTTATACCCCCACACCCATTGGCAACCAATTCCGGCTCCTTCAGAATCGCGGACGTAACCGGAAACCACTGCATTTCTATCCAACAGTGTCATATCCACTTCTTTGGTTTCTTGCGAACCAATAGTTACCAGTACATCATTTGGCGCACCTTGCTCACAGCTCGTTTGATATGCAAATGCGCTGACACTGTACGTTCCTGCCGGAAGGCTGAGCTCCGCAACGCCGCTACTGACATCTGCCCATTGCCATACCGTGTCTGAATTCACGCTGACTCCAGCGCCAGAGCTGACTAGCCCGCCTCCACATGCAGAGGAATTATAGAGTGATACTTGCAACGTTGCATCCGCTGCCACAGCAACTACATCGCCGAGCGCAACTGTGCTACCGGTATTATCTGCAAATGATGCAGTATATGTCTGCGTAAAGAAGTACGTGGCTGGGTATTCATACGAGTCAAAGTAGATCGTATAAGAGCCGGCACCAACGTTTTGGCTCATACTTCCGTCCTCGCCTGTTGTTCCGTAAAAATAGTTCTTTCCATCATTAGTCCAGCCGTAGTAATACGCTTGTACTGGAGTATTTGCAGCTCCGGAGTACCCTGAGCTACTCGATCCGGATGTATACGTAGTTGCAGTGATCGTGTTATTTGCTGATTCCAATACCAATGCTACATTCGAATTTGGCGCGGTAAACGCTTGAGGTTCTGGTGCGATGTATTGCGCTGACGCATCGCCATCATCCATGCCAACCCAGTCAACTTCTGCGGTATAATCACCAGCATCAACATTAAACAACGCTTGCCCATTAACCGTATATCCCCATTTCCAAACAGTATATGTGGAGTCATAGACATAGATATACGTCCAATCCGGTGCTGGGGTCGTACCGTCTGGTTTATAGACATTTACAATCACGCTTGGTTCTACTAGCTCGATATTCGTCGGCAGTCCGCTTGTAGTTCCAAGATCTGCATCAAACGTAAATTCAATTTTATCTGGTGCTGTATAGGTTCCAGTGTGCTCTGTTCCTGTGATATCAAACTCTAAGTAATACGTCCCGCTCGTATCCAAGGAAAATGAGAACGTTCCGGTTTCACTAGTCTCAAACCATTCATATACGGACCAGGTATCATTATATACCCACCCCCATGCGCTACTTACTGCTGCTGCTTCTGGTGTCAATAATGTTGCAGACACGTTCGGTACGCGCATCTCGAATGCATCACCGCTTACTCCATCTCGATAGACTGTCTCACCTGCGGTAAACACAATTTCTTCAGCAGAAGGAGCCTGTAATTCAAGTTCTCCATAGTAGGAAAAAGAAACTTCGCAGGTTCCGCTAAGCTGCCCAGCAATAGTGAACTCACCGCTGGTGTCTGTTGTTGCATATGCATAGGTATACTCCGCCCCTTCATAACAGTTTACATTCACATAGACATCTGCCACTCCTAACGTTGTACTTGGGTCAATTACTACTCCATCTAACGCAACAGTTCCAACAACAAATGAGTTTGCGGTCATATTGACCCATTCATAGGTGATGTAATCTGTATAAGAGCCTGTCAACTGATATGACCCTTCTGTTTCGACATTCGTTACATTAGCTACAGTGAACTCTGCTGCTACTCCTGCAGTGAGGGTTTCTGAGAGTTCAATAGTCATGTTCCCAATATCATCAACTGTCATATCACCATTCCCAGAGGTGAGTGTTGCAGCACTCAGATCAAAGTATTCCATGTCTCCGTTGTCCAACATCGCGGATGGCGTGTAGAAATAGAGATATGTTCCACTTGAGACATCAGACTCCGGAGTAAAAGAGAACGTCCAGTCACTACTCCCTCCGGGAGTCGTACTGGTTGTCTCCATGGTCATGGTCAGGTCACTAGCTGCTGCTGATTGAAAAAGCGCTAGCACACCGACAAACGCAATAGCTGCAACCGCAGCCCACTGCTTAAATCGTAGAAATGTTTGAGTCATATGTTTGATTTTAATTTATTTGTATAAATAAACGCCGGTATGATACCGACGAAAATAGCTTTAACTCTCTTGAGGCTTCAAGTAGATAAAGTAATTATTGTAGTAATTGCTATACATGATGGCTTGGCTTACTGCATAGTTATATACAGTAAGTGCATAATGAATTATAGCATTTTTTACAAGGTAAAACAAGGTTGTCATATAACGTATGAAAGAGCGCCTTAATATTCTTGACAACTTGTCTCTGCGTGAGTATGATGAATTGTCATGGTTAAAGTAGCAAAAGAAGAACAAATCCTAGAACTCATTAACCAAAGCGCTTCCGTGCTTATTTGTTTGCCAGAACAACCAAGCACAGATGCAATCGCTTCGGGTCTTGGAGTGTTATCTACCATTGAAAAATTGCAGAAAAAAGGAAAGGTAGTGTCCTCAGGATTTCAACTACCCACCAATCACTCTTTCCTGCCGAAGAGCAACGAAATCTTTGATGACGTCTCGACGTTGCGTAAATTTATTATCTCGCTTGATACGTCCACTACCAGCGTGGAAGAGCTTTCCTATAATATTGAAGGAGACAAATTAAATATCTATATCGCTCCGAAAGACGGTTTCTTTTCTGAAGAGGACGTGCAGACGCAATCCGGAGAGTACGCATTTGATTTAGTTATTACTATTGATAGCCAAGATTTGGATTCACTTGGTCGGCTATATGAGATGAACGCCGAATTTTTTTATCGCACACCAATTGTAAATATTGACCATAGCCCAGCAAATGACCACTTTGGTCAGATCAATTTAGTGCATGTGACTGCTACCTCTACATCCGAAATTGTCTTTGAGCTAATAAAGGATTGGGGTGAGCAGATACTAGATGAATATATTGCAACAAACTTGCTGACTGGAATGATCTCAAAGACCAAGAGCTTTCAATCGGGCTCTATTACACCGCGTTCACTTGCAATTGCTTCTCACTTAATTTCGCAAGGAGCACGACGTGAAGATATCGTGAAGCACTTATACCAATCAAAGAAAGTCTCTACATTAAAACTCTGGGGACGAGCACTGACTAAACTGCAGGCAGATATTGACAACAAGATCGTCTGGTCCGTTCTTTCTCATCAAGATTTTACTGAAACTGAAGCAGAAGAAGATGATCTATCAGACGTCATTGATGAGCTGATTATTAACACTCCAGAAGCGAAAAACGTCTTCCTGCTCTACCCAAAGGACAAGCAAACTATTCGCGGACTTATCAGCACAGCTCCATATATTAATGCATTGGATCTATTTCAAGATTTCTCTCCTGAAGGCTCTGAACATTACGTGACGATATCTGTTACTGACAAAACCATACAAGAAATTGAACATATTATTCTAGACCATCTGCGCAAGGTCGCAGTAGCGTAGTAATTCCACGACAGAGCGGCTTTTATTAACACCGCTTTTTTGATATACTCTGGTATATGGATGATAAAGGATTTAGATCAATAGAAGATCTCATCACAGATGAAGGTGCGAGCAGTGGCTCTGGCGCCAGTACCGCCCAGGACGATGATGAAGTCAAAGACCTAGAAGATATGTCCGCTGATGAGAAAGTGGACGAAAAGATGGAGGAACTGCGCCTGGAGACACTGGAGAATGAGGCCATGGCAAAAGCAGGGATGTATGACATGAAGTACATCAACTTGTTTGCATTTCCTATCGGCCCAGAGATAATCTCACTTATACCTGAAGAAGAGGCCAAGGAACATAAGATTGTTTCTTTCTTTCGGTTAGAGAATATGATTCGAGTAGGAATTGTGGATCCAGATGACCCAGCAGTGAATGATATCATCGCGAACCTGCAAACCCGGCATGATGGTTCGAAAGTTGAGATGTATCTGATTTCGCAGCATAGTTTTGACCAAGCAGCCAAGCTCTATAAAAATGTTGCGAAAGTAAAAACTATAGAAACAGGAGTTAAAATTACTAAAGAGAGCCTAGAGCAATACCAACAAGAACTAACATCACAAGAAATTTTTGAAAAAAAGCTCCAAGAAGTTGATATGACGCAAGCGTTTGCCATGATTATCTCCATGGCTATGAATGTTAGTACCTCTGATATCCACATTGAAGCTGAAGAAAAGAACTTAGTGATTCGTTTTCGTATTGATGGTGTGCTGACCGTATACGCGACCCTGCCGCCAAATATCACTAAACGCTTAGTGAATCGTATTAAAGCTGTAGCTGGATTAAAGATCAACATCTCAGAGATTCCGCAAGACGGACGTATTACCATTGAACTCGGTGAAGATGATAAGCTGGATATTCGTGTTTCAACGCTACCGTCAGCGTTTGGTGAAAGTGTGGTATTCCGTCTGTTAAAGTCCTCTTCAGTTGGGCTATCATTCGAGGATCTTGGTATGCGACCGCTAGCGTTTGAACGGCTGAAAGCAGAGATTGATAAACCGAACGGTATGATTATCACTACTGGTCCAACTGGTTCTGGTAAAACCACAACTTTGTATGCGATCCTTAATAAGCTGAATACTCCAGAGAACAAGATCATTACACTGGAGAACCCGATTGAGTATAAGCTAAGAGGAATTGTACAGAGTCAGATTGACCACTCAAAGAAATACACCTTTGCACTCGGGCTGCGTGCGATTCTGCGACAAGACCCGGATATTGTCATGGTTGGTGAGATCCGTGACCTGGAAACCGCGGAGACTGCGATTCATGCAGCACTGACCGGTCATTTGATGCTATCCACCATTCATACGAATGATGCAACTGGCGCAGTGCCCCGGTTCCTGGGAATGGGAGTGAATGCAACACTGCTCGCGCCTGCATTGAATGCAGTGATTGGACAACGGTTGGTGCGTCGCATCTGTGAAGAGTGCAAACAAGAGCACACTCCTCCAAAAGAACAACTGGATAGAATGAAAGAATGGATAGATAATATCCCTGAGAACTCCGGTGAGGAAAAGCCTGACCTCTCTTCAGTAACGCTCTATAAAGGCGCCGGGTGTTCGACATGTAATGATACTGGATATAAAGGCCGCGTCGGTATTTACGAAATATTTACTATGCAACCGAAGATAGAGGAGCAGATTCTCTCTGGGAAAGTCTCAGAGCACCAAATGAAAGTACTGCTTCGTGAAGGAGGAATGGTGACCATGGGTCAAGATGGAATGCTCAAAGCACTTGATGGAATGACCACTCTGGATGAGGTCTTCCGTGTTGCAAAAGAATAACTTATATAAAAAAACCCGCACTTGTCTACTTCATGCGGGTCTTTGATTTAGGATTGTTACTCAAGCGCTTCAAGTGACTGCTGCAGAGCGTCGCGCTCAGCTTCGCGCTCCTTCTTGGACTCCTCTGTCTGCTGAATTACTTGCTCAGGTGCGTTCTCAGTAAACTTCTTGTTCTTCAGTTTTTTCTCTACTTGCGCGATATATTGTGAAATATGTTTTATCTCTTTTTCAATACGCTGCTTCTCTTTTTCTACATTAATAACCCCATCGAGTGGCAGAACGAGTTTCACTTCCCCGGTTACAACGGTCGCGCTATGAGTAAACTCTTTTTCTTTCACGAACTCTACACGTGCAAGATGCTGAATGAGTGCTGTATGTGATTCTTCCATTCCAGGATCTACTACCTCTAACTGCTTCCCTGGTTCAATGCGATACTCACGGCGGATATTTCGAATCGACGTGATCAACTCTTGTATTGTACTGAACTGCTTCTCTATCTCTGGCTGAATCTTGCTAGTCTCTGCTGTTGGCCACTCTTGAACAATGAGCAAACTCTCTTTTCCCATCTGTTTCCACAGAACCTCTGTAACAAAAGGTATATACGGATGAGTAAGGATCACTACGCTCTCTAAGACTTGCCGCGCTACAGTATTATTCGGCTGGATCTTTGATGCTTCAATATACCAGTCTGCGAACTCATGCCATACGAAATCATACAGCCTCTCTGCTGCTTGGCTGAATTGATACTGTTCAAAATCATTAGTTACTTCCTGCGTTACTTGATTGACTCGAGATAAGATCCACTGATCTGCAAGCGTTAATTCTTGCGTATCGTCCGTTGGTTCCTGAGATAAGACATATCGAGAGATGTTCCAGAGTTTGTTGACGAAATTTCTCGCGTCTTCCACTTTCTCTTCATAGAAACGTGCATCATTCCCTGGCGCAATGCCTTTGAGCAAACTCAAACGCAGTGCATCTGTTCCATACTTTTTACAAATTTCTATTGGATCAATACCGTTGCCTGCGGACTTGGAGAATTTTTTCCCTTCCTTATCGCGCAGAATACCGTGCACATATACATTATGGAATGGGATATCGTCCAATGCGTACGTTGACATCAAAATCATTCGTGCAAGCCAAAGAAAAATTATCTCATACCCCATCTGCATCCAGCTCGTTGAGTGATAGGTTCGGAGATCATCACTCTGCTCTGGCCACCCTAGCGTGGAGAACGTCCACATTCCTGAAGAGAACCACGTATCTAAGGTATCTTCATCTTGCTGCCAGTCCTTTCCTGGAGATTCTGTGCCGACCTGTATGTCATCGCCGTTATACCATACTGGAATGCGGTGCCCCCACCAGATCTGCCGACTAATACACCAGTCGCGGAGATTATCGATCCAATGCAAGTACGTTTTATGGAATCGCTCTGGAATGATGATCACTTGCCTCTCTTTGTCTTGCTTATGACCAGTAGTCACTGCGTCACGCATTAACTCTTTTAAGGATTTTCCGCGACCAGGGATCTCTTTATTCACATCCACGAACCATTGGTCCATAGGTAACGCTTCAACTACGTCCCCAAACCGATCAGAAGTACCGACCGAATGTGTAATCTCTTCATTGTTTGTAATTAATCCTTGCTTCTCTAACCATGCAACAAGCTTCTCTCGCGCTTCTATGGTGGTGAGTCCTTCATACTCCTTCCCCGCAGCAGATGTCATCAGCCCATCCTCCCCAATCACCTTTATTAATCCAATTTCTGGCTTCTTCTGGTACATCTCAAAATCCGCTTGGCTATGCGCTGGTGTCACGCCCACTGCACCAGTCCCGTACTCTGGGTCCACCGTATCGTCTGCGATGATAGTTATTGCAAGAGGGGTCTCAGCACCGATATCTACGGTATACTGCTTGCCGACATACTCTTTATACCGCTTATCATCAGGGTGTACTGCTACTGCAGTATCACCGAGCTTGGTCTCTGGACGCGTAGTTGCAATCTCAATTGGGAAGTCTTTTGAGTATTTAAATGTATACACCGTAGTTTGCTGGTCCACATACACGAGTTCATCTTCTGAACACGTAGACTGTCCTTTAACTGACCAATTCACAACGCGATATCCGCGATAGATCAGTCCATCGTCGTACATGAGACGGAACATCTCATTCACAGCAGCTGAACGCTCTTCATCAAACGTGTACGCTAGGCGAGACCAGTCACAGCTGGTACCCATCTTGCGCACCTGTGACAGAATAGTACCTTTACACTCTTCTGCATAATCACGAATAATCTCTAATAACTTCTCGCGGCCGTAATGCTGCCGTGGGTTATCTATGCCCTTCTTTTTTTCATTGTCTTCTACACGAGCTTGAGTGGCCACTGCAGCGTGGTCTGTGCCTGGAACCAATAGAGCTTTCTTTCCTCGCATGCGCTGATACCGCAACTCTACATCCATTAGTGAATTTTCCAGTGCATGTCCCAAATGCAACACTCCAGTCACATTTGGAGGAGGCATCATAATACAAAACGGCTCTTTTCGGTCACCTGGCAAGTTGTCTGGATTGAAAAATCCCGACTCTTCCCAGGTCGTATATATATCATCTTCGTATTTGTTTGCGTTATACGCTTTTTCCATAGTATTTGACATAAGTATGATTATTTCGTTAAGTATATGTACCTCATATCCCAATGACGGGAACTGGAGGGTGAAAGTGAGTGACTTTGTCAGGCGCGTGACCACGGTCAAGGCGCCTCATGGTGAATACAGGTTCACGCTGCAGAGCACGGTGCAGCGTCGCGTCGAAGACCTCGAGGGGGCCGAAGCGCAGGCTGCGGTTCGTCGCATGCTGGAAGCGCTCGGAGTCTCCGAGGAACACGCCAACCAGATGCGTACGAACGACCTGCGAAGTGCATGCGAGGTCAAGCCGTTCCAGATCGATCATCCGGCGCAAGACGCGTACATCAACATGTCGGATCCGGCTCGTGCATCGGAACGAGTGGCCGTACCTCCCTCAGGTGGCTGCGTGCGTGCAGGTAGCGGTGCTCAAGTCGACGTGCCGCCTGGTTGTTCCCGTGTGGGCGACCAAGTGGCACCGCAGATGCCACCGCCAGCGCTCGTAGCTCTCTCGCAGAGTGCTCGGCCTGCTACCGCAGAACCGCACCTCCCGCCGGATGCGCTCCGAGACGGCCAAGCCGTACCCGTACTCGACCCACAGCCTGTGGGACGATGGGCGCGCTTCTGCGCCTGGTGGCACCGACAGCGTCGGTCATGGGGTTGGTAGCCCAAGCGTGAACGCGCTGCTCTGACCGAGTCGGAGGAAACCGGTCTTTTTTTATTTCGAAAGAACTTTCACGTAGTATCCTTGCGACATTCTCTCCAAGAACTTCTGATTATCTTTTTGAATAGACTGGTCAATTATGGACAGCCGCTGTTTTTGCCCTTCATCTACAACATATGGATCCACTACTCGAATCTTCGGTTTCACGTGATAATCATAATCTGATGCATCTTCTTCAATAGATAGATTCTCCATATCGCTTAGCAGCTTCTTAATCTCTTTGTTATCAGAGCGCTTCATCTTTTTATGTACCGCCTTATCTGTTGTGAACAAGTCTTCAAATGACAGAATCCCTTCTTCAATCGCGAGCTTCATAGCAGAGGCAAGCAAGTAGTACAACGCAGACTGCAACGGGTGCGCCCATAGCTTTTCATTGGCAATACGGTACGCTTTTGTGAACTGCTTGGCTGCTTCAGTCTTCGTGAATACAATATCTCCGTCTACAACTGAGAGGGCTTCCAACAATTCCTGTGCTTGCTGAACAGTTATCTGCTTGTCTACTACACAATCACGAAAGAAGTAATCAATGCGATCTGCGCACAGATCAGGCAGCTCTCGCTCGGCTAGAGGAAATGCACTTTTATCCAGTAGCTCCCACACAGAATACCCATGATCCTTTAACATCTTCGGGACCTCTGAATCAAAGATGATTTTCTCTTGAAACTTTTCGTGGAAGGTCTGAGTGGTATCTTCAAACACAATGTCTGATACATGGGAGAACGCGGTGTGTGGAACATCATGCAGCAATCCAAAGATCTGCTCTTTGACCGGCGCTTGAAAACGCTTGAGTAAATAATAGACACCGACGCTATGTTCGAATCGAGACGTCGTTAAATGTGGAAATCGAAAGATCGATGCGCCATATTGGTTCACATCTTTCAAACGCTGGATGGGCTTGCTAGATATCAACGCTTGAATGACTGGCTCATCTACAGTAAATGCTCCGTAAATGTTGTCGGTGTACTCCATTTGTTATTCGAATGTTTGTTCTAGATTGAGGAGCGGTAATCCAGAATCTAAATCCATTTCACGCTCCATTGGATGAAGTTCCTTTAAGACTATCTCCATGGTTGGTGTACAGACAGCACGCAAACAATGCCCACCGTAGGACTTGTAGTCCGCTCCGGCAATAGTGACATGGATGTGTAACTTGTCTTGCGCAACGTTTCCTAAAATACTAGTGATCTCAAACTGACCATCAGTAAAATTTTTCTTTATGTACTCCTGCTTTTCTGGATCTAATACTCCAATATCGATATCGTTCGTTCCGCCAATACCACGGAAGGATGCACCGTGAATATCTTTTTCTTTACAGAATTTTGTGATGCAGTCGAATAGCTCTTCGCCTGCCATGAGTCGGATGATATATCCTTCTTCGTGTTGTTGATACTTCATTGTTTTTCTAATTAATTAATAATAAAAGCCCTGTTTTCCAGGGCCCAACATGGGCGGTACCACCTGAATTCCTTATGCATACACAAGGCACTCAATTTACTGTTCACGCCAGTAGTACGTCACGGTTCGCCTGTATTATAGAGTAGTTTTCCCGTGAAGCTCCTGTTGCCGACACGTTCGCAACAGTCCAAACGCTTGTACTCAATTGTACGATAATAATACTGATTGCGCTCTCTTCTGTCAATAAATGAATCGCATTGTAGTGTTCACTTATCCCTTTATGATACTAGTCTCGCTTCTTCCGCCCCGGCCTTACTTCACTAGCATCAAATTCATGTAACGCACGCTTCGCAGTGCTAATCAGTCTAAACGCTATCTACGCTATCCATGTATAGTGTAACGCCTTCACGCTCCAGTGCGCTACGAGTAGTATCACTCTCGGGCGTCGTTCACAATACTATGACTGCTATCTTGACCACAGCATCAAATTTCAGTATCCTTTGGGAAGATAATTATTAATGTTTTTCTATATGGAAGAGGAACATAAACACGGATCAAGAACACCAAAGTCTGTGTTTGAATGCATGCCGTCAAAATTCGCCTTCTGGGCAGGGTTTGTGACAGCAGTTGCTGCAATCTCACTCATCGGCTTAATCACTATGATTTCGCTGACAGTGAAAGGTGTAGATATGAGCAGTATCGTCGTCGCAGAAAATTCGAATACTGCAACGAAGAACACAAACAGCGGAACAGCAAAGAATACGAACTCTGGCTCCGGAGCGGCAGCTGCCACTGGCTCAGTTGACATGGACGCTCTCACACACGTCAAAGGCGAGGGAAACCTGATCTTTATTGAGTATTCAGACCCAGAATGCCCATACTGTCAGCGACATCGAGACACGGTAGTCTCTTTGGAAGAGCAGTATAGTGGTAAAATGAAGTTTGCGTACAAACCGTTCCCGCTAGAGAGCCTTCATCCAACAGCGCCAATGCAGATGCAAGCAACCGAGTGTGCCGATGATCAAGGCAAGTACTGGGAGTTCCTAGATAAGGTATTTGAACTCGCTACCGGAAGTCCAGCGTTACAAAGCGAAGACATGACGCAGATTGCGAGCGATCTCGGCATGGACACTTCATCTTTTGAAGAGTGTCTAACTTCTGAAAAGTATAAAACTGTAGTAAATGACAGTATTGCAGAGGCACAGGGACTTGGCGGCTCTGGCACTCCGTTCTCTGTGCTAACTGATAGTAGTGGTAAAGTACTGGCTACATTCAAAGGAGCGCAACCGTTGGAAACAATCGCTGCATCAATCGATACGTACTTATAGCAATAACAAAAAACAGCGTTTTCAATATAATTGAAGCGCTGTTTTTTATTCTGCAATTTTTAATCTTGGATCTACTTGAATATTCTTCCAGTCATCGTGCTCCCCTTTGAGTACGCGCGGCACCGCAGCAATGGCTATCATCGCTCCATTGTCAGTAAACAATCCAGGTGGAGGAATGACCACTTGTGTAGATGGAAGTGAACGCGCTGCTGTTTGTTGTAAACGTGTTTGTAGTTCTTTGTTTGCAGATACCCCTCCACCGAGAATAATGGTCTGCGCTCCAGTCTCTTCGGCTGCAGCAATGGTTTTGGAAACTAATACTTCAATCACGCTCTCCTGAAAACTCGCTGCAATATCTGCTGTCTCTTTTTTTGATAACGGTTCGTGGTCTCGTACATGATAGAGTACTGCGGTTTTCAATCCAGCAAACGAAAAATCATAATTATCGGCATCCATCATAGGACGAGGGAATGCATGCGCATACGGATCTCCCTGCTCTGCTGCTTTAAAGATCTCCGGCCCGCCAGGATACGGCAACCCTAACATCTTTGCGACTTTGTCAAACGCTTCGCCTGCCGCATCATCACGAGTGGTCCCAAGCAGTGTGTACTTCCCTGGCTCCTCGACAAGTACTAATAACGTATGACCTCCGCTTGCAAGTAATGCAACAGCAGGAAATTCAATATCCGGGTGGTCTACAAACGTTGAAGCAATGTGAGCCTCCATGTGATTCACTGCAATTAACGGTATGTCACGTGTTGCAGCGATCGTCTTTGCAGTCTCCACACCTGTGAGTAAACACGCAATCAGTCCTGGGCCACGTGTGACGGCTATTGCATCAATTCCATCAATAGGCACCTTCGCCTCTTCCATTGCGCGGCCGATTGCTGGCATGATCGCTGTAGCATGATGACGTGCTGCAATCTCTGGCACTACTCCCCCGGTCTCAGTGTGGTCTTGGGTAATAATAATATTCGATAAAATAGTTACAGCACCGTTTTCATCGGCTTGTATTACTGCAACTCCAGAATCGTCACATGATGTCTCTATGCCTAGTATATTCATACTATTACTTTACATCCTTAATGAGTTCATGCAACCCGTTGGCCTACATCTTGGTGCTCCACCTCACCAATTTCATGTATCGCTCCCTGACCGCCGCGAAAAAAAGTAAAGTCTGCTATATGATAATCTCTAGGCTGCAGGCGCCTCATTATAAACTCCGCAGTAAGCGCTCCTCGCTTCCGGATTGCAGGTATAGCGTCTTGGTATTTCTGAGTTGTATAACCCAAGCTTCCTTCTTGCGCTGAGCTAATGATTGTAGGTAGTGCAACATCCCTAAAACCCGCAACTCCGGGTAATTCTGCAACAGTCATATTCTTTCGTCTCTTTCTCCCTGTACCGTATATTGTTTCCATGCGATTTCTCATACCGTCCTCAATCTGCTTCGCCAAAATATAGCTGTGACAAGCATCGGCTATGATGACAACATCTTTAACGGTTTGAGGATCGCGTGTTTCAATAATACGGCTCATCAATGCTGATGCAATGTTTTCAATATAAAACCCTGGCGCTCCTTCTCGCGTTGATATTCTATTCTCTTCACCATGAGTATCTAAGTACAATACCGTTCTGCCGCGACTATCTGCAACTGCTCCATAAATATCATTTTCAATCTCGTGTGCGTCTTCCTGTGAAGTATCAACTTCAACTCTATTGCGCTTAGATACATGACAAGCATCGGCAAGGGTGTGCATTGTTTCTGGCCGCATCTGTCGTGCGCCTTCTTCATAGTATGAAAGGTGAATAAAACAGTCTGTATTCTCATCCAAAATAGGATCCATATCAAAGAGAGCTTGTCGGTCTTGTAGTAGTTGATGCACCATCTCTGCTGTAGCAACATTTGAGAATGTATAACCTGCGTGATCTTTCTGATACTCCTCTTGGCGCTTGATGCAAGCCTTAATTACAGAGTAGACCTCAGCAAGCGTACAGTTTGATTGCTCAAATACAGTGCGCACTTCTGGCACGTCTATGACAGTGCGAAATGCTTGTTGTCGTTCTGCTGTAGCCCAACCCGGCCTTCTTTCAATAGTCGCCTCAATTGACGCACGATGCTTCTCGTCCTTCTCGAGAGCTGGATCTGTATGAATACGAAGACGAGGATCAATTTCATCATCGCTTATCTCCGCTCCAGTTGGAAGAAAGTCTTCCGCGCGTGTAAAAAAATGGGTCTGTGCGAACCGCCATATCCCAAGTCGTCGTTCCTGATACTCTTCAAATAAACCATTTTCTCGTAAATACTGATATGCAATGCCTTGTGAATCAGCACGTGCAAGATGTGAAAAAACCGCTTTCACTGCTGAGATACTCCATGTCTCTGCTGCATCTAATAGTGCATACACTTCCTCCCTTGAAAACGCTGCTTGAAATGCTGTGCGGACCTCTTCCACTTCTGCAAGTGTTCGGCGCATAGGACGACCATATTCAACGGTCATTCGGTCACTAAAATCCCTAAACGGTTTAATCAACTCTGCATAACGTTCAAATTCCTCATTCGCTGCGCTGGCTATTTCTGGACGAAGCACTGCACCAGCTGCTGCTACTGTACCAACTTCTAATACTCGCCTACGACTCATTGTGCTCGAAGCTGCTGTTGATGTATCGTCAAAAGGAACTGCTGGCTCCTCAGTACTAGATGGTTGTCCTCGTACGATTCTAGCTAGTCGCCCAAATAACCCCCGCCTTGTTATTGTCGCATGTTCTGAAATGCCTTCTAATGCTTCCTGTTCAGTCGCTGAAACTGCGACACCTTGCTCGGCTGCTTGTCGCATTACTTCTTCGCCCTCTCGCCCAAGCTCTTCTAATTCAACAGTAGCTTGCTGCTCGAATTCATGCTCCGCTTGTGCAAGGTCTCTTTCCTCAATATGAGTTTGCTCGCCTTGTCCTACAATACTACCTTCGCTATCCGCTCCTGTATCAGCTTTTTTTGTACCTAATTCTTTCTCCATATTTCCATACTACTGCTGCTTGCTAATTTCGACAAGTCCTAAGGAAATCGCACAAAAATAGACAACAAAGACGGCGGTATTATATAATGAAATGTGGCTAAAATAATAAGTAAAGAAATATATATGACAAAAACACGACTAATCATTTGGAGTGTCTGCGTACTTGGTATTGTGGGCATGGCAACTTCAGCAAATGCTGCAGAGTATGAATACCAAGTAGTCTCTGCGGATGATATGATCCAGTACACCGCGGAGGGCGCTAGCAACGGAGCTGGTAACGCTATCGCAACCGGGGACGTAAATAATGATGGATATGATGACACGTTAATCGGTGCGTATCTAGAGGGCACTACTGCAGGCGCTGCATATCTCTTTCTTGGCAGCCCAGACCGTCTAGAAGGAGAGATTCCACTAGCAACCGCAGACGCAAAGTACTCTGGTGAGGCAGTGGGTGATCAAGCAGGAACATCTGTTGCACTAGATGATATAAACGGAGACAACTTTGATGATATTATCATCGGAGCACCAGGAGAGGCAGGAGAGTTCGCAACATACGGAGTATATAAAGGAGCAGCGTATGTCGTATTTGGCTCTGCTTCGCCTGCGTCCGCTAGCCTTGCAGATGCTGACATTAAGTACGTTGCTGAAGAGCAAGATTCCGCTGGTTCAGCCGTAGGAACAGCTGACTTTAACGGTGACGGCACTGAAGATCTATTCATTGGAGCAGAACAAGTAGACATGGCATGTAATGTTGTAAACGTTGGCTCTGTCTACGTTCAATACGGAGGCGCTCTTCCATCTGGAATCGTTGATCTTGGTACATTAATTGAAATTTCTGCAACCATTCAAGGAAGTAGCTTTGGAACAGATATTACTTCAGGTAACTGGAACGGTGATGAATATGAAGATCTAGTCATTACTGCACCAAGCTGGGGGACAGATGAATTAGATGAAACCGATCCATTAAATCCAGTAGCAGGAAATGACTACAAAGCAGACACGGATCAAGATGATAAAGGTGCAGTTTATGTACTGTTCGGACAAGCTGAAGTTCTGAATTCTCAGCATATTGGAACGTTTGAACCGTGTGACAACCCTGCAGAGAATCCTGTATACACGCAAAATGTAATAGCGTACCAAGGAGTTGGTGAGTCCAAGGATGATTTCTTCGGATCTGGTGTTGCAATGGGTGATGGAGACGGAGATGGATATGAAGATTTAGCAGTTGGAGCATTCGGATACGACTACAACAGCGTTTCTAATACTGGTGCAGTATACGTTTTATGGGGAAGCGACGCGCCTCAAACTACCTATGCGTCAGGCGTTGGAACAGGATCTGGAATCTTTGTCCGAGACACTGGTGGAGAACTTGGAGTTGATGTTGCTATGGGTGACATTAACGGTGACGGACGATCTGACTTATTAATTGGAAATCCAGTAGATGACACTGCAGGGCTTGGCACTGGCGGTGCATGGATCCTTCTCGGACCAGAAGAACAGACCACTACTACGTATTCGCTCGATGAAGGAGCTCCACTTCACTATACTGGTGTCACATATGAAGACCAAGCCGGGTTGTTCGGAAATGAAGTAGCAGTTGGTGACTTCGACGGAGACGGGAAAGAGGACGTATGGGTTGGAGCGTATACATATGCAGATCCAGGAGTCCTCGCTGGTCGAGCGTACCTCCACTTCCCTGAGTTCGCAGATAGCCAATGGGAGATTGATGGAGATGGAACTGACAATGACGGTGACGGTAGAGTAGATGAGCGAAATACTGAAGATGAAAACGGCGATCCTCCAGACGCAGATATTCAAGGAATTGCTGGTCGAACAAATGGATATGTCACTGTAACATATGATACAGATGATGGAGATGTGGTCTATCGTGAACGCGTCTTCAATCAAGACACCAATAAGAAGACCAAGGTGAAGCGCTGGAAGCAGACCAAGTGGGCGCTCATTCTGAATGCACGAAACGGAAAGAAGCTCTCGTTGTTTAACATGAAGACGCTCAAGAAAAAGTCCACAAAAACATTGAACTCCAGAAAGAGCTCGAATCGCTTTAAGATAAACTCATTAAAGCTGCTTGATACTCGCGATGATGATGTGAAAGATGCAGTGGTGGTGTCGAAACGTGGTAAAAAGGTTCTGGTTTCTGTAGTTAATGTGAAGATAAAGAAGAAAAAGCTAGGCAAGAAAGTAAAGATTAAAGCAACAGGAAAGAACATCAAACCAAAGAACACACGCATGTGGGAAGGAATGCTAGAGCTTCGAGATGCTGATAAGCATACCATTTACGGATATAATGTGAACGCGTACTAACAGCGCTCACTTCAGAAAGCCCCTGCCAACGCGCAGGGGTTTTTTAATTTGCACAGACTCCACAGGATTGACAAATGCATCCTGTGCTGTATACTTGGACGATTTCCTCAAGAAGAGGTAAATCAGAGCCCCAAGTCCAGGAGGGACACTATGGCTCGAATCTTGATGCTCGCCGCGCTCCTGCTCGTCACCGCCTGCAAAGACAAAGGTGACACCGACCGGGGCCTGCTGGCCATCAACCACATGGGCTACACGGTCAAGGTCTGGGTCTACCAGTCCTACGACTCCACCGGAGAGCAACAGCTGTGCGTGGACCAGGACCGAACAGCAGCTCACGAGCTCCTCAACGCTCCAGGACCAGGAAGAAGATGACCTGGAGTGGGATCCCGAGGACGAGGTCGACCTGTCCGCGAACTGCGACACGGAAGACACGTCCACAGTCTGCCCCGAGGAGTTCACCCCGTGCATCATCCTGCGTGTCACCGACACAGAGGGCAACTGGGACGTCAAGTCCGACCCAGCCATGTGGTACGACGGCATCATCTGCCTGATCACACCCGCAGACAGCGGCGACTCCGAGCAAGGCGACGGCATCACCTGCGGCTGAACCAACGACTGGAACAGCTCGCACCCAGCGTGCATGAATCCGTCGGGCGCTAGAACGCACGCGCCACGGACCAATGCTCTTTTTTTATTGCCGAAACACCCTTCGTATCACGCTGAACGTTCCACCGATCTCCCGACTAACTTTGGATTGCTGCTGTGAAGTCTTGTTTGCTTATATTTCCCCCGGATACAATACAAACAGCCGTATTGTATTTTTTCTCATCTTTATTGACAGCAGCATACGCTATTGCTCCTGCACCTTCAACGATCTCCCCTGTCTTCTCATATATCTCTTTCATGCTGCTCTTAATTTCTTCTTCTGTGAGTAATAAATAGTAATCCACATAGTGCTTAACCAGATCAAATGTAATAGTCTGTGGGTTTAAATTCACTGCTAGCTTCTCTGCCTGGGATGTGCGTACTTCTACTGGAGTGATTTTTTCATACTCTACAGCAGACACCATAGCGTGCATTGCTTGCGGTTGCACCCCAATAACTTGAATATCAGATTTCAATTTCTTAATAGCGATCGCGATACCTGCAATTAAACCGCCACCGCCAATTGGTACATACACCGCGCCTATGTCAGGTAGTTGCTCAAGCAACTCTAGCCCAATCGTTCCCTGTCCCGCAACCACCTGCTTATCATTGTACGGATGAATAAAGTGAATTCCTTCCTTTTTCGCGTACTCTTGCGCATATTGCTCGGTTTCAGCAAATGTATCAAGGCCATGCATAACAGTGTCAACAAGCTCTTTCATTTTTGCTTCACCTGCCTTTGGGGGATTCTTAATCATCATGCAAATGGTTTCAATTCCCAACTGTTTCCCAATATACCCAACTGCAAAACCGTGCGTCCCTAAAGCGGAAGTCATCACCACCTTATCAGTCATGGCAGTCATGGCACTAGCTGCGCCTCTTATTTTAAACCCTTTCACAACCGGTTGCGTATTTTCCAACTTTAAAAACACCCCATCTGATATTTCATTTACTGCTGTCTTGTTAATATAGGGTTCAATCCTTTTTTTTGCTTGTTGTATGTCCGTATACTCGACTATCATATTGATATCTTACTTATAATACTCGCGGCTAGTGCAGCGTCTGTTACTGGCAATCCATGATGCTTGAATACTATACGCATATTCTTCTCCACTGTATCATCTTTGTTTATCACCGATCCTATCTCGCCTAATACCTCCACTGTATAATTCTCTTGTTTCGCAATATTCACTTCATCATACATAGGTAAATTCTTTTTCGCATCCAAAATGACAGCTGAACTTCCAATTGTTTCTGCTGGAATCTCTTGGTCATTCTTCATAGCTCCCACACCAATAATTACAACATCATCTTTTACATCACCGTGCTTAAACACAGGGGTTTTTGACGTTGTTGCACAGACAATAACATCTGCTTTATGTACTGCTTGCTTGGAATCATCTGCTGCAATCACGGTGCCTTGCTCCACTTGTGATTCTATATAAACAGCGGCTTCCTCACGGTGTTCTTTTGTGGGACTATAAAGAGTGATGTCTTGAATGCTTGGAAACAACTGTGCCAAGATAACACCGTGTGACCGTCCTTGCACTCCAGTTCCTAAGATTGCCAATCGTTCTGGTTCATTCGCGAGATGTTTTACTCCAACAGCTGAAGAAAGTGCTGTTCGAACTGACGCAAAATACCTTCCTTCAATAATAGCTAAACAGACACCGGTTGTACTATTAAATACAAGTATATATGGATGCACACTAGGTAGATCGCGTTGCTTATTATTCCTAAAATCACTTGCTTGTTTTGAAATAAAAAAATCTGTCCCAGTGATATACGAAGGAAATGAATAGAACATCCCATCATTTACTTCCATGGAAGTAGTTTCAGGAGTAACTGTATTACCCGCAGAAAAATCAGCGTAACTTTGTTCTATAAATGTATACGCTTCTTTAATGTCGACAATTTCCTCTACTTCTTTTTCTGTGATAATTCTCATTACACTTTGTGCATACTAATATCTTGTATGATTCGCTGTAATTCCTTTAATGCGGTGTCTAGTTCTTCCTTAGTTGTAAAACGTGATAACGATAATCTAATATTACCATGTATGTACTCCATAGGGCAGCGAATCGCTTTCATAACATGAGAAACATCCGTTGAGCTGGATGAGCATGCTGATCCCGTAGAGACATAGATTCCTTTCTTATCTAGTTCCTCTCGCACCTGCTCGCCCTCTATCATAAATAGCGATAAGTTAATGTTATTACATAAACGCTTCTCTCCTTCAGGGCCGTTCAATCGAACTTTATCATTCTGCAAGATTTTCTTAATAAATACATCACGCAATTCGGTAATCTGCTTAATTCCTAGAGTTGATGCATTGTTTACAGCTGCTGCGAAACCAACAATGCCGGCAATGTTTTCAGTTGAACTTCTCACTCCTGCTTCTTGTCCACCACCATGCAGCAACGGATCTAATTGAATTCCTTCTTTCATGTACAACGCACCTACTCCCTTTGGACCATGAATTTTGTGCGCATTGATAGTCATCATGTCGATCCCGTCCGAAGTCACATTGATAGGGACCTTAGTAAAGCTCTGACAAGCGTCTGTATGAAACAATACGTCCTTACTTTTACAGATCTTACTTATCTCTTGTAGATCTTGAATGGTTCCAATCTCATTATTCCCATGAATAATAGAGACAACCATAGTCTTGTCGGTAATTGCAGCTGACAATTCTCCACAGTCTATAAATCCTTGCTCGTCAACTTCCAAATAGGTTACTTTCGCTCCTTGCCCTTCTAACCATTCACACGTATGTAAGATACAATCATGCTCAATGGCGGTTGTTATAATATGATCCTTCTCCGGATAATGACGGAAAAATAAGCCTTTCAAAGCGAGGTTGTTTGCCTCAGTGCCACTTCCTGTAAAGAAGAGCTCTGTGGCTTGCGCTCCAATGCTTGCAGCGATTGTAGACCTAGCTTGATCGATCGCTTTTTTTGCTGCTTGCCCCATCTTATGAACTGAGGAAGCGTTACCGTACTCATCTTCGAGATACCGGTCCATCTCCTCTTTCACTCGCGGATCAACTATGGTTGTCGCTGCGTTGTCAAGATATATTCTCATACGGATTGCATATCAAAACTTGTTACCACCTGGTCTTTTAACATATAGACATTGATAATGTTTAAATTATCATAGAAATACTTTGCGACCACCCGCCCTTTTTCTATTGCAAAATAGTTAGGAATATTTATTTCATTTTCAGAATCCACATAGTAAAAATTTAAGCTTGAGGTGAATCCATCTTGCTTATGTTGATATGCATACGCGGACATAATTAATGGACATGCTGCAATACCGTACTTATCATTCGGATTCGGCCGCGACAATGTAATACGCCGGCCATCAACGGGATTGATAAACCAATAAGCATCACTTTTTAATTTAATATAATCAGCTTTGGCTTTTATTTTTTTTAGGAGTTCTTTTTTTCCGCGATTTCGCATGTGCTTCTCCCAATATATATTTAGCTCTTCATGCGGGATCTCATATAAATCCATCAAGTCTATATATTCAGGAGGGGGGACATGATTTTCTATTACCTCATCTGATTTTATATTGCATACTTTCTCCTTTGCATCACATACACCACCCATATTATTAATCAAAACACCTAGACCTACCTTCTTTCCTTTTTTCTTTGCTAAAGAATACATCTTTAGCGCTGCCTCGAATGAATCTATTGTTCCTTGATTCATATTCGCGCTTCCGTCAGACATCACCATATAGTGTCCGCCAGTAATTATCATATTGTCTGTTAGGCTCTTCTCAAATTGCTCTTGTTTAAACTTATTCATATTCATTTATTAATCCAATAATATTATCAATTCGTAAAAAAAATGTCAAGTGGAATTACGTTTAGCAAAAAATAGTATTTATATTTTTGTATTTTGCTCTATACAGTTAAATAAAATGTGATAATCTGCTATTGATTTTGACAAATGCACTATTTCTTGCTATTATTATGACAATACCTCAAAAAATAAAAATAGAAATTAGCACAATGCTCGATCTTGACCGATTAGATAGGCAAATACTCTCACTTCTAGACCAAAATGGTAGGTTTTCGGTTGCTGAAATAGCGCGTCATCTAAATGTATCGCGACAGCTAGTAAATGTTCGATTAAAAAAGCTAGAAGCGAATAACGCGATACTCGGTTATTATACCATCTTTGATAGTGGAAAGGTTGGTTACTATATATATCGAGCGTTAGTTCGTCTACTAAATATCTCTCCTCAACAAAGAGAAGAGATCTTAGCATATCTACAACACCACCCACATATCATGTGGTTGGGTGAAATTGGTGGAAGCTGGGATATTATGATGAATTTTATCTGCCGTGGTCATATAGACTTTAATGAGATAGCAGAAGAAATATCAGAGAAGTTTGGTGCGTTCATAAATAAGATGGAAATTCTTGTATATGTTGATATTCATGACTATTCTCGTTCGTACCTTGATCCAGAATATCCAGTACGGAAAGAGTTCTACCATCGTATGCAGGAAGACAAATCAATAGAGCTAGATGATTTAGATAGAAATATTATCGGAATGATTTCCACTAATGCGCGCATTGAGTACACGGCATTAGGCAATCAACTTCAGGTATCAAGAAATACCGTAAAAAAAAGGATTGATCAATTAATACAGAACAAAGTAATACTAGGTTTTCGCGCCTTTCCTAATATTGCGGAGATAGGATATCAATCTCATGTATTATTGCTTGAAATAACAAAACTAGATCCTGAGAGAGAAACAGAACTATACTATTTCCTACAAATGATTCCGCAAGTAACATTTGTAGTGAAGCACTTAGAACGATGGAAGGTAAGCGTGGAAATTGAGACAGTTTCAAATCGCGAATATCAAGAGATCCTGCAAAAAATTCGCTCCAACTTTAGTGACATCATCAGCGATTACGATACCTTCCCACTTCTCAAAGACTTAGTAGTAAATTATTTTCCAAAAGGCATTTTGGAGCAGGGGTAAACTGCGCCACGGACCAATGCTCTTTTTTTTATTTCCGAAAAAAAACCGTTGTTCCTGAAACAGGAAGCGAACGGTGAGAACGCTACGGGGTGGTGTCCGGACGCAGGTCAGCGATACGCTGCTGCGTGGGCGGATGCATCTCGGTGAGCTCCATGAGGTGCTCCCACACCTCCAAGGTCATGGTCGTGCCGCCCATCAGACCAAGCACGAACTGCTCCTTGGTATTCATCCGGATGCGGATGTTCAGGTACCGGCCCTGGCGCCAGACCCGAGTGATCGATGCGTAGCTGTACTGCCCGAACATGACCTGATGCAGTACACGCATTTCGAGGTCGAACACGAAGATGCTGCCTGCATCAGCGTAGATCACGGTCCGTGCTTCTGCACGGAACAGCAGCCAGTCCACGGTGTGGAACGGCCGTACCACGATCTCGCGGATACCCCGTGCTCCCTTTAGGATGACGTCGTTTGCCATTGGCTCTTCCTCCGGTGGTTGCGTAGATAAGCAAAAGCGCCTCCCTGCAGGGAGACGCGTTCTTGCTTATACACACGACACATCCACTACAGGGGCTCTGTAGAGGATGAAGATGAAACAAATTGTCTTGTTTGCTTCGTATGCATGCACCTAGTGTATAGTGCTCAGCATATTTGTCAAATGGGCGTGATTTTGATTCACAATTCGCCACGTTTGCCCCATTATTAAGGCGTAATTGCACTCGCTCGATTTGTTGTTTCTAACAACACCTTACAATACTCTATCCAACGGTGCATATGATGGCTCTTCTGTGTAACAGACAGTCCGCTGCTCTGATTTTAAAAGAGTGAAGAGATTTTTTGGGTCGTTCACTAGCGGCAAGACATCAATATGCGTACCGATCCCTTTCTCGTGAAGCAATCGAAGTATTGAGAAGTCAGCTAACGCAAACCCAACAGAATCAAAGAGTATTAATTCCTTCCCTTGTCGCCCCTGCTTCTCTCCCTGTACTACTTCCCATAACTCGGAGTACTCTGGCTCGTGCTCCAAGTTTTGAATCTCGCCTTCGTGCTTTGTTTGTTCATAGAACTCCACTACGATGCGACTGTTTCTCACTACTTCAGGATCGATCTCGGTCTTGCCTTCACAGTCTCCGCCCATGGCGTTTATAAACAACCCTTCGTGCTGTTGAATCGCGCTATACGGAAACAGCTCCACGTGTGCTTTTTCACAAATGCAGGTAGTCAGTATGTCTACTCCTTTCACTACTTCCTCTCCACTCGAACAAGCGATCAAGTGAACGTCTTTCTCTTTCATGTTCACAGCAAACTTTTTCATTGCTTGTGTATCACGGTCATAGTAGCGAATCGTATGAACGTCAAAGAGCTCCAGCATGGCCGTAACCTGGAACTCTGACTGCGCTCCAGTACCAATCAGCCCGAGTACTTGTGCATTCTTCTTTGCTAAGTACTGTGCTGCGATAGCAGACGTCGCTGCAGTTCGGAACGCTGTCAGAATGGTCATGTCGCAAAACAGCAATGGAAAGCCGGTTTCTACATCCGCGAGCATACCGGTTGCGACAATTGATGACTTCCCAAGCTCAGGATTTCCTGGATGGCCGTTCACGTATTTATACGAATAGAACTGTTCGTCAGCGCACGGCATAAGCTCGCAGACACCGTGCTTGTAATGCGTGACGTGACGAGGGCTTTTTTTAAATTCCTGCCACCGTTTCAGATCCTGCTCGAGATAGCGGATGGCGTCAGTGAGTAGTTTTTCAGTTGTGAGTTGCGCAATATCCTGCGCGGTAATTATTTTCATAGTTATAGATTTATTGATTAAAGCAAAAACCCGCGGCGTGCGGGCTTTGAAAAGATGATTATTATATAGTTAACAATTCATACCGCATCCGGGGGGAAATTCGAACACAGGGGGAACTGGCATGGTTCCGTATTCTGAATACTGTTTTGTGCGGTGTTTGTGATTCATAAGTGCACGTAGTATATACAACGTCATAACTACTGTCAATTATGTGCCTCTCATTGACAGAAACTCCTGTAATGATACATTCAAATTGAAGTAGCGGTCTTGTAGACTGCAGATAGAAAACGAGGGGGCGTCCCTCTATTTTTGTCTGCAGCACTCAACCGCTGCTATCGGGATCATTCATGCATCTGCTTCTACTCGTTCAGACCGCGTGGTACCACCGGAGCCAGGTGGTGCAAGATCGCATTCGCCGACAATTCGACCGCAACGTGCCAGGCGTCGTCCTGCCTCGGGCCGTGGTCGGAGGTGACGATCAGCTCGACGAAGCGCTCGCTCGCGCCGCGTTCATCACGCTGCTGACCAGCATGACAGGCGACGCCAGCAGCTTCCAGGTGGTCAGCTACACCCTCGAGCGGCGTGGCGACGACGAGCTGTGCTTCACGTTCGACCTCGAAGAGTCCGGCTGGACTTTCAAGCGGCCACAGCCTGGTGCGCATCACGTCTCCACCATTCGAGTGCGACTCGTGGACACCAGCACGCTCGCTGTGGTCGAGGCCTGACCCAAGGCTAGCAGTCCGGGTTCAGACCCACACTGCTCCTTGCAGAGCCGCATCCCACGCGACGCCATTTCTGTACAATCGACGTCTCGGCCTCTCGCGTTCTTTTTTATTACAAAGCCGCGCACTTGATGGCGCGGCGCTTGTTGGCACCCGCACGAAGAATCGGTTCCGGGGTTGGCGGTAGCGTGCCGCTGGCACCCTACCGATCGTTCAGCTGCGCTACGCTTGCTTCACTTCCAACCCTTCAATTTCCCGCCGCAGGATAATTAAAGAAAATCCGCCCCTCTTTGAGGGACGGATTATTCTTAAGCACCCGCACGGGGAATCGAACCCCGGCTGCCAGGATGAAAACCTGGTGTCCTAACCACTAGACGATGCGGGCATATCTATAAATAGACTTGAAATATCATAGATGAATGTAACTTGCTTGTCAAGATTACTATCTAATATAACATTCTATTATATAAAAACCCCACAGTCGTGGAGTTTTTTATTCGTATATTAATTATGGAAGATCTACAAGAGCATGACTCGGTTTTGCCTCTCGCCCCTCTTCCCATGTAATATGAATTGCAATCCACTTATCTCTTTCCGGGCTTGGGCGCGGATGATCAATTTTAAACTGAAACGACCAGCCCCATGTTTCATGCGCCCAATGTTTATGTCGATCTGGTCCACTTCCCTCTACAGGGCCATCCAACTTTCTATATTGCAAAGAAAGCGCTCCATTTGATTGTGCTACTGCTTCTAGCGGAGTTGCACCGTTTTTTAACGCAGCAATACAGTCTGCAATAAGCTGATTTTCCATTTCTTTCCTCTCTCTCCAACTCCGATCCTCCTCATCTTCTGGCTCATCCTCATCGTCAAATACATTTACTTGTCGTTGTAGCACTGTTTCTACTTGATCGAGCTGGGGAAGATCAGCGGGTCGGAAATGCCCATCGTTCGCATCTACTCCAAATAATCGACCTCCTCTGAGACGCACTTCTTTCCTTCTTGGCCCGCTTGGCGCTGCACTTAACAGCGGTCCTACTTCAGCAATATCTGCAACATCAATCACTGCCGGCTCTCGTCCTCTTTCTCGCATAATCGCTATAATCTCATCAACTGATCCATATTCTTCGAATATCGCACGCATATGATCAGGCATCTCTCCGAGAAAATACTCAATGGTATCCCTCAAATCTCCATCGTCTTCGTATTGATATGCCCAATTGCCCCATTGAACGATATCATAAAGCATTTTTCTTGCTTCTCTGGGAACATGGCGGTTGTCAGCATTCATGTCACCGCTCTCTCTAAATTGTTCAATTGAACCTTCTAAGCGAGCGACTGCTCGAGTCCCTTGATCTTCGCTTTCCATTTGACGTGCAAGTTCAGCTGCACGAGCCGCGACGCCTAATAACTCCAATTTCTTTCTTTTCATTTCTTGCAACTGCCGCTCTATTTCCCGAACCTCACGCAGATCTGCGGCTGTGTCCGCACAAATAGTTGCTGCAGCTTCATGAGAGCTTGGGTCTAGCTGCTCGTTTGCACTTGCAGCAGTCATGGCTCTCTCGTGCTGCTGCCTCGCTTGATCCAGTGGCTCTTCGGTGCCAGGCGCGCCCTCCAATAACTTGCGCAGATAACCTAAAGAGGGTGCTGGCTCACCCCCGCCCCTGTGTTGTGATGGGTCTGGCATAGTATAGTGCTTTAATGGTATCTTCCTTTATTTTAGCTGATTTTAGTAGAAAAATCAAGCTACTACTACAAGCAACTCATACTTATCTCACGACAGAACTGCATGCTCACACGCTTTGGCGAACATTGATTCTCCGATCCTCTCTTCACTTGCGTTAAACACAAATAAATCCTATAATTTCAATGATAAACATTCATATTCAAATATGTCATCCAAAGGCGATACATTTTCAAAAAAAATCAAGGAACTATCCGTTGAAGAGATTGAATATACTGAAGATTTCTTTAAAAAAGCATTCGGCGAGAACACAGCAAGCAACATGGAAGTGCTCGGCAAAACAGCATCAGAAGGCGCTCCGCGCAGCATCTCAGAGACATACGGAGAGAAAGATATCGACGAAAACTGGTTGGAGGACAACGAAGCGTTCGCAGGTCAACTCGCAGTAGATGTATTTCAAACCGAAGAAGATATCGTCATTACATCGACAGTTGCAGGTGTAAAAGCAGAGGATTTAGACCTGGATATGAACGGTGATATGATCACTATCCGTGGACGACGTCGCCATGCATTTGAAGATGTTCCGCAAGACGACTACTTCATTCGCGAGTGCTTCTGGGGTGGGTTTTCGCGCTCCGTCATCCTCCCAGTAGACATTCAACATGATAAAGTAGAAGCTTCCTTAGAAAACGGCATCCTGACAATCAAACTTCCGAAATCCAAACGTTCACGCAATTCTAAAATCGACATCGTCGAAGTACAGTAGATCCTTTTCCTATAACAACCTTATTCAGCACAGACGGTGATTTTTATTTATCATAACGATGGCACAACACGTAACAGTCAAAGTGAAAGAGATGCAAGATGATCATGTAGTATTAGAACTTCCAAATGGTACCCAATGTACGTGGCCTCTCACAGATAAAAACAAATTTCCACACAGTGTTGGAGACGAACTGATACTGACACTCACGTCGTCAACAGATGTGATCAATGAACTGATATCTTCACATGAGTAAGAAAAAAAATAAAAAGAAACAGCCTGCAAAAAAGAAGTCATCTTCGAATTCTAATAACAGCCAGCCAAAGAAAAAGCAGCCGAATAAAAAAGATGTAGCGCCCAAAGCACAGCCGAAAAAGAAAGCAGCGTCCTCTCCAGGAAAACTCTCCAAGGCATGGCAGATAGTCGCGCTACCTCTCTCTGTTCTGGTATGTGGGTTTTTAGTGTTGGGTGCAGCAAGTCTGGGGTGGTACTACCAGTTCTTAGGTGACTATGAGCATAAGTTCTATCCAGGCGTCTCTATTGGAGAGTACGACCTTTCAGGCAAGACCTACATGGAAGCGCTGGGCCAATTGGAAGATAGTGTCACTACTCTAGAGCAAGACGGAATTTCAGTACAGTACCAAGATGCGTCCTCATCGGAAGAGACGCCTCCAACGCTGCAGCTCACTCCGGTGATTGTTCCACTAGACGCTGCTGGAAATGAGCGAGAGATCTACTCTATTGATTATCAAGATAGCTTGGACGCAGCGTATGAAATTGGACGTCAAGGAAACCAGTTACTACAAGCCAAGCAACAGTTCTGGGCATGGAAGTACGGTCGCTCTATTCAGCTCACGTATACATTTGACAAAGAGCACATTCAGAAACTGATTTCGGATTATTTTAGTTCATATGAATCTAAAGCTACGAACGCGGATATCTCTATTACTGCTGCTGGCGAAATAGAGATCGTGAATGAATCGCTCGGGCAAGAATTTGATTACGAATCCACGACCCAAAAAGTAGAGGATCACATTGTACGCTTTGACACCAGCACCATTACAATCAAGCTACAAACCGACTACCCAGACATCACTATCGATGACATTCGAGAAGATTTGGATACAATCGAAAATGCATTAACATACGCACCGATCACACTTACGTGGAATCAAAAAGAATGGACCTACGACACGGTTGCCGTGGGTTCGTGGTTGTCGTTCGAAGCCGGATCACTTGCAGTTGATCCATCGCATCTTGCTGGCTCAATTACTGATATTACGAATGAAGTGAATATCCAAGTACAAGAAGCACGGTGGGAGGTATTGAAGGATGAAGGTGGTGGATTGATCGGTTTACAACCGTTTCAAGAAGCTCAGATTGGAAGAGAAGTAGACACAGAAACAACAGCAGAAGCAGTAACAGAATTGGTCTTAGGGAAGTCCGACGCTACTGACTCTACAATTGAGTTGGTTGTGACTGAAGTGAATCCAACGTTCACACCAGAGAACGCAGATGAGTTAGGTATTACTTCTATTCTCGGCACTGGACATTCAAACATGAGTGGTAGCCCATATAACAGACGCCTGAACATCGGCAGGGGGGTTGAACTGCTAAACGGATTACTCATTGCACCAGATGAAGAGTTCTCACTATTAGACGCATTGAAGCCATTCACTGTAGAGAACGGATACTACTCTGAACTGGTTATTAAAGGTAATGAAACAGTGCCTGAAGTCGGGGGTGGATTATGTCAGATCGGCACCACTACATTCCGAGCAGTCATGGGCGCTGGACTGGATGTGACCATGCGACAGAATCACTCGTATGTAGTGTCGTATTACGCTGATGACCGTAACGGACAACCAGGAACTGACGCAACCATCTATGACCCTGCACCAGATTTTAAATTTATCAATGATACACCAGGGTATATTCTGCTTCAAACTCGCATTGAAGGCAATCACCTCTACTTTGACTTCTGGGGAACAAATGATGGGCGTATTGCAGAATTCACTCCGCCAACCACATCCGGATGGATCTCTCCGCCTCCAACAAAGGAGATCCCAACTGCTGACCTTGCTCCTGGACAACGGAACTGTACTGAGTCTGCACACGCTGGCACCACCGCACAGTTTACATACAAAGTAGAGAACGCTGACGGAACAGTGCATGAAGAGGACTTCGTCTCAATCTACAAGCCGTGGCAAGCAGTCTGCTTGGTGGGAATAGAAACCGAGACTTCGGACGACGCTACTTCTGAAGACAGCTCCACTGAAGAAGCTAGTGATACTACAGAAGAGAAGAAAGAAACAAACAAAAAAAAGAAGAAGAAAAAGAACAGCAATTAAGCTGCTCTTTTCTGTGCACTGCTTTATTTAAGCAGTTTTTTTAATACAATTTTCCAGAAAGTACTCGGCGCATCTGTTTCTTTTTCACTTTCAATGCGTTGTCTTTAACAAACGCGAAGAACGACTTCTGGTCAACCTTCTTATCAAGTACTACAGGATACGGCGTGCTCGTTCCGATATATGGCAGGTAATACAGTTGCCCAGTTCCTTGTGCGCCGAACACAATTGTTCCTTGTAGACGCTCTCGAACACGCTGTCCAACCTCATTTTGCTCAACACATTCATAGTACTGGTCACTTGTGCCACCGTAGAGCTCACTGTAATCTTCGCATGTATTCACCATACCCTGAAAATCATAATCAGAGAGTGGCGTGATCATAGTGGATCCATCTTGAGCTCGCTGGAGAATAGTGCGATACGCTGAACCTTTCTTCAGCCGGATCTTAAAACCATTCGCAACATAATAGTACTTCTTGCCAGCCTTATAGAAACCGTTCGGGAGAAATGGGCGCAGTTTTTGCACACCATCTCCTTCGGCAACTTTGTACATTTGACCGTGTCGCTCAGCTCGAAAGATGACCTTTCCTTGGAGCTGTTCAATAAGAGGGTCGCAGTAGTCATAAGAGCATGTTGCGTCTTTAATAGCTTGAAACTGCTCTTCGGATACGCCAATAGCGTCTGGTGGAAAGTCCACGCTGGTGCGGGTATCCACTGCTGCATGTGTCACAACTGGCAGTAGAAGCACGAATGTAAATACTGCTGTAAGTGCTGCTTGTCTCATACGTTTTTTGTTATTAATTATTCCGCATGGAATTTAAAAATACCGTGCGTCGACAGTATATACGATATATAGAGCATTCTATTACAAAAACAAATGCCCCGCAATAATCAGCAGGCAAGAGAATGTATACACGGAAGATTCGAGCCGTAGCCTGAATTTTCCGAGGTACACCTTCCCATGCTTGTCGTGCCTGCTGGTTACTATGGGGCATGACGTCAGCACCATTCTTATAAAAAGTAGCAAATTCACATCACAGAGTACTGCGATGAGAACATAGAAGAATATCATGGTTTTTCCGTTTTGTCAAGAGTAAATCATACACATGTTTTTCCCAGTTAAAAATGATATTTTTTAGCTAATATTAGGGTAAAAAAAACGGACGTGGTGAATGTCCGGGCTCATACTAGAGCCGTTGCCTACGTTCAGAGTCGAGGCGTATCAGAGCCGACCTGCTGCACTCAGCACCGCGTGCAGGGTTCCGGTCGTGGAGACCGGGTTCTGCCACTGGACCCACCAGCAGTGTGCTTCGTCGATGCAGTGGTGATTGACGGTCGCGGACCGTTCTTGGCACATCATGCGCTCGTGCAGCCTCAGGGAGAAGATCGTGTCCTGAAGGCAGCTCACGATGTGTCGGGTACCTGCCCAGCCTTCGCGACGCACTCGGGCGATCTCGGACTCTCCCCAGCCGTAGAAGAGCACCAGCTCCGGGAACAGGCGCGCTGAGTCGTTGGCCATGAGGCGCTCGTAGTCTTCGGCCAGGTCGCAGGGGCAGCCCGTTCCGGTGAACAGGTAGCGCACGGGCCAGCCCGTGTAGTGCATCCCTTCTCCGGAGGTCAGCGCGTTGAGAACACCCAGCAGCTCCGGGGTCGCACCCACCCACATCTTGGGCTGGGTCAGTGCGAACAGTGGGAAGTCCGGAACCGGAGCGATCTCGACCAGGTGCAGCGGGTTGATCACGGCGTGAAGCAGCAGCAGCTGCCGGCAGAGCAGCGCACCGAGCGAATGGCCGACCAGCGACACCTTTTGGTGCTCATCCAGAATGCCGTCCCAGTACAGCGACTCCATGATCGCGACCAGGTCCTGGATCTGCTCCTCCAGCGGTTGAGAGCCCAGGCCAGGCGGACGCCAGGCAGTCCCGATCCCGTTGCGCTCCACCACCACGATGGTGTTGGGGAGCTCGTGGAGTTCAGTCCTGTTGATGGTCGTGCACCAGGTGGACCAGCCGCGTTGCTGGTAGCCGTGCACCAGCACCAGTGCCGGGCTCGTCTTGTCACCCAGGCGAGCATGCACCAGGCGCACACCCACCGAAGTGTTCAGCTCGTGCGTGTTGAAGCCCATGCCTCCCATGGGCCTCGTGTCTCGACAGTGTTCCATCTTCATGATCCTTGTTCAGCATCTTGCCGAACTGTTCGAGGCGCGGATATTTTATAGAAATGAATATAAAAGTCAATAGGAAGCACTTGCTTTTTTGCCTATTTTTTCGTATAGTAATAGAGAAGTAAAGCAAAACAGCCCTATAGACATGAGTATTGAAACCGTCACAAACCCTCAACAAAAAGACGAGGACAAAACACTGGATTTAACGCTACGTCCGTCAACATTGGATGAATATGTTGGACAAGATGCAGTAAAGAAGAACCTGCATATCTTAATGGAAGCTGCAAAACACCGGTCCGAACCTATTGAACATGTATTACTGCACGGTGGGCCGGGTCTAGGAAAGACCACGCTTGCTCACATTATTGCAAAAGAGATGGATTCGAATGTACGCGTAACCTCAGGGCCAGCAATTGAACGCGCTGGAGATCTTGCGGCAATCCTCACAAATATGGAAGAGGGTGGCATTCTGTTTATTGATGAGATCCATCGATTACATAAGGTGATTGAAGAAATTCTGTATCCAGCTATGGAAGATTACGTCTTAGATGTCGTAGTCGGTAAAGGCCCAGCTGCTCGAACCCTCCGCTTAGACCTCCCGAAATTCACTATTGTAGGAGCAACCACACGCATGAGCTTGATTGCAGCGCCGTTGCGAGAGCGGTTTGGCGCGCACTATAAGCTAGACTTCTATTCAGAGGATGAAATCCAACAGATTATTCAACGCTCAGCAAAAATCCTATCGATTAAGATCGATGATAAATCTTCTGAAGAAATTTCGAAGCGGTCCCGCCGAACTCCACGTATTGCAAACCGTATTCTAAAGCGTGTGCGAGACTACGCTCAAGTGCACAACAAGGGAACTGTAAATCATACTGTCACTCTAGAAGCGCTCGATCTGCTCGACGTTGATGAGATTGGTTTAGATATTGTAGATCGCAAATTATTACAAGCTATTATTGAAAAATTCAAAGGCGGACCAGTAGGCGTGCAAACGCTAGCAGCAATCACTGCTGAAGAAACTGATACGATCGAAGAAATACACGAACCGTTCTTGATGCAGATCGGCTTCCTTACACGCACTCCTCGTGGTAGAGTAATTACAGAAAGCGCATACAAACACTTAGGCGCTGAAGTTCCACATAATTGGCAAGAAAAACTATCCATATAATATGGAAATTCCATTCTACATCTTACTCATTCTCTATCTAGTCGGTATTGCGATATTCCTTGTGTGGATGTTCTTCAACTTATGGCATCTGTTTAAATTCGGATTCTTTGACTTTACTGGAAAACTGAATGCGTTTATCTTTGTCGGATTCTCCATTGCAATCTTTGTTATCACCCTGCTGTTGTTGAAAGACACTCCATGGTTCGATGCATTTGATCCGATCACAAGCTTTTCAGGTGAATGGGTAGTAGAGCAAGATCCTACGTTTAACTCAGAGATATGAACCAAGCGCGACCCCCACATCCACAAGCACCTGCTGCACCCACAGCTCAAGGCGCTCCTTCAACTCCAGATGATTTTGCCGCAAAGCATCCAAAGCAGGACTTGTCAGAGCATAAGCCGCTCACCTTCCCGACTCAACGTCCGAATGAGCGGGTTATTCTGTTACTGCGACGTCACTGGACTGTCTTGGCACGAGATATCTCACAGCTCATTATGTCTCTATTGCTCCCACCGATCGTCATTATCTTGTTAATGAACTTCACTCCGATCTCTCTAGCTCCGGGCACAGCAACCTACGTCTTAGTAGTGCAAGGTCTTAGCCTCTACTATCTCTTCTCGTTTCTTGCGTACTTCCATGATTTCGTGGATTATCATCTAGATATCTGGGTAGTAACAGACCAACGTATCGTCTCTATTGAACAAGAGGGGCTGTTCCATCGCACAGTATCAGAGTTGAATATTGTGAAAGTTCAGGATGTGACTTCAGAGATAAAAGGAAAAGTGCAGACCTTCTTGGACTACGGACAAGTTCATATACAAACCGCTGGTGAGCAAGAACGATTCTTGTTCGAACAGGTACCACATCCATCAGAAGTAGCGAAAGTCATTCTACAAGTGCATGACCGCACTATGAAGATTCAAGATCTACAGAAAATCAGAGAAGAAGAAGAGTACCGACAACAGATGGAGCTAGAAGGACAAGTTCCTGTTGAGCAATATGTTCAGCAGCGCCAAGTGCAACCGGGCCAACACCACCCCCAAGCACAGCGCACACAGTTTCAACCAACGCATCAGCCAACATCGCAAGCGCCTGCGCAAGTTCGTCGTGTTGCACACGCTCCACAACCCACACCGCAAGCGCCTGCTCCTCAAGCTCCGCATGCCCCTGCTCCAACCGCTCCATCACGACAACCACAGGCCCCGAGACCATACACTCCAGCTGCTCCAGCACAGCCAGCTCCGTATCAACCACGTACCGCACCGAACACCCCTCCACCACAACAGTATCCACCTTCATCTCCACCACCGCGACCTGAACTATGAAAACCGAAGACTTTTCATTTGATCTTCCACCCGAGCTTATTGCTCAGCGTCCAGTCGAAGGAAAACGTGATCAATGTCGATTAATGGTATTGAGCCGAGAGAAGCAGGCCATTGCACATCGGCACTTTTTTGAATTACCACAACTGTTGAAATCAGGGGATGTCCTAGTAATGAATGACTCTAAGGTATTTCCTGCACGCTTGATTGGACAAAAAGCCACTACAAAAGGGAAAGTCGAGGTATTATTGCTGCAGCGACAGCAAGATAAGAGCGAAGATATCGCTGAAGTGTGGGAAGCGTTGGTTTCAGGGAAGAAAGTTTCCGAAGGCTTACCGTTAGAGTTCTTTGTAGAAGATAGCACTGACGAGCCGTTGTTAAAAGCACGAGTCATTGAGCGAGCGTCAGATGATACATGGTATATCGATTTCAACCTTGCAGATGAACAATTTCGTGAAGCGCTAGATCAACTCGGCCATACCCCAATCCCACCGTATATTAAAAGAACCCCGCTCAATGAAAAAGAGCTTCGGTCCGAGTATCAAACTGTATATGCAAAAGCCGAAGGATCTGCTGCAGCACCGACTGCGGGACTACATTTTACAGAAGACCTTCTTAAGCAGTTAACAGACGCTGGAATACAGCAGACGACCATTACACTGCATGTAGGGCTCGGTACTTTTTCTCCTGTAAAAGTGGATGACATTAACAACCATACCATCCATTCTGAGTATGCAATCATTACCGAGCAGACTGCTGAGATGGTGAATCAAGCAAAGATGCAAGGAGGTCGTGTTATTGCAGTAGGAACTACTGCTGTACGCGCACTAGAGACGTTTACAACTGACGGACATCTAAAACCAGGGCAACAATGGACCAATCTCTTTATCACTCCTGGATACTCGTTTTCTTGTGTAGATGCTATGATCACTAACTTTCACTTACCGCGATCAACGCTGTTAATGATGGTAGCAGCGTTTTCAGACATGGATTTAATGACCGCCGCGTATACAGAAGCAATTGAACGAGAGTATCGCTTTTACAGCTTTGGAGATGCCATGCTAATTGAATAGTACTAATCGTCCTTTTTGACAAACCGAACCACTATGGTAAGGTACTACGTCAGAAAAGGTTGACGACTGAGAAGACCGCGCACAGTACTGCGTTTTTTTCTCAGGCGTGAACGTCAGCGCCTGCCTCAAGAGGAGGAACGATGAGACTCTTACTGCTCATCGCAAGCATGATGCTCGTGGGGTGCCCCAAGCAAGCGCCCCAAGGACCGCTCCCCGGGGAGCACATGCCACGCGTACACGCGGAACCCGGCCCCACAGCCGGCGACTGCACGTCCGTGGTCACCTTCGAGTGGACCGGACACCCGGACTACGACACGCTCTACGTGCTCATCAAGCTCGAGGGGCAGTACTTCGGTGTCGGGGCTCGCCTCGAGGAGCCGGACGTGACGTACGCGGCGTGCGTGGACTACCCGCTCAAGTGGCTCGGTGTCATCCAGTTCTACACCAACCCCCTGCCACCGGGCGTGAACATGAACCCGGACCCGCAGTGGGACACCATCCCGTGGTCCTACTACGGCTGGGAGCCGGCCACGTTCAAGCTGCCCTCGACTACGGTCTGGAAGCGTGAGAGGGGCGCCAGCGGCCACACTTCGGCCATGGTCAAGACCGAGGTCCCGGTCGGGCTGGTCATCCGCTTCTACCCCGGAGCGGAGCAACTCTCAACACGGCCCGGAATCCTCTACATGGAATTCTAGGCTCCAGCGCGAGACATCAGCTTTTTTTTATTCTAGTATTTCTTTTTTATCTTTACTCCTTGATAGTAGTATCTGAGAATTCTCTTCCAGCTCCAGTCTTTCTCTTCAGCAAAGTATCGTGCCCCTTCAGCGCTCATACCCACTCCATGCCCACGCAACGATAATCCATCACATCCAGGGTCTTCCACTGATTGCGCCCAATCATACTCACCATTCCACACCTCTGACCAGGCTCGCGTTCTTCCATCAGACTGCGAGAAGTACGGTGCTATGATCGGACTCCCCTTATGGAAAATAATCATGTTCTTGGTTTTTTTCTGTGCTTTCGCGATATTTGGTGCGCGAGATGTGAATGCAGCACCTTTGTACACTTGGTCATTCGCAGTCGCATTTAAAATATACGGTTCGTCCGCGTGCTTTGTTGGGTGGGTGATATGAAAATACGCATACGTTCGAGCTGCAGTCATCAATGCTTTCAAATACGCCATGTCGTTATTGTTGGTTGCTTCGGCAATACCTCGAACATACTTCTCTATACCAAGCTCATTTACTAATATTGCTTTGCCTGAATTGTCAGAATAGACGAGCTCCACACTACCGAAGAATACATTATCATTCAGCTCTTGGTTCCACGCGGGTCGGTTCTCAAAGTTCTCTACAGTAATCTTCTTCTTATACTTCACGGGCGTTGCTCGCAAAGGGCGTTTCGCTGTTTTCTTTTTGCCGTTATACGTAGTGATGTACTTTCCATTCTTATACTTGATAGTCGCCTGCTCGCCTTTTGAAACAGTAAAGAAGACTTTGCCGTTGTCATTTTCAATAACAAACTTCCCGTTTGCTGTGAATGTGGTTGGGGATAGAGCATCTCCGAGAAGCACTCGCATCACCGGGTTCTTTGGACGATGAACAGAAGGATGCGCATCATCTGAGCGCGTCATGGTAGATGCAGTAGCTGGAACGCTGAATGCAATGAAGGCGTATAAACAAAAAACGCCCAGAATAATCCTGTAGCGCAATGATCTGCGAGTGAAAAAAAGCGTATGCTGCTCCTCTTGTGTAATCCTCATGCTATTTGAATGTATTTACTTAATTTTAGCAAAAAAAGAGCGGTTTGGCAACCGCAATATCATTTGCTTTTCTACTCTTTATTCAGTGCTATTTCCCCAAGTCGTTATATCGTGAAAATCACTAAGCTTGTCATAGGTCCTCAAATCCGGAGGAAGGTTATCAGCTAACGGCGTCTCGCTTTCACCTTGATCTCCAAGGTGCGGTCCATCACTAGAAGATCCGCCACCTGCATTGCCAGAACCGCCAGCTCGCCACCCCAGTGCACCAGCACCGATTGAGATCCCAATAGCAATAATGGTTGCAGTACACTCGTTAAACACTACATTCGAATGTGATTCTGAACATGCGTCCCAAATCTTTGACCCATAATTCATATACAACGACGGGCACGCTTGTACTACACTCATATAGATCTCCTGTATTGCTGATAGATCAATCATTGGTTTGCTGATTAGGTTGCTTACTCTTACTTGTGCAACACTGCTGCAACGCAGCTTGGTTTACCGCTCGGATATAGCGGTTCACATTTCCTAGAACTGTGATAGACTCCCATTTCTTTTCTTTTACTCCCTGCAAAAAGAATCTTAAGCCGCTGTGAACATTCTTTTTAATATGCGGATACTGCTTTGCGAGTTTCATGTGCAGGATGAGGTCTAGTGTCACTGCAGCGATAATCATGAGCAAGCAGATATACGGCGTGATCTGTCCGCCACCGAGAATCGCCCATCGATCTGATCCGTTTGCAAAAAATCCATTTACGAATGCATGCTCTAGCGTCACCCATGCAAAGACCACTGCAGGAACCAGCCACCACACTGCGTGCATTGCCGTCTTCTTTTTCTTTATCAGTAACCCAGCACCGATTGCCATACCAACCATTGCAGTTGCTGCTGCATGTCCCACATATCCGAATTCATCTCCATCAACATATATGCCGAGCGCGTCTGGGAAAAAGTACCAATCTCCGATGTGCGGACCGTAGGTAAACGGGAACCGAACGCCTTGCCAAAACACTTTTTCCATCATACTAAACGCTGCGCCTGATAGAGTCGACAACCACAGCCAGTCAGAGAGGTTCAAGCACATTGCGTGCCGCTTGTACAATATATATGCTGCGAGAATGACTGGCACTATCTTTAACACCTCTTCGACTGGGCCGATAACAAAGCCGCTCATAAATGCGTTGTCCATAGGAATTTGAACAATGCGCAACAAAGTAAAGAGTAAGGCAGTGCCACCAACGGCAATCGCTATACTAGAGACATACACTAACGCTCCGCGAGATGCAGCAGTACTTCTGGTGAGCAGTGTGACAACAAATACCTCAACAACAAAGAGTGCTTCTACCCAAAAAAAATGACGGCCGTAATACCACGTGATCAGTAACACAAACAATACGATGCCGCAAATAATAAACCGTGTGACCGGTTTCAATGATTCGATTGTGGCGGTGTTCTTCATTCTGTCTCTATCATTCTATCATAATCTAGACGGTTTTTCAATTCAGAGATCGATTGACTTAATCACTGACAAATGGTACGATCACTCCGATTTTCCCTATGTCTTTAAGCAGAAAAATCGCAAAAAATACCGCAATTCAAGTGGGCGGAAAACTCATTGGAACCGTCCTCTCTTTAATTGCAGCTGGAATGATCTTTCGGCATCTTGGTACGTACGGTACAGGTCAGTACACGCTGATCTTATCGTTCTTGCAGGTCTTCGGCATTCTCATGGATTTTGGACTGTATATTACTTTAGTGAAGAAAATAGCAGTACTGAACGAGCAATCCATGCGCATAGCAAATAATATCTTCACTTTGCGCGTGGTCTCTGGCATCTTCTTCCTTGGACTCGCGCCGGTTATAGCATGGATCATCGGATTCTATAATGGAAGCTACTCTACTGAAGTGTTGCATGGGGTTATTCTTACTACGCTGTTCTTTTTCTTCATCTCTCTCAATCAATTGCTATCAGCGATATTTCAGAAATTCCTTAGAACTGACTGGATTGCGCTTGCTGAATTTATCGGTAAATCAGTACTGCTCATCGCGACATTGATCGTCGTGTTCATGAATGCAGGGTTGATCTGGGTGATGCTTACGCTCGTGGTTTCCAGTGGAGCAAACTTCTTAACGAACTTCATTGCGTCACGTAGATATGTCAAGCTCCGTCTTGCGCTGAACTGGGATGTTTGTAGAAGCATTATTGTAGAGACCTGGCCAATTGCGATCTCTATTGGATTCACATTACTCTACTTCAAAGGTGATGTGGTGATTCTGTCTTTCTTTGAAGGGGAAAGTATGATTGGTTTTTACGGAGCGCCGTATAAAATACTCGAGGTCTTGGTGACATTCCCTGCCATGTTTACAGGGCTGGTTCTTCCGGTAATTACTGCAGCATGGCAAAAAGGTGATGTACAGCGCTTCCAAAAAATACTACAGAAATCATTTGATGCATTGATACTGATCGCTGTTCCAATGATCGCGGGGACGCTTATCCTGGCGCCGAGTATTATTCAGCTAATCGCTGGATCTGACTTTACTGCTTCTGAGCCGATTTTACGTATATTGATTATCGCGACTGCTGCTATCTACATTGGAACACTGTTTGGATATCTGATTGTATCGTTGAATAAACAGAAGGCGATGTTGTATGGCTATGGCTTTGTAGCGATCACTGCGTTAGTGCTCTACTTCTTTGCGATCCCTCGGTTCTCTATATTTGGAGCTGCTTGGGTAACGGTCTACTCAGAAGTTGCGGTGCTATTTATTGCCATGTGGATCGTTCTGCGCACCTCCAAAATACTTCTTCGATTGAGTATTCTCATTAAATCAGTAGTCGCAGCTGCGCTCATGGCAGCAGTACTCTATGGACTGACGCTTGTATTCACGCAAACAGCGGCTATTAACAATATATTTGCCACGCTTCATGAAAAGAGCGACGCGCTGGATGCAGCAGTTGAACTACTTATTATGGTTCCTGTTGGTGCTGTGTTCTATGCCGGACTACTCTTTGCAATGAAAGCTGTAAAGAAAGATGATGTGCTTGAATTAATCCGCTTACGACAAGGCAATGAGTAACTCTGTACGTATTGGAGTTGATATGGCAGCAACTGCTGGCCAGAAAAGTGGCTTGGGTTTTTATGTACAGAACATGGTGGAGTCGATCAAGAAACAGTCAGGGGAGCATGAAATAATTGAGATCTCCACTATCCAAAAGAATCTTCGAACTCCACAGCGCATCCTTTGGGACAGTATTGGTCTACCAGCTACTGCCATGAAAAAGGGTATTGATCTGCTGTATATCCCCGCGTTCTCTGCTCCTCGTTTCCGTAAACCGATTGTCATGACCGCGCATGATATCTTCGGCATCATTCACCCAGATCACTTTGCCGGCCCTGCAAAGTACTATTGGTCACATATCTTACCGAAATCTATGAAACGCGCTGATCATTTAATCTGTATTTCAGACTATACCAAGCAGAGTATACTCAGTAATCTCGATATCTCGGAGTCACGCATGACCGTTATTCACCCTGCAGCGTCAGATGTCTTCCATGTTATGGATGATATGGATAAAGTAAAAAAGAATATAGATGAGCTCGGAGTGCGCACACCATTTATTCTCAGTGTCGGCACACTTGAGCCGCGTAAAAACTTTAGTAAACTCATTGAGGCGTTTGTTTTCGCCCAGCGACAGGATGTGAAGTTAGTGCTGGTTGGTAAAAAAGGGTGGAACTATGAAAATATCTATGACACCATTCGCAAATACCAGTTGCAGGAGTCTATTCTTATACTCGATTACGTGAATCAAGAGCAGTTGGTCTCGCTGTATAACGCCTGCTTATTTTTCGTCATGCCGTCGATATTCGAAGGGTTTGGGCTACCAGCACTAGAAGCTATGAAGTGCGGAGCGCCGGTTGCTGTGGCACAAAACTCGTCTCTTCCTGAAGTTGTGGGTACTGCTGGTGTGCTATTTGACCCGCACGATGTTGACTCTATTCGCGAGCGACTCGACCTCTTGCTTACCGACTCGGAATTCCGATCCGAATTACAAGAAAAGTCATTAAAACAAGCAAAGAAATTCTCTTGGGATACGTCAGCTGCTGCTGCATTAAAAATATTTCATTCAGTGTTGTCATAACACCCATGGCCGTACTCTCTCATCCAACAATCAAGAAAGCTCTGTCGTTCTGTCGCGTACACACACTACTCACTCTCATTGCACTGGGAGGCTTAATTGTCTTACTGGGATTTGCGAGCAATCGTTTCTCTTGGGTAATGCTCTTTGGAGTGATCGGAGCGATAGGCCTTGCGTTTATTGTATTAAAAAATCCATGGCATGGAATTTTATTATTAGCATTTTTTATCCCGTTTGAGCGTTTAGGATCATACGACATTGCTGGTGCGACTGTACGCCCATCACAGGTCACTGCGTTGTTAACGCTCATCTCATTCATCATGTTCTATTTAGGTCGGAAGAAATTTCCTGTACCGCGATTCCCGATCATATGGCCTCTAGCGATATTTGCTGTGGTGGGATTCATCGGTCTATTGAATGCACCACAATTAGAACGCTCGGTTATGGTGTTGGCGTTTCAACTGTTTACGTTCTCAATCGCATTTTTATTACCATTGGCAATTGTAAAAAAGGAACAATTAAAGCAGTTGTTTCCGTTCTTCTTTGTGTCTATGTTGTTGGTCACGTTGTTTGGCTTATTTCAATTCGCTGGAGATCTTATCGGACTGCCTCCGGAAATCACCGGATTACGGGAGCTCTATACCAAAGACGTGCTCGGATTCCCGCGCATTCAATCCACTGCACTGGAACCGCTCTATTTTGCAAACTACCTGCTCATTCCTCTAGGAATTCTGTTCTCCATGTTCTTTGCACGCGACCGTTCACTTCACCCGTTGTTTACTATTGGACTTATTGGATTGGGTGTGGTTAACCTGCTTCTGACTGTTGCTCGAGGAGGATACATCGCATTTGCCGTCTGTATACTTGTTTTAGTGATCGCATACGTTACAAAACTCTTCACATGGAGAAATATCTTCTACGCGTTAACATCTCTTGTTATTGTCGGGATCGTGCTTTCGCAAGTGGTGAGTTTTGATGAAGCGTATACGCAGTTCGTTGGACATGTGGGAAATATATTTGAAGGCGCTTCCTATAACGAGCGTGTAGAGATGTTTGAAAAATCTATAGATGCATGGCGAGAGCATCCGATCGTTGGTATCGGCTCGGGTAGTTTTGGCCCTTACGAAAGCCATCACCCCTATATGATCCCAGACCACGGATGGCGCATTGTCAATAATGAGTATCTGGAACTGCTGGCAGAGAATGGTGTCATTGGTTTTGGTGCCATGGTCAGTGTCTTCCTGATTGTAGTTGTTCGTTCTATTAAAGCGCTCATAAAAACAAAAGACCTCTACCTGCGTACGATTCTACTCGGTTTGTTTGCTGCGTTCATCGGAATACTCGTACAGTACAATACGTTCTCGATTCTCTATATTGTTCATATCTGGTTTGCTATTGGACTGTTGATTGCTATCCAAAACATGATTCTTCATCCTAAAAAACAATGAGCCTGATCATCTCACTTATTGCAGCTGTTGTCCTTGCAGTGATTGCATGGCGAGATCGGACCTGGGGTATTGCGCTAGTGCTGTTTGCTCTGCCAACATACTTGGTGCGTTTTTCTGTACTTGGCATCCCTGTAACAATGCTTGAGTTGCTGATACTCACTCTATTTGTTGTATACATTGCCTCTCGCGCTACTCGCTCGGAAACAAAGAAGCGTCTTCGCGCTACACGTTCCCTCGCGAGCACCGCTGCGGCAACCTACAATCGATACAGATTCGAAATATGGGGAGCTCTAGTGCTGGTTGTTGCGGGAATCATCAGTTTGATTATCACTCCTGACCTCCGAGCAGGCGCAGGAGTCTTTAAAGCGTATATATTAGAACCGATACTGCTGTTCATCGTCATTCTTGGATCTATTTCAACTACAAAACAAGTGCGACAGCTCTTTTGGGCGTTAGGATTATCTGCAGTAGTGATTTCGCTGATCGTTGCAGTCCAATATTTCACTGGATGGGGCATCCCAGAACCTTGGCATGACTTCCCGGGTCGGCGAGCTGTTGGTCTGTACGGTTTTCCGAATGCAGTAGGGCTGTATATTGCACCGATCCTTACTGCGTTCATCGGATTGCTACTACATGTACGGTTCTTCACGCGAAAAAACGTACTTTGGATCTTAATGATCATTCTGTTGATGGGTTTTTCCCTGATCGCATCGCAAGTTGAAGGTGCTATCATTGCTGCGGCTGCTGGAGTAGGTGTGATGTTACTGTTCACCCGCTGGAGATGGTGGGCAATTGGAGCAGCAGTGCTTGGTGGGGTTATTGCCTTTGCATATGAACCGAGCAGAGAGCTACTACTGTTCCAAGATGTCTCCGGAGATGTGCGTCTAGCACTTTGGCATGGCACGTGGAGCTTGCTTTCAGACCGCCCATGGTTCGGAGCAGGGCTTGGAGCCTTCCCGATTGTGTATGACATCTATCGACTGCCTTCACACGTTGAACTGCTACAGTACCCACATAATCTATTCTTAAACTTCTGGGTAGAGCTCGGCATTCTGGGCTTGCTCTGGATTGTAGGTACGTGCGTGCTGTTTATCACCACTGCAATCAAAACAATCTCGCGTTCGCACGGTTACTCTATCGTGCTACTAGGAATTCTGACCTGTCTTCTGGTCTACGGTATAGTGGATGTTCCGTATTTCAAGAACGACCTCTCGGTACTGTTCTGGTTCTGGCTTGCATTGCTCTCTCTCTTCGCGCACAAAAAAATCACCTCTCCTTCGGACACTTCAAAGCTTGCTACGAAAAAATAGGCTGTACACAAAATGTACTCAATAGGGGTCGACAAACGGCCGTTTTTAGGATATAATTACTAAACCAAAACAAAAACAAAATGTGTGCTCATGCGTAAGAGAAGCCTTGATAAAGATCTACTATTTGCGCTGTTAACTTTGATAGTAACCGCAGCGTTCTGTGGTGTTGCAACTGTTGAGACGCAAGCAACGAGCACTGAAATTGCCTCAAAAACTATTACTATTGATTCATTCCGATCCGATTCTCCATCGGGTTTTTCTATACAATCAAATGTCGCACAGGACGTCTTCTCAATCCCGGACGGACAGCAAAGCGCTTCGTTTGAATCAGATCTGTATTCACCAGATTTTGAGCTCAACTCCATCGGTGTGACATGGAACGGCGTGATGCAACAGGAGCAAGATGTGGAGATGAAGGTACATATCAACACGCCTGATAGCACTATGACACGAGTACTACCTCACCTCAGTGATGATATTAAAGAGCCGTTGCCAGCAAACACGCATGCAACAAATCCAATTATCGTAACAGATGTCTCTTCTTTTTCACTAGAAGTGAACTTGCATCGGTCTGCAGATGGCTCCAGCCCTACAATCGAGTCTCTAGAGTTAGTATATTTTGATACCACTCAAGATGTGCAACTTCGACAAACTACAAATCGATCCATAACCGGCGGCTCCTCTTCACAATTGGATATTGTCACACGAACACAATGGGGAGCAGATGAAAGCTTACGCTTTAATTCAAAAGGTAACGCAATTTGGCCAGCTGAGTATGTTGACCCAGAGATCTTTATTCTGCATCATACTGCGGGCACAGACGGAGGGGATGACCCAGCAGCAACAATCCGTTCAATTTACTATTGGCATGCAGTAGTGCTCGGATGGGGAGATATTGGATATAACTATCTCATAGATCCGACAGGAACTATTTACAAAGGAAGAAAAGGGAAAGATGGAGTGATTGGTGGACATACGTTCAATGAATCTGAGAGCATAGACCTCAACGTGGGTAGTGTAGGTATCGCATTTCTTGGCTGCTTTGAAGAGGCTGACGGTGCCTGCTATTCGCAGTACGATGTCACTCCCGAGATGAAATCAGCACTCACATCGCTCGTGGGTACGAAAGCTGCTGAATTCGATTTTGATCCAAAGGAATCTACTACATTTCAAGGTTTCTCCACGAAGCGACTAGCCGGACATAAAGATGTAGATTCGACGTTCTGTCCCGGGAGCTCACTCTATTCGAATATGGGAAAGCTCCGGAAAAAAGCGCAAAAGAAATATCGAAAGATCACTGCACATCCGTGGGAAGGATCCATGAAGTCGCTAGAGATATCTGGAGAGCGTTCTGACAGCTTAGAAGTGGGTCAGACGTACTCCGTGACAGTATCGTATGAGAACACTGGGCAGTATACATGGCGACAAGGCAAGACGCGCCTTAAGGTATATAACGGGACGGGCAAGAAGAGAACACCGTTGCGTCACTCTTCATGGAAAGACGTCTTTGGAAAGATTCCGCTGGATCAAGAGACAGTTGCGCCGGGTGAAACCGGAACATTTACTTTTTCTATTTCCAATTCAAACAGTGCTGGAACAAAGAATATTGTCACCAAGCTATTCCATGGAAAGAGTAAAGTACGCTCGTCTAATGCAACGCATGAATTAACATTCAACCAACCATTTGCTGGATCGCTTGTCGACCATACCATCCCAGTTGCTATGTATCATAATGATTCTCTAGAAGTAACTGTTACATTTGAGAATACTGGTGAGACTACCTGGAATGAAGCAGTGAAACTACGCGTGAATGGCAAAAAGAAAGGAGCTGTGCCACAGCCAATAACGTCTGGTGATACAGTATCGTTTACCTTTGATATCCAAACGCCTAGTGAAGATGCCGAGCAACCGTACGTGCACTACTTTGTTGTTCAATTAAAAAAACACGGGGGCCGCATTCCCGGGACCCGCCGTGTTTTTGCTATGGAAATTCACTAAGGAGCCTACTCGCGTCTTATTCTGTATCATTTAAAGACCCTTCGAAATCGTGAAATTCTAGTGGTACATTTGTGTATGCATCTGGGATAGGCAGCTTTCCATCACCATTAGGGTTATACCCATTTGCTGTCTCCTCTCCGTCTAGATATCCATCGCCATCGGTGTCTTCATTCAGAGGGTCTGTTTCATAAATCTGCTCATAATAGTCATCAAGCTCATCACCATCGGTGTCTTTTTTGTTTGGATCACTGCCAAATGCATCTTCTTCTAGATCAGTAAGGCCATCGCCATCGGTGTCTTTTTTAAAATCATCAACAAGGTCTTGCGGATCTGGCGAGATAGTATTGTCGATAGTCTTTGACATATCTGCAGCTATCGATGCAAGCACCTCTTCTAAGCTAGTATACTCAGTTGGGAGGTCGGTGCTCACTGCCTTATTGTGATCCCACAATTCTACAGTCAACGTGCTAGAGATCACGGTCGCACTGTCGTCCTCTTGTTTCTTAATTAACAGTTTATACGGTTGAAAGTCTTTTTTACCAACCCAGATCTCTCCGGTGAGAGTGTCGGTTTTCTTGGCAAAGTCAATCATATCAAAGACTTCGAGTGTTGGAGCAATACCAGTACGTTGTACTTGATCTAAAAATGCAAAGTACTTCTCTTGATCAATAGTGATATAGTAATGGCTGGTATTCGTTCCTTGAACTTTCTCTGAATTTATCTTATCTCCAAGAACCACGAACGGATGTTGACGGAACGCTTCTTGAATAATAGTAATATCCTCTTGCTCGATTTCACCTTCTTCATCTTTAGAATCAATACCTGGAAGAGTGCTTGGTGGTAGTGTTGGGACCTCTAAGTCTTGGTCAAACCGTATCCATTGGCCCTCTAACATACCGAGGTCTGTACCCATGAACTCTGCATTATCAGGAAGTTCGCCAAGCTTTACGTATATTTCCCCGTTTTGATACTTCACTTCTGCATCTAAGGTAAATGGGTCCCCTTCAGTAAGAAGCTGCACGGTCGCTTGCATGTATCCAGCACTTTGATCTGGGTCTAGAATAGTAGTAGCTCCTTGCGCTTGCAGTAGCAACCCATTTACTTCCTGTCCACCGAGTAATTCACCAAAGTCACCGCCGGATTGTGGTTTAAGCTGCTGTCGAATCTCAACAGAATACGATGCAGACTTCAGTGAAGCAGCGTTCTCAAACATCGAATTCGCAACTCGTTCTGGGGACTGGTAGTAATGATAGTAGGCATATACTGCTGACCCTGCGATTGCCACAAGTAATGCAATAATCACAACAAGTCCAATGATTTTAGTCTTTGTGCTTAACCCTTCTTTAATTACTGGCTGCTGCGTTCCCCCTGATAGTGCTTTGCTTTTCGCTGGTTTCGCACTAGCTGCGCCGGGATCCATAGCAGGCTCTGCCATCGGACCGAGCTGACCTGCCGGTGCCTGCGGCTGTTCAGCAGCTCCTGGCTGCGCACCGATATCAAAGATGTCTTCAGGCTCTCCAATGACTGGCTTTTGTGCGGGCGCTTGTGTCGCGGCAGCTCCTGGCTGCGCACCGTCAGCAGGCATCTGTACACCAAGGTCTTCTCCAAACGATGCTGGAGCTTGTGCATCATCAGCAGGAAGAGGGGGCAAGCCTGGAGTTGCTGGTGTCCCAGCGTCAGGTCCTGCTGCGATTCCAGCTTCTGCAAATGCCTCTTCGATGTCAGCTGCTTCCCAGCCGTTGCTCAGCAGTGCTTGGCGGATCTCCTCCGGATTCTTACCTTGCTGCTGTTGATTATTAATAAAGTTCTTTACTTCTAGACTAGTCATAGATCTTATTTACTATTGTTATATGGTATAGAATACCATGTTTTATATGTAAAAAAAAGCTACATAACCACAGGTGCGTTCATGTCTTTTTATGGCCATAAAAAAAGCCTCCTCAAGATCACGCTACGATGCAGGGGTCTCGGGCAGGAGCTGGGTGAGCGCCTTGATGCCGGCGTGCGTGATGACGATGCCCTCCTTCTGGCTGATCAGCCAGTCTTTGCGCGTCCAGTCCGCGAACACTCGGATCACGGTCTCTTCGCGCGAGCAGACCATGGTCGCGTAGTCCCTGCGTGCCAGGCGCAGTGCCACGAACTGACCACGAGCATCGTTGGGAACTGCGAACCGTGCGCCCATGTCCAGGAGCAGACGCGCCAGGCGGATCTCGACTGCGTCGCGGATCGTCAGGTCCGCTTGTCGTCGAGCGTGGTCCACCTTGTTGGCGAGCGACTCCATGATCAGTCGGCAGACCAGCGGGTCCTCTTCCATGAGCTGGCGTAGCGCCTCTCGTTCGACCTGGAGTGCCTTGATCTGGTCCAGGGCCGTGAGCGTGATCGGACTGGGGTTGCCCGTGACCACTTCGACCTCTCCGACCAGGTCGTGCCGACCGATCAGACCCATGGTGAACGTGGTGCCGTCACCGAGCAGGTGTTCGATCTTGGCTGCTCCACAGCACAGGAAGAGTACAGGTGAACTGGGATCGCCGCGATGCCAAATGATCCGATCTCGCGGGAAGCGAACGACCGTGGCGAACGGCCCCAGTAGCTGTTGGGTGGTTGTCGGTGGAGTGGATGCAGGTGGCAAGATTGCCATCGCAAATCTCCTTGCTTAGGTGCAGCCGTACCTTACGGGATTCTATTTTTTTCGTCAAATATAAAACGCCCAAATGGGCGTCTTTGTGGACCCGAGCGGAGTCGAACCGCTGACCTCCTGCGTGCAAAGCAGGCGCTCTAGCCAGCTGAGCTACGGGCCCGTGAAAAAACGCTATGACAGCGCTCGAAGTACTATACTAGTGAACGAAAATAAAGTCAAGAATGCTAGTCATAATGCCGCTCATAATAAACAGCGCACAAAGAATAAACGCAACTCCGATCAGTTTATAAAACGTCCAGGAGCCACCAGGTCCGAGCTTTTGTTCTGCCCATGCATTACGACCAAACGACTTCATAAACCAGTCGGTTTTGATGATAAGGACCACTCCCGCGGCAATAATGAGTAAGCTGATGATATATTTCATGTGAGTATAATATCGTATTTTTTAATGCCTGGATAGGGCTAGGAGCACCTATTTAAATATCGCTTCAAGTTATGGTGTCCGTGATAATCCAAAATCTGCAACACTTTCTTTGCCTCTTGTTTTTTTGTAATCTTGTCGTATTTCATCTTTCCGTCTTGTTTATAGATAATCAGTTCGTTCCCTTCAGGCAGCAAACAGTGGTGTACACCTCCAACACCCGAGATCATCTCCTGATACGCTCCGATCCCAAAGACTCCTATATACAATTCTTCTTTCTCTCCAACATCCGGCAGGTAGATGATATTATCCTTTTCATGTTTATAGTACGTATCATCAGGGTCGCAGGTAATACCACCTAACTTCACTTTGTGATACTCCCGATTCCATCCATTCAACGGCAGAATGAGAAACTGTTGCCCCAGTGCCCATGAATCTGGCAAAAAATTCATCAAACTCCCTTGAATCAAATACCAAAATGTATTCTTCTCTTTGGCTTTTTTCTTAATTGCAATCTTGAAGCAAAAGAATGAGTGGTCGTTGACCGTGTATCTGCCGTTCTCACCGATGATATGCGGCGGTGTGATACTGTTCTTCTTTGAAAGTTGGAGTAACGCCTTTACTAATTTGTCTGCGTACGCCCCGTAGTCGAATGAAAAACTCATGTCGTACTGTACTGGCAATCCTCCGCCGATATCCAAATACTCAAGCGTCTGGTACTTCTGTTTCAAAGGGCAGTAGTAGTTCTCAAAGATCTTTCGTACTAAGTGAATGTAGTTTGAGAGGCTTGTTATGGTTCCACCAAAATGAAAGTGGAAGATAGTAAATGTGAGGTTATCTGAATCTTGTATTCTCTGTGCGCACTTCTTCATTCGAGGGAACGGGATTCCAAAACGGCTTTCTACACTTGTGCCTAAACGATCTCCTTGTTTGAACTCATAGAGTAAATTGTCATCGATGTTCAAGCGCATGCCCACTTGAAATTCGACACCCGAATCTAGAAACAGATCGACCTCTTCTTCGCTTTCTAATATCGGAATGATGCGCAACCCTTTTTTGCGCATCTTAATTACTTTTTCAAAATACCGATCGTATTTGAACCCATTGCAAATAATCGGAGTGTCTTTCGTGATGATGCCTTCTTGATATAAGTACTCAACAATATCCAAATCATAACTTGAGGTGGTCTCTAGTGCATCACTATCATCGAGCGCAGTGGTGATAACCTCGCTGTAGTAATTCGCTTTTTGCGCGTATGCGTAGAGATAGTTCCCGGGGTACTGATGCTTCGTAATGGCAGTCTTGAAATGTGCTTGCAGCTCGCGAATTCTCTGGCTAATCATCTCTGTATACGCAACTTCCAGCGGATCCCCGTACTTCTTCACTAAAGAAAGTAAGTTGATATTCTTGTAATACAAGCGATCACCTTTGACTCGCAGGTGATCATTGATTTGATCTGATGACTGGTATTTCTTTTTGAAAAATGTTTTATATTTCATACACTGCGTTACTTTGCCTATTCATAGTATATACCAAATTCAAACAAAAAACAGGCTCTGGCCTGCTTCTATACGCATACTTAATACTGATCTGTCAGACGTGAAAGGTAGAAAAACACCCCAAATGCTACCAGGAATAAGATGCCAGTTATAATGAATATGATAAGAGCTTCAATAGGAACCTTTCTTGTGACCCCGGGTTTCTTTTTATTCTTATACCATAACAATCCAACAATCACAGCCATAATCGCAGTGAGCAGCCCAAAAAAAGCAGCTATCCACGCTGTTGTTGTAGCAACAAGGGTCTCTGGCTGCCGAGTACCGTAATATCCTGTAATCGAAACCTGAGTGTTGACCTGAGCACGTGCTTTCACGGTAGTGAGGAATATAAATACCGGGGTAGCGATGCGCAATACGATTCTATACAATTGGTCGAAGAATTTACTCTTCATCTTGTTCTCTTTGCTCAATTAAATCCAGGTTACAGTAGCGTAGTTCTTTTTTATCGTAATCCCATAAATGATAACTATTTCCTTCACAGAAGTTCCACCACTCACAGTCTGTACATGCACCGCATTTCTTCCATTCCCGGTCTCGGAATTGCTTAAACTCATTATTCCATATATCGCTAAATCTGTCATCTCTGACGTTTCCTTGACGTGTATGCTCGCGCGGTAGAATAGGACATGCACCGATATCTCCGTTATATAAAATAGAACCAATGCTAACGCCGGCCCAGCAGAAGTACATTTCATCGCGTACCTCGCCTTCATACTCAGTACCTAAAAAACCCTCATCGCAAAAGGAGATCTCTTTGATTGGATCATTATCCTGCTTCCTTTTCTCTACGATGTAGTCCAGAAGCTTGCGATACTGCTCTTTTGAAAGCAGCAGCTGATCGTTATCTTTTGCACGACCAGTCGCGGTAATAGTAAATAGACGCCACGCGTCCAGTTTCAGCTCTCTGCAAAACTCATATATTTCATCAAGTTGCTCGAAATTCTTCTGATTCACGCATGTAATGACCTCGATTGTATTGAAGTCGCCAGACTCAGTAAGCAACTTGATGCCACGTACCGCTCGTTCGAATACATCTTTCTGATTGCGCAGCCAGTTATGTGTCTGCTCTAAACCGTCTAAGCTGATAGAGATAGATTCACAATTTGCTTGTTTCAGTTTTTCAACTATCTCTGGAGTGATGAGTGTTCCATTAGAGACCATGCCCCAGCGGAACCCAAGCTCGCTCACGAATGTCATGACCTCAAACAGATCGCTCCGTGTGAGTGGCTCACCGCCAGTAACGTTTATGCAAATAGATGAAGCGTCAAAATCTTCGGCCATGGTCTTGAATGCGTGCTTTATCTCTTCAGTAGTAAGCTCGTCGCTTCTATTCTCCTCAGGCCCGCAGGAGCTGCCACAGTGCTGACAAAACAAGTTGCACTTGAGCGTGCACTCCCAAAAAAAATAGACCAGAGGGTGTTCTTTCTTTTTCTTTTCACAAAACTTCTGCCATAGTAGAAGTTTTCCAGTTTTTACATACTTACGCATCCGTCCGTGGATACTATTTTTGCATGGTCGGCAGGGCGTCCGATGATATCACTTGCATTCCCCAATGCGCATAGGCATATACTGCTCCGCAGAATAGCAACAGAATAACCAAAACAATGGCCACAATCAATTTTGCTGTCTTCTTTAGTAATTTAATTGCGAGGATAATGCCGATGACAACTGCAACTGCAATAATCGCGCTCACCCACTTTACTGCTAATGCAAATGTCTCCTCGGGGTATTGTGTTTGTGCAGCAACCGCCAAAGGAAGTAATGATAATACAAAAAACGAACTATACAGTGATAGTTGAATTTTTTTCATACGATTGTTTGTCATATGGATTTGTTAGTGTGGGCGCTATAGGACTCGAACCTATGACCCCTTCGGTGTAAACGAAGTGCTCTAGCCAGCTGAGCTAAGCGCCCATGAATGTTATAAGGTGCGAATGTGCCGAAGGGGGGACTCGAACCCCCACGCTCATAAGAGCCATGGCCCTCAACCATGCGTGTATACCAATTCCACCACCTCGGCGTAGGGGGGCGTTGCCCCAAAACAGATTATTTAACTAACGTCTCTTTCAAACGTTTTGTGTAGTCTCGTAAAAAGTACAGTTTTGATCGGCGGACCTTAGCAATCTTCACTACTTCAATCTTTTCAATCAATGGTGATGCTAATGGGAAGATCTTCTCAACCAACACTCCGAATGAATTCTTCTGCACTGTAACGGTCTTAGTCTCTGGGGTTTTACCGCGCATTGCAATAATGATGCCTTGGTAGACCTGTACACGTTCTTTTTCGCCTTCTTGAATCTTCTGATGAATACGAATGGTCATGCCTGGTCTGAGGTCAGGAATAGAGATCTCTTCAGCTGCTAACGCTTCTTCTTCTGCTTGTTTTTTTGCTAACTCCTGTTGTTCAGCGATCTTTTTCTCTTCTTCAGTAGGCTCTGCGTTTACTTCTTCAGCAGTCTCTGCTTGTGCCTCACCCTCAGATGCTGCGTCTTGTGGAGCATCAGTTGTAGAGCTAGAAGCCCCTGCTTCTGGAGCTTTTTCCGCTGTCTCAGCTTCTGCTGCAGGTGCTTTTTCTTCGCTAACCTTAGCAGTTTCCTCAGGTTTTTTTGGCTCCTCTGAAGCTTGGTCTTGTTCAGGTTTTTTCTGCTCGTCTGCCATATGTTCTGTTATATTAACTATTGAATCTTAAATAAATAGCTACTTGATTATTTCAAGAGCTACAACAGTATACTGAAGGTCAATATATAAGTCAAGCGATCTATTGAAAGGTTGCTATGTCTTCTGGAATCGTTGCTTCAAACCCTATTCGCTCACCGGAAACCGGCTGTTCAAGCTCTAATTTATACGCATGCAAGAGTAAACGAGGGAATTCTTTCTTTGATTTATAGTGATTAGAGTAATACAACGCATCTCCTACCACCGGATGGTCTATCGCAGCCAAGTGCGCACGGATCTGGTGTGTTCGTCCGGTCTTAATTGAAACTGCAAGAGATGAGTACCGTTCTCGGAAGGTCCGCAGCACTTCATACTCAGTCCAAGCGTCCTTGCCTTCCTCATGCTCTGGTCGTGCCGCCATCTTCCCTTGCTTGGTCTTAGATCGTGCAATAGTAAACTTAATTACTCCAGCTTCCTCAGATGGAATGCCAAATACAATCGCGCGGTACTCTTTCTTTACGGTCCGGTCGGCAAATTGCTTTTTCAAATGCTCGAACGCCTGCTGTGTCTTGGCAACAACCATAACACCAGAGACGTTACGGTCCAACCGATGTACAATGCCTGGCCGCTGCGGATCCTCTCCCACTTCCTGAATACTGGGACAATGCTCTTTCAAGAAATCAACGAGCGTCCATTCATTATGCTTCTGTGCTGGGTGCACTAAAATACCAATGGGCTTATTCAGTACTATAATCTCTTCATCCTCATGCAATACTGGTATGTCCTGCTTCATTGAATCGTCACGCTTTTCAGGCTCTTCCTGAATGTTCACTGCAACCACATCTTGATGGTCCAAAAAATGATGCTTCGAGACCTCTTTTTCATTCACAGTCACCAAGCCATTCGTAATCCATTTCTGAATGCGTGTTCGTGAGCGTTCAGGAAAGCGCTGTACTAAAAACTTATCGAGTCGCTGGCCCGCGTCTGTACTGTCAACAACAAACGTTGTGTTCATTATTTCTTTTTCTTCTTATGACTACTCTTCTTTTTGTTCGCTTTCTCGTGTTCAGCATCTAACACTACCGTCTTCTTCAAGATCTCCAAAGCTTCTTCTGCTGAGTCGACGATGTGAAAAATATCCAAATCATCTTTATTGATAGTCTTGTAGGACACCATCTTATCTTCGATGAAGTTGTTTAATGACTCCCAGTAGTCACGTCCGACTAATATAACCGGAACTGGCTGCATCTTGTGGGTTTGGATCAAAGTCAACACTTCAAACACCTCGTCCATGGTGCCGAAACCACCTGGAAACGCAACGAATGCCTGTGACGGGGAAGTAAGCATAACTTTTCTGGTGAAAAAGAAATGGAACGCCATACCGTGACGGACGTACTTGTTAATGCGCTGTTCAAATGGGAGTTGAATATTCAAGCCAATAGACTCTCCGCCGCCGAGATACGCACCTTTATTTGCTGCTTCCATAATACCAGGGCCGCCGCCGGTGATAATGGAGAAGCCGTTCTGTGCCATGAGTCGCGCGAGCTTGGTCGCTTCTTTATAGTACTTGGTACCAGGCTTAATTCTCGCGGAACCGAATATAGTAACGTCAGCATGTAGTTTTGACAGAAAGTCATACCCTTCAACAAACTCGGAAAGGATACGGAAGATACGCCACGTCGCAGCGCCTGAACGAAACTCTCGCGGATCGATCACCTCGCCACGCAGGACTGCTTTATGCATCTGCTTTCCGTTAGTTTTTTTCTTAGCTGCAGGTTTCTTCTTCGATGCTGTCTTCTTTTTAGTAGTAGTTTTTTTAGCTGGCATGTAATAGATGTTAATAATTTCCGCACTCAGTATACCATAAAGAACCGGCCCCTACTATTACGAACAGCAACGCAGCTCCTATCTGTTAACTATCACGTTCTCAAATTGTAATTGCCACCTCGGATCCTCTGGAAAGGATTGGTGTAGGTTATTGTAGAGCTCTTGTGCGTTCTCAAACGACAAGCGATGAATCTCTTCTTGAAGAATAATCAGTTTGTCATACCCTTGTTCAGCGATCTGTTGATAGAGCGCTAGCATAAGCGCCCGACATGCGGGTTTATTTGATTCAGTTTTCAATTCAGTCAACAGCAAATACAGCCCAGCGTTGTTCTTCTCAGCCCAGTTCATCACCTTTAACCAGCTCCATTCTTTATTTTCGTTTCGCGACCGAATACGCTTCCTCACAAACGCTCGAAGGTCTCGCTCTTTTATAATGCTCACAGACTCTCGATCTACTCCATACTTCTTTAAACGCTCGTCAATTTCTGCGTCTACGATCTTTTTCACGGTTTCAAGCGTGTCCTCATCGTTTGCTTGCTCGTACTGCGTTACCATACGATCCAGTGCGTCAAAATCCACTCTGCCATCTATCTCCTCTTCTTTCGGCAGTTGACTGATCTGGCAACCACTCTTGGCACACGCGAGTCGGCGTCTATAGATCTCTCGAATACCGTCAGCGTGATGCTGTTGATATGCAGTTATTTTTTCTTCTACTCCAAGGTCGCCAATTAAAAAAGCACTATCTCCTTGATATTGCTTTGCACGTTCCAACGATTGCAGCTGCGTATCTCGCACCGCTTCTCCGATATCAAACGATCCTGTGAGGATAAGTGTCTTTCCCATGTGGGCGATACTGGATTCGAACCAGTGACCTCTTGCGTGTCGAGCAAGCGCTCTAACCAACTGAGCTAACCGCCCAAATTTGTACAATTCAGTCTACAGTGCAGCACATGCAATGTCAATAAAAAAAGAGGTGTGAAAGCCTCTGTGAGAGCGTCGCTAGTCTGCGCGCTCAGCTATGATCGCGCTAGCGGTGGCCCAGATCGTCTCCGAGAGAGCCTGGAACAGCCCGGCGACCAGGACCAGCATGCCGATCGGTACACTGAAGATCTCGACGCAGTTCTTGATGTCGTCTTCGACCACGATGAACATGGCTCGGCTGACGAACTGATCGTCTTCATGCACCCCCCTCAGTATGTCGTAGGAGTGGTAGGCCATGATGTAGATCAGCAGCTGCGCCATGAACGGCCCTTCTTCAGCCTCCTCGGGAAGCTCTACAGGACAGCGGGTGCTCTTGAGGAGATCCTCGACGGTCACCCGAATCTCCTCCGGGGTGATGTTCTGACCGTCAGCATCGACGAAGTGGACCTTGGTGTGTTCGCTGTCGTACTCGGTCAACAGCGCTCCCACGGTCAGCATGGTCAGGTTCCAGGAGCGACCCTTCATTTCGAGCCAATCGTACACATTCCTCTCTGACAGCCGCTTCATACACGTTTCGTCATTAACGTGATACAAAACGACAGCTCTGATGACAAGCTCGATATCATCCAAGCTGCAACTTTGTATTGGGCGGCAGAATACCGACTACGCTCTTTTTTGTCAATGGCTTCTCATTTGATCCTCTGCATCATGTACTGTACAGTGAAAGCAATAATCATTCTAATAGCTTTTATGTCATTGTCACAATCGAGCTCTTTAAAAAAGGGGGTTATCGCACTCCTTGTTGTTATTCTCGCTCTTGTTGCATATATCATCTACTTAACTTTCGGCTCGGAAAAAATCCACCCTACATTAACTATTGAAAATACTGCAGTCACTCCAATTAACTCTACTCTTGGCAATACTACAACTACCCCACCTTTGATCAACGGAGCGGGATCGCTTGTAGATAGTGTTGATGAGTTGGTTGGAGAGAATAACTCGTTCCCGTTTGCTTTGGATGATGGATACCGCATATACGATGCTTCCAATCCACGTATCATGAGCTACGAAGACAGCACGCTGACACTCGGGTATGAATACCGTTCAAGTGAATTGAAAAATACTCCCGGGGAGAAAGGGTATATTGCGGTGTCACATGATCATGGTTTGACATTTGAAGAGGGCAGGCAGTTTCAAAATGATGAGCAGCATGGAAAAGGTGTGCTCATGCCTGATGGTAAAACATACCGACGCTATGTAATGGATCTGCAGAACGGACTCATGGTGAGTGAAAGCTCTACCGACCGTGATACGTGGACGGACGATTCTGGGGCACGATACGACTTAAATGAACATGATGAAGGATGGGCTGGTGTGTATACTATCTTCGTTGATGGAGATGGTGGCGTGGTCTTACTGTATAACAATGACATCGTCTGGGAAGAAACAGGCGAGAAGATTATCTATGTTCGTCGTGCGTACTCAAAACCTGGAGATAACGGTATGAACTTTGAATTCGAAGATGATGATGTGATGGAGATGCAACATAGCGACGGTACTCCAGTTAGTTGGGCAGACCCACACGCAGCAGTAGCGTCAGATGGCTCAATACGCTTAGTAGTCATGCACCAAGAACGAGGGAAGCCGTTCCCACCAAAAGGTCGGACCGGGGATATCTATACGTTCGTCAGCACGGATGGTGGCAACTCTTTTACTGTTGAAGGAAAGGCATTGGGCTGGGAAGAGATCGATGCATATACAGTATTTTCTCTAAATGACCCTAAGATCATACAATTAGAGGATGGCAGGTTTCGCTTCTGGGTCGCTGCAATGGTCTATGAGGGTGAGCTCACCGACACAGAAAGCCTCAATGGAGAAGATCCAGATTTTCATTGGCTCATGCTCAGTGCTACTACTGCACAATAAAACGCTGCATAGAAGCAGCGCATATCTGCGTACTGTACTCCCGCCTGGACTTGAACCAGGGACCGCCGAGATATAAGCTCGGTGCTCTAACCAACTGAGCTACGGGAGTATATGTTTTGGACTCGTATTATCCTACCAAAAAACAATATTTACGCAAGCCCGCGCCATACCGCCTACGACAGTAGCGAGAACACGCTCAGCAGCATGTCCGCTGCATGGACGCAATGATTACATCTGCAGAGAACGCCAAGATCAAGACAATAATTTCTGCAATCACGATGCGATTAAACGATCGGCTGATAACATAGATCTGTTCTTGCTTTAGCCGCTTCTCTTTATCTGTACGTTTCTTGGACTGCCAGAAGATGATGCTCAATAACACCGCCACATAATGGAACGAGGCAAAAACCAGCACTAGCGCTATAAGTATGTCTGCAAGTACATATGAAACTTCGTAGTAATCAATCAACACGAACGGCGTTGCTAACATCGCGCAGATAGTTGCAGACCATAAAAAGACTACAGAGAGAAGAATCGGGTCGATATGCTTTTTTACACGAGCAAGCGGCATCTTGGTTGAAATGCTCTTCTTCCTGTGATGCTCGTATAACCGGGTGCTCAATACTATAGAGATCACTGTTAATGCAATAGCAACAATCACCAACGATGTTGTAAAAAATTCTGTTAGCTCCATGGTTACCTTATACCCTATATCCAGCATAGTGACCTATTCAATTGTTATGGTGAAATTACTTCCTCCAAATGCGATGTGTTTTAGAGCGCTGCCGTTGCTTGGTGAGCTCTAAAAATAACAATGTCCAACTACCGTAGTGCCACGTGGAAAAGACGATCGCAGCAAAGACTAGCGAAATGACGCCAACAACCGTAACGAATAAATAGTAGAACATCATGCCAAAAGTGACGTTAAGCTGTAATGCGGTGAAGACTCCAAACAAGAAGACTGGTAGCGTTACCAGTGCTGCAAACACCATTGCGGCCATGTTCATACAAACAAACGCAAAGAACATCAAGGCAATCATTTCCAGAGAGGTACCGATATTCTTCACGAACAGATTCCATGCGTTTGCGATTGCTTCTCCAGGATGCTCATTCTTCAGTACTGCATAGTTCACTGCGTATTTTGTTAATAAGGATACGAGAATCGCAACCGGGGTAAATGCAAGATACAGCGCTAAGCTATACAAGAACTTCTCTGCTTGCAAGTCTGCCATAAACAGCGGTAAAGCTGCGAGAATAAGAAACCCGTACGATACACCTTTACCGATTAAATTAATGCCCAATACAGACCAGAAGTGCTTTTCGCTGCTGCGGATCGCATCATCTAACGAATACTTCTTGCTGCGCTTTGTTGCTTTAACTAAACGAGAGTATGAATCCACAAGCCCAATCTGAGACACGACCATAATCGCTACAATAAAGAGCCCTAACACGACAAATATAAATGCAATGATCCCTGGTGACGCTGAACTCTGAATAAACGGATGTAACGCTTCAGCCCAGCTTCCGAACTCCCAAAACCGTGGATTAAATGGACTTGCTTCGTTGCCCATGAGCTTCACATTTGAGAAGAAGTGCTCAAGTTCCACTCCTTTGCCTCCCCAGAGCAATGTAAAAAAACCAAACCACCATAACACTTTGTGATGGCGTGTTATCTCCCAAGCCTTCTGGAAGATGTCGTTGTAGAATTTCATATCCTCCGAAATTTAATTGTTTATTTGATATTATTATTACGCAGCAGATGGAGCAGCGTTCGGTTTTACTGCACTCTTCGTGCTATCCGCTGCTTTCTTCACTTTGTCTTCAGCTCCACTTTTTGCTGAACCACTAGAGCCTCCGCTCGAAGTTGGCTTCTTGCCCGCAAGCAGATCTTCAAATTCCTTTCGTTCTAACGTCTCTATTTCGAGTAGTTGCTCTGCAATCAAATCGAGTTTCTTTTTATTTTTCGTCAGTAACGTTTTTACATTGCTGTACTGTTTGGAAATAATAGAGTCGATCTCCTTATCAATGTCTTGGGCGGTCTTCTCGCTGTAATCTCGCTGTTCGTGAATCTCTTTGCCCAGGAAGATCATGTCATTCACTTCACCGAAGGTACGTGGTCCGAGTTTTTCACTCATGCCGTACTGTGTAATCAGTGATCGTGCGAGCTTGGTTGCTTTCTCTAAGTCACTCGACGCTCCGGTAGTGATATCTTTAAACGTAATAGTCTCAGCTGCAAACCCTCCAAGCGAGACTGCAATGTCTGCAAGCAGCTCTTTCTTGGAGTGCAGTCGTCGATCCTCTTCTGGAAGCTTCATAGTATATCCACCTGCGCGGCCTCGAGGAATAATCGTGACTTTATGCACTGGGTCAGACGCTGGTGTCATGTGTGCTACTAGCGCATGGCCGGCCTCGTGGTACGCAGTAACCTTTTTCTCTTTCTCTGAGAACTTCGCGGACTTTCTCTGCGGTCCCATCATGACCTTATCTACTGCTTCTAAGCAGTCACCCATGGAGATTTTCTTCTTGTTCTTACGCGCTGCAAAGATCGCTGCTTCATTCAGAGCGTTCATCAAGTCCGCACCAGAGAATCCAACTGTTCGTTGTGCTATGGTTTTAAGGTCTACAGAGTCTTCTACGATCTTGTCTCGTACATGTACTTCAAGGATTGCTTCTCGTTCGATTAAATCTGGAAGATCAATTACCACGCGCCGGTCAAATCGACCTGGGCGAAGCAACGCTGGATCTAATACATCAGGACGGTTAGTTGCAGCTACCACAATCACTCCAGTGTCTGGCTCGAATCCGTCCATCTCGGTTAGGATCTGGTTTAATGTCTGTTCTCGTTCATCATGTGAGCCACCTAAGCCAGCACCGCGTTGACGTCCAACTGCATCGATTTCATCAATAAATAGAATGGAAGGCGCTGCTTTTTTAGCTTTTTTAAATATGTCTCTCACACGACTTGCCCCAACACCGACGAACATCTCTACAAACTCTGAGCCCGTGATGTGAAAGAATGGTACGTTTGCTTCACCTGCGATCGCTCGAGCCATTAACGTCTTTCCGGTTCCGGGAGCGCCCATGAGCAGTACTCCTTTAGGAATCTTTGCTCCAAGTGCGGTGAACTTCTTTGGGTGTTTTAAGAATTCTACAATCTCAGCCAGCTCTTCTTTTGCTTCTTTAGCGCCTGCTACATCTTCAAACGTGGTTTTCTTTTTCTGTTTGTCCGCGTCCACTGCTTGTGCGCGGGTTTGTCCAAACATCATTGCGCGGTTATTCGTTCCTTGCACCTGACGGATCATGATCCACAGGAACAGAATAATAAACAGTGCAGGGAGTAGAATTGGCAGCACATTCACTAAGAAGTACTTCAATCCGCTCGGTCCTTCAACTTTTATAGTAGTATTTTGAAGGTGCTGTTCAGTAACACCGTAATTTGCGAGTAACGTCGGCAGGGACTCACTGGCTTCTTTCTGCGACTCAACTACGGTGCCGGCTTCATCATTCAATGTAATAGAGATCTCTGTGCTCTCAGTCACTACAATCTCTGCAACTTGTTCGGTTTTAATATACTCCGCAAGCTGATTAATACCTACTTGTTCTGGTTTCTCAAATGGGGAGTTATACAGCGACAGAATTGCTGCGAGCGCAATAAACACCAACACGAAACCAACGAAATGTCGGAACACGCTTTTTGTTTCTGGTTCTTTTTTTGCCATTACTGGAAAATGTTATCTACTGATTATTTATTGTTAACAAATTATAGGAAAGATTGAGAAAAAAATCAAGTGGGTTTTTGTGCTGCTTCTGAGGGCTTGCAAAAAAAATAAAAGTCTGTTACTATCGTTCAGGCATTCTTAATAACTAATTCAGCTGATCGGCAGAAACACTGCGGTCGGCAACCGCAAACGCAACGGTCACGTTTCGGGTAAATAATAAAAAGTAAGATATGACCAATACAACCAAGCAAACGAGTGCTGGCAGTGACATGCAGAAGCTGCTGGATCAGCACGGAGAAGATATTGCCCTCCCAGTAATTGGAGATGTTGTGGAGGGTGTTGTTATTTCTGCAGCAAATAATGAAGTACACATCGATGTCGGTGGTATCGCATCTGGTGTTGTACGTGGTCCGGAATTAATTGATGAGTCCGGAATGTTCACTGACCTCACTCCTGGAGATAAGATCACCGCTACAGTCGTGGACGAAGAGAATGAAATGGGAGTGATTGAACTTTCATTCAGAGAAGCAGGCCATCAAAAGGCATGGGAAGAACTACAACGTCTATTCACTGACCAAGAGATTATCAAGTCAGAGATCGTTGACGCAAACAAAGGCGGACTGATTGCTCGTGTAGGAAATGTGACTGGATTCTTACCAGTTTCCCAGTTAACTGTTGAGCACTACCCTCGCGTGGAAGGTGCAAACAAACAAAAGATCCTTGAACGATTAAAGACCTACCTCGGGGATATCTTTGAAGTACGTATCATCGACTTAGAAGAGGAAGAGAATAAATTGATTGTCTCTGAGAAAGCAGCGCGTGAAGATGAACAGTCAGAGCTACTATCAAACTACAACGTAGGAGATGTAGTAGAGGGCAAGGTCACGGGCGTAGTGGACTTCGGTGCGTTCGTAGAATTTGGAGAAGGACTTGAAGGATTAGTTCATATTTCAGAGCTTGCATGGCAGCGCATTGATGATCCAAAGGATATTATCTCTGTGAATGATCAAGTGAAAGCACAGATTATTGCAGTAGAGAATGGAAAGATCTCGTTATCGATTCGCCGACTAGAGAACGATCCATGGGCTGATATTGCAAAGAAGTATAAACCAGGAGATGTGATTAAAGGAACCGTACTGAAGCTAAATCCGTTCGGTGCGTTCGTTGAGCTAGATAAGGATATTCATGGGCTTGCACATATCTCAGAGCTTTCTTGGAAGAAGATACAGTCGCCTGAAGAGGTAGTAAAAGTCGGTAAAGAGTATAAGTTCAAGATTGTCTCTATTGAGCCGGACAATCATCGATTAGGACTTTCTTTAAAGCAGTTGACTGAGCGACCAGCGTCGAAGAAGCCGAGTGCAAAACCAGAAGAGACTGCTGAAGATGCACCAGCTGCAGCTGAGAAGCTAGAAGCGAGCGCGGACGCAGAGAAGAAAGAAGAAGCAGAAGATAAGAAGGAAGACGCTGCAGAAGCTGAGACCACAACAACAGAGACAGAAGAAGAGAAGAAATAACCTCTCGATAGATAGAATACCCGCTGCAATAGCGGGTATTTTTGAATAAAAAAAGGGAAGAAGAAGACCCGGTGTTCGGCATATGCCTACTAACCGGGTCCTCTGGTAGTCCTCCGCGTCCTCCAACGCGGGTAATCGTTTCACGGGGGCCGGGGCGAGTCGTCGCAGCCGGCCTCAGCTTCTCCCGCGGGACGAACCACTGCGGGGCGTAGTTGTTGGCGCGAGTGCGATCTACTTCTTGCCCTGGCGGGGCTTGCGGCCGCCGCGGCGGCGGCCACCGGAGCGGCGGCGCTGGCCGCCCTGGCCCGTGCGCTGGCCCTGGGGGGGCTTGCCGCCGGAGCGGCCCGGGTTGCGGCCCTGCTTGCGCTGGCCGCCGCCCTTGCCCTGGCCCTTGCCGTTCTGGCCCGCGTACCGCTTCTTGCGCGTCAGGCGCTTGAACGGCTTGCGCTGGCCCGCGAACTGCCGCTTGCGGTCCAGGAACAGGTCGTCGCGCGAGGCGTCGGCCATGGTCCGGAGCGCGGCGAGCACGTCCACGGAGATCGTGATGCCACCACCGGTGACCACGACCTGCGAGGTGGGGGCCTTGGCCGTCTCGGCGCTGGGCTTGTAGACCTCGGTCTGCTCCTCGTCGTTGCGCTGGCGCCACTGCTTCTGGCTCATGGGCTTGCTCACGGTCGCGCACTGCTGCACGACCTCGACGATCTGCTCGTCGGTGAGGTCCGTGCCCTCGAAGCCGCGGCAGATGCCACCGTTCATGACCATCGGCAGCACGTGGCCCTGGCGGTTGGTGATCTTGCCCACGAGCGTCCAGCGCCCGGGCTCCAGCTCCTGCAGGCGGTGTGCGACCTCCCACAGGTTGGTGCCGGGACCGGACAGGATCGTCACGCGGCCCAGGGGCACCATGCGGGAGATGATCACCTGCGCGCGCAGCTTGTCGAAGACCCAGCACAGGGAGGCCTCGCGGCTGTCCGTGGCGTGCAGCACCCGGCCCGGGTAGGGGTGATCGGGGCTGCCACCCTGGAACTCGAACTCGCTCACGATCGCGTCGTGGGCCTGTTCCGGGGTGGGCGCGGTCTCCTCCACCTTCGTGAAGAACACCAGCCACTCGTGGAGGTCGTTCTGGATCTCGCGCAGGGTCGCCGGCTCGGTGCCGCGGGAGCGGATCAGCTCGCGGACGTAGCCGCACAGGCTCGCCGGGTGGGTGCACCACCACCACTCGGGGTACTCGTCCACGATCTCGGCGACCG
>CAYFNF010000005.1:97056-97673 GCA_964344485.1 uncultured Gammaproteobacteria bacterium
CCCCGGGGCTTGCTCTTGGCGATCTGCATGGCGCGGGAGCGGACCTTGAACCACATGCGCTCGGGGCGCAGCCAGCGGAAGGACGTGCCCTTGAACAGGGGGCCCATCAGCTCGCGCGTGGCCTCGTCGATCTCCTCGTCGGTCAGCTCCTCGTCCGTGGCCGGGTCGATCCAGCTCGGGGCGAAGTGCGCCTCGAAGATCTCGATGTAGGCCTCCAGGACCGACATGCGCTGCTCCATGACCTCGTCTGCCACCTTGATGTTCCAGACCACGTTCCAGCAGTCGCGGATGATTCGGGCGAATGAGATCGGGAGCTGCATCTCGTCCTTGAGCCAGCCACCGCGCATGGTGCCCTCGGGCTTCCAGCTCGCGTTGTTGAGCGCGCTGTGCTTGCCCAGGGTCGCGGCCTTGGTGTGCTCGGTCAGGTTGATCACGATGTTGAACGCCATGGCCAGGACGTGCAGGCGGCTGCCGAGGTGGTCCGAGTACTGGCGCAGGTCCACGACGTGGTCGCGCGTGTCCTCGTGCTCGGCGTACTCCTTGGCACCGGGCTGGTCATCGAACACCACCAGCAGGTTGTAGTAGGTCTCGGTGTTCGGGTTGACCAGGGTGCGCAG
>CAYFNF010000005.1:97683-104917 GCA_964344485.1 uncultured Gammaproteobacteria bacterium
ATCGCGGTGTCCAGCGTCGGGAACGCGGGGATGATCACGATGCGGTCGTACAGGGTGCGCAGGGCGGTGGACGCGTCCACCATGGTCGTGTCTTGGGGGGTACCCATCGTTAGCTCCTTTCAGCCTTGAAGCGGCTGTCCCTTGAAACGGGATGGATTGTCGAAAGTTCATTCCTCTACCAGAGGGTCTCGCGTGGCTATTGCTCTAAGGCTACCACTGTATTACGAGACGACCGACGTCGCAGGATTTCTTTTTCCTTTCGGGGTTGTTGTTAATCCTGTGACGCGGCTGTGTGAGAAGATTGTGAAAAAGCCCTTTATTTGGGGCTCTGTGTGTACTCTCTCCTCACAGAGCTGCGTCATCAAAATGACCGATAAGTATATCTTAAAAAACGGCTTTTGTCAATACTTCATGGGCGCTAATCTTAGCCTTTATTGTTCCACACTATTTATCCTATGTTCCGCTATATTTATCTATTTTTATCAAGTGTTTTTTATTTGCTTTTCAGAACATCGCGGAGGCCGCTCAGCTTGGCCCCTGACGAAGTCAGGGTGAGCGGCCGAGCGAGAGGTGCTGCGAACCGCAGGAGTGAGCAGACTCCGTTTCTGAAAAGCTAAACAAAAAATACGGCTAATGAAAAAAAAGCGAAAATCTGGTACTATAGATAAAAGCTATGGAACAACAATACGGCACAGCGATGTATCCAGGAGTCGAAAAAGCAACGCTGCAGTTCTGGACATCCGTACCAAAGGATTTGAATGAAGAACAGATGCTGCAACAAGGAACGTTATTACTTGATATCGGCGGCGGAACATATGACCACCATGACACAGACAGCACGGTCGCGCGCATGGTAGCGCAGGACCTTGGTATTGAACGCTTTCCTGAATTACAAAAAATCCTGAAATGGGCAGAACGAGATGAAACCAAAGGGCAAGGAACAATCTCAAAAGATAACCTTGACCGAGCATTTGGACTGTCTGGCTTAATCATGAGCTTACATCGCACGTATCTGAAAGAACCAGGCAAGGTCTTCAAGTTTGTTTTGCCTCTACTCGCTGCACACCTTGCACAAGAGAAGCGTCGATACTACGACCTACCTCAAGAGTGGAGTGATGCAAAGCAATCTGGAAAAGCTGAGATATTCAAGATGAAGCACGCAAAAAATGAGCTCAAAGTCATTAGAATCGAAACCTCAAGCGTGGATATCGTTGGCTTCCTACGAAACTATAAAAAAACAAAAGCAGATATTGTTATCCAAGTACTACCATCTAACCATATCAATATCATCACCAAACAAGACACGAAAGTAGACCTCAAAGACATTGTTGCAATCCTGCGTGTTGAAGAAGCGCGGAAGAAAGGACTGAATCCAGAGAAATACTCCGTGAAAGACCTGCGCGAAACTGATCGGCTGAAAGATATCCCGGAATGGTTCTATGACACTGCAGCTAATACCATTCAAAACGGCGGCGTGATCCCAGAGAGCACTCCAGCCACAGACCTCTCGGCTGAAGAAGTGGTAAATGCAGTATTTGTCGGCCTGGACAGGGAAGTACTAGAAAAAAACTGCCCTGACAATACCTGCCGCGGCAAGGATTGCTACTTCTATCACTACCAACTACAGCGCTGCGCGCCACGAAAAAAATCACTCGATCAATAACACAACAAACGTCCGGAATAGACGCTTTTTTTTATTGAAAAAATAGACGTTTTCTTACGCTCAGCACGCCTTGTTATTTTTGCCTTTTTCTGATAAAATCAGTAAGGCAAATTAAGAAATAATAGATCTAAGAACTACACGTATGCATATTACTTGGCACGGTCTGAGCTGTGTAAAAATCCAGTTAAAAGACACCATTATACTCATCAATCCATATCAAGATTCTGTGGGCGTGAAGATGGCAAAATTGAAAGCAGATATCGTTGGAAGTACTGATATGGACAATGATCAATGCAATAATCTACAACGTATCCAAGGTGATCCGTTCCATCTTTCTAACCCTGGAGAGTATGAAATCAAGGGGATGTTTATTTACGGGGTACCGAACAACAGCAACGGCACTATGTTTGTATTAGAAGCTGGAGGAATCACAGTGAGCCACCCTGGGTTAATCAATCAGGAACTTACTGATAAGCAGCTAGAGTACTTCAAAGGCGTAGATGTGCTTCTGCTGCCTCTAACGTGTGAAGGTGCGAAGACCTGCTCCCAGATTGTCAGCCAAGTTGAGCCGCGAGTGATTATTCCAATTCAGTACAAAACCAAAAAGATGAAGCCAAAGCTGGATCCACTGGATCTGTTTGCAAAAGAGATGGGTGCATCTGGAACATCTGCGATACCGAAGGCGATCCTGAAGAAAAAAGATCTGCCTGATGAAGAGACGCAAGTCATTGTACTTGAACCAACGTATTAATGTCTTATGGCGACACCACAAAAAAAAGAAACAAAAAAACGTAGTGCTACAAAGAAACCTGCTGCTCGCAACACAACGACAACAGCAACGCCTCCGAAGACCACGCATCCTTCAACATCAACTCCGCAAGAGCGAAAGAAGCTCTTAATCCTCGGTGTGTTTGCTGCAGTCATCATCATATTGATCTGGGTTCTCACCTTTCCCTATAACTATAAGCAAGAGGGCGTTACTACTGCTGGCCCTAAAGCATTTTTTGGAGCTATCGGAGAGCAGCTGTCTATCGGAGGTGAACGCATGTCCTCGCTATTCAAAACTATCTCAGACGCTAATAGTGTAGAACAAGAGGAGTACACTGAAGAAAATAAATAATTTATACATTACATATGCCAAAGAAGAAATCTGCAAAACCGAAAAAAGCAACGAAAAAGAGTACTGCTGCAAAGAAGAAATCTACAGCGAAAAAGAAAAAAGCGCCTGCGAAAAAGAAGGTAACAAAGAAAGCTGCGCCAAAAGCAGTGGCCAGAAAGAAAGCGCCTGCGAAAAAGGCCGAAGCAGCCACGCCAGCACCTGAAGCAACTGCACCGCAAGCCGCGGTAACCACTAACAACATCGGCACTGTTGGTCAGCGTGGAATTGTTGAAGAGATGTCGGACTCCTATATCGACTACGCCATGTCGGTTATTGTCACTCGTGCGCTTCCGGATGTTCGAGACGGGTTGAAACCAGTACACCGCCGCATTCTGTACGCGATGTGGAATATCGGACTAAAATCAACGGCAAAATTCCGAAAGTCAGCAACCGTAGTCGGTGAAGTGTTAGGTAAATACCATCCGCACGGTGATGCTGCTGTCTATGATTCGTTAGTTCGTCTTGCGCAAGATTTCTCGATGCGGCATCCGCTGGTTCGTGGTCAAGGTAACTTCGGTTCTATGGACGGAGACTCCGCAGCAGCTATGCGTTATACCGAGTGTAAGCTGGAAAAAATCTCTGAAGATATCCTTTCAGATCTTGAGAAAGAGACTGTCGACTTTATGCCGAACTATGACGGGGTACACAAGGAGCCAGTTATTCTCCCGGCAAAGATTCCTCAACTGTTACTCAATGGAACCGTGGGTATTGCTGTTGGTATGGCAACCAGCATCCCACCGCACAACCTCAGCGAGCTCTGCTCTGCGATTACGTTACTGATTGAAAACCCCGAAGCCAGCATTGATGACATTATGGAGCATGTGAAAGGACCAGACTTCCCTACTGGAGGACAGGTCTTTAACATCAAAGATATACAGCATGCATACGCAACCGGCCGCGGACCAGTAGTCACTCGCGGCAAAGCAGAAATTATTGAAGGTTCTCATGGTAGCTTTCAAATAGTCATTACTGAAATTCCGTACCTGGTAAATAAAGCAGGCTTGATTGAAAAGATGGCCGACTTAGTGCGCGAGAAAAAACTCGATGGCATTAAAGACATTCGTGATGAATCTGATCGAGAAGGGGTGCGTATTGTGATCGACCTGAAAAAAGGGTCGTATCCAAAGAAAGCGCTTAATCGCTTATACAAATTAACTCCGTTGCAGACCACGTTCCACTTGAATATGCTTGCGCTGGTGAACGGTATTCAACCGCGTGTGTTGACGCTCAAGATGATCCTGGAAGAGTTTATTCAGCATCGGGAAGAAGTAGTGCGTCGAAGAACACAGTTTGATTTAGAAAAAGCAGAAGAGCGTGCTCATATCTTGGAAGGCTTGGTCATGGCGCTAGAGAAGATTAATGAAGTAATAAAAACCATCAAGAAGTCCAAGGACCGGGATGATGCAAAGAAAAACTTGATGAAGCGCTTCAAGATGACTGAGCGACAATCAATTGCAATCCTAGAGATGAAGTTACAAGCACTCGCTAACCTCGAGCGTCTAAAAGTAGAAGAGGAATTAAAGGAAAAGAAACAGCTGATTAAAGATTTGAAGAAGATCCTCTCTTCACGTAAGAATATCCAAAAAGTTGTTAAGGAGGAGATCGAAAGAGTGCAGGAGCAGTACGGCGAAGATCGCAAAACTGAAGTTGTACCGCATGAAGTTGGCTCATTCTCTCAAGAGGATCTGATTCCAAAAGAAGACACTATCGTGATGATCACTCGTGACGGGTATATTAAACGTCTTCCGCCGACCACATTTCGAAAACAGAAACGAGGTGGCAAAGGAGTGATCGGTCTTACCACAAAAGAAGAAGATTCGGTAAAAGAGATCTTCCAGACAAACACTCACGCTGATCTCTTGTTCTTCACATCGCTTGGGCGAGTATTCCAACTAAAAGCATATGAAATACCTGCAGCTTCTTCACGAACCGCCAAAGGACAAGCAGTGGTGAACTTCTTGCAGCTTGGCCCAGAAGAAGAACTACAAGCAACACTGAGTTTGTCGTATCTCGAGAAATACAAATACTTAGTCATGGTCACCAAGCAAGGAACTATCAAAAAAACTGAGATGGCGCAATTCACCAAAGTTCGACGGTCTGGTTTGATTGCACTGAAGTTGAAAAAAGGCGATGCGCTACGATGGGTCAAGCCATCCACTGGAGAAGATCAAATTGTGCTGATCTCAGACAACGGGCAAGCGATTCGCTTTAAAGAAGATGATGTGAGGCCGATGGGAAGGACTGCTGCTGGCGTGCGAGGATTGAAATTAAAAGAAGAAGGAGAAATTGTTGGCATGGGCATTGTACCGGATAACGGCAAAGAGCAGGAGCTGTTCGTGATTATGGATAACGGTTATGGAAAGCGCACCCCGTTAAGCCAGTATAAAGTACAAAAGCGTGGCGGTTCAGGAGTTAAGACAGCAAACATTACAGATAAGACAGGCTCTATTAACACCGGCTTTATTATCAAGCCGAAGCACCAAGAACGAGACCTCATTATTATCTCAGATAAAGGGCAGGTTATTCGTTGCCCACTACAGTCTGTTTCAACGTTGAGCCGGGCGACACAAGGAGTGCGCTTAATGAGCTTCAAAGCCAAAGGAGACACTGTGGCGTCTGTCACCATGATTTAAACATTGCATATCATTGCATACAAAAAACCGGTGCGCTGACACCGGTTTTTAAATAGTATTACTCTTCCTTGTCTGGTTTTGTTGAAGCGCCATGCAGATGTTCTGATCGTTCTCCGGCTTCTACTATCTCTTCCATCTCTTGCTCGTTGGTGACGGGTACTACCTCATCTTCTTTTTCTGCAATGGGCGGTGCTGTATACTTCTCTGTTTTGCGTCGTTCGTAGAGGAACTGAATATTGATGACGATGAGCAGTAGAATTATTCCTAAGCCGATGACCAGAACAGTAATCCATGTGGTGTTGCTAATAGAGTCTCGGCTAAATACTACGAACTCTGCAATCTTCACTTCATCAGATTGCACGCTTTTATACTCGGTTTGGATGTATGCAGCGTGGCTACCAGCTGGGACAGTGCTAATATCCAGCGCAATCTCCCAAGCGCCCTGATCGTCTGCGCGCCCCATTAGTACAATCGGCTCAGATCGCACAGTGAGTGTCACTGATGTCCCTGGTTTTGTTGACCCAGAGAAGTAGATAACTGTGGTCTGATCCTGATGGCCTAAGAACCCTGGAATTGGCTCTAAGCCGATAGTGCGCTGACGTGATAACAGGTAGTTCCCGTGCTCATCTGGCGTCACTGGAGTTTGCGAAACCGTACTGTCTGCTGCCTGGCTTTGATACATCGGAATAATAGTCAGCGATGTGCCATTGTCTGTATTCAGCTCTTCCTTTATTTCTTGTGCTTGTTCAGATGTCACCTCTGCCTCCGCAGCTGCTGCTGGACCAACACCCGCAAATACGAACGCTACACTCATTGTCAGGAGGATGCTTGTATGAAATTGTAGTTTATTTCTGTTTCCCTTCATACGTTTATACTCCAAGCGGGTTATGCGAGTCTTCATCGCTCTCAGTGTCGGCCTCTGGAGAGGTCGGTTCGTTGTCGGTTACGCTCTGCGGTTCTTCTTTTTGAACAGGCTCTTTATCAGTTGCCGGAGCATCTTCTTTCTTCTCTACTTTATCTTCTATAGTATTAGCCTCTTTTTTATCGCTGCTTGCTGCTGAATGTCGCCGTGATACCTGCAATCCGAATACTACAATCAACACCAGCATAATAATTCCAGCATTAATGATGAACATCCACGTGGTATTGCTGAGTCGCGTCTCTTCCACTACTACGAATCGGGCGATCTGCGCTTGATCGGATGATACTCCTTGAGCTTCCGTCTGTAAGTACGCAGTATGCTCACCTTCATCTAATGCTTCAACAGAGATCAGCATGGTCCATTCGCCCGTCTCGTCTGCACGCGCAACTTTTACTAATGGGGAAGAGTGCACTGTAACTGCGGCAGTTGCGTATGGGTCTGATGAACCGCTTAATTTTATCCACTGAATCTTGTTATTCACGAATAGAGAAGGAAGGAAGTCATACGTCGGTAACCCACTAATTGACGTTCTGGTCACTACGAATCGCCCTTGTGCATCTTTCTGAAGCGTGGTTTCTCCGTCTTTGGTTTCTACTGCATCAATAGTATCTGTAGCCTCGTTCTGTTCATTTAGCTCTTCCTGCTTCTCTTCGACCTCTTCAGGATCAGTGATTGGAATAGTATATTCCTCTGGAACATCGTCATCTGACAATCCATAAGTCTTACCGTCTTTATCACCATGTAATGGGCCGTTCTTCACGACTTCTTCGACGTCTTCATCATCGACTATCACTACCCAGTCATCGTCTGTGACTGTATCATCTGTGGTGGTATCATCGGTGGTTGTGTCGTCTGTC
>CAYFNF010000005.1:105017-113759 GCA_964344485.1 uncultured Gammaproteobacteria bacterium
TCAGTAGTAGTGTCATCAGTGACAGTATCGTCTGTGACTGTATCATCTGTGGTGGTATCATCGGTGGTTGTGTCGTCTGTCGTAGTATCGTCAGTAGTAGTGTCATCAGTGACAGTATCGTCTGTGACTGTATCATCTGTGGTGGCTGGAGGTGTCGTAACACTCTGTGGAGTATACACGGTGTACGAAATAGGGACGTATGCGCGCTGGCCAATATTGTCTTCGGAATATGCGGTATACGTATGTGCTTCAGAAGTGTCCAACGGAATGGTAGCCATGCCGGTTTCAGAGTCTAGAACCACATGAGCGACTAGCTCGCCATCTTCTAACATATAGAAGTGGTTGTTTGGCCCGCCTGTGACTACAACGTATGCGTCTTGTCCTTTCACATACTGTTGTTGGAACTGTGCAAGCGGCTTCACTGGCTTGTACCAGAACTTTGCTTTATAGTCCACAATCGGCTCGGTCACGCGATCGCCTGTATTAGGGTCTGTGAATGTAACTCGAATTCGATGATCTCCTTTTGAATACGCAGTTGTTGATAGTGTATATTCCCATCCCACATCTGAGACCCAAGTAGCTTCACCAGCTTTTACTCCGTCTACATAGATAGTTGCGGTCGAACCTTTTGGCCCTAGCCCAGCTAACGTCACTTGGCCTGTTATGACGAGCCGTTTATTAAACGCTGTGTTATTTGAATCTAAGTTGAGGACGGTTGTTGCATCCGGTGCAGTTAGTGTCATAGGGTGTACTACTGGCGCGCTCAATACCCCATTCTTCTTAGAGTGGAACAACACGTAATAATCGCCTGGTGGTGGCGCAAATGGTAATGAACAGTTCTTCTCACCTACAGGTATGCTACATGAAACTACGATAGTTCCATTGTTTGCGTTCTGTATTTTGATTAATCCACCTTCATTATCAGCTAACGGCCCTCCGTACACCTTGTCCATTAATCTTGTTTGTACAGAAAACTCTCCAGTAAGTGAGGTGATTTTCTCTGGCGCTTCTCGCGTCTTCTTGATTGTTACTAGCTTGGTCTGATCAGAGACCTTATTCTTTCGCGTGGCCATGCGTGCGCGCGCATAGGTCTTGTACTTCTTGTTCTTCTTGATCTTCGCATCTGCGTATTTCTGCTGCACTTTATAGTTAGATACTCGTTTCCACGCTCCTAGCTCTTTCACGACATTCTGCTTGTCTTTTAGGATGAACCGCACTTCATAAGAATTATTCACTTCACGTAGCTTCACTGTGGTCTCTCCTGGCGCCACGTACGTTACCTCGCTTGGGTCGAAGACACGCTGTCCGTTCACAATGGTGTATGAGCTACTGATATCAGGTGTATCGTCAGCTTGTTGCGTACCTTCCTCCTCCTGTTCCTCTTCTTCTTGTTCTTCTTCCTCCTGCTCTTCCTCTTGAGTAGAGTCAGTTAATGTAACGTTATACGTTGCATATGTAGTTGGATTTTTCACACCCTCTAACGTTGCGCGCATCTCTTGCACACCCGCGGTTGATGGATTCTTCACGCCTGTGAGAGTAAAGGTGTAGGTTCCTGGGTTCAATGGAGCATTAATAGTCAACAGCGCAACTTTCGTATCTTGAGATGCTGCGAATGTTGCAGGGCCTTCAGTCAAAGTTGCACCTGAAAAGTCAGTATCTTGAATCTCTCCAGACACTTCAAAGTAGAGTTTCAATATCTCTCCTGCTGCAATTTTTCTCTGACCAAACTGAATCGTCGCTGAATAGGTTGCTGTTTCACCAACTTCAAGAGAGGAGAGTGATGCAGTTGAAATAGCGATAGTTTCTGGGCCAGTGTATGTCGCCCACTCAGAAGAATTATTCTTTGCATCAATTGCTTGTGCGTTGATTCGAGACAGTACTGCTTGTGATTCCACGTCTCCGGCAATATTCAGTCCGCCCACTTTCCATAATCCATTAGAATCAACAGCCGCTCCACCAATAAAGACTCCATCATCATAGACTTCAACAAGTCCACCAACTGGCGCACGAGATCCGGATACTGACGTTGATGTCACTCGCGTTACTAGTGGTTTCATAATACTCCCATTCGCTCCTTCTGCGAGTTTAACTGGTTTATACGCATCACCTGTGGTGATTGTATTGTGCATCAAGTGTACGAATTTTGTATTTGGACCTTGAATCTGAATACCGTGCTCTCCATTTCCTGTAATAGTATTTATAAAACTCGCTTCTAAGCCACCGATAGTAATACTCTGTGCCCCATTGTTTACTAAGACTCCGTGCTGAGTGTTATTCTCCACAGTATTGCCGCGTATCACATGATCGCTACCGCCATATACGAGCAATCCAACCTGGGAATTATTATGTATATTATTATTCGTTACCGTAACTCCTGCTCCGTTAAGAGTGAGTCCTACCTGACCACTATATCCAATTTTATTATTGTTGACGGTCTGCGGTCCTTTATTAACAGAGATGCCATTTGTCCCGTTTCCGTTCTGAGTACCGTCACTATACTGTCCAATAAAATTGCCTGCGATGGAGTTGCTTGTGCCAGCATCATTTGTAATTTGAATACCGATCAACGTATTACCTCCGATATAATTTGCCTCTGCTAATTTAGCGCTTCCAACGATAGTATTAGCTGAGTTTTGAGATATCACTATTCCATTCTTATTCCCGGTCACGCTTTGAGCTGGGTTTGCTGTCTGCCCAATATGGTTCCCACGAATCGTGGTTCCGAGTGATCCGTGACTTAAGATAATTCCAAATGAATCTCCACCGTAAATCGTGTTGTTATTGATCTGCCAGTTATCACTGTTACCAATAGCGACGTTGTCATTATGACCGTAGATAGTATTTCCAGCGATGTTTCCAGTGCGTCCAGCATTCAAATCTACATCAAGTATCTGAACTCCGGACTGCATGCCAGCTGCTTGCTGAGCTCCGTTATCATTAATAGTATTCTGAGTTATCTGAACGTTTGCGTCATTCACACCGGACCCTTGAATAAATACTCCAATTCGTCCTTGATCTGCAATAGTGTTTGATGAAATAGTGGTCGTTCCAGTATGTGTCGATGTAACCCCGTCTACAAATACTCCGTTCACAGTATTATTTCCAATGACGCTGTTCCCAACTAACGCAGAACGTGCCAAGACCACCCCATTCCCACCATTTCCTGCTGCAGTGGTTTTATCTGCATGATATCCAATATAATTTCCCTTAATCTGATTCCCGCCACCTGCTTCTTTGCCAATGACAATGCCGTCTCCGGTATTTCCTGAAATATAATTCTCTTCTCCTGCAGTTACGGCACCAATAATATTATTTGATGCTTTTTGTACCAACACCATGCCAACTGCATTCGCCCCGACGTTACCTGACCGATCTACACCAATAGCGTTGCCAGATATTTGATTTGCGGTAACGCTTCCTGTCTCATTATCAAGCCGAATTCCTGCGCCCACGTTGTTCGTGATGATGTTTCTGGCTATATCAGAGTTATTTACTTTTAACAGAAGCATCCCGTGCGCACCAGCTCCATCAATAGTGTTCTTTGTAATTGCTCCATTCGTACCTTCTTGAATCACCACATTCGACTTCTCTCCAGAAGCTGCGGTTCCGTTTCCTGAAATCGTATTGTTATCTATAGTTAGACCGTTGTTATTTGAGAATCCTTTCACTCCAACATTGGCATTAGTAGAAATGGTATTGTTTTGAACCGTGCTGCTGTTCGGGGACGCTTGCACTAACACTCCATTCGTACCATTCGAGGAAATAGTATTCAGGGTCGCGCTGTCTTTTCCAATCCGCACCACTGACTGCATGGAATAGACACCGTTCCTTGTGTTGTTGCTTATAGTAGACCCCACTATCTCACCAGAGCCTTGTTGAAGATAGACTCCATCTATCGTATTGCCTGAAATATTTGACGCTTGAATGCTGGCTCCGGTTGAGTCTTGCACTCGTATACCTTCTCCACCATTCTGCTGCACTGTAGCGTATGCTACTGTAATATCATTTGATAAGCCGCCAATAAATATCCCTGCTTGTGTATTACTATTAATCGTAGGTCCGACTTGTTTTCCTGCATCACCGATATAGTTTGTACTCGATCCATTGCCAACTTGGACACCTTTCTCTGTGTTCCCAACAATATTCATGGCCAGTAATTTGTTGCCTGTTGCGCCATTGTCTATCATCACTCCATTTGCACCTGCATTCTTCACTACGATTGAATTCTGTTGTGCAGAACCATCACCACCAATAGTATTGTTATCTCCTGTGACCACAACGCCATTATTCGTAATTGGCATTGCTTGACTGGTCTGCGGATCCTCTCCAATGCTACCAGAGTGAATAATATTTGAATCTCCTTCAACGAGCATACCTACGGCAGCATCTCCTATTACAAATCTAGATATGGTATTTCCATCTCCTTGAATCTTCATTCCTTGATTGATGGTATTAGCTACTGGCCCGACTCCTGGCTGGATGCCAATTGGTGTTCTCAGAATAGTATTATTACTTGCGTTTGGCCCAATAGAGATCGGCGCTGAGACATTTCCATAAAAGAAGACTCGATCCTTATCCTGCGGCCCTCCGATCTGTACATTTGAACCTGTGTCAATAAGAATCCCAACCTGACAGTCTTTAAATGCTAAAGACTGAATGCGTGAGCCGTTCCCGTTTACTATCATAATTGGATTGCTGCCAGCTGCGGTCCCGTCGAGTGTTAAAAAACCAGCGGTGTCGTTCACCATCTGGATAGTCACATTGCTTGGAATAGTAGGCAGTGATGCTCCAAGGTTGACAGTTCCTGTAACATTGAGTCGGATGATGCCCACATCACTTGGTCCAACCACGCTGTTCAACTGAGTAATAGCCCAGCGCAGAGAATTCGCTCCACCATCATTAGTATTAGTCACAACTCGTTGATGCGTCGCAGCATACGCTGGTTCAACCTGGCTTGCTGGAAAGATTAAATTCGTCACACTAATCACCACTGCCATTGCAGTAACTGCCACCAACAGCGAAGTAGAAGAGAACACTCGCGCTTTGGTTTTATAATCTACGTGTTCAATAAAAGAGGACTGCCAGGTCCCTTCAGTGTTCTGACTATTTACTAAAGAAAAGCTCTTCGTAGGATGTGAGAATAGAATGTGATATGACCGATGCAAAGCGAACGCTAAATAGTAACACATGAGTTTGGCCTGTATCACAAGCCGTTTCATGAAGCTAGGTCGTTTACGTATCAGTGTGTGTTCGTGTTGTTGAATGATTTTCTTCATGATTGAGCAATCTAGGCCTTTACATTTTTTATCAATCGACGGATCCATATCAGCGCAACGCTATTCATTTAGGTGTGTTAAACAAACAAAAAACACCATTAATTTCCTCCTCTTGCGTGCTGTAAATAATGAGGAATAATCAGGTGTGTATCGCATGTATATTCAATACCAGCCATATTAATCTGTTGTTTTTTGTTTTTGTGTTTTTTGTGAAGCCGGGATCCGGCTTTCACTAAAATAATAATAGCATAATTACGTTTTATTGTCAATTATCATTCCTTCGCTAATATTAGCTAAAAAATTGTTGCTGAAGCAACTCTGATTCCACCAAAAAAAGCGCTTCTCTCGCTTTATTATACGTATTATGCTATAATATTCGCTAATATTAGCGAATCGTTATTTCCACAGACACTATCTTTGAGAAACTCTCTACTTCTAAACTCGCACCGCCAATCAAAAAACCATCAATAGAAGGCTGATTTATCAATTCCTCAGCATTTTCAGGCTTTACAGACCCTCCGTACAGAATTCTGGTTGACTCAGGTATGTGTTCTCGAATAAATGCATGCATCTCTTCTGCTTGCTCTGGTGTAGCTGTCTCTCCTGTACCAATTGCCCATACTGGCTCATACGCAATAACTATCTTCTGCAAGAAATTAGGTTCTAGATCTCTCAACGATTCTTTAAGCTGTAAGTAAACCACGTCCTGTGCATCACCTCTTTTTCTCTCCTCTAACATCTCTCCGACACAATAAATTGGCACTAAATCATATTTCTGAGCTGCTACTAGTTTCATATGTAGTAGCTCATTATCTTCACCAAAGATGTGTCTGCGCTCTGAATGCCCGAGAATTACGTGCGTGCATCCTACATCACGCAGTTGAGGTGCAGACACTTCTCCGGTAAATGCGCCGCTCTCTTCATAATGCATGTTCTGTGCGGCAATCAATATCTTTGTGTCTGCAGCAGCATCTGTAAGAGCTGGGAGTGAAGTAAAAGACGGTGCAATGAGCACCTCTCGGTCCTCTGGTAGCGCATCCCCTGTAAACTCAGTAATAAAATCACCAACTTCTTGTTGGTTTTTGTGCATTTTCCAATTTGCTGCAATCAATGGAATTCTCATACAAGTATTGTAACATACCCTGCGATTGCGTGCAGTACTCCTTCGACAAGCAATGGAAAATACCGTATGCTGAACAGTAAGTGAGGAGGACGCAATGCTGCCAGCACCGTTCCAGGCGCTCTACAACATCGTAGGCGCGCTCTGGATCATCGCAGGCATCAGCTGGACTATTCTCTACATCTCTTACAAGCTCTTAAAGAGAAAAAATCGAAGGAGGGCTGCTATCGCGGACCACCCTCAGCTCTCGGCACAGGAGAGGGCTATCGCGATGCGCACGTGGCTGGAACACATCCAGGACTTCCTGATCATCGTGTTCATCCTATGGGGAGCTGTAGGAGCACTCGGAGAAATTGTCTGGCTGATCAGACGTTAGGTAGGTGTCAACCGCACAATACGCACTCGCGGCGTGAAGTGGAACGCACACTCCCTACCGTTTTTTTACGGCTTGCAAAAAATAACAATATACTGTATAGTCCGTAAACAGTTTGAATTAATAATCACTGCTATGTCAGTACCGAAAAAGCGAATTAGCAAGCGAAGGACTCGCGCACGACGATCACATCACGCGTTGAAGAAGCCGAGCGTAGCTACCTGCCCTAAGTGTAAACAGCATATTCGACCACATCATGCATGCGCATCTTGTGGCCAATACCGTGAACGGGATGTTTTGCGTCTCCAAGAAAAGGTAGAGAAAAAAATCAGCGAAAAAAGTGCAAAAAAGGCACCAGCAGCTACATCAACAGACGAGAAAAAAGAGAAGAAGGATAAGAAGAAGTCTTCATAATATATGTCGAACAGACATCTGGGACGTACGATTGCTCTGCAAAGCTTGTTTGAATGGGATTTTTATAATGGGAAACAGGAGATCGCCCCGATGCTGGAGCACAACATCCAGGAGTTTGCGGAGAAGTTTTCAGATGAAGATGTAGAGTTCACCACCAACCTCATCGCGGGGGTGATGAATGGTATTGATGATGTGAATGCGCTCATTCGAAAATATGCACCAGATTGGCCGCTAGAACAGATCACGAATGTAGATAGAAATGTCTTGCGTATTGGAATATATGAACTCAAGAGTGACAAAGACATCCCGCCAAAAGTTGCTATAAATGAAGCGATTGAGTTAGCAAAAACATTTGGCGGCGAATCATCTGGTAAGTTTGTAAATGGAGTACTGGGTTCGATCTATCGAGGCATGGAAGAGGCTGGAGAGATCCCAGAAGAAACAGAGCCTCCAAAAAAAGAATCTTAATAATATAATAACTAACATTGATGCCGGACGTGGCATGTTGTTTCCTCAACAACAGTGACGTGCGACATCCATACACGTATGGAGAAAGACCTCTCACTACTAGAAAAAACAATCGACGTACAATTCAGTAATCAAAATCTTCTGCGCCAAGCACTGGTGCATCGTTCGTATTTAAATGAACATCGAGATTTTCCACTGGATCATAATGAACGGTTGGAGTTCTTAGGAGATGCGGTGCTGGAGTTAATTGTAACTGAGCACCTCTATCACACCTATCCAAATCCAGAAGGAGAATTAACGAACTGGCGCGCAAGCTTGGTGAATTCACAGATGCTCTCACTAGTTGCTGAACAGCTGGAAGTGGAGACGCATCTCTATCTTTCACGCGGGGAGTCTAAAGAAGATAACTCCAAAGCACGGCAGTCGATCTTGGCTAATGCACTGGAAGCGATTATCGGAGCGATCTACTTAGATAAAGATTACGATACCGCTGCCACGTTCATTCATAAGAATATTATCTCCAAACTACCGCATATATTGAAATACAAATTATACCTTGACCCAAAGAGCCGTTTTCAGGAGATTGCACAAGAGATTGAAGGCGTGACCCCAAGCTACCGTGTATTAGAAGAATCTGGACCAGACCATAAAAAAAGCTTTGTGATCGGTGTGTTCCTAAATGATAAGCAGGTGGCGACTGGTAATGGAATGTCCAAACAAGAAGCGCAGATGCATGCAGCAAATCAAGCGCTGGATGTAAAAGGGTGGTCGGATAAATAAATTAGAACTCGTTGATTAATGCCCTGGTGTACAGCCAGGGTCTTTTTATTGACAAAACAATTAAAACAACGTACAACCAGGGGGCAATCCGATCTGTTGGAGGTAACACAGTGGCAGAACCGGATAAGCGTCAGCTGCACATCTACCTGGAGCCGGAAGGGCGAACGTTCGGTGTGTTCGTACTTCAGCTGGACGAAGGGTGCGTGCTGATCTCCCCTGAGTTCCGCACTACGGCTGTGGCTCGGTCTCTGGTCGAGTCCTACGTCAGTACAGGTGACATCACGGCCACAGAAGGTGCTGGCCTGATCGCA
>CAYFNF010000005.1:113769-122270 GCA_964344485.1 uncultured Gammaproteobacteria bacterium
AGGCCTGGAGCTGGAAGGTGAGCTTCCGGATGAAGAGAACGACCTCACCGTGACACGGTTCCTGATCCAGATCCTGTACTACCTGGGCATGGACAACGATGCCGTCCGGGAGCACCTGGCCCAATTCGAGCTGGAACCAGAGTTCATCGAGAGCCTGCTGGTTCCACCGCATGTGCTAGTCTCGGTCGACCCCAAGCCCGAGCAGCCGGTCGCAACAGCGACAGGGTGGGCCATGAGCCTGGAAGACCTGGAAGAGCAGGGTAGAGGCACCGGAGGTGGTGCACAGCACAGCTGATTTCGCAACGACCCCTCGACTCGATCGTGTGGGCGCTTTTTTTATATTGACAGTTATCGTGTTCTGTACTATTAAGTAGGAGCTGTTCATGCACAACACTGAGTCCTTCGGAAGTGGAGGTGGACTACATGACACTCGTTACGGTTCTCGCGCTCGCGGGCATGGTGGCGTCGCTGGTCGGAGCTGGCATCAAGAGGAGCGGCTTCAGGAAGCAGGCCTTCTTCATGGGCGGGGCCGCGGCCCTGGCCACGTCTGCGCTCCTGGAACAGAGCTACATCTACATGGCGCTGCAGATGATGGTCACGATCAGTGCGATCCTGGGCTGCTTCACGATCCAGACGCGGATCAAGCTCGCGCTCCTGGCCAGTGCCTGCATCGCCGCAGTCGGCGTGCTCTTCATCACCGGCAAGGTGGCCAACCCCAGCGAGTACATCGCGGTGATCGGCCTGCTGAGCCTGGCCGTGGGCTTCGGCCTGGAAGACCCGGACGTGGAGAGCGTCTCGGCACCGATGATGTGCGCGGTGGGCGGCGTGCTGCTCACGCTGTACTCCGGGATCGTGATCTGGGGAGGTGACAGCTTCGGCTGGTACTTCCTGATCCTGAACGTGATCTTCGGCTGGCTGAGCTTCAAGCTCGCGGCCCGTCGCTTCAAGCTCGCACGCACCGCACGCCCGCTCTACGCCAGACCACGGCGCTGAGAACGCACCGTACTGCAAACAGCACCTACTAGCACACCGTCAACCAGGGTCTAGTAGTTTTTTTATACCAAACAGTGTTTTCGCAGACATTATAGGTCAACACGAACACTGGTATACATGCTTGAGAGTAGTATTTTTCGAATATATTTGGTATAATCTGACGGTATGAAATTAGATCGTCTCGTGTTGCAAGGTTTTAAATCCTTTGCTGATAAAACCACATTTGAATTTACAAAAAGTTTCACTGCTATTGTTGGGCCGAATGGTTCTGGAAAATCAAATATCTCAGATGGAATTCGCTGGGTGCTTGGTGAACAGAGCTTGAAACTCCTGCGCGGAAAACAGTCGCAGGATCTGATTTTTAGTGGATCTGATTCTCTCTCACGCCTAGGAATGGCCTCTGTTGAGCTACATTTGAACAATGAAGATGGCAGCTTTCCTTTGGATTATCAGGAGATCGTTATCTCGCGTAAACTCTTCCGAAACGGAGACTCTGAGTACCGTATAAATAAGAGCAAAGTACGGCTGCAGGATATTGTCATGCTTCTTGCACAAGCAAAGTTCGGCCAAAAGTCGTACGCTGTCATCGGCCAGGGTATGATTACACACTTCTTGACCTCTACCCCACAAGAGCGGAAAGAGTTCTTTGATGAAGCTACTGGTGTAAAGGAATTCCAGATCAAACGCGACCAAGCGATTAATAAGTTAATCCGTACTGAAGAGAATCTAGTCCAAAGTGAAGCGTTAATGAAAGAGATTGAACCACACTTACGGTCGCTGACACGACAAGTGAAGCGCCTTGAACGCAGAGAACGCATTGAAGAACAGTTAAATGAAATTCAAGTTGAGTACTACGGTTCACTCTGGCGGGAGCTGCAAATAGAGCACGACCGGCTAAAGAAGGAGTTTGATGAACAGTCCGCGCAAATAAAGGAGCTAGATGATCAGCTCACTGCAGAACAGCACGAAAGCGATGCCATGATGGCCGTGGCTTCTCGAGCTGAGCGGTATGAGGTACTACAACAGCAATTTAATGAAACGCTAGAAAAAAAGAGCCATATCCTGAAAGAGCAAGCAGTGTTAAAAGGAAAGCTAGAGGTAGAGCATGAGCGGCAGGGTAAATTGAGCTTAGTGTGGCTACAGAGGAAGGAAGATGAGATTGAGCGTGCGATTCATGAGCATGAATCTGACCTACGCATCTTAGAAGAGAACGTCGTCGCGAACGGAAATGACCTAGACCGGCAAGAAGAACGGCTAGAAGCGCTTCATAATGAATTTCGAGAAGAGGAATACAATATTTTGAAACTAAAAGAACGTATTGAGAAGGAGTCACATTCTATTACAATCCCAGAGGTACAGGAGGAGCTGGAGCAGTTGTTCATGGACCAAGAGGAGTTCTTGCGCGCGTTGATCCAAACTAAGTCACTCGATGAATTCAAACAACGCCAGCAAGAAGCGCGGCATATTACTGAGGGGTTTGCTGGCCTAATGGACCGACTGCATGCTGGAGAGAAAGAGACGGTCGAAGCACTGCGAGTGGAAATGAAACGAAAAGAGCAGCTGCTAGAGCGGTTAATTAAGGACCGTGATGATGCGCAACACGTAGTGAATGAGCTGCGTGTCTCTATTGAGTCTCATAAAGCTAAAGAGAAGATTATCCGTAATCAACTTCGCCAGCTGCAAGACGATTTAGCTGAGATACAATCAGATATTGATGAATCAACTGAGAGCGAAGATGCACAAGCAAAGAATCAACAAGCGCAGTTCTATGAGAAAGAACTACTCGAGTTCGACAAGCAGATTGAAACACTGGATAAACAGTTGCAATCCTTGCGACAGGATATTGATAAGTTTAATGCTGAAGAGGAAGAAAAGAAGACAAAGTTGGTTGAGATCCAAACACGAATGCGCACGCTGCAACGTAAACTCACTGGGGTTCGGCAAGAAGCAAACACTATTGAAATAAATCTAGCGCGTATTGAGACCAAGCGAGAGGATGTTACCGCTGAGGTGAACAAAGAGGTAACTGAAGAGCTACATAAAGCTATCTTTGCGTATTCTGTTGATGCGCCGGTGAATAGAGAAGCGCTTCAAAAAAAGATCTTTGCGTATAAAAAACAGATAGCTGCAGTCGGAGATGTTGATAAAGAGACGTTGCAAGAGTATGAAGAGACCAAAGAACGGTTCGAATTTTTGAAAGAACAAACCGTGGACCTGTCAAAATCTATTACTGCACTCGAGCGAGTAATCGACGAACTAGACGAAACCATTCACACTCAGTTTCAAAAGAACTTTAAGGCGATTAATGAAGAATTCCAGAAGTACTTCAAGGTACTATTCGGTGGTGGAAAATCTAAACTCGCGCTCATGACTGAAGCAGAGAAAGAAGAGGAACCGAGTCCAGAGAGCGAAGAAGCAGAAGGCGAAAGCTTGCATGACGAGAAAGAACGCGAGTTAATTGGAAAGAAAAAGAAGAAGCAGAAACGCATCTCAGGAATTGAGGTCATGGCTTCTCCACCGCGAAAGAAGATTACAAACGTAAATCAACTCTCTGGTGGAGAGAAATCGCTGCTCTCCATCGCTTTATTGTGCGCCATCATTGCGAATAACCCATCGCCGTTTGTTATACTCGACGAGGTAGAAGCAGCGCTGGATGAAGAGAACTCAGAGAAATTTGCCGCGATTCTCGCTGACCTCTCTAAAAAGACACAGATTGTTATTATCACCCATAACCGCGTGACCATGAAAGCAGCGGATATGCTGTACGGTGTGACCATGGGCAAAGAAGGAAAATCTCATATCTTAAGCGTGGAGCTGGAAGAAGCAGAAGAGCTCGTGGAATAAATATACCCAAAATAAAAAAACCTGCGTCGTGCAGGTTTTTACTTTATCGTTTTATCCGCTCACAATCGGCTTGGCTGCTTTCTTGCGCTCCTTCTCCTTTTTTTCTTGCTGTTTTAATCGGTCTCGCAGGTCATAGTAGTACACCACAATGAACACAGACATATACACAGAGATCACTTGGAATATAGTTACTACAATTCCTTGTACTCCTTTCACCTGTTCCATCAATAAACTGGTCGCGCCCATCAGCACCAACATAATGAACGTCAGGATCAACGCAAGTAGTACGTAACGTCCGAATACCTCCATCCAATTCCCACGCACCAAGTCTCGACTGCGCTGCAACGCTTTCCAGTATCGTTTATTCTCTAAGATAATCACCTGTGAAGTGAATACCCAGAACATGGTAAAGATCACGCCTGGGATAATGAGCAGAACATAGAGCGGCATCAGCAAAAGCACCATCAATGCGCTGGTCAGCACCACTGGAAACCACAACCGCGTAGCTTGCTTGAGTACTTCAGAAAAAACAATCTTCTTCTTCTTAAATGCACGTGCTGCTGCAATTACAATAGCGTTCCCAGCGATCACGCTGACCACTAGACTAAGAATCTCCGCAATCACATTCACCCAGGTCCACGGTTCTTGAAACTTCTGAGTGAAATACTCAGCAATTGCAAGATTGCGGAATTCTGCTACGTCTAGCTCCGCTTCTTCATCGTAGTAATATCGTGACGTCAAATCTCCAGAGTCAGCGGTCCCCAACCACTCTTGATCATAAAACGGGCTGTAGTCTTCAGTGAAATCCAGCACCATGTTAAACGGGAGTGCCAAAAGAACAATTATCAATAAGAAAATATTGAATTGCGTGGTGTAGACCTGCCACGACTGCTTCATGATGTCGAAAAACGTCTTGTTCTGCATATATAATGATAATGATAACGTCCTTAGTATATCATAATTAAAAATCTTGACGTATTTTGTGTGTTTTGTTAGACTGCTGCTGAACCATCGCAATGCTCTTGAATACTATTCAAAGAGTTTTTTATTCACAACAATGTTACACATTCGATTACAACGTGTCGGTCGCAGAAACAAAGCAATGTTTCGCGTGATCGTCCAAGAAAAATCTAAATCACCAAAATCTGCAGCGCTTGAGATTCTGGGTTCTTATAACCCGCATGCAAAAGAGCGAAAAGAACAGATCGTTCTTAATAAAGAACGAGTGGAATACTGGCTATCGCAAGGAGCGCAGCCTTCCAATACCATGCACAACATGTTAGTAGAGTTCGGAATCATCGATGCGCCTAAGAAACGTGTAGTGCAACCGAAGCCGAAGAAGAAAGAGGAAGGTGAAGAAGGAGAAGGTGGCGGCGAAGAGAAAGCAGACCAAGGCGGAGACACTAAAGAAGCAAAAGACAAAAAAGAAGAGAAAAAGGACGACGCTCCAGCTGAAGACGGGAAGAAAGAAGAAAAGCCTGAAGAGAAAAAAGAATAATCCAAGCGCCCTGCAACAGGGCGTTTTCTTGACAAATACGACCCGGATTTAATCTGGGCTTTCCCATTGACAAATATATCGTCGTCGCTATGCTACAGATATTAAAATTAACAGTAATCATATGACAGAACCAGCACCGAGTAGAAGTGACTTTCAATTCCGCGGCGTTGGTTATGAAAGACAATTCTCACATAGAGCAGTTGAAGCTGGATTGCAGATGAATGCTCTTGCACTAGCAAGTGATGGAATTAATTCATTAGTGGAACAAGGAGAGACGCCTGAGGTTACTGATGAACAGTGGGGCAGATTAAAAGAACGATGGGACTTAACAAATAGACTTGGGTATGATTGGAGAGTGTGTGCTATTGGTCTACGTGCTTTAAAGTCACTCAGGCCTGATAGAGCTGCAGAATTTACCGTCCACCCTCGAATGGTAAGAAAAATCGAACGTTCACTAGAAACTGATTTCAGGGCAGGCATGGAAGCAGCATTCTCTATTGCAGATATGGCTGCGACAATTCATGCTGCTGATGCACCTGAATTTGCACCATCAGTAGAACTCGCACAGAGATGGGAGACGGATACGAATGGTATGCATGTTGAACTTAGTAGAATACACGATGAAGATGCAGACTTTGCTCATTACGCCACTCTTGCGCGGAACATGAACCGGCTGGGCGTATTAAGCGAAGATGAGCTCCCGCAAGTGTTACGGAACGCATTATCTTTGGCTGAAGGGAATGGCTTGGAACAAGATGCAGAGAGAATTAGAACACAACTGGCAAGCATGGAGTAAATTCAAATCCGTATTATTCAATCCAAGCGCCCTGCAACAGGGCGTTTTCTTGACAAACACTTTTTATTGTCGCACTGTATATCTATTATTAGTAACAATAACCATATGGGAGACCCAGTCCCTGGAGGAGACATTCGCTGGAAGCCACCACTAGATGGTGCAGCAGATCGATTACGAACGCAACTGGTAGGTACCGGCCTTGCTCAAGAGCACTTAGGTCTATCAGTAGATTGTGTTATTCGCTTACACGAACTCGGGGAAGCAGTAGAGCTCGACGATGAGCAGTGGGAAATGCTAAAAGGAAAATGGGATGAATTAAATGCAGGCAGCCCTGACTGGATGACGCTATTACGTGGAAGACAAGCATTAGCGTTATTGCGTCCGGACCGCGCGGGCGAGCTAGCAATTAATGACGGAATGCGTTCACGTATTGAAAGAACAGTATCAGGAAGGATGCAGCAGGGTGAAGGCTATATTGTTGCAGATGAAGCAGTAGCAGTGCTAGAGTCTGGCGCGCCAGAACTTCAACATCTTGTAGATCAAGCCCAATCGTGGGAAGGCGAACATCACGAAATGCGGACAGAGCTCGATACCATTGCCTCTACTTCGCAAGATTTAGATCATTACGCGAGGTTGGCTCGAAATATGAGAAAACTAGGAGCGCTCCCAGATAGTGAACTGCGACCAGTACTAGAGCAAGCGTTAACAATCGCACGCGACACAAAACGCGAGGAAGAAGCCGCAGCCATTGAAGCACAACTCGCAGGATTGGCTGAAGGAGAATAAAATCAACGACAAAAACCTGGCAAAATGCTAGGTTTTTTATTTGCTTTTCTCTATTGACATTTCCACCTATTCGCGCTACACTGCTTCATGCAGCTCAAATTGAGACTGCACCGTTCATTTAAGTAATAAAAGAGAAGTAAAGACAAACTGCAATGACAGAAGACACAAGGGACCAGGAGTTCGTCGAGTACGTTGTCAAAGCTCTTGTTGACAACCCAGACGCTGTGTCCACGGAACGATCCGTTGATGAAATGGGTGTACTGATTACACTCAGTGTTGACCAGAATGATCTCGGTCAAGTGATTGGCCGCCAAGGTCAAACTGCAAAAGCAATTCGAACACTACTTCGAGTTGTCGGAGCAAAGAACCAGGCTCGTGTAAACCTCAAGATCAATGAACCAGAGGGGTCACGACCATCACGCTCCAGCGCACCATCAGATGATCAACCAGCTCCAGAAGCTGCTGATCCAACTGCAAGTGCAATCGATAACCTTGATATCTAAACATATCTACAGCTAAAAGACTCCCACATTTCGGGGGTCTTTTCATTCTCAGAAAACCGTAACATCCTACGGTCATACGATATATGCAGAAACGCTTGAGTATTTAACGCATTCACCGTATAATATCTGAGGAGCAAATTAATAATTACGTACATATGAAAGTAGCAAAAACATTAACCATCGGCGTTGTTCTGCTGGTCATTCTCGCTCTGGTAGCTGCGCTGTTAGTATGGATGACTAATCCACGTCGTACGTTGGATAAGTTTATTGAGGCAATCAATAACAAAGACCATGCGACTGCGTTGGCTTATGTGAGTCCTGACATCAAGCAGAGTCGGAAAGACAACATCGATTGGTTCTTGGAGGACTGGGTAATCTCAGATACATTATCCACGATTGTGGTCACTGACGAATCATGGCGCTCTCGCACCAAGATGACTGAAAATGAGCAGGGAGAGACTGTGCCGGAGATAAATAAATACGGCAATGAAGCCCTGGAAAAAAAGCCGACCCCAAAGTATTGGGCACACCACTATCAAGCCTACGTCACTGTAGAGTTTGACGACTATGAAGATCCAGTGATCATCAAGCTAAAACGAAAGACTGATAACACCTGGTCACGCTTTGCGCAACTCTTCCGTGGATGGCAAGTCACACAAATCAAATACCAACCGTTAGATGAAAGTGACTATGAAGACTTTGAATTCGACTTTGGTGATGAGGACTTTGATTTCGAAGACGGTGATTTTGAATTCGAAGTAGATGAAGAGGGAAATCTCGTTCCGATTGAAGCAGAAGACGAAGAGGAAGATGGAGACGAAGAAGAAGTCGAGGAAGATGGTTTAGTGGAAGATGAAGAGGATGCTGTTGATACCGAGGATGAGGAAGTGAGCAGTGACGAAACAGAATAAATATCCTTTATTGAAAAAACCCGCGTTCATTCGCGGGTTTTATAGTCTTGACAAAACCACTCCTTTCCCCTATACTTCGTTGTTATTATTCGTACTTGCATAACACGGCTTTTTACCACGGTTACCTGAGTCACCGTACAAGTACTCGGAAACACCGGTTTCGGGTTCTC
>CAYFNF010000006.1:0-43990 GCA_964344485.1 uncultured Gammaproteobacteria bacterium
ACTCGCGTCTTCACGAAATGGGCCCCTCTGTCAGACCTGACCCTGAATCAACGGCTTTTTTTATTGAATAAAAAACCAGCACTACGAGTGCTTTGTTGCTCGCAAAAAAAGTATACTACGGCTATTTCTTCAACGACGCCGGCAGATCTTTCCACGTAATTAAACCATGCTGCGCGCCGATCGAATGTACAAGATGTGTGGCGCATGTGGTCGCGAGCTTCATGCTTTTTTTAATATCGCCTTTATACTTGACCAATCCAGCAACAAACGAAGATCCGTAACAGTCTCCTGCTCCAGTAGTGTCTTTTGGTTTGTCTTGCGGTGCTTTCATGTGATAGACCTCATCCCCATCATACGCATACGACCCTGCGCGGGAATCTGTTATTACTACTATCTCCGGCCCCCACGAATGCAATCGCTTCAACATGGCATCAATTCGACCTGCACTTCGTACACTTGGATGTGACAACGACAGCTCTGTTGCTTCATCGCGGTTGACTATTAGCACAGTGGTCTGCTCAATAAAACGTTTTAATCCTCGGTACCCTGCGCGCAGCTGCTTACCTCCTGGATTCCACGCGACGTTGGATTGGGTCTTAAATATCTGATCTAGTAACCCTTGCCACTTTACGGCATTCAACGACGCGACGTAGAACCATTTTGTAGGCGTACGCTCTAGCTGGGCGCGTTTAATCACCAGGTCTTCTGCTGCGCCGTAGTACACGTACGCGGTATGCTCTCCGCTGCGTTTGTCTACTGCAAGAAACGAAAAACCAGTCCGGTATTTTTTAGAAATCTGTATTAATGAAGTATCAACGCGCGCACTCTCTAAATGTTCATGAATTCCGCGCCCATCAAAATCATCCCCAGTAGAGGTGATAATTCCTGCACGCAATCCCAAACCAGCAAAATTCACTGCTGTATTTGACGCGCCGCCACCGAACTCAAAAAACACATCGTTGCTTCTGATCTTCGCTCCGTACTCTACGCAGATTAATTTCTTCTTAGTGGGGTCCTTCTTTGGGTTCTTGATCACGCTGGATTCACTAGTGTAATACATCACGTCCCGCAGAGCACTGCCCACAGTGATCACATCAAGTTGTTTCATATTAATTAAATTATCGAATAATACTTCGAGAGGTCATGTCATCTGGAATCGCCAACCCCATCAACTGCAACACAGTCGGTGCCACATCAGAGAGTACTCCAATCGGCTGCATACGAGAGAGGTCCCCGTCTGGAACCGGGGGCCATATCATGCGCTGCTGTTCTACGTATGAATTGATAATAATCATTGGTACTGGATTCGTAGAATGCTCTTTAATGATCTCCCCGGTCTGGATATTCAACATCTCATCTGCGTTTCCATGGTCAGAGGTAATCACCACTGTACCGTTCACTCCTAGAACCGCGTCCACGACCTTGCCTACGGCTATATCCGCGGCCTCCACAGCTTGTATCGCTGCTTGAATATTACCAGTGTGTCCAACCATGTCTGCATTCGCAAAATTCGCAACCATAAACTTATACTGCCCACCTTGAATCTCTTGTACAATTCTGTCCGCCACCTGCTGTACAGACATCTCTGGAGTCTGATCATACGACGCTACACGCGGAGACGGTATTAACACCCGCTCTTCACCCTCAAACTGATCTTCAGCTCCTCCGTTAAAGAAAAACGTCACATGAGCGTATTTCTCGGTCTCTGCAATGTGTAATTGCTTCCATCCCGCATCGGAAACCACTTTAGCGACCGGCAACCGTACTCGATCTGGATGAAATGCAATAGTTAACGGAAGGTTCTTCTCATACTCAGTCATAGAGACAAACGACAGATTCTGTACTTGTGCGCCTCTATTGAACTTTTGAAATCCAGGAAGGATGAATGACTTGGTGAGCTGACGTGCACGATCTGCTCGGAAGTTAAAGAAGATAATCGCATCACCATCTTCTACTGTTGTGGTCGGGGAACCGTCTTCGGTGATAATCACTGTTGGTTTAAACTCTTCATCGAAGACGTTCTGCGAATACGAATTCTCAATAGCCTTCAACGGACTGTCTGAGATGCTTTCTGCTTTTCCAAATCGAATGGCTTTATACGCAGTTTCTGTACGATCCCACCGATTATCTCGATCCATGGCAAAAAACCGCCCGCAGATAGTTGCAATCTTTCCTGTAGCGGTCTCATGCATCTTGGTCTCGAGTTTTGCAATAAACCCAAGCGCGGCGTTCTTTTCTGTATCACGTCCATCTAAGAACGCGTGAATAAAGACATTATCTTTCAAATCATTGTCTCTGCACATCTCAAGCAGTGCGTACAGGTGATCCTGGCTAGAATGCACGCCCCCGTCACTGACCATACCCATTAAGTGCAGCTTCGACCCGCGCTCTTTCACCGCATTCATAGCTTGCAGGAACGCTTGATTCTGAAAGAAGGTCCCGTCGGATATGGATTTATTAATTAACGGTAAATTCTGATAGATGATCTTCCCGGATCCAATATTCAAATGCCCGACCTCAGAGTTGCCCATCTCAGCCCACGGCAGTCCAACAACTTCACCTGACGCGTGTAATGTCACTGCAGGATACTTCTGAATCAAATTGTCCAAGCGTGGAGTACGCGCTAACGAGATCGCATTCCCTCGTGACGGTGCTGCTACTCCCCATCCGTCTAGTATTAACAACACCAATGGTAAATGCACCTGTTGCTGTCCTTGCTGTTGCCCTTGTTGCGCAGGGGCTGGCTGCTGCGAAGCTTGAGCCGCTGGTTGTTGCTGAGCTGGCGGTATGCCGATCCCCGGCATCGCAGGCTGTACCGTGGTTGGTGGTGCAGTAGGCGCAAGTGGCACTGACCCCGAAGGCACGTTATTCTGTTGTGGGTTTGGTGGTTGCGGCATATTAGTGAGTCATCATTCGCACATCCACAATTGACCCTCCTTTTCCTTTCTGCTGAAGGATCATTGGGTTAATATCTAACTCGGTAATTGATGGATAATCATACGCGATCTTTCCTACAGCAACGAGCGTACGTGCTGCAGCGCGAATATCATTGTGCTTCAACAGCGGTGCGGTCTGAATGCGCTGGATCATAGCCTCAGCTTCTGCAAGAGTCAGCGGCGCTATACAGAACGACACATCGTGAAAGTACTCTACGAGCGAGCCGCCTAACCCAAACATCACCATTGGCCCGAAAGACGGATCACGCTTCATACCGATAATCACCTCAGAAGTGTGCGTCCCAAACTCCAGCTGTGGTTGTACTAATACTCCATCAAATTCTCCGCCAGGCACGTGCTTCTTCACAGACTTCTTAATGCGGTTAAACGCACGCTTGGCTTGCTTTGCATCTTCAATATTCAATACCACTGCTCCAGACGCTGCTTTATGCACCACATCTCGTGACGCGACTTTCATGACCACTGGAAACTCTTTGATCTTCTCGCAGTCTTTCGGGGTGGTTATCAACTTGGACCGCAACACCGGCAACTTATACGTCTCCAAAATCTTCTCTGCTTGCACGGTCTTAATCTGCACATGTTTTCCTGAAGACGGTTGCTTGCGCGTGGACTTACGAGTCGGTGCTGGTGTAAAAATCACCTCTTTCTGCTGCTGCTTCACTAATTGATTCATGGCTTTGACCGCACGCTCTGGAGTTTCATAATTTGGTATTCCATGCACATCTAATATCACCCGACCAGAGTTCACATCTACACCTCCCATAAAACTAGTAACAATCGGTTTCTTATACTCCTTTTGTGCCCACGCAACAATACGCGCTGTGGTGTCTTCATCTGTCATAACTTGCGGAGTCAGAATCACTACAGCCCCGTCGACTTCGCTAGACGACAGAATGCTCTTTAACGCATGTTCATATCGTTCTGGTGGCGCATCTCCGATGACATCCACTGGGTTCTTCATATTTGCTGCTGGCGGCAGTCCGCGACTCAACTTTTTTTGCACCTTTGCAGAGAGTGTTGGCAGCTGTATGTCTGTCTGCGGCACCGCATCCACTGCCATAATTCCCGGACCCCCAGCGTTGGTGATAATCGCAATGCGGCCGCCTTTTGGTAGCGGTTGCAAACTGAACGCGAGCCCATAATCAAAAAACTCCTCTACAGTTCGAGCGCGAATCACGCCGCTCTTTTCAAACGCTGCATCAATCGCTGCTTCTGAGCCAGCCAATGATCCGGTATGCGAGCTCACTGCTTTCTTAGCTTGCTCGCTTCTCCCAGCTTTTAGTACCACAATCGGCTTTTTCTTAGACACTGCAGCTGCTGCCTGCATAAACGCTTCTCCGTCTTCAATGCTTTCTAGATACATCAGAATCACATCCGTGTGTTTGTCACGTGCAAAAAACTCTAAACAGTCCACTTCATCAATATCCATCTTGTTCCCGACTGTGATGATCTTAGAAAACCCTAACTGACTCTGATACGCCCAATCCAACAGTGCGACTCCCATGGCACCTGACTGTGATACCAGTGAAATATTCCCAGCGCTCGGTATGCCAACCGCAAACGATGCGTTCAACTTGTTGTACGCATTCAAATACCCCAAACAGTTCGGTCCAACGATGTGCACCCCGTACTTCTCTGCTGCTTTCTTCACTGCTTTCTCTCGTTCAACGCCTTGTTCACCGATCTCTTTAAATCCAGCAGTGATCACCACAGCAAATTTAATGTGTTTTCTGCCGCAGTCACGTATCACCTCAGGTACAAACTCTACTGGAACCGCTACTACCGCCACATCAACCTTGCCCGGGATATCCAAAACCGTGGAATACGCGGGTAATCCTTCTATCTCTTCAGCTTTTGGATTTATCGGATAGATCTTCCCTTGATATCCAAACTTCTTTACATTCATCAGTACATCGTGCCCGAGTTTTCCGGGAGTGCGCGACGCTCCGACGATCGCAATAGACTTTGGAGAGAATAGACGTTCAAGCATGCGCCTACTATAACACATTTTTTATTTTTCTTCTACTTGCTGCTTTGCTCATTTTCCTGTAAAACAAAAAGGAGCGAATAATTAAAGAAAAATTAATATATGACTGGTCCGCGAGATAGATACAGATACCGCAAAGGCGCAGATGCAGGCCCTGATGTTGTACGCAGAGGGCGACATGCGCATGCACACGATCACGGTCGTCGTGCTGATGAAGATGTGGTACGAACAATGCGGTTACGCAGTCGATTAATTCACGACAGTACGCGACTCTACCAAGAACGACGAGCAGCTTCTGTACGACCATCGTATAGAGAAACTCCAGATGAATCACTACGCTTTGTGATCCGTGCGCTCCGACGACGGTGTTCCGAACAGAGAATCTTGCAGCGACCGGATGAAGCGCTAGAGATGGATGTGATGATCGCGCTGATTACTGAGCGCTCGAGAAGCCAAGCCGGTGAGTATGAAGGAGTGCCACCAGCTACTGTTTCAGTTTCTACGAAACTCAGAAAAGGTGGGGAGCCGCATCAGCCAGCACAACCAGGAGAACCTTCTTTTGACGGAGAAGTACTGACTATCCCAGCGAATATGCAATTGACGTTTCCAGAATCGAACTTAACGGGATTACGAGAACCGGAACGTGTTAATATGGGAGGAAGACGGCAAGCACAAGCGCAGCTCGTTGGAGAGTATGGGTTCATTCCACGAAATATCGAGACACTAGCTCCTCGAGAGAAAACATCACTCGTAGTCGGGTTATCACTAAGTGGACATGAAGATCGCGCACGAGCAGTCTGGAACGCATACCGCGCAGAGGTGCCGATGGATGAAGAGCTGTTACAAGAGTTCTTATCACGAAACGCTGATCAACGAGCGCGACAAGCCGGAGCACAAGCACGATAGATACTATTTAAAAACCGCTGATCAGTTCTCAGCGGTTTAATTGTGTTGGTATTGCATTTACAGTTTCTCAGCAATCGCGAGCAGTCTGTTGTACTTAGCAATGCGTTCAGAACGAGATAGAGAACCAGTTTTGATGTAGTCTGCGTTCACTGCAACAGCGAGGTCAGCGATAGTCGTATCTTCGGTCTCTCCTGAACGGTGAGAGACGATAATTCTATAATCGTTCTTCCGCGCTAGTTGGATGGTATCAATAGTCTCGGTTAATGAACCGATCTGGTTTACTTTGATTAAAATCGCATTTCCGACCTTCTTATCGATCCCTTGCTGCAAGCGCTTCTGGTTAGTCACAAACAGGTCATCACCAACTAAAGTAATTTTGTCTCCCAGTGCAGCGGTCTGTGCTCCCCAATTCTCCCAGTCGTCTTCAGCAAGACCATCTTCAATAGAAACGATTGCATACGGCTCGATCCAAGAGCCATATATCTCAGTTAACTTCTCAGCAGTGGTCTCTTTTCCATCAAATGTGTATGTACCGTCTTCATAGAACTCTGACGCTGCAACGTCCATGGCTACTTTGATGTCAGTACCGAATGTGTACCCAGCGTTCCCTACTGCTTCTTGAATCACCTTCAATGCGTCTTCATTTGTTTTCAAATGCGGAGCAAATCCACCTTCATCCCCGACTCCTGTAGCATGACCTTGTTCAGTGAGAACCTTCTTCAGTGCATGAAATATCTCAGCTCCAGCGCGAATTCGTTCTGCAAACTCTTTGTGTTGCGGCACGACCATGAACTCTTGGATCTCCAATCCACTATCAGCGTGCTCTCCGCCGTTAATGATGTTCATCATGGTGTACGGTAGGTCATATCCTTTGAGCTGCAGATCATACGTAGTGCGGATATATTCATACAGCTCTACTCCTTTTGAAGCAGCCATTGCTTGGGCTACTGCTAACGACACACCCAGAATTGCATTTGCGCCAAGAGAAGACTTGTTCTCTGTGCTGTCTAGGTCAATCATGGCTTGGTCTAGCGCACGTTGATCTTCCACATCCAGATCTTTGATCGCGGGAAAGATCTTTTCATTCACGTTTTTGCACGCTTGCAGCACCCCTTTTCCGTTATAGCGTTTTTCATCTCCATCGCGGAGCTCGAGCGCTTCATGGACTCCAGTGGACGCGCCAGACGGCACCATAGCTTCAGCGCTGGCTCCATCTTCGAGGGTCGCACGTACTGCAACAGTAGGATTTCCGCGTGAATCCAGAACTTCTCGTGCGTGAATAGATTGTAATTTCATAGGTAAAATGCTTATTTGTTGTCACTCCCTCAGTATATCAGTTTTTATTAGCAAAAAAAAGGGTTTTTCTTACGGAATAAGCCTTGACATAGAGGGGGTTTGTATGTTATATGACGCTATCCTAACTGCGGGATAGAGAGGAGGAAGGAGTGCCTGGATATCAATTCCGGGTGAACACCGAGGACGGTGCGGTACGGACGCTGATCTGCATGCTGCTCCGGGTCAAGCACCCCGAATACCTGGACGTGACTGTGAGGCGGCCCAAGGCCGCGGACTTCACACAGGTGATCGCGGAGGTGCGGTGCGCGGCGGTGGATGCCAAGCTGCTCCGGCAGCTGCTCGGACTCAAGTCCGAAGGCGACTGCCCGCCGGTCGAGACCAAGGTCAGCGAGCAGATGGTCGCGACGTTCCGCCACTGCGTGGCCGTGGTGCTGGAGAGCTTCAGTGCGCCGGTGACCTACCGGATCATCAACGAGCCCCAGCGTCTCGAGCCCGAGCCCGACAGTATGGGTGTGATGACCTGCGAGGTCGGCAACAGCATGGCCTCCATGCACGCCACGGTCGCCGCGGTCTGCAACATCCAGCGGCCCGCGCTGCTGGAGATCGCGCTCGTACCACTGAGCGGGGCATCGCGCCTGGAGATCTCGTGCTCGAGCCTGGACGAAGACCAGATCGATCGCATCCTGGGCAAGCCGGGTGAGCCGCGTCATCTCGCGCTGTGGAACGCCCTGTGCCGGTTCACCGAGGTACCGCGCCCCCGCCTGAGTCACATCATGGTCCACGGCGATGCCGAGACCCTGGACGCCGGGGACGTGGACACGCTCGACAGGACCTGGGACGGTCTGGTGGGTGACGTTCTCATGGGCAGCCCCCCGTCCGAGGACGACGACGCGGACCAGCCCGGTGCAGCGCACTACGTGGGCGTGGACCTGCCGTCCGACGACGGCGAGTCCGACCGCGAGGACCGCTGACGCATCACTCCAACCGCGGTTTTTTTTATTACAAAAACGCGCTTGGTATCACGTGACACCAGCGCGCTTCTGTATAACTAATTTATTCCGCTAACAGCTCGAAAATTGTATTATAGACCGCCGCGGCTTCTCCAGAAAAACGATCATCTGCTTCAGACACTAATGAATCATCTGCGTGTTTCATTGGTGGCGGCTTCTTGTCTCCCCCTGCTCCTGGCTTATTCTTAAAGTCATGACCGGTGTAAAAAAACCGCTCTGCACCCAGCTCCATTGCATTCTTGGTGCTGGCATAGACCTGTGTCGCGTTTAACTCCGGATCATCAGAGATAAACGCTTCTGCTTCTGTAACCCACACCGGTAAGTCCAAACCGAACTCCTTCAACAGTTCCATGTACGGCTGTACGTTAAAGGTCGCAATATCTCCGCTGGTGATACAGTGCACATTTGCTATATCGAAACTATCAGTCGCACCTTCTACAGCAAACACGCGACGATAGAAATCCAGCATCTCATCACTTCCACCAGCTGCTCCTGCAATCAACACTTCTGCTTCATCGTCCGCCGCGTTCACCGCAGTATACGTGCGCTTCAAGAGCTCAGCATAGTCCTCTGGCTCCCCAACAAAGAAGTTCAATCCATACTCATCGTCTGCTCCATCATACGCTAAATCCGGCTCATTACTGGCTTCCCAGTACTTGATAGTCATGTCCAGCCCTGGCATATCATCAACGCCATCTCCGTCATATCGTTCTACCACTGCAGTGACCCATTTTTCATACGCATCCCAGTCATACGGTCCGCACCGATACCGACCGAACTCATGTACAAACTCCTCTCCTTTGGTGTAGCACGCAGATGGATCCGGACGATTCTTCTGATCCCACTCCGCATACGGCCACAACGTCACAAGCACAGCAACACCGTAGTCAGCAGCGGCTTTCGCGAGCATATCGGTTTCAGAGAAATCTATCTCTTCATCCTCTTCATCTTGCATCTCTCCCCAAATGAACGGCCCAGGGTGTGGGCGTGCCCACTCCGCTCCGGTCGAGAGCATACGCAAAAACTCCTGTCTCCCTCCAGGTTCAGTCAAAAAACCAAACTGATTATCCTCTGCAATCTCATACGAACCTGATGGTACCACGTAGTCCGCATCAGCGGGTGGATTCATTGAAAAAGACGATGCATCGCCGTCTTGCGCGCTCTGTGGCTTCAAGCATCCAGCCCCAACCACAACAAGCACGCACGCGACCACCACGAACGATAAAACAATTCTTTTCATATGAAAAAATTACTTATCTATTCTTGTGCGCCTTCTAGCAACCCATTGTGCTTGTCGTCTGCACAATCACACTCCATAAGAGGCACAGCATGACGTGGACATTCGGTTGCTTGGCACGTTCCAGGCTCTTGGGATACACCTTTGCATCCCCCTGGACAGATATAGTGAGACATAATGAAGAAATTACGAATTAATATAGCGCTTATTCCAATGATGCAAGCCCTGGCAGCTCCTTTTGTGCCAGATACGCTAAGCTTGCACCTCCTCCTGTAGAGACGTGCGAGTAGTACCCTTTTAAATTAAACTTCTCAGTGACTACCTCTGTGTCTCCTCCTCCCAACACAGCGTAGCCGTCGTTGTCTGCTACAGCTTGGGCAATTGCACGTGAGCCTTCAGCGTACTCATCCATCTCAAATAATCCAACTGGTCCGTTCCAAAAGATCGTCTTTGCATGCATCAGTACTTCACTAAAGAGCTTCTGAGACTTAGGGCCGATATCCAGAAACATCCACCCTTCTGGCACTGGACTACCCAAATCAATCACTTTACGTTTAGCGCCTGGTTCGCGACTCTCTGCAGCAATAAAATCAATCGGATACTGAATTTGGTTTAATGGAGATCCGTCCGGAAGCGTGACGTCAATAGTTGGTCGTTCACTTTCAAAGCGTTTCCATATGTCCAAGGCAACATCCACGTAGTTCACTCCTTCTTGTTCTTTAGAGACCGAGTCACTCTGTACCACAGACCCTCCGATATCAAACCCCAGCCCTTTCATAAAGGTATTCCCAACTCCGCCTCCGACTAAGACCACGTCGCTCATAGGTGCGAGATTTTTTATCACATCCACTTTATCAGATATCTTGATGCCACCGACCAACACCACTAGAGGTTGCTCAGGGTCATGAGTAATACGATTCAACGCATCCATCTCCTCTTCGATTAAAAATCCAATGCCTTTATCAAACACCAGTGAAGGCAATGCATAGGTGGAGGTATGTTTGCGATGTATCACACCGAATCCATCTGCGATATAGACATTGATGTTCTGTGCGAGCTGTTCAGCAAAGTGCAAGTCGTTCTCTTCTTCTTGTGGGTAGAAGCGCAGATTCTCCAACAGTAACACCTCACCGGGTTTCAGGTCTTGCTTGATCTTCTCTACTTGGGGGCCGATGCAGTCGTCTACGTAGTGAATCTCTTGTCCGAGTAGTTCGTTCAATCGTTTTGCGACTGGTTGCAAACGCATCTCTGGTACAGGCTTGCCTTTAGGGCGTCCTAAATGCGACCCTAACACGACCTTTCCCTTTTTTTGGATAATATACTCTATGGTCGGTAGTGCAGCCTTAATTCGCGCATCGTCAGTGATATTTTGGTTATCATCTAACGGAACATTAAAATCCACACGTACAAACACGGTTTGATGGTGCAACGGAATGTCACGAATGGTTTTCATTTTTTTCATTTTATTGACTTAGTCATTATAACAGTTTTTTCACTTTTATTCCAGTTTGCGCGTATCACAAAACACGGTATTCACCGCGTTTTGTTGTCCCACTCTCTATTTCTTTTTCTTTGCTTGTTTTTTAAAATCCTCGGTCTTCTTCTTTGCGTCTGTATCTGCTTTTATCGGAACCTCAAAGTTAAAGGTCGACCCTTTACCTTCTCCTTCAGACTCTGCCCAGATGCGCCCACCGTGCCCTTCGGTGATCTTACGTGCAATAAACAACCCTAAACCAGAACCGTTTGGATCCACTTGTGCAATTCCTGACCCGCGCACGAACTTATCAAACAAGTTCTTCACCTCTACTACTGGAATACCCACACCAGTGTCTTTAACCTTGAAATGCACGTTTCGCTTGTTGGCCTCTGCTGTGACCGTCACAGCTCCAGCTGGTGAGTACTTAATGGCGTTATCAATCAAGTTCAGCATCACATCTTTGATCTTGTCTTCATCCACTTCTACTTCAGGGAGTTTCTTGTCTTTGTAGATCAGCTTCACATCTTTCTTATCTGCAGTTGGCTTCAGTTCCATGTATACCGCGTTGACTATCTCATTGAACGGCTTCTTAGTGTAGTTCATCACAAATCGCCCGGCTTCAATACGCGTGACGTTCAAGAACAGGTTCACCATGCGGATCAACCGTTGTGTTGCGTCGAGTACACTTCGCAAGATCGGCTCCTGTTCCTTAGTCATGTTTCCGTAGTCTCCTTGAATGACCATAGAGAGATACCCCATGATACCTGCAAGTGGTGTACGAAGCTGATGAGAGGCAATGGACATGAACTCTGACTTGGCTTTGTCTAATTCTGTCAGCTTTGCATTTGCTACCTTCAGGTCTGCAGTTGCTTTTTCTACTTCGCGTTGAAGCTTGATACCGAACTCTTTCTCTTCTTGGTAGAGTTTTGCTTTTTGAATAGCGGATGCCATCTGTGGAGCGATCACCTGCAGGAACTGAATGTCTTCCAACGAGAACATCTCACCTGAGAGTTTTCTGGATAAGACGATGATGGCGATAAGGGAGTCTTTATATGCAACAGGGACAGCAGCGTATCCGTCGAGGTTTTCTAGTTCTTGACGCATTTCGTCAAAGCGCTCGCGCTCTACTTCATTCTGAGCATCTGCAACTTTTCTGTCGAGCTCATCGAGAATAATTACTCCCCTATTTCGATAAAGCTCTCTTCCTAATGCTGAACTTCTTCTGACGGTTAGTGGCTTTTGTGCCTTTCCTTTTGTATCAACACGTTCCTCAGGGACGATATAAACGTCTTCACTAACTGGAAGAAGCAACGAAACATGCTTGATGCGGAGCTCATCTTCGGTGGTAGAGCAGAAACGGTTCACTAATGACCCTAGTTCGATCTCCTCATTTATAATGTCGGTAATTTTCTTTGTGACTTCTGGATAATTAATTGCTTGCTTGAAGAAGACTTTATTTGTTACACGTGCTAATGATCGTTTTATAGGGTCTAGAAGTAAAACAATTAACAATGAAGAAACAATCGCGATCCCAATCTGACTTAATCTTGAATCTTGCGTTAAATAATATGAACTTAAGAAGGTTACTAGAACAAAAGTACCTGTAATTAAAGATACTAAAATCGCATAAACAAGCGATCGTGTAACAATCAGACGGATGTCCATCAACCGATATTTGATTACAGCATACGCTGTACAGAATATAAAGAAGAAAGTTGTATAGGGTGCATAGACCCCAATCTGTGAGTAACCTAAAATTGGAAATACTAGATTTGTGATAAGTGCAAACAAAGCTGTAAGTAGCATTCCTAAGGCAACATATCGTATTTGCAGTTTATAGATTCCAGAATTTTCTCTATAGCTTTTCCATAGATTACGGAATGCTAGGCCCATATATATAAAAAAATACGCGCCGAATATAATATATAGAGGCCCTGGAACAACTTCGGGCAAATCACTTTCTGTAAACGTGACAGCTACAATATTTAAATCAGTAGGTATTAAAAAGAAGAGTATTAATACTGGGGCTAAATAAAAATAGTAACGTAATGCGTGTGCTATTTTTCTCTTAGGAAAATTCAGTGTAAAAAAAAGGAAAGCACATGGGATGATGCTTGGTCCGATGAGTGCAAATTTTGACCAGAATAAAAGTGTTTCCGAATCATTAGCAATATAATCTATTGCAAGATTCGAAAAAATCCAAATACAAACCGCGATAACGAGTATTGAAAAAATAATGTTTACCGTACTTCTTCTATTTTTTAAAAGAATAAAAAATGCTAATACCAGATTTGCTACTAAGAAAAGTATCGAGGATATTAATGTTGTCATTTATTATGATAAATTAACGCGACAGCAACAGCACCATGTTTATCATCAACTGTTATTGAGCTTGTAATATAATCTGATTCGTCTTCGCTCATATCACGAAAAATTAACATTTCTGCTATATTCTTCTTTAATTCATCTTTGATTTCATCTTCAGATAGCTTCCCATGTGCTTCAGCAACTATCCCAAACTCCTTTCCATACTCTTTTGAGAATCCTTGCGCATATGCAATACCTGCTGAAATTACTTCACCTTCTACCCCGGCTTGTAGTGAAACAACTGACGGAACAACCTGACCAAAAGGGATATCTGGCATTTCAGTTAATCTTTCACAGTCTTTTGGAAGGATCGAGGATAATTCCATTAAATTATGATTAAAACCAGCATTTATATACGCTAGATCAATTGCTGCAAGTCGCGTTTTTGCGCACCCGCTGCCCCCCGTAATAAAAAATGAATTATAAAGCATGTAGTTGACTTGACTTTTTCTTCTAAAAATCATTATATAGGAATGCGGAAAAAAAACAACCACGGAAGGAGGAATGCTTGGAGATCACTCATACCACCAGAGTGATTGATCCGCACACTCAAGGAGCACTCTGGCTCGTGTACGAAGCTGCCTTCCAGGAGGCAATGTACAACTCGCCTGTGAGACAAGCACTCACACATGACGAGTTCATTCGTGCACTGCAGGATCCAGACTACGACGTCTTCTACGCTCATGAAGACGATCGCTACGTCGGCGTCGCCCTGGTGACGCGCAATCCCGAGAAGGTCTACTGGGTCAACACCGTCTACTTCGAACACCACTTCCCGGCTGAATTCAAAGAAAAGCGTCTCATCTTCATCGATGGTGTCGCAATTCTACCAGAAGTTCACCGCACGGGAATCGGCGCGGAACTCATCAGCGCGCTCATCACATGGGGTGTCGAGCTGAACGGTGTCGGTATCTTCGACTGCGCCAAGTCGGTCGACTCAATCCTCTCGCGGACACTGCAAGGCTTCGGCCGACGACTAGACACGCAGGAGTTCTGGATTGTGCAACCTCCGAGCGGGTAGAATACTACCCTTCTTTTTTTCGCTCTACGATGAAGTCTCCGATTGCAAGGATATCAATTTTACTATTTGTAAAAGTATTTATAGCGTCTTGTGGTGAACAAACAATGGGTTCATGAATATTGAATGATGTATTTAGAACCATAGGTATTCCAGTTATCTTTTCAAAACACAAAATTAGCTTATGGTATTGCGGCGCTTCCTCTTTATAGACCTGCTGTATTCTACTTGTATGATCCACATGGGTTACAGCTGGTATCAAATCTCGTTTCGCTTTTTTTGTATTCACTGCAACCAACATATAGCGGAGTGCGTTAGTATCCTTCGATATATCGAACCACTCATCAACCCGCTCTGCCAAGACACTCGGTGCAAAGGGTCTGAATATCTCCCTGAATTTAACTTTCTTATTTATTTCATCTTTAATTACAGGGTTTCGAGGATCCGCTAATATACTACGGTGGCCAAGTGCGCGTGGACCAAACTCAAGTCCTTTCTGGAACCACGCTACTATCGAACCTTTAGCGATTTCTTCTGCAATAGTTTTTTCAATTTCTTTTACACGAATATAACTCAAACTGGCATTTTTTAGCGCTTCTTCAATTTCTTCATTGCTGTATGTAGGGCCTAGATTGACCGGAGAATAATCTACCTTTTTTCTTTTTTTCTGAGTATTATCTTTCTTCTTATAGTGGGTTAAGAGTGCCGCCCCTAATGCAGTTCCAGCATCATGTGCTGCAGGTTGTATATACACATTCTTAAATTGTGTATTTTTCATCAACTCTGCATTTGCAACACAATTCAAAGCAACACCGCCCGCATAGCAAAGATTTTTTGATTTTGTTGTTTTAAAAAGCTCTTCACTTAATTTCAAAATGATCGTGTTTGTTGTATGCTGCAAGGCTGCTGCTACATTTTCGTGAAATGCATAAATATGTGCATCGTCCTTTCGACGTTTTTTACCGAAAAGCTCTTCTAAATTGGCGAAGCTATCCGTTCTAAACTCTAATAAACTCGAATTCACAAAGAAGCTGCCTTGTTCATCATCCCAATAAAATAGCTTTTCCATTTCAGAATGCATTTTTTCCCACTCACCAAATGTCGACAAGCCCATTACTTTACAAGCATGATACTCAGAGAAACCTAAATACTCCGACATTTTCTCCCAAACAAACCCGATTGAATTTGGATAATCAATCTCGCGTATTTTCTCTATCCTATTACCCTTTCCATAACCAAGCCACGTTGATGCACTTTCTCCGATACCATCAACCACTAAAATCGCAGCATCATCGTAGCCGGAAACATAATAAGCGCTAGCAGCATGACAAATGTGATGAGGTAGGAAAATAAACTTTTCAGAAAGATCATAATTAGCTTTCTCCGATAATATTTGAGGGATCTTTTGCATATTGTTATAAAACTCTTGCTCACCTTTCTCGGTACCCCAACTGTCAGTAGTGATTTCATGTGTGTCTATATCGACTTGCCGTTTTAGACGGTCTTCTGGCTGAAAGGAATATGCGAAAAAATCAATGTCTGATAACTCTAAGTCGCCCTTAGAAAGACAGAAGTCAATAGCTGACCACGGCAATTCATGCGGGTTAGAAACGTCTGCATGCTTTGCATGTTTCTTTCTACTAAAACGCTCTTCCTCCACACATGCTATAACCACGCCATCTTGCAAAAGACAACAAGCGGATTCATGATAAGCGGAATTTATTCCGAGAATATTCATATTTTTTATCGGTTAGTTTCTTTAGTATTAATAGCTACTCTCATTTTAATACTAATCTTGCAAGCAAGCAATAAATAAGATTCGTGACAATAACATAGAAACAAAAAAAGGAAATTAAAAAGAAGTGGCTGTATGACGGTATATTACAGTAACGCAATGCAACCAGTCTTCCGCGAAAGCAAAAAAAACAGCCGGCATCACACCGGCTGTCCTGAAAAAAATGTTTTACTTCTTCTTCAACTTGAACTTCTTCATCTTTGATGTAAATGAGGAGTACTCATCGTTGAAGTGTGCAGTCACCTGATACTTATAGGTCTTCTTTAACTTCAATCCATTCACAATCACCTTGTTCTTCTTGGTAGTCACACTCTTCACCAATGTCTCTCCGTCTTTCTTATAGATATCCACGGTATAGTACCGGACCGTTCCTTCTGATGCTTTCCACTTCAAAAGCGCAGCATACTTAGAACCACCAGAACTCCCAAACTGATCAGTCTCTTTGTTGGTGACCACATCATTGTAGACCTTGCGTCGTACAGTCTTAGCACTCAGGCTCTTAGCTTTTGCTGGTGCCGTTCGTACCACTAACACTGCAGGTTCAGAAGTGGTCAGCCCTCTCTTTGCCCAGACCTTCACCACATACACCTTGTTCTTCTTGAGCTCATCAAATGTTGCACAGGTACTTACGACCTCTTGGGTCTCTAGTAACTTCCCTTTCTTCTTTCCATAGATCTTTACCGTATACACGGTTGCTCCAGTCACCTGCTCTGACTCAGACAAGATACTGCGAACATCAGAGTTCCAATGCACGGTCACTGAACGTGGCTTGCTCTCTTCTAAACGAAGGTTCTCTGGTGTCAGCACTGTGCTCTGTGGCCCAAACTCTACTTCTGGGATGCCAAACGTCATAGCAGACGCTGGCAAGCACAAGCAGAACACTGCTGCAACAGAAACAACTGCTGCAACCGCAGCCACATATGTTTTTCGAATTGAATAAGTTGATATAAACATACTCCTCTTTAAATAATAACATTACATTCTAAATGAACAAGTGCAATTTGTCAAGGCCTTGTACACGAATGTTGTTCTATGATTCTTCCTCCCATGTTCTACGTCTATTCTTGCGCGTTTTCTTCTGCTGCTTCTCCCCCGCCCGGACCGAGCTCTTTTGCAGTAGAAACCACCTCTTTTACACCTAATGACAGCTGATCCGGGGTGTAGATAGTACCAGTGACTCGAAACAGAATTACTGACGTCAGGCTCATGAAGACAAAAATCAGTAGCACCAAGACTGTTACACGCAACCGTTGCATCCACTCTTGTTTCCGGGTGAGCGTCTCTTCACGCGCCTCTTGTTTCTCTCCCTTATCTGGCTTCTTCTCAGTCTGTGTCCGCTTATCTTGCTTCTCTTTCTTGAGCTGGTCCTTTATCTCAAACTCCTGCTGAGTAATATCCTCGCCGTGTGTTCCGATCTTTTTTACCTTCTTTAATACCATTATTCGTCGTCCTCAACGTCCTCAGAATCTTCAACTTCTTCAACCTCATCCGCTTCTTTCTCTACTTCCACGTCAGTTACTGCATCCGCAGCAGCTGCTTGCTCATCATACTGCTCCATGGCAGTGATGATGTCTGAATCCTCTTCTAAATTCTCCCAATACAGTACGTGCTCCCGATTGATGACCATGGCATCTTCTGGCCCATGAATCTCTGCTGCACCGAGCTTCTGTAATGCAAAGTTCGTACTGACCTCGGACCCTTCACCTTGCAGTGTTTGATTGACTTGTAAGTAGTAAACATCTTCTAAGGTCATGGAGAGTTCATTCATGCGCGTGATAGTTCCGAAGTAAACCTGGCCGTTAGAGAGAAATACTGCTTGTACGGTCTCTGTTTTTACCTCAGTACAGTCCTGTCCAGCAGTGGCACTGTTGTCATAGATGTAGGTCTGTACTTGAAAGATCACCACTACAATCAACGCAAGTGCGATGACCACTAAGCTCGCACAGATCCACCACTGGCACGAAAAGATAGTGCAGCATGTAGCTTTTTTTGTTTTTGTTGGCATACGAATTTGTTACGATTTATGCTCTTATAATATCCAAACCACGGCGCAGGGTCAATAAGACCGTATGTGTTTTGCTGCACGCGCCCTATTGTATTGACCGTATACTGAATACAGTTTACAATGTGTATCGTGTTGGGAGGAGGCAAACTCGTGTAGAAATCACCAACAGGGGGTGTGAGAATGCCGAGCAGAGCGAAAAGGAAGCAGCTGCAGCGAGCTGCCAGGAAGGCCGCACGACGCGGCGCAGGCAGGCTTCCCAGGGTAGACCTGGACAGCGTGCCGAACGCGGGCAGCTCCGGCTGGCCGGACTACACCGCGTGCTGTCCCACTTCGGGGTGCACCGGGGATCCCCGGGCCGCGGCCATGGTGGAGGTCTGCCACCAGTTCGACGGTTCGCGCCGTGAACACCTGAGCCAGTGCGGGAAGTGCGACGCGTACTTCCGCGCCTGAGAGAGTCAGGCACCTGCTTCACGCGATACACGACATGAGGTCCTCGGATCTCGATTTTTTTTACTATTCACGCACACAAACACCTACCGTCCGTGCGACTCATTCCCATATTCAGGGGATACAGCGCTCATCACCCTAAAAACGCTCTATACCCCTTGCTTTTCTCGGTATTCTATGGTATCCCTCCTGTATCAACCTTTGTAGGCAGGAGGAGGCCTATGCGCAAAGTTTGCGCAACCCTGCTGTTGCTCGCGTTCGCGATCCTGTCCCTCTCGGGCTGCGGACCTTCGATCCGGCACCACGCCGCGGTGAACATCACCTCGACCTACGTGGATCAGTGCCTGATCACGGACGTCCCCCTGGGGCAGTACTGCCTGGCGGACTGCCAGTGCACCAGCGACGCCTGCAGTAGCAGCAATCGGTGCGTTCCGAACACCTCCAAGCAGTGAGGTGAACTGCACTTCGGAACAGCCGTTTTTTTAACCCGAAAATAAATGCATATTATAGTCGCACGCAACACCTCCACCGAATCATTGACAAAAACCAACAAACCCATACAATGCTCCTCATAACCCAGCGCTGATGTGAGAAAGGGGGACCCATGTCACATCACGACGAATGCAGAGGGTGCGAGAGCGCCTGTACCTGCGCGGGAACGCGTCGGAAGGGGTTGCGACCGCAAGGCGGATGGTGGTTCTGGCTCACGTACCTGGTGCCGCTCTACTGGCCCAAGATCGTGTGGCTCCACCTGGGCGACCTGGCACACGAATCAGCCGCGGGAACAACCGCAGGGTGCTGCCCGCACTGCAGCCACTCGACGAATCGTTCCCAGCTCCTGGTCGCGCACGACCTCGTGGAGAAGCACCTGCACATGCAGGTCCGGTTCTGCCGGTACTGCCACCGGTTCTTCCGCCCGAACGCACCCTCCCTGGGACCGAGCTGATCACAAGGCTCTTTTTTTGATCTTTTATTATGCTAACGGTATCATGACATCATGAGTCGCAATAACAAAGTACATCGAATAATGATTCGTACATTGCAGGTAGTCTACGCGTGCTCCTATGTTATTGTACCGTTGCTTGCGCTCTACTTTGCAGTGAAACGTATGACCTATCTAGAAGCATGGATGCAAGAACAGCTCCTCTACATCACCCTACTTGCAGTGATTATCATCATCCTGATGTTCCTTCTTTCGTCAAAACAACTCCCAGACACATTACCGAGCATTCTTCAAGCATTAGTACTCCCACTTACTCCGATCCTTATTGCAGCTACTACCTCGCGAATCTCCGCACAAGAGATAGTGATGGAGATCTCTATGATCTACGCAGGCATCAGTACTATCACCTACTTCTATTTCATCACCCTCGACGCAGTCATTCCCGCAAAGACCTGGTACAAGAAAGTACATGAACTAGTGATTCAACTTCCGTTTATTGGCAGCGGAGTGATCTTTATCTGCGTACTCTGGGCAGCGTTATATAGCGGTTATATCGGTGAGTACCACCTGTTTCTGTATAACATGCTCTTTATTGCAGCGATCGTTGTGGTGAACAGTATTACGTTAATCCGACAGATACATAAGGATTACTATTCATAACCCATTTGCAACCGCAAAGCGCACATAAAAACATGCGCTTGACTTTTATCTTGCCTGTGTTAATGTGTTAATACATTAATACATCACGAGATACCACCAAACCCATGAAACAGGACCATTGGCATACAGCACAAACCAAGAGCTTGTTCTCCGCGATTCTGCGTTTACAGAACCAGGATGAGTGCAAACGTTTTTTTCGCGACCTTATGACCGTCAATGAACTCAAAGAAATTACTGATCGTTGGGAAGCAGTACAGCTGATAGACCAGGAGGTCCCCTACCGCACTATTGCAGAGAAAACATCCATGAGCACTGCGACAGTCAGCCGCATCGCACACTGGTTACATCACGGCCGTGGAGGGTACCGCTTGATTCTCGACCGCATGAACAAACGAAAGAAGAAATAATGAACTTACTCGAACGACAACATCATCACAACGCTAGCGCTCTTGAGAAGAGGCGGTGTTGATGTTGTTTTACATTGAAACATCCATACGGCCCCTTCTCACGAGAGAAGGGGTTCTTTACATCCAACGAAAAGGAGAAAGTAACAATGAGGCTGTTCGTGATCAACGACACTCGCTGCATCGGAGAGCACCTGACGATCATCGATGACGTCGGCATATCTGACGACGCGCAGGCTGTCATCAGGGAAGCGTTTACCCACCAGGTCTCGTTCCTGTCCCTGCGCAGTGTTCCGGCAATGCTGTGGGGTGTGACAACCAAGATGGTGACGCCGAATCCGCTGGTGGTCTTCCCGGGCAACGGTGGATGGCTGATGCAGCGCATGCTCGAGAACACCGACAACTACCCGCACTCCAGACCGAGAGGAGGGTGGGACCACCCGTTCCTGCAGAGCGATATTCCGCTGCCGCCGCAGAAGGTCCTGGGTGCGGACATCAGCAGGATCAACACCGGAGAGGTCGCCATCCCGCAGGAACCGTGGACCAGAATCATGGCCATGGAGGATGTGGTGGAGACCGGAGGCACTGCACAGCGGTTGCGTGAACAGGTCACGGAGATGCGCTGCGGTATGTCACTGGCTACTGCTGTCTGGCACGACCACCACGGCAAGACTTGGGACGTGCTGAACGCGCTGAGTCGCTACAGCCACGTGCTGATCTGGAAGCGGGTTCGGACCACTGAGCCCAAGCCGTACCAGGACATCCGCTCCCTGAGCACGCTTGCGCGCAAGCACCACCTGCCGCAAAACCACGTCTACTCCCGCGGCCGGGAAGAGCTGTTCGTCGCGACCATGCGCGGCTGCCTGAAGCGCCACCCGTGGCTTCTGGAGCTGGGCAACACGCTCGGGTACCGCAAGGACACGGAGTCCATCACCTCGCTGGAAGAACTGTAACCACACCTTGATCTCACACATCAAGGTTTTTTTATTGATTTTGACGCTCCAGCCTATTATACTGTGTATATAATCCTCACAACACACCTATGAAATGTAATCCACATATCTTTCGCGCGTACGACATCCGCGGTTTGGTCGACAAAGACCTGACGCCTGAAATGGCACGTGCTATCGGAAAAGCGTTTGGAACGTTTATCCAACGAAAAAAGCTAGGCAATACTGTCGCTGTAGGAAAAGACGTGCGTTTGAGCTCTGAAGGGTTACAACAAGCATGTATTGAAGGGTTGCTCTCCACTGGCTGTGATGTCACTGATATCGGGACAGTACTCACGCCAATGATGTATTACGCATTAGCTGAGCTAGATTATGACGCTGGGATCAATATTACAGGGTCTCATAATCCAAAAGATCAAAATGGGTTTAAGCTAGCGGTGAAGCCGTTTACCTCTGTACACGGAGAAGATATTCAGACACTGCGCACCATGATCGAGAACAACGACTTTGTGCAAGGCGAAGGCTCGCTACAACAGGAAGAGGTTCACGAAGCGTACATGAAAGCTACTGCTGAGCGTATTGACCCGATGTTGCCACAGAAAGTGGTTATTGACTGCGGAAGCGGCACTGCAGGGCTGTTTGCTCCACAGTTCTACCGCATGTTGGGTTGCGAAGTCATCGAACTCTACTGTGAAGTAGACGGTGATTTCCCACACCACCTCCCAGACCCGCAAGTCGAAGAGAATGTGGCGGACCTGAAACAAGCTGTAGTAGAGCACAACGCTGACCTCGGGCTCGCTTTTGACGGTGACGGTGATCGAGTGGGCGTGGTTGATAAGAACGGCGTGTTGTATCCAGGTGATATTCTGATGATTCCTCTTGCGCAAGCAGCACTCGAATTACACCCAGGCGCGAATATTATTGTGGATGTAAAGTCTACACAGATTCTGTTGGATAAAATAACTGAACTCGGGGGCAAGCCAATATTAGGACGCACTGGCCCTCCTAGTCATAAAGAGAATATGAAATTGCATAATGCACCATTGGGTGGAGAGATATCTGGACACTACTTTATTGCAGACAACCACTGGGGGTACGATGATGCGATCTTTTCGGGCGCACGCATTTTGCATGCAATTGCTAAGACCGAACAGACCGTTGACCAGTACTTCGCTGACTTACCTACGCTGGCTTCCACGCCTGAGATCAAAATCCCATGTCCTGATGATAAGAAATTCGATGTAGTAGAAGACGTGGTGGAGCACTATAAAAAAGAATACTCCTGTTCTACGGTTGATGGTGTGCGCGTGCAGTTCTCTGATACTTCTTGGGGGTTAATTCGTGCATCAAATACCACACCGAACTTAACTGTGCGATTTGAAGCACCAACCGAGAAAGAACGAGATGCAATTCGCAATACGACACTGGATGTGTTGCGCGACATCTTCAAACAACATTCGCTGGAGCTTAAATAAGAGTATAAAAAAAGCCCGAACCTGCTACCTATCGGTGCAGTGAGCGGGGTGTCCGGCTAGGCCTTGCGGCCCTGCGGTGCTTCCGGATCCGTCCGGTAGCCGAGCGATCGACCGAGTTCGGTGAGCCAGGGGTGCCGCTGCAGGCAGCCACGCATGGTCGCTTCGAAGCGCTCTTCGCGCCCGTGCGAGTAGATCCGGTTGCCCGGAAGTGCGTGCTTGCGAGCGAGCGTGCTCATGCTTCGGATGTCGTGATCAGGGCGGGGCCGTCGGGACGTGATGCGAAGTGGGACCAGAACCTGGTCGAAGCCCGCGAAGGCATCCATGACCTGGCCGGTCATCCCCACTCGATCGTGCCACAGCAGCGTAGCGAGCGTCACCCCGCAGGGGGCTCCGTTCAGCTGTTCGCGCATGCGCGCGGCGGTTCCGCCGGTCTCGACGACATCCTCGACGATCACGATGTGGGAGGGCTTCCCACGAAGCGGGATCTCTTGGCTCGAGACTCGACTCATGTCGATCGGCTGGAAGGGGTTGGGGCGTTCGCCCGCGAACTCGTGCAGCAGCCGCTGCACCAGCCACCCCCCGTTGCCGGGGTACAGGACGAGAACGTTGCCGTCCAGGTTGACCTCTTGCTTCACCATGCCCCAGAGGGCTGCCGCGGCTCGCGCCGCTTCGATGATGTGCGCCTCTGCGGTGAAGGCATCGGTGATGATGGGATGGGCTGCGTGCGGCAACCCGACATCGTCGATGACTTCGAGGTCTTCCAGGATGGGGCGCTCCCGTCCGATGTGGAGCAGTAACGACAATTCGCCTCCTCTTCTGGTTGATGGTGCGCCGTTGCACCAGCTCCGTCTCAACTGTTCAGGTACGGATACGCTAAATCAATATGAAATTGCTTCAACGTATTCGTGCCTTAACTCAGGTACTGTAAAGAACCGAGAGCGGTCTTTATCATGTTTTCCTGCGCTTGCTTACTGATCTCGATGCTTCTATACGCTTCATTTGGCATATAATCTTCCCGCAGCGCCATGGTCTTCAACGGTGTAGGATCCGCATCCACTGCCAGCACTGCCCCTGCGCGTACGCCTAACATCGACGCCAATACAAAGAGCGCGGACACTTCCATCTCCGAAGAGATGATTGGTGAGTCCATATCTTTAAACCGCTCATCTTTATAGAACTCTCCCCATTTAGCAACCGACCGGTCCGGTGCATAAAATGCGTCATGTGTTCTATTGATACCCATGAAATGGTTAATCTCTTGTTCTGTTGCTGATTTCTGCAGTGCATTTACTACCCCTACTGTTGCTACAGCTGGAAATCCCTCAGGCATGTACTCCTTCGTAGTCCCCTCATCTCTGACGCTGGCTGTTGGGATAATCACATCTAACGGTTGAATGTCCTTTCTCCATGCACTTCCACACGTTCCGACTCGAATCAGTGTCTTTGCGCCACATAGTATCAACTCTTCCACTGCAATGGCTGTTGATGGGCATCCAATACCCGTAGACGTAATGGAAACCGGCGTTCCGTTGAACTCTCCGGTGACAGTTTTGTACTCCCGGTTTTCAGCTACTTTTTTGTGAGAATCTAAAAAATTCGCAATCACTTCCACGCGTTGCGGATTCCCGGGTAATAGAACAATATCAGCAATATCACCCTCAGCACATTCGATATGAGGTTGAATTGAACTCATATAATCTGGTCTTTTCTTTGATAGTATGATAATGTATGATTTCTCAAATGTCAATGTTTTTTTACACAAGCAAACAAATCGAAGTAAAAGTCAAGGGTTTTCCTAACGTTAGCAACACGTTTTACCTGAAAATATTGACTTTTTCGCTGTTTTTTGCTTAGATACTATGAATCTTTATCTGCTCTGATTTATTGCAACAGTTAAAAAATGTTCAATAAATCGAGCAGGGAAAGATTCCTTGACGTACCACCAACCAGGAGGTGAGAATGAAGCGGATGATCTGCTTCGATCTCTGGCACACGCTGGTACACAGCACAGCAACGGGAGGTGCAAGCTACGAGCAGCCGCTCGTGGAGGCCGGTGCGCCCATCGGCGCGATCTACCCGATCGTCCGGGACCACTGCATGACCACGGCCATGACGCACGAGCAGATGGTCGAGCTGCTGTTCCGGGTTCTCCACCTGGACCGACAGCAGCACGGCGACAAGTTCGAGCGTGCGGTCGCGGCCTGGCGCGAGGACAACGCGCAGGTGGCCTGGATCCCGGGCGCTCGCGAACTCGTGGAAGAGCTGCGCGCGCGTGGCGACATCCTGGGTCTGATCACCAACATCACCCAGCCCGGCTGGGAACACGGTGTGGCGACCCTGGGCGTGGCCGAACTGTTCGACTGGGTCTACCTGTCGTTCGAGCGCGGGTTCGCCAAGCCGAGCTCCCACGTGTGGATCGCGGCTGGCCAAGCCTACGAGGATCAGGTCAGGTGGCCGTTCAGCTTCCACATGGTCGGCGACAACCACGACGACGACCTGGCCATGCCCGACCGCATGGGCTGGAAGACGCACCTGGTCGAGCGCGACGGCAGTTCGCTCGCCGATCTTCGCACCACCCTGCTGGGCTGACACCAAATGTGCGCCCCTGTTCAACCGTCCGATCGTGGACAACCGAGCAGGCTATTTTTTTAAAAAAACCTTGACAACTTGAGTTGCTTTTCGGTATAGTTTGATTACAATAAAATATGATAAAGTATGACCATATGATGCACTATTTCAGGCATCGTATTTTCAATAACAGCGCCATATGACAGTAGAACAACAAATTAACAATGAGTTCCTCGCGTATAAGAGCGAGGTCAAGCGAAAAGCATCTGGATGTATAAAACATGACTACTTAGTACCTGCTGGGCCGTACGAAGAACAATGGGATTGGGACGGTTTTTTTATAGGCATGAGCTTGCTTGCTGACATTCCATCAGAAGCGATATATTTGAAAAACTGGGCATTAAATTACCTATACGTAGTAAACAAAAAAACTGGCTTCTGCCCAGGACTACTCACACCAAAAGGACGAGACACACGGCTGAACCACATCAAGCCGTTTTTAGCGCAAGGTGTCTATTTTGCAAGCAAGAATCTCGACGATTTTACTTGGGCGCGACCGTATATTAAAGAGATCGAACGAGTTATTACGTACCGAGAACGGTATCTGTGGAGTAAAAAATACGGGCTTGGTATGTGGTACGACGGAATGGAATCAGGAGCAGATAATAACATTGCACTACTGCCGTATAAAAAAGGTACTGTGGTGAGTGCGGATTTGAACGCATTTTTATATCGCGAGTACATTGCATTGAGTCGAATCGCAAAAGAGCTTGGTCAAGTTGGTGTACAAAAGAGGTTCGCGAAAAAAGCAGCGGTGTTGAAGCAGAATATGAATAAGTATCTATGGGACACTGAACGTTCCAGTTACTACAATATCCATACCCCCACTGACGAAATGATCTATAGAGATACGTATTCGAATATCATTCCGTTGTGGGCTGGGCTTGCATCACAGAAAAACGGACGTGCAATGATTGAACGAATTGTACTGAATCCAAAAAAGATGTGGGCACGCTACGGTATTCGCACGTTAGCAAAAGACGACCCGGATTATAACAACAGAAATATCATTAAGCCGCATTCAAACTGGCAAGGTCCGGTCTGGCCGATTGCAAACTACTTATACTTGCATGCATTGCTGAATTACGGTTTTCAGAAACAGGCGAAGGTTTTAGCGCAACGCATTATGTCTGTCTGTCTTCAAGATATTAAGCGGTCTGGTGGAATGCACGAAAACTATCACGCAGACACAGGAAAAGCGCTTGCAGCACCAAATTTTGTAAGCTGGAACTTACTCGTCGCACAAATGAGTGAACAAGCGCAAACCAAAACAAATCCATTTGAAATAGTGTAATATTGTGAATTTCGTACAGTTGTTGCGAAATTCGATTCACAAATGAGGGGGCATCTATTGCCCCTTCCTTTGTGGAGAGATCCACTGCTTGACAAGGCGTGACTCTTTGATATGAATGCTGCTTCTCCCGTGAGAAGAGCCAACACGTGAAACACCCCCCGTTCCTCCTGAAGGGAGGAACCAACTCCGACGAGAGGACTGCCGACATGAAAGGGCGAAACCCAAGATCGCCTGGGGGCCTGGGCCATGGAGAAGACGCCAAGGCACGGTTGCGAGAAGCGACCGGCCGAGGTGACCGACTCTGGGTCGACGGCCACACCGCGGATAGCACGGCCGCGATCCAACACGTGCTCAGCGGGTTTTACGGGCCCAAGCTGCCACTGCCCAAGGGCAACGAACCCGGACAGATCGCGCACTGGTTCGACCAGGTGCGTGGTGCGCAGGACCGCTGGTCCGACGACGTGCGTGCAGCACGACCGCTGACCACGAACTTCGTCACCAGCCCGAGCACGCGGGTGATCATCCCGATGCACGAGTTCGACGAGGAGCGCAAGGGCATCCCGGGTCCGGTGCTGGACTACCTGCTGGCCGCTGGCCTGCAACCGCACCAGATCGTGGTCCTGGACCACTTCTCAGCCCCGCAATGTGCAGCGGCAGCGCGTGAGCGCGGTGTGATCGTGGTCTCGGCCGACGAGCTGCTTCCATGCCTGCATACCGATCAGCTCCGTCCGATACTGGGCGACTACAAGCTGCACCTGGGCAAGGGCGTCTCCGTGATGCTGGCCGGACTGGTCACGCACCTGCTCCACACCATGGACAGGATCCCGGAGCCCGGCCACGTCATCTGGATGGACAGCGAGCTCGATGCGCTGGACGACGGAAGCGGCCGGAACGGCTACGACCCGGCCCACTACCTGTCGTACCCGATCGCTGCGGAACCGGGCGCGAACGGCTGGGCCATGGTCCTGCAGACCCACTGCAACCGGGGCAACGAAGCGGTCTACACCGCGTTCACGACCCTGAGCATCTGGGCCGGCACCCTGCCGGAGGAGCACGCGCGGTACGTCCTGGGGCTCCGGGACTACCTGATCCGGCTGGTGCACCCGTGCGCCGGCGAGCGACTGCTCCAGTGGGACGCGTTCATGGGTTGCCCGATCGGGCACCACTACACCGTGGAGCACAGCGTCAACGTGGCGTTGGCCGGGATGAGCATGGACGCGGGCGCCAACAACGTGGCGCAGATCATGAACCCGTCCAACCGGATCGACGGCACCAACGCCCTGGACCCGTGGCGCGACGCGCGCTGGACCGAGCAGAAGATGATGACCGCGATCGCGCGGATCTACCACGTGCTCGCCCGACTCGGCGTCCAGATCCACACCGCGACCCTGGACCAGATCCAGGAGCTCAACTCCACGATCGCGGCAGGGATGGATCCGTGGATCCCGATCCTGCCGCCCATGCCCGGACAGGTCTGGATCCAGCCCCACACCCCGGACCGGATCATCCCGAGCATCCGCACCCTGGTCGACGAGGGTCTCGTCGACATCCCCCGTGCCTGTGAGGTGGTCAGCGCCAGCATCATCGACTGACGAGCGCACCACGCACCTGCAACGGGTTTTTTTATTGTCTACTGTGCTGTATTTTTCCGCGCAATATAGATCTTTCACTCCGACTTGACATTTTCAGTAAAATCTACTACGGTGCAGGCACAATCAATAGATTCCTAGGAGTCGAAAAACAAGGGGGAATGCAATTTCCTTTTATTTTTCGACTGCTAGCTATTGGATGAACCTTTCACGATTGGAGGAATAAGAGCTTTGGCTCGTCAAAGACACGACGGCAAGTCCAAGGCGGACGCGAAGCGAAGGCGAGATCGTGCTGCGACCGACAAGCTCTGGGCTGAGTTTGAAGTGGACTGCGGAGGCGATCCCGAGATCGCCAGGGATGAGCTCCCGTCCGGTGAATACTCCGTAGAACAGGTCGAGGCCTTCGACCTGATTCACGAATGGGTCACCGGACTGCGAAGCGCATGCCAGGACGACCCGGACGATGCAGCAGAGATGTGCTACAACCTCTTCTACGAGTACTGGGGACCCGTACTGATCGCCTACCTCTGGTGGGTTATCGGCAGCACCGATCCAGATCGCCAGGTCCTGATCATCCCGATGCGGGATGCGTGGCCTGTACGCGAACTGCTGCGCAGACCTGCGCTGTTCGGTCCACTGAGCCGCTCCCCGGTGGTCACGTACCTGAACCGTCCACTGGTCGGTACACATGACGACCTGGGTGGAGTGCATCGACCCAGCGCCGTGACCGAGAAGATGGTCCGGTCGTACGTGAGCGCGATCCTGCGCATGAAGAAGGGCGAGGGCGTCCTGGTCGACATCGGTCAGTACGGCACGCTGATCAGGCAGGTCCACACGATCTTCAGCAGAACGCTGGGTGCGCGGATGTTCTTCAGCAAGAACCCCGCAATCCCAAGCTGGTGCCGATCGATCGGTCTGCCCGAAGAGGTGTCCGAAGTCCTGGCCGACTCCCTGGAACTCACCCCCAAGGAGAGCCACCGGCCTATCGATCTTCACCGCGTCTCGGTCATGGTCAACGATCGCAGACGTCAGCGATGGGAAGAGGTCCGCAACCCCACGGGGTACATCTCTCAGCTCTGCGTGCACGCGATCCGTCGCGCGCTCTCGGACTGTCAGCCCCCAAGACACGTGCTCCGTGCAGTGCAGCGCCTGTGGGACCTCCACGAGAAGTCGTACGACCGCCCGCACATGTGGAACGGAATCCTGCCGCGGCCCATGCCTTCATGGACTGGTGCCCAGCAATTCCTGGATACGTTCCCGTCCGCGCTCGAGGTCAACCCCCAAGAGCTTCTCACGAGTCCGGCTGCTGGCGACCGCAACATCGTCAGGCCACCCGCAAGCTCGCACCGGCGACGACGCTAGCAGGACCGCCGTCCCTGCATCACCGCTGTCGCCTCCCCTTTTTTTATTCAATGCAGCACCGCTACAATGGCTATGCTGCGGTAGTAGTGAATTCCTGCTATCTGCTGTGACTCACATCAGATACAAGGAATTCACACGAATTCCCGAACCTTTGTACAACCCGAACCCGGAGGTAATAGGAGAATGGATCCGAAACGGTTCCGAGGTTGCAAGCGGCTGTGGCTGCTTGACCTGGACCGAACCGTACTCGGTCCAGGGGAAGGGCTCTCCCAGATCATGGCCACGTCATTGGCCAGCTTGCTGCACGACGTCCACACCGTGGTCGGTGACCGCCTGGGATGGATCTCTGGCACGTCCACGCGCGGACTCTGGCAGTGGGAGCGACTGCTCGGCATCGCCCATCGCATCATGAACATCTACGTGAGCGAAGAGGGCGCCTGCACCATGGCACCCAAGGGCTGGCTCGCGCACGAGCACTCCTGCGGCATGTCCATCAAGTGGCACGTTCAGCCGAGAGAGCTTGCGTGGGAGCGGCACTGCAGGAAGGTCGCGCAACTCGCGCTCCAGCGCAAATGGCAGGTCGGTCTGTCACACCCGTCAACCGCATGCGCTCTGACCACAACCATGTCCCCGATGGCACCGATGATCTGGGTGGACGTCACGCGTCTGGCCAGCTTCACCAGCGAGGTGCGGGTCGCGGATGTGGCCAATCGTGCGGTGATCGACGCTGACAGGACTGCCGAAGCGTACGAGATGATCCACGCCTACTTCACGCACGCGCTCGGAGGTGAGCCGTACATGGAGTGGGCAGCCACCGAAGGCTGGATCGACGTGCCCAACCCGAGCGCAAGCAAGGGTGCGGCCGTACGCGAGCTGCGTGCGCTGGTGCCGGAAGACACCGAGATCATCGTGGTCGAGAACGGCAAGAACGGTGCGTCGTGCGCAGGCATCGACAACGTCACGCTGGTCGCGGTCGCGAACGCGGACCAAGAGCTCCTGGACGTGGCCGACCACATCACGAAGCAGCCGTACACACACGGTGTGATCGAGTACCTGAGCCAGGTCACTGGGATCAGCCCCTGAGCCCTGAAGTCCCGACAGCGGAGGAGCGTCGGGCGATTTTTTTTACTGGAAGTAATGCGGTGCTGATTCTTATATTGACGAATAAGAAAATTTATCGCACAATAGAATCTGAACTATGTCACTTCTTGAATCACTTTTCAATGTAAAAAAACCGATCATCGGCATGCTGCATCTGCCGCCAACAGACGGGTACTCTGGCTTCCCGGGTCTTGATGAGTTTGTTGAATTTGCAGTAGAAGAAGCAATAGCGCTGGAGCAAGGAGGCGTGCACGCTATTTTAATAGAGAATGATAACGACCATCCGCATACTGTTTTGATTAAACCCAAGCAAATATCGAGCTTTTTTACTGCTGCAAAAGAAATTAGCAAAGCAGTCTCTGTACCGATCGGTTTTGATGTGCTGCTAAACGACTGGCAAGCAGCGCTAGACTTAGCAAAAGAGAATGACGGTGTATTTATCCGCATTGACGTATTCGTTGATAGAGTAGACTCCCCTGCTGGACATATCGAGCCTGAAGCTCCACAGATCATGGCACACAGAAAGTACATTGACGCTGAACATATTGCCGTGTTTGCTGATATTCAGCCAAAACATAAAACGTTATTGGAAGAAGGTAAACCGTTAACCAGGTCAGCACAGCAAGCGATCGAAGCCGGCGCGGATGCACTGGTGGTCAGTGGAGAGCAAACTGGCATGGAGACTGCACTTTCAGACATTGAACAAGTAAAACAGATGTTTCCAGAGACTCCGCTCATTATCGGATCTGGCTTGAATGCAGAAAATATCCAAGATCAGCTTCGTGAAGCAGACGGTGCGATTGTCGGCACCTCACTGAAAAATGCGAACGAACGCATTGACATTGAAAAAGTAAAACAATTAGTTTCATTACGACCCGTATGATTATCTCTATTGGCGACATCAGCATTGACCACTACATAACCACTGGTGAAAAGTATGTCGGAGGTATTGCAACGAATTTTGCAGTGCATGTTCATCGCATGGGTGAACCAGTCACATTAATGAGCGCGATTGGAAACGATGAAAACGGAGAGCTGTTTCTTGCGCAGATGAAACAGGAAGGGCTGGATGTCTCATCCGTACAGATAATCCCTGGCCCAACTTCCAAGCAGCGTATTCGGCTAATGGGGAAAGAACGCGAGTTCTGTGGATTCTTCTCCGGTGTGCTCGGGTACTTTTCACTCACTGATGACGACTTACAGACCATTTCAGAGTCTGACGCAGTGGTGATTCCGCTCACAGATGGAATGAAGCATGTATTTGAACAAGTTATGGAGCACGACTGTGAAAAAGCACTGAAAGTAGTAGACTTCTCTCGGGACGCGGATGTGCCTGGGTTTAGTCATGGAGATATCATGTCCATGCTCTTGCACTACTGTAATGACTTGGACATCGCATTTCTTGGTGGTGATGAAAACATGATTGAGACTACACAGTCTATCGCAGAAGCAAATCCAAATAAGATACTCGTACTCACACTTGGACCAAAAGGCGCGGTAGCGTTCTACAATGACAAGGTGTATAAAAAACCAGCGGTCTGGATAAAAGATATGGTAGATACCACCGGGTGCGGAGATGCGTTCAGAGCTGGGTTTGTTGTTACATATTTACAGTCACAAGATATAAACGAAGCGTTGCAAGTCGGTGCAAAAATTGCTGCACGCGCAGCTACACACGTTGGCGGTTTTTAACGATTATTAAACAACGAAAGAAAGACCTCTTGAGACTGTAACGGTCTCTCGGTGTTGTATTGTAATAAAGATAAGATGAAATCGTGGACTTCTTTCCACTCTTGTTCTTGCACGTGCAGCTTTACCACCTCAGAGTATGATTGCTCTCGTAAGAATCGTAACACTTTAATGGCGTCTGCTGACAGTCGAAGAGTTTCATCCTGGCTGCGACACTCCTTGCATTCAACATTCCAAAGCTTGTAATTAAATTTACTCCCTTCAATTGCAATTGGTTTTTTGCATTGGTGACACGAATGCAGATCCATGTGATAACCAAGTAATGAAAACAGTTGTAGAAGCGCCGCATACAGTGCGAACATATGCGCTTCATTCTCGTGAAGCCATACGTAAAAACTACGAACAAATGAATAGAACTCCTCATCCTGATGCCCTTCTTCTGTAAATCTGTCAATTACTTCGGAAAAAAAGCTCGCAATGGAGCTATGCAGAATAGACTGTCTCAGGAGCGCATTTGATTGAATCACGCTTGAGCCAGCGATAATATCGATGGTTTTTGAACGTGCTATAAAAAAATCCGAATGGATGAACGGCTCTAAATGGCCTGCCAACTTTGACCCTTGCTTGCGAGCACTAATCGCTCGCGTAGTGATCTTGCCGTAGTCTTTGGTGAGTAACCGAAGCATACGATCCTGCTCCTTGTAGTTCCATCGTTTCAATATGATTCCCTCGGTTTTATACGTCTGTGACATAGCTGTATTATAACACAACCAATCATGACGCGCTGCGTATATTATGAACGCTTATAGCGATAGCGTGATCTGTTCGGAGTCGACTTTCAGTTCGTGTTCTTGTGGCTCATCCACGATTTCTAGACTCTTTGCAAGCACACTTTTATTATAATCTTCTTCATATTCATCAAGTACCTGTTTCAACTGATCGCTTTCTGTGTGAACCTTTAAGGCAATGTAGTCTTCAATTGAGAGTTTTTGCTTTTTTCGGAGTGCGTTTGTTTGACGCACAAGCTCGCGGAGCAAACCTTCACGTTTCAGCTCATCTGAAATCTCTGTATTCAACTTGAACTCTTTACCAAAAAGAATCTCCTTTACATTTAACTCTTCGCGCAGCACCTCTTGAAACGCTTCTTCATATTCTTTGGATGCGATAGTCACAGATTGTAATGGCTGTCGGACTTTGATGCCTGCTTCAGCACGCAGCGCAAGCGATTTTTCAATCACATCACGTACCTGTTGCATCGTTACCAGATTATCCTCATTGATGAATGCTTCATTTACTTCAGGCCAATTGCAATGATGTACAGAAATCGGATCGCTATCTGATTTAATCTTTTGATAGATCTGCTCAGTGATAAACGGAGTCGATGGAGCAGCAACCTTTATAAATGTCTTTAATACTGTGTACAACACACGTAATGCGGTTAACCGATCCTGATCATCATCACCTTTCAGACGGGTGCGCGATCGACGCACATACCACGTCGATAGCTCTTGGACAAAATCCTGTAACGGCAGGGTTGCCTTGCGAATATAATATGCATCCTGCTCTTCGGTCACCTCTTTCACGAATGCATGTAGCTTTGCCATAATCCACACATCCAGCACATTCACAACTTCCTTTGGATCAGTAATCTCTTCAATCACTTCATCGTGCTTTTCTGAAAACATGCTATAAAACGTAAACACATTCCAGATTGTATTGATAAATTTTTTATGGATCTCGTCGACATCACGCTCAGAAAAATTTACTTTTTGCGCATCCATTATTGACGAGCTCAAAAGGTAATATCGAACTGCGTCTACACTATATTTCTCAAACATCAACTCTGGCTTTGGATAGTTCTGCTTGGACTTTGACATCTTAGACCCATCCTCTGCCATTAACGTTCCTGAGGTCACGCAGTTCTTGAACGACGGTTTATTGAACAGTGCAGTCGAAATCACGTGCAAAGTATAGAACCAACCGCGAGTCTGCGCTATATACTCTGAAATGAAGTCAGCTGGATAGAACTCCTCGAATAAATCCTTGTTCTCAAATGGATAGTGCCGCTCAGCAAACGGTGACGACCCTGACTCCACCCAACAGTCAAACACCTCGGAGATACGATTCATCGTCCCTTTTTTGCAGGCTGTACATCCATATGTGAGCGGATCAACGTGTTGTCGATGCAAATCCAGCTCAGCATGATCCTGTCCTGTTTTTTCTTCTAAATCAGCAACGCTTCCTAGTACATCAATCTGCTCACACTCATCACATTTCCATACTGGGATGGGCGTTCCCCAAAAACGAGCACGCGAAATATTCCAATCAGGTGCACTTTCTAGCCCTTTTCCAAATCGCCCGTTTTTCAAGTGCTCTGGGTGCCAGTTGATCTCCTGATTCTGCTTGAGCATATCATCTTTAATCTGCTGAATATCGATAAACCATGCTGGCCCAGCAAAGTAATACAACGGAGTCTCGCAACGCCAACAAAATGGATATGAGTGAGTGTAAGTCTCTGCTTTAAACATTAGTCCGCGTTCTTCTAAATCCGCATTGATATCCTCTTCGACATCCTTATAGAACCTACCAGCAAACGGAGTGACAAAATCAAAGAATCGACCTTGCTCATCGAGCGTAGGCACACATGGAAGATCATGCTCTTGTGCTACGCGGAAATCGTCTTCACCAAAAATTGCTGCTGTATGCACAAGTCCTGTTCCTTCCTCAAGCTCGACAAAGTCTCCAGGCAAGACATAATACGCTTTCTTCCCGTCAGTCGACATATAATCATATAACGGTTCATACTCCTTGTCAGATAGATCAGATCCTTTAATTGCCCCGACGACATTTGGGTTATCAAAGTATCGCTCCTTCACAACGTCAGCACAATAGTAGAACACCCCTTCTTGTTCAATCTTTACATAGTCTGCTTCCGCATCAACAACCAACGCAACATTTCCAGGCAAAGTCCATGGTGTAGTTGTCCACGCGAGAAAGTATTCGTTCTCTGTGCCTTTAACCTTGAACTTGACGGTAATCGAATGATCCTCTACATCTTTAAAGGAATTATCCATTGCGACCTCGAAATTCGATAACGGGGTAGCACACCGCGGACAATATAGTGATACACGACGACCTTCATAAATCAGCCCCTTGCTGTACATCTCTTTAAACGCCCACCAGACCGACTCCATATAGGTACGATCCATGGTCATGTAAGAGTTCTCAAAGTCAACCCAGCGGCCAATGCGCTCAACAAAAACCGCCCATTCTTTATCATATTTCAAAATAGCTGCTTCACACGCATCATTGAACTTGCCGATACCATATTCTTCAATCTCCTTACGCGAATTCAGGCCTATCTCTTTTTCGATCAGATTTTCAATTGGTAGACCATGACAATCCCAGCCCCATACACGCTCTACGCGATACCCGCGCATCGTCCAATACCGAGGCACCATATCTTTAACAACAGATGACAGCATATGCCCATAATGTGGCAACCCAGTTGCGAACGGAGGACCGTCGTAAAACACATACTCCTTATCCTTGGGTCGCATCTCAACAGACTTCTTGAAACAGTCGTTCTTCTGCCAAAAATCTAAGATCTCCTCTTCCATCTCAGCGAACTTGCTCTTTTTCCCTTGCTTGTTTTTTTCCTGAGGAGATAATGATTTTTTACCCATAATTATTGGAATTCTATTAGTAAAAACTGTGCTCGATTATAACACCGGTCTGCGTGTTTTGCAAGCCTCGTGAAATATGCCACGCAGACCCAATCCTACGCTGTCATGGAAATAAAACCCGTATTCCGTTTTTTATGCTCTCCTTGCCTATATGAATAGAGCGTATCGTCTTCGTAGGTGCAGTGCCCACAGACTTCAATGTTGCGCTCTGGAATTCCTACCTCTATACACTGGTTGATATTGGCTTGAATAAGATCAATAGTGAATTTGCCTTCTTCTTGCTCAGACTCTTGAACCACGGACGGATCAAACTGACGCGCGACCTCTTCCCCGACTTCAAAGCAGTTCTTGCAGATCGCTGGACCAATGCCTACCAACAACTTAAACGGCTTGATCTTCAAAAATTCAATAGTTTTCCGAGTGATCTCTAGAGCAGTCCCGCGCCATCCTGCGTGAATAGTCCCGATAATTCGCATATTCGGCTCAGCAAATATCAACGGAACACAATCCGCGACCTCTACACCCAATGTAATACCTGATACTCGAGTCGCCAACGCATCCACGCCTTTAATCACTTCCTGAGAATCATCTTCCACCCACGCTGCTTTATTCTTATGAACTTGCTGACCGTACACTAAAGAAGAAGGGAGTTCATCTCCTTTTTGAGTAATACCATGCGTTACCCCCTGAACCGCGGATAAGTTGGAAAATGTGAACATGACTATTTCTTTTTATTGTAGTCCTCTACTACTTCTCGGTAGAGCTGCAATGTTTCGGTTGCGCATTTCTTCCAAGAGAACTTCTTTGCGTGCTCCTTGCCTTTCTTTGAAAGTGACTTTCGTTTTGCTGCACCTCGTACTAATGTGGTGATGCCTTTCTGAATCGAACGTACACTATCTGGACGAACGTAGATTGCGCCCCCGTCTGCAACTTCAGGCAATGAAGAGGTCTTTGACGTAAGTACTGGCACACCAAGGCTTGCTGCTTCTAATACTGGCAGACCAAACCCCTCCCAGTGAGATGGGAATGCAAAAAAGAGTGATGACTCCAGTAGTGCAATCTTCTCTTCATGGCTGATATATCCGATTACACGAATGTTTGCTGACCACTTGGCTCGAGCAATAGTGCGAAAGATATGCTGGTGCTTCCAACCTTTACCTCCAGCGATCACTAGCTGAATATCTTGGTGGCGTTTATAGTTCTCGTTCATGAAGTGGTCGAACGCTTTTACCAGATTTGCGATGTTCTTCCGCGGCTCTATAGTACCAACGAAAAAGATAAACCGATCGTTGATTCCGAATTTCTTTTTTATTGCGTCTCGTTTCTTTTTATTCAACCGCTGCTCTTTTGCGAACCCTTCATGAATGACCTGAATCTTTGAATTCGGTGTCTTAAAGATCTGCTTTAGTGCTTTTGCGGTCGCGTTTGAGACTGCGATGACTTTCTCTGCTCGCTTCACTGAAGATGGAACTAAAATACGGGTAGAGAATTTCTGCTTCGGCGGGAACCATGACAGATGCTTATAGATCGCTAAATCATGCACTGTAATAATAGACGGCCGATTGTACTGCATGGGTACGGCGTACGCTGGAGAGTGGAACACATCCAGATTCTGTTTCTTCAGCACCTGCGACACTACCATGTGAGAGTATCCGTACGGCATGTATCGCTTATACTCACTCAACGGGAACTTCACGATCTCCACATTTTTGCGGCTGCGGAAATCTTTGATTAACTCATTATTCGGCATCCGATGATCAAAAAACAACACAAAGATGTCGCGTTTCGTCTTGTTCACTAACTCTTTAACCAAATACGTGGTGTAGTGCCCTACACCGGCTCGCTCCCCTGCTTCAGGATTTAAAATGGTTCGACAATCTATTCCAATTCGCATGCGGATTATTATACCAGAAACTTCAAAAAGAAAAAACTACTCCATGTTCTCAATATAGTTCTGCTCAATAGATGAAACATAGAAAAGCCCATTTTCAACAAAGTACGTTTCGATCTTTTTTTCAAATCCGAAGATGATCAGAAGTCCGACAACAATAAAGAGCGTTCCGAGAATTCTTTTAAACCACCCCTTGGGATTGGCTGCCCACTGGAGTTTTGCAACCACTTTCTGCCCAAAGATCGCTACCAGTAACAGCACCACTGACAGCCCTGCTGCATACACAAGAAGGTTAACGAGACCCACCGCAAAGCTCTGAGGCAAAATGGTTGCAACGATTACAGCGTACGTCGGACTGCAACTAGAGAACACTGGCCCGAGTGATGCTCCTACTAAGACTGCCCCTATCCAAGACTGGCGCTGTGACGACTGCGCCAACAGTTTATTCGAAGAGTTTGATAATTTCAGTTTGGTTGATAGATGCTCCCAGAGCTGTGGCCAGAGCGTGATCACACCTAACACTAAGATGATGCCGCCAGAAAAAGAGGTCCAGATGCTCTGGGGAACGTTAATCAACGCGGTGCTCCATTTCAGCAACAGTGTAAAGAGTACAATAGATAGGGACAGAGATCCGGTTACAATCAGCGGGCGCCACCGATTTTTTTCAGTCAAAGACCCCCCGACGATGATCGGTAGTAATGGAAGAACGCACGGACTCAGTACAGTGACGACTCCGGCGATGAATGAAACTATAAGTAATCCCATAGCTACTTCAACTTATCCAGAATTGATTGTAGCGTATTGCCCCCTGACCACTTGGTAATTTGATTTCCTTGTGCATCCACTTGCACTAATGTGTGTTGGTAGGTGATGCCGTACTGCTTTCGCAATTCAGTCGCTGAATCGTAATCCACTTGAAGGATTAATAGGTCTGATGGGATACTGTCTGCTTGATCGATGAGATCTGAGTCTAGCAGCTTGCATGTTGGGCACCACGGAGCGTGAAAGAACAAGACGATATTCTCATGCTGCGCTTGGCTGACAGCGCTCGCAGTATACTCCTGATAGGCACCTTCGACTGCGGTGGTTGTGGCATCATCTGCTTCATCCGTAGACTCGCTTTCATCTTCTTGATTTACGTTCGTGGTCTCCTCCTCGGTTTCCTCGTTATTGTTTGAGGTGTTCACTGCGCTGTTCACCGAAGAATTCACTGGTCCGGCTGCCTCACTGTTTAGATTTGTTGTACTTGTCGTATTTGTTGTTGACGATGTTGTCTTACACCCTGCGCCAACAATCACCGCGACAGCAAGTAGTGTCGCGAATAGTTGTATATATATCTTCATATGTATTGAATTAATTATTTAAATAACTCTGTCTCTGGATGTGCACCGACCCATGCATACCAGAATGTTCCTATAGGATGAATTCGTTCTTCTGCTCCGCCTTGTTGCTGCTCATAGATGCGAATAACGTCCATCTCCGTATTATAGCGTAATACCAGCTGTGTACCAGCAACCGTATCGTGCACTTCTTGTTGTTCTTTAATTGTAGGTGGATAGTACGCTTTTGCAGTGCCATCAATCACTATGCCTAATACATAATCCTTATTCTCTAGCCGATCATCTTTTACTCCAGTGGAAAACAGCAGGCTCTCGCTCGTGTAGTAGTCTCCGTACGGATCAAATCCATAATGACGTTCTGCTCCAGTGTTTGTGGAGAGTACTTGTCCTTCTGGGTATACCTGTGCAAACATCTTATACTCCATAATATCAGAAGGAAGTAGTCGCAGCTCTTGTCCAACCTCTTGTCCAGCAATAGATTGTCCGGTGATCTGTGACCAATAACTCTCGGTCAACCGATCATATAACACTAAATTTGAATTCCACAGCTTGCCAGATACCCCAAACTCTACTTGTTGCCCTTGCACGGTCGGATCAAACACTGCTCCAGACAGACATAGTGGGCAGTACGTAATCAAGATTCGATCACCTGTTGGAAGGGTGTCATTGACCACTTCGTGCCAGACAAGAATTTGGTACGGATAGAAACGCTGGATCCCGCCCATGTCAATCACCAAACCAGGTTCAGTATCATCGAGGAAATCTACTTCTGATAGTGTAAGGTATTGTGGATCATCTATGGATGGAATGTCATCTTTGCCCGGCCCACCGCTCACGATCTCAGACTCTGGAACAATAGTAGGCATGGAGTTTGAATTCTGAACCGACACATCATTCGTGGGTAACGAGTCAACCACTTGCGGATTATTAAATAGGAATAGGAAGAGCACCGCAGCAACGAGTGCTCCTACAATCATTACAATTATAAAGTTCCTTTTTGACATATATAGTAAGCGCTAAATAATAACTATTTCTTAAGCTTCATCGCCAGATATTCGATATCCAGAACCCGGATCGTCCTCTGGCTCAATACCTTCTTTTTTGTAATATCGAATCGCTGCACGAGAGTGCTTAAACAATGCCTCATCCAGGCCAGCTTTCAATCCATCTGCAGTGTCGTATTGAATACAGCTGAATAACCCTCCAAGATATATGATTACTAGTGTCGGCCAAAGCACGACCGGTGAGATGTATGCAACTGAAACTAACATCGCGGACAACGAACCAGAAAAAGCGAGAAACATCCAAAACGTCACAGACATTGCAGTATCGATGAGCTTTATCGGAATACCACCAAACGTAATAGCGAACCATGCTCCACCCATCACCATAACCGGGGCAATAAGCGCGAGTATCAAAGTGTCCACATTGTCTACAACATCACGTAATGCAATAATCACATCAACAATAATAATTGCATTAATCCATAACACTCCACGATGCTTGTTTATGTTATCCAGAACGAACATCTTTTCTTCTTTCTTCAATCCTGAATAGAAGAACTTCCGTAGAATGATATATCGTAGAAGATAGTAAAAAGGATCAAATTGTCTTAATCGCATAGAATATATACTTAGTAACTGTATTATACCACTAATAAAAAAACCGCGCTTGCGTGTGTTGCGGAGTGCGCGGTGCGAAACCACGACTGGAGTTGGGGGCAGCGCGTCTAGCGCTCTTCGTCATCCTCACCGTGCGGTAACAGCCCGCGAGGCATAGTCAAAACACACTCCTGGCCCGAATCCGCGACTGAATCGTAGGTCAGAAGCCAGTGCGTGGTATCCAGAGTCTGCAGACTTGCTGGATCTCTGATCTCGACTCCGGTACTGATACCCAACGTTGTTCTGACGAAGAACGGGTTGAAGAACGGCATCTGGAAGTTCGTTGCTCTGTTCCCCCAGCGATCTCCAACCGCCTTCAAGAACGTACGCAGGAGCTCACGAGAATGCGATCCTTCCGGACCCTCCCTGTACTCGATGTACCACTGATCGCCTTGCCGACGCGCTTCGAGCATGGAGTAGCGCTTCAGATTTGAACCCGAAGACCAGGTCACAGTCGTCACCATCTCCTGATCACTGTAACACGCCCAGTATGCATCCGACGCTCCGTGCACAGGAACGACTTTTTGCGGCGGTCGCGAAGACTCCACGTAAGTGTGGTGGGGCACGAGTACACAGAGCATGTCACGCGGAAGTCGCTCCAGCATCATCTGCGACGTACAGCGCGTTCTCGCGAACAGACACAGCGTCTCCCAATCCGTTTTTCCTTCAAGCAACGGAAGGTTCTCGTCGCGCACGATCTGTTCACTGGGCATGCACACGCTGCATTGCTGGCAGCCGATGATGTGATACACCGGCGTGTACACTCCGTGCTGTTCCTCCCACATGCCGTACACACGGGATGGATGTCGTCGTCTTGCCCGCGTGTCTTCACATTCGCCCATTGCGTGTTCAGCGAGCTGTACGACTCGGGCTTCTGCTTCTTGTGGGTCTCCAGTCCCGAGGACGTCGATGATACGCAAGTCGCGCTCTGGCTCCAACACCAAAACCGCAAGCTCGAACCACAGACGCGGCCTGTCCAACTCCTGTCGACCCCGGCGAGTCAGCCGAGTGTCCATCTCTCCTCCGTTCTCTGCCTGTCAAAGGACAGCAACTATGTTTATGTGGTTGCGCGTACGAATAAGGACTCTCCTTGCGATTCCATCAACTCAACGATCTCATCAAATATCAATGCAAGGCGCGTATCAACTATTTTCTGATCCTCTCTGCGATTTTTTAGAATCTCCATCTCATCCTGAATCATGCGAAAGCTCTTTTCAGATTTATGACCTTCAATGTTGTGGCACAAATCTAAGAAGTTATCAATTAAGCGAACACAGATCTGGTCAGCCTCTTCCTGGTCTATCTCAGGGAAGCTTTTCAAACGATGCGCATCTTGAATCATGCTCTCTGCAATAGTGTTCTCTGGATCTGATTCAGCGATGAACAGCGCGATGTCATATAGAGACAACCCCAGGTAGTAGTTCGCGACTGCCAAGTCTTTTCCAGTACGTAAATTCTCAGCAGATGCATGCAGTAGTGATAGAGATTTCTTGTAATACTTCTCTGCTGCTTCATGCTGTCCAGTCAGCATGGCGTCATTGATGTCATACTTCATAGAACCAACGAACAAATTCCATAAAATTCTAAATACAGTCGCTGTTCCAAACACAACCGCTACAGCGATCAGGAAAGCGCTATCTTGTAATCCTGCAATAGCCGGTTGAACCATGTCCGCAATTAATGAATAGAACGCGAGTAAACCTAGCACCACTAACGAGGAGATGAAACTCTTGTACATAGAGGTGCACAATTCCATGCCGAAATCTTCAAATTTCTTTCGGATCGTTGCTAAGGATATTGCAAACCACGCCGTACCTGTTACCATGGTAATTGGAATCAAGATTGAAATCAGCACTGCAGTGTCCAACACCAGTATTGCAGGAATGATAAGCAGACCGTTCCATAGCCCCTCTTTCATGCTCGGTGCATATCTACCAACAATCGACTTTTCCGCGATCTCTTTCTCCACTCCGTTCAAGTCAATCTGCAGGAAGTTCTTGAGGATATAGGTTGTAATGATTTTGCGGATCATATAGGATGATTACTTATCTAACACAGTAGATTACGGCATCACCAATCATTGTCAATAAACTTTACAAAATGAGCATTCTGTTGAAAATATGTAGCTAAAATTAGCTATTTTTGTTAAAAAATGATGTTATAATCATTGACAAAATAGCTATTTTACGGTAAGATATCCACAGATGAATTTAACAGAAGACCTTGTTACATTGGGGCTATCCCCTAAGGAGTCTACGGTCTATCTTTCGTGTTTACAGCTTGGAAGAGAGACAGTGCTGAATATAGCCAAACATGCAGACTTGAAGCGCCCTTCGGTCTATTTAATATTGGAGAATCTTGAGAAAAAAGGTCTTATCACTAAAACAAAGAAAGAGCATAAGACGTTCTTTAAAGCTGAAGACCCGCGTCGTCTCTTAAGCCATGTGCGCATGCAAGAAGAGATGGTGACCTCTATACTCCCCTCTTTGCAAGCTATCTATAACCTTGATCCGGATAAGCCAAATATTAAAATCGCAGAAGGGATCCAAAGTGTGCAGAACGTCTATAACGGATTGTTTACCTATCTTGCAGCTAATCCAGAAGAAGAGCTACTAATCTTTGGTTCATTGAAAGACGCATCTGAAAACTTCGAGACTGAAGTAGTGGACTACTTCTTCCAGTGCATGTCAAAATCTAATAATCCAATTAGAGAAATTGGAAACGACGACCCAGAGACACGGAAGTACTTCCGGACCTCTCATCGTATCAATCCGAACCACGATATTCGCTTAATCCGAACACAGGGTCGTGTTTT
>CAYFNF010000006.1:44000-56740 GCA_964344485.1 uncultured Gammaproteobacteria bacterium
CAAAACCCCTCTCTATTTCACAGATCTATTCGAGACAACATGCTGTACGGAAACACGATAGTGATCTTTTCCGTTGATGTGCAGATCTTTGCAACTATTATTGAATCTGCTTCTATAGCAGAAACCTATACCACGCTCTTCAACATGGCGTGGAAAGCCGGTAAGAAATACGTATATTAATTTTACATCTTCTCAGGAGCACTAATGCCCATGAGCTCTAATATCTTTTGTAATACTTGCTTGGTTGCCAACACTAATGCGTACCTGGATGCGTTCACTTTGTCATTATCAATCACGCGGCAATTCCCGTAAAACTGATGAAACGCTCTTGCTAACTCTGCAGCGTACGTGGTTAAGTGATGCGCTTCATAGTTATCATGAATCTGATGTAGCAGTTGCGGGAACGCAATCAACTTCTTAACTAGCTCTTTCTCGGCATCGTGTTCTATGGTATACGATAGCTTCCCAGGCGCACCTACACTTTCAACCTCTCGAATGATGCTACACATTCTCGCGTGCGCGTACTGTACATAGTACACTGGGTTCTTCTCTGACTGCTCTTTTGCCAAGTTCAAATCAAATGTCATGTGGCGATCTGATGAGTACATCAGGAAGAAAAACCGTGCCGCATCATTCCCGACTTCATCTATCAACTCTTCAATAGTAACGTACGTCCCTTTTCTCTTGGACATCCGAACTTCCTTTCCGTCTCGTACTAAATTCGCTAGCTGAATAAAGATAAGGTCGAACGTAGTTTCAGACTCGAAAAACTGTGGAATCGCTTTCATGCGCTTCTCATATCCATGGTGATCTGCGCCTAGGATCAATACAATCTTCTTGAATTTTCTATTAAAAGACCGATCATAGAATAAGGAGATGTCACTGTTCATGTACGCTGCTCCTGCGTCGTCACTCTTTATCGCTACACGATCTTTATCATCACCAAACCGTGAAGTACGCACCCATATCGCGCCGTCTTGCTCATATGCCAGATCTTTCTCTTTGAGTTGATCAAGTAAAACATCAGAGAGGCCGCTCTTATACAACGCTTTCTCTGACTGCCAATGATCGTACTGAATGTGCATTTTCTCTTCCACGACTCGCTGTATCTCTTTGAGCATGGCTTTTAATGCCATCTCTTTAATTCTATCTCGCACCCACTCTAGCTTCTTCAAGTTCGTTAACTTATAGTCCTTTAGTTTTATCTGGTCAGCGAGATCGTTAATATACTCCCCTTGATACAACTCATCAGAGAACGGAACATTCAACCCCTGCTGCTGCAAGTATCGCCGTGCAACTGACTCCCCTAATATATCGATCTGCCGACCCCTGTCGTTAATATAGTATTCACGCGTTACTTGATATCCTAAATGAGTATAGATGTTCGATAGCACATCTCCCAAGTACCCACCGCGGCCGTTCGGCAAAGTAAGCGGGCCAGTTGGATTTGCAGAGATAAACTCAAACATGACTTTCTGACGCTTACCGACATTGCTCTTTCCGTAACCCTCGCCTTTCTGAATAATGGTTTGTAATTCTTCTGCTAGGACCGCATTAGAGACAAAAAAGTTAATAAACCCAGGATGAACTATTTGAATCTGTTCATACTGACCGCTGAGTGCACCTTTTATATCGTTCGCGATCTCTAGCGGGTTGCGCTTGAGAATTGATGCAAGCTGCATAGCCACGCTGACTGCAAAATCTCCGTGCGCTTCTTGCTGTGGAGTCTCTGCTACTACTGCGGGTGCTTCAAATGGGGGCCACTGCCCACTGCGCTGCAAGGACTGGATCGCTTGAGTAATATCTTGTTCAATCTGTTGTTGAATCATCTTGATATTGTTTTCAGCACTGATTGTACCATAATTATGGGAAAAAATGAAAAAGTTGTCTCGGGACGATGTGAGACAACTCTTTACAGTTACTATGATAACGTATCGGTTCCTTTTGTCAACTCTACACTTCTAAACAATATACTCGATACTCGGTACCCCTTGACAAAAAGGTCATGCGAGTGTACACTTGCCATCAATTTAGATCCTCTGTGTTTAGCACGTATATTTCATATGTATTGAACAGGGAAGTTCTACAACAGAGAACAACCCACGGTATCGCGACGTTCGCGGACGTGCCGACCTGCTCGGGAATAATTGAGCAGTGAGGGGCAGCGTGTATAACGTCTGCACACAACATCACGCTTCCAGCGAACTCTGCCGTAATCCGGAGAGTGGATTACAGTTCTCTCGGTGTTGGAATAACACCGAGCTACTACTAACTCTCTCAAACGGCAAATCTAGCGGAGGACACTGCGATACCTCCCTTCCAAAATTGATAATTCGTTTATCGGTTTTGGAAAGGAACACCGCATCTGATTGATGCGGTTTTGTATTTTTTCTTTAGATGTAGCTCCCCGTTCGCGAAGTCGCTCCTATCTGAAAATATTGACAAAACACCCTGATTTGATAGGATCTGCAGCGCTACGATTTTCAAATCTAGCAATCTCAATTACACTATAGATATGAAACCAATTATAAACCGCCAAGCACGAGCAAAGTATGAATTCCTAGATGATTGGGAAGCTGGCTTAGTATTGACTGGCGCTGAGGTAAAATCCGTTAAAAAAGGACAGATGAACTTGAAAGGTGCGTATGTAGGGTATGAAAACGGCGAATTATGGCTAAAAAATGCGCATATCTCAGCGTATCAGCAGTGGAATCAGCCAGATTACGAAGCAGAACAACCAAGAAAGCTACTATTACGCAGAAAGGAGATCGATTCGATTATGGGGAAAATACAGTCTTCAGGCTTGACAATAATACCGGAAAAAGTGTATAGTAAGTCAGGTCTTTTGAAAGTATCTATTCGTTTAGCACGTGGTTTGAAGAAGCACGATAAACGAGAGAAATTGAAGAAAAAAGATACGAATAAAAAGATTAACCGCGCTTTGAAACAACAAACAGGATAGTCGTTCGCTGAAATGCACAATTTCTAAACAGAAATCGTATTCCAGGGGATGAGTATAGTTGATGGTTCATTGCAAAGATGGTCTGCATGTCGAGTTGAGGTTCTCGTAAAAGATCTCAATTCATAAGTGCAAACTTATTTAGCCGAGCAAAGACCAAGGTCGCTTCAGTAATGAACGCTCTTACTTTGCAGCCGGCTACTGTTGTCGCTTAAATCCGACAACCGCCGCCCTGATTCACGCCTGATAGATCAACCGCGGCGCCACTTTTTCAGGCTTACGTTTGCTCTTGTCTGGGGGCACGCGGACACCTTAACAGTCTAGAGACCAAGACGCTTTTGCTTGTTTTTCAGCCCTGGCCTCGAATAACTCAAACAAGCTATGCATGTAGAGGGCCTCCCTTTATATGACCAGACGTGGGTGTGATACCCACCATCTCCACAACAGCGGTTTCCGTTTTTTGCGCATTGCTTCGTTGCTCGCTGCGAAACTTCGTCGGCGTACAACATACGTACGCCTCCTAGCTTCTTGCGATCCGCCTCGCACTGCACTAAAAAACGAAAACCTTACCTGTTTCTATAAGAACATTAATTCGAAGACAATTTCTAAAAAAGATTTTCGGAAGAATGACGAAATTCGAGTACCGGAAGTATTCCTAATCGATGAAAACGGTGACAAGCAAGGCGTCACCCAAACCCGCGATGCGCTTCAACAAGCACAGTCACTGGGCTTGGACTTGGTTGAAGTTGCTCCACTCGCACAACCGCCAGTAGTCAAGATTATTGACTTTGGAAAACTCCAATACGAAAAAGAGAAGCAGAGCAGAAAGAGCAAATCTCAATCCAAGAAAGGCGGGGAGATAAAAGGAGTACGACTCTCCATGAACATCGGAGAGCATGATATGCTCGTACGAGTAAAGTCCGGCCAGAAATTCCTGGATAAGAATAATAAAGTAAAGGTAGAGTTGAGGTTACGTGGGCGTGAGAAAGCACATCCAGAACTAGCAAAAGACGTGATCGAGCGATACATTGAATTATTAGATCGGGATATTCAAATCGAACAACCAATTAAACGACAAGGAGCAGTATTCTCTGCACTTATCTCAATAAAGAAATAGCTGATTATTACATTATGGCAAAGGCAAAGAAGCGAAAGAAAAAAACGCATAAAGCAATTTCCAAACGAGTCAAAAAGACCAAGAGCGGAAAAGTGAAGGTCCGAAAAGCAGGGCAGGATCATTTTAATGCACGCGAAAAAGGAAAGAAGATGCGGAACAAGCGACGTGATAGAAATTCGTCTAAAGCAAATCGTAAAACTATTAAGAACGTTACATAAGTATGGCAAGAGTAAAACGAGGTTCACAGCGAACACGAAAGCGCAAGAAAGTACAGAAGCAGACCAAAGGGTTTTCAGCTGGCAGAAAGAATACGACACGTCTAGGAAAACAAGCTGCAAAAAAGGCAGGGCAGCGTGCATATGATCATCGCAAGTTAAAGAAACGCCAACGAAGGGCGTTGTGGCAGATCAAGATAAACGCTGCAGTGCGAGAGCATGATATGAGTTATAGTGCGTTTATGGGTGGTTTGAAAAAACAACAAATTGAAGTAGACCGAAAAATTCTAGCAAACATTGCAGAGCATCATCCGAAACTGTTTGCAAAGATCGTTGCAGAGGTCAAAAAATAATACTACTTCCTCAAACAAAAAACCTGGCCGCAAGCCAGGTTTTGTAATTCGCTATATGAGTTACGCTTCTGCTCGTCGTGCAATTCGACCACGCCGAGCTAAATCAATAAGGCCATTTACTGTATAGACGTTTCTTGCTCCACTATTCCCATCAATAATAACAACGTGATACGGATTTTCAGGACGCCGTTCAATTTGAATTGGAATGTTCCCATCCGTAAATATTAATCCATCACGTAACGGTCCTTCGTCTACCGGGGAGCGAGAACCACTTCTACCGTCTGCTCCAGTGGATTCTTGCCGGCCTACTTCATTCGGTTGAAGAAGACCCAAATCTCTAAACGCAAACAACAAATTCTCAAAATTATTCATCTGCCATGCTGGCACAATCCCGCGGCCTTCTTGCACTCGCCTTAGGAACTCTACAATCGGCAAACGCTCTACATCTCTTCCACCAGTGACAGTGATGGTTTGATCCTCTGGGTGCCATTCATAACGCAACCGCCTTGCGTAAAGAGGGTCAAACATCTGCGTCTCAAGGTCACGCAACCGAATTTGATTTCTCATCCGTGGCCTTCCTTCATCATCCGGTGCGCCTGGTTGCCCAATGCGAAGGTCTTCTAGTAACGCGCGTGCTTCTTCTGGCAGTGTACCTGCCCATGCATCAGTAAATTCAGCCATATCTTCTGGTGCGTGATGTGTGACTTCATCGCGCGGAACAATTCGACCCTGACGTATGGCAATGCGTACAGCGGTTAACGATACGTTTTGATCTAATCCAGCAGTTCGTACTCGTACATTTGGTTCTGCAGCTGAAATATCAGGAAGTCCACTGCTATCTGTGCTCACATTAGATAAGCTATAGGTAGGAGTAATTTCTAGATTTTCGCCATCTAATGTAAACGCATTCTGGATACCTTCCATCAAGCCAAACTGGCCCTGCAGATCTAAGTCAAAATTTTGACATGCTTCATGTATTCGCGCTGATACAAACTCTCGTTGCCCGATAAAGTCAACCAGTTGTTCAGCGCTCATTCTGGTCTGATTTCGGCCGATCTGTACAAACACATCAGAACTCTCAGGTATCGAATCAACGTATATCCGCTCACCATCAAGAGTAACTAGCCCTCTGTTATAGTCAGCAAGTTGAAGGCCTGTCATCTCTCCAATGGCCCCGGTCTCAGCACGAACGTCACGAGTGAGTAAGCCTCTCCACGCTACCCCAAAACGCTCGTCTCTTACTTGTAGTCCTTGAGCGCGCTGGTCTGGATTTATCAGAGAAGCAGTCTGACCTAAGAATTCTTCAATAGTCACGTAATCTGTTTGTGATCGCCGATCTGCTGTTGAAATGATGGTCAGCGCGACTAGTCCTGGTGGTGTCATGTCAATCAGCTGCGCTTCAGCACGCAATCCTTGTGCCGGCACTTCTAATCCATGTGCAAAATGCTCAAACGTGACCCCGATGCTTTCTAGCTGATCATAATACGTTGCAGCATTACCTGTTAATGTATCTGCCCATTCTTGAGTAAAGCCGGTTTGACTCCAAGTTAACCCGTACTCTTCCACTCTGACTGCTTCTCGTCGGGCTGGTCCACGTCTTGCTCCACCTCTGTCTGTGCCTGGCTCAGGTGCTGGTGACGCGCTAGGCCTAGGAGGCGGTCCTGCTGAATCCGCGTCTGGTCGCCTCGGTCCTGCGCCTGGTCCTGGAGGTGGACCTTCTGGTCCAGGAGGAGGTGCGGCCGGCCCTCGCGGTGCTCTTCGCTGATATTGACCTGTTGGTAATGCGCGAATTGCTTCTAAAACCGATTCATACTCCTCCAAAATACGGTCCATGCGCGCCATCCATGCTCCTTGTCCAGCGTCATTCGGCTCAGTTGCTTGATAGTATGTTGCACGGAATGCACTTGCTGCACCCGTGGAACCCACATGATGCTCAAATCGAGATAACTCACGTTCGATCTCAGCGACTAGCGCGATCTCTTCACGAAGGATGTTATTAAAGCGTGCATCAACGACCTCAGAACCCTGATTCACTCGATGTGACATATACACACGATGGTGACTGTTTCTCCGCCGCACGAATGTCAAAATTCTTCTTCGCAACGTTTGCAGGCTACGCTCAACAGCGCTACCGCCAAACATCTTAACCGTTCTAGCAGCAGATTCATTGAAACGCCGACGCAAATCCGCGAAGAATTGCTCTAATTTTTGCTCTAGCTCTTCACCAGGCATGACATTAATGAACCCGGCAATATCTCTTCCTTCAATTGGAGTAAACTCTGGAACTGGCTCTGGTGCATCCTCAACTTCATCAGCTGGAGGTGCTTCATATCGATCACCGTAATCCATTGGAGTGCCTGCGCCTGCATCTGGTCGTGCTGGTCCTGCGCCTGCTTCACCTGCTGGAGGTGGCGCTCCATCAGCATCTGGCCGTGGTCCAGCTCCTGTTCTACCTCGTGCTCCACCTCGTGGAGATCTTCGACCACCTGCATCCGGTCCCGGAGGCGGCGGCGCTCCACCTGGCCCTGCTCCACCTGGCCCAAATCCGAGAGGACGGTAGATAAATTCACCTGAACCTAACCCATGTAAGAATCTGTTAAATGAACAGTGATGCGCGCCATCAACACCTTGGACTGTATAGGTTAATCGAACATCATGCGTTCCTCTATCTTCAACCATGAATATTACTCGTTCTTCGTGTGTACCGCCATCAACCTGTCGGCGTCGAACGAAATCGCCACTGCGGAGTGATTGCTCAGGATTTGGAATACCAAGATAGACCGGACTACCGTCAATGCTACCGTTCAATATCTCATAGAATCGTTGTCGCGGAGTCTTCAGTCGCTCTGGGGAGATGCCAAACTCTGACACAGCAGCGGCAGCTTGTTCACGATCATCAATCCAAGCTCGGCGCCCAGGGTTTAACCGCATCTGCCCTTCTTCGGTACCAAACTGTGCAAAGAACTGCTCTGTGCTTAATGTATGTCGACGTGTCTCTCCTGTATCTGGATCTCGTTGATTCATGTCTGCACGAGTATAGTACGTGATGGATGTTCCAGTTACTTCTGTTACAAACATGACCCGACCCCGAGGATCCATCAACATTCTGCTACTGACTGCATGGGCAACATCTCGAATGCCGGTTTCTTGCTGCAATCGAGCTGCAAATCGTTCTGGTGCAGGCTCCATAAAACGCGACATCTCAATCAACTGCTCATAGGTTACTGTCAGGTCACGAGTAACTACTGCGCCGGTTGCATCTTCCACCTCAATAATCGCGATTTGTTGGTCATCGTTGAATCGCGTGATACGAGCGACTGCACCGTTTGCCAACCCTTCACCCTCAGCGGCTGCGACATCCGGGCCACTCCACTGAAAGCGAATTACATGCGTCTGATCCTCTGACTCACGATCAAGACGGAACATCTCTGTTGGAAGACCAAGCGAAATCAACAGATGTTCACCGTGTACGGTTTCTCCACCCGTCAATTGTTCATAGTACTGTTCTGGTGTCAGAAGCGTCTCACCACGCGCAGCTTCTTCTTCTGGTGTACCGATACTGACGACGCGACGTTCAAATCTGCTTAATGGCGGACCGTTGCGTAAAAACTCTGCAAACGCTGACGCAGTCATGTTTTGTAGTACGGTATTTAATGTCGCTTCACCGACCTCAACTTCATCTGCAACATTACCTTGTGCGTCTACAGCGCCACGATACCAGAAGGATATTACTGGCTCTGTTCCTACGCCGGTTTCTCCTGGATAATGAGCACGCTGCACCATCACCTCTACTCCATCGACTAACGCCCATGCATCAGTTCCGTCCGCTGCTGGAATACGTCCGATCTCTCTTGCCGCTCCTGCACCGTGATAGGTCAATACTTGTCCAGGATAGATCGGTGGGTTAATTCCAAACTCAGCAGAGACGCGATCTAATGTTTCATATGCATCTTCTCCGCACTCAGGTGGACTTTCAGTGACTTGTAATACTTGAGGGTCCCCGATGTGTAACTCTCTCCACAATGGACGATCTATCCACACTAACTCTCCGTTAATTACTAGTGCTAATTCTTCTCCACCTCCTGGGATATGTCGCACTTCAAACACTGTTGGTACTGGGTCAAATCCTGTACGTCCAAGTCGAGCTGCCAATGCATCTGCATCTCGCACCTCTCCAATTGCTCCACTACGCATCTCAACAAAATTTCGTTCACGTTCTAAGCGCTCAGCCTCTGCTTCATCTGCAGCAGCTGTCGCTGAACGTTCAGCTTCATCTAGCGCTTCGAGAGTGTCTTGTACTCGTTGTCGTAGATCTTGAAAATGATCAGAATCTTCGTTTCCTACTACTGGAACTCGTTCATCAAACTCTGACCCTTGCACTTGAACTCGCATCACTACTTCAGTTGCGTCAGGGTCGATAAACCGTGTATGTGTTAGTAGTACTCGTTCATCATCAGGCAGGCCAAGGTGCTCGCCAAATCGCTGCATGACATAGTCATCAATGCGTTCTACTACAGTTCCACCGTGTCGTTCTAGTGCTCGTCGCAGCATTCCTCTACCAAGAGAAAAACGGTCGTCTGAACGCCGATACAACACTAAGTCTTCCATGGAAAGATCCGCACCAGTGAATTGAGCTACTAACCGCTCATGTTCAGCAGACATGCTCTCAATTAAGATAATACCGTCACGAATCAAACGAACGAACTCTTCCATAGTACACTGATACGACAGCTGATCTAATGCCGGAGCAATATCCGCATCTGATACACCACCTTCCTGGCTCTCAAATGCTCTAGCGAGCTCTCCCTGCTTTCTGCGACGCAATCCTCGCGTATGATCTGTATCAAATAGTACAATGCCTTCTTCATCTACACGAAGATCATGAATTGCATCACCCGGACGGAGGTTCACAAAACTACGCCGAATCTCTGGGTCTCCGTCTGGCCCAGTGACTTCATATGTTCTTTCAATAGTAAATTCAGTAAATGTGCCTGCGTCACGATCCCTCTCTGTCGCAGTGGCCCCGCGGATCATGAACGTCGGATGCAGCTCAGAGAAATCATCTCGAGCACGGAAGCTAGCGTCTGAACGAAGATGTTCGATATTCTCTAAATGCTCTCTGCCCTCAGGGTTCAGTGCACGTAACTGATCAAGTAGTTGTCTAAAGTTCTCACCGCGAATGCCCTCACGTGCGGATTCTGCAGCATCTGGCTGTTCTTCCTCTAAATTAAATAGGGCGGTCATAATACGATCTATTGAAGGATCGTCCGGGAACTGACTTAAATACTCATTAAAACCATCGATACGTTCTTGTTCTGCATCAATCTGTGCTTGTAATTCATCGATACGAGCACGTAGTCTTTTTTCTTCTTCAGATGGCTCAGCTTCTCTGCGTACTTTAATTCGCTGATGAGATTCTCGCTGTAATGCTGGATACAACCGTTTCGAAATCTGCTGTTGCATCTCTTCAATTCTGCGCTCTATCTCTGTTCGAATTTGGATCCCTTCAACAGCTCGCTCTCGTTCTTGCTCCACTTCCTGCGCTGCTTCTTCTAGAGCAGTACGGCGCTCAGCAGGAACATCATGAAACATTACTGGTGCTTCAATATCATCAGGCAGTGCTGCCTCTAATACTGGAAGGTCCGATTCCATAGCTTGCACAAGGTCACGCAACTGATTCACGCGCGCAACTCCATCTTCCACTGAGAGTCGTCGTGCAGCATCAGTAGCATGCAGAGAGTGATTAATCTCGGACAGCACTGTCCACGCACTCGCAAAGCGCTGTCGAAAACGGGTACGTACGTCTTCAGGTACTGCGTGTCGATATGTTCCTGCTCCTGTCTCGCCTTGAGGAATGCGGTCATTCACTGCGCGAATCACTGATCTCCATCGAGCTAATGCATATGAAAAACGTTCAAACTCTTGGTAACATAATTGTTCCCATTCTAATATTCCTTGATACTCTAATCCTCCTTCTTCTGCGCGTGTGATACGCACTGGTGCAGTAATTTTTCCATCTGCTCCTGGTGTTGGTTCCCAACCTAATGTGGATTCTACAGATACTCGTCGTCCGTCACTCGCAACAGTTCGAAAGCGTCTTGGCTGGTCTGCACCTTCTGATGGATCTGGAGGTATAACATCTAATTCTAAATCAGGGACTGCATCAACTTCGTATGCTAACGGTGCACGTCGAACGCGTGCTTCTGCGCTCCTACGTGCTCGTGCCTCTCGCCACGCTGCAAGGGCTTCTGCAGTAACCGCAGCTGGAACGCCAGTATACACTACTCGCTCGCCGCCCCCTCTTCGCTTGCTTGTGCGTGCAGAGATAATACGCATGCCAACGTCATCTCCAGTTAAATCAATGCCCTCTACATCTAAATCCGATGGAATGTTTATTCTATGGCCTTCTGGTGTAACTGCCACTCGCTGATCGTCAGGTTGGTCAACTATGGTACATGGATACGGTTCGTCGCGCTCTTGTTCTAGTGCATCAAGAGTATGATTGATATTCGGAACAATATCTGGCTTACCTCTGCTGCTTTCAGTGCCGCCTCCGCCCTCTGTACCGCTGCTTGCACTTGCATCACCACCTTCAGCTTCACCGCTGCCTGCTCCACCTCCTGATCCAGCGCTTCCTGATGCTCCACCTGCTCCACCTCCTGAAGAAGATGTTGATTTTGCGCCTCCACCTTTTCCAGAACGCGCTGCTACTACTGCTGCTTCAAACGCCTCTTTTGTATCTGGCGGCACTCCAGTGTATGATTTTGGTCTTCCGTCCTTTGCTCTATTAACACGAACGACTTCAATAGTGGTATTCGCTCTATCTAACGCATCTAAATCAACTCCAATAGTTGGTAGTAATACAATTTGACCGTCCGGTGCTTGAACTGCAAGACGCGTCCCCCATTCAATTACCGGGCCACTGATTGTAAGGCCGGTTGCTAATTCTGGCAGTCCTGGATTTGGATTGTCTGGTTTTCTTGGTGCTGAGCGGTCTGGCCGTCTTCCACCTCGTCCATCGCCACCGCGTCCACCGCCTTTTCTGCTTCCACCGCCTCCACGTCCGCCACCTCCAGCTCCTTTTCTAGATCGGCCTCTTCTTTTATCGTCTTCTCCAGCAGGTCGGCCTCCACCGCGGCCACCACGACCGCCACGTCCGCCACCTCCACCTTTTCGGCTTCCACCGCTGCCTGAACGGCTCTTTGGTCGTCCGCCGCCTGTGCGTTCTCCAGCAGGTCGGCTTCCACCGCGGCCACCACGACCGCCACGTCCGCCTTTTCTGCGGCCACCACGTCCGCCGCCGCCTCTTTTTCCACCTTCTGTCATATATTTATATTATTACATTACTTGTTGAAATTGATGTTCTTCAACATACGATTCCAGCTGATCTAGCTGAACTACTAATGAGAACAACGGTCGTCCGTCTGGTCCCATGACTTGGCCAGCATACCGGCCGTCTTCTAACTGCGCATCTATGACTAACGCTCTTCCAGTAGCGTCTTCAAAACGCGCGTCTACGTGTGTACCGAGGTCGAAGTCTGTTCCAATAGCTTCGGCGTCTGGTACAATTCCTTGATATAAATCTTGCATAATATCAAATGCTTGTTGATGATCTTGATGAAATAGTGCTAATTCTTGCAACCGTCCGTCTAAATCTTGATTCCCGAGCATCTGCTCAATTGATGAGCTGACAATATACGCTTTCGCCATCACTGTTTGAAAATAACCAACCATGACTACAGTTTCTTCTGCTGGGTCCAGATTAAACATTCCATCCCTAATGTCTTGTAGTAACTGCGGAATTCCAACAGCTGCTTGTTGTACCTCGTTATCATTAACTGCTTCACGATTTGCTACGCGCACGAGAAACGTCTCCAATCGCTGATCTAGTCGCCGTATTCGATGCACAAGTGCAGCACCACGGGATGTGGCGTCCTGTGAACGATAACGCTCTATATACGCATCTCGCCCGATCTCTCGAGCACGGTGACACATCGCATGATACGCAACCAAACTCGAACATTCATACCGTGCTGCATTCAGTGTACCGACGGCTTTTTCCACAAAGAATGGATTTTCATCTCCCTGCGCAATCA
>CAYFNF010000006.1:56750-91739 GCA_964344485.1 uncultured Gammaproteobacteria bacterium
CTCTCGTGCTCTTTCAACCCCGTCATATGCAGCGCTCAAATCTGCTTGAATGGTATCAAAATCTGGTGGTGCAGATGCGCCAGTCTCAAAAATATCTTGTAGTTGCGCAGACCTTCTACGAGCAACTTCTATTGCTGGCGCAGTAACAGCAACGACTTCATGAATATCATCTTCTACGTCTTCATAATTCATTAGAACACATGTAGGTTCAGCGCGAACAAAAGCGTTCATCGGAACGTTCACTGTCTCTCCGGCAGTGGTTGTTCCCTCTGCGTCTAATGCTACCGCTGCAATATACCCTTCAAGAGGCGCTGGATCTGGTTCATCAACTAAACGAAAACGTATGCGCTTGGCTGTATCGTAAAAGTATCGTTGTCCATCAGCGTACCGTGACCATCGTCTATGTAACGCTGCCCACTCAGCACGCATCTCTTCTGGCTCCATTACACGTTCTTCTGGATCTGGAAGTCGTGCATCTAGTGGTACTGGATCACGATCTATAAAAGTATCGGTTTCGATTGGTCCACCATCGCCATCATCATCCGCGTCAAGATCAAGTTCGTCTAAATCCGCATATGGGTCACCAAGGTCAAAACCTCCTGGAACATCCCACTCTCCTCGTCCATCAGGAATTCTTGTGTCGTCATCTAGAAGTACAAAAGGTTCACCATCTGCATCTGTTGTAAAATCATCCATCCAATCCGTAGCTCCAGCTGGTACTGGCTCTTCTATCGTTGGTTCACCATCTTCATCGTCTGTCGGCGGCCCTTCAATCCAATCTGCTCCGGGGGAACGTGGGCCGTCATCTTCGAGTACTGGAAGAGGCTCACTATCATGTCCAGGCGGTGGTCCAACTCGTGAGCGTTCGGAACGTGGAGCACTCTCATCTACAGTTGGACGTAAATCCTCAATCCAAGAAGCAACCCCCATACGCCTCCAACTTGCGTAGTAATCTTCATCCATTCGCAAGAAAAACTGATACGATCGACGGACTGCTTCTCTGAGAAGATGCTCATCTCCAGAAGCTACTAATTGTTCCTGAACTTGTGGAAATACTGCTTGATCGGTATCCGAAATTGGTGGTGAATATAAATACCCGGGATTCCTTCGGCACTGTTGAACTACATGACGAATGTGCTCTTGCAATACCTCTTCTGGTGGTATTCGGATATCATCTAGCACCGAACTGTAGCCAGCCCTGTCCCAGCCGTTATAAAGATCTCTTGCTGACTCCCGTATCTGAGCGAGATACGTTTCACGAATTTTCTCTCGCAACCTTGCCTGCTCCTCTCTGCTCAAAGATGCGCAATATAAACGAAATGCTTCTTGAGAAGCTGCTCTATATGGCGGCAGAATCATGCCAATACCAGTAGCTGCTAATTCTATTAAATCGTCTAAATCTTGTCGGACTCGTGCATCCAATCTCGCACGATCAATTGGTACATCATGCTCATCTATACCAACAATAGGCGGACCTGAATCATGCCCTGGTGGTTGAACTGGATCTGGTGGCCTTCGCCCTCCTGGTGGTTCTGGTCTATCTGACATATTATTGTTCGTCTGAATGCTTAATTAGCAATAACTGATCTTGAATCATCTTTCGATGTAGTGCATCAGTACAACTAGGCAATGCTGCTTGAAGGTCCTGTTCATACTGCACATGCTCCATGCCGCCAGATTGAAGCAAGCCACCAATACCTATATTGGCTGCTTGTGAAACACCGATTGAATCTACGGACCATGCTCCTGATTCTTGCATACGCGGCATAAGCGCTCTGTCAAACTGGTTAATAACTGGTCGAAGCTCTTCTCGCATCGCCTGCATACCGTATGCTTGGTCTAGAGCTCGCAAACACTCTATACTCCTATCCACTTGAGCGTTGCCTTGACCATAATACATCTCTACTGCTTCTGGACATTGAAAATATGCAGCGCATAGATCGTGCCAATACGAATGACCACTCTCTCTATCTGCTGATAGTCCATGACTCTCAATAGCCGCATATAAACGTTGCTGTATTGCATGTAATAATTCATGAATCATGGCTCCGGCAACACGATAGACATTCATCATCCTGACGAACGTATCATGATAGACTTCGCCTGACTCAGAATCTGTTCGTTCAAGAGAAGAGCCGAAGTCTCCTCGGTTCACATACACTAAGTCGTCTGACCGGTGCGCCGAATATGTATTTGCAAACGCAAAAACTGTTTTCGTATTAAATCGATCGCATAATGGACCAAATGCTCGCAGTACGGTATCAGCTGCACGTAGCATATATTGACTGTACTCAGGCCCTTCATCAAAAGTACTTGTCACCTCATGTAATCGAGCCATTGTCGGGATACGCATTAGAACTAATGAATCTCCGTAGTGAACAGCCTCTTCTGATGGATATTTGTCTGGATCAAAGAAGTCTGCGCATTGCAATTCGACTCCTCCCTCAGTTTTACCTTCATGATACTCTCGTAGCTCGTGAAGCTCTATAGGGGTATACGTTAAAAAACCAGGATGTACACCTGCGCGTATTTGCTCAATGGTTGTTCTCACACCCTGAACCGCATCAGCAACTGCCTCACTACGAATAGCTTCTAACCTATCTCGATAAGGAACTTCAACGTGAGTTGCAGGGTCAAATGGTACAGCGCCGCTTTCTTCACTAACTGATCGTAAATCTTCAATCCAATCTCCAACGCCTACATCTTGCCAAAAAGAATGATAATCCAATCCTTCAGCAAGCCCAGCACTATATCCTCGTCGAACAGCATCACGCAATAAACCTTCCTCTCCGGTGTCAGCTAATCGATCGCGAATCATTTGAAATGCATCTGCGCTCGCAGCTAGCACTGGCGCTTCGATATGCGCCATAGGATTCGCACGGATTTTTTGTACTTGATGAGCAATATACCGCTCTTGCATCTGTTCTGAAGGGACACGAATATCTGTTAGCAAACCTGCACAACCAGCCTGCTCCCAATTAGGATATACATCACGACAATGTTCATCTATTTCCCACAAATAACCATCTTGCATGAGTAATCTTATACATTCTTGCATTCTGCTATCTCTAGAAGTATAAAACAAACGAAAGCCTTCTCTTGAAGCATCATCATCAGATGGAGGGTTTATAACTCCCATTCTTGTCTGTGCATCAAACTCTGAAATGGCATCACGAACTGGTGCTGGCAATGCATCATAGTCAATTGGTACATCAAGCCCGTCAATACCAACATGAGGCGGTCCTGCGTCATGCTCCGCTACCTGTACTGGGTCTGACCTTCTTCGGCCTCTATTTCCTGGTCCATCACTCATAGAAACAAAGTGAATTACGTTATTAATTTTAACATAAATTCATGCTTTTTTCAACTCGACCAACTCTCTCCATGCTTCATCGTGCTTTTCTGCGCACAACTTATGTAAAACAGTGCAGTATATAGGAAAAAAACGAATTTGTCAAGTCTAGCCTAAACACATTGTTGCGCGCTGGGTGCTAACTCTAGACAATGAATAATAAATGTTGTACACTCTTCCCTGTTGTCTGCGATTGCAGTACAATATCAATTCCAGGGGGTGTAGCTCAGTTGGTTAGAGCGTCTGCCTGTCACGCAGAAGGCCGCGGGTTCAAGTCCCGTCACTCCCGCCAGACGAGATGATTTTGAACAAAACAATACCGCTGAAAGAGCGGTATTTATTGTTGTTATAAAGCACCAATCTATTTCTTCTTAAAACTCTTCAGGATATACGCCTTCATCTCTGCAGCTTTTCTTGCATTCTGTTGCAGTACTAATTCTAAATCCTCGTGAGAATGTGTTATGGATATTAATTCAGATACATTCAACTCTTGTAGATTCTTCGACTGTGTAAATAATGCGTCCAACCGTTCTGCTAGTTGTTTCGGATATCGCGCTTCAAGAATATAGTCTCCAATCACTCCGTAGCAATGCCCGATCTCTTTTACGGAAGGTTTTGGATTCATTTGATAGTACATTTTCTTTCCTGAATAGAATTTACCGATCCACTCATCAAGAACAGTTGAGCCGTTCACTAATGTATAGAAGCCTTTACATTGATCTACAATTTTATTTACAATCTTTATCTCTTCCCCCATATGCACTAAGTTGAACCATGCATGTGGAAAGTGCTGACAGAACTGTTGCGACTTAATTGGATATTCATCTAGCTTCTCACTCAAAATATCGTTCCACAATTTATCTAATGCAGCTATGGATTCCACCTCAAAGACTTTCTTGGAATTCTTACCGACATCATAGGTTTGCGCTGGCTTGAAAAAATACGCACTTTTCAACTCCCTAACAAATTCATCCAACTCTAGTATGTATTCAGTGGCTAATTGATAGGACCGCCCTTTCTTCATCACCGCTCGTTTCTTTAAAAGAGTATTCAGTGCTTTGTGAATTGCTTGGGTAGTAAACAACTCTTTACTGCTCTTTTCTATTTCTAATTGCAGCTCATGAACTTGTAGCGGGTATTTCTTTGCTAATACTTGAATTACCAGCCATTTTACCCCTTTTTCTAGCTCCATATGATATGTAAACTAAATGTTTATATTTATTCTAATTATAAACATACCATTGACATATTGTCAATCCCCTGCTATCATATGTTGTTAAGAAATAAATTCTTGATTATGAACTCCACTCTTAAAGCATTTCACGGCGGATCATTCTGGAAACAGATCGGATATGCATATGAACGAATAGGAGCGCTCGGCAATGACGTTGTGAACGCTGATGTTCTTGATGCATGGTTCGATCCATCGCCCAAAGCTATCAAAGCAGTTCAAGAGCATCTCCCAACTCTGCTCTCTACCTCTCCTCCCACGCACGCAAACGGCCTGATAACAACCATTGCAGAAATTCGCGGCATTCCAGAAAAGAACATCATTGTTGGTGGAGGTTCGTCAGACATTATGTTTGCGCTATTTCCAAATCTCCTGTCAAACGGTGATAAAACACTTATCCTCGATCCGATGTATGGAGAATATGAACATATCTTTACAACCGTCATCAACACTGACCTACATCGACATCCATTACACAGCAAAACGAACTTCAGCGCTAATGTGAATGACCTAATCAGCGACATAAACACGATACAGCCCAACGTGGTAGTGATAGTAAATCCAAACAGCCCAACTGGGCAGTATATCGACAAGAAAGATCTAATTACGATACTCGATCAGACGCCAGGCCAGACTATATTTGTCATTGATGAAGCATACATCGAATATATTGGCGTTCAACACTCACTTGAACAAGAAGTAAAAAAAAGGAAAAATCTTATAGTCCTGAAATCAATGTCTAAAGTATACGCGCTCAGCGGAGCTCGTGCTGCATACGCAGTATTGCCTGATAAATTGATATGTACAATCAATACACATATCCCGCCGTGGTCCATTAGCAACATCGGCCAGCTCGCAGCGATCGAAGCACTCAAGGATAAGGAGTACTACGGAATAAAGTATGCACAAACACATGAACTGCGTGAAGAGATGATGAATGCACTCCGGGACATTAGCGGTATCACTGTCTACCCATCACACACTTCATACTTCCTAATCGAACTGGTGGATCAAAAACTCAGCGCACAAAAAGTGATAGGTGCTCTTGAACAACAAGGAGTGTTCCTACGAAACTGTGACTCCATGAGCGTACAATTCAAAGATAATGTTATTCGTATCGCGGTCAAGAATAAAGAAAAAAACGTTCGAATAATTAGGGAGATAAGAAAATATATGAGCGGTAAACAATAACGGTCGCCGCTACCAGTATTACTTTTCAAGTGGCTGTACTGCACGATCGCGCTCTTTCTTAGCTTGTTCCCACGTAATACTTTTTGACTCTTCTATAAAATCATCAATGTTACTGAATATCTCATAGAAGTATTTTGATATATCCATTGCGTTATTCTCAAAATGTGGTGCGCACGGCCTGATCTCTATCCATGCATGTGTTGCGTATTTCTGTAAGAAGCCATCAATATCCTTCTTGTTATAGTATTCAAGAAAATCCTCAATCGTGAATGACGTATCAAAATCGTAGTGCGGTTTGAACTCCCACCAAAACGCATTGAGTAAAAGCGGGACATCCTCTGCCTGCAATTCAACAGTTACAGGCTTTTCGTCTAGATTCAATGCCTCACCTTTACCGGCTTTAATGAAATCGTGCATGCTGAGATTTTTATCAGGAAGAATGTACGGTACACCCTCCCGAATGACAAAAACGTTCTTGCTCTTCCAAATAAAGAAATAGTAATCAGTCAAGCTTTCAAACTCCTTTGGAGGAAACACTGTTCGTACCCCATAGTTGTACTTATCAGAATCCAGCTCTGGCGAGCTATGGTTCAGCCAATAGTAACGCGCAGACGGATAGAACTTGCTGTCCACAATTGCAGGAGCGGTACTGAATGTAGCAATAAACTCTCCGAGGTGTTTATACAGCGCATTAATTGTTGGAATGACTTTTTGCACTGGAATATCCAGTGACACCTGGTGCGAAGCAATACAACAGATACGAGTCATGTTCCGCTGTTTCTGAAAAATGCTATAGAGCTGATCATCAATTATTTCAAAACGCTCCTGGTGTGGCAGATTGAACAGTCCAGAGGCGATAGGCGTCACTTCTAACGGCCAGAAAATCAACCCTTTCTCACTGACAGCGGTGATAAAGCTGTCGATTATTGTAGCGTGCATATTTTCCAGCTTGCTTAAGGAGTCAACAGGTGGTGAGGCAAATTCAAACAGGCCGTATGACACATCGTACTTCATTACATATTGCCGTCCATCGAACTCCTTATACGCCTCTTGGGCTTCATTATTATGAGCCTTCCTGGAAATATCCCAGCCTTCTTTTTCTGCATAATACACAAACAGCTCCTGTGACTGCTCGCGATTTACTATACGCAGTGTATTCGGCTCAAGAACGAGGAATTCCAATTCCGTGCCGATATTCAGCTTGGTCTTATCTATTTTTTTCTTGGTGCTACCAATATTCATATTATTAGTATAACCCTACGATTCCGGTAAAACAAGAAAAGGCAGCAACTGCTACCAGCTGGGCTTTTAACCGCTGCTAATGGTATACTTACATCTGAACACATAAATGCCTTTACTACATAACAATCATTATACTATGCGAATATCACTACTATTCATCACCATCATGTGTGTTGGCCTTGCGCTACCTGCACACGCAGCAGATAAGTATGAGAATTTAAGCAAATCAGAGATTGAAGAGTACTCTGATCACTACATTGAAGAAATTGCTATGCTACATGCAAAACTGGTGTTAGTTGAAGATGAGGAGACTCGAGATGAGATTCAACGACAGCTCTATCGCATGGAGAAAAAAGCAGTGGGTATCAAAGAAGATCTTGCTGAATCCACTGTTGGAAATACAGATGAATTAGAAAAAGCAGAGAAAAAACTCAGCTACCTTGACCGTAAAACAGACGTCGTTGATGGAGATATCGACAGTTATATCTATAGCGCTGAGCGAAGCAGCACAACAGTTGCAAGCATCGTAGATATGATTATTTTTAGTGTCCTGATACAAACGGTTGCAGTCAGCTGGGAAGAAACCGCGAATAGTAGCTCAGAAATAACGAAAACACTGGACAATAAAAGTAAGAAAGGAATAAACGCAACGCTCGGACATTCAATTACAACAGAGGTGCTTAAATTGCTGAACCAATCATCGCAATCTATGCACGAAGCCGAAGAACTGAATGAGAATGGAGAAGAGTTAGATGCAATATATGCAGGATTTTCAGCGCTACAGCAAGTAAAAACAGCAGAGGACCTCATGGAGAGAATCGATATTCAAGAGTTCGAGACATTAGAACAAGATGAGTATGCTTCTTTCTACTACGTTGAACTGTTCCGCATGAATAGCACACTCGGGCAACTCGCAGAGACTCGTGTGGAACTACTGCTTTCAGATGATACTCAGAACACATCATCCAAGTTAAAAAAAGCCGCGACCATAATAAAACGTTCGTATAAAAAGCTTTCCAACCTTGGACCAAACGGTGATATCGAGCGTTTCTTCTCCATTAGCGAAAAGCTAGATATAGCATCAAATAAAATCAGTAATGCTAGCGATAGTAGCGGGGAAGGAAGTGATGAGCACTCTGAAGAGATAATCGCGGCTGCTGCCCAACAAATAGTAAAAGCGACTACAAAGTACGAGACGTTGACTCTAAAATTCAACAGCAAGAAAAAGAAACTGCCAAAAAAGAAACGCAAAACTGTACGCGCTATACATGAATACGCATTGATATACCTAAACTACGCAAAAGCACATGTAGGATTCAACAACTATTCGCAAGCAGCGATTTGCGCGCATATTTCGTTAATGCTTTCTCGCAGCGGGTTGTATATCCTCAGCTTCAATTGATAAAAAATAACTTCGATAAATCACCACTCTCCCCCCACCGAATACGGCTTGACAAAAACGGTGAATTGTGTAAGCTGAGGCAATTCAATACGTAAACTTTTTATTATGAAAAGAGTATTACTACTTAGCTTGTGCGTAGGAGTTTCATTACTCTTAGCTCAGCAAGCAGAGGCAAAAACCTATCATGTGGACTATACGGATTCACATCCAGATCCAGTCAGTTTAGACGCGGATCCGGATCCGCTCGACGCTGTAAATAACACCTGTGCTGCTGAAGAAGACGGCGGCGGGGAGTGTTCGTTAAGAGAAGCGATTACGCTCGCGAATGATGATGAAGTGAATTGCGATCATCATTTTTATATTCCTAGCGAAAAAATAACGCTTACTCAACGTAATTTCAATATGGATGACTGGAACAATGCTGATGATTTAGATCTTCGAAATGATACGTGTACTTATTACTTCATAGGAAGTGGACAACATGACACTGTTATTGATGGCAACAGCCAATACTATCAAACCTACGGACAGGAATTCAGTATTTTTGATAACGTCATTAATAGCGTTACAGTTGAATTGCGAGACGTAACTCTTACCAATACAAATGTACCAGCATTAGACTTGATTCAGACCCACTACACATTAGATCATGTCACCATCGATAGTATAAATGACGTCGGTATAAGAAACTCTAGCGGTTCTAACCTTACTATTCAAAATTCGCTCATTCAGAATAGTGTCGGAGGGTTGTATAACCGTTACGGTTCTGTGCATGTTATCAACTCAATTATCAAACATAATTCTACGCTATCTGAGGGAGCAGGGCTAGCAAATGAACTTGGTGGTCATATGATCATCGACAACTCGATAATTGAAGACAATGAAGTTACTGATACTGGATATTCTCATGCTGGCGGAATCATGAACTCGCTTAATAGTACGATGGTAGTTAATGATTCTATTATACGAAGTAATAGTACAAATGCAGAATGGGGCAAAGGTGGTGGCCTGTACAGCGGCGGTAACCTGATAGTGAACAATAGCAAATTCTATGATAACCAATCACTAGGTAGCACTGGTGGAGGAGTAGCAATAGGACCCCTTGGACAAGCTGAAATAAACAATTCGCTTATATATAACAACTACGCTGGCTATACCGGGGGCGGGCTCTCTAATAGCGAAGAAGTAAGTCTATCCTATACCAGAATCTTTGATAACACAGCAGAGTTGGGTGGAGGAGGAGTATTAAACTCCGGAACTATGACCATGGATACTATTGCTGTTGTGGGTAATATTGCGCTTGGACAGAACGACCTCTGCCCAGGCCACAGCATTAATTCAGTTGGCGGAGGAATCTTCAACGCTGCTGATGGGGTGCTCTCTATTGAGAACTCTATAGTTGCTAAAAACCATGTCTATTCAGATGATCCTAATTACGGATACGGTGGTGGCTTAAACAACTGGGGCGAAGTGGAAATTCTAAACTCTACATTCTACCGGAACCGAGCGCACATTAATAACGGTGGAGCAATCTACAACACTGGCGGCTCTGTAAAACTCAGCCACTCTACTCTAATGAGAAATAAAGGACAGCACGTTGGTGGAATAGGGACGTATAACGGTTCATTTGAAATCAAGAACAGTATTGTCTCAGAAAATCTGGATCAACATAATGCCACTTACAACTGTTCTGGCGTTATGACTTCGTACGGCTACAACATTGACGATGAAGGTAGCTGTAACTTAAACGGAAACTTTGACCAAGTTGTAGATCCCCAATTAGACCCATCCGGCTTACAAAAAAATGGCGGGTTCACCAAGACTGTTGCTATCGCTCACTTCTCACCAGCGCAAAATAATGGCAGCTGCTATGACATTGATGGTGTAGCTGTTGACTACGACCAACGAGGTAAGATCCGAAACGGCAGCTGCGATATCGGGGCGTTTGAACTACAGATCAACGAAGGGATTGAACCCGGACCCATGTTTTAACGCAACAGAATGTATGATAAAACAGGGTTGTCCGTAATCCTGTTTTATTGCAGTAATGCCCACCTTATAGTACTATACCAATACTAATAACTAGCTTTTTCACTATGACAGAGAAAAATTATCCAATCCACTTCATCATGACCGGAGGGACCATAGACTCGTATTATGATGGAAAAAAAGACACGGTGGTGCCGAATGAAAAATCAATCATCCCTCAGTATATCAATAGCTTGAAACTCTATAATGAAGTGAAGTTCTCTCAAATCTGTATGAAAGACAGTCGTGATATTAATCAAGCTGACCTGAAAAAAGCTCTTACTAGAATCGAAAATAGCCACTGCAAACATGTCATTATCACGTATGGAACGTATACCGTGCCGGACGCTGCACGATTTATAGAAGCGAACTTAAAACGAAAAGATCAGGTGATTATTCTTACGGCTTCCATGACACCGATGTCCGGATTTGCTATGTCCGACGGTCCATTTAACTTGGGGTATGCTCTTGCTAAAGTCCAAGACCTAGAGCCAGGTATCTACATTTGTATCAACGGAAAAGTCTTCTCATCCAATGAAGTGATGAAAGTAATGAGTCAAGGAATGTTCGCATCGATCTTCGGAGAATAGAACCACAGCTAAATAAAAATGCTGATTAGAAAACTCGGACACGCAGCACCAAACATACTGTTAATGTACGCTTCTTCTGTTATTGGAGGTGCATTGTTTTTCTTGCCTATCCTCGCATTGTATTTTGAAGATACGCTCTTCTCTGCAACAAATGTCGCCTTGATTTTTTCTATAGAAGCATTCGCGGTGGTATTGTTTGAAGTACCTACTGGTGCTATCGCTGATCTCTTCGGACGAAAGATGACTATTGTCCTGGACCATGTTATCACCTTATGCGCAATTGGCCTGTTATTCATAGGGGGTTCTCTATGGATCTTCATTATCTACGCAATCATACACGCGTTTGCAATGAGCCTAGCTAGCGGATCTGAAGATGCGTTAATCTATGATACGCTCCAAGAACACGGAAAAGAACAGTACTATAAACGTGCAATTGGAATATACTACGCATTGTGGCCGCTCGGCGCTTCAGTCGGTGCGATCATCGGTGGGTACCTAGCAACGATCTCTCTAGAACACACTATTCTATTCTCATTCATCCCGGTTGGGATTGCAACAATACTGGTTGCGTTTCTTAAAGAAGCGAAGTACGAAAAAGAAAAGCATCAAAATGTGTTACGACAGATGAATGACGCGTTTCGTTTTGCGCTATCAAAGAAACAACTTATTCTTCTTTTTATTGGCGGGTTCGTACTCATGGCGTTCGGGGAATCACTGCACTTGTTGAAGCCATTGTTCTTTGAAGAGAAAGAGATCACCCTTCAAGCGTATGGGTACTTATACGCAGGCACCTTTGGACTTGCTGCTGTTGGATACTATCTCTCTGACACCATCTCTTTAAAAATTGGTGATCGGAGAACACTTCTCATCTTCTCCATTATCAATCCTTTTATTGTCATCGCTGCTTCCTAGGCATTTGGCCTAACAGCTGGAATTATACTTATCATAGGCTCGCTCGGTTTTGGGTTGCGCGGTCCAATTATTGAACATCTAGTAAACAAAGAAACACCTTCAGGAAAGCGAGCGACGGTACTCTCAATAAAGAACTTTATCGGAGCCCTTGGTGTTGCAGTGATTATTCCATTCACTGGGGTGTTGACTGATCACTACTCTATCAGTACTGCATATATGGTGAGCGCTGTGTGCATGCTTATAGCACCGGATTCAATTACCCTTTCTAATCACTCGTAGTCCACTGCACACCAACTTTTGTAAATTGAACTTTTAAGTCTTTTTTTACCATCTCTAATAGATCACGTACTTCTGGAAAGTGCTTAGATGCCTCATCAAACGCCTCTACTGCCTTGTCTGCATAATTACTGTGAAACTCCCTTGGAATATACGCTTCAACTCCTCGCTCAGCGATATGTAGAAACGCCTCAATCTTATCGAGCGCTTTTACAAACTTCGCCTCAATTGTCTCCTGGTTCTCATACTCTTCCCAAATATATCGAATCCAATCACCAAACGAAAAATCTTGCGTTAACTCTTGAATAGCTTTCTGCTCCATTTTCTTTTTTTCATCTACGGAAGCATTCCCAGAGATAACCTCAAAAGCATCAGTGTCGCCTGTTCGTGCTTCAGCTAAATCGTGAATCAATGCTAACGCCATTGCTCGTTGAATATCTATCTGAACCTTACATTCATTACCAATGACATACGCCATAAGTGCTAATCGCCAAGAATGCTCTGCTACGGAATCTTGATCCCTATTGAGAGTTGATCCATACCTGGGAACAGCTTTAAGTTTATTCGTTCGTTGCAGAAACGTTAAAATCTCTTTTATTTTCTTCGGTCTCATAATGGATCGTTTTAATTGATAAATATAGATCATAGTTGTTCTATTTGTCTCACCTTAAAAAGCGACGAGCCACTCGCGCTCCTCCAGGCGAGTGACTGGTCAACCTGCTTCTTCCGAAGCAGATAGGCACGGATCAGTAGTTCCTGGATGCACTGGATACTCACGCGCGTGATAGTCGCAACGCGGCTCATAGTATGCACTGCCTCCGACCAGGATCAAGCTGTCGTCTGGTACGATCCGGACGGTCCGAGTTGCTGGATTGAGGAATACCGACTCTCCAAAGCACATCGCACACTGAGCAGTGAGCTCTTCCAGCGCATCAGCGATCTGCAGAAAGTGGTCCGTGACCGGATAGTCTACACCTCGGAAATCTGTGTCCAACCCAGCAACGACCACCTTGGTTCTGTCATGATCAGCCAGCGCCTCAATCGCACGCGCAGCTCGCATGTCTAGAAAATGAACGTTGTCCACAACAACTAAGCGCATACCAAGCCACGGCGGAGTGAACACAGCTTCAGCAAGTTTCTCTGGGTGTGGGAACGGCTCACAGCCCAGCCGCTGGTCCAGCTGAAGTGTGCGTCCGTTGTGCGACTGAATCTTAGCTGATCGACCGACTGGCTCTGCCCTGAAGGACCTGATCAAGTAGCCGAAGTCGCCCTGCATGAGCTCAGCCCAGTCAATCAGCGATTCGGTCTTACCCGAAAACATCGGGCCAGAGATCACCAGTAGGTCCCACTGAAGGTCCATGGGGTCTGCAGCACACATGGATTTCACCGTGTGAATGAGGAAGTTGTCAACCGTAGATGAACAATCTCATCGTAACTATTGACAAAGTACTATAATATGCATTAAACTATTAATCAAAGTGAAAGGTCTTCTTTGTCAAGAATATATTTACATTAATTGATAAACCATAAAAAAGTAAGAAATGCCTAGGAAAAAAAGCAAAACACAGGCAACCGAAATCCTGGAAAAGCTTGGTTTAAGTGAAAACGAGGCTGTGTTGTATGCTGTTATGCTTCGTTATCCGAAAAGCACAGTTCAAGAGCTGCAAACACGCTCCCCTCTCCCACGTACTATGCTCTACTACGTATTGAAGCAACTGATCCAACGCGGCTTAGTCACCGCAGTAAAAGACCAGTGGAAAACAAAGTATATTGCTGAAAATCCTGACAAACTCTATGACCTCCTGGCAAAGCAAGAACGAGAGTTTGCTCGAAACGTCACTGCAGTCCGAGAGCTCATTCCTGACTTGAAAGTAAAGTACCGACTCGCAGAGAAACGGCCAGGTGTTCGTGTATTTGAAGGCATAAACGAATATAAAAAAGCGTTAGAAGATATCATTCTTACAAAACCGGAGGTGGTATACGCATATCCAGACTACTCTGGTAGTAAGAAACCAGGAGTAGAGGTGCGTGAGACCTATGAAAATAGACGTGTATTGAATAAGATTCAAAAACGCGCTTTACTATTTGATTGCGAACCTGTAAGAACGCGCCTGCAATCAATTCCGTACAACGACTACACACAGTATCGATTTATCACAGATGCCGTTGAAGCATTCACTGCGGATTTGAAAATCTACGATGGCAAAATCCTATACACCACCTATGATGACAGAGAGCCGATTGCCATGCTGATCGAAGACCAATTGCTATATGAGATGCAAACGAATATGTTTAATACATATTGGAATTCTGCAGAAGATGCTACACTATTAACAATTCAAAGTAATAAATGATATGACAATTCTTTTTTCTGCATCAGTACGTGGAGGACGCGCACTACAACCGCAGTACGTACAAATCGTGGAGCTACTGCAACAGTACGGAACCGTGCTCTCTGAGGAGATCGCGGATGAGAAGTTCTCGGGTTTTGGAGAAACCGACCTAACAAAAGAAGAGATTCATGATCGCGAAATCCAGTCTATTGAACAATGCGACGTGATGGTCGCTGATGTCACCACTCCTAGCTTAGGTGTGGGGTATCTAATTGCCAACGCATTGCAGCGTGACAAGAAAGTCATCTGCCTATATCAAGGAGAAGATACCTATAAACTCTCAGCAATGATAAAAGGAAGTGATAAAGTACAAGTACATACGTATATGAACCCTGAGGACCTTAAATCACTATTTGATTCCGAACTACACACCAGTGAATAGAATATTCATCATTCAACTGATCGCATCATTCATTATTGGAGGTTGCTTCATTGCCGCTCAATCTTATATTGCAGAAAAAGTGAGTGAGAAGACCGCAGGCATTGTTCTAGCATTCCCGTCAACAATGGGGCTTGGTTTTTTCTTCCTTGGATGGGTACTCACTCCTGAGGTGGTATCATCGATTGTACCGAGTACTATTCTCTCGCTCGGTCTTGTAACTCTATTTCCGACTGTATATTACTTTGCTGCTCGTCTTTTTCGAAAAGTCGCAAGTAAAAAAATGCAAATACTTCTCTCCGTGTTTGTCGGCTTACTGTTTTGGTTTGTCCAGGCAATCCCTATCGCGTACTATGAAATTAACAATCTTGGAATTGGAATTGCTGCATTTTGCATAGCTGCAACAATGTCGTTCTTACTTATATTCTTCAGGGAAGCTGACAGACCAAAGCCCCCATCAGTAACCTATACAAAACAACAGCTTGTGGGTCGCGCGGTATTTATTGGTTTCATTATATTCATTATCACTCTATTTGGAAAAACACTCGGCCCTTTTTGGGGTGGGATATTTACCATGTTCCCTGCTGCATATATTTCAACATTCATCATACTGCATTGGTACTATAACGCTGACGATATTTTATCTTTTATACGTAGAATTCCGATCGGATCGCTCTCCTTTCTCGTTTATACGCTCATGATTATGTATACGTTCCCTGTTCTCGGTTTTATCGGTGGCACTATTGCTGCATACCTTGCTAGCTTGATTACTTCGTATACACTCGTTAAGATTCAAAGAGCATGAAAAAAACCGTTATCATTTTATTATGTGTCCTAGCTATCACTGGTGGTAGTTGTAGAGAAACATCTAAACCGAGTGTAACTTCGAATACCGCTTCATCTGAAGCGAGTGTTGTAAATGAACCTCTAATCAACGCTGCGCCAGAAGTCCAAGAAGACGCAATAAAGGAAGATACAGAAGAAATTGTTGACAAACCTATTTCAGCTTCAGCACAACTAGATGTGCCCTTTACTTCCCAAGCACCACATGCAAACTGGGACTTGCCGTATCAAGAGGCGTGTGAAGAAGCCAGTATCCTTATGGCTGCCCGATACTTACAAGCACGCGATATAGCAGATGCTGAAGATGCAGATAGCGCAATTCTTCAACTAGTGAATTTCGGTACAGAGATCGGCTATCCGATCGATACTACTGCAGCAGAGACTGCTGACACCCTAGAACAGTTTTACGGATTACAGACTCAATTAATAGAAGACTTCACTATTGATGATATCAAGCAGGCCATTGCTAACGGCAATCCAGTGATCATCCCGTTTGCTGGCCGCCAGATCGGAAATCCCTACTACACCTCTCCTGGTCCGCTCTACCACATGATGACCATAATCGGTTATACCGAAAGTACTATCATCACTAATGACCCTGGAACAAAACGAGGTGCAGAATACTCATATAGCTACGACACTATCTTAAACGCAGCACATGACTGGAATAACGGTAATGTTGATACTGGAAAAAAAGTAATGATTATTGTTTCAAAGTAATCTGCCTTCAAGTACTTCCAAGCGCGCTTAGTTCGTGCTTTTTCTATTTGACAAACAAAACAGCGCACCATATGATAAAGAGTAATCATTAATATGATAAAGTATGACAGATCAAACCAAGACCAAAGTCAGCTCCAAAACCAAGATTGCAGTCGCAATCGCGCTTATTGGAACTGCTGCTATTATTGCGTACGGAACACTACGCATCTATGGCAATTATAAAGTTGGAGGAGGAGAGATCGGTATTGAATTTAAACAAAAAACCGGGAAGGACAATAAACAAGAAGATAGCACCAAGCCTGCAGAAGACGTCGCGGATGAATCTAACCAGCCAAGCGACGGTGGAGGAGAAAGTACAAATACCAACACCAGTAACAGCAACTCATCGACTAATGTTAATTCTGGTGGTGGCGGAACCACGCCCGGCCCATCGGCATAAGCTGAATCTATATGAAAGACACAGCGACAAAAACCAAGCTTAGTACACGGACCAAGGTTCTGATTGGCCTGGCCATTGCTGGCGGAATCATTGCTGTAGCTGGGTACGGATGGAGAGTGAGTATTAAGGCTGAGTATACACACCACAATCCAGGCGGAGGCCAAGGAACCGCAGGTGTAGAGTACTCTGGGACCATCGGTGGAAAAAATAACTCCGGAAATCCAGCTGAGGATGCAAGTGATGAGTCTATTGGAGGGTCTAATACGAGCACAACAAATACTAATTCCTCTACTTCAAATACCAACACTGGCGGATCAAATACTAATAGTGGAGGGACTACTCCAGGCACTCAATAAATGCGTCTATACAAAAAAAGCCTGCGGTAAATGCGGGCTTTTTAATTTGCATTCCGTTTCTCGCAACTTCACTTTACACTCATATTTGTTATAATTATCTTGAATAATCAATAAGTCACTCTATGGACATACTGAAGCTATTTAATAAGAACTCCTGCGCAATTGACGGAAAGGATTCTAAACAATGGACCTGGCAGGAGTACTACGAAAAGAGAAAGGAGCTCGAGCAAAACGGGACTCAAGTAGTATTAGTAGACATGATCGATCAGCCAGTAGAAGGATCAACCCCGATCTCAAATGAGCTATTCAAAGACACGCACACAGAAGGAACGTATTTTGTTCTGTACTGCCATTCTGGCGGCACATCTGGTTCAATGCAAAAAAAGCTCACTTCCCTATTCCCGCAGTACACATTTATTAATATGACCGGCGGCATCGGTGCATACCATCCACCTCAAGAGTAAACGCATATATTACAAGTAAATAAAAAATATGAGCCAGGAAAAGGAGAGTAAAAACAAATCGAGCAAATGGCTAATTATTGCAGTGGTCATTGTCTTGCTTGCTATTCTCGTTGGAGTGATCTTTTGGCCAACTGCAGAGACTACGAATACCAATGCAATAGTAAATTCTGCAATACAAAAAACAAATCAAGAAACAAACCAGCCACAATCGTTAGAAGACTATGACGGAACAGGGTTAACCATCACGTCAGATGATGGCAAGACTTTTGGACAAGCATACGTAGAATATCTTGAAGATGATGATGTGCTTCGTGTTTACTACAACGCGATCACCACATATGTGGCAGCACAAAACGGAACGTGTGGCGCGCCTGCTTCTGACGTTGGATGTGGAGACAAGATCCGATATGAATACGCACATACCTTAACTTCCAATGCAAAACCAGATCGATACAATGATAGTTCATTCTACCCAGTAGTATGCAACAAAGACCAGTATCCAGAGATAATCACAGAATCACCGTTTAACTTCTATGGGGCGAACTCCTGTGACGTTGACTATCAAATCGGAGCTGAAACCGAGACGTTCCTTTCATATGGGCACTTTGATGTTGAAAGCTTTGCGCACGCAACTGGAACGTTTGAATTAGCTGTGTTTGATTCGTCTGAATCATGGTATGCAGTAGAAAGTGAAGCAAACAGCAACCCAAATAGCACTGGAGTCCAATATCATATCAATGTAAATACAGCGATCTCTGAGGGCGCAGAGATCACTTCATTTACTATAACTATTTCAGAATAACTACTTCTTCGTCTTAAACTTCTTCCAAGAGGTCCACGTGCTGTAATTATACCCTTGGTCGGTTTTTTGGCGTTTTCGAGCACGTAAACGATACCTAGTCTTTGGTTTTAGCTTTTTCATCACTAAGCGTGACTTGTTCTTTTTTACTCGGTAGGTTTTGTGCTTCTTATACTTCTTCTTCTTTTTATTCCACTTCTGTAGCTGTACCTGCGTAATTAAAGAATGCTTCTTCCATGTAGCACGTACGCTTTTGCGTTTTCTAAACTTCTTCTTTACAGAAAGATTCTTTATCTTCTTCAGTTGTGTATTCGTTGTTGTGAACTCAACGGCTTCGGTACACGCGGATGAGTATGTTTGATAGTCCGTGGTATACGACGTATAGATACATGCGTAATACGTAGTATCAGCAGATAAATCAAATAGCGTCGTAGTCTCCACACCGGATTCAAGTGAGACCTCCTCGGGATTTGCTAATGACGAATCTGTACTGTAGTTAATAATTAAATTCGTATATCCCGATGTCGGTAGCTGCCAAGTCAATGACACGCTGGATGTAGTGATATTAGATGCAGCAAACTCGCCCGGCATGTACGGTATGGGACTCTCATCTGATCCAATATCATAAAGGTCTTTATATGGACGTGGTTCATCGTCAATATCTGTGATAACGGACGTGACCTCTGTACCAGCATTCCGTGCAGGAGAATCCGCAGTTAAATGAAAGTCCTCCTGACCTGTAGTGGTTGATGTTAGTAACGGATCTGCTTCTTGAGAGTGTGCATCTTGACTAGACGCTGCTTGCCACTCAGCAAGTGTGGCGTATTCTATTGGCCCATTACCACTCACTGCAACGAAATCACCACTACCTGGGTAGAATAGATTGTAATCACTATAGACATTATTATGGAATTCCGCTGAAAACGTTCCATCACATATTAAGCACTGGCCGTTACTCCCGCCGTAGAAGATGTTGTTCACCAGACTATCTGCACTCGTGTAGGTGTACATAGATGATGTTTGAACATGCCCTTGGTTGTTGTAGAATGTATTATTAATTACTGCGATTTGATCAAGGCTATCGTTCAAGAATACGCCTGAACCGTTGCTGAACCCATAGATATTATTATTCTGCACTACAACCCCCGTGGTCTGCTGTAAGTAAATCCCAGCTGTGTCAGTACCTAAGGTTGAATATACAGTATTACCGTTGATAAGAATATCTGAGGATGATTGTGTAATATGAATATTCTTGTTGTTGTTATACAGAGTGTTGTTCAAAAGTGAGATGCCCTCCTGCCCATGTACAACAATACCTTCTTGCGAAGAACCAACAACAGTACAGTTCTGAATGGTAACGTTATTTGCTTCAACATTTATCCCTCTCCCATTGGGGTCTATATTCTTCCCATAGATTAAAAAGCCATCAAGTACTACATCGCCACTCCCTCCAATCATGATTGCTGCGCTCGGATTTACCATATCTGCTGCATCTAGTATGGGCTGGTCTTTACCCTCCCATGCTTGAATAATTACATCAGCGGTCTGATCTCCACTCAAGTAAAGAGCAATATGATCATCAGTCCGAGTTCCAGTCGCATGTATAGTATCCCCTGCTTGAGCACCAGTCATATTAAGAGACAGGCAAGGTTCTGTCTCAGAACAAGCACCGCCATTCGATCCGTTCGTAAAATCAACGTAGTAATCTGCTGCGAGTGCAGGTGATGCTATAAGCATACTAACTGCTAAGAAAGATAAAAAGAGGTAGCGCATTGTGTATGGATTATGTATTAATAAAAAAAGTATAACATATCAAGCGGCGTTAGTCTACCGTATTGACATTCAGCTTCTCTCATGATACACTGAGCCGTCATCCTGTTGTGATTGGAGGTGATACACAAGATGAAGCTCGGTGGAACCCTCAAGAAGATCGGGTGTGCACTTCTGCTGCTTCTGGCCGCTCTGCTCCTGCTTCTGGCGTGCGGAGGCCTGATCCAGTCGTGCATGAACAACTGGGGCAAGGACTGCTACAACTTCGCTGGAGCGTGCTGGAACGACCAGGACTGCTACGACGACTGCTATCGGTAGCGACTGCCCAACACCGACTTTTTTTATTTAGTGATCACAGTACCCGCGTTTCCTTCTAACGCATCAGTCACTTTTTCTATTGAAGTAATAATAACCTTCTTCCCTCCTTGGCGAATAAAGTCTACTGCAGCAAGTACTTTTGGCCCCATACTCCCTGCTGGAAACTGACCTTCTGCATGGTACTGCACTGCTTGGTCCACGGTCATGCTGTCTAGCTCTTCTTGATTCTCTTCGCCAAAATTGATACAAACCTTCTCTACTCCGGTTACAATAAGCAATGTATCTGCTTCTACGCCGCGACCTAATACAGCAGAAGCAAAATCTTTGTCTACGACTCCGTCTATTCCTTCTAACCATCCACGGTCGTCATAGTACGCAGGGATGCCGCCTCCGCCAACCGCGATGACGATATATCCTTGCTCGAGCAACAGCTGCACTGCTTCAGTGTTAATAACTTCTAGCGGCTTCGGAGACGGAACGACGCGTCGATATCCACGGCCAGAGTCCTCTTTCATAATCCATCCTCGTTCTTTCTCCAGCGCTTCTACCTCTTCTTTTTTATAGAACGGTCCAACAAACTTTGTCGGGTTCTGAATAGAAGGATCATCACGATCTACTAGGACCTGCGATACCACGGTCGATACTTTCGCACCTGACTCTCCCATATCATGCAGCACATTCATTAAGCACTGTTCGATCATGTACCCCATCCATCCTTCAGTGTCGGCAACGAGCACTCCTAAAGGCAGCGGCGGTACAGAGTCACTTGCCATCTCCCCGCGGATTAGTGCATTCCCAACTTGCGGACCATTACCGTGAGTAATGACTACTTCATATCCGTCTGTGATCATTTGCGCAATTCCTTTCAGACTCTGACGCGTATTCTCAAATTGCTCGTGAATGTTCCCTTCTTGATGCTCTTGATTAATTGCATTTCCACCCAATGCAACTACAATACGTTTTTTCATATGGCTATTAATACTGTTTCTTATCTATCCAGTCTAACGCGTAGTCGATAAGCTCACGTTCATGTGTGTCCGGAATTGCTGCAAACTCTACGTGATTAAAGACCTCATGCTGCGCGCGCAGTCCGCGAGCTGCTTGTTCTTCTTGCGTACCTGAGTAATCCGGAGGGATAAAGTGTGTGCGGCCAAACTCTCGTGTGATTGCTGTGATCACTAACGCGTCTTTATAATCCGATACACTAATAAGCGTATTGGTGTTAATAAAATCAGAGGTTTCATCATGCTTCTCAGCTGGCCACGAACATTGAAATCGCTCATTGGTTGCGCCGTTACGCAGTACGTACGGCATCACTACTTCAGATCCTTTTCGACAGTAGGTGTTAATAAGCTCAGTGACAACGTCTTGGTTGTACGTTGTCTTATCTTGGTTATCCTCAAACTGTCGTACTTCCATCTCATAGTGGTACTGCCAATTTCCGTAGCTTCTCCCTTCAGAATGAGTGATATCAAACGCCTCACCTTCAGCTTGGTAATATAAACAACGCACGCCTTGGCTCTCCTGATTTACAAACATAGCTGCTGGCGTGGTACTGGTCGCATTTGGTTCGAATTCAAATCGTGCAGTTGTCTTTTTCTCCCAACCATCTTTTACTGACGGGCATTCACTTTGCAGCCAATTTCTATCCACGGTAGAATCGGTCGATGATGGCCCAGCCTGGATCATATCATCATCTTCAACATCTCGGCACCCAAACCCCACAGTAATTAATGCAATAGAAATAATAACACCTAGAACGTAAACCTTCTTCATAGTATTTATTTAATAATTAAATACTCTACTTTGTACTTGTACGGTTGTGATCTCGTAACACGTGAAAACCGATAAAAAGGAATAGTAGAATAATCACGCTGAGCGCTGTATATCGAATAACTGCTATATCATATTGCTTCGCTAGTATACCAATAATTGCCCAAATCAGGACCAATGAGATGACCACATCACGACACCGAAGAATCAACCCAATCCCGATGAGCGACGCAACTGCAATCATGATCGCAGCCCAAGTCTGTGGTTCTATTCCCCATCCGCTCCATTCATAGACATACAACATAGCGGATACATTAGCGATGGTCGCAACACAGATCCATCCTAAGTACACACTAAACGGTAAGTGCAGTAACATATACTCTATATCAATCTTCAATGCTCGTTTCTTGCTGCACAGCTGAAAATAGATTGCAATTAATAGAGCGAGAATTAACAACATGCATAGCACGCTAGTAGCGATGTATTCATAATGCCACAAGAACATCCATATACTGTTTGCAATACTCGTACCAATAAACAGCCATATAACTCTTTGGATCTTCTCTTTTTTTCTTCCTTGTTCTGTGAATAGATATATCACAAAGCCGAACAGTAGCAGATAGATCAGAGTCCAAATCGTAAACACATACGCTGCGGGAACAAAATAGATAGGAATACTATCAGAAACCTCTCCAGTGGTCTGGCCGTTAAACGGGAGGATGTTCGCAAGTGCATTAACGACTATCGTCGCTATAAATGCTACTACTGCAAAGACTCGTACTGCCATAATTATGAATAAAATTCTTTAGCTTGTTCTAGGGTCTTTAACTCTATTTCTGATGCATGACCTGCTGTTCCAAACGCGTTCATGCGCTCTGCAATCAGTGCAGTAAGATACTCGCGCGCTGGGCCGAGGTATTCACGTGGATCAAATGCCTCTGGTTGTTCAGCAAAAACCTTCCGTATAGTGCCTGTGACTGCCATGCGCCCGTCAGTATCAACGTTCACTTTCGCAACCCCGTGTGGGATGACGGATTGAATCTGCTCCACTGGAACTCCTTTAGCATTTGGCATATTTCCACCATAAGTGTTCACTAGGTCTACGAGCTCTTGAGGTACAGAAGAAGAACCATGCATAACCATTGCCAAGTCCGGCATGCGCTTGTGAATATCTTTTACAATGTCTAGTGCGAGCTTTGGCTCTTTTTTAAATTTATACGCGCCATGCGACGTGCCAATAGCAACTGCAAGCGAATCCACATTTGTCTGCTTTACAAAATCCACTGCTTGGTCCGGGTCTGTTAATTCGATCTTTCCTGATCCTACCCCATCTTCAATACCGCCCAGGGTTCCGAGCTCACCTTCTACTGTAATCCCTAGCGGATGACAGTACTCTACCACCTCTTTAGTAATCTTCACATTATCTTCATACGAATTTGGGTTTTTTCCGGTTTCGTCTAAAGATCCATCAATCATTACTGAGGTAAATCCTAGCTCCACTGCTTCTTTCACGGTCTCCATAGAATTCCCGTGGTCTAGATGCATGGCAACAGGAATATCTGGATTATCTTCAGCCGCTGCTTCCATGAGCTTCTTTAAGTAGATCATCTTTGAATACTTCAATGCTCCGCGTGACGCTTGAATAATCACAGGTGATTGTGTCTCTGACGCTGCTTGCATGATCGCTTGGATCTGCTCCATATTATTCACATTAAACGCGCCCACACAGTACTGATGCTCTAAAGCGTGATCTAGTAGAATTTTGCTTGGTACTAACATAGTGTGTATAAATAATTACCACTGTATCATACCATAAAAAACACCCTTTCTCCTTACTCGCTATGAAAAAACCGCGTTTTACCGCGGTTTTCTGATTATTTCTTTGTTTTAAACTTCTTCCATTTGCTCCACTTTCCCCAGCCAGCGTCGTTTCCTGCTCGTGCTTTAAAACGATACTGCGTGCCTTTCTTTAAGTACTTCTGTTTCAATCGCTTATAGTTATTCTTCACATTCTTAAACTTGACTACTTGCGTGTACCCCTTCTTCTTAGCTTTCTTTTTAGCAAGAACAAACTGATACTTTGTTGCGGTTGATTTTGCTTTTACCCAAAGCTTTGCAGTCCTCTTCTTCTTGTTCTTTACTTTCATCTTGCTCTTCTTGATCTTTCCAGGTTTTGTAAGCTCTGAAATAACGACCGTGCTCGCAGATACGGCAAACTTCACGCCTTCGCCTAGTTCTTCAGTAGTTGCTTGCATATAATAGGTGTCAGGCACGGTTGGATTGAGAACGTTACTCAAAATAATGTCATACGTACCTACTGGTATACCATCAATAGCTCCGCAGGAATAGATATACTTTGTGTCTGAAGAGCCACAGGTTAATGCACCATCTAAATTCCCTTCTGCATTATCAGCTGTGGCATTAGATAGATCGACGCCAGTCACATCTGAAAGCGTATTGTCTCCAATAGGAATCAGGTATAGCTTCTCCCCTTTCATAATAGCTCTATCCAACGTCACATTTATCGTATACTGCGCTGCTGCTCCGGCGACTGTAGAATCCGACGCAAATGTTACTGCACTGATAGCATTAGAATCACTAGTATCATCGCCCTCTCCTGTTAATACGAAAGATACAGACCTGGTTGAATCATCGAAGCTTGCATGATCCTCTTCTGTAACTGTGGAAACTTCTAATGCATACGTGCTTGCAGATTCAGCATTTGTTATTTCTAGATCAAATGAATATCCGCCTGGTAATAACGCCTTGGTCATTGTGACGACAAAAATGTCATCTTCGCAGGTCAGGTCAGCAGAGAATGTCGGATCAGAAAATGCGCCTGGATTACAATTGAAGTCAGCTGTTTTACCATTGCCAGAATCCCAGTACATGAAATAGATTGACTTTCCAACATCAAGGTTGCTCTCACTCGTAAAACCTATTTCATGTACGGTGTCCTTTCCAGCTTCTGTACTAGCTGGATTGACAGAGACCGAGGTCACAATAGCGTCCTCTGCATTCGCAGCTAACGGAAGGTACGCTGCGATGAAGCAGAAAATGCTGGTGACGAATAATTGTTTCTTCATAGTTAATCTATATTTATAAAATTATTTCTTAGTTCTAAACTTCACCCACTTGGTCCAGTCGCTGAAATAGTGAGTTCCATCAACAGTACGACGTTTTCGTGCACGTACTCTGTACTTAGTGCCAGCCTTCAATTTCTTCATCACCTTCTTCTTCTTGTTCTTTTTCACTCGGAAAGTCTTGTGCTTCTTGTACTTCTTCTTTTTCTTGTTCCATTTTTGGAGCTTCAGTACTGTCACGTATGAGTGCTTTTTCCATGTTGTGGTGGCTCTCTTGCGTTTGCGTAGTTTCTTTTTTACTTTCAGCTTCTTTACTTTGGCTGCTGGAGAGTAATCCAGTGCTGTTGTAGTAAAGGATACTATTTCAGTACAGCCAGATTCATATGTCTGATAATCTGTGATGTATTCAGCGTAGATACACGCGTAATAGGTGGTACCTGGATTTAAACCTTCTAGCGTGGTGCTCTGTCCTGATAGCTCCGGAACGGTCTGCAAATCAGTGAACGCTTCATCAGTACCGTAATTGAGGATTAAACTGGTAAACGCAGATGATGGTAGCATCCATGAAAACGCCACTGTAGTCTGCGTAATATCAGTAGTAGCAAGCTCTGCTGGTGGATACGGTATTGGATACTCGTCTGCACCGATATCGTATCCATCTTTATATGGACGTGGCTCTCCGTCAAAATCTTCTGTTACCAATTCAATCTCTGTTCCAGTTTCTAACGCTGGTGACGATGAGCTTATATGAAAATCACCTGCTTCAATATCAATAAACTCTGGATCGTCAGACAAGGAACTGCCGCCATATCCCATTGCTTGCCACTCTTCAAGAGAGTATTTGCCGCCTCCGTTCAGAAAAAAGGCGTTCTCTTGTTTTGGAAGGTAGAAGATATTATTGTTGGAGCTGAAACTCCCCATGCTGCTTATATCATCTTCGAATTGATACGCATATGCATCAGAATCTGAAGTAGAAAAGATATTATTCACAATGGTAACGTTCGGTCCACTAGAGAAACCAGCCAACCGAATAAACTCAACTCGCTCTTGATTATAGAATGTATTATTCGCAATGGTGATGTCTCCAACTGTATCAGCCATTAATACTCCTTGAGCATCCACATTGTAGATAATATTATTTGTAAACGTTAATCCATCTCCATTTTGAGAATTCACCGCTACTGCTACATTGTAAAACGTGTTTCTGTTGAACGTTATATCTGCAGCGTTATTGCCAAATATTGCAGATTGCTGATTATAATTATGGATAGTATTATTCTCAAATGTCAGACGCGATCCATTGATTGAAAGACCGACGTTACCCACGTCATTGCCTGCGAATTCCAAACCTGAAATCGTGACATATTGTATAGAATCAGCTTCAAATATGACTGTATGTTGAGAAGAAGACACCTTAGATAGTACTGCCTGCTCCTTGTCTTGCCACTGCTGTATAGTAGTAGGCTTCTCTTCAGTGCCTGAAACCGTCTTGGCAATTCTCACAGAACTATCTACTTCGAATGTTCCGGCAAGATGTAGCGTCCCTCCGGATGAGAGCATGTTCAAACCCGTATCTATAGTTGCACACGGTGCTGCTTCAGAGCAGCTTGCATTATCCACTCCATTCTCTGCATCAACGTAAAAGTCAGCTGCTAACGCAGACGAAGATAACACAGCCCAAATAAAAAGGCTGGTGAAGATAACTTTTCTCATTTTTTATTATAATTTCTAATACACACCATATAATTATAACATTTTTCGTATTCTTGCTACAATAGATGTATGTGTGGACGGTATTCCCTAGTAGCAAAACAGAACGAACTGCTGGAACGGTTTAAGGTCAAGAAGGTCGTAGGCCGATTACTACCACGTTTTAATGCTGCTCCATCGCAGCAACTTCCGCTGATTGCCTGTGATGATCCTGAACGTATGGTATTAGCAGAATGGGGGTTAGTTCCAGCGTGGATGAAAGATGAATCTAGCCCAAAACGGTTGATCAACGCACGCGCAGAGACTTTAGCCGAGAAACCTACGTTTAAAACAGCTGCGGCCAAGCGTCGCTGCTTGGTGATCGCTGATGGATTTTATGAATGGGCGAAAGTCCCTGGACAAAAATTCAAACAACCGTACCGCATTGTGTTAAAAAATGAAGAACCGTTTGCCATGGCAGGGATCTATGAAATCCGAAAAGATGCGAAGAAGAAAGAGTACATCGAGTTTGCAATTGTTACAGTTGAAGCAAACACCATGATGGCACGTATTCATGACCGTATGCCTGCAGTGTTAAAAAAGGAAGATGAGAAGAAGTGGCTCGATACTACACTACCAATGAAACAAGCGCTCGCCATGCTTAAACCGTACCCTGCAAACAAGATGAATGCGTATCCGATCTCTACAGCAGTGAACAACGTGGATAACGATTCTCCGGATATTATTCAAGAGCTCCCAACTCAGAAGCCGCTGATCTAGTTGTTTATAGACCGCCCTACTGCGCGTCGCCTAAAAATGGAAGAGAGATAAAGTGTCGGGTCCCTCGAATGTGATGTGTCCGATTTTTTTGTCTCTGATCTGGTTGTGCGTGCACCAAAAAGCTACTTCCCAGAAACACAGTGTGCTTCCCGAACTTCTCTGACAGTGCATCGACACATTCATACAAACGCTTCATTTTCTCTATCTGCAGTGGCGGCTCAAAGAGATTCAACTGAATAGAGTCACGGGTCTGAAGATGATGCAGCCACACACCCGTGGCACGATACTGCTGCTCAGCACGAAACAGCTTCTTAAAGACCTCGGCAACCAACGGCATGGTCTCATTCGGAAAGCTCGTTGCGCGATTCAACCGAATCTCCATGCCGTGATATCGAAAATCATTGGTTTTAAGATACAGGCTCATGCGCTGTGCTGCCAGCCCATGCCGACGACACTTGATAAACGCGTTCTCTATATTCTTAGAGAGCTGAGCAAAGACATATTTCGGGTTAGTGGAGGCTGGAGTAAATGTCTTAGTCTTGCTGATGCCTTTATAGTCGTCCCTCTCCTTCTCTTGCACTGCGTGAATACTACGTCCGTTCAATTCATGCCACATCTCTTGGTGCGGCTTAGTCATCTTTTTCTCCACCCACTCGATCGGCTTCTGCGTAAACTCCCAAGCATTGGAGATACTGTACTTGGTGAGATAGCACGTGGTCTGCCGACCGATTCCCCACACCTCTTCTACTGGTGTATCTTCCAAGACCTGCTGGATATTTTCAGAATGAATTACTGTTAAGCCCGAGGGCTTCTCTCGCTTTGAAGCAATTTTTGACAACGTCTTGCTGTAGGACAACCCAACAGATACAGTGATGCCTAAACTTTTTTCGATCTGTTGCTTAATCTCCAGCGCCATCTGCGGATACGACTTATGCATGGGTCGACGTAAGCCCGTGAGGTCAGCAAACGCTTCATCAATAGAGTACTCTTCTACTTGAGACGTAGTTCGACGGATAATATCAAACATACGCTTGGAAAACAGGCTGTATGTCTCGTAATTCGACGGCAGCACCACTAGCTCTGGATGCTCTTTTTTTGCCTGCCACAACGGCACGCCGCGCTTTATGCCTAGTGCTTTGGCTTCATAGCTAGCGGCAGAGACGATATTCCGCTCTTTGCCAGTGACCACTGGTTTGCCTTTATACGCTGGATTCAACGCTTGTTCACAAGAAGCAAAAAAAGCGTCCGCATCAACATGAATAATCGCTCGTTTATTTGGATTCAAGCGAACGTTCATATCGTTAGTACTTACGCACTACTCCAATCACCACGCCGCCGATGACTAAATCACCAGCTGGAACAATAGGCTTGAACTTTGGATTCTCTGGCATCAGCACGACCTTGCTCCCAGACTTCTGCAGACGTTTAATGGTCCATTCACTATCCACGCACGCAACCACGATGTCATCATTCTTTGCTTGCTTGCTTTTATCCACTAATACCAAATCTCCAGGATGCAGGCCTGCATTGATCATAGAATTGCCAGAGACTCGTAGTAAAAAAGTCGCTTGACGATTTTGAATCAGATAATCATCGATACTGATCGCATCAGCCAGCTCCTCTTCTGCTGGAGACGGAAACCCGGCTTCTACGTCTCCCAAAATCTTCACACCGTACAATAACTCTCCTGGAATAAGCTTGCCATTACGGTCTTTTTGCACCACGCCTTGTGCAAGCAATTTTTGTACTAGCCGATAGACCGCATTCTTTGACTTCACGCCGAATAACGACAGCATTTCGCTATACGCAGGGAGGCGTTTATTCTTTTCATAAAATCGCTGTAGTATCGCGACCTTCTTTTGTAGAGAGTCCATACATACAGTATACGTGAACGATCGTTCACTTGTCAAGAGGCAGCTGTATACTGCTCCTATTGCAGCGAAACTCTACATTGGAGGGCCAAGCTTCTTGAGTTCCTGACTTTTGTAATACATTAGGTAGCTCTGGTCCGGAAGTTGAATGATAGATGGATCACAGATAATGGTATCCCCTATCCCTTGTGAGATCACTTGTCGTTCAACATCGCCAAACTCACTGGTGTCAGCTCCTGTTGCGCGTGATATACCGTTGTCACAGAAATGCGTATAGTACTGATCGTTGATCTGTATCGTGTCAGATACTCCTCCGCCCTGCCATCTAAATGACGCATCTTCAGTGAATGTCTCTCCATTATCGTCTGAAACTAACAGACGCATCCCTCTTTCTGATGTTAACAACATGCGCAGATCGTTCTCAGTAAAAAACACATCCGGATCAGTGGTCATTTCATCAAATGAATACAACTCCTGTACATTATCAAACATCACTCCATCCTCAGAGCTTGCTGAATATATAGTAAATCTGTTTGTTTGGATGAGTCTAGAGAAATTCCCTAAGTAGAACAGATGAATCTTCCCGTCAATGAGAATTGGATGCGGATCAACTGGGTCATAATGCGGCACTCCCTTGATCTCGACGCGTTTACTGGTGTATGTCTCTCCAAAGTCTTCACTAATAGCAACCGTAATCTGATCCTCCTCATTGCCTGCATCTACCATATACACATAGATCACCTCATCTTTAATGATAGCACCAGGAACAGAAGAATGATCAAATGCCTGTTCACCAGACTTGGTCCATGTCAGCCCGTCTGGTGAGGTAGCTGTATAGATCTGCTGATAATACGGACCGTTCGGATCATCACGACTGGATGTGATGGGTTTAAATACTGCGTCTTCTTGGCGTACCAAAGAGAGTATAATCAATAACAGTGTGATAACTATTACTAGTAACGCTGCATTTACTACTAACGATAAGACTGCAAGCCAAAAACACCCGTTATTTCGACATGTTAATTTTGACATAGTATTGAGGTTATAGTTATTACTTGTATTGTAGCAAAACTGCTGGTTGGCACAAATAAAAAAACGGTGGTTCCTCTGTCACCGTTGCTGATGTACTGCTGCCCTAGTGCTCGGGCTCGTCGTCGCGATCGCGATCGGTACCGGGCTCACGCGGCATGTCGTACAGCACGTGGCTGCCCAGACGCAGTACCCCCGGGTCCATGGCCTGCGCACCGAACACCACGAACGTACCTTCCTGGCCGCCCAGGTCCACGTCCATGACCGTGTCCGCTCCCAGACCCAGGACCGAGAACATCTCGTTGGCCCAGGTGCACTGCAGGCACAGCGCACGCTCGTATCGGCGCGCCAGCACCCACAGGGGGGTCTGCTCGAGCAGGAACGGGCTGCGCTCGATCGCGGCTTCCAGGTCCGTGTACGTCATGTCCACGAGTCGCTGCTCGAAGAACGACAGTAACGCGCGTCCGTCTTCCTTGGACCACACATCCGCGATGTGCACCGCTCCACCGGACCAGACCATGATCAGGTGCCCGAGTCCGGGGTTGCTCTCGCACTGCCAGAGCTGGAGCGTCACGACCTGCATCACGCTCGGATCGTCGAACACCGGGTGGTCCGGGTCCGAGATCCAGATCAGGCGGTGGTCCATGGGCTCACGGCGCCATGCGCGGAACTCGGCCTCGATCTTGATCGGATCATCGCCCAGGTCGCTGCACTGGTCCTGGATCAGCTCGTGCACCACCGCGTACGGCTCCGGCGCCATGCGGCTCTGCAGGAAGTCCAGCAGCACCTGTGCGTCGCGCGTGCACGACAGCGTCGCTACCTGGATGATGCGGCCCGGCTCGCGCAGCAGCACGGTGAAGTGCAGGAAGCAGCTCGTGCACCACTCCACGTCCCAGACTCCGGTGTTCAGGGAGCTCGGCGCCAGCTCGAGCGCATCTTGCGGCAGCAGCAACACGTCCATCAGCTCAGAGAACGGTCTCTCGCTCATCTCGCCTCCGTTTGGGGAAGTTCACTGGGGTTGACTCACGCACTATGAGAAGTGCACTGTATATACGAATAATCATATACACAATGCACATCTCGTAGCACAAATTATACAGTACAAAAACTCTATCTTTACAGATAGAGCGCACGTACTATATCTATTTCTATTTCATTTGTCAAGATTTCTACACGGGAAAACGCAAAACTGTCTACTTCTTTACATAAAGATAGATCTTGTTCTTTTCGTTTGGAATGGTCTTGCTCTCAAAGTGATCGCTGTCTGGTAATGAAAAACGATTACTCACAATCACACACCCGGGTTTGCACTCTTTCTCAAATTTCCGAAGCAGCATAGGCATGAGATGTCCGATCCAAAAACCGACAATCGCATCAGCGTCTTTTACTGAGTGATTAAACATATCACCTCTCACTATCTTTGGTCTGTTATTCCAAAACAGAAACCGAAATCGTGATGCCCACACTAATTCACGACTGCGCTCAACACCAACGAGCTTGGCTTCGGGGAATACCTTCCCTAGATACGCAAGAATAGTACCGGATCCCGATCCTAAGTCCATAATAGTATCTTTGTCTTCGAGTACTCCGGATTCAATGATAGAATGTAGAACTGAATGGCTGGTCGGGATAAACGGTAACGGTTGTGGCCGGGCAAATACCCACTTACTCAAGTAAATTAAAATCCGTATCAATAGGATCGTAAGAATGACTTGAAATATGATCAGCGCCCAAATAATTATACTCATACGCAATAGTATAGCATATTTTCAGTGACAGTACCTATTTAAACGGCTTCCATCGCAGCAGAACCTTGCCTTTTTTATTCTTGATAATAACTTTCTTGTTCTTAATCGACACTCGGAATCTCTTTGCATGAATTAATCCGTTTTTCAAGCGTACACGTTTTCGCAGAACGAAACGATTCTTCGCTGGTTTATAACTGAAGAGCTTGAAGTATAGAGTCTTTCCTTTCAATCTCTTACTTCCGCGCTTGGTAACTGTTACAATCTCCTCGGTTTTAATCTTGTTATCAAGGTTTCCTACTGCAACTTTTCTCCAGTGGACTTTCTTAGAAATTTTCTTAATACGCAACGGCTCACCGTCAGTATCATCCTCATATACATGCATAGTAGTTCCTGGTTTTCGCTTCATAGCAAAGACATAGACATTGGATTGAACCACACCTAATCGTACTGTCACTCCACCCTTGTTGAAAGCTTGCCATGAATTCTTGACGCTTCCATCTCTACCAATGATCTCAATAACACCAGGACCGCCGGTCCTGCCTTCGACATGACTAATATCTCCAAGAACCTCGTCTCGATCCCAGGAGTCGCCACCGCCATCTCCGTCTTCTTCAGCTTCGGTAACTGTAACAACAATCACATTACTCTCTGCTGATGCTATTCCGTCAGTAGCGATAATCTTAATTGATTCTGATCCTGAGAATGATGCACCAGAATTAAATGTCACATCACCGTTCTCAGCAATATTAACTATCACATTCAAATTTCCAGTAACTGAGAATGAAAGGTCTCCTTGGTCAATATCCGCAAAATAGTCGTAGACATTAAATACTGGAACAGTGGGCTGGCCAGCGATAAACGCGACAGTCGGCATACTGCCCGTGAACGTTGGAGGTGCATTCGTATGTTCAACCGAGATATTCACGATCTGACGCTGTGTACTCTCCTCATCTTGCGCATCAAATGCTACCTGATAATCACCCTCGTCTGTATAGTCTGTTAGCCATGAAAACGTTCCTGATCCATCTTCATTGTCTGTGAAGTTGTCCGCTGGATCCATTTCAATCGTAGCAAAGGTGTCGTTATAATCTTCTGCGCTCAATGTTAAGCTAGAAGAGTCATCATCTGACGCTGCAACAGAGAATGTAACGCTCTCGGTTTCATCGATGATTTTCTCAGAGACTGTTGTCCAATTTGGCTTATCATTTACACCAGTGATAGTGATTGCTACTTGTGCAGTCTGTGATGTAAATACTCCATCAGTCACAGTAACCCAGTACACACAGGAGTATGTGGAGGTTGTATCTTCGAACGTGACAGTCGGTTGCAAGATAGTTGGATTATCAATGGAGCACCCACCCGCTGAATCGATGTATTCAATCCATAATGGGACTAATGCCACATCACCGTCAGGGTCTTGTGAGCCAGTTGCGTCTAATTGCACAGACCCGTCATCCTCATGTACTTGAATATTATCACCAGCGTCAGCAACTGGGGGGTCATTTACACCTGTGACAGTAAAGCCGACCTCTTCTGAATCTATTGAAGAATCTCCTTCATCAGTACATCGGAACTGCACAGAGTCCTCACCAAAGTAATCTTGATCTGGTGAGATGGTAAAGAGATTCTCATTATCAATCGTCACTGTAGCGTTGGCTGGTTGTGTAACAACTGAATATGTACAGCTGTGATCTACATCTGGGTCAGAGAAGTAGTCATCAAGATCTGCTACATCCTCACTATCAGTATCCTCGTCAAAGTCGGCAATCGTGAGAGAGCCTGCATACTCTGGTGTATCATTGTCTGCTGCAACAGTTAATGTCATTTCATCTTGAGACTCGTTCGTTCCTTGGTCTGTGGTGGTGACTTGAATCACACATCCAAAGTTTGCCGATCTATTTTCTATAGTGACCGTTGTTGAGGCTGCGGTCGCATTATCTACAGTACACGGACCTGACTGCACAGACCACGCATAGCTCAGAGTATCATCAGAGTCAGGGTCAGTGGAGCTGGTTGCGTCGAGTGTCGGCGTGTCGTCTTCAGTGACGTTCTGATCAGCGCCTGCATTTGCTGTTGGGCCGTCGTTGTTAGCATCAACTGTTACAACCATATCATCTGTACTGACATTGCTTCCAAGGTCTGTGATAGTTGCTCGCAATGTACAGGTGTATGTCTCCTTTTGATTGTCGAGTAGGACCGTTGGGGTAGCAGTGTTTTCGTTTTGTAGTGTACAGCCGTTGTCATCGTCTGTGACTTCAGACCACGCATAGCTCAGAGTATCATCAGAGTCAGGGTCAGTGGAGCTGGTTGC
>CAYFNF010000006.1:91839-98573 GCA_964344485.1 uncultured Gammaproteobacteria bacterium
CTTCAGTGACGTTCTGATCAGCGCCTGCATTTGCTGTTGGGCCGTCGTTGTTAGCTGTAACTGTCACAGTCAACGAATCAGCAGTCAATGAATCCAATACTCCATCGTTCACTACTAAGTCAATTCGGCACGTAAAGTCTGCCATGCGGTTTTCAGGTATTACTGCTGGTGTTTGTGTATTTGCGCCGGTTAAGGAACACGGCCCTTCTCCCACTGTCCAAGAGTATGACAATGCTATACCTTCTGGATCAGTAGATGCACCACCGTCTAATACTGGAGAATCGTCTTCAGTTATACTCTCATCTGCTCCAGCATTCGCGGTTGGTCGATCGTTATCAACGATCACAGATACAGTGACGGTATCTGCTAAAGAGACAAACTCTCCGTCTGAAACTAACAGTTGATAGGTACAGTCATAATTTGAAACTCGATTCTCTAAAGTAAGATCTGGTGTTACCGTATCTTCATCAGAGATTGAACACCCGTCCGCACTTACAGCAGACCAGGCATAAGATATCGAATCATCCACATCAGGGTCAGAAGAAGCCGAACCATCGAGCTCTGGGGTATCATCTTTAGTTACATTCTGGTCAGGGCCAGCATTCGCGGTTGGTCCATCGTTGTTTGCAGTGACATTCACCACTACTGTATCAGTGCTTTCATTACTTCCAGTGTCAGTGGTAGCCACTTGGAACGTACAGGAGTAATCTATAGTTCGATTTGCGAGTGTGAGATCTGGTGTAGAGGTGCCTTCATCAGTCATGGTGCATCCTCCGGTCGGATCAATGGTTTTTTCCCAGCTGTAGGATAGGACATCATCAACATCTGGATCCGATGAGCCTGTTCCATCAAGTGAAGGACTGTCATCTTCAGTTACATTCTGGTCAGGGCCAGCATTCGCGGTTGGCGCATCATTGTCCGCAGTAATATTAACCGTAGCAGTATCTGGAGCAGAATCGACATTTCCGTCGTTTACTACCAACTGGACAGTACAAGAAGAGCTCGTTGTTCTATCTGCGAACGTCAGAGAAGGACTTGCGACGTTATCTGCAGATAGCTCACAAACAGTATTTGGATTGCTGGTGAATGTCCATAAATACGTAATGCTATCCCCAGCATCAATATCATTCGATCCAGTGCCGTCGAGTGATGGCGAGTCAGTCTCTGTGGTATTTATATCTGACCCTGCGTTTGCAACTGGCGCATCGTTTTCAGGCGTCACAGTTAAGTCAATCAAGCCGGATTCAGCGTATTCAGCAGAACCATCAGTACATCGGAATTTCACTTGCTGTGTTCCATTGAAATCCCCGTCCGGCGTAAAGGAAACAACGTTAGTACTTGGATTAATTGTCACAGTAATATCCGCTGGATCTGTTGGCACTGTATACGTGCAGTCTTCCCCGTCCACATCATTAAAATACGTATCTAAATCAAATGCATCTGACTTGGTGGTGTCCTCAGCCCAGGAATCAACTGAAATTGTTCCGCTATACGTTGGCGCATCGTTCTGTGCTACGACGTTCAATGTAAATATATTCGTATCCACGGTCTCACCGCTGGTATCAGTTGCACGCAGCTGAATCGTATCACTTCCATTCGCATCATCCTCTAACGTCACCCCAAATACATTATTACCATCAATTGCTGGGGTTCCTAAGCTACCATTCAACCCATCAAGGTAGGACCAACTTAATGAGTCGTATGGATCAGTAATGTATGTGTCTAAGTCGAACAACGCTGCATTGTCCACGTCCTCAGTCATATTCTGCGTCGGAATGTCTCCTGCTTTCACCGGCTCTTTATTAAAATCAACGGTTACAGAGTCTATCTCGACTTTCTCCGTACCATCAGACTCGAGAATCGCACGATATGCAAATGTTCCTGTACCGATAACATCATCAAACGTCGGTAAGAAGTTGTTTACAGCAGCGCTAGTATTCCTGTGTGAATCATAATTAGACTCTGCAGTCCAGGTAGATCCGTTATGATAGTAAAAATTGGTTCCACCATCGTTTGAAATTTGATAGAACACCGAACCTTGGTTCTGTCCACTCAATACCTCTTCAAATGCTTGAATAGTGGTATACTCTGGCTTAACGGTATCAGGTACAACCGTTAAAGAAGCGTACGGTGCAGGTTGCCTTTCCATTGATGTAAACACTGTCGGTTCTGGTGATGTGTACGAACGATGAGCGTAATGCGCACTTACTTCATCCGCGCTTAATGCGCGAGTATAGACACGCGCTTCATCTAAATCACCCAACCATGTCTCACCGTTAGATCTTCGACCGAGCCAAATATTTCCAGTGGAGCTTGGTGAGTAATTCTGTTGATTTCCTGTATACACCAGGGAACCGTCAATATAGATGTGCATTGCGTTCTCCTCACTCTTATCATGTGTTAAGACAATATGATGCCATGCTCCTTGAGAGTATGAACTGATATTCTGAACTGAAGATGGATTAAAGCCTGCAATATTATAATGCAGCTTATTTGTACCGCTCTGTTTTCCAAATACGAAGATACTACTCGTGCTCTCACCAAATAACCAACCCCAACCAGATCCTGAATTATCTATTTTCGCCCAAGTCTCAAGTGTAAAATCATTATTTAATGTAGAATTAATCTGAATACTGGTGTTAATAGAATCCGGGTTGCCACCGTCTAATGTAATAGAATCACCAGAGCCTGCACAACAATCTGATCCAGTCCATGTAGCATCTCCTGATAGTGTTCCATGATTACTGTTACCAGAAGAGTCTGAAACTTGGGAGCCACTTCCATCATCCATCTGCCACTGCGCAATCATATTCGCGCCATCAGAGTAATCATTTACATACACACTACTCTGATCTGACGCTGAAGCAGCGCCTGCATTTCCATAGTACATATAGAATGTCGTACTACTGGACGCTGGAATCGTTGGTATCTCTACCCAGAACTCAGCACGCTCTCCATCTGTTTTTGATGCTCGATAGTGATCCAGCTGCGTCTCTCTGTCAGATGCAATAAACCGAATGTCATCAAAGTCATTCTGCATGTCAGAATCATAGAGTATATCAATGACCTGAACGTAGTTCGTTAACTCTGACGCGGTGTTATTATTAATGGTCATCTCAGTATAGTATGCATATCCTGACATTCCTGGCGAGTAATAGGTAGTATCACCAACAGTAGTTAAGTCTTCAGTAATACCTACAGAAGATGATGGCACTGTGGATGCATACGGACGAACACGGATATTATCTACATAGAAATCATATCCACCATGCACCACGAACCGGTTAAACGATGAGTACTGAGTATTTGCGTTAGAAGAAGTTTATAGATGTGTATACTCAGAGTCATATGCTCGCGCCATAACTGTTGTTGGAGTGATAATCACTTGTCCCAGATACCACTCATTCTCTGTGGTTGCGATAGATTGCGACTGCAGAGATGTCCCGCTACCGCTAGTTCGTCTCTCAACAATGAATGAGTTTGAATGATTGAAATTTAATCCATATCCATTACCGCTTGCATCTTCTGGTCCAAGTCGGTCAGCAGACCCACCACTCCACGGTTGAGGACGGTACGCCCAGAATTCGAATATCCAGTTATTGCGATCAAACGTCTGTGGTAACGATTTAATTCCACCGTGCGGATCGCTATTTGTAGATTTCTTCAATGAGTAGGATCCACCGTACGCTTGCTCATCTGATTGAGCAACTGTTCCGCTGCTGTAGTTACTCCAACCGGACCACGACTCCATATCATCAAAGAAATAGAACGTATCTGACCCACTGCTGGTAGTAGTTGCAGAGTCATTTCCATAATACTGATAGATAGTAATAGTATCCGACGCTAGTAGGCTCGGAATCTCTATCCATACTGTCGCAGAAGATTCATCCACTTTCTTTTCAATATAGTAATCTAACTCTGTTTCGCCATCTAGCGCTGTATATCGAAGATCACTGAAGTCGTTATTCATTCCAGAGACATGAGAAACATCTAAACGAATAGCGTAGTTCGTTAATGCAGAAGCGATATTATTTGTTATGTGAATCTGTTGACGGTAATCCCATCCGTCCAACTTATCTACGCTACCTCCAGGAGTGCCTTGCTTTAACTGAGCTAATGTCCCCCCACCGTCTTGTGCGATATCAATATACGATGCATCGCGCGTATACTCTGCAGGAGTATCAAAGTCCCAAGTATACGAGGACGGATCAAACCCTAATTCCGTGGTAAATGTTGCGCTTGCCCAATTTGATGAACCCGCAACGTTAGTATGACGTGCACACACCTTATACGTGGTATTTGCTGCTAGATTCGCTGCTCCAGGTATATCAATGGTTTCTTTATTTGAAGTATCAGTCAATGACTCCCATACTGCTGTATCAGGACAATCATCACCGTCTGCTACGACTTTCCAATCCGAAGATCCGTGTGATAATCCGTTTGCAGAATATGCGCTGGTTGTGACAGTTCCAGTTCGACTGAAGTTATACGAGTTGTTTACTGGAGCTGTTATTGTTGGATCTTCAGGAGGTGTATAGAGTAATACAGATTTGGATCCAATCGCACCATCAGTTGCACTATCCGGGCCAGTTCCACCAGCTACTATTGTTGCTTCTGCTAAATCAGTAAGGAAGTTTGAGTTATCTACACCTTGTAACCGAACACGGCCGCCAGCACCACCGCCACCATCTGCATTTGTTGTATTAGCTCCATCTCCCCCGGTCACGAGTAATGTTCCATCCGTACCAGTGAATACTTCTGTTGTAACAAATACTGAACCACCGGATCCACCACCAGAAGCATATGAAGCTCCTGATATAGCACCATTTGCACCGTTCGCTGCAATCGACCCGTCCCAATCAATAGTGCCAGTTGCTGAAATACGAATTCTACCGCCTCCATTACCACCCCATGGGGTACTATTTGTATTACCGTTTCCACCACCTGATCCAACAAGAACTGGTGAGGCTTCTACACCGTAGGAAACTCCTCCTAATCGTCCAGATTCACCGTTACCAGCAGTTCCACCATGTCCCGCACCGCCACCGCCGTCATTAGCGTCACCATCCGCTCCTTCACCGCTGCCTCTACTGGACCCCCCACTAGAACAGACATTACTGCCGTTCGGGCTCTGCGATCCAAAGCACCCTTTTCCGTCTGCATTTAATTCTGTTCCGCTATTGATATTGAAATCGACGATATTTTGCAGTAACATGTTTCCTTTCACTGATGTACCGTTCTCTAACGTGATATCAATTGCATCGTCAATAGTAAACAAACCTTCGTATGGAAAGTTAAATGTGACATTATTCCACGTCTGATCGTCACCGTCTGGGATATCGAAGTCTGTTAGTACTTCCGCTGTTCCAATGGTCCAGTCGGTTCCAGTGGTTACAGAGAATGTACCCGTAGCGTTTGCATCAAACTCTGTTAATCCTGACGCTGAACAATCCAAGGTTCCTGCAAGCGTTAAGTCTGTTGCATTTAATGAAGGAGTTTCAGCACCGCGCGCACAACGTAAGCTAGTAGCAGAACTATCTATAGTAAATGTTGTTGCAGAGTAATCTACATCATCAAAGTCGAACCCATGGAAGACTGTTATTGCTCCACTTGCTCCAGCATCAACATCTTTCACATATGCAGTCCCGACTGTTCCAGGGTCAGCACTGCCAGGACCTTCTCCGCCAGCAACACTAAGCTTACCTGAAGCCCATTCATAGTCTCCATTAGTATAATCAATAGCAATTCTTCCGCCGCCACCGCCACCGCCATCAGCATTTGTCTTGTCTGCTCCATTTCCACCGCTAGCAGTGATAATTCCAGTACCATTTATAGTAAGCGCGGATATGTTGATAGATCCACCAGCGCCACCACCACCTGCTCTATTTACATCCGTGCTTGTGGCTGTGCCTCCATCCGCACGAATTGCACCACCATCCGTTGTACCGATATTGATCGTACCGATGTTATCCATGAATACAATACCACCACCACCACCGCCCCAAGGGCTGGTATTATTCTCTCCGTTTCCACCGCCTGAACCGTACAACACTGGATCCATTGCATCACCGTAATACCCGCCGCCAGGTCGACCGGATTCACCGTCACCACCTGTGCCAGCGTGACCAGCGCCACCACCACCGTCATTGTTGTCGCCGTCACGGCCTTCTGCACCGTTGTTACTTGCACCGTCTTGCTCATTAATTCCGCGATTAGAGCAGACGTTACTCGCATTTGGACCTTGAGAAGGAGCACATCCTTTCGCTGTTGCATCAATCATTCCTTCATCTGCAATAGTCAGCACGGTTATATTATCCCAATCAATAGAGCTGTTGATAGAACTACCAGCCCCGACAGTCACTGCGATACTGTTATCCAGTGTTAATGGGCTGCTGTATCCAGCGTTCCACGTAGTACCGACTAAATCTATATCACTTGCTATATTCCAATCCACTGTAGCGTTCGTTTTATTTACCGTCAGAACGTTAGTATTGGATGTAGTCCATTCATTTGCACTAAAGTTAAACGTACTGGTATCTGACGCCGAGAACGTGAGGCCTTGCATATCTACTGTACCCCCTGCACTAAAGGTGAATGTAGAGATCGTATTGTTACACGACCAAGATACTCCGTTTCCGAATGTCATATCCTGAGTTGCAGATACTTCAAGGTCGGTTTGAGTTTCACAAGTCAATAATGCGTTGTCAGCAACAATAATATTCTTTCTGGAGTAG
>CAYFNF010000007.1:0-9089 GCA_964344485.1 uncultured Gammaproteobacteria bacterium
GTCGGTGAGGCCGTCGCAGTCGTCGTCCACGCCGTTGCAGACCTCGGTGGCGTCCGGGTTGATGGCCGCGCCGTCGCTCGCCGGGTCGTCGTTGCAGTCCGACCCGTCGCGCAGGTAGCCCTCGGGCTGGACGCAGGCGAAGACCGACTCGTTCGGGTCGCCGAAGCCGTCGCCGTCGTCGTCGCAGAACCACTCGGGCGCGCTGTTGAAGTCCAGGGTGTCGTCCGCGTCGTCCACCAGGCCGTCGCAGTCGTCGTCGACCTCGTTGCAGACCTCGGCGGCGTCCGGGTTGATGTCCGCGCCGCCCTTGTCCGGGTCGTCGTTGCAGTCGCCGGCGATGGACACGTAGCCGCTCTCGCAGACCTCGAGCTGGAGCTCGGTCTCGGGGTCGCCGAAGCCGTCGCCGTCGAAGTCCGCGTAGCAGGTGACCAGCTCGGGCTGGCCGGTGTCGGTCGTGTCGTCGTCGCCCATGGTGTCGGTGTGCTCCTTGCACGCTCCGAGCACCAGGCCGATTCCGAGCACCACCATCAGGGAAAGTGATCGTTTCTGCATGATTGCGCCCTCCTAAGACGCTTGTCTCGAACACCCTCAAAGCACCGTCTCCGTGACGGGGTTCTTTTCTCGCGAGAACGTATCCTCTGAGGGTAATCGCGCAATTTCCCTATTGAATGCACAATGTAATATGCGCACCAACAAAAAATAACGCGGTTACCCCCGAGGATGCGTCGCTTGTTCTAGATGTCTTGTTGTAATGGTTCATCCATAGCACACGCGGTAAAACGCGTATTGTTATGGAATCTAAGTATATGCTCCACCCATACTTACGTTCCAAAACAATCCAAATCTGAATAAAGATGAACGCGCAATTATATGCAAAAAAAATGAATTTGTCAAGCCGTGATAGAACGCTATATTCTTATCGGTATTTCATTTTCTCGTATCATGAAAAACTGGTGAAAAATAGGCTTTTTTTAGCAAATAAAAAAGGTCCGGAAGGCCGCGGGGGACCGACAGGACCGAACAGCGATGTGCGACAGATGTGCGGCGACCTTCTGGAGCGCGCGAAGCGCTAGGGCGCGACCTCGCCCTCGGCCGGCAGGGCCCGGTAGTCGTAGACCACGTAGGCGTGCATGTTGTAGTCCTCGTACTCGGTGTGGACCACCATGGCGTAGCCCTCGAGGTCCTCGATGACCTGGGTGGCCCAGACGGAGCCGTCGAACTGGTCGGACACCGAGTAGGCGCCCGTGCTCTCCCAGGCGTGGCCCTCGTAGTACGTGCCGACCTCGACCTCGATGAAGCCGGCCTGCTCGGACGACTCCATGTTCTCGTGGTAGTCGTCGTCCGACACCACGACCTGGTACGCGCCGTACTCGGCCGGGTCCATGTAGCGGAAGGTCTCCCAGTGGATGTACTCCTCGGGGTTGACCGTGCCGTCACCGTCCGGGTCGGAGTTGAGGAACCAGCGGCGGCCCTCCCAGTTGAGCTCGGCCTCGTCGCTGATCGTGAACTCGATGACGCCGGTGCTCAGCGGGTCCTCGCCGTCGAGCGTGGCGTAGGACATGCTGAACTGCCAGTCGAAGTCGACGTAGTTCCAGTCGCCCTCGACGCGGAACCCGCAGTCGTCGTCGATCCAGTTGGCCCAGACCTCCTCGGCGCCGGGGTTGATGTCCTCGCCGTGCGCGAAGCCGCGGGCGTCCGGGTGGTAGCCGTACACGTCGTAGCAGTCGCCGATCGGCAGGCCGCAGACGTCGTCGTAGCCGTCCTCGTCCGCGTCGAACTCGTCGGGCACGTAGCCGTCGAAGTCCTGGTCGTAGTCGCACAGCTCGTCGCAGTTCTGGTCGATGCCGTCGTACCAGATCTCGTCCGCGTACGGGTTGATGGCCGGATCGCTGTCGTCGCAGTCCTGGCCGCCGCACTCGTCCGAGTTGGCCGGCACGCCGTCGCCGTCCACGTCGCACGCCGGGTCCTCTTCGGGGTTCCAGACGTAGCAGGAGAGGACCGCGTTGCGGACGATGACGTCGGTGGTGGCCACGAACACGCCGGTGATGTCGCCCCAGGCCGCCTCGTCGACGGTCAGGGTGATCTCCACCAGCATGTTGCTCCCCGGGGTGAGCGAGAAGCTGACCGGGTCCGCGGGCATGGAGTAGTAGTCGCTGCCGACCGAGATGCTGCCGGTGCCGACGATGGCGTCGCCCTCGGAGCAGGTGTTGGTCAGCTCGACGAACGCGGTGTACTCGCCCGGCGTGTCGATGTAGCCGAACTCCGCGTCCGTGGCCTCCAGGCCGCAGTCCAGGTAGACGTCGACGTCGGCGCTGGCGTCGGGGCAGGGGCTCTCGCCGTCGTCCTGGTCGAACGGGGTCATGCAGCCGACGGCCAGCAGGCCGAGGACCGCGATCAGGGGGGTGCTCTGTCTCATGATGTGCCTCCTTCGGGTGGCGCTGAGGGTGTTCTGGGTCGTACCGATGATCGAGCAGATCATGGCAACCTCCTTCGGGTGGTTGTCCTCGTAAGCACGTATCGCTACAGTGCTCAGGGGAGATCACTAGACTACTGACAATCTAGTTATCCCCACTGAGCAGCTGTAACCGTGCTAAAAATCGCTAAATATCTATCGCTATTCGCTTGTTAAGGATCACCATGCGAACTCAGTTGCCTGAGCTTGTCATGGATTGTTGAATTCATACTGCTATGAACCCCACAACCCATGAAAAGATTTCATATAAAAAGGGTGATGGGGGGAGGCGGCGAACCACCTTCCCCCCGGAGAGAGCGACATCGGGCTGGACCCGACAGCTACTTGCGCTTGGCCTTCTTGCGCTTGCGCTGCGTGCCTTCGGGTTGTACCCGACCCCCGGTCGAGAACACGACCATGGCGTACGGCGCGGCCGCGAGTCCCGGTCCCTCGGTGCCCCATGCGGACTCGCCGCTGAACACCTTGGTGCGCATGAACCCGGCCTCGACGTGCAGGCTCGCGTACGGGCAGAAGACCCACTTGGTGTACGCGTCGACACCGGTTCGCAGGCCCACGATGTAGGCCGTTGGTGCGCTGTACTCGTCGAGCCGCAGCCCGTGTACGTGCACTCCGATGATGCTGTAGCGCATCCGGAACCACTTGGCCTTCGCCACGTCCTGCAGCAGGTCCGCACCGCCGCCCACGTAGACCCGGTTCATGGGTCCGCTCTGGAACCCCTGCATCGGCGTGGGGTCACCGTCCGTGGACGACAGGTTGGTCGTGCCGCCGGCGTCACCGTACGGGCGCACCCACATCCGCTGGTTGATCGGGATGTTCAGGGCGACACCACCGCCCAAGGATGCTCCCCAGGTACCGACCGAGGTGGTGAAGAACACGTCGGGCATGGGCATGCGCGGTTGGGCCACGCTCGCCAGCGAGCCGTAGTACTCGGCGCAGTCGTCGCGGTCGTGGTCGCCGTCGCCGTCCCAGTCCCCGTCCGGGTGCTCCTCGTCGAAGGACTCGGGGCACACGTTGGCCAGGGGGCAGTCGTCCTTGTCGTGGTCACCGTCGCCGTCCCAGTCCCCGTCGGGGTGGAACTCGTCGAAGGCGAAGACGCAGGGATCCGGGTCCGGGATGTCCGCGTCACGGTGACCATGGCCACGGCCTTGCGCAGGGTCAGGCTGCCGGAGCGCTCCACGCGCGTGTCGGCGTGCTGGATGCGGCCGCCAAGCCACGTCTCCAGGTGCTGGCCGCGCGCGACGCTCTGCTGGGCCTGCTTGGACTGGTCCATGGAGTCGATGCCGTAGGGGTCGGCGCCGTACTTGATGGTCCAGACCGCGCCGGGCTGGTCGTACTGTTCCCAGGTCGGGAGCATGCGGCAGCCACCGCGCTCCTCGTCGATCTGGGTCCAGTTCCACTCACCGGCGACGCCCGTGGAGGTGGCCTTCTTGAACCAGCACTCCGCGAGCTCGACCTCGTAGCTGAGCGTCATCTCGGTCGCGAACTCGGCGTTGTGCGTGGGCTCGGCCTTCATCAGGACGTCCAGGCTGTCGCTCTGCGCGCGCGGGTAGCCCTCCACGATCTGGGTCACGACGATGCGGTGGTCGCCCGGCACCAGCCAGACACTCCACTCCGAACCGTCGATCTCGACCGTGGCCGGGTCCTCGAGCTCGTCGAGCACCACCACGTGGGGACCCCGGCCCGCGAACGTGTTGTCGCCGACCTGGATCGTGCCCACACGGCCCACGGTGTAGAACGTGAGGCGGGCCATGGTGGTCTCGTCGTAGGCGTCTCCGCCAGTGGCCAGGTCGTCCTGCGCCAGCGCGGGCGCGGCCACGAAGGCCAGGGCGGTGATCAGTGCCGCCGTGATCAGTCTCATCGTCTTCATCTCCATCCTCCCGTCAGCTACTCCTGTCGCCAGGTGCGCTGAGTCACGTGAACGTGTTGAAACATGGGTGCAGTGCTCGCGGCACTGCGGTTGTCGTACTTTCTCTCTATTGTCTCTTCTCTCGAAGAACGAAGCACTAGCTCTGCTTTCATGTTGCTTTCACACAACACAGAACAAGCACTCATAACAATTCATAGTCACGATTTCGCTCTATGAATTCGTACGAACGCTAGTTCATATTTATTTTTCCCTATACAAAGGCTTCTCTTTGGTCGCGGTTCACCAGTCGATATTTATGACCAAAAAGACATAGGACTGTAGCACAAAAAGTATGGTTTTGTCAAGAGTAGAAACACTTATAAACGCCTCCTCAATAAAACCGCGAATATTAGATAAAAAAACAACGTTCTACGCGTTGCTCTGGTGTTCTATATTAAGACTATTTTTTGTAGTGATCAAATAAGTGGCGGACAGTTCGATCCTGATTCACTTCATCCATACCGGATTCTTGGTGGCTACCCTCTAGATGATCAGTAAAATTCTCTGCTTGTAATACTCGATAGTCAGCATTCTTCTTCGGCGATGACTTCTTCTCAGGAGCGTCTGGTCGCACCTCATCCAATTCCAACTCTCGTGCAAGTGATCCTCGTGCTTTCTTCTTTCGTGCCTTCTTTTTCTTTGGTGGAGAAGGAACAGCGTGCAATTTGTGAATTGGTAGCGGCGTAGAAGGACGGAAGAACATGATTAGCACACCAATAATCGCTCCGATCATGCCAGCAGCTACACCATTTACTAATAATTTTGGTCGCACAACAGAATCACTGGTTAACGCCGTATTTACCACTTTCAACGACACTGTATCCGGTGCACCGTGGTACTCCCCTCCTTGCTCTACGAGCACATCAGAGATCGCTTCAACAATGGCTTGTGCTATAGTCGGGCTCTGGTCATACACGGTAATAGTAAACATGGCTGCGTTTGGAATAATGTCAGTCTCTACTTGCTTGGTCCACTTCTCACGCTTATCAGCTTCGTCTAACCCTTCAAACTCTGTCAGGTCCACTTTCTGTGTCGCGATAACTTGATCCAAGAATGAACTAGTTCGAATCACCTCTGCTAAATTCTGACTAATCTTCTCAGCAGACTTCGCTGCAGTATAACTGTCTGTTAATGTATACTTCTGTACCACCAACATCTGCACTTCAGAGCTGTATTCATGCGGTTTCACTATCCACAATACCAACATCGTCACACCACAAAACACCAAACCAAGTACAACACCTAGCCAGCTGCGTTGGAGTAGAAACTGCGGATATGTTTTTTTATGTGAAGTCTGTTGCATAATATGTGTTGTCAGACCACCGAAGATACACTAGTTCAATAGTATTGTCAAGAGTCAATTCTACAATTCGTATTCGATAAATAGCTCTGCGTCATCACGTTCGACTGTAAGATATAGCATTGCTGCAGCAGGCCGAGAATGAACCAGAGCCGCTAAATCCGTGAACTCATCAACAAATGTATTATTCACAGAGACGATAATATCCCCTTCTTGCAGTTGCTGCTCCTGCCCATCACCAACAACGACGTCTGTAATATACAACCCGTTATCTGTAATTTCCAAGCGTTCTTTTTCATCATCAGTTAACCGACTACAGTTAATATATGAAACGTCCTGTGTTGATCGAACCACGGTGTTGTGCGCTATCACGCTCTGCAACGCTCCAGCAAGAAGCGAGCCCTGAATAATCGCTCCGTTCTCTTGGAGGATGCCTGCAAGTGTTCCGTTATTGAAGAATACCGGTGATCCAATATGATTTGATTCTTTCGCAACATCAAGGACCATGAAGTGATCAAGCCGCTGAGTAGAACGTACGCTTTGTGATTGATCCTGCTCACCAGCAACACGACGTTCATACACTACGTAAGATCCTACACGTTTTTCTATCACAGATAATGACTGGCCAACTAAAATAGTGTCATCAACTGAAAAGTCTGCAAATGGAATATTGGACGCCTCTATTTTAAAGAACGTAATTCCCGCAAATTCATCAGTGGTCTGCTTTTCAATAGGTGCAGTTTTTCCCTCAGGCAAAATAGCAACAGCAGTTGGATTGATAGAGCCGTCTTCCATGAACGGAAAGACCAGCGAAGACATAGCGAGCCACCCATCAGATGTAACAGCGACCGCATTACCCGCAAATGTATCTGCATTTTCTAACGTTGGTGCTTGTGTGTACACTGGAAATACTTGCTCAATCACCTGCGGAGATTGATAGACGATAGAACGTTCTTGCCTCCTGGTGGATAGCAATATACTCTGGCTTCGCTCCTCTAGCACGGTCAACACATTAAACTGTCCAAACACTGGAAAATCTGCTGGAAGGTTCGATGCAATAAAGAACCCAAAAAAACCGGAAAGTGACCCCAGTAGTAGTGAAAACACAATGGCAATAAAAATTACATGCGAATTTGGTTTAGATCGCTGTTGTTTCTTCTCTTCGCGCCCTTTACGATGCTCGGATTTTGGTGATGTTGGTGCTATTTTTTGTTCCATAGATTTATGTCCATTGACTGGTACTTACTACTATTAATAAAGCAAGAATGCTAATGCTAACGGTTTGAATCACTGTGCGTTTAGTTTGTACCTCTCTGAGATGCTGTTGTATTAACGCTGCCACACAATATAGCATAATTGCGATAATGATTCCATTCACAAAATACGCAGTTGGCCAAAACTGCAGCGCCCATACTAGCTCAGCAGTAAGCAGTGCGGGAATCACTACTAAAAACACATGCTTTCGATCCCAGACTTTGTAGAGTAGTAGTATATGCGCCATCACCATGCTAACAACCACAATACCAACAACCACTAGCGCCCAGCCCGGAACTAAGCGAACTAGGTGCAGAGCAAACCCAAATGCTGCTAACAGAAACACTGAAATCACATGAATAATGAATGTGAAATTCGGCATAGAAAGTGCTGAGTATTTCTGCGGGTGATATAAATAGATAAAAACCGTTTCTATATATACTCCGATCAACACAACTAATACAAGTAAGAATACGGTCTGATATAGGATAGAACTGATAAAGAAGAACGCGCCGAGCCCACCTGTACACAGAAGCAGCAACGGAAACAGCAACTGTAAAAAACTCCCGTGCGCATTTTTACCAAGAGTTAACACCGCAATACTTGCGCAGACAACCGCAGCACATCCAGCGATCCACCATCGCCACTCCAATGGATTAAACAACAAGCCAGAGAGGAACGCTCCGGCAAGTACTGAGCTGGCAAATGGGATAATACGTCGAAATAAAATCATGGAAGTATTGATAGTGGTTCAGGAAGTGAAGGGACGGACTCTAGTACAGTTGTCAGTGTCCCCTGCTTTATATCCTGTGTATAGGTAGAGTATAGAGTATCATTACTGTCTTTTTTTGCAATTAATAACGTATTATTGTCCTCCCAGCCTAATAATGCTGCTTGAGAGATAGAGATCTGACGTTTACTAGCAATAATGTTATACACCGTCACGGTACCCGTATCTGCTGAACGTGACTCATGCACCGCAATAGATTTCTGATTCGGAGATACAACTGTGGTGACAGTACGAGAATCTGGCTCTTTAATCTTAAAGTACTTCCATTCGACCAATTCACTTGTCGTGTTCTTCAACAGATCGCTTTTATATAACAGTGTTGGTGAATCAGATGAAAAACCAAGCACTGTGCGCTTGTCTAAAAATACTAGCCCATGCAACGGCTGTTCTTCAAACAACACCGTGCTCGATCCAATAGAGCTATCACTGTTCAAAGAAACATAGAGCGTCTCCTGTTCTGTGCTCAATGCAATTGCTAATTTTTCTGGCGACCAACTATACTCCTGCACCTGTTCTGCAACTCGGTGTACTTGCTCGGTCTTCAAATCAAACACATACAACGCCTCTTGCTCAATAAATGCCAATTGATTTGAACCCCAAGACAGAGAAAGCTCTGACATTTGACCCTTGGACCAGCTCACTGTTCGCTGCTCCCCATCCTGCAAGGAAAATTCATAGATGTAGTACTGCTCAGAATCTGTAGCCTCGGACACTGCGCCTTTTTCAATCCAGAAAATGGACTCCCTCTCCGCAGACCATCGTACATCCGACGGTTTCGTTGCTGGAATAATGACTCGCTCTTGCTGCTCTGGATGATAGAGGGTGATGGACTCGTCGCTAGTGTAAAGAAACTCCTGACCGTCAACGACTACAGGGTAGAGGTTCGTCTCGTCACTACTCTGTGTTTCAAGCGTATCTGAAGAATGCGTACATCCAACTATGCACGTTAGTGATAGCAATACACAAATAACGATGGCTTTATTCAGCCAAGAACCATGCGAATTGCTCTTGAAGAGTTGAAATACGTTCCTTCGCGTTGTCATAATTTCCCTGTTGAGCCTGGTCTAAAGCAATCACCACATCAAGATGCATTTGCTTTAACTCCCCTGGTACGCGCAACTCCAGTACTTCATACAACAAATCCTCTGCCTCGGCTGAATCATCAAATTCGTATCCAGAAAGAATAGTATTTATCTCTTCGCGATACTGCTCTGCTAATTCTTCTGCAGACAATATCGGAACAGAATTTGTATTGGTTTCAATGGCATTCGTTGCACTCTGCTCGTTCTCACTGACCGGCAGGCCTACAAATCGTAACCAGCCGTACAGACCAGCGACCGCTACTAGCGCACAAATAGCTAGCGCG
>CAYFNF010000007.1:9099-27021 GCA_964344485.1 uncultured Gammaproteobacteria bacterium
TATTCACACGAGATATCGATTGCAAATGCTTGTGAACTTTATTTGAATCCACTCCCATATTCCTCAAATCATGTTATTACTTCGGTTGTTTCTTCTCTAGATACTCAGTAAAGCCAGTAATAGCTTTCAATGCCTCGATTGGCACCGCAAACACGACTGTATTAGATTGATCAGATGAGAGGTCGTTGATGGAGTTCAACGTACGTAAGTGCAATGCTCCAGGAGCAGTGGCCATAGTATTTGCTGCTGTCTTTAAGTTTTCAGCAGCAACAACTTCACCTTCGGAGTTAATAATGTTTGCTCGCTTTTCACGCTCAGCTTCTGCTTGCTTTGCCATGGTACGTTTCAGATTCTCTGGCAACACAATATCTTTGAGCTCCACAGCAACTACATCAATGCCCCATGGATCCGTTGCTTTATCAACAATAGAAAGAATCTGTTCTGAAATACGATCTCTATTACTTAACACTTCATCCAGCGGAGCCTCACCAACCACATTACGCATGGTGGTCTGACCCAGCTGAGAGATAGCGTAATAGAAGTTCTCTACTTCTAAGATCGCTTTTTCGGCAGAGATTACTTTATAATAGATTACAGCGTTCATTCGAATGGACACATTATCTTGCGTGATTGCCTCTTGGTCTGGCACGTCTACTGTGCGAATACGGATATCGACTTTTTTCAGTCGCTGAAAGATCGGAATAGCAATACGCCATCCTGGATTCTTCATTCCAGTATATTTACCAATAGTAAACATCACGCCTCGTTCGTACTCATTCACCTGTCGAATACTGATGAGTAGGACGAAACCGATGAACGCGATAAAACCGATTAAATATCCCATAGTGTTTCTTACTAATTATTAAATAGCATTGAACATAGTATACAAGATAACCTCGCAATCAGCAACGTTACTCTATGCTGGGATTCTGTAGTTGAGCGCTATCTCGAAGTCGTGTCGACTGAGTACCAGGAACACTCTCCATGGTTTGTGATGTCGCATGTATAAAACTAGAAGAAAGTGCTCGAGAAAATTCCATTGCGGAAAATGATGAAAAGGACCGCGAAGACTTGTACCATGATGGTGGCTTGGTGAGTACTTGTTCAAATGCCTTCGCCCATGCCTTCTCCACACCAAAAATCATGGCGTACGGTAAGTACCGATTGAATGTACGCGGGGTAAGCGGACGCACATTAAACTGATCAGCTCGATGCAAGTACAGTCGAAACCCTTCAGCCCATTCATGTGCCAGAGCTCCTTTCTTTGTTTTTTGTGGCATCAGAGGTGCAAATATGAAAATGAGAACTGCGCTAATAAACAAAGGAGCGCCTGCACCGATGTTCTGAAAAACAATACCACCGACGATCCACACAGGCAGTCCAAACACGGCAGCAACACCAGAGAGTGCATAAAAATGAAACCGGGTTCGCCCTGGATGTTCACGGAAGTATTTGTCATTTACTAAGTCTTGCATAATCAATGATCGCAGCGTATTGATCTTTGAAGCGAATCGGTTTTTTAATGTAGAAAGTTTTACACTAGCCCGTCTTCCTCGAACACCAAATTCAAACAACGATTCGAGAAAAAAATGTTCCACACGAGTGAGATTCGAATCGTTTTGAAACTCTCGACGCTTTTCAAACGTAAAATCCTGCCGAGTAAAGAGCCGATGCTGTTCTTCTTCCACAATGCGAATATATCCCCGTTGTGCTAGGTCAATAAGTAGCGCAATAATAAATCGCACACGAACCTTTTCATCAATTAATGCGCCGAGATGTAGCGGGGACAATTCATTTGGCGGCTCATACTGTGGAATCACCTTCCCCCGTCCTTTTGGATCACGTCCATACTTTAAAAACCACAGCACGAGAAAGATCAGCACTGCTACTGGTAGAGCATAATACGGATACTTCAATACATACCACACCTTACTGACCCACCATGGTGATTCTACATGAACAGCACCAGTTGGCCATTGAACAACAAACATAAGCTGTTCGCCTTGCGGAATTATTCTCGTTGAATAATTCAGCGCTTTCCCTTCTCGAGAAACACCTTGCACTACCTGCTCTTCTGCATCATTCCCAAAAAAAGCATACTCACGAGTCTGATCCTGAGCAATTGACTCTGGTAATATGACACTCGCGGAAACATCAGATACAGTAAAAAGTCGATCTTCGGGAATGACTTGCCAGCGAAACTCATCCATACTCCCGCCAGCGTCAGCAGCAGCAAGTGTCTGAATGCCTCGATGAATACGATATTCAAACCTCCAGGTAGTAGACTCTTCTGAAAGCGAATGTAAACCAATGTCCACACGATCAATAACCGTATTAATTGTGACATCCGGCTCAAATAGCTCCTATCCATCATGCGAATAAACATGAATTTGATCGATGAGCACTGGCCCTTGATACTGTTTATATGGCCGTGGAATGAACACATGAATGGTTGATTTATCATCTGGAATATCTGCAGTAAATGTTGTCTCAACCTGTACTGTTCCGTCAGTGTGTATGGTGTATTGAGCATCCCACGACTCTACTTCCCATGTCTGTGCGTGTGCAAAAAAAGGTATGCCAACACATACCGCTGATAGTAGTACATACCGAAGAGCGGAAGTGCTACAGGCTCTCAATGCTCTGTAACTTGTTAATAACCACCAATTTCTTTCCATTAATGATTTCATACAGAAATTTATCTGTAATGTCTTTTCGATATTTATATTCGTCTCTAGTCATGACTGTATATCGCAATTGATGTCCGAAACTACTCTTGAACTGCTCAAGTAACTTATCCAATTTAGCTTTACTGATATTGCCAACAATAAACAGGTCAACTTTTGCATCACCATCATTCACAAAGTATCCAGTAAGCGCAAAGTACTGTACTGGGCCTGCATTTTTTATCGAATTAATGAAACCGCGCTCAAGAGTTAAGCGAGATTTCAGAATGAGTGCGCGCAGTTCGTCATACAGTGAAAAGCTAGTATCAATGGTGTAGTACTTCTTCTTATCCTTCATTTCGCTCTTGAGCATTCCAATATTCTCTAAATTTTGTAGCTCCCGACGAACTGAATTGATCTGTTCATTCACCGCACGCGAAATCTCCCGAACAAAAAACGGTCTGTCAGGATCCGTAAGAAAGAGTCGTAGTAGCTTCACGCGAGTTCTTGAGCCAAAAATCTTTTCTAGCATCACATATTGATTCATGAATGTCTATTGAATAATTCTGCTGTAACAGTATAAAGAAAAAACCACTTTTGTGCAAATTTTTTATACAGATACCCTCGCTTAGGTGTTCACGGCTTGCATAGTTATTAAAAATATTGTATGAATATAGACATGTCAACATCATCAATATCTATATCTGAACTGTTTATTGCAAAGGAAGATGGTCGATCAACTGTTCGATTACTGTCATCCTCTCCAACACCACTAGAGGAAAAAAACCTCGGCCGCTTATTTGCGGTTATGGAGATCGATTCACAGGACACTATCAATGATAATATCCTGGATGTGATCTCAAATGAAATTCATGCACAGTACTACCGAGCAGAATCATTTGAAGTAGAAGCTGCGTTTGAGCATGCGCTACAGAAGACAAATCAAAAATTACAGGAACTGATTAGTGAAATCGGTGAGGAATGGCTGGAACACCTCAATATTGTTATTGGAGTTCAAAAAGGTCCGTCTATTGTATTTACAAATATCGGCAGCGTAATCTCGTTTATGATTCATGACGGTAAAACCGTTGACATAATTGATAGCGCAAAAACTAAAGCGCAAGATATCAATCCACTGAAAATATTTACAAATATTGTTGCCGGTGAACTGTCAGAGAAAAGTGCGATGATCTTTGCAACAGAAACTATTCTGGACTACCTCTCAAAAGAGAAGATTCGACGTCTCCTCGAGGAGAAACAACCAGATGAAGCGGTCGAAGAGTTCTACCATCTATTAGAAGAAGACACCACAAACACCAATTTTACTGCGGTGATACTTAAACCAGAGTCTTTCACCGCACCAGCACCGGGTCAACCAAAAGATATTCCAGTAATTAATCAACCAGCTGCTGTGGATACGTCGGTTCGTAATGATTCTATGACGGATTTAATGGGTAAACAGAATGACACTTCTGAAATGCTGTCTACATCGTTATGGCCAAATGTAAAGAAAAGTATCGGTCGATATGTTCAACAAATTACGGGCAAGAAGTCTGAGGAAGTAGCAGAACAACAGGAAGTCGGCACCACAGTCCAAGAAATACCTGAGCCAACTCGACGGCCCGCAGGATCACCTTCAAAGAACATTATGCACACTGGTTTCCATGTGGTAAAAAAGGCAGCTGCTGCTGGATCTGGAGGTACACAGAAACTCGTTCGTAATATCAAAACATCACGAACAAAGAAACTTGCACGAAAAACTGGTTCCTACACGCGTCGTTCTCAACGAACTGGATCTGTTCGAGGAGCAGCAAGCTCAGGCATCGCAGGTGTGGTAAAGAGATTTCAGGTTCTCTCACTCACGCAGAAGGCATTCTTTATTATCGCGATTATAATTCTGCTAATTTTTGCACAGCTCGTGGTGAAGCGCGGGGAAGATAATATTACAAAAGAACAAGAGCAGCAGTACGCAGAGACCATGAGTGATATTGATCTGAAAATTAATGAAGGAAAAGCAGCTGCGTTATATGACGGTGAAAAAGCACGAACACTATTTATTGAAGCACGCACCATGCTCGAGTCAGTACCTTCAGAATCAGATGCATATGCAGATCGAGGTGAAGAGTTGCAGAGCATCCTGTCAGCACAATTACAACAGGTAAATAACATTGTAACTCTGGAAAACCCATCTCCGGTGCTGGATTACAGCTCGATCAACCCAGCAATTGATATTTCACACATTATCTTACTCGGCGCGAGCATGTACGGATTCGATAAGAACAACCAATCAGTCTATCGTGGAAACTTAGAGAACCAAGGAACAACAGTGACTATTAGTGACTCAAGTGCTGATAAAACAATTCGGCAAGCAGTAAAAGCATCACCAGGGACCGGAGCAGCTCTATTCTCTGATCAATCCTTTGCGCTGTTCAACCCGATTGCTGAGAGCATGACACCACTAAACCTTCATTACGATGGAAACCACAACTTTGCTGACCTCTTTGTCTTTGGAGTACGTCTCTATACATTAGATACAGCAAATAACCAGATCTATCGTCATCGCAAGTCTGGAAATGATTTCGGACAAGCAGAGGAATGGGTGTCAGGCGACGTGGAACTCGATGCAGCAGTTTCACTAGCTATTGATGGAGATATCTATGTACTTAAAAACAACGGCGAAGTCTTGAAGATGGCGAGTGGAGCGGTTGATAACAACTTCTCACTATCAGCTATTGATCCAGCGCTTAGTTCAGCATCCACTCTATATACAGATGAAGATACAGCAAATCTCTATGTACTTGACCCTATGCAGCAGCGCGTCGTAGTATTCGGGAAAGACGGCTCCTTCCACGCACAGTATACCTCAACCTCATTTACACAACTCACTGACATGGTCGTAGATGAAGCAAACGGAAAAGTATACGTACTGAATAATGCAAAAGTCTACGAAATAGAATTGCAATAGATAACCAAAAACCGCTCGATCTGAGCGGTTTTTCTATTGGCGATATTACTTCAGAGTAACCTGTGCACCAGCTTCTTCCAGCTTGGTCTTCATCTCTTCTGCTTCTTCTTTCTTGACTCCTTCTGCAACCATTGCAGGAGCACCCTCGACTAAGTCTTTTGCTTCCTTCAGTCCTAGCTGAGTAACTTCTCGGACCGCTTTAATTGCGCCGATCTTATTGTCACCAGCTGCAGTGAGCTCAACGTCATATGAAGACTTCTCTTCTTCACCTCCAGCTTCACCGTCTCCGCCTGCAGGAGCTGCTCCAGCAACCATCATTGGCGCTGCTGCTGATACGCCGAATTTGTCTTCTAAAATAGAGACAAGTTCTGAAAGGTCGAGTACACTCATCTGTTCAATTTGCTCAACGAGCGCTTTAAACTTCTCAGGTACTTCTACCTCTTTTTTCTCTGCTACTTCCTCTGTAGCAGCTTCTTCGGTCTTTTTTTCTTCTTCTGCCATACGTATATATTCGTATTAATTAATTATTTATTCTTTTTGTTCCTTCACTTGATGTAGCACTTGCACCAATCCTCTCACAGATCCAGCGAGAACATTCACGATTCCAGACACTGGGCTGTGAATGGATCCAACCAGCTTCGCATGTAGCTCTGCTTTGCTTGGTAGTGTGGATAGTGCAGTGACACCTTCAACGTCCATATAGCTCCCTTCTAAAATCCCACCGTGAAAACCAATTGCTTCGTGGTCTTTACCGAATGTTGCGAGTACTCGCGCTGGAGCAACTTCATCTTCATACCCAAACACTACTGCTGCTCCACCATCCATGGAGTCAACGTGCTCTTTACCTAAGCCTGCTTTTTCCAATAACAGTGAAATCAATGTCTTTTTTACTACAACCATTTCACTATTTTCTTCTCGAAGTTGTCTTCGCAGGTCCTGAATCTCAGCAACAGTTAAACCAAGGTATTTAGTGAATACTACACTCTTACTCTTGTCGTACTTCTCAGTTAATGCGCTGAGTTCTTGCTCTTTTTGTTCTTTGCTTTTCGCCATAAGTGATATTTAAAAATCTGCGTTATGCGCAGATATCCGACCGCAAGCTGTAGGCTTGGGTTGTTCTACCTGCGCAGGGATTACTCTGCATTCTGCAGAATCCTACGGTCTCTGGTACAAGTAAATTGTCCGATCCATAGAATACACTGTCTGGTGCATTCTGTCAAATGAAGCTAATATTAGCCAATTATTTAATGGTCGTTCCAGTAAAATCCTTACCTTCTAAGATCGACTGTAAGTTATCCAAGTCTGTTCCATCTGCGATAACCACTTCAATCCCGTTCTCTTCAGCGAGCTGTGCTGCAATAGGGTCAAACGGCATGTTAAGCCCTGGCGTCCATGTATCTCCGACAATCTTTCTAAAATCTTTCCACGAAATCTCTGTGATCGGCTCTGCGTCGTTGTGCACTTTCGGATCCTTATCGTATACATACTGAATGTTTGAAAGATTCACTACTTGTGATATCCCGTTGGTCACTGCGACTTGTACTGCATCGTAATCCGTGGACCAGCCAGGCTTCCATCCAGCACCAATCATAATCGGTTTGTTCATGGTAATAGCTTCAGTCGGGTCTTCAATAACCTCTTCCTCAGCAGCTTTATCAAAAATCACACGAAGCAGCTGTGCATTCAGCCGTGACGCATAGATTCCTAACCAATCCATCTGATCATGCGTGACCTCTTCGATCTTCTTGGCGCCTTCCATATACTTGCGCGCAATAGAACCCCCGCCTGCATAGATAATAAACGAATACTCATCGGTCTTAGAGAGGATTAACTCCTGAAACTGTCTCAGGAAATCTACCTGGATCTCCTCTGGTACTATCAGCGACCCTCCGAGAGATAAAACAATCTTATTCATAGCGATTTGTAATTATTATGTGCCCATTGTAGCATATTTTTCCTTCTCATGGATAATACTGTGATTTCTTCTGAAGATGCTCTTGATAGGTGTTAGAAAATTTCGCTGTCCCCTCGGGCGTGGTTAAAAAGTAGTAGTACTCTGTCTCGGTCGGATTGAGTACAGCGGTAATCGAATTCAAACTAGGATTACAGATCGGTCCAGGAGGCAATCCCTTATACTTATACGTATTATACTCTGACTCTACTTCCAAGTCTTCATACGTGGGCTGCGTGGTTTTCTTCTTAGTCACGTAATTCACTGTAGCATCTGATTGTAATGGATACCCGTCCTCTAAACGCTGCAAGAAGATACCAGCACCGATCTTTCTCTCTTCTGACGTGCGCAACTCCTTCTCTACAATGCTCGCAAGTGTCACGACTTCATATAATGAATACCCAGACTGCTTCACTTGCGTTTGAATTTCAGGAGTGATCTTCTCTTCCATGTTCGCTAACATCTTTTCTATCACATCCTCGCTCGAACGTCCGGTATAGATATAATAGGAATCTGGATATAAGAACCCTTCCCATGTAGTGTTATCTGGCTTGCCGTCTAATAAGAATGAATCTTCTTCCACTAGTGCATTATTCTTTAGCGCATTCTCAAAATCAGAAACATTAATATCATCTTGAACCAACGCTGTTTGCACTTGATCGCTTGTCCATCCTTCAGGGAATGTGATAAAGACCTCTTCCCCGCTCCCAACACCGCTCTTTAATTGTCGCGTTATCTCGACTACAGATGAATTCTCTGGAATCTTATATACTCCTGCTTGCAGCTCATCTCTGCTGCCGGTTATCACTACATATGTCATAAATGCAAGAGAGTTGTTCATCACTTCTGACTTTTCCAGTGTCGCAGCGATAAAACGTAGTCCGTTTCCTGGAGGAATAACTACTCGCTTCTCTTCATTAGAGGGAGATGCAATCCACGGCTTATTGATGCTATAGATGAACCAAATACAAACGCATGCAATTACAAGAAGTACAACTGCAGTTACCTTGCGGCGTGGAGTGTTAATGAAATTTACTACTTGTTCTTTTCTAGCCATTCGAATGCAAAATATAGTGATGCAACCGACCACATTACTGGAAACTCCCCTGTTTCTATCATCTGCTTCACTTGTTGCAGAGGAATTAACTCATTATGGATAGTTTCGCGCGGTGTATCTAGCTTTCGATCACACGGACGCGCATCTGTTGCCAAGTAAATATGATATCGATTATTTTGAGATGTGGGTGAGACAATAACGGTTTTTAGATGAACTAACGCATCAGTGGTATACCCGGTCTCTTCCTCTAGTTCGCGTATTGCTCCTTGTTCCGGTGTTTCGCCTGGCTCAATAATGCCAGCCGGAATCTCGCGAACGATCTCCTGGATTCCATGTTTATACTGTACGTTACATATCACCTCTTGCTCTGGTGTGAGAGCGACCACACCAGCGATATCAGCGCGCTCCACAACAAAATAGTCATCGATAACAGACTCATCTGGTAATTTGCACGAATCCTGCCGGACAGTAATCCATTTATTCTGTAGCACGTTCTTTGACTGCAACGTGCTCCACGGTTGTATTGGCTCTTGTTCCTGACCCATACTACAACACGTGCTTTTTATTTCGATCTTTTAGCTTCTGCACCATATCCTTAACCTCATGGGACTGATCCTTATTACAGATTAACAGCGCATCGTCAGTGTCAATCACTACGATGTTCTCTACGCCAATTGTTGCTATCACTTTCTCTGGCGTGGAAGTATAGAGCAAGCTATTCTCTGTCTTTATACCAACATGATCTGCGCCAACTACTACCACGTCCTTTTCAGACTCTGAGAGCTCATCTTTCAGCCGCGCCCAATCTCCGATGTCACTCCAGCCGATATCCGCTGACATCGCAGCGATCTTCTCTGTTTTTTCAATAATAGCATAGTCCACAGCGATCTTCTCCAGCTCAGGGTAGATACGCTCAATCACCTCTTGTTGCTTGTCTGTACCAACCGCTGCCTCGATCTCAGTCAGTTGTGCATACATCTCTGGTAGGTGCTGTTCATACAGCGCGAGTATAGTAGAGACCTTCCACACAAACATATTTGCATTCCATAAGTAATTCCCCGCATCAAGGAACTCTTGTGCCACTTCAGCAGACGGCTTCTCTTTAAACTGTTCGACTTTCCACAGATTCTTCCCTTGAATTGTATCGATCACTTCCCCGCACTCAATGTATCCGTATCCCACGTCTGGCTGCTCTGGTTTGACTCCTAAAGGAACAATATGGTCTGGATGACGATTGACCATCTCTTCAGCCATCTGTAACATACGTTGAAACTCTTTTGCACGGCTGACACTGTGATCTGACCCTAAACTCGCTACCACAGCATCAGGGTCATTTTTTCGGATAATCACAGACTCTAACCCGATCGCGGCAGCAGTATCTTTTCGTGCAGGTTCTATGATAATATTCTCTACTGGAAAATCAGGGTGCTGCTCTTTCACGAGCTCAGCAGAAGCAGCATTAGTTGAAATGTAGATATCTGATAGTTCAGTAATCGGCAGTACGCGCTCAATTGACTCTTGCAACATGGTCTGTTTGCTCGTCAATGCATAAAACTGTTTTGGTTGTGACTGACGACTGACTGGCCAGAGGCGTGTTCCGACCCCTCCAGCGCGAATAACAATCTTCATATCTCTTATGTTAGAAAAGTAATTAATATCACAAGTCCTGCAAGCACTAACCGATACACTGCAAATGAGTACAACGTCTTGCGAGAAAGAAACGATAATAAAAAGTGGATCGCTAGATACCCCACTATTGCAGCTGATACCATCCCGAGTAACAGAATTGGAATTTCGGTTGGTTGTATCCCTATTGTAATTAAATCAACGCCCTTTTTCAAGCCAGCGCCGAGTATCAACGGGATGGAAATCAAGAACGAAAACCGTGCTGCTTGATCGCGTTTTAATCGTGTCATCATGCCCGCAACAATAGTAATACCAGAGCGAGAGGTTCCTGGAATCAACGCAAGGATCTGCATGCATCCAATAAACAGTGCTTGTGTCCAACGCAGTGACGACAACGAATGCGTGAACAGATTCTTGCCGAACTTCTCTACGAGAATAAATACAATTGAGACCAGGATCAACATGATAATCACCACCACCGTAGAGCGAAGATAAAGTTCAATAATATCTTCTAAAAACAGTCCAACAACTCCTGCTGGAATAATTGCGAGTACAATCAGCCAAGCTAATCGACGCTCATCTTTCTCCGAAGTATTTTGTGGAGTAACGAATGCACGCTTGATATAGGTAACACAGTCTTTCCAGAACACTGCAATAAGCGCGATCAGTGTTCCGATATGCAGTGCGACATCAAATGCTAGTTCATCAGATAGCTGTAAACTGGGTAAGAATTCATGCAGCAACACTAAGTGCCCAGACGATGACACTGGTACAAATTCAGTGATGCCTTGGACGATTCCAAAAATTATCGCTATAATACTTTCCATATGACTGAATTCTTACATACATGGCAAGTACTGATTATACCACTTGCCGTCATGATTATATCACAAGTTATCAAAGTTGTATTAGAATCCCGAAAAGAGGGTGGTTTTAAATGGAGACATCTGAACAATTACGGTGGGATGCCGTCATCTCATACCGCACTGTTTGTCTCGTTAACTCTAATTATCGGCTTTACTCAGGGGTTCTCTTCTCCGTTGTTTATTATGGCAGGTATTCTGGCGGCAGTCTTTATCCGAGATGCAGTTGGCATTCGTTGGCAGCTCGGCTTCCATGGACGAGTACTGAACCGCATTATTAATACACTCCCGAAAGAAGATCGTGAAAAACTTCCCAAAAAACTAGAGGAGCGCCTGGGCCATACTGAAGGTGAAGCAATCGCTGGTGGTGTGCTCGGTGTGTTATTAACTATTCTATTCTACGTTCTTTTTCAGTAGAGGTTACTGCTGCAGCACCGCGCTCGGATCGATCATCTTTCCACGCGCAACTACCTCTCCTTCAAATGATATAATCTCATTAAGATATCGCTCCTGCACCGAGCGATCTTTATGTACATCAAGAATCAATATCTGACCGTTCTGATCCACTCCGGTCACAATTCCTGCGTGTCCACTAGAAAAGAACAGAATGTCACCAAGATTATTTCGGCCTGCTGCAAGCTCATCCCCTGCTTCTAGCCGATCGGTATGATCTAGCCATGAATAGATGTTCTTTTTATTCCTACCAAAACTTGCGTCCGCTGGAGGTGATTCGTATCCTTGTGGATTCTGTTCGTAGTCTGTGCTCATTTCTATAGTAATCGGCACACCGATTCCGTCATACAGCAACTTTATAATGTCATCGTTAGAAACAAACCCTAATCGAGATGGAATCTGTATTAACCGACCGTTGGTGACGTCGTACCACACACCGAAAAAACGTTCAGAGTGTTCAATGACCTCTTGCGCGTTTAATTTCCCATCTCCGTCACTATCTGTGTCAATGCTATTTATCACGCCGTCCCCATCAATATCATCATCTTGATAGTTAACTACTCCGTCACTGTCGTTATCAGCGTATCTATTATTGTACGGTGCATGATAGACGTGGTTATTCCCATAAGTAATGGCTGCCACACCTGCTGTGAACACCGTAATTAAAAGAGCAGTGGCGATGATGCGTGTTGAAGCCTTCTTGCTGAATACGCGAATTAATACATAAAAGAAGAAGAAGCAGATGATCCCTTCAATTAAAAAGTTGATGAACAGTAGGTTTGCATTCACCAACTCAATTCCCAATCCCACCACGCCAAAGTACGACTCTGACAACGGGGAAAAAACGCGAACTTGCGAAACGATCATATCAAAAAGAACATGTGACAGCGCACCAACTGAGAATACAAGCACCGCAGCGAACCACGCATACTTCTTTAGCAGCCAAGTGATGAGACCACCGACAAGTAGAAGCAGAACATAGGTAATAGGTGTGTGTGTAAACAGTGCACGGTGCGATGCGGTTGCATCAACGATATAGTAGTAAAAGAGATCAGCGTCTGGAAAGATCCCGCCGAGGATTCCAACGCCCCAGAGCACGTACATAGTCTTCTTTGAAAAAGAGAACTTCTTTTGTAGCGGTTTAGCGATCCACGAACAAAGAAACCCCAATGGGCCGTGTGCAAATATCATACGTTTAAGAAAATAACTCCTGCTCTACTTCATTCCACTCTTCTGTATCTTCGTCCCAAGTAAAGATCTGTAAGTAGCTGACGGTTTCATCTTCTGAGTAGAGCTTCTCTTCGTATGACTCTGATCCAATACGTCGTGATCCATGCACTTTTCGACCAACAGTTTTTGGCTTTGTTACATACTCTACGCGCATATATCCCATCGGACCATCAAACTCTAATACTTCAGCAGTTCCCGGAGGTGGGTCAAGCTTTTCTTCACCTTCATGCTCTATCTCATATTGCGAGGTGATGCCCCGCTTTATCTCTTCCCAGCGTTCTGGTTTCATAATTATAATTCACGAATAATTAGGCGTAGTATCTCTTCATCTGAATCAATTATTTGAAAAGAGTGCGTCTGTGTCCGCTGCATTCCTGGTACAGAAGAAAATGTTAATCGTTCAGGTGCTTGCAGTGCAGTCGGGTCTTCAGGCACATCGGTTGGTGGCGCGCCTATTAACAATACCACGTTTGCGTGTCGCATGTGGCAGTTACTGTCAACAATGCCCTCTCCTGCGCTTTTCTCTGCAGGTTGAGAGCTGCATGGAAGCACTTCCATTGTTTCTAGTGTCACAGTCAAACCGAGTGATGAGATCGATCGTGTCTGTCCAAGATGCATGGAAACAAACTCGGATTGAGATGACTGCTCTGGTTCATCTACCTGCTCTTGTTGTTGAGTTACAGCGACCTCCTCCTCAGACGCATCATCTCGGTAGTAAAATTCATATGCAATCCCAGTAATAATTAAATCCAGAGTGATAAACCCGGCAATGAAATAAAGTAAACGTTTCTTTGTCATAGTTATTGTGTTAAATATACCCCGCCAGAAAATCCGTTGTCATACGCTGAAAATGAGCCTACATTCTTTAATTTTCCGTTTCGCGGCTCATAGATCTTTACTGCTCCGCTGCCCTGTTCCCGCGCCATAATAAGCTCTTGTTTCTGGTCACTATCAATGTTTGTTAACGCTACTATAATACCATCAGAATAGCTGGATGTGAATGGTGTTTTATTAAACAGTCGCCTTAATTTCTTTCCACTTTTTTTCATAGAAAAAACTCGAACCTTGCTGCTGGTAGTACTGTCTCCGCGTTGCGCTACAATGATCTCGTGTTTGTTGTTTGCATTAATATTCCCAGCAATAATATACACCCCGCCGGTGTAGAAACGCGAAAACGCATGATGCTCTACTGTTGTTCGCAATCGTTTCTTGCCCGGCTGATACGACAGTACTTGTAACGTTCCTCCACCGGCCCAAGAACCTACGATGATATCATCGTCTCCATCAAAATCTACATCTCCAGTTGCGAGTGACAGCCCATTAGCCGCATCATCATGGTCTTGAAACGGTTTAGCTCCAAACCAATACCGAGCCTCGCCTTTTTTACTGAGCCACCGATAGACTTTGAGCTTTGCTTTTTGTTCGCGCGCTCCAATAATGATCTCATCGTCTCCATCATTATTCAGGTCTCCGGTTGTGACATTGACCCCGCTAGTGTAGTCCGGCGTATACGCGCGAAATGAATCTTTCTTTTTCACGTCACCGTTTTTATAGTGATAGATCTTTACGACTGCACGTTTATTCCCTTGCGGAGCAGTAATTAACTCTTGGGCACCATTGCCATCAATATCTCCAACCGCTAGTGAGACGCCTTTTTTATACGATTTGCCGAACGGGAAGACATTGCCTATCTGTGTTCCGTCTGTCTCAAAGACTTTGACGTTTCCATTTACTCCGCTTGTTGGCACAACCGCCAATTCCTGTTCGTTATCACCATCAATATCCAGCCACTGAGAATGAAAACCGTGCTTCAAGTCTGAGTCATACGCAAAAAATGAGGTGAGTGCGGTTCCTTTATTATTGAAGTACTGAAAGTGCGCACCTCCATCAGACGCGGGTAGCGCTCCGATATCTTCAGGGACGACCTCAGTGGTCGGTACCACTGAATACGTTCGGTCTCGCTTCTTATTCTTGTGTGTAAACTCAATCTCTCCGATGCTGCTTGCGAGTTGTGCATCAATTATATTGTTCTTCTGATAGATATGATACGATCGTCTTGGATCTAAACCAGATACGTTATACGTTAACGCTTTGCTCTTGCCTGTATGGACGGACCACTGACGCGAGTCTTTGCCCGTATCCCACTCATCAATTTCAATTGTAGATGCGGTTTTCGCTGAAGCTACTGTGAGTTCGGTCTCGAGATTCGCTGCGGTCGGAAGCTCATCAAATGATAGATAACCGTTGATATGAACTGTGTTCTCCACACCCGTTAACACCGCGGTCTGTGGCCGAACAGTAATCGACTGAGTCTCGCCAGTAGTCAACGCTAATTCTATATACGAACGCTGAATCTCCCCAACTGATGCACTCTGTATTTCGAGATACTCCCCGGTTTCTGTGACCGCATAATAGTAGTCAGACGCTACGGTGTTGATGATGGCTCGTGTCACTGGTATATCCACAGAGCTATTATTGATCAGTGATAGCGATACTGATGATTCAGAACCGTCATTCTCTTCATTGTAATCAACAGAGAGATCGAACGTTGAATAGTCTACGCGCGTATGCTCGATTCCTTGTTCTGTCACATGCAACAGAACAAAAAAATGATCTCCATCGTAGTTATACATGGAACCACCAGCTCCGCCTGCTACTAATTGATAGAAACCACCGGAGAGTCCTGTAATATCAGTTTCATCTATATATGAGTAGTCGTACCCATGTGCATCACCAGTCACGATTAATTCGACCTCGTGTTCAGCAAATAGTGTACCGAGTTGCAAACGCTCATCTTGATCAATGCCCTGAGAGCTCGCCCAGTCTGGCGGCACGATCGGATGATGCATATAGACCACGATATGTGTGCTCGTGGAGTTGGTCAGTGTTTGTTCTAGCCAGGTGTATTGTTCATCTGTGAGCTCTCCTTCACTATATAAACTTTTTTCTATGGTATTGATTGCAATAAAATGTGTATTCCCGTATGTGAAATCGTAATCTCGATCTCCGTACAACGCTGAGTAGTAGGTATCCATGTCTTGGCGGGCATCGTGATCGCCTGGGACTGGGAGTGTAGTGCCTGAGAAGTCTTGAAATACTTCATCCACTAATTCGTACTCTGCTTCATGTGCTTCTTCATCAGAGGTACTGCCTTTAATTAAATCACCGGCAATGACAGTAAACGGTAAGTTCAATACCTCAAGTTGATCCATGATCTCTACAAAGATCGGGTTTGGTGTGTCTCCACCTGACTGCGTTTGTGGATCAGCAATTGCTGCAAACCAGAAGTCTGCTGTGCTTGCGTCGTAATCCCACGGAGTGATCGTGAGTGTAGTACTTTCAGATGCTTGTAGTAATACAGAGAACGTGAGGGATGTCTCTGTGGTTGATAGTGAAATCTGTTCTGCTGAGCTGTCTGTGACTTCATACAAGTACGGATTAAGGTTCTGGACTGTAAATTCAAATGAATCCTCTGCAGAATCGGTGTTTTGTACTTGAATGGTGCAGATTGGTGCTTTCATCCAGACAGTGGCAGAGGTGTTGTCATTTCCAGATCGCTCGAAACAACCTGAATACGAACGGTCAAATACAGCGTATACTGGAGATGCTGTTATGAAAAAACAACAACCGAGTAATACCCCGCTGAGTATGAATATTCCTTTTTTATATATAAAACTCACAGAAGTGGTGTCGTTATTTCATTACACACCATACCATATCTGATGAAATAAAAAAAGCACCCGAGTCCTCCATCAGGGGTGCGCGCTACTTGCGGATCCGCCCGTGCGGCGTACCTTCGCCGTAGCCGCTCTGCGTCTGCACGCCGATGATGGCATTCGCATGAAGCGCGTCCAGGGTCCTCGCGCCGCTGTAGGTGCACGTGCTCATCAGGCCCGCGGAGAACTCCGCCACGATCTGTGCCACGGAGGCACGACCCTTGCGCAGGTAGATGCGCGATTGGGAGATGCCCTCACGGAAGAGGCCGCGGATGGCCGCCTCGTAGTGATCGACACCCTCGTTGCGGTTCTGCACGGCACGACCCGAGGCCATGCCGAAGTTCTCCTTGAACAGGGATCCCTGCTCGTCGCGCTTGACCTCTCCGGGGGACTCGTAAGTACCCGCGAACATCGTACCACACATCACGCGGGACGCACCCGCGGCGAGGTAGAGCGCGGCATCGCGCGGCTCGCGGACTGCACCGTCGGCCCAGACGTGCTTGCCACGCTCGCGCGCAGCAGCGGCACACTCGAGAACCGAGGTGAAGCTCGGCCGGCCCACGCCGGTCTTGATCCGGGTGGTGCACATGGCGCCCGGCCCGACGTTGACCTTGACGATGTCGGCGCCTGCCTTCAGCAGGAGTTCGGTGTGAGCGCCAGTGCAGACCGTACCAGCGATGATCGGGACATCCGTTCCGATGGCGCCCCGAACCGCCTTGATCGCGTCGAGCATCTTCTGCTGGGCACCGTGTGCGGTGTCGACCAGGAGCGCGTCAGCGCCCAGATCGATGGCGAACTCCGCCCGTTGCGCCGGATCACCGTTGACCCCGATCGCCACAGCGACCTGGAGTCGACCCTGCGCGTCGAGTGACGGCGAGATGAGCGCCTTGGCGGCGAGGTCGTTCCGGCTGACGACGCCGACGAGGACTCCATCGGTGTCCACGACCGGGGCCGCTTCGATGTGCGCCCTGCGAAGTGCCATGAACGCCTCGCTGTCGGTCATCCCGAGGTCGAGCAGCGTGAGGTTGTTGCTCATGACAGCGCCGGTGCGCACGTACGGGTCCTTGCCCTCGATGTCCGAGTGCGAGATGACCCCGATGGGCTTGCCGTCATCATCGATGACCACGACCATGCCGTGGCTGCGCTTGAAGATGATGTCGCGAACCGTGCGAACCTGCTCGCTTCGCGGGACGGTGAGCGCGGTGCAGCACCAGGGATGGGCCTGCTTGATGTGGGCGATGGTGCGCGCGAGGGACGCTTCGGACATGTCCTGGGAGAGGATGCCGATGCCGCCGAAGCGGGCCATGGTCTCGGCCATGCGGCGCCCCGTCACGGCATTCATGTTCGCCACCACGAGGGGTTGGGAGCTGCCCGTGAAGTCGTCGGGCGCGAGCG
>CAYFNF010000007.1:27031-43086 GCA_964344485.1 uncultured Gammaproteobacteria bacterium
GAGACCTCTCGACGCGAACCCCCTTCCCAGAACCGCGGGACGAGGAACACGTCTTCGAGTGCCAGCTCACGACCTTCATCTTCCGGGTGAAGGAACGTTGCCATTGTTGGCCTCCTTGGGAACCTGCAGCTGCAGGTACGATATCAGCTGTTAGCCTGAATAGTCGATCATGCGGCCTTCGGCCACTGGAAAGATCTATCCAAGGTTTTCACTTTGGACTGCCCCAATTAAACACAGAAAAAATGAAAAAGTCAAGTAAAATAAGGCTATTTCAACTAATATCGCGCTTCCCGCAAGCTCAAGAAAGAACCTAAATAGAAAATTCAATGCTATTACACCATTTTTTGGGAGTAATCCTAAGTACAGATCTGTTGTTCAATATAAAAACCGCAGAATCCTGATCCACGGTTTAAACGAAAAAACTATAATCGCACGGCTTGTTTAATCGCCATCCTGCCTCCGGGCTTCAATATAATCACATCTCTTCGGCGTATCTGTTCTGCGAGCAACAACTTAGCGAGCGCATCATCAACCGTGTCCTGTACTACCCGACGTAACGGACGTGCGCCGTACAGTGGGTCATACCCAGCACGTGCAAGCTCGACTAACGCTTCATACTCTACCTCCATGGTAATACCCTTCTCTTCTTGTAGACGCTGCGCGATCTTCATGATCATGCGTTCTGCAATCTGGAGTACATCTTCAAGTGAGAGCGGCTTAAATACCACCACATTATCAAAACGATTTATAAACTCTGGTCGGAACAGCTTCGGCAGTACCTCATCCATCATGAAGTCTTTAATTTGCGCTTGAGACAGCCCAGCTGCAAACGCATTTTGCACTTGCTGTGTACCAGCATTAGACGTAGCAATAATCATAGCGTTACTCATATCAAAGGTCTTGCCCATCCCATCAGTCACACGCCCGTCATCCATGACCTGTAAAAACACATTCAACACATCTGGGTGCGCTTTCTCAAGCTCGTCTAATAACACTAGAGCAAACGGCTTCTGTCGAATCGCTTCAGTTAATTGCCCTTTCTCCCCTTTTCCACCGATCAACTTCCGCAACGAACCAACACTCTGATACTCTGACATATCAAACCGAATCATGTTCTCTTCGTTGCCAAAGTAAACCTCAGCAATGGTCTTTGCCATCTCGGTCTTACCTACACCAGTAGGTCCGAGAAACAGGAAATTAGCAATCGGCCGATTCTCATCACGCAGCCCTTCTCGTGCACGACGCAGTGCGGAAGCTACTGCATTCACAGCCTCGTCCTGGCCTACCATACGCTGGTGCATGATCTCTTCTAAGTTCAATAACTTATCTCGTTCATCAGCAGTGATCGCTGTGACCTGTACATTGGTCTTCTCAGAGATAATCTGTGCAATGTCTTCTTTAGTCACAGCTGAGCCCTCACCTTTGGACTGCTCAACAAACGCTGCTGCTTCTTGTGCAATGTCTAGGGCTTTTGCTGGAAGATATCGATCTTGTATGTACTGCATCGAAAGATCCACTGCAGCTTCAATTGCGCGATATGAGAAGAAGACATGATGTTTATACTCCACAGACCCCATACGCGCTTCTAGAACTAAAATAGCGTCATCCCGCGACAGTTCATTCACCTGTACATTCTGGAATCTGCGCAAGAACGGTCCGCGATTCTCTATATACTCCTGATACTCATCAGTGGTCGTAGTTGCGACAACTTTAATAAACCCTTGAGACATCGCGTTCATGAGCATGCCAGAGACATCCTCTGACCCAGAACCAGAACGCATATTCAACAAATGATGCACATCTTCAATGCCCAGAATGATATTTCCAGCACGACGCATCTCCAAAATAATCTTCTGCATGCGTCCTTCGACAGTACCGACACCTTTTGCGTCCGCAATCAATGCACCCGGGTCTAACACAATGAATCGCTTGTCCTGCAGCTCAGGTGGCACTTCTTCAGACGCCATTAACTCCGCCAAGCCTTCTAACAGCGTTGACTTACCAGCACCTGGAGGTCCAACCAACATCACGTTACCAGTGCGCTCTGGGAGAATACGCAACATCTGCTCCATCTCTGACTGCCGGCCGATCATTGGAAAGAATCCACCGCGACTTGCAGTAGTCGTATAGTCCGAAGACATGGACTCCAATAACGGTGACGGTTGTGCGGTCATAGCCCGATCCATGACTCCCTTCGGTTTCTTGCTAGCCTTTTTTCTCCATTGAGTAAACCGTTCACGTAGTTTCTTTTGAATATGGATCCATTCAATAACGTTCTTACTGGTCTGGTCATCAACCTCCAAATCATAGAACACCTCACTCACCCATGGGTCATGCGTAATAATCGCTGCAAATAATTCTGTGACATCTACATTTTTTCTCCTGTCTTTCAACGCCGTCTCATACGCGAAGAACAGCATGCGGTTTGCTTCTAGCCCCAAGTCAATACCACTTCCTTCCTCCAGACCTTCCAGTTTCATGGCTTTCCCGATCTTCTTGTACAGCTGCTTCTTGGTCAGTCCAAGCCGCGCAAGAATAATTGATACGGATTTTGACTCTAGCAGCGCCACTAACATATGTAACGGTGTTATCACATGGTGCTTTAACTTACGCGCAACAGCGTAGGAATCTTCAACTACTTTAATACAGTCCGCCGTATAGTACGCAGAGATATCATCTTTCACTCCGCCAGGCATCTTGCGAAACTTCTCATACGTTGGGTTGGTCGGCATGCGCCACTCTTTCTGCTCTTTCTCTTCTGAGTAATCAATATCTCGCTTAGACGCACGCTCTCGATCCAATCGATACCATAAGAACAGGTCCACTGCTAGCGAGATCCAAAAATACCCAAGCAAGTGCTGCTGCTCAGTAAAGAAATAGGTCACTCCGCCTTCTTCTGTTAAGTACTTAAACCCAGCAAACGCAAGTGCTGCTGCTCCTGCAGCCCCGATGAGCAACAAGAGAATATTGAACAATAAATGAAACTGCTTCCTCGCCCACCGCTGATGAATCCCCTCGGCAGAAATACGCAAGCCCCAATACAGCAACTCTTTACCAAACACCGCGTACATACTTGGATTATCCTTACACGCATGACAGTGAATGTGTTTCTTTGCTGCAGTCACCTCATACCCAAAACCACGACAACTCTCACAGTCAATAAATCTCATCTTGGATTGTGCGAGTTCATCAGCCATAGAGGTTGAGATAATCAATACCAAAATGGAATAACGCGTTGTACACGATAAATAACGGTAGAGTCAACCAAATCAACAACATGCAACAAAGAAGCACTGTATACACGATAGAGATCACAAATAGTCCTGAAGTATACACAATACGCACAAAGAAAGAGATAATACGGCCCGCAAGGTCGTACTGCCCAAACATGGGGATCAACAGCGACTGAAAGAGAATTTTAAGATTAAACGTCTGTGCTAATGACCGTGCTTCTCGCACCACCAGACGAACGACTTTCATCAAACCAATGGTATACCACCACACCGGAAAATAGATGATATTTAACACCAGGTCTACGATAACAAAACGAATTGTTTCCCACACGATCATGAAGCAACGTGAAATAAATAGTACAAAGCGATTATACCATTATTTATTGAATTATTAAAGCGACAGCACACAACACCAACAAGAAATAAAAAACGCCCATCTGTCACATCGCGCCGGCTTCCTGTCTGTCCCCGCCCTCGAGCTGGGTGACCTGGAATGCCGCATGACGCGCAGCGAACGTCCATCCGCAGCCGTTCACCTCGACCTTGGTGTGCCCGGATGTCGCGGGCAGGCCGCACGTGTCCACACGCTCCCAGCACTCGGCCCGGTGTTCGTCGGTCATCAGGTGACCGTGACGGTCCAGCATCAGCCGGAGCTGAGCGCGCGAGTAGACGCGCACGAACTGGGTGTCACTGATCACCACCAGCACGAACGGGGGCGTGGTGGGTTCGTCCGGGAACAGGACTTCTGCGGTGAGCTCGACGTCCAGGGTGTGGTCGTCGGTGTGTGCAGGATCGGTCATCGAACTTCCTCCCTTGTCTCGCACAATTATATACAATAAATATAAAAAATGCGCATGTCAAGCGCTTTGTTCCTCTACCACTGCACTAGCAACGGCTTTATTCCTCTACCGCTGAACGAATATACTCTTGCAAAGAAGGGTAAGTTATCTTTTCGTGAATATGCGATACAGGAACCCACTCAGCCTTGTCTACTTCTTTGTCTGTCTCTAACCCCTGGTCCATCACCTGCATCAAAAAAAAATGTACCACTACCTGTTGTCCCTCTGGAGTCTGGTAGAAATACGGGGGTAGCTGCTGTTGAATACTACAGTGAAATCCAGTCTCTTCCCCAACTTCACGGATTGCTGCTTGAACTGGTGTTTCTCCAGAATCAATATGCCCCTTGGGTACGGACCAATCATTATGTCGGCCACGATGCACTACATATATCTCTTTCTCTCCGGAGTCACTATCGCGCACAATAAGACCCCCTGCTTTTTCAATAAGATCTTGCTTCGGAGTTGTTGCTGCGCTCATATCTATACTATATCACTGTTATACACTCTTTTCTATGGCCTCAAGCGTGCGCTCAGCAGCGTGTTCCCACTGAAACCGCTGAACATTCTCTTTTCCAGCTTGGATGTACTGCTCTGCAAGCACTTGGTCTGTCAGAAGATGCTGAATAGCATTTGCGACAGACTGCACATCAACGATATCAGCGTATAGCGCGCTCTCACCAAGCACCTCTGGTAATGAGGAATGTGCGCCAACCACCACTGGCGTTCCAGCTTGCTGTGCTTCTAACGGTGGAAAACCAAACCCTTCATACAACGATGGATAGACAAAGACAGCTGCTCGCTTCAGAATCTCGTGTTTTGTGGCGTTCGAAACGTACCCTATGGTGTGTACGGACTCCATTGAACGCATCTGCTCCATAATAGCGCCCGACTTCCATGCCGCACCTCCGGTAATAACCAAATGCACATCTGGATGCTTCTGTTGTACGCGCTGAAATGCTTGTAGCAATGTCTCAATATTCTTCCGCGGTTCAATTGCAGACAATGTGGTAATAAACTTCTCAGGTAAGCGCGACAGCGCTTCTGTATCGAGCTGATCTTGATCTGTATCCGGAGCGCTCACTCCTGGATATATTGCATGTATCCGAGAAGCGTCCACACCATACAGCTGCACAATATCTTCTTTCGTGTGCTGGGAAACCGAAATCACAGATTTCGCTCGACGAATGAACGAGCGTGGAAATAACAGACGATGTCGCCACTTCCCTTTTATATCCAAACACTCTGGGTATCGGATAAACGACAGGTCATGAACTGTTAACACATACGGAATACGTGAACGAAAGATCGGGTAGAACTGCATGTTCGGTATAAAGACCACGTCCACATCCCCAAACATCCACCGCTCAGATGGAGAGGAAGCGAGAATCTCAGTACTCGTCAGTACTTTGTTCGGAATACGCTTGATGCGCCACATAATTCGTTCATCGGTAACTCCCTGGACACCTAACCGCTTCTTAATCCGCTCTAGCTGTGCAGTATCCCGGCCAAATGAATGCCCATTAAAAAACAGCACAAAAGAATGCTGCTGCGCTTGTGGGAGCGCTAATACGGCGCGTAATAGCTGTTGTGTATAAAACGAAACACCGCTCGGCTGAGCTTCTTGTAAACTTCTGCAATCAACACCAATGCGCATGGTGCTCTATGATGAAAAATATTCGCGTAAGTATACTAACAACACACTCACAATACATCCCGCAAGCGCTCCAACGATAGTGACTAACCAGATCTCTAGCTCTGCTTCAGCAACAACCGGAGTGAACGCAGTAACGGAAAAGACCTCTTGGTCATTGATACTCCCGGATGTCTTCGTATGCTTCTCTACAACAGTGCCTATGGCTTTTGCTAGATTCTCAGCCGTCCCTTTATTGTAGTCCTTAAAAATCACGGCAAAGTGCTGCGCGGAGTACTGCTTGGTCTGGAATCGGTGTGTGAACTGTGCAATAGAGTCAATTTCATACCCCATGCCAGCAGTTTCATACACCTCTGCAACTACCGCTGGTGTCAAAAACAAGCTCATCAAGTGCTGAGTATAGATCTCTGCTGCTTTTAAGTCATAGTACGCTCCGTACTGTAACGCTTCTGCTGCAGGTCGGTTAATAAAATTCACCTCAAATGAAGCAACGGCTTTATACGGTACTGGTCGAACAATAGTAAAGATCATTGCAGCAACTCCCACCACAATGGTCATGAGGATGATAAACCAGCGTGCGTTTCGTAAGATATGAGCGTGTGTACGTAATTCCATGGGATTTAATTAATAGTAGTTGATTGTGTTTGTGAAAACTCCTCCCACTTGGCTTCTACAAAAGAGTGTATACTCTTTTTAAACTGTGCAACGTTAAAGGTCAAGGCGTGTTCACGAATTGTCTGTGGGTTAAATGCGTGTGGATCAAAGCCAATAACTGTGTCTGCAAAGTCCTCCCAGGTCTGATAATCCACCAGTAAACCAGTCTCACCGTGACGCACGATCTCTTTTGCACCACCTCTATTATATGCAATTACCGGCCTTCCAGACGCCATGGCTTCAATCATAGTAATTCCAAAGTCCTCTTCTTGTGGATTCATGAATGCGCTACATTCAGCGTACAACTTCTTCAACTCGTCATCAGGAACTCGACCGAGAAACTCCACGTTCTTGCCCGCGATCTGTTTAAGCGCTGGCAACGCTGGACCGTTTCCAAAGATCTTCAACGGAATCCCCATCTGACTGAACGCTTCCACCAACAGATCGAACCGCTTATACGGCACCAATCGCCCGCCCGCGAGAAAGTACTCCTTGATATCTTCTTTTGCAGCAACCTGAAAATCAGAGACATCCACCGGAGGATAGATTACATCACTTTCGCGATGGTAGTACTTTTTGATACGTTTCTTCACTTCTTTGGAATTTGCAATAAAGAAACTCGCGCGTTCTGCTGCAATACGATCCCACATGCGCACATGTGATAAGAACACTGGTAGAAACTTTTTTAAAATAGGATTCACTCCCAGCTCTTCAACATACGAATGCGTATCACTCCACAAGAAACGCGTTGGTGTATGGCAGTATGAGATGTGTAATGTCTCTGGACGCGTGACAATTCCTTTAGCAAATGATGAAGAGGTCGACAGTACTACGTCGTACTCGGAAAAATCAAAATTCTCAATAGCTGATGGCATCAACGGAAAGAACCACTGGTACTTCTTCACTCCAAATGGGATGCGTTGAATAAATGATGTGCGAACATCTTTCTCGCGAAAGAATGGATGTGCATTCTTTGGATTATGCACAATCACATAGACCGGAGCGTCAGGCCACAGCTCACAAAACACTCGCAGCACGTTCTCTGCGCCACCATCTTGAGCTAGATGATCATGTACTAATGCAATCTTCATAGTTACAACGCTTTTCGTTTACGAATTAAGACAAACGGGGTTTTGATCAGAATAACAATATCTAACCATAGTGCCCAGTTTTCAATATAGAAAATATCCAGCTTGACTTCATCATCAAATACAAGGTCTGATCTACCAGAGATCTGCGCTAATCCAGTCATGCCCGGTTTGATGGTCAACACACGTTTGTGGTGTTTCTTGTACTTAGCCACTTCTTCTGGTAGATGTGGTCGCGGACCGACTAAACTCATATCCCCTTTCAAGACCAGAAAGAGCTCGGGCAATTCATCGATAGAGAACCGTCGAATCCATTTACCGACTCGAGTAATGCGCGGATCGTTCTTTATCTTTACTAACGGAGAATCTTTGCGTGTATTCTGCTCTTGCAGTCGCTCATCATACCGTAAGGAGTCAGTTCCGGGCTTCATGGAGCGCAACTTAAAGTAGAAGAACTCTTTTCCGTGCTGTCCCACTCGTTTGACTAACGCGTCATCATCGCGGCGTGTGAAGAAGATCGGTCGTCCTGAGTCAATCAGTGTTGCTAACGCTGCAATAGCGATTATCGGTAGCGCGAATATCAAAAAGAACAATGAGCCGATAATATCAAAGATGCGTTTTGCAATACGTCCCCACCCATCTAACCGTGTCTGTTGAATCTCTACAATCGGAACGCCTGCAATAGGTTGAATCGAAATATTTGACGACTGCGTATCTAACAATGCTGCAGCGTACTTATAGACAATGTGATGCTCGTCACAAAAATCGTAAATCTTTTCGCTCTGCTCTTTTGAGATATTCGGATCAGTCTGGATTAACTCGTCCACTGTTCCGCTTTTCATGAACTCCAGCATCTTCTCTTTTGCTTCATGAGAAAACGAATCAAACTGTAGCGCTATCTGCAGCCCCAGCCCTTTCTTATTTGCAATCTCATTCGAAATCATCTTGGTTGCACGGTTCTCACCGATCAGCACCACATGATGCACACCAATACCTTTTCGGAACAGATACCGCTCAATGTACAAGACAATCATTCGAGCGATCGCAACGTACAACAACGACAACCCGTACGCTGCCAAAATAATAAATCGAGATGAAAACAGATCTCGATCAAGAAAGAACAGAATGATAATCACCAACACACCTGTTGAACACGCGAGAAAGACTTTACGTGCCTCTTCAATCAACCGACGAGTTGCACTAATGCGATACAAGCCAGTAATTGAAAAAATCCCTATCCAGACCAGCGCGGTGCCAAGCACAATCGCAGCGTAGGTGTTGAACGGGATTTCATATAATACCGGTTGTAGCTGAGTGACCGGGGTATTGAAACGTAAAAAATAGGCTGTGAATCCTGCAGCCACCAACATCAGGTAATCAATTGGGAGGAGCACTGCTCCAAAAATCAATTCTGCTTTTTTCATACGACAGTCAACCGCGTTACGCTGCGGTTACATAAACGAAATGATCTATTACGCATTCTTTCGTGAGCTGTAGAAAACAAAACACTCCTGTAAGCCGACTTTTGTCTAGGATAGTCATCTATCTAGGTCCTTTGTCGCCAAAGAACTCGTGCCCCACGCAAAACTGGGTTGCACTAGGCAGGGTTTACCATCACCAACTGTCACCAGCTGGGAAGAAAGGTAGCATGGCTGTATGTATCAACACACAGTCATACACCCGTTCACTTTTCACCTTTGGTCTGGCACTGAGGCCCGACGAGTATAGTCTCTGTGGCACTTTCCCTCGATTTAGTACAGTATAAACGCCTTATAAGACCGCTTATCGCTGCTTTATGTTCGGGTTGCGGTTAGCAACTGCCCATGAATGAAGCGAACTTCAAACAAGTGGTCGGACTTTCCTCCTCAACATCCTCCTAAAAGAGTGTTGAGGCGACTATCCGGAGTATTTCATTATCAAATTTCAGCCCACGAAAGAATGAATAACTGGATCAGTCATTTCTATCTGAGCGGACTTATACTAAGATATTTCTTTAAAAAAGTCAAGTAAATAACCGCTGATTTGCGGCTTGATCTCTCTTCAACAGATGCATAACATTACTGCGCTACTGGATAGCCAGGCGGTCGATTTTTCGGAAGACGACTCAACGGTGTGCGTGATACAAACGGAATATACTCATGGCGAAGTGCATACTGGTACGCTTTACGGATTTTCTTCTTCTTTGTTGCGTAGTCAACAGTAAATACTGGCAGTCCTGCGTTCTTGTACGGCTTTAACGCCATACGATCCCATTTCTTCCATTTATTTTTAATGTTTCCAGACTTGGGCGATCTCCATGGCACATCAGCTTTACCACGATATGAAATATTCTCTTGCGCGATACCGTCAATGACTTTCAAATACTCCGGATGTCCTTGCACAATCTCAGCACCGTTCTGTGCTATCAGTAAGAAATCTGAATCTCTCTTCCTTGCATACTTCTTAATCTCGCGAATAAACGCAATCATCTCCTCTTGAGCATCAACTCCGTCTTGCTCAGCTGCAACTTGTACGTCAGGGTCATCATACGCTTCTATCCAATCCATATAGATACCGTCAAATGTATCATTCAACACTTTGTTCAACATACTCTCTTTTCCGTAGATCATGATATCCTTCCACTCGTCTCTCCAATACGCTACCGGATAGTTCCCGGACCATCCATCCGGATCTGGGGTGATAAGAAAATCTGGATCTCCGTACTGATCTTCAGTCGGAGCGACCCAGTCGTCCTCCCAGTACCACCGCCAATCCTCTGCTTCTCCAATATCCACGTACGCAACCACCCGCTTCCGCACCCCGTCTACACTTCCGTCTGAATTCTTTATACGACGCACCATTCGCTTAGTGTTAAAATTCGACGTCTCCTTGTCTGTGCGTGTAGGCTCGACCACTACCATGTCAAATTGCGAGTTCACGATCTTCTTAACCGCTCCAGTGGTATTGAGTTTCTGTATCTGGTACGCCCAAAACTGCACATCAGATAACGACCAGTTGCTTTTAGCTTCTGTTGCAAACGGAACTATCAGGCCAAGACAAAAAATCATGAACAATACGTGATGCAATACTGGCCTCTGAGGGTGACGATTTCGCTGCTTGTTGACGATGTGCATATAACTCCAATTATTGACTCTCTTCTTCTTGAACAGTTTTTCTCTCCAGCTGGTCTACTGGATACTCCTGCTCTTGGGTTTGCCGGCCAAAAATAGTAAAAACCACTCGCACTGCCTGTCTTTCAGGATCAATTCCTGTTACTACACCGGAAAAACCTTCAAGACGCCCCGCAAGAGCACGTACCGGAGCATCAACTTCGATACCTGCTTCTTGAAGTGCTTGAGTGAACGCTGTTTCGGCCTGTTCAGTTTGATATGCTGTTTGCATCTCACTCAGCCTCTGCGGTAATTGGAACTCTGGATAGGCGCGCTCAACAACAGCAAGAATTTCATAAAACTCTTCTGCTGTTCGTGCGAGTTCAACAACAGCAGCGATCTGTTGATCTCTGGCTTGTGACAACCTCTCGTACTCCGCATCTATTTGTTCGAACTCTGCTTGCAGTCCTTCTATCCGCTCTGCTAATCCATCAACATCATGGACCCATTGAGGATTTCGTTGATATAAACGAAGGCTCGTTTTATCATCTCGCAACCGACGACGTGTACTCCTTCTGTTATGAAACGCACTCGTTGCTGCATGATGCAGTTCTATTGCTCGAACAATCGCTTGTGCGACTGGTGTTGCTGCGCCAGCTCGCGCATCAAGAAATTGCTGCAGTTCACGCTGTGCTTGGACCCGCTGTTTTCTTCCCTTGTCATCAAGACGATGCTGGATAAGCAACTGACGTCTGTCATCATCAAATATAGATGTAACTGCGCTTTGTGGTTGGACTTTTCTGCCCTCGCCTGGTTCAGGCATAGTAGGATTGTTAATTATACCTGCGCGTCAATCGCCTTGTTCACCAATGCATCTGCATGTGTGTTCTTTTCGCGCGGTACGTGCTGAAATGTGACTGACCCGATCTGAATCGTCAGGTTATGTATCTGTACAAATAACGGTGCAAGGTCTTTATCTTTTACTTTATACTTTCGATTGAGCTGATTCACCACCAGCTCGCTATCCAAGAAGCAGCTCACATCTGTTGCGCCTAGCTCTTTTGCCTTCTCTAACCCAGCAAGTAACGCTCGATACTCTGCCTGATTGTTCGTAGTCTCACCGATATACTCTGAGACCTCTGCTACGGTCTGCTCACTTTCGTCTGTTAGCACTGCGCCGATTCCTGCTGGCCCAGGATTGCCGCGTGCACCACCGTCGGAAAAAATAGTTACCTTCATACTATAGTGTAATATCTTTTAATTCTAATTGAATCTCTCGGTTACCGTTCCACTCATTCACAGAGACAGCGTACGCAACATCAATGATATCTCCAAACGTAAGTTTCTGCACCCAGCTCCCTAAACCAAAGCCGATGCACTTTCTCTGAACACCATTTTTACTCACAGTTAATCGCAGGTGATCTTTGGTCTTACCAACTGCGGAAAACGTCTCGACTGTCACTCGCTCTGAAGAGAAAATCGGCTCTGCATTGCTCTCTCCAAACGGAGCGAACTGGTCTATGGCTTCAATTAACTGCCAGTCCACGTCTGGTAATGCGAGTTCAGATTCAATGGATAGTATTTTTGTCAGATCCTTTCCTTTTAGCTGCTCAGTAGCGCTCGCGGTCATTCTTTCTTTAAACTCTTCAAGCGCTTTCTCATCTTTTGCAGTACATCCACTCGCCATGGGATGCCCTCCATACTTGGTAAAGAGCTCGTCCATGGATTGCAGCGCTGCAATCAGATCAAAGTGCTCAATTGAACGACCGGACATCATAATTTCATCTCCCATAGTGGTAATCACAAATGTTGGATGATTATACTTTGCAGAGATCTTTCCTGCAACTAAACCGATTAACCCGACTGGCCAATCATCCGACTGTACGAATATCACAGGGAGGTCTTTTTGTAGCTCTGCTTGCTCCACCGCTTGTTTTGACATCTTATCAGAGAGTGTTTGCCGTTTTTGATTCGTCGCACGAATCTGCTCAGCAAACTCCCGCGACTTTACATCATCTTCTTCTACGAGTAGCTCAAATGCAATATTTGCATGCTTTACTCGACCCGCAGCGTTAATATTCGGGCCGATTTTGAACCCAATCGTCTCAGTATCAATTGAACTTGGGTCAATATCTAACACAGAAAGCAGTTCACGCATGCCTGGCCGACGATTCTTTTGCATCACCACTAACCCATACTTCACTAATACGCGATTCTCGCCTACTAACGGCACAAAGTCCGTAATTGTGCTTAATGCAACTAAATCTAATAACCACTTTTCAAACCCTTCACCCAGATCAAACTCCTGTACCAGCGCTTGGCAGAGCTTAAATGACACGCCAACACCAGCGAGCTCTTTAAACGGATAGGTCTCGCCTTCTACTTTCGGATTAATGATCGTATACGCAGCATCCGGGACCTCCACTGGTTCCGAGTGATGGTCAGTGACAATGACGTCCATGCCCAGCTCCACTGCTTTTGCCACTTCATCTTTGTTCGAGATGCCGCAATCAACCGTTATAATCAACTGCGTCCCGATATCATGAAGAGACTGCACGGTATTCATATTCAATCCATACCCTTCAGTATCTCGGTGCGGTAAGTACACATCTACGTTCGCTCCGATAGCTTTCAGAGTTAAATATAACACTGCAGTACCGCAAACTCCATCTGCATCGTAGTCACCGTGGATGATAATATTTTGATTCTTTTCGACAGCGCTCTTAATACGCTCCACAGTTTTTTTCATATCACGGAACGCATACGGATCGTGTTGATCCTGTCCGTAGTCCGGAAGCAAAAACCGATCGACCTCTTCTTGAGTGGTCATACCACGATTATGCAGCAGCTGCACAACAACCGATGACAATTCAGCAAAACGATCCACTACCTCTTGTGGCGCCTTGGGCTGCAATTTCCATAGATATGCATTATCCATATAATTCCTCTAACACGGATTCAATCATCTTCTTATGATTCTTATGACGCAGTTTTTCTTTTGCTTTTGGTAACGGCAGCCACATGTACTCTGTATGTTCATCAGATATCCGTATACGATTAGTTGTTTTCACTAAGTAGTACACTACCTTTCGCTTAATCGGCTCTCCGTCATGACGAAATGTATAGTACATGCTCTTTCGAAAACCAGAAATCACTCGATACTTCTTGATTCCAGTCTCTTCGAACAACTCACGCTGCAATGTCGCTAACTCGGTCTCATTCGGCTCTACCTTACCTTTCGGAAACTCCCAATATCGATTCTTTCGTTGAAATACCAACAACACATGGTTCCGGGAATTCAACACCACTGCACCCACACTTTTAGACAGTCGTATTCGCTTACGTGCTTTCGTCTGCTTGGTTTTCTTCTTTTTGTGATTGGTTGTTTTGTTCATAGTGTTTCAAGCTCTCTGAAAGCTTCTCAGGATTTCCGCCAATGACTGAATAGATCTCATTTTCTAAATCGTATATCGCTTGTATTAACTTTGGATCCTTTTTAATTGATGATCCGTGCATCTTCTTATATCGCGCAAATCCATCCTCTAGTCGTTGCTGTACAGTCACAATGGTGGTGTGCATCACGCGCCTATCAGCGTAGTTCACGACTTTCTCCTCCCACGTCTGAAGCTCTGGAGTACTGATAATGTCATGATGTAGAATCACGCGAGCGATCTCGGGAAACTGGTCTTTATATATCTCGTAATTCACCTGTGCATGCGGAATCTCTTGCGGATACGTTGCACGCTGCTCCTCCCATATCGCAATATCCTCTTCCGAAGGAGGCGAGGTAAAGTAGTCGAACGAAAGGTTTTTCCAGTCTGTGACACGGATAGTGTCATGCAGCAGGGCTGCACGATCAACTACCTCTATTATAACACGTTCACCAGCCTGTTTCAACTGCTCAGCGATATGCACTGCCACACGATTCACCTGCTTCATATGGTCTTGAATATGTTGCGGCGTACGGTAGGTACTCCAAAACTCGAGAATCTGCTCGTGCGTTGGAAGACTTATCTTTTCATCCATTTTTCTAGCTGCTCAGCAAATAATGGAACGACTGAGAGTATTTTGATCTTTTTAATTCGTTTCTTTGGAGGGATCCAGACAGTGTCCGTGACTACCACCTGTCTAATGCGTGCTTTCTGTAACCGATCTTTGGCTGGCCCTGATAACACCGCGTGCGTACATGCAACGTAGATATTCTTGGCTTTCCGCTCTTTAATAATATCCACTACTCCGCAGAGCGTGCCTGCAGTGTTTACTTCATCATCAATAATCAACACATTCTTGCCTTCCACGCATCCTTCAACACGAGTAACCGTGATCTCATCACGACGGTTCCTGCGCTTATACACACGCACGAGTGGGACATTCAATGCTTTAGCGTATCGCTCGGACTCTGGAATACTTCCTTTGTCTGGCGCGAGCACTACAAAATTCTCTAGTTGACGCTTCTTCTTAAAGTAATCCACGATCACTTCGAATGCGCGCAGCTCCTTGCAGACAATTCCAGCTTGTTTGAAGTATTTTGCACTACGGTGCTTGTGAAGGTCAATTACTAAGACACGAGAGACTCCTGCAGCCTTCAACATTTTAGCTACTAGCTCGAAACTAAGCGCTTCTCCGGGACGGGTCTGCTTCTCTTGTCGGCGATACCCAAAAAACGGCATTACTGCCGTGATACGCTTTGGCTTCATTGATTTTGCTGCATGCGCGGTTAACAACAACTCCATCAAGGTCTCATTCACTGGTGCGGAAGTTGGTTGAACTATATAAATGTCTTTTCCTTTTAAATCATCATAAATGACCACATGTGCTTCTTGGTCGGAAAACCGGTATGTGCGCACTCGTCCAAGTGGTAACCCCAACTCTCGTGCGAGCTTCCTGGCAAACGGTTTGTGCGCTATTCCTGAGAGGATAACTGGAGATCCGTTGGTTTTCTTCTTTTTGGCACGTTTTTTCTTGGCCATGACAGTCCACTTAGTGATTCCAATGAAGAATTATATCATATTTTTTTTAAATGGCATAACACCCATGCACCATCTGTGTATAGCATTGACAAAATCGAAAAAATCGGCTATACAATTGGATTACGCTATCCTGAAACCTCGAGATGGGAGGTGCGCCAATGCGCAATCCGAGAGTGTTCTGGTCCCGGCTGCTCGGCCTCAGCGCCGTGTTCGGCATGGTCAAGTTCCTGTTCGTCTTCGGTGTGATGTACCTGAACATCCTGTTCAACACCGGTGCGACGAGCCTGTTCGTGTCCACGCTGCTCGCGCTGTTCCTCTGCGCCCTGAGCGACGGCTACTACTTCGAGAGCCTGCCGCTGCAGTGGAAGTGCCGCCCGTACTTCGCGGGCTCCGAGCTCTACAACGTCTACTACACGACGCCGCCGATCGAGTTCGACACCGACCCGGTGATGTACGCGTGGCTGATCTGCACCGCGCTGCCGATCACGGTCCTCATGGTCATGTTCAACGAGGACCTCGCCGGGATGGTGA
>CAYFNF010000008.1:0-25046 GCA_964344485.1 uncultured Gammaproteobacteria bacterium
CGTGATTCGCTGCGCTGCGTCGGCTCGGTCGCTCGTCTCACTTCGTTCGACACCCCCCACTTCGTGGGTCCCCGGGTCGCTCTGTCGCCTCAGCTCATTGAAAGCAGTGTATTGCTCATAGTAAACAAATCCAGTATTTAATTGCGAGCGAACGTCCGGAGGCAGTACAGTTCGCAACGAACGCTATTAGCCTATATTAGATAAACGAGGATTACGAACGATCAATCAAAGATTGGCGAGCATCTATGATGCGTCACTGTTATGTAGTGAGTGAGTGAGAACTCGTACTGCGAAGGACAGTAGCGAGTAATACATAATCTATGAATAAAGATATACAGAGGTCAGCAGAGATAACCATGAAGACGTTTCAGCAGTTGAAGCGATTGTTGTGTGTTGGAATGACCGAGAAGCAGATTGCGCGGCTGGTAGTGCAGATGCTCAAAGATAATAGAGCAGAGAAAGCAGCGTTTCCACCGATTGTAGCGTTGAGTGCGAATGCTGTTGAGATACATCATAAGCCAACAGATCGAAAAGCTCGAAAAGGGGATAGTATGGTCTTGGACATGGGTGGAGTGTATAACGGCATGCGGTCAGATATGACGCGTACACTGTTTTTCGGCGCTCCAAATAGTAGAGTGCAAGCATGGTACAACGCAGTACTTGAATCACAGAAGCGAGCGTATCGAGGAGTGCGTGCTGGAAGGACTGGCAAGTCCATTGATGCGATCGCACGTTCGTACTTAGCGACACAGAAACTCGATCAGTATTTCCTTCATTCGCTCGGGCATGGTGTGGGCAAAGCTATTCATCAACCACCGTGGCTCTCCCCGAAAAAAGGGTATGGAACATTGAAGAACGGAGATGTGGTGACCATAGAACCTGGGGTGTATATAAAAAAAAGATGCGGAATTCGCATCGAGGATATGTGCGTGGTTGGTAAAGAACGAGGCTCGTGGCTTGTGCAGTCCCAGCGACATATTTCGCGTATGATTCTATAAACATCGGTATTCCCTAGGCTTTTCGGGCATTATTTGAAGAACACTAGGGTTTTTATATATACGTTCTACAGTAGGTGTTTTGTCTTGACAAAATGCCTTTTTTGATGTATTATGTATGGTCATTTGCAAAAGTGGGAGAGAGTTATCTAGACACATATTATATGTCTATTTCAACACCATGGATGTACATGACCGGAAATATTGACAAGTTCTGACCTGCGTTGATGAGACAGACCCTGGAGCAGTATACTGTGCTTCTTATTCGTATAAGAAATACAGTAGGCTGTTCGACTCGCTATCGAAACACTTTGCTCGCAAGAGTACGGTGCGCGATGCACGACAGCTGATCCTTTTCAACCTAGCTAGCGGTGACTCTGATGAACCTTCACAGGGGATTCGGATCACCATATCCTACAACAACCTGACAAGACGATAGACCTCTGGGCGACCGGAGGAGAACTACGTGAATGGCGATGGGTGAATGCCCATACGCTACGGGAGAGAGAACGATGAGTACAAGAGACGGAAACGGAACTGGACGTCCGCTGAGCTGGGGTACCCCCCCGGCCGGCGACCCGCCCCCCCCTGTGGACCCCGAGCCCACCCCCGCCGGCGACGGTGGTGGTGACGGCGACGATCCCAACCCCCCCGAGGACAACGAGCCCGCGTGGATGGCCCTGCTCGAGAACTCCTGGGTCTTCCCGGTGATCGGCATCACCTTCCTGGTGCTGTGCATCCTGGCCGCCTTCTTCCCGGTGCTGCTCGGCCTCCTGGTGATCTTCCTGCTGGCCGCGGCCGCCGTGGTCGTGGGCCTGCTCGGCAAGACCATGGGCTGGTTCGGCAAGGGCGCGACGAGCGCGGCGCGAGCTGCGAGCAAGAGCAAGTCGCGCTTCAACCCACCGACCGGCCGCTGGATCGAGCTCAAGGACGGGTCCTGGGGCGTGCACGAGATGTCCACCGACTCCACGGACGTGTACTGCATGACCGCGCGTGCGCGTGCCAGCAGCGACTCGTTCTGGTACTCGGGTGGAGCGAGCGGGCTCAGCGTCTGGAACTACGGCGTGAGCGTGCCCAAGGGGCACCAGCTCGTGGCCACCGTGGACCACTCCGAGGCGGACTTCCAGGTCCGCATGGGCATCAACCCCAACGGAGAGCAGTGCAAGCTCGACGTCCGCATCATCGCCAGCCCCGACGGCGTGGAGGAACTGGACGACGACAACCGGTTCCTGCCCGCGTCGACCGTCCGCCTGATGCTCAACAGCCGCGGTACCGTGACCGGTGACGACGGCGAGCAGCAGTCGGTGACCTGGGACCAGATCCTCACGACCGCCGCAACCACGGCCTGCCAGCACGCGACCCGTCACATGGACTCCTCGGAGATCGTGCCGGCCAACTTCGGGGGCGACGACGGCCTGAACGCCGTGTCCTCGACACACTTCCAGGAGTCGCTCCGCGACCTCGGCCTGACCGGCCGCCTGGAGTTCGTGGGCATCGTGGACTCGGACGTCCAGGACCAGCGCGAGACCGAACGCATGACCGACGCCGGCGTGGACGCCACCGCGGCGTACGCGATCGGCATGGCCGGCCGGATCCTCCGGGACATCTTCGGCAACCGGGGCAACTGAACAAGAACCTCATGATCGACGGGTGGGCTGGCGAGCTCACCCGTCGCGGGAGAACTACTATGAACAACGCACTGAGAAATCTCCTGATCGGAGTCGGCGCCGGCCTGGCTGGCGTCGCGTTCCTCCTCTACATGCTCGCACAGCACTTCCACACGTGGTCCGGCGTGACGATCAGCTCCGTGGTCCTCTGGGGCCTGGGGCTCAGCGTCGCGTTCGTCGCCACCTGGATCGCCAACCGTCGCGGCCAGCGCTCCGGCCTCCGCGACATCGTGGCGTACGTGCTGCTCGCCGGGATCCTGGGCTTCGTGGCCTGGTTCGTGGGTACGTCCTGGATGTACCACGCGTCCATGCTGCAGTACGGGTTCTGGTACAAGTGGGGCTACTACCTGACGATCATGTTCGTCGGCCCCACCGCGATCGGCATGTTCTGCATGCTGCTGGACCGCACCGTCAACCGCCGCGTCCTGCTGGCCTTCCCGCTCGCCGGGTTCCTGGCCTTCAGCGGCGCACTGGTCGACAAGACCCAGTACGGCAAGAACTACTCCCCCCGCACGGGCGAGCCCGCCGTCATGATCTGCAACCCCCCGGGGTACGCGCAGGCCGACGGCAAGTTCTCGCGCAAGGCGCACCTCGTGGCGATCGGCGCCAAGATGGACCGGCTGTACAACCAGTCGGTGGACGAGTGCATCGTCCCGTCCCTCGACAGCGTCGAGGACGCCATCTTCCTGACCCAGGCCGACAAGATGGGCCTGGAGGTGGGCGTGGACCCGAACGGCCGGTGGTTCACCTGGCGCGTCCAGTGGGCCGAGCTGATCCAGGAGATGAAGGCCGCGGGAACGCTGCCGGACAACCCCTGGGACTACGCCTTCCTGCTGATGGACCGCTTCGGCGTGGACGACAGCAGCGGTGGGGTGCTCGAGGCCAAGTCCAAGAGCGCCCGGGGGTGGGCCATCGTCGTGAACCTGCTGTTCATCGCGCTCGGCATGCTCGCGTGCATCGTCTGGATGGGCAAGCGCAACTGGCTCGCCGGCGTGATCGTGGGCGGCATCATCGGCGCGATCGTGTGCATGGGCTTCAACGCCATCGTCTGGCACCACGCGTTCTACCCGGTCGTCTGGAAGACCGCCGACGACCTGCCGTTCACGGTGAAGTTCACGATCGGCGACGTGGCCGAGCCCACCATGGACCTGGACCGGCTCAGCGAGTCCGGCACGCCCGTGCACTACTTCCTGTGCGAGGGCAGCCCGGCCAAGCTGCACGTCCGGTACGGCAGCGCCATGACCTTCGAGAACGACATGCCGCTCGCCAAGCTCGCGCCGATGGGGTACCACAACTACTCCGGCACGGGCATGCGGCAGGTCGAGCTCTCGGTCGTCCCGCTCAGCGGGCAGGTGCGGCACCTCCGGAACTGGACGGTGTCGTTCGTGGAGGGGGAGAACCTGATCGCGGCCGCCTGCGCGTGCCCCACGGGGACGCAGGGCTACACGGTCTGCCGCAACGTGATGAACCCCCCGCCGGCGCCCAGCGCCACGCCGTAGCAGGTCGCCCCCGGTCGGTCCAACCCCGGCCGGGCAGTAGGACGCCGCTAGCAAGAGGAGAGGAACCGTTTGGGGATCGGGCTGCGCTTCGCGCGTGACCCGTCCCCGGCGGTTTTTTGTTTGTAAAAAAAGTGCTATAATACAAAGGAGCAAAAAAAGTAAACAAAAAACTATGCGCAAAATAATCCTTTTCTCCTTTTGTGTTTTTTTATTCCCGCTGTTTGCACACGCTGCATTCGGTGACACAACCACATATGTCAGTCGTGTCTATTACGGGGATAACAAGAAGGCAAAGAACGCCTATTTTGATTTTTTTGAAGATATTGCGGTTACTAAAAAAGGCGGATTCGTCATAGCTGATACATACAACAATGTAATCCGTAGAATCAAACCCAAGGGTAAAGTAAAGACCGTAGCTGGTACAGGGTCGTACGGTGATACCATTGGAAAGAAGGGAAAGGCTGAGTTTGCACTCCCAGCAGGCGTAGCGGTAAAAGACAAGAACATCTATGTTGCGGATAAAGAGAACGGGAAGATTAAGAAGATCCGTAAAGGTAAAGTAAAGACCTTGGTAGAAGGATTGAACAACCCTGAAGGTGTGGCAATACATAACAGCACCGTGTACTTCTTAGATACCGGGAACAACGCGCTGAAGAAAGTATCGAAAAAAGGTGGGACCGTTACCACTATTACTTCTTCATTATCTGATCCAAAGAAATTAGATATTACTTCAAATGGAAAGTACGCGTACGTGGCAAATGCAGGCACGTATCAGATTAAGCGCGTAGACTTGAGTTCTGGAGCAGTGAATACTGTTGCAGGTTCTGGAAAAGAAGGAAAAAAGAACGGTAGTTGTTCTGAAGCCAAGTTTAATCAAGTGTGGGGTGTACATGTCTATGATGATGACACGCTATTTGTAAGTGATGGAGATGGATTTACTGACATGGTGCGAAAAGTAGACTTAACTGGTTGTACAGTGGAGACCTTTGCGTCAGATGATAACATGGCGTCAATTAACTTTCCTCGCGGACTCACCACGTATGATGGAAAGCTCTACGTTGCAGCGACTGGGATCGGTATTATTCAGTGGTATAATTTAGACGATCCAAATGAGAATGGACTGTACGCAGGCAAGAATCGATTCAATGTAAAAAAGAAGAAACCAGTCTTGATTGGAAATCCGAAGTTCTTAGTGCTTTCAAAGAACAAGAAATACATTTTCTTTTCTGAGAATAATCGTATTCGAAAGATTCGAAGAGGCAAGCTCAAGAATTCATACCTAGTCGCTGGTTCTGTAGTAGATAACTACAACAAGAATGACAACAAGTCCTATGTCGGCAATGAAGCGCGATTCTCTGACGTCACATCCATAGCGCTTTCTAAGAACGGAAAGAAACTCTATGCGGTAGATCGAAATAATAACCGTATTCGTGAAGTAGTGATAAAGACCAAATCTGTTTCATACTTGACTGGAGCAGGGGAAGATAACTTGCGAGCTGATGAGAACAACGGCTTTGGAAATGGTAGTGCGTGTCCGAATGAAAAAGATAAGAACGTCAGTGGATGCGCATATTTCAACCGTCCAACTGGATCAGTACTGTCAAAGAATGGTAAGTACTTATATGTTGCTGATTCAGGTAATAATCGAATTAGAAAAGTGGTGGTCAAAGGTAAGAATAAAGGAAAAGTTACGACCATTGCTGGAAACGGTACTGCAGGGTATGTAGACGCAACAGGAACTGACGCGCAATTCAATGCACCGATCGGTATCACGCGCAGTAAAACCGGACGAGTGCTGTACGTTGCTGACCGTGACAACCACGCCATTCGTAAGATTAATCTGAGCAACAATAAAGTAACCACGTATGTCGGAACTGGGTCAAATGGATATCTGGATGCGAAGCTCGATACAGCGATTCTATCGTACCCAGAGTGGATTACTCGCGGAAAAGATGGAAACCTCTACTTCTCTGAGGTAGGAAGCCATCGTATCCGTATGGTAGATCGTAGTGCAGGTGTCACTAAGTTGGTCTCTGGATCAGGGGAGCGGGGATTCCGTAACGGTAGAAAAGATGTAGCTGAATTTAATAATCCGCGTGGCTTGCTAGGATTAAAGAATAAGTTATTGGTCGCAGAGCTTTATAACGACCAAATTCGATCTATTGATATCTCCTCTGATGCACCGTACACCGACCCGGCTCCAGCAGTGAGTGCAGTGTCACCAAACGCTATAGCAAAGGAGTGGTTCTCAGGATCTACTGCTTCAGTTGAAGTGCACGGAACAAATTTCCGTCACGGCGCTACTGCGTATATCGGATCTCATGAAGCAGTGAATACGTATATACAATCTTCAACATCACTCACCATTGAGATGCCAATCTCTCAGATGAGCTCTGGGTACTACACTATACGCATTGAGAACTCTGATGGGCAGTATGATGACATCATCCGAGGACTCTCTGTCTCTCATAACGGATCAGTTGCAGATCGGGATTTCTGGCCGTAAAATGCTAACTATCTAGTACATGGCGATCTACACTAAACAGGGTGATACTGGGGATACCAGTTTATACGGTGGTGCGCGCATCACGAAGTCGCATCTTCGTATTGAAGCATACGGACAGATAGACGAGTTGAACGCTGCAATCGGTGTTGCGCTGTCGCACAACCCTGCAGTCCATCAAGAACAGTTGCAAGAGATTCAGCAGGAGCTGTTTGTGCTTGGGTCACACTTAGCAACGCAGCATGATCCTGGCAGCGTTCCTAAAGAGCTACCAGATTTCCCAGAGAGCGCATTAGAACGCATGGAGAAGGAGATTGATGCTATGGAGAAAGAGTTGCCAGAGCTGACGCATTTCATTGTTCCATCCGGATCTGCTGCTGGAGCTGCCCTGCATCTAGCGCGTACAATCTGTCGCAGAGCTGAACGGACTGTTGTGCGACTCTCTCATGAAGAAGAGATTCTGCCACTGATACTACAATATTTAAATAGGCTCTCTGACTATCTGTTCACGGTCGCGCGTGCAGTCAATCATGCGCACGGCGAGACAGAACGAGAGTGGAAGAAGTAGGTATTATAATTTCAAATAGTATTTTGATAGGTGGCGTAATACACTACTTTCAATGATCGCTTGCATGCCCCACCCCCCACTTCGTGGGTCCCCAGCCATGCTGCGCTGCGTCGGCTCAATCGCTCGTTTCGCTACGCGAAACACCATGGCCGCTCAATCGCCTCAGCTCATTGAAAGCAGGTATTACTTACACCTATCAACTTAGGTTTTTTACTGACAGCTCTTCAAGCGAAGACGCTGTCTCTATTGTATGTGGACCTATTTTTGTTCGTATCAATTCTGAGACGTACGCTCCAACACTGAGTACTTGCCCGATGTCATGAGCTAACGATCGAATATAGACACCTTTTTGGCAGGAGACTCGTAAGCGGGCTTTAGGGGGCGTACTCGTATCTGCAGAAGAAAATTTTAGCAAAGAGATATCATCGATAGTGACAGTGCGCGCTGGGATATCCTGGTTTTGCACGGTTCCGGCTCGGGCTTTTTTGTACAGCGGCTGTCCATCAACTTTTATCGCTGAATGTGCGGGCGGTCGTTGTTGGATAGAACCGGTGAATTGTGGAAGCGTTTGTTCAATCGCCTCTTGCGTGAGAGCGCTCAGCTCTTGTTCAGTAGCTGATTCATGTAACGGCCCTGCAGCGTCATACGTATCACTCACTGTACCAAACGTCATGTCCACTTCATACTCTTTCGGTAAGTCCATAAACTCTGCTTGCCGCTTTGTTGCTGCACGCCCCACTAACACGAGCAACACCCCGCTGGCCAGTGGGTCTAGTGTGCCTGCATGTCCAACACGCCGTTCTCCAGTAATCTTGCGGACACGGTCAACAACATCGTGAGACGTGATGCCCACTGGTTTATTAATATTAAGAATATCTGACATTATTCAGGAATGAGTTCAGCAAATGCATCTCTCATTTGACTCTCTGGGAGCGCTCCTTTGAAACGTGTAATGATAGTACCAGAACTGTCGATCAGCACTGAGTGTGGAGTACCAGATCCGCCAGTACCCATGGCTTCTTGCGCATCAGCTGTCACCGCATCCTCATACTCTTTATTCTCTATACAATTCTCAAATGCAGTTGCATCTAACCCGAGTTCATCAGCGATAGTGAAGAGCTGGCTGTCTTCGAGTTTGTTATTTGAAGGAGTGACTTCAAAGACTTTGTCGATATACTCAAAGAACTTTCCTTGCTTTCCCGCACACTCTGCCGCACCAGCTTCACGCTTTGCTTTTGAGTGAATGTTTAGCGGGAAATGCTTGAGAGTAAATGCGACTTTACCGTCATACTCTGGAGCGATAGCGTTTAACGTCTCATGGAACGTCTTACAGAATGGACATTCAAGGTCTGTGTATTCAATAAATGTATAGTCACCACTACCTTTGGTGTATCGAATCGAATCCGGACTTATAGAAGTGAGTATTCCAGTATCTGCTGCAGCGTTGGTATTTGCAGCGCTATTACTATTTGATGTATTAGTATTGGTCGCAACTGTTTCATCTGAGTTAGAGATCAGAACTGAAGACAAGCTAATCAAACCAACTAAAGAGAAAAGTGCTACTGCTGTAACAACCCCGAGAAGAAATGACGCCTTAGGAGAGATGGTTTCGAAGAACGTTTTTGGTTTTGGCATATGGTAATTTATTTACTATTTAACCTTGATCAGTATAGCAGAAAACAGCGTTTTTTGAAATAACAGTAGAATTACTTTATATGATCAAGAATCTCTAGCAGATTTTCAAAAACAAAATGCGGCTGAGGGTGTAGTGCGTCTATCTCTTCTTTATTTGTCTCTCCAGAGAGTACGAGGACTGTGAGTAATCCATGGGTATGTCCCATCTCCATGTCCGTATACACGCGGTCTCCAATCACGGCAATTTCATGCAACGGAAGCTGCAAGTGGTGTTGCGCTAGGTCTACCATACCTTTCTCGGGTTTGCCCATGATAAGCGGCTCACGGTTGGTGACAGCTTTGAATAGTGCGATAAATGCTCCGCAATCCGGGATAGGCCCGTCTTCTGTGGGGCATACGATGTCTGGATTAGTAGCGAGATACGGAATATCTGGATGTTCTAACAACAGCCGAGAAACGGTCTGAATCTTTTCATATGTAACCGTTGTATCAAAGCTAATGATCACTGCTTGCGGACGTGTATCTGAGATCGTGATCCCTACCTGTTCTAGTTCATGAATAAAGAACTCCGTACCAATGGCATATACTGTGGTGAATCCCTGTTGTTGGCAGTAGTGAATGGTCGCGAGCGTAGAAGTGATAATCTGTTTTTCCTGCACTGGGATATCAAGCGCAGCGATGCGTTGGGTATATTCATTTACGCTCTTTGTTGGATTATTCGAAAAAAAGAGATACGGGATAGACTGATCTGTGAGGTGTGAAAAAAAATCCACAGCACCGGGGAGTGCGGTGTCGCCGAGGTATGTGGTACCGTCGAGGTCAACTAAAAATCCTTTAATGTCTTGAAGTGATCTATTCATTGTAGAGCTATTGTACTGTGTATTGCGGCTATTGGCTAGAGATGCTTGAACACTTCTTTCAATATGCCAACTGAGCGACTGACATCATCGAGATGTATGTGTTCATCCGGCGTCCTATCGAGTTCGTGATTTCCAGGGCCGTATGAGATCATCGGGATGTCTGGCCAGGACCGAGCATACGTGGAAAAGATAGAAGTGGTCGTCATCTTCTTGGATAGTGGTTTCCCACCTTCTTGTGAGATTACAGAGTGAAATAGCTTGGAGAGCTCAGTGTCTTCTGGTACGTGACACGCTGGAATGTCGCCCCACACTTCTATAGTCGCGTCTTGTTTCTTCTCCATAATGAATTTCTGATAGGTGTCAATGTCAAAATCTACTGGGTACCGAACTCCCATTTTCATAGCGGTCTGCTCTGTTAGACCGTCGGTTTCAGTGTTGAAGTAGTGTATTTCAATCTGCGGTGTGGCGATACGGTCATCAATATGCGGTGAAAGCCGGTTCGGGTACTCGTCTGTTAAGTACTGGAGCACCGTATTCACGAACTCAAATGCTTGTGAGCTGGTGCGTTGATCAATAGCAGTGTAGTGAGCGTTTGGTTGAGCTTGATAGTAGTAGAAGCCGAACATACCTTTGTAGGAGTGCGCGGTATGCTCCCACTGTGTTGGTTCTAGGTTGATCAAGTAGTCTGGAGCAAATTTATCTAAGATATGATACGCACCAGAGTCACCGAACTCTAATGTGTTGGTGCAAGCTACGACAGTAACGTTCTTATCTTTCAGTTCATCGCGCGGCAATTGGTGGAGCGCAGAGAGTGCTGCAACCAGTGGGCCCTTTGATTGTGTCACTCCTCGACCGTATAAATTTTCATGTTCGATTCGTACTGGGATGTGTCCACGATACGTATCAACACCGCCGACAGCGAGAATCGAACGCTCTCCATCACCTTTAGAACAGATCACGTTATTTACTTCGTCTACGTACACGTCGTCAAAATCACCTTTCCGGAGTTGCTGGGCCAACCAGGCAGTTGCTTTTTTTTCACGCCCAGTAATAGAAGGAATACGTGCCAAGTGCTCAAGCAGTTTGTGCGCAGGGAGCAGTCCATTGGTTGAGCGTTCCTCATTGAGGATTTCTTCCACTGCAGCCATATTCTCTTGTTCTGGTGGGGGTTCTTTGATCATAGTGAATAAAAACGCCTCGTTGTATCGAGGCGATTAGATAGGAATTTGAATACAATGAGTTGTAACGTCCTTACGCAGATGGTGAACGTCCCGGCATCGTGTTTGCACTACTATGGATGTGGTGTGAGCCATAATATGGTAAAACCTTAAAAAAACTGCGGTAACTTACTGTACCATATATAGGATGCTTTACGCAAGAACGCCTGTGAACGAACAGTGGACGGCATGATTGCGGTATTTTTTTCTGCTAATGACAAGGGTGATTTGGCGAGTATGATGAATTCTTGTATACTATGGCGCATATGTCGGAGATTATATTTTGGTTCATTGTTCTAGCGATATCACTAGTGGTGCTAGTGAAAGCCGCGGATTACTTTACAGCGTATAGTGAGAAATTGGGGCTCGCGTTAGGGCTTAGTTCATTTATTATTGGTGCAACGATCGTAGCGATCGGCACTTCACTCCCTGAATTAGTGTCCTCACTGTTTGCTGTGTTGCAATCAGGAGTGACTGAGTTTGTCGCGGATAACATTGTGGGTTCAAATATTGCGAATGCGCTGTTGATACTAGGGTTAGGTGCGTTGTTCGCGCGTACGTTGAGGGTAAATACTGCACTGATTGATGTGGACCTTCCGTTTTTCTTTATGTCCATGGCCGTATTTGTGTTTTTTGCATGGGACGGTACGATCTCTGTGATTGAAGGTGTTTTTCTATTAATTTTCTTTGTGATTTTTGTCATTTATAACACCAAGTCCCAGGGCGCGACTGATGATGACAAAGAGCAGATGGATGAGCTGAAGGAGCAGTTCAATAAAAAAAAGAAAAAGGGCGAGGTGCCGTACGGGAAGTATATTTTATTTATTATTCTCAGTGCAGCTGGCGTAGCGATCAGCGCGAAATTCTTGATTGACAGCGTGCTAACGTTGTCCGATTTACTAGGAATTTCTTCTTCGTTCTTGACTATCACTGTTGTAGCTATTGGTACGTCCTTGCCAGAGGTCCTTACTTCGATTGCCGCGATTCGGTTAGGGAATCACGGTATTGCTATTGGTAATGTATTTGGATCAAATACGTTTAATGCGCTCTTGGTTGCTGGCGTCCCCGCGTTGTTTGGGGATCTATCAGTTTCCAACTTGGCGTTTACCCTTGGCCTTCCGTTTTTAGTTATTGCAACGTTCGCTGCGGTATTCACCACGTTTGATAACAAGGTACGCATGTGGGAAGGCGTGGCCATGTTGTTTCTGTACGTGGTGTTTCTGGCAAAAATAACGAACATACTATAAGTTGGCTTTTTTCAGCGCGCTGCGAGAGAGTTAATTTGACAGTTTTTTTTCAGCGCCGTATACTATTACCACTTTGAAAATAATACTATAGGGAATCCGGTGTAAATCCGGAACTGTGCCGCAACTGTGATCCTTGCTTCAGCGAGGTAAGTCAGATCTCTATACTGTCGAATACCCCTCGAGCAAAGGGAGGCAGGATGAATAGAACACAAACTCCATTCAATCCCCGTACCCGCTCAAGGCAGTAACGGGGATTTATATTTATGAAATGTGTACGCGTACAATGTATCGTTCTTACTCTATTGTTGGTTTTAGGTATAGGCGCGAGTTGTCAGAACGCTCCAGAGAATGAAGAGGTGAGCGTTGGTGTTGAGCAGGAGCCTGTGGCAGAGGAAGTAGCTACTCAGGTAGAGGTTGAACAGGAAGATGAAGCGCCAGCAGAGAGTGAGGAGGTCGATGCAGACAGTGTAAATCAAGAAGAGCAAGTAGAGGTTGGTACTACGGTAGAGGAGGAGAGTGATCCTCCGGAAACAGTGGTTGAAGAGGAGGTTGTTCATTCTGAGGGTGAGACTACTGATGCAGAGGCAGCCCAAGAGACGAACCAAGAAGAGCAAGAGTCGGAGGCAAGTACTGCAGTTGCAGTAATTGCGGAAACAGAAAAGACAAGTAGTAATAAAAAACAGAGTAGCAAAAAAGGGTCTTCACAGAAACAGGAGAAACAAGAGCAGGTGCAGGAGATAGCAGTTTCTCTAGTAGTGTCGAGCCCCTCCGGGACTGTACAATACGATATTCAAGCAGAGCACGGTGATTCTGTTGAAACAGTTATGAAACGCGCCAAGCAGTCCGGGCTATCATATGCAACGCGTGCATTCTCAGGATTGGGTGCATATATTGAAGCAATCAATGGATTAGAAGAGAGCGGCACATCAGGTATGTATTGGATCTATTACGTCAATGGAGTAAAAGCGATGGCTGGAGTGTCGAATACCACGGTGAAGGACGGCGACACTATTACATGGAAGTATGAAAAATCATTTTAAAAAAAATATATGAATAGAATCATGAAAAAAAAGCATGTAATCGGAGGAGTGGGTTTGTGCCTTGCATTCGGACTGATGCTTGGCGCTGTACCTGCAGGCGCTACCACGTATACAGCAGTCGATGTTCGTATACTTGCTACTGGCTCTACCGAGCATGAGAGCACGGTATACGTTAGCAGTGATGGTTGTACAGTGCAGGACAGTACTGGAACCGAGCATGTCATTACTGGAGATGCGGCATTATGTGCACTGAACCAAGTTGCTCAACAAACACAGCAGGAGCTTGAGCTGATGTATTATGACGGATTCGGTCTTCTCTTGAACGCCTATGCTGGACATACTGCAGACATGAGTAACTACTGGCTCTACTATGTGAACTATCAGTCACCAGCTGTCGGTCTTGCTGAGTACGATTTAGAAGATGGAGATGAGCTGTTACTGACATACGGGGGCTTTGAATTGCCGCTACGTCTGGCACTTGATAAAACACATCGGCGCACGAACGGTTCTATTACTGCAACCGTAGATTACTACATGACAGACTGGATGACTGGAGAAGGATCATACATGCCCATGCAAGGAGCAACTGTGTACGTCGGTGATCAGATGGTGACAACTGACGAACTTGGGCAAGCACAGCTGCTACTCGACACTGCAGGAACGTATACCGTGTATGCTGACGCCGAAGGATTTGTGCCAACTGTTCAACAAACCGTGTATGCATATCGTCAACATCAAACACTGCAGCACGTTGGCAAGAAGAAGCGTAAGAAATTAGTCAATCAAGGGACAGAGTACTTGCTCTCATTTATGGATGACTATGGATTGGTTGAAGGAAGTCAGTCACTGACTGAGTGGAGCGCGATGGCGTTTGCTGCAGCGAAAAAGAAGAACAAGAAGTTGTTTAATGCAGTTCGTTCATATACACCCACAGCAGAGAGCGGCACTACTGAATTAGCGCGGCACATTATGGCGCTTGAAGCGATCGGAGAAGATGCGCGCGATCATCAAGGAGTGAACTACGTGAAACGACTGAAGAATACGATGGAAAATGATCAATTTGGAAGTGAACTGTATTGTAATGATGATATCTTTGCAGTACTCGCATTAGTTGCTGCTGATGAACCGCTGTCATCAAGTGCAGTGCAACAAAGCGTGACCTATTCATTAGAATGCCAGAACCAAGACGGGGGAGTATCATATGCTGTTGATGGAGCATCAGATATGGATACAACCGCAGCATGGCTACAGATGGCCGCACAATTAAAGGGAAAGAAGAAACAGCACGGTATTGCATTAAAAGCTCCACGCTTTGCAGCCGTGCAGTATATCCGTGTGAATCAGAATCCGGACGGTGGTTGGGGGTACGTTGAAGGTGCAGCATCCAATACTTCTACTACTGCATGGGTGTTACAAGCATTGCGTGCTCGAGGTCATCAAGCAAAAGCTATGACCACGAACAATAGAAATGGTTTTCATTTCCTACAATCTGCACAACGAACAGCGTCGGGTGCGTTTCAGTATGATGTGCAGAATACAAATAGCGTTGAAACGTTGAATACTGCATATAGCATTCTTGCATTGAAAGCACATCCATTTCCAGTGAATAAGAAAAGAAAGCTGATTAAGAATAAGAAATAGAGGCAGCAGTACTGGGCAATTATAAAACCACCGGCCAAACCGGTGGTTTTTCTGGTTTCAATTAACCTGTTTTGTCTAGATATTCAACTACTTCACGATCTTCGTCTTGATCTGTAGAAAGTATTTGATCTTCAACTCCAAGGGTTTCTTGTAGTGCTTCGAGTCGGATTTCGAGCAAGGTTTGCAAGTCCATACTTTCAATATACAGCACTGGCACTGTCTCGTCTTCGGTAGTCCCGAGCATTTCTAAGGGTACGAGTCGATATCGTGTTCCTTGCTCACCATCCACTGCCCAGGTTCGTAGTCCGTCTCCGTTATCGTACTCAATACTCTCTCCTCGAGGGATATTGTCTTCTGGGTCTCGAATTTTTGCGCGGTATGCAGCTGCGACGTCTTCATACAGATTAATGACTCTGTCCATCTCTGCACGCCAGCGTTCTGCCGTTTGTTCGTCAGTGATTCCAGATCCTTGATCAGAATGTTCACGCTGTTCTAGTTGGTATTGTTGGCGTCTTCGTGCAAACACTCGCGTGACTTCAGCAACCAGTGCTTGACCACCTTCGCGCTGCATAGTGTCCAAGCGTATTCTAGGATATCATTGCCACAGCTCCCACATGTTGAGTGTTTCCTCATCTGCTAACGCTTCACGTAACGCGTACTCTTCATTTGCTTGAAGCAGTTCTGCTTGACGATCATCAAGATATCCTGGATCTTCCACCCATGCTGGCGCTGTTTCCAACGGCTCTGGTCGGTCAACAAGCCGTAGCTCTGGCGCGTCGTCAGCTACTGGCGGTGGTACATCCGGACCTCCTCCTGATACGGTTGGTTCATTTCTTGGGCGTCCTGGTCGTATCATAGTTTTTTTAAATGCTTACATAATAGAATAGCACGTTTTTATCGAAATTTCAAGTATATAAAAAGCCGCCGGAACTCGACGGCTCAGAAGAATAGTTTTTATGTCTCAGCGCTGTCCAATTCTTTTTTATACTTCTGTTCATACATCTGTACCACTGCTAAGAAGAACGCTGCAATAATCGGACCAACCACTACACCTGAGATGCCAAACACTGCTAGTCCACCAATTGTGGCGAAAAGAATCAGCATAGGGTGCATCTCAATGTCTTTGCCAACAAGCGGTGGCCGTAGAAGATTATCGAGAATACCAATCACGATTCCACACACAATAACAATTAGACCTTTAGCAATCGAACCTGTGACTAGGAGATAGACTGCTGCAGGGAACCACACAATAAATGAACCAACTGCAGGTATTATAGACAGCACAATCATGATTAACCCCCAGAACGCGGCGGAAGGCAGGCCAACTGCGAAAAAGAGTAGTCCGCCGAGTGTTCCTTGAATGCCACCGAGTAACACGGTACCTTTCAGCGTGGCTTTGCTCGTAGAAGCAAATTTTTCATATAGTACTTGTTCATTCTTGTCCCCGAACGGTAGTAAATGCATCAGGCGTTTCAGCCACCCAGCCCCGTCTTTGAAGAAGTAGTACAGTGCATAGAGCATGATCAGCACATGTACAATGCCCATCAGTGTACTGCGAGAACCGACTTGCAGCCAATGAATTCCAGTTGAGGTGATGGACGATGACATGGATTGAATGCGTTCTTTTATATCAATCTCTCCGATTACTTTCTGTACAAGCGGCATGTTGATAATATTCTGCGCAGTATCTTGCATGGATGCAACAGTCTCTGGATTACTGAGTCGGTCGTAGGTGTCGATCGCTTGTTTTACTACAATACCCAGAACCGCAGACAGCGGAATGACCACGACTAAAATTACAATGACTACAGAGATTGCAGCGCTCGCATTTTCATTCTTGATTTTTTTCTTAATCCACCGGTAGACCGGGTGAAAGATCGTTGCGATCACTGCTGCCCAGAAGATCGGGAACAGATACGGGTAGATCATCTTGAAGAACAGGAATCCTACCCCAACCAAGAGAGCGAAGAATGCAATAGTTTGTATTTTCTTAAAATCCATATATAAATATGTTAATTACCAACTTCCGCCGCCGCCGCCTCCAAAACCACCGCCGCTGAATCCACCTCCACTAAAGCCAGAACCACCGGACCAAGAGCTTGAGCCACCAGACCAGCTCCCACCTCCACCGCTGCTGGATGGAGCAGAGGTGAACGTCTTTACTGCCACTGAGTTCATTGAGGTGATCGCTCGAGTAAATAGATATGCGTTAGTGAAACTTCCACCTTCATACCAGTCTGGAGCTCCTTCGTACAGATCTTCGAACTGTTTTGCCCATTTCTCTTCTACCTCAAGAGCAATAGCGTATGGGAGATATTTTTCAAACATTCCTTTAAATTTCTCTGGGTCATTGAAGAATTCGAGACGCTTTTTTTCAGTTACGGTCAAGAACCACTTAAAGCCTATGATCTCTTCATAGACCTCTGCGCCCCGCGCTGTTTTCTTTGCCATAAACGGCGAGAGGATTACTGCTTCAATTCCAGCGATAGGGAAGAACAGGAGGTACCATGCGCTGTCAGCTAGTGCACCAACTATCACTGAAAGGATACTAATGCCAAAGAAGAATGCGATTGCAATGCCCACATAGAATTTTTTCACTTTATCCGGAGATTTTTTAAAGAAGTTCTTATCAGTCATGCGCTTGTAGAGCGACCGCTTGATGGTTGGTAGCTTAGAGTAGAACTTATGTTGCAGAGAAGACATGGACACCTCTTTCTTGTTCTTAGAGAAAATTGCATCAAAGATATCTCGTTCATACTCTGGTACTTTGGCTTCGCCTTTAGTTACATCCTTGAGCTTAATAAAGGTATAGTCGTAATCTTTTTTTAACCACTTGAACAGTTTCTTCTCCTCTTCTTGTCGAATTTTGAGATACCCTTCTACAGCAAGATGAATCACGCTTGCGGTGATGTCATGCATATGCGCTTTTTCATCTACCAGCACTCCCATCTCTCCAGGAGTGAGTTTCTTTGGAGGTTCATACTGCGGCACCACGGTCCCTCGACCTTTTGCATCTCTTCCTTTATGCCACCACAGCAAGAAGATGCCGATGTAGAGTAACAAGCCGAGAATGAGCGGAGTATAGAATTCAATTAGAATCGCCCAGCCTTTTTTTGCAAACTCGACATTCAAATACGTAGTCTTGCCTTCTTCAACCGTTACCGTGCCTGAGTACGGATGATATTTAAACTTCTTTGCTTCTACCTGGTACTCTCCTGGTGCTAGTCGTTTCACCACTGGGGTAGTTTCTTGCTCTGCAGTACCCGTGTGTATGGTGACAGAAGCATAGTCTTGGTCTGCGTTGATGCGAAGTATACCTGGTGTGCGCACCAATGATGTATCAAACCCAGCAACTACAGTCAGTCCTTCATAATATCCTAAGTTATCTGCAGCAAAATAGAACTGCGTATCAGACCATACTGTTGCTGTACAATTTTGTTCGTACTGCGTGCCGTACGATCCGGTGTAACACGTCGTATAGTTTGTATCCACTGAGCCACCTTCTGGAATGGTGACGAGCACTTCAGATGAATCGATGGGCACAGACCAGTCTGTTCCAATAGCATCCCAGTATAACTCATCGTGTGTTTCAAATCCGTTGATAATAGCGTGAGCAGTGTATGAAATAATATACCAGTGTTGACCAGTGATAGTTGCGTCTGGATCACCGATCTTGAGTTCCAAGTCATACCCTCGGTATTCTTCATACTGATACTCTGTACCTTCCTCGTCTACTACCGAGATGTTAGTGATCTCTGTATCAATATACGTTTCGCCATCCCAGTAGGAGAGGGGAATGTTGCGATAGATGCCGTGACGTTGATCATACCCAAAATCATAGAGAATCTCCTCCATGACATCTACTGAAGCATCTGGATTGACTGTAATGTAGACATTATAATCACGAATCGCTTCAGTAACATAACTGTCATAATCGTACGAGTCGTAATCATATTCATCGGTCTGTGCATGAACCGTAAACGGAAGCATGCTAAAAATCAGCCCAATAATTGGCAGGAGGTATAATCGTGATCCACGCATAGTATGTGTATTATATATTCTTTATTATAGTATATCATGCAGAACCGCTGCTTGAACAGCGGTTCTATATGCCAAACCGTGAAAAATGTGATACGCTGTATATATGAATTTAATTGTCCCAGGGAATATATCAATTAAAAATAAGAATGCGCCAGGCGGGGTGGTATTCACACCGAATGCGATTTTCTTATTCTTTGCTTCATTCTCGACAGTTGCAGGAGGTGCAGCAGTCGGCGGGTTAGTTGGCGCACTGATTGGCATGGGAGTATCAAAGGCCATGGAGAAGAAAGAGGTGAAGAAGCAGAGTATTCTTCAAGAACCAGAGCTGCAGTCGTTAACCGAGAAAGAGCAGAAACACCTACGTAATATTAACCGCTACTACCGCATTGATAAAAGCAACCTCATGAGTATTCAACAGACCTGGACCGGCATGAAGTTTCTTACTGGCGATGACCAGAAATATTCCATTAGTTCACTGGCAAAGAAAAAACAGATGCGTGAGTATCTATATCAAAACGGATATCACCTTACGGTGCGATAGTCCGCATCGCAACACACGACTATACAACTCAGTTTACGAACTGAGTTTTTGTATTGTGTCGAGTGATAATTCAGAGTAGTCGTGAATAATCAGATCCGCGTGGGAGATATCCTGCGTGTCATTGTAGCCGTTGCGGATGCCGATGCATTTCATGCCCGCGCGTTGTGCTGCAGTAACTCCATGCGCTGCGTCTTCAATCACCACACACTCTTGCGGAAGGCGTTGTAACTGTCGTGCTGTTTCAATATAAATATCAGGAGCCGGCTTGCCAGCATTACCCACATGCTCCGAGCTGACGAACGCTCGAAAGTATGGTTGTAGCTTAAAGCGCTCCACGACCATAGCAATTCAACTCTTTGGAGCCGAGGAAGCGATAGCAAGATGTACTCCGCTTTCATGGAGCATCTGAATGAACGGCAAACAGTTTGGTAGCAGAGACACGCGCTTAGAATAGACTTGCTGTGCGAGCTGATCATAGAACTGCAAGAAGTCCTGTTGGGAGATCGGTATGTCGTATGTGGTTTTCAGATACGAATACGCATCCGGTAAGCTCAAGCCAACAATTTTCGAATGCTTTTGGATGTTCCAGGACGGGATCAGTGAAGTGAAGAATTGGAGTTCATCGTCTTTCCATTGAAGCTCTGAGTCAACCAGTACCCCGTCCATGTCAAAGATAACTGCAGTCATAAATAGGATTTGTAATTGTTTTAATTATATGTTATAATTTGTTAGTAGGGATTAAGTAGGTTCCCATGGATATACCTATTATAGAAAGAATCCACCGCAAGTTACAAGAGTGAGTAGAGCATATCGAGTGTGCAGTACAAAAGCAAGGACGCTTTTTTGTGCGACTGTTTGGTGCTATTGGTCTGTTTTTTTTATATGTGTTAATTATTATTGTTCATTCAGTTTCATTACTATTTCTCTCCACGCGTTCTAGCTTTGAGCAAGCACACGCACTAAATCCAAAGATCGGATACACCGGTTCGTACTGTGAGCACCGTGCATGGAAGCAGCGGGTACAAGTATTCACTACTGCTTTTTTTGTTGTCTGTATTAGTTTAATTGTCTCCATGAACGTGCTGTTTGTTGGAGCACCGCCAGCGTACAGTGCAGGGTGTGCGGTAAATGGAGACATGACTATTGATCAGTCCTATATTGATACCAATAGTTGTGAAGATTTTGTTATTAATGGAAACGGTACATATACATTTACTGAAGCAATAAATTTGGGTGGTGCTGCGGATCATACGTTTACTATTAATAGCGGGGTGACTGCAATATTTGATGGCGCGTTTGAACTATCAGATAACGGAGATTCATTAATTGTAGACGGAACCATCTCTCACGCTGCGGGGGATGGTACTGGAGTGGATATAACAGTTGCAACTGTGACAGTGAACGGAACTGGCTCGATCAACGCGAATGCAAAGGGGTGTTCTGGTGGGCTAGCTTCGTATGAGCACGGGTACGGTCCAAATGGTAGTAATGTTTGTACACTAGATGCTGCTGGCGCTGGTGCTAATAATAGTGGTGGTGGTGGATTTGGTGGTCCAGGAGGTCGCGGAGCTACTTCTGGAACCGGAGGTGCAACCTATGGGTCTAGTATTGCACCAGCGTTTTTAGGTTCAGGTGGGGCAGCAGATTATAACTCTGATGGAGGACGTGGCGGTGGAAAGATTCGGTTGGATGTAAGTGGAACGCTTACGGTTACAGGAGATATTACAGCAAACGGAGCAAACGGGGGTACGCAGAGTGGAAGCTACGGAGGAGGTGGTGGATCAGGTGGTGCTATCTATATAACTACTGACACCCTTGCTGGAGCAGGGACCATTACTGCTGGAGGTGGAAATGGTGGAAATGGTGCTGCTCGTGATGGCGGAGGCGGAGGTGGTGGTCGCATAGCAGCATACTACAGTACGCTGTCAGGGTTTACTCGTTCGAACATTACCGCATCAAATGGAGTAAAAGGTGGAACACAGTCAAGCCCAGCAGATGGGAAAAACGGAACCACCTTTATTCTTGACCAGGATCCTGCAGACGATGAGCTGTACGTCTCCTCAGGCCTGGACTTCAAAGACGATGACGGGAACCCAGACTACTCCAGAAAGAACATTATTGTTGCTGATAACGCCTATCTCTACTGCGCAGCACAAACACAGTTAGATATTACTGCAACTGAGGCGATTTCATTTGGTAACGGCACTGAATGGAATTGCTCTTCAGCCATCTCGACTATTAATCTCTCTGCAACTACCACGCTGACTATGTCAGGTGTGGATTTTGATATTACGAATACAGATACATTTAACTTGTCTGCTGCAACATGGACTACCTCTGGTGATAACTCCGTGTATATTAGCAAGAGTGGTTCAGTCGCTGATTGGGATGTCACAAACGATCTTACGTTGAACAATATGACGTGGTGGAATGCTTATCCTGGAAACACATCTAGCACAGGCGGTCTATTGACTTTTGATAATGCAATAAATGTTGTAATGCAAAATTCTACAGTGTGGGCGAACCTAAACTGGAGTGTAGCTAGCTTGAATATCGATGGTGATTCAGTGGTAAAGGCTGATATTGGAGGGTGTCAAGGCGGACAAGCAACGTATGAAGATGGATATGGAGTCAATGGTAGTGGTGATTGTGATTTAAATGGCAACGGTGCTGGATATAATAATGGTGGGGCTGGTTCTTACGGAGGAGTTGGAGGGAGCGCTAGCGCCGCTGCAGGGTCGCCGCATGGAAGTTCTATTGCTCCTAGTTCATACGGCTCTGGTGGTGCTTCAGATCATACTTCAGACGGTGGTCGTGGAGGAGGCAAGATGCGTCTTGATATCACCGGTGCATTAACTGTGGATGGATTGATTTCTTCAAACGGTGGAGCCGGTGGAACGCAGAATGGAAGCTACGGCGGTGGTGGAGGGTCTGGTGGTGCTATCTATATCACTACAGACTCGTTAGCTGGATCAGGTACTATTGTTGCAGACGGTGGAAATGGTGGAAACGGCGCTGCTCGCGATGGCGGAGGTGGTGGCGGTGGTCGTATTGCTGCGTATTACAGTTCGATATCAGGAAATTTCCCTGCAGGCATTACTGCTTCTGGAGGAGATAAAGGTGGCACACAGACCAATGCGCAAAACGGTACTAACGGAACCACGTTCATCCTAGATACAGACCCAGGGGATGATCGACTGAATGTCACTTCAGGTCTTGACTTCAAAGACGACGACGGGGACCCTGATTACTCTAGAAAAAACATTGTTGTTGCTGACAATGCGTACCTGTATTGTGAAGATCAAACACAGTTAGATATCACTGCAACAGAAGCTATTACATTCGGAGACGGAGTTGTATGGAATTGTTCTTCAGCCATCTCGACTATTAATCTCTCTGCAACCACTACTCTAACTACTGGTTCAATTGATTTCAATATTACCAATACCGATACGTTCAATATCTCTGCTGCGACTTGGACTAGTAACGGTGGCACGATTGATCACTCTAAAACAGGATCTACAGCAGATTGGGATATTACGAATGACCTCACGATTAGTGGATTAACATGGACTGGTGCAAAAGCAGGCGATTCCACATCTTCAGACGGTGTGTTGACGTATGATAACAACAATAACGTAGCGCTCGTTGGCGGCAATCTTAATACTAGCGCAGCGTTGACCAATCTTGCATCATTGAATATTGATGCTGCTTCAACCATTAGCGCAAGTGAAAAAGGATGTAAAGCTGGTATAGACAACAATGAACATGGAATGGGAGTAAATGGTAGTGGTGTTTGTATAGATAATGGCAACGGCGTAGGAATAGATGATGGAGGTGGTGCAGCATACGGTGGCCCTGGGGGTGATGGACAAGCAAACACTGCTGGATCTGCGCATGGAGATTCTGTTGCTCCAAGTTCATTCGGTTCAGGAGGTGGTGCATACAATAACTCGAACGGTGGACGTGGAGGAGGTAAACTTCGAATAGATGTTAACGGCACTCTGACACTTGATGGATCTATCACAGCAAATGGCAGAAACGGTAGGACGTCAGACCCTGGATACGGCGGTGGTGGTGGATCTGGTGGAGCGATTCATATTACCACTGATACGATCTCTGGCTCAGGCGCGATTACTGCTGGTGGTGGTAACGGTGGAAATGGAACCGCATATGACGGTGGTGGAGGATCTGGTGGAAGAATAGCAGTGTATTACAGCACGTTGTCTAACGGAGCAGCAGTGACAAACTACACCTCTCCATATGGACAGAAAGGTGGAACGCAGAATAACTGTGAAGACGGAACTAATGGTACAACGTATCTCATAGACAGTGACCCAACTGATGACCAACTGAACGTCACCTCAGGTCTTGACTTCAAAGACGACGACGGAGACCCTGACTACTCCAGAAAGAACATTGTCGTTGCTGACAACGCATACCTCTACTGTGAAGATCAAACGCAACTGGATATCACTGCAACCGAAGCAATTACGTTCGGTGACAGTGTGACCTGGAACTGTAACTCTGCTATCTCTACACTCAATCTCTCTGCTGGAACCACTCTGACTACTGGCACTATTGATTTCAATATTACCAACACCAATACACTCAATCTCTCTGCTGCGACCTGGACAAACAACGGAGGGACAATTGATCATACCAAAGCAGGGTCTACGACTGATTGGGATATCACGAATGATTTAACTCTGACGAATTTTACTTGGACCGGAGCAACACCAGGAGAATCCTCTGCAACTGGCGGTGTGTTGACGTATAATAATGCAACGAATGTTGTATTAGATGGTTCACATGTAAAATCGAACATCAATTGGACCGGCCTTGCTTCAGTAGAAGTACAAGATGATGCTACGATCAATGCAAATGCATTTGGGTGTCTGGGTGGAACAACAAATAATGATGAAGATGGAGAAGGCGTTAACGGCAGTGGTGTGTGTACTGTCACCACTGGAAACGGTGCTGGCCAAAATGATGGTGGAGCTGGTGGATATGGTGGAGCAGGTGGTCTAGGTGGAGACAATGGAGCAGGTGGAGGCGTACATGGAAATTCTATTACCCCAACATCCTATGGATCTGGAGGTGCAGCAGATGACGCATCCGATGGTGGAAACGGTGGCGGAAAGATACGACTCGACGTCACAGGAACACTTACTGTTGCTGGATCTATTACTGCTCGAGGAAGCAACGGATCAAAAGCTGAAGATGGAAGTAAGTCAGGTGGAGCAGGGTCTGGTGGGTCAATTTATATTACTACTGATACGTTAGCTGGCGCAGGATCAATTGCAGCAAACGGTGGAAATGGTGCGAATGCAACCAATTGGGACGGTGCTGGCGGTGGTGGTGGACGTGTTGCGGTGTATTACAGCACATTATCTGGATTTACTCGTTCGAACATTACTGCAACTGGTGGTACTATTGGTGGCTCAGATTCAAGTCCTGGTCCAGGTATCAATGGAACCACATTCATTCTTGATACTGATGCACTTGATGACGAGCTGTACGTGACCTCTGGTTTGGACTTCAAAGACGACGACGGAGACCCTGACTACTCCAGAAAGAACATTGTCGTTG
>CAYFNF010000008.1:25146-26166 GCA_964344485.1 uncultured Gammaproteobacteria bacterium
CTGACAACGCATACCTCTACTGTGAAGATCAAACGCAACTGGATATCACTGCAACAGAGGCAATCACGTTTGGAGACAGTATAACCTGGAACTGTAACTCTGCTATCACCACGCTCAACCTCTCAGCCGGCACTACCCTGACTACTGGCTCTGTTGATTTCAATATTACCAATACCAATACTCTCAATCTCTCAGCTGCAACATGGACAAACAACGGAGGTACGATAGATCATACAAAGTCAGGATCCACCGCTGATTGGAATGTTACGAATGACCTCACTATCAACGGACTAACATGGACTGGTGCAAACGCTGGCGCCTCCTCATCTTCGGGCGGTGTACTGACGTACAATAACAATAACAATGTAGCGTTAGTGGGTGGACATATCAAAGCCAACGCAGCATTGACCAATCTTGCATCATTGAATATTGACGCAGCTTCAACTATTAATGCGAACGCCAAAGGATGTAAGGCTGGTGTAGACAATAATGAACATGGGCAAGGTGTGAACAGTAATGGGAACGGCGTGTGTACAGACAATGAGAACGGTGTAGGTACAGATGATGGAGGTGGTGCAGCATACGGTGGCCCTGGGGGTGATGGACAAGCAAACACTGCTGGATCTGCGCATGGAGATTCTGTTGCTCCAAGTTCATACGGTTCAGGCGGAGGCGCATTCAATAATTCAAATGGTGGTCGTGGAGGGGGTAAGCTTCGAATAGATGTTACAGGCACGTTGACTCTTGGTGGGTCTATTACTGCAAATGGTCAAAATGGAACGACTACCGACGTTGGATACGGTGGTGGCGGTGGATCTGGTGGAGCGATTCACATTACCACTGATACGATCTCTGGCACAGGAGCGATTGCCGCTGGTGGTGGTACTGGCGGAAATGGAACCGCATATGACGGTGGCGGCGGATCTGGTGGAAGAATTGCAGTGTTTTACAGCACGTTGTCTAACGGAGCAGCAGTGACGAACTACACTTCCCCGTATGGACAGAAAGGTGGAACGCAGA
>CAYFNF010000009.1:0-3597 GCA_964344485.1 uncultured Gammaproteobacteria bacterium
AGCATGGAGAGCGAAGAGGCCTGAGCGATTTTACAGAAAGGAAGTTGCTTTGCCGCAAAGGACGCAAGACTTGGCTCGCCAGAGCACAAAAGTGATGGACTCTTCGGTGATTTACTTGCCCATCATCGGACCTCCTATTGAGACCCGCATAATAGCTGCGCCCAATTTTCTTCAGCTGCACAGTTTATCTGGGTTAGGTCCACTGCAATTCCAAGCAGTGAGCCCCCAATGAACGCGCAGCAACCTGGCCAGGTACTCGCATTTGAATTCAGAGACGGTAAGATCGACAGCCCGCGATGAAAGCCTAAAGGCTTTGACTTCAACCATTTGCCGAAGACTTCGCAGGGTGGAGCAGAACACTTCCGAGACGGACAGCAAGGTCGGAACTTCTTGAAACGTAAGCTATTGTTAGATAGGGTGTTTGTGTTTCACTGGTGGGATTGATTGCATCTTTCCCTAAAAGGCTACTGAGTAGGCTGGAGATACCCATGAAGGCCGCTGAAAAAATAATAGAAATCACAGCAGGGCTTGTAAAGGCGCGCGCCTTTTGGTCAGCAATAGAACTCGGTCTAATAGACTTGCTGTCGGAAACTTGCCTGCCTGTGGAGGAGATAACGAAAAAACTCTGCATTCCACAGCGCAATACGCGAGCTCTTGTTGTTTTTTTGGCTTCCGAAGGCATACTTGCCTGCAAATCAGGCTGTTTCAAGTTGAATCCTGAGTATCGAGAACTCCTGATTGAAGGGAAAGGCGTTCGTGAAGCACTTCGCTTCGAGTGCGATGAGTCACTCCCAGCGCTAGCTCAGTTGCCCGAACTTCTCAGTAGTGGCAGACTGGGATTCCCTACCTCATTCTTTTCATCGGATTTTCCGGAAGAGCATGTTTTAGCCACACAGTATGGTTTCCAGCTTGCGAGCATGAACGCTTCGAAGACGTTAGCTCGTGAGTTGACGGCCTCGAGGTACGATTTCTCGACACTGATCGATGTTGGATCAGGGCTAGGTGGCTACAGCATCGAGATCGTTCGAGCGATGCCCCATTGTAGAGCGATTCTAGTCGATGTGCCACGAGTGCGGACATTGGCGCAGGAGTTTCTATCCAAAGAAGCCCCCGAGTTGATGTCTTCACATCGGCTGCTTTTGGATCAGACATGCAACGATTTCTTTGTTGATCCACTGCCAAGGGGTGGAGACGCAAGCTCGCTTTCAAGAATCCTGCATGATTGGGATGACGAGTCATGTCGATCTTTGTTAGCACAGTGTCGGCGGGCTGTTGAACCTGGGGCCGTGATGTATATCCAAGAAGAAGTACTTGAATCTGATCTGCGAGGCCCCAGATATCCCGGCACGAATGGACTCTATCTAACCTACTCCGTTGAGCACGGATTCAATCGGACTATCCCCGAAATCCGTGCCCTGCTGACTGAAGAGGGTTGGACTGCACCAGAGGTTCTGCGATGGGGCTCTAGTTCGAGATTCTCGATACTGCTAAGCATTGCTCGGTAGGTGGGTTGTGACATGGAGGTGACACCAGATGGAGTGGTTCTACGCCATTATCACAGCAGTTCTTTGGTTGGTGTTCACTGTTTTCCTCCTTAGGTTCACCTGGAAGACGGCCAATGAACTACGTCCACTGGAAGTCACAAGCAATTTTGACGATCACCAGAAAAAGGCTGCTATTGCTGCCCAGCGTCTACGGTACGCGATGTACGGCGTCCCCTTCATTATCTGGGTTCTGAACGTGGGCATTCCGATTTTCGTCTTTCTCTCCAAGGGCGAAGTAGTTGATCTTGAGATTCTCTTTAAACCGACCGCGCTCTTTGCCTTTGTTTACTTCACAGCAATTGCCGTGGATTTGGTGGGCTCTGTTCGCTCCGAGGTGCGTGATGTTGGTTTTCACATCAAGAATGATTCGGAAACGGTCAAGGAGGCTGCGGATCAGGTTTCCAGAATTGTGACTAGTTTCGAAATTGGCAATCAAGCAGCACAGCAGCTCCTGGAGACTTCGCGAAGTGTGAGTTCGGTTGAAGCATCCAAAGCCCTCCAGCGAACTGCTGCAGACTTGTCGCAAAAATGGAAAGAGGGGTTCTCGGGCGAAGATGATGGACTCTCTACTGATCTATTATCTCTCTCTCTCGAACAATTACTTAGCCAACAGATCAATGCAATCGCTGAGCTTGGGGCAGGCGACACAAGCAATGCTTTCCATGTCCCTTTTCAACGATATGTAGACCTAGTAGCAAGGCTTTTAGAGGAGATACTTGGCCAAATGAAAGATGCCAATCGCCATGGCAAGCCATATCGCCGTGTTCGCATACTATCCTTCGCTACCGAAATCCCACCACAATGGTACGGTTACAACATCCAGAACGAAGACGAGGACGAATGCCCCCTTACCCTGGCATCACCAGAAGTGATGAAGGTAGAGGATAGGCTTCGCAGAAAATCCGAACACTTCTTCACTGGTGCCACTGAGCTGAAGGATACCGAGTTCGAATGGAAGCGGTACATCCTTACCCTCGCCGGCAACGCCACTAATGACGAACACCCATTCCACTCTGAAGAACAACTTAAGCTCGGAAACAACTGCTCAATCCTGTGCTACAAGCAGCCGATTCACGGCGATCAAGCTTACATGCCAGTTCTAATTCAAAATCGAGACCTAAGGCAATTGATAGTATCAGCACCACCGGAAGCAAGGGAACTATGGACTCAGCTGCAAGATATTGGAACGGGCAAGCCCAACAAATTCGCTGTACTATGTCCACCCCTAAATGGTGAATCCCCCCACCCACCAATCCCAAAAAGCGGATCGATCCCCCAGGAGGCCGAATGGCGTCCTCTACTTGATTGCTTCGTCCCCTCGCTTCATTCGCCAGGTGGTCTCAGTTATCTACCGATGAACGCAGAGACAGATATTGGAGTCCACTTTGAGGGAAATGACAAGTGTCCCTATGACTTCACTCTGTTTGAAGTCGACAAAGCGAGTCTTGCTGTATCTGCTCGTATTGACCACTTTCAACGGATCTGCTCGGTTAGGTTGTACACAGGAACAGAATGCGCCAGTCTAGCTAAAAAAGCAGAGGGCCTCGTACAGGCGATCCCTGGGATCCACTTGGTACCGAATAGTGCGGCACGCCAGCCAGCCACTTCTGAAGCTGGTAGACAAGCCGAGCAACCACAACCCGAAGGAGACTAAAGTGAAACAGGCAAGGTTCTGGTTAACAATGATGCTCTTGCTGGCGGCTTCTGTCCTAGGCATTTCTACCAGCGGATGCGGAGATTCATCCTCTAAAAGTGACGGAAAAGAATCTAAGACTTTAACCATCGGGTTTACTCAGTGGATCGAGCATCCCATGGTCGACCAGGTTCGAAATGGGTTCCTTGCTAGGATGGAAGAAAAGGGCTACACCGAAGGAAAGAACCTCGACTTTATCTACGAATCGGCCAACGCAGAAATGGTAACAGCTGCTCAGATAGTCCAAAAGTTTTCTCGCAAGAATGTAGATGTCGTGGTCTCCGTACTGACCCCTTCTTCGCAAGCAGCTGTCAATGAGGCAGGGAACGTGCCTGTTGTCTTCAGTGCGGTGACGGACCC
>CAYFNF010000009.1:3607-16408 GCA_964344485.1 uncultured Gammaproteobacteria bacterium
TGGAATTGTAGAAAGGAATGACGCTCCGCGTGAAAATAATGTGACTGGGGTTTCGGACGTTATCCCTTACTATCAGCAGTTAGAGTTGCTGAAGCGGATTGCGCCTGATGTCAAGATTATTGGTATGGTATTCAACCCGGGTGAGTCGAACGCTGTTTTTGGCATCGAGCAGTCAAAGATAGCGGCAGAGAAACTAGGTTTCGAAATTACCACCGCTCCTGCCCATTCTACGAATGAAGTCCAGCAGGCCTTCCGCAGCTTAGCTCGTGATGTAGACGCCTTCTACACTGGTTCGGACAATACGGTGGCCTCTGCTATTGCAGCGGCAGTAAAGATAGCGAACGAGAATATGCTCCCATTCTTGTGCGGCGATGTCGGTACAACCGAGGCGGGCGGTCTAGTAACCCTCGGTATCAACTATGTGAACGTCGGCCAGGAGACTGCGGATCTCGTGCTTCAGGTTTCCATGGGAGAATCGGCGAAAAACCTGCCTGTAGTAACAGCGACTGGAACCGAGTTGGTTGTTAATTTGAAGACGGCAGAACTAATCGGTATTGAGATTCCGGAGGACATACTACAGAACGCCACGAGGACGATCGAGTGACGAATTCCATTAAGGATGTTTGACAGTATGATTGGTGTACTTGAGACAGCGCTTGTTTACGGCCCGATTATCGGTTTCTGTGCGCTATCATCTGGCCTCACCTTTCGTGGAGTTAACTATCCCGATCTTACTATTGAAGGCTCCTTTGCACTTGGAGGGGCAATAGCTGCCACCCTCATCTTAGGAGGGTGGCACCCTATAGTGGCTACGTTATTTGCAGTTGGCTGTGGTGCCTTAGCAGGGCTTGTTACTGGATTACTATTCACCTACGCAAACCTCGGGATACTTGCTGGCATCGTTGTAAGCACATCGTTATTTTCAATCAATCTACGTGTAATGAAGCGCCCCAATCTCGGTCTCATTCAGGGAACCGAAGCGCAAACTATTTTCGATATCTTTGGAGTGGAGACGACACTTCAGTCTGCGTTTGTTTCGGCTGCAGTGCTCTTGGCTGTCGGAGGACTTCTGGTGGCGTTTCTTAGGACTAGAACTGGTCTTCTCGTCCTAGCAACGGGGAGAAACCCATCCTTCGTTCAAGGAGTGTCCCGGCATGGAAAGGCGATGCGAATCCTGGGTGTGAGTATTGCAAACAGCCTTTCTGGCCTTGCGGGGGCTATGTCAACACAACTGATCGGATTCGCAGATGTGAACATGGGTACCGGCATTATTATTTCAGCGTTCGGTGGGCTACTTGCCGGGGAACTCCTGGTCGGCAGAAATCGAACGTGGTACTTCGTAGCGGCCGCCTTGGCAGGAGGGTACATCCATCAAGCGATCCTGGCACTTGTGCTCGAGGTGGGTGTTCCCACCGGAGACCAGAGACTATTCACGTCTGTAATCTTGGTCGCATTCTTGTCAGCCTATGGCTTACTCAGACGTGGAGTCAGGAGAGTTCAATGAAAGACAATCTCCTGCTTTCAAATCTGTCTGTTAGATATTCATCTGGAGATGGTCAATATATAGATGCGCTAAAACGAATCTCTATGGAACTCCATCAATCCCGTATCAACTATCTCTGCGGTCCTAATGGTTCTGGGAAGTCAACATTGCTGAAGGCGATTGCCGGGCAGGTATCACTCAGGACCGGATCTATCCATTTGGAAAGTGTAGAAAGCGACCTACCCAAACGGGTTTTTCTTCGGCAATCCCCAATGGACAACCTTGTACGGGACCTCACAGTCAAGGAGCACCTGTTTCTAGCTGCTGGAGCAAACAACGTGTTTCGACAACCCTTTCAATTTGTCCGTAGAAGCTCTATCCCTTCAGAGGGCCTGAGGTATATTAGGCAAACTCTGCCTGCTCTTGAGAACAAGTTGGCTTCACAGGTTCAGTTCCTGTCCGGCGGACAGCAACAAGCTCTCGCTATCGTGTGTGCAGTCCTTTTTGCTAAGGGGTCTGGGATACTTCTACTGGACGAACCGACTGCATCATTAGACAGTTCTGCACGTAGTCTACTTGCATCGCTTTTGAGGAGCATAGTATCTAGCAGCCGAATCTGGATAATCGTTGCTACGCACGACTTTGACCTTGTCGCAGAAGCGCCAGGCACTGTAGTTACTCTGAAGGGCGGCAATGTCACGAATGTCTCTGACGTTGTCTCCAACGAGGATCTTCAGCACGTCTTGTCCAGACTATATGGAAATCAGCCAACGCAAGATTCAAGATGAGCAGAAATTCAGCTTCATACTTATTCCCCAATCGCAACGCCTGGGGCTTTGAGCAATGTATGTCTGGCATTCGTTTTTCTGTTGGGTTCGTAGGGGTGGGCTTGATCAGCGGAGACAATCTCTCGCCTAGTTTTCCTGAAGATTTGCACGCGTATCTAAGTGATTCGGCTCATACAATGAATGAGTATCGATGCAGGCACAGGCTCATACTTGTTGCCGACACGCACGCACTAGAATTACTCAAAGCTAAAGGAACACGAGGGGCACCTCATGATGTTCAAGTCGAAAAGCTGGTAGAATCGCTGTCCAGTATCGTGTCGGACCTCTCTCGCAGTCTATTGCTTCCAATTCAGCTTGTCCGTGCCTCCAGTCTCATGCAGATTCCGCGCTATGGTGAATCCTTGAAGGAGTCGACCGCCTCTACATCTAACATCTATCTTGCACACCAGATGGCTGACCTTCTATACCTTAACCGAATGTATGGAAGTGTCCTAAAAGTGGGATGGTCAGGCAGCGACTCCATAGCAACTAAGCAAAGAGATGAATACTGGTTTGATCGCCAGTTTGTATCAAGATACGGAAAAATGGGGACGTGCTTCTACTATCTCTCCGGCAGATGGAGTGCAGCCCAAGGAACATACCTATCACCTTACGCATATAGCTCGACAGAACTTGATGAGTTTGCTGATGAGTAAGCAAGCAATCTTATGAGTGCAAGCCTAGCGATGTTCACTACTACGGCATCCTCCCGAACCTCGAGAGTCAATTTAACTGGACTTTTACCCGTTTCTAGACCACGTCCTGAGTTAGGATCGACGGTTCCGAGGCGGCCTCCCGTTCATGGTTTTCCAAGTACTCCCTCGGCGTCAAGTTGCCAAGGGAGCTATTGATCGAAACTTTGCAAATGTAGTGGATACACGGATGATGGCAGAGCCTACAATCAACTAAACCGACACTATGGGGAATGAGTCGTGAACTTGATAGCTGCTTTCAGGACTTCCGATTTCCTGTTTAGTTCTTTCAGACTGGATGGTTGGGCCAGCATCTCCACCACATCCCGGAAAGAGCCCAACTCCCCCCCCCACTTAAGATGAAATGACAATAGGAATTCAGCATAGTTCTTCACATGGCACAGTACAGCTTCCTCAAATCTCGTTGAATGGCCACCATGAGCAATCTTGTTTCTGTACTCACGCAGGTATCCAACTATTGCCCTATGAAGTTCATTGTCGGAGAAAAGGAAAGACACACGGCGTCCAAGGGAGTCCTTACTTAAAGCGCTAGAATCTGTCAACTCTTCCACCACGGCCCACAAACTTAGAATTGACTTCTCCCAATCCGTAGAATCTAGGGCACGGACATATCGCCGTATACACTCCTCAATCAGTGTGTGGTAGTGGCATTTCTTCAATTGCCTTCTTACCCAATCCTCGTAATCCTTTATGTTTCTGACTTGCTTCTCTGAAAGAAATGCTCCGGCCGGTAGAGGCAGTAGGTCTTGGTAGGACCACAGATTCTCAGAAGCACCGTTTCCATCATGAAGTGTAGATACTGGCCCAGCTACAATCTTCGATATTGGTTTCCTGATTCCGCTTGAAGACTGGAAGCGGCCCATAGTTTGACGTAGTACCCACATCCCGCGAATTGTATCTAGCGCATCAGTTGCGTTTTGAAATGCTACTTGAGGTGTGCGTGCTAGCACATGGACCCGAGCAGCAATATAACCACGTGGACGAACACTCGTGATATAGTGTGAGTAACGCCGCTCTGCCTCATCTCGATCGAATTGCTTCGGGAGGTTAGGTGTAAATGTCATTACTGCACCATTAAACACGACTCGCTTTAGGTCCCTCATGTTGCGAATGGACAGATTTGTTGCAAGTACGTACGGCCTCCTTTTCCTCCTTCTGATCTTGCTAAGCTCCGAATTGCATTCCTTCATCAAGAGCTCTGGATCAATCTCAGCCCCCCTAACACGAAAGAGAGCGGACTGCAACAATCCCAGTAGTTCATCCTCCAGTATTCCCTTTGGCGGTTCAATACATCCGAGTAGCGGTACAGCATATCGGTCAAAGGCAAATCCATCAAAAACTACGGCCCCACTCTCTTCTCTCTTCGTCTTTGAAAGGGCGGTTAATAGAACTTTCAATCTCGACTCTGTTCCATCCTTCCACCTCATCGATCGCTCCACTCCCTTGCACTAGAATGAGTTGGTTCAATCTCGAGAATCAAAGCCACGTACAGCTATTCACTCGAAACTATCACCGGTCAGCTGTTCATACTCATTCAAAAACCTCTCCCTCTCTGAGAAGAGGAATTCTGATATGTCCAAGGCGCAATTCCTGTCAAAGTGAAAGCACTGAGTGAAAGTGTTTATGATGTTCAAGAATTCACCAGGATCAACACCTTTTATTCGCTGAATCCAAGAAGCGAACAGCTCAGGAATTCTTAGTACACCAACTAAAAATACTGGCACTTCCTTCAATCTCCACCAGAGATACTCCTGCAGCTCACAATCCATGTCACAACCCCCTAGAGATACATCAAAATCAAGAAAAACAGGACTTCCGTTCTCTTGGACTTGGAGATCTTCCATCTTTTGATCCTCTATCTGTATCCAGGATGAAAATACTTGGTAACCATAGAGTTGATGAATGCTGTCGCTATCAGGAAACTCAGTGTGTATCAGATTGGCGTTCTTCTCTGGAAAATCTTGGGCATTGGGATCCCAATCTTCGGGTGTATTCAACTTGCTGACACCCTCGATGAACTTGGTTCCGATTCCGAACTGATCCTTATTGCGAAAGACATCTGGATTTAACTTGGGTAGCACGTCCTTCGGGATATAAACGACCTCTGCTGACGGCTTGTTGAGACCTATAGATTGGGCAAGTTTCGAGGCTGCATATTCATTGAACAATCTCTTTGCGTTCTTACCTACCTTGTGTAGGCGGATTGCCCATGTTGTTCCATCTTCTGATACACCTCGAAGGAGGTGTGAAGAAGATCCTGGTACTTCTCCACGAATGTCTACGATCTTTAACATTGGACTTGCCGCGGTTCTGTTGAAACCTAGCGACCTCCACCTGAAGCCGCCTTGAAGCCTCCGGGTTTATGCCGCAAATATGACTGTTGCGATTGTCAGATATTTACCATTTCTATACTCACCTCCAACTCTACCCACTAGCGTTTTTGACTTCCCAACGTGACGCAAGACCCTGAAGAGTCATTTGGTCTCGTATCTGATCATCGGGGATCAGTAGATATCGCCACGGCTTGCTACTTGTCTTATCAGCATGGTCCGTCGCGTGCTTGCACCATGTGGCAGCAGCTTCGGCCTTCGCCAGAACCGTCTCGTCCGCCATTTCACTTGCTCGCTTAGGCTCACAAAGAAGCTTCTCTGTCTTGGTCTCGACGACAAAGTCGGGCTCGTAGGAGTCATCATGGCTGAAGTGAATCTGGAAATCACCCTTGGCGGGCTTGAACCACTTCTGCACGTCGCCATCGTTCTCTAGCAGTAGCGCAAATCGCCGTTCCGGGTCGGAGTCGAACTTCTGGATGGGATATAGGCACTTTCTGAACCCGCCAAACACCATCGAGCTGATTCGGCTCCGCTGGCCCTCAGGTACTGCGGTACGAAAATCACGTACATCCTCGTTAGCGGCAGCGGAATAGTTGTTCGCTCGCAGCGTATGGAAGCCGCGGGTTACATGGGCCTCGTAGACACTGGCAGACTCAATGAAATTTTGCTGCATCTGCGAATGGATCAGGTTCACCAAGCTCTGTTGGTGGTACTGCAGTACGTTGATAACATCATCCTCATCGGGCAGGTATTCGCGTAGCCGTACCACGACCTGGCCCGCTAACTTGTATAGCAGTCCCGCGTGCTCATCGTAGCTAACGTCATCAAAATCGATCAACCCCCGAACAAGGTAGTCCTCAGGCCGTCTCTCCTGAATTATGCCCGAGCCATCCTGGAGCCGATAGCGTTGGTTCTCATGAAGATGCTGAATCAGGATGTCCTGCGTCACCGGTTGAAGGTTGATGTTTCGGGTATCGAGGTCAAAGTCTGTGTACCCGCTCGTAACTTCGCCCTTCGGGACGACAACTATTTTTGGCACGTCTATGGAAAGCTTCCGGAAAAGCTCCGTTGTGTCACGCACCACCTCAGCCACATTCACTTGATCTTCAAATCCTTCGAGGGTCCTTTGGTTCGGTCGCACTATTTCCTGTACCTTCTTTACAATCTCATCCTGTACCGCCTCTTCCTGGAGTTGATCACTACCCTTGAGTCGCTCGTACTGCTTGATAACCTGGTATGTGGCCTTAGCCACTTCCTGTTCCTCAGGTTTTTCGAACAGTTTCCGCTGTTCGCCACTGCCTTGGTCAATCTCTGTGGCTATGGTCGGTGCGGCACCACCTGATATTGACTCCTCAAACGCGCTCATGACTTCCACTGCTTTGCGACCTGCTTCCGGAACATCTCGGCCGATGACAACGCCAGCACGGATGATCGAGTCTGGGTTGTTGGCATGGTCGATGATCTCCTGGAACTTGTCGTGCGAGACGATGGTCAACCGATCAACCTCTGGTACGCCTACGCGTTTGCCGTAGGGAAGACGCAAACCACGGCCGATGGATTGCTCCACCAGTGTCCGTGAATTCGCCGCCCGCAGCGGGACGATGGTATACAGATTCGTCACGTCCCAGCCTTCCTTCAACATGTTAACGTGAATGACGATTTCCACAGGACTGTCCGCGTGCTCAACAGTCAGCAACTGCTCGACGACCTCATCCTTCACTTCGCCACGTAAGTTCGAGTGGACCTGAATCACCTTGCCCTTATAACGACCCTCGAAGAACTCACCACTTTCGATGACCTGCTGAAGTGCATTGGCGTGCTCTGTATCGGTTGCAACGACCAGCATGAAGGGCTTTACAATCGCCTTGTCGTTGTTTCGTGCAAAGACTTCCAACTCGACCTTGGTGTTCTCGTGAATCCGGACGCCATCTTCGAGCTTGACCTTTTCCAATCCTTCGGGCGAGTAGGCGTTGGGGTCGAAGTTCTCGCGTGTCGCCACGGCCGGTTCCTTTACGAACCCGTCTGTCATTGCCGCCGACAGCGGATAGTTATAGATCACGTTCTTAAATGGAACGCTGCGACCACCGCTCTCCACCTGCGGCGTGGCGGTCAATTCCAAGCCGAGAATCGGCTTGAGCTCATTGATTGCCCGAACACCCGCCGTCGCCCGGTAACGATGGCTTTCGTCCATTAGAATTACTAAGTCTTTCAAACCCGCCAGATAGTCGAAGTAACTCTGGCCGATGTATTCGCTCAACCGCTTTATCCGAGGAGCATTACCTCCGCGCACCTCGCTGTTGATCTTCGAGATATTGAAAATATTGATTTGACAGTCATCTGAGCTTAGAAACAATTGACCTCGCACAGACGCTGAAGATTCATACGTATCGCCAGTTATTATCACTGGTGGGTTAATCGCGAACTCCCCGATTCCTTTAAACACGTACTTTGACGTGTTCGGAGTGAAGTCTGCGACAAGCTTGTTGTAGATTGTCAGGTTTGGGGCGAGCACGAAGAAGTTTCGGACGCCCCAAGCCTGGAATAGGTATGTGATGAATGCACCCATCAACCGAGTCTTTCCCACTCCAGTAGCCAGAGCGAAGCACAACGAAGGGAAATCCCGTTCAAACTCTTCGACCGTAGCAAATTCGCTTTTTATCGTTTCCAGCGTCGGAATCGGATCGGCGTCTTTCGTCAGGGAGATGATCTCACAGACTCGGGCCAGAATCTCAAGCGAGTCCCGCTGAGGGGGGCGCAGGCTCAGTCGGTTGTTGATTGCATTGATGTACTGAATCCCCATGTTCACTCATCCCCCTGCGCGTCGGTTTCCCCCAGGCCCAAAAGCATTTGTCGGCTGTCCTTGCTGGACTTTCGCAAGAGCTTTTTCTTGTCGGCCGCTTCTGCATCCCGCTGCTCCAGCAGTTCCGGCTGCGCATCGGGAAGGTTTTTGATTTCCAGCGAGTAGTCGTCATGCCCCCACTCGCATTTCCTGAGGACCGCTTTAGGAATTTTCTTCACCGTCAGGTTCTCGTATTTACTGACATCGCAACGAAACGCACTACAGCAGATCAGAAGGCTGCGGTTAGGGCCAACTTCATCGCTGATCTTGGTCAGCATCTCCTTGCTCATAAATTGCGTGGTAACGTAGATGAAGTCCATCTCGCTGCTGCGGCCTTGTTGCCAGTAGACCTCCGCGTTCGGATCAAACGTGAAACCCTCCAGCTTGCACATCGCTTGGGCCAGCATTCCAGCATTGAACTCTGGATTGATTATAGGATTCCCCCATTCATCCTCTACGATTAGCGTTGGCCCTAGCCTGTAGTAACGATAACCCCCTCCCCCTTTCCAGTTAACAGCTTTGCTAACGCCAGTAGAATCATCCCCACTTATCACGGTCTGCATTCTTGGTATGATATGTGAATGACAGTGCTCACCCAGCTCCACCATAATCCAGCGGCGGTGCATTTTGTGCGCGACAGCTCCGGTTGTCCCTGAACCTGCAAAGGAGTCTAGTACCCAATCCCCGGGTTCAGTGGCTATGTCTAAGATCCGCTTGATGAGCTTTTCTGGCTTTTTGCTTTTCGGGAAAACTACCCCCCCTTCGCGAGCGATCCCCTGCCATGGGATGTCATCCCACCAATTTGTAAGTGGCTCGACCAGACTCGTAGTTTCTCCATCACTAATGACTTTATCTGCAAGGAATAGAATCCGATTACCATCTTTGAAGTACATGTCGCTATAGCCGCTCCTCTCAAGCTTCATAACCTGTCCTACACGCTCCTTTGACTCGTCAATCATATTGCGTGCAGCTTGACTCACACCAGAATAGTTGGGTTGAGCAAAACGAATAACTTCCCGAGGATGATCCAATGCATAGCCAACGACTTCCTCATCAAATAGCTTCTTTTTCATCTCCCTTCTGGCCATTGCTGCAGAATCAAAACCAAGTACGCTTGCAACATGGTTTCGCAAAGGCTCAAATTCCCATTTTTGATATGGTTCATCTGGATTTACCAACCTAACTGAATATGCCCAGTCGTAGTCCTTACGAGGAACGTAGGTTGGCTTGTACTTCCAGTGTGATTTGTCTTTCGCATAAATATGAATGTACTCTGTTACATTTACAGGTGTTGGATTGATAGTTTTGTGCCCGGTTGCAGCGCTTCTCTTCACTGAAACAGTAAGAACTCTGTTTCGACGACCAAACACCTCATCAAGTAACACTTGGAGATAGCTGCTTTCTGTATCATCTATCTCAACAAATAGTGATCCATCTACCGATAGCAATGAGTGAAGTATTTGAATTCTATCACGCATTAGTGACAACCACAACGAGTGTTCAATACCGTCATCATAATGCTCGAATGCCTGACCTGTATTAAATGGAGGATCAATATATACACACTTGATGCAGCCGGTGAATTCTTGCTCGAGGGCTTTGAGGGCCAGGAGATTGTCACCATAGATCAATCGGTTGTCGAACTTGTCCTGTTCGCAAACATGCCTAGTTGCATGATAGGATAATGTCTGATCCTCTAGGAGTAGTCGAGGTTCTAGGAGTGGTTGATTTTGCTTTCCAACCCATGACAGTTCTAGTCGCCGTTTTTTTGTCACTGTTGGTGTTCCTACCTGTTTGAGCAAGTTGTTAGAGATGTACGCCATTTACAAAGTCATCAAAGGGCACTATGCCCACATGACTTGAACTAGGTGGACTTCCAGAATTGTACGAAAATATCGACACGCTAGATGCATCGTCATGAAACGGCATTTTCCTACGCTGATTGTAAACGATGTGGAATCCGATTTCGCCTTTTTCAAGCAATTTGGAGATTAGCGTGAAATTGCGATAATCCTGGGGATAGGGCTTCCAATCACTAAGCGTATAAAATGACCGTTTCAATTCCACCACCTCTGTTACGCAGTTCCCGTCTACTCGAAACAGATCTAGGTCGGACACAACGATTTCCCGCCCCAGTGCAGAGCGTTGCCAATTGTGATATGCACTGGAAGACTGATCATTGATTGCTTTCCTCACTCTCCCATTACCAACCGGCAGACTAAGCTCCTCAAACAGATCTCGCAACTCTGTCAGTGTACATGCATCGTAATGAGTCTGCTGTATGTCGGGCCAAACGACTGCTTCTTCAATCTCTCGAATCCCATCGTCGAACTCCAGTGCGAGTGCTCTCATATCAGTAACCTCAGATAGAGTTCTTACTAACTCAAACAGATACACTGGGCGGTTACAGGACGAGCCAAGGGCCAGAACAAGAAGGACTGGTTGACTAATGGAATCCCCGTAAACAAGGACCCAGGCGTTTCCAGTTGCCCACACAAATGGGTGTTCTTCATACTCTTTTTCAAGTGTTTCATAAACTGCATTCGAACGATAGTACCTCACAGCTTTCTCCTCGCTGAAGTGAGTCTACTATTCGGGTGAAGCTCGGCGGAAGGTCGCCAACCGGCCAGGATTAACTGTGCCAAGACTTGATAGGCTACATACCCCTTCCCGTAGTACATAGCGGTCAAGAACTCGTACTCTTCTACAAGTTGTGCGAACAATGATCGCAGCGGCTCTGGCACAGTTTGCTCGGCTTCCTTGTATTTGGCGCTTGTCACTGGCATTGCACCTTTCCCTTCGGAATCTTCCAACGAACTTTCAGGATGGATTGCACTTTAATCTGATGACTTAGTTGTTTCTCGATTCTTACGATCAGGTCTTCACGTTCCTGATCGATTTCATCCTGGGCATCGAACAGCCTACGACGTTTAAGAGTGCGTTGTCTTTCCATTTCATGAAGCTGCTTCTGGTGGATTAGCTTGTCCTGAAGTGACTGCGCAAGCGCAGCTGTGCGGCGCTGTTCTCGAATTTGCTTGTCGATCTCCTTGATCTCGTGTTCGAGCGACATCTTCAGATCTTCGCTCCAGCGATCGAGCTTGAGGACCTCCTCCTCGAAGAGGCGGGCATTGCGAGTGTCGATCTCCATCAAACGAGCGCCGACCTCGGCTTCGCGGATCGCGGCCAAGCTGGGCTCATTGACAGCTTCAGATTTGACCTCAGCGGGTAGTGACAGGAGTTTGCGGCAGATATCCTCGTCCAGTGGCTGATTTAGATCTGTTCTGCCTGCAAAAATCAGAAACTCGTTGATTTCCACAGCGGAGACAGTGAGCTTGGAGACCTCTAGCCAACCGGCTTGTCCGACCAGCGGCTCGAGCACGCTAATTTTCGAGGGATGGTTCGTGTAGTCGAACGCGATTTCGGCGGTGGGGAGCTGCCGGTCAATGGCCCTCTTGATCAGCCGAAGCGCGAAGGGATGGTCGGGCCGATAGAAATGCTCGTCAGCGGTCTCAGCTTCTTTCCAGTCCAAGTTGTACCAACCCTGACGGGCGTCTGAGCCAGAGTACTGGAAACGCGGCCGTTGTGGATCGAAGCAGGCCTGACCGGCGAGTTCGACGCGCGTCAGTTCGAATAGCCATCGCTCCCGCTGAGACAGACATTCGATAGTCTTCTCCTTACTGAGTTTCAGTCGCGACCGTACGTCTTCATCGAAGTGTTCCATAAGTGCTTGGCGTGTCGTTGCAAGCCGGGCTTGAATTTTGGCGTCAAGTTCTGCTTGAAAGGCGTCGAACGCTTCCTTGATGTCCGTGCTTGTCCGGCAGGTTTGATAGACTTCAGCGATCCTACGCTCAATATCCACGCCGGACTCAAGAGCACCCAGCACTTCATCTGATGCTCCGAACACACCATCGAAGAGCTTAAACTTTTCACTCAACAACTCGTAGACGCGCTTTTCGGCTTCGTTGCGCAAATTCAGGAAGTTCACGACGACAACATCGTGCTTCTGGCCGTATCGGTGGCACCGGCCGATTCGCTGTTCGATACGTTGAGGGTTCCATGGTAGATCGAAATTGACCACGAGTGAACAGAATTGGAGGTTAACGCCTTCAGCAGCGGCTTCGGTGGCAACGAGTATCGTGGCTTCGTTGCGAAAATGCTCTACAATGGCCGCCTTCATGTCGATAGCACGCGAGCCAGTGATGCGATCCGTACCTTCGTGCTTGGTCAGCCATCGTTCATAGATTGCTGTATGGTGTGGCTGCCTGTTTGTACCGTTGATGATGATAACCTGGCCTTCGTACCCCTTGGTATTTAGCAGATCGTACAGATACATCTGCGTTTCACGGGACTCGGTGAAGATGACGGCCTTGCGGGCCGCCCCAAGCTCTTCAGCTTTGGCGAAAGCGATCTGAAGTGCAGGCAGGAGCTTGTCACCTTTAGCATTGTGCCCGATCCTAGCCGCGAGATCAGCATAGCGAAGAAGGTCAGCAAGTTCGTTCTTCAGCTTTTTCGGGTCGATTTCAGCCTCGGTAGTTGCATCTACATCTTCTTCATATTCATCCACTAGCTCATCGACGCCCTCGATGTCGTCGTCATCGAGCAGATCGAG
>CAYFNF010000009.1:16418-17704 GCA_964344485.1 uncultured Gammaproteobacteria bacterium
TCTCCAGTCGGGCTGCAAGCCGTCGAAGCGTCCTGGCGATGGCGAAGGTCGAGGATGCCAGCAGCTTGCGGAGAACCATGGTGATGAGCTGGCGCTGACTTGCTGGGAGAGCGTAAAGAACCTCCCGTTGAAGGTATGTCGTGATCTCGTCATAAAGCGCCTGCTCCTCGTCAGTGGGCAGGAATTCCTGTGTGATCGGAACACGGTTTGTGAACGGGATGTACTCCGTTACCTGCTTCCGAAGCGCGCGGGTACAGACCGGAGCGATCCGCTGCTTCAGCTGCAGGTTGCGGCTGACCTCGTCAGGATTATTCACGAATTGCTCGCGGAACGATGCGGTGTCGCCGAAAACGCGCGGATCGATCACGCTCACGAGGCTGAAGAGTTCAAGCAGCGAGTTCTGCAGTGGTGTGGCTGTTAATAGCAATTTGGGAGCTTCACCGACAGCATCGGTGATTCGATGCGCCATCGTCTTCTTGGCTATTGGGTTCTTAAGCAGTCGGGTACGGGAACGATGCACGTTCCGAAGCCGATGGGCTTCGTCGATGACCACAGCATCCCATGGAACTTGCGACACTTCGGTAGTCTTAGCAGCCGCAAAGTTGTAAGAGCAGATGACAGCCTTGTCCTCAAGGTCAAACGGATTCGCCATGCCGTCCTTCTTCATACGGTTAAAGACACGCGAATCCAAGACTTCTGAAGGGAGGAAGAACTTCTCACTGAGCTCCTGCTGCCATTGCTTACGTAGTATAGCGGGAACGACGATGAGGATACGCCGACGGCGTTCTGCCCAACGTTGGGACAGCACGATCCCAGCCTCGACAGTCTTGCCCAACCCCACCTCATCCGCCAGGACGGCACCATTTGTGAATGGAGAGCGAAGGGCGAACAGCGCAGCATCAATCTGATGGGGATTCAGGTCTACGCGTGCGTTAGCTATGGACCTGGAAAGCGCAGCAATATCACCACCTGACCCGCGGAGCGTGAGAGCATGTGCCCAGAATTTGCTTTGGTAGATTGTACTCATCCACTTCCTGAGCTCTTGGAACTCGCTACAGTCCAATAGCCGTAGAATGGCATCCGATTCATTGGCTTACCCCCTAAATACCAACAAGATAGAGAATATCATGAATGCTGAATCGTTCAACGGATATTTTATCTAGAGACAACCACACCCCCTGGCATGGTTGCCTCCAGCGCGACTAGCGCCTGGGCAGGATGATCTTGATCACAATCCGCACAAGAACACCCAGTTTCCGCAGAGTTTCGACCATCAGGTCTCTCCC
>CAYFNF010000010.1:0-11327 GCA_964344485.1 uncultured Gammaproteobacteria bacterium
TTTTGTACGCCGATTTTCCCTCCTAGGGGGTCATTTTTGCACGCCGATTTACAATTTGTTGCGCCCCGTGGTACACACGAAGAATTTCTACGCGGTTTTTGTAAACTCGATAGGGAATGATGAAAGGCGTGTTGGTAACGACCAATTCTCGCGTATTGGGAACTCTGCCAGGACGGCCAATATGAGGGGTGTCGGACAACAGTCGAACAGATTGAATAATTCTCTGAGCTACCATATTGGCAGCATAGGGGTTTTCTTGGGAGATATAAGCCCGTGCAAAAGCGAGATCTTCCAACGCCAATTGGAGCCAAACGATTTCCATCAGTAATAATTTTTAGAATTTGGGATTAGGGGGCGGGATCTCATCATCCGTACCCCAGGTGGTCAGCCACGCCTCAACCTCATCATGCGGAATAAATGGACCTCCCCCATCTGCCATTTTGACCGCTTTGTTGATTCCATCAATCTGCCAATTATTGACTGCAACGAATTGCCGAATTGCCTCAGCAGCCAGATAAGATTTACTGCGGTGGGTGCTTTGCGCCAATTGATCCAGCTGGTCTTTCAGCTCTGAATCTATGCGGAGCGTAAGTGTCGTGTTTCCAGGCATAGCGGAGTCCATAGGGAATAGAGGGTTAAAAACGTACACAGTGTAACACAAAGAACGACAAATTCCAAATTTTAGGAACTCAGATATACCCATTTCCCCTTAACCACCTCAGTTGATCCGCCCGAAAATCACACACATCCTGAATATCATCAGGTAGACTGAGTTGACCACGAGAGGGAGACGGAAATGTTTGATCCCAATCAAAGCCGTCCGCCTCAAAACCAGCCTCTTTCAGCTTTTCTATGGCCTTTGCCTGACCAACCCTTCCGGCTCTGTCTCGATCCAGGAATAACCGGAATTTTCGGATGCCCAGGCGTTCAGAAATGAGGTGGAACCGTTGGATTTGGCTTTCGGTCAGGTGCGACCCGAAAAGCCCCACCACATTGGGACATACGCCGCTTTCCACAAGCTTGGCTACATCCCAACAGCCTTCCACCACCAGGACATGTCCGGTTCGTTTGGCCCACCGGATGGCGTTTTCATCCAACAGCAATCGATCCAGGTTGTACAGTTCCAGGGATTTGAGAAATCCCGCATAGTGCATCCATTTCCCGTGAGTCTCCTCCTGAGACTTTGATGTGGCCCGACCCAGATGCGTCAGAATTACCGGCTGCAACTCGCCTTGGTCGTCCTCGCGAACGCCCCGCACCTGGAATACGATTCGTCCGGCCAGACGACTTCGGCTTTTCTTGGGGGGAAGATAGCCAAATCCCAAATCAGAAGCGGTTTTGGCCGTGAGGCCACGCCGTTCAAATTCCGGATGATCCATCGTTAGGGCCGAAAGAAGGTTCTGGCGGATCGGCGGATTGAAAGTCCGTTCCGGACTCTTTTTTTCTTCACCGCGTTCCGGACTTTTACGGGTGGACGGATCAACTTGAGGAGACGTAGGCTCAGGGCTGATGCCCTGATCAATCAGCCACCGACCGGCGGCATAGCAACTCAGAACATGACCCGACCGGAACCGAACCACCTTCTGAACCAGCTCAATAACGCCGCCCCCCTCGTTGGAGCTGAAGCAGAACCAGCCACGTTCATTCATATGGAAGCTGGCGGTCTTTTCGGCGGTGAGCGGTGAACGCGCCCACCAGTCATTCTGTTTTGATTTTTTTTCGTCTTTTTCCAGATTCAGCATCTGGAATAGTTTTCGCCAATCGGCGGTACGACGGATTTCAGAAAGCGCGTCATCGTCTAAAAAACGACCATGCATGTGGTGTGGGGGTTAAGAGATAGAAACGGATCATTATAGGCCGACAAAAATAAATTTGTCAAAAGATTTTAAATAGTTATAATGTCTTGATGCGGGTGAAAAATCCGCGAAAACCGCACGCGGTGAAGCGCAATGCGCTTTTAAGCCGTGCGTCCCGCAAAGCGGGGCAAGATTGCATTTCCCTTAGTGACGAAAAAGCCAGGGCCTTTTTCGACGTGAAATGCATCGCCCGCAACGCGGACTATCTTGCCAAAGTGGAACATCCCTTTGGATTCCCTATTTTTTAACCTCCATCCCCATGCCAAATGGCCCCCCCCCGGCTGACGGAACTTGCTTTGCCGCGCACTACTATGCGCAGAGAAGCAGTGAAATCAAAAAAAAACAAAAAGCCCGAGCCACGGCGCGCGAATACCGCGCCAACCGCGTACGATACGTCAACTGTGCCCTGTCACTGGAGGAGTACGCGGAGCTGAAAAAGAAAACGGGCAACGCCGGGTACGCTCCCACGGCTTACTTGAGAAAAACCGCTTTCACTCATTTTCGAGGGGAAACCCTCTGGCCGAAGGACGTGGATACCTGTGTTGGTGAACTGGTGGCTCTGATGCGAAATATAGCGTCCAATCTGAATCAGATCGCCCGCCGCACCAATCAGACGACCCGATTGAGCTTCTTTGACGCCCTGCAAGCACGGAAAACCGTTTTGGACTTGGAAACGGCCATCAAGGCGTTTCTGGATAACCCTTTTTCGCGGTGATCGTGAAATCCATCTCCAAAAAGGGAGTCTGTTTTGGACAACTGCTGGAGTATATCGGCGCACCGGAAAAACCTGGGCCTGGTCCGGAGTCCGGCACGATCCTCCACAACGTACGTACCACCACCGCCGACTTGGCGGCGCTGGAGCGGGAATTTCTCGACAATCACCGCTTTATCCGCGCTCGTCGCAACGGCATCACCTGCTTTCACGAAATCCTTTCCCTCAAAGACCCACACCCCGAAGCCATCCCCATCCTGGAAGACCTGGGCCGGGCCTACCTGGAGATGCGCGGACCTCAGGCGTTGGCCTATGGACGCATCCACCTGCACAACCGCCATCCACATCTGCACCTGCTGATTTCCGGCAACGCCATTGAGAATCCCAAAAAGGTCCGGCTCACGAAAGCACAGTTCGAGCGGATCAAGCACGACCTGGAACGCTATCAAAAACGCCACTATCCCTGTTTGTCCCATTCGGTGGTATTCGGACCGGAAAAATCCCACAAGACGCTCACATCCGCACAGAAAATGGTTCGGGACCATGTGATAGATTCTCTTGAGCAGGCCCCCACTGAGAAAACATTCATCCGCCAATTGGACCAAGACGGGATTCGGTTGTATCGGCGGGGAAAAAGCGTGGGTGTCCAAGTGATACGGACAGGGAAAAAATATCGATTCCAGACATTGGGCTTGTTGGAGGCGTATCAAACACGGCAGGCACAGTGGAGCAGGATGCATGAAGAAGAGCCGGAACCGAGGAGTTGTCGGAAAAACTTAGCTCAAAATCTCCGACAAGGCAGGGAACGCGCTTATTGATAAAAGCCATCAGTCATCAGCACTACCCGGAACAGATTGATCCCAGCAGCTCGGATCTTTCGCCACATAGTTCAAGCTACACATTCCCCTTATCATTTAACCCATTGCTTATGACCAAAAACCCAACCGACCCGGAAAACTGGCGAACCCAACAGATCGCCAAGCTCAATGACCGTTTCCGCCAAACTTTGACCGGTGGTCGTATCGTTATGACCCATTCTGTTTCCGCACTCGAAGAGAATGCCAAATTTCGGATTTTATCACTCATCCGACAATTCGAGGATTTTACCTCGGATAACGACCCCTACGGAGAACACGATTTCGGGGCCGTTGAGACTGATGGGGATCGTTACTATTGGAAAATCGATTATTTTGATAAAAACCTTGAAATGCACTCCCCTGATGAAACTGTTGAGGAGGTGACGACACGAGTGATGACCATCATGCGTGCTGAAGAGTATTGATCAAGCAAAAGAGTATTGCTCTGGTACTACCATCTCCCGCTTAATCCAACACCTCCCCGGAACTTCTTTCTTAATTCTTCACCTTTTTTCGCATGACCCGCTTCTGGGCGCGCCTACTGCGCCCTTTTTTCTGGTTCTTCCGATTTTCCTTAGGCCGCTTGCAACCCACCATCTACGGAGAAGCCCGATGGATGAGACGTCTGGAAAAATGGTCGGTGCTCTCTCTCCGAAATCGGGGTTTGGCGCTGGGAAAGGGAAAACGATTGAGCCTGACCGATTCCTACCGGAACCTGTGTCTCTGTTCCCCCACCGGCGGCGGAAAAACCACCCGCTTCGTCATACCCAACATTCTTCAGTGCCACGGAAGCGTGGTGGTGACTGATCCCAGCGGGGAAATTTTCCAGCGCACCAGCGGCCACATGGCGGATCGAGGTTACTTAATTCAATCTCTCCGGCCCGCCGATCTTTCCCACAGTCTGCGCTTCAACCCGCTGGCGCGATTCCGGGCGGCTACCGATTGCAAACGTCTGGCGACCATCCTGGCGCGGAACAATACCGGCTCAGATCCCTTTTGGACCACCGGGGCCGTACACATTCTCTATCTCGCTTTACGGGCTTTGACCGCTTCCGTGGATGAACGCCTGATCCATCTGGGCAACGCCCGGATGCTCCTAAACCGGTTCGGAACCGGAGGGAAAGCTATCGGGGCATTCATGCGGGGCCGCCTTGATGATCTGGCCTTCGGAGAGTATCAGGCATTTTTGGCGCAAGACGAGAAGGTAGTTTCCGGCGTACTGTCCACGGCCCGCACCGCCCTGGACTTATGGAGCGACCCGGACGTGATTAGATTCACTGCCGCACATTCAGTTTCCATCGAAGCGCTACGGGAGCAAAAAACCATCCTCTATCTCACGGTTCCCGAAGACCAGATTCGGTATTTTGCGATCCTGCTGAACCTGATCTATTCGGCCTGTTTTGAATTCTGCCTCAGGCAAAGCGGCCAGCCGGTCTTTTTCTTCCTGGATGAGTTTGCCTCCTTGGGAACCATCGACAATTTTCCGTCCATCGTGACCACCCTGCGCAAGCGCCGATGTTCCATTTCCATCATCATTCAGGAACTGGCCCAGCTCACGGCTAACTATGGCCCCCATGATGGCCGCAGCATTTTTTCCGGAGGCGTTGCCAATAAACTGTTCTTTTCAGGTCTGGATCTGGAAGCCGCCACCTACCTGGAACTGGTTTTGGGACGATCCACCGCTCAGGAAAAAGTTTGGGAAGAAGGGAAAGATACCGGACGATGGCTCACGGAAGGCAAACCTCTCATGACCGCCGACCGGATTCGGATGATGAACGCGCAGGAGGCGATATTGATCAGCGGGTCTCACCCTCCGGCGCTACTGCACATGCCTCCCTATTTCCAAAACCGGAAAATGAGACAGCAGACCGGTATTCCTCCGCCACCGATCCAGATCGATTATGCCGGTGAGAAGGTGTTATATTTGAAGATTTAAATAGAATGTTTCAGATGGCCTGATTTCGGTCTTGTGCTGCATGCCAGACAAGGCGGATTTCTACAACCCTTTTGTCTTCATCCACCCAGTACCAGACCACAAACGGATACCGAGCAATGATCAATTCTCGATACTTAGGAAAATCCTTCGATATAGGGGCTAAATAAGGAGCCAGAGAGAGAAGCTCTGTTGACTGGTAAATTCTAGAAACAACTCGTTCTGCGGCTTTGGGGTTTGCTTCCCGGATATACTCGGTAACTTGGGAAAGACTTTCAACTGCTTTAGGGAGCCACTTCACCCTCATTTTTCACGCCACTTATTAAAAAATGCCATCGCTTCTTCAGTAGCATCCTCCCCTCTTTCACTTTGTGCCTGGGATTCTGCCAACATCGAAGCAATTTCAGATTTTTCAGCATCCGAATAGCCACCTTGAAGCCTGGATTGCTCTAGCTGTTGGGCAATCATCTGATCCTCAAGAGCCAATTGTGCCGCTCTTACAAAAAACTCGTTTGGGTCTGGTTGCTCTTTGATTTTTTTGCCGATTTCATCTGGAACATGAATTGTGAAATCCATCTCTGGCCTCCGTTCAGCTACAGGCATGATAAAATAATTAATCTTAATCATACGATAGCGTTTTATCAGACACTGTCAAACACAAAACGAAAGAATCTTGGAACTGGAAACAACTACCGCTGGCTCAAGTCTTTTCGACTTGAATCCTGATTTATATGAGAGTCACCCGCCCACGGGTGACCACGTGACCACTTTTACTTCCCATCGGCGACCCACATTCATCAGATTCAATAGTCCTGGCCTGCCCTCCTAAGCTTTGTGGAGGGGTAAAGGCTACTGAACCAGGAGTTGCCTTTGTTGGCTTCATCGATCAATACCACCGCTGGTTCAAGTCTTTTGGACTTGAACCCAGATCTGAATGTCACCCGCCCACGGGTGACTACTTCCAACCTGTTATTCGAAGAAACTTACACGATTTAATCTCTAGTTAATATCAACTCCTTATCCTTTGTTTTTGTGTTTTGTTTTTTATTTTCTAACCACCAATTTATGGAACGGTCAAACTACGACCCCGATGCCGAAAATCAAAACCAAACTGAAAACCAACTCTCTTTTGCCGCCAAAACAGCCGTCGAGAACGTCGTTGCCAGCATGTTGGAGGATGCTCGTTACAAGCTGGTCGATGAAAAAACCGCTTCTTTTGAAGCTTGCCGAGCAGCCATTTCCGATGCCTATGTGGACGAGACCGCCATCATTGACCTGTCCATGGAAGAGGAAATCGGGCTGATCGAACAGTTTGCCGATGAGTTTGGGTTCGTCATCGGCGACGTGACCCCGAACAACCTTCGGGACCGGATAGATGGGATCGCTATCTGGATAGTGCGTTATCTGGCAGAGCGGCAGGTCATGGAGGCCATCCAGGCGCTGGAAGAGTTTATGGAAGCCCATGAGCTGGAATTTTCCCACATCGTTTCTGACAATAACCACGGCAGGGCGCGGCACTATGCCGAACGAGGTGAAGGAGCACATGGATTTACGAATGCCGGAACCTGGAAGGGGAAGAAATCCACATTGATGTCTGGGAATACAACCACCAAGGCCTGGAAATCACTTTTGAGAAATATGTTGACCCCGCAGACGTGACAGAAGCGGAGAAGTATTTCGACGCGACATAGCCCCCTGCCTCACACTCCTTATTATTATTTTTTCACCTTCATCCATGACCCCCTTGAAACAAGACGCCACCGCCAAAAACAAATCCAACATCACATCAAAACGACTGGCCGAAGCAGCCAAGATCATTGAAGCCGTTGCCAAGGACCACAACGTATGCGGCCAAGTCCTGGCAGCACATGCTGGACCGGTCATCACCACGTATGCATTTGAAACAGAGAATGGAACACCAGCCACCCGCGTCAAAGCCCTGGAGCACTGGTGGGCCAAGACCCTGTCCGTCCCCTTTGTGCAAGTTTCTCTGAAGCCTGATCGGGAAAATCAATTCTTCCTGGAAGTTCCCAACCGATCCCGCCGGAAAGTCCAATTGGCCGACTTGGTGGAACACCCTGATTTCCAAAAGGCCGGAACGGGAGCTATGACCTTTGGCGTGGATGCCGAGGGGAAACCGATCATTATCCGCTTGCACAATCTGCCACACCTGCTAGTGGCCGGGAACCACGCACCGGAAAAAGCGCGGTTGATCCATAGCCTCTTTTCCTCATTGTTGGAATCATCCTCAGAATCAGTTCGAACCTTGATGATAGATCCGAAAATGTCTGATTTCTACGCCTACAAAGACCATCCTAACCTGCTGGCCCCCGTTATTGCCGATGTGGAAAAAGCGGTGATGTGGCTTCAGTGGATGGAAGCGGAAGTGGAAGAACGGCTCCAACATCAGACGATTCGGAAGACTCAGGGACAGATCGAAGTGAAAGAAAAAGAGAATGTGCTTTTTGGGCCACCTGCTCTGTTGGTCATCATCAACGAGCTGGCGGATTTGATGGTGGAGGCCGGAGCCGTGGTCACCACGGCCATCAACCGCATTGTAAATAACGGCGGGGCCGTTGGGGTCCATCTCATCGTAGCCACCCAATGCCCTTCTGAAACCTTAATTCCAAAGGCCTTAGGCGGTGACGGCGTGGCGCGATGCGCTTTTCAAGTGGCCTCCAGATCAGAATCGATAGCGATTCTTGGATCAGACGGAGCAGAGAAGTTGCTTGGAGTCGGAGACGGACTGCTGCGGCTGGCAGGCAAAGAGTATATCAAGAGGGTCTATACTCCGACGCCTTAAAAATATGTGTATTATGCGCCATAGCTTTTGTTCAATCTTCGGTCTGTGATCCATCTGAGACAGGCTATGGAGTATTATACAATTTATAATGTTAAAAGCGGCGGTGTATATACACCGGATCGGATACAGGAATAAATCCGTCGCGTATAAAAGAAAATGAAGACGGCCTCCCCACCGAGCATATTCGAAGAAACCACCCAGGCGTCTCATCCAATATTTTTTAACCCAACATCAAATGGAAAACAATAAACAGCCACATGAAGAAATGGCTTCCGCAGAACAAGCATCTGCACAGATGCACCAAGCCGTCATCCAGGGACATTACAAGCAGGTTGCAGAGCTGTTAAACAACGGGGTTGACCCCAATGCACCCAATAATAATCAAGCCACTCCGCTTCACCAGACAGCGGAACACCAGGGAACCGACATGGCACTGCTGCTTCTGGCATTCGGCGCTGATCCGAACGCCAAAGATCAGTTTGGAAACACCCCCCTGCACTGGGCGGTGTTCTGGGAGAATATCCTGGTTGTGAAATGCCTGATTGCTTGGGGGGCAGACCCTACGGCAAGGGGAGAGGATTGGCTTACTCCACTGCATTGGGCGCTGTACAGAAAGAACAAATATCTGGAAAAGCTCCTGATTGAAAAAGGAGCTGATATTACAGCGGAAGACCGAGACGGATTGACTCCTTTGGACTGGACGGGACCATGATTTCTGGAGGTTCATGCTTATCTGAGAGTCACCCACCCATGGGTGACCTCATTTTATCATCCCCCACCCGCATCCGCATACATAACTCCCAAATCCCTGTACTTCTCCCCGCAAAGAGGGTCAACCGCAGACACATGCCCATAAAGCCAATCGACAAAAGGCGTCAGCCCAGAATTATCCGCAATCACCTCTTTGGGGCAGACATCACCGAGCTTTTCATAATGCTCCTGCACGATCCCCTCTCCCAGATATACCAGCAAAACCTTTGAGACACCGAAAGTCTTCCTGTCAACCGTAGTAAGCGACATCATGCCGTGCAAAACCACCGGCTTGTTCGCCCCCAGAGAGGTTCGTTCCAGAATCACTGTTGAGAGTTCGGTATTGTTGCGTTCTTCAAAGAAAAAATGGAGCGTGTTCATGCCATGTTTCATAGCGAACATCGAACCATAATATTCAAAGAAGAGAGGATTACCGAGCGGCCCCTTTGTTTGAAGGACAGCCTGTGCCGGTCTTTCCTGGTCAGTGGGCATGTTGTTCAGAGTCTTCCCGATACTGACCAGTCCTCTTGTGAGCATACCGTTGTGAGCTAGAGAAGGATGGTAGAAAAAATAGTAGCCGGAATACTGGCCGAGAAGTTCCGCATTGGATCTGGTCGATATGGGAGTCAGCGTCCTCAACTGGCATTTTCCAGCTGGCTGTGTCGGGGTAGGTACCGGTTGCAGGCAGGAGTCTTTCGTGTCTGGAGTAATGCCGTATTTATGGCATAGGGCATTTGCGAATTGTTCTATCCCTCCCTGAGATAGGCTGATCTGTAGTCGGTGTTCGATGGTATCAAGGATAGCATCGTTTTCCTTGTTCTCATTCGGGACACTGCCTTTAACCCACTTCCTAACCCTGCCAATGTCTCTTTTCTTCGACTCTCCTCTAAGTATCCGCTGGAAACCGAAAGCCCTCCCTTTCTCATCACAAATCGCCTTTCTCCGGAACAGACAATCCAGAAAAGCCAATTTTTGATGAAGATCCTGAATGTTCCCGCTCATACCGATGATCCCTGAAGGCTAGACATAAAAAAATAGAATTCCGTGGAATTCCACGGCCAAGGCACAGTATTCCACAGAAAGAAAAAGAATGATAGAGAATTCATAAAAATGTATGCACTAACAATAAGTTACACTTGTGCTGCGATGGTGGTTCGCTATTCTGGGACGGAAACTGATTCACGTGGTAGGAGGTTGCTCAACATGGAATTGGCATCTGATGTTTTCCACAGAGCGACCATTCTGACCAACATAAAAGCAGGAGCACATAACTGTACAATCCTCACCAGATATTCACGAACCCAATGGAGTTGTCATCATGATGAAAAAAAACAATTTGGATTTCCTGGTAGAACTATCCGACACATCCAGAACCGCACATCCCAACGAGTTTCAGCATCAGGCCCTGGACCGCCTGAAATCAATCATCGGTTTTGATTCCGCCGTCTGGATGGAGGTTTCCCGTGAAGATTATCTTACGGTTCACCGAGCAATGGTGTATGAACAGCCGGAATCGCTGTTGGATAGTTTCCTTCCTTACAAAAGAACCGGTGAATCATTTCCCACCATATTTGAGAGCGAGAACCGCACTTTCATTGCGTTCAATTTGGTTTCTCAGGACACCTTTCATCGCCAGCCTGCCTACCAGGAGTTTTTTCAACCTTTTGGGATTGAAGATGCTTTGTATTCAGCCGCAGGAAACCAGAACATTTGCGGCGTCAAAACCTTACTGGCCTTATTCCGTGCTGATCCAAAACATCACTTTCTCGAATCCGAGCGCCGCATGCAGGAAGCCTTCTTCCCGTTTCTGATGACCAACTGGAAAAACAATCTCCACAGTCAAAGCCCCACCTACCCATCCGGTGGAAATTACATGGCATTCTGCACTCTCCAAGGGACAATTCTGTACGCAGAAGACGGATTTACCCAGCAGTATCGATACGAGTTCGGGAACATGCCGCAACAACTGGATGAACGAATCCTGGCCCATTCTGAGACGATCAAAAAGCATGGATTGCGGAATATTCCATATTTCGGCGACGAGGTCTGCTTTCGGACCCACCCCATAGCGGATGAATTGATCTGTATACAGACAAGCCTTCGTCCATTCCGTTTGCTTAGCCCCAAACAACAGGAAGTTGCCTACCTGTACGGGGTAGCGCGGCTGAGCCGTCCGCAGATAGAGCAGGTGTTAGGACTCAGCGCATCAGCCGCCAAGCGGCATTTAGAGCGCATTCGGGACCGAATAAGGGATCGAATTTGGGAAAGCAGACAAGAGCACAAAGAAACCATTTCCAAAGGCGATATCACCCAGGCCATTGAATCAGGAATATTGGATTCGTAACCATAACGGAGGGGAGCACAAAATGCGCATTCTGATTATTGCAGCCAGCATAATGGCAATTTTTGGCGGGAT
>CAYFNF010000011.1:0-1531 GCA_964344485.1 uncultured Gammaproteobacteria bacterium
TATTTTTTTGGGACACGAAAAAAAAACATACCCGGAAGATGTGGGCATTCCCGCCCGTCTGGTGGCCCATTCCGCAGTGATCGCATGACCAATTTCCAGGTTCCCCCGTGACGAACTCGAATGCCGGTCCCCGTGGCCTTCCCCGCTTCCTTGGGGCATCCTCCCCCTCACTGCTCCCCCGGCGCTTCTCTCGCACAGCCGTCGACTGGCTTGGTGCAGGCACAACCTCCGGTGTTGCCGTTTTCCCACCGCCCCCTGCCTCCACACCTGCGACATCACCACCTGGTGGCTTTATTTCCCCACCAGGGGGCACCAGGGCCTCCAACCCGTCAGCGCCACCACCTTCCATGATGCACTGGGTGGGAAGGGGTAGGGACGGGAAGGTTCATCGCGCAAAGGCTGAATCAATTGACTGAAGGGTTCGTTAGCGACGTTAGGTCTATGAAAAGCGTGCTGCAATAGAGTTTGAACCATATGAACACTCCAATAGAGCAATCCACCTTCATATGGCCATTGTGCTGAGATATGATTTTCGAAACATGTGTACACGATACTCGACTGGTCTGACGGACCCATTTCGTGTACTTTCCTCCCCAATTTCATATCATATACTGTTAGGAGGAAATTCCATTTCGTGTCCATACACGATATTCCGGCATCACTGGGCCGGAATGGGAAAAGGGACTTCGTAGACATGTGGACTTGTGCGCCTGGTGCAAGCTTGAGCGTGCTCCTCCACGTCCTCGATCCACCGTTCCCATATTGCATGGCCCCCATCTCCACGCCCCAAATCAATTGCATTGGCAGGTTGACTTATGGGGTCCTATCACTGAAGGGACCGCCCAAGGCACCCAGACGCAGTATATGGTGTTGGTGGCTGTGGAAGCTATGTCACGTTGGAAAGAGATGGAACTGATTCAAATGCCTGCTGATGCAAACAAGTGTGCACAGGTTATCATGGATCGCATAGTCACTGTGTGGGGGCCTCCCGCCTCTTTGCACACAGATGGTGGTTCCAACTTGAATAGCACTGTAATGTCTCAGATCTGTGAGCTCTTGCAGATTCCAACAAGAGTAGGTGCTCCGTACCATCCCGCCTCTCAAGGACAGGTGGAACATGCCAACAAAGTCATGCAGCGGGTGCTGCGGACGACTTTGAAGGGTCGTGACGAGAATTGGAGGCGACTGCTCTCAGTCACGCGCTGGTTTCTGAATACACATGTGTCTTCTGTCACTGGCCTTACCCCTTTTCAGCTTATGCGTGGCTATCCTCCACCGAGTCCTGTCGAGATGGCTGTTCGTGCAGACGAGATCATGCTGCATACGCGCACTCGTCTGGATCATGATGCAATCTCATATGCCACCTCTCTCTGTCAGAGAATCGAGCAGCTTTGGAAGGTCGCTCGTGAGGCGGAGCAGAGGAATTACATCAAGCGGTCGGTGTATACGCAGCGGCGACCCAAGAGAGTGGACGTACCTGTTGGTTCACGAGTCATGGTGTGGTTTCCCAGCAAACTGGGCAAACTGGACT
>CAYFNF010000011.1:1545-6855 GCA_964344485.1 uncultured Gammaproteobacteria bacterium
AGAGTTCATGCTGATCGTTTGTTGCCTTATGATGAAGTGAGGATTGACCAGGAGCTGGATCTCCAATCGATGCCACTGCCTGGTGGGGAATACGTTGTTCAACGAATCCTTGCTCATCAGTATGATGCAAACCATGGATGGTTCTTCCAGCTACAGTGGAGTGGGCAGGAACAGAATGTAGCAACATGGGAACCAGAACAACAAGTGTACCACTTGGAAATGTATGAGGCTTACCTTCGTTCGCGGAAGAACGATCCGGAGTTCAATGTTCCTGATCGTCCAAAGCCTCGGCGATGGCGGCGCGTGCATCCGGCACGTGCTTCCAAATGAACTGGTCTAGTGAACTGTGGCATTCTTCCTAGGTCGAATAGAGCTCTCTCTAGTTTGTGAAGAATGACCCCTACAGACTTACTGTTCCTGGACCTCCGTCACAAGATCATCAAAGGATGATGCAAGTCCTCCTCTTCAAAACTCAGATGCGCGCACTGGGAGGCGGCCTTGTGATCATCAGTGCAAACCAGATTATCCAGAATGCCTTACGCCATCCTCCATTGATGGTGTAAGAAGTGTGGCGCTTCCATAGCGCTGCGATGGGCGTGCATAAAATTTTTACAATTCCCTCACGCGCAGGGGAACTGCGGCGATGTGTTGCAAAAATTCCTTGCACTGCCCTCTGAGGTGGAAGGTTTCTGACCTCCCGTCATTGGGGTCTTCCCCCACCTCGAGTGCCAATCCCTGTCATCGGCTCTGCCCTCGTCATGGCATTGCCTTTGGTGGATGACTGAGGTTTACCTGATCCACAGGCTGGTTGTTATGCCAAGTGTGTCTTGGTCTGGCCTGACATGTGGGTACAGGGTTTCCTCAGTGATAGGGCTGTTTCTCTACGGAGTTTTTCTCCCCTATCAAGACCTGCAAGTTCGGACTTCCCTTGGACATCGTTCTCGTCCTAGGTGAACGTCCTGGCACACCTACATGGCGTAGAAGTCACGACTCCGATGAACTGTCCCACTCATCGCGATCATGCGGAGTTCTTCATGGATGGAATTCAGTGGTGAAGGATGGCGCTGGTGGTTGCCAGTTACGTGGCGTAGTTCATGGACAGCCGTCTCCACCGTGGCGGTGTTCGGGTTCGCTAAGTCTCTTGAGACACCTGACAGGCTGGAGGCCAAGATGTGCGGACAGCCGCGTCTGTGGATCGTGTTATGTGCTGTGTGACTGCTCGTTCCGTCCAAGTTGCTGGAACTCATCCTTCTCTGGATAGTTGGCTGCTGGTCCCAATAGCCACCATTCGAGGATGAATGGTCCTGTGGAGGGGGAGTGTGGGATCTCGGGGATCCCTATCCGACCTGAATGACTCCAATCAACATCTACAACGACATAAGATCGAGTGCCCTGATGAACCTTGATCTCCTTTCCCATGCCTCGTGTGTTTGCAGGCTCACCTGAGAGTCTCGGCCTTGTGCTGAGGCTGAACTGAGACCATGTTGGCGTTGTAGACCGCTATCTACACCGCCCCCATTGTTGCAGGCCATCTGTGGGGAAACAAGATCACCCCTCACAGTTTACACACTGCCACTGATCACTACAGTCAAACTGCACTGAATCAGTAGGTAGAACACACTCAGAATAGGCCTACATCTCACTCAGCGGATTACGCCGGTTAACTGACTGGGTCGGGAGCGTCTTGCAGGGCACTTCGGGTGTATCGAGTCCCCCTTTGACCCTCACTCAGTAGTGTCTTGCCACCCGAACCCGTCGCTCAGGACCCCGCCGTGACCACAGAGAATTCTCTAGTGGTTTTACACTGCTAGCCAGGTGAAAACGCCTTCGAGCATCCGACAGGAGCAAGCCTTGGACGACACCAGAGCTTGCAACTGGGTTTGAGGGGGCCGGTTTGTCACCCTCATCCACCCCCTTCCCTTCCTAACCCCAGCCTACCTACGAGTGGGACGAGGTCAGGAAGCGAAGGGAATTTCAAGCCGCGCTTGGTGTTCCGGCAGCGGACGAGGTGAGTGGCCACCCCTTGGGAGGGAGGACAGCACTCCACCCAAGACGCCTCAACTGTCTGTTCCCCGCGCACGTGTGTTTTGTCGCAACCACACACCGCTTGTGACTTGGCACACCCTCACAAGATACGCGCGCCATACGTGAGTGTCACACTGTTGTAGCAAAACCCACGCACAACACTTGACGCACCCGTACACGCACGCGTTTTTTCATCGCCTCACACCTAGAGTCTCTCATCGTCACAGCACGCACATTTTTGTCTGTCTGTCACACCTCATACGCTTGTGTCTTGTGCTTGTGGTCACCCGTACACGCGTGTCCACATGGAGGAAGCAGACCCCGCTTCCTCCACCACTTCACCGGAGGGGAAGCCCCCTCCGGACACCTCTTCTGAGCCCTCCTCAGACGAAGACGACCGAGTTTTGCTGCGCAAGTTGTCTCCCAAAGAACTACATGACTTGCTACGTGAGTTAAAAAAGAAGGCAAAGCTGACGAAGCTGAAGGACCCTCCGGATCTCGCCCCGTACTGCTCGGAGCAGGTTCGAGAACGTCTGGTGGCTTTCTGCCCGCTTTTTTTTCACACACATCTCCTCGAGTTGTCTACCGAGGAATTGTTCAATTTGCAAATGCGCGACTTGCAGAGTCGCATTGGCCCGCCCGCGCGACGACGCGCCCGGGCCGAGCTTTTAAGTGAATTGACGGCTACGCAAACATCCATCCCGGGCTATCTCCGGGAGGATATCAATCAATTGCTGGAGGCAGAGCGTTCTGCTGGCCTCCAGCCTATGAGTGCGATGCCGCCAGAGTTTGCTTCTCCCGGGGCTGAGCTGCTTCCATGCCCGCCATCCAAGCGTGCCCCTCTTGTTCCCACCCGGCAACTCAGTGGGGGCGGGACCCCTGCTGGGATGGGTGGAAGAATGCCGGAGGGAGTGCCTAGTTTGGCGTTGGCCTCTGGGCGGCGCACCCTTCCGGGGTCGCATGACTCTGAGCTGCTGACCACTTTGTACCAATGGATGGACTCTGCCGTCGACAACCCACCACCACCAACCGGACACCCTACTCCTTTTCAACCAGCTGCAGCATCTCACGTGCATGTGGCCGCCACCACCCCAGCTCCAAGAGCCAGGAGGGATAGGGGAAGGGAGAGGATTGAGACCGCCTTGAACCCTCGATCGCGTCCCACCGTCGCTGGCACTGGTGTACCAACTGGTGCTACGAGTGGCACAGCCACTGTCACTTGGCCGCCGGCTGCAGCTGAGACGAATCCAACTGCTTCTCCTCAAATAGCTGGCATGCGACCCCCACCAACCTCACCCGTGCGGGACCCGGCGAGAGACGTGCAACAACGCCAGGAGGAGCTAGGGACTGAAGCTCGCAGAGCACGGTCTGCTAGACGTGAGGGGCTGGGGACAGGGGTGGGGATGGACCAACCCATGCAATCCAGGGGAAGGAGGACCATCCACCGCGTCCGTCACGGTGACAGGGAGCACCCAGATTTTCGGGACGAAATTGCAAGGCTGCTGCGTCCACTGCAGCAGCACTCTGCGGAAGATGTGTGGGCAGCCAGGACGGCACCTACGAGGGAATCGGCTCATTCGCCAATTGCGGACGAGAGGGCGGCACCATTTGCACCTGGGGCACTACAACCCCAGCATGCAGGTGGTGACGAGGAGGAGGAGGGCAAAGTGCACATCGCACCCCCTCAAATCCCAGTGCCACCCCCTCCGTCCCAAATTCCCCAGCATCGACGCCCACTGTCTCAACCTCAAGCATTTTTTGCACATCAACAACCCCCTCAACCTCCTCAGCAGAGTCACATTCTTCAACCACCTCAGGATCCCACACAGGATCGCACCCCCGCCACTACGACACCACGAGTGGGAACTCAAGGCGAGGCGGCCGGTTTGGGACAACCGCCACTCGCTGCCTTCTCTACTCCTCTCCGCGTCACCACGCCGGCACCGTTGCGAGCACCTGGACAAGCTCCTCCTACCCAACCGGGGACTGCAAACGTTTTTGCGAGCGTGCAGCCCTCCCATGTCACCATGGAGCAATTGAGAAAATTTCTCCAAGGGTATGAGGAGCAGACCAGGGAAAATGAAGCTCGACTTTTCGAGTACAACGCAACGCGGCCAGACGAGGTGGAGTGGCAAGGAGGGGAAACCCAGGCGGACTACCTGGGACGCAGAGCAGGACTGATGCTCCCCACGATGAAACAGACAGTGGGGTATGTGCCGGAAAAAGATGTCAACCTGTCAAAGGTTGTGAAGCGGTTCAAGAGACCGCTCGTAATTGGGACCCAGGTGCCCTACGTGCACCTGCAGCGGCCAGACGGGACGACAACAGCGATTCAAGTCGACAATCATCGCAACCGGTTGAAGGTGCTGTGCTACCTATGCACTCCTACACAGGAAAACTGGATACGCTGGTGGGCAGAATGGAGCATGAGGGACGTCACTACAGGACGTTTCCAGGAACTCCCCGCTGCATATCGGCGTTACAGGGAACGTTTTGAAATTTTTTTGATGGGGATGGATCTTGCACGAACGCATGCCCTCCCCGATCAAGAATTTGTCAATATCAGAGCGTTCCTGTTTGGTCTGAGACCACTTTGGCTTGCGCATCAATTGTGGGAACAATTTTCCCGCAACATTGGTTGTGGCATTCAAGGCACAGTCACCATCCCCCCAGAACTTCAAACCCTGGCGGCATGTGTGACTCACTTTGACCAAGTGTACCGACAGCTTGCCAACGGACAGCTCATCCTTCCAGACCCCCGGACACAAGTCTGGCGGGCCCTCACGCTTGATCTCAACGTCAAGCCTGGGGGATCAACGGGACACAAAGTGAAATACCCCAGGTTGACCATGAACCCAGATGGCACCACGAACACAGCGGGGGATTTTCATTTTTATTCCCATCTGGATGATGACAATGCCCGCGGCGTGCAATGGGCGAAGCAAGCAGCAGAGGAGGAAGCTGAGGGAGGAGATCAGAAAAAACATTCTGACTCCACTCACCAATCCAGGAAGGAGAAGAGGTCAGGCAAGAAGCACCACAAGGGACGAAGGAAAGATTCCTCTGGTGCAAACACGCAAGATGAGGGAGAGGAAGAAACCCAGGCACCTAAACGGTCTGGGGAGAAGGGAGGCAAAGAAGGGGGAGGCAAATCCAAGTACACTCGTTTTTCCTCCTCCAATCGCTCTCATGCTGGACGGCAATCTGCGGACAACCCAACGCCGCGAAATCTCTTCAAATCCAGGGGGAAATTGACCCAGGAGGTGGGGAAGATGTCCAACAATG
>CAYFNF010000011.1:6865-11177 GCA_964344485.1 uncultured Gammaproteobacteria bacterium
AGCGGAGGAGGAAGCTGAGGGAGGAGATCAGAAAAAACATTCTGACTCCACTCACCAACCCAGGGTGTGGAGAAGATGTCCAACAATGAGCGATGGAACTATGCAAGGGAGAAGGGTCTTTGTCGCTCTTGCTACCAACCTGGCCATTTTGCCAGTAGTTGTCCACAACAACGGGACTCTGGCACAGGTGGCAAGGGGCAGGAACCGACATCCCGATCCCACGCGACAGAAGCACGCGTTCCGAACGTCAGCGTCGGGAAGGACACGGATCCAGGGAGAGAGCAACAAGCTTCTCCCGTCTTTTCAGATTTCTCTGAGGAGGAAGCTGACTCAGGGGACATCGAACCATTTGGGTGTCTCTACATGACCCCAGAACAGGCCCCTGCGTACGCGTCATCATGCAGTCCAGCGGAGGATTCCGAGGCTGATCCTTACGTTGGAATGAGACCCCCCCTCCAAATTGTTAGTGGCTTGTGGAACAGGCCGTATGATTTGGAAGGGGTGTCAGAAGAAGGGGAATCGGGACCACCTGAAGAGATTGGCCCAAGTTATTGGGCTATGATCACGCGTCTCCGCTCCTCGGAAAAACAGGAATGGCTGAGTCAAGGAGCAACAGGGCATTTGCCCGCACTCTCCGCAATTTTCCGTGATCAGTCTATCACGGCGCTTGATTACGATCCAGCCTTATTCAACAGGCCTCTGGTGGAGCTCCATGATTTGAACAGCGAGCTCCAAGGGGCGGAGGTGTCACCAGCATTGGTGCCGCCAGCCCCTTTATTCAACATGACACTGGATGGATGTCCCTGCCTGACGCAGGTGGACTCGGGAATGCAGTCCTTTGAATTGCTCATGCCCAGATCTGCGGCCAGGCAGTACTTATCGTGGCTTGGCCAGAACACCCCTGGCAAGCTGGAGACGAGAAGATGGGCACCCGCCAGTGCAACTGACGCTGTGAAGGGTGTGGGTGAGGCAGTGCCAGCTAGGATATTGTGGTACATGCCAACCAAGGTGGCGATCACTGCCCAGCAAATGGGCCGTGACCATCAATCCAAGACCAAGACTGTGGCCGCGATGATAGCCGTGGTGGACCTGGAGAACATCAATGTGCTGTCCCCCAGGATGGCTGCATCACGAGGGGATGGACTCCGCATAAGGCACTTGGGGATCCGCATGGGCCCCAATGAGGGCTTGTTGGAGGACGTGCCCCAAGACCGACGACAGGTCTCAGCCTTTCTTGGCAACGCTCTGTTGCAAAGAATTGGGCTGGCTACCGACGGATGGAGGCTCATGTGGATTGACCACCCAGCACCCCACACCAAGTGGAGGGAAAGCAAACAAGGGGAAACGCTGTTAGGCTCTCCCAATCATGGGAGCCAACCTTGCAGTTGGGAAGAGGGTGATGCTGAGCAGAAATGTGTGAGCTACACTCATCGAGTGAATACCAACCCACGCAAGGCTGCCCACAAGGCTAGTGCGTGTGGTTCCACGGTGTTGATACTAGCACTCATCGTGCTGTTCGCCATGCTCATTGGTCAAGCTCATGCATGGATGACCATGATTCCCTCCAACTCAACAGCTACATCCCCCATGGAATCCCCCACGGGAGAGGTGGCAGGGGTGTTTGACCCCTATCCCCCTCAAGCTCCTACCAATCCGGCCCAGATACCTGTGCAGACCACCACACATCTGGGTCAGCAATCCCATCAACCTCAGGAGAGGTTTTGGGGGGAGGAGCTGCAAACGGCAGGGTGGGCTTCTCCACCACTTCGTCCTCATCAAGTGGCCTACAGCATTCAAGCTCGAGACCAGATTGATGAACGCCGCATTGACTGTGGAAATTGGCCGCTGGCCTGGGATCAAACCCAGCGTGCGGTTACCCAGGCGGTGACAGCTGCCATGTTTGGGGTCCAAGCAAGCCCACTCATCGAAGAACTGCCCTACTCTGCACCTGAAGTGGAGCAGCTCAACCATACTGAGCTGTCTCCCACACCGGTAGGAAGCAGGGGTAGCGAGAGACATGGGGAGTCAATCCCTCTGTCCCTATTCCCGCCCCCCTTCCTAAGGCTACCACCAAATGGGATCTGTCACAAGAGATGGTTGCCTCGCCTACTCTGGCTGGCGCCATCACTTTCAGGCCCTGGTTCTACTTCCCTAACACGTTCGGGAAACCCCTCGACTTCAAGCCCACGCCTATGGACTCACACATTCTGGCCATGGCAGGCGCGATGCAGCCTGTGCGACAATGGACCAGCCAGGTCCATGTTGTGCACGACGTGGACAGCCAGATCCGACCCCAGCAATGGTCGGAGGTGGCAGCCGCTTCGGCTCATCAACGTCAGCAGAGGGTGGTATCTCCTGCCTATCCGGTCTCTCGAATGCCAATGCTCACCATCCGCCATCTTCAAACCATCTCCAACGAGATCAGGGAGGTGGTGCATCGTCAACGAGGGGACCTGGCAAGTCATGTGCAGACCCTCCTCAGATGGTTTGCACACTGCAATCGGCAAGCGGAAGGGAAGCTTCCCCAACGAGCCACCCACCAAGTGCAAGTGTACCTGCACACGTGGAGTGATGTGTATCTCGCTGAGCACATGTGGGCGTTTTGGCAAGTGGTCGTCATGGAACGAAGCCCCATGCAGTGTCTTCCACTACTACACCCGGAAGCCCAGCTTCACGACCACATCTGGCAAGGGCTGCTACAACAGGAGGCAGGGGGCATGGATTTCTCGACAATGTTGCTGGCTCGACAACGAAGGGAGGCCACGGAGCGAGCCCATCGCGGAGATCCAGGGGAGCCACCAAAGGGCATCACTCGAAGAGCCTCGAGGGGAAGATCTGACGAAGGGCGAACACACCGCCGTCGTCGTCCTCCTTCCAGAAGAGCTCAAAGGGGAAGATCGGATGAGCGGCGATCCCGTCGCCATCATCATGCTTCCTCGTCACGTCGCCGACAGCGTCGGAGATCCTCTTCCCGCCAACGCTCCCACAAGCGCAAGGCTTCCAAATCGCCCCAAAGCGAGAGGAAGCGTGACAGGACCAGTATTCGTGAGAAGGGAAGCGTTCATCGCAGCCACTCCAGGAGGCATGCAATCCGCACGCCTCCACGGCAGCGACACCCTACTCCTCCTCCTCATCCTCCCAAGTCCTCTGGCCCAAGACAGCCAGAGTCTGGGGAGTCCAAAAGGAGGAGAGTGGAAGCTCAACGGCCAGTGCCAGCCGTTGCCCCACCACCACCGGGCAAGACAATGCAGGAAATGGCTAAAGAGCTTACGCACTTCAACCCAGAAGCATCCCCCTACAACTACGACACCATTCCTAGGAAGAAGGACAGTGATCCATGGGAGCTACACATCCTGTCGTCCAAGACAAATCATATGGAGTATGTGCAGCTTCCCGAGGTCACAGATGTCTCCGTCTGTCCTCTTCCGGACGAGGCCCCGAGGGAGGGTGATCAACCCCCCTACAAGTATCATCGAGAGGTTCCTCTCTCGGTGCGGGATCTACACCAAAAGAAGAGGGCGCACAGTTTCCACATGTGGCTACAGTCCCCTTCAACAGCTGCTGAGGCTGTGGATGGGCCACCACATGCCATTCTGCGGGCAGCAGAGGATGAGCGTGATGCTGAGGGATTGGGATTCAGCATTTATAAGCCCCCGACAGGGGAGGACTTACCCCCTCCACCTGATTACATCGCGAAAGCAGGCGGAATGTTGCAGCGATGGGACAGCAGCAAGCAGGAATTGTCCCCTCCATTGGATGTTCCGCCAGGCGGTTGGCCAGGGGCTCACGCCAGCTATCCAGGGCTCATCAGGGGAGACAATATCCCCTCTGAGTGTCGAAGGCTGCTTCCTCTACAGCCTCTGGGAGAGCCAATTGGAGCACCAAGCTGGGCCAGAGGATGGTCCAAGCCCATTGCAGGCCGCCCACAATCAGCCAATCCCACCGCCTGGTTTGCGCGTCGATCAAATACATCCTCCCACTCCATGGAAGGATGTTGAGTACTACAGGACTCTGGTCTGTCTTTTCGGCCCAGGAGTGCCAGCAAGGGAGGACATCATCAAGGCCCTACCACAACACCCGCAGCTCTTCCAATTGCTATGGAGAGCAGCCAGGGCCAGAGGTCCAACACCCTCACGGGTGTCTTATCCCCGCACGCCACAGGCCACGGAGCCACAGGCCATCCGACGATCAAACGCACTCTTCGCTCGGCACAAGAACCGGCGCAGGGTGGTTGAGCTGGTCCACCATGCACTGGTGCTCTCAGTCCGATGGGTCACCACGCGATCTTTCGAGAACGAATGGATGCCTATCC
>CAYFNF010000012.1:0-7915 GCA_964344485.1 uncultured Gammaproteobacteria bacterium
TCCTTGGACTCAGACGTGGAAAAATTACGCATCCCAATATAGATGCGGTTTAATTTACCTTCTTATTATTTTTCATGTTATAAATAGAAGTGGTGGAGTTAATGCAATGCTACGCTCTAAATCTGCGAGAGGTGACAGCTAAGAAGTGATGACAACTAAATCCTGTACAGCACAGCAGAAAGAGCCATATCGAGTTCTATTGATCGACGATCAACCCATCACTGAAAAACAAATAGCCAGGATGCTACAGGACGAACCTGACCTACGGCTGTTCTACTGCCAGGATTCCACACATGCCATCAGTATGGCGGAATCGATCCGCCCTACCATTATTCTGGTCGATTACATAATGCCAGGGCTTGATGGGCTAACCCTACTTCAGAAATTTCGCAGCCGTCGCCCATTTAGTCATCTACCTATTGTGATGCTCTCGGCAGAGGAAGATCCACACGTCAAGGCCAAAGCTTTTGCAGCCGGGGCCAGCAATTATCTGGTTAAGCTACCCACAAAAATAGAATTAGTAGCTTGGTTACGCCATCAAGCTGATGCATTTATAAAATCTGTTCGCAAATCCGCCCAAAAGGAGACCTGCTTTGATGTTGTCAGTGCCGAATCCAAAGGGTTTTGTCTTTTTGACTCCAAGACTAAGGAGATTTTCCAAGTAAATGATACCCTGTGTAAAATGCTTGGAGATAGCGCAGAATCATTTATTGCAGAATCTCCACAAGTGTTTATGGATTCTCCAGATGATCCAGCAATTCAAGCAGCCCTTTCAAGAATTCCAGCACCAGATTCTCGTGTGTACGAAGGTTTCTTGTCAGCAAGTGATGGAAGCAGAATTTACACTAGGTATTGTGTGACCAACACCAGTAACGTCATGGGTAGGAAATCGGTATCTTCCATGACCTTTTTGAATTTGAACAAGCCTGATCAGAGTTTGATGGATGTTAAGAGTGCTGAGTTTCGTTTTGTTGCCGATTCAGTTCCTGGGCTATTTTGGATGACCGATGCCGAAAACAAACGAACCTTTTTTAACCGTACTTGGCTGAACTATACCGGTCGAATCATGGAACAGGAATTAGAGTGTGGATGGGAAGTGGGAATTCATCCGGATGATGCAGCAAACTATAGGAAACAATTTGATAATGCATTCTCTGGAAGAAAACCATTTTCCACTGAATTCCGTCTTCGGAACGTTCATGGCGTATACCGTTGGATGTTCGATATCGGCATGCCCAGGTTTGCCAATAATGGCATGTTCCTGGGATACACTGGCAGTTGTGTGGACATCAACGAGCGGAAAACGATTGAGGAACAGGTCAAACAACTCAATGCCAGTTTGGAACAGCGTATTCAGGAGAGGACAGCGGATCTCCGTAAAGAGGTTGAAGTCCGCCGGTTGGCAGAACAAAAGGAGATGGCTATTGCCCAACTGTTGCGTATTGCTCTTCTCCCACATTCACTGGAACAGCAGTTAGATCAAGCATTGGAGCAGGTTCTTTCCCTGCCTTGGTTCCCATTGCAGAAAAAAGGGGGGATCTTCTTATTGGACCAACAAACTGGAGAATTGGTGTTAAGATCCCACCGTGGTTTTGATGAGTTTCTTATCACCAACTGTTCCAAACTCCCAGCCGGAACATGCCTGTGCGGTCAAGCAGCTTCTACCCGGAAACCGATATTTGCCTGTGGAACGGATGAGAAGCATACTATCCAAAACCCCGATATGCCAGACCATGGGCATATCTGCTACCCTATTATATCTGGTGACACCCTTCTCGGTGTTTTAAATCTCTATACTGCTTCGGATTACAGATGCAGCCGGAGGGATGAGGGTTTCCTCGAAGCTGTTTCCAATACTCTGGCCACTATTATTGAGAGAAGCCATGCCGAATCTCTAAAACAGGACAAAATGGAGGCTGATGCAGCCAACAAAGCAAAAAGCGACTTTTTGGCAGTTATGAGCCATGAGATTCGCACTCCATTGAATGCGATCATGGGTATGACCGAGTTGCTTTTGGAAGATGATGTATCTGGAAGGACTCGCCATTATGCTGATAACATCACCCGGTCAGGAGATACTCTGCTTGCGATCATCAATGATATTTTGGATTATTCCAAGATTGAGGCAGGTCGGTTGGAACTTGAGGAAACAGTCCTCGACTTGCCATTCTTGATTTCCGAAATGGTCTCCCTTTTCAAGAGTGCCGTACGGAAAAAAGGCATTCGCTTTCGTACTCATATTTCTCAGGAACTGCCTCGTGCAGTACGTGGAGATCCTCTTCGCCTCCGTCAGATCCTTGTGAATCTGGTCTCCAATGCCATCAAGTTTACCCATGAAGGGAGCGTAATCCTGGTTGCAGAACCAGTTAAATCTAAAAATACCGACAAACTCGGTATCTGTTTCCAGGTTCATGACACCGGCATTGGTATAGCTCCAGACCAATTTGCCAGACTATTTAAACTGTTTTCGCAGATTGACAGTACTACTTCACGAAAATACGGGGGTACTGGTCTGGGGTTGGCAATCACCCAAAAACTGGTCAACCTAATGGAGGGAGAGATAGAGGTTGACAGTCAACCTGGGAAGGGAAGTACCTTTCGAGCCACCATATCCTTGGGCATTGCGGAGGAGTCAGCCCTAGGGCGTACACAATCTGTTCCACCACGAGATGCGATAAACTTACCTGCAGACGCCCGCCTTTTACTGGTCGAGGATGACGAAATCAATCGAGACGTGGTGTTGGGCATGCTAAAACGTCTTGGCTATGTCCCAGATGTGGCTGAAAATGGTGTCCAGGCATTGGAGAAACTCGCAGAGCACGCTTATGACTTGGTATTTATGGACTGCCAAATGCCAGAAATGGATGGCTTTACTGCTTGCCGGAAATTCCGTCAGAAAGAAGAGTCACTGAATCAGCCACAGCGTACCCCGATCATTGCGCTAACTGCCTATGCTATGAAGGGTGACCGGGAAAAATGCCTAATTGCCGGGATGGATGATTATATAACCAAACCCCTACGAGGCCAGACCTTGCGGGCCACATTGGGCCGTTGGTTATCTTCCAGTACCAAGCCTGTTCTGGAAAATCCTGTTGTCAAACAAATCGGGGAACGGCGAATTCTGGACCGTGATGTACTCCAGGAGTTCAAAGAAGACCTTGGTGGTGATATTGCACCAATCATCGAGGCTTACCTCGCCAAATTGCCACAGAGACTCTCTGTTATACGCAAAGCAATCTCCAATGACGATGCTGATTTGTTAGGACGGACCGCTCACACTATGAAGAGTCCGAGCCGACAACTAGGAGCAACTCTTTTGGCGGATATGTTGGAAAATCTGGAGAAGCTGGGCAGGAATGGCCAAACAGGTGCAAGGGCTAGAGAGTTGCTGTCTCGTCTTGAGGCAGAAATAGATAGGGTGCGAGATGCTCTCATGGTAGAGATTGGCAAAGAGAACCTTCCTATTATTAACCCGGCAATTCAATAGGCGATTATGTTATACTGTTATGCATGAAAAAGATCGATGCTCGCAGCCTCTGTCGGGAGGCGCAACAACAGTTACGGAACCAGGCTATTCGACTTAAAAAGTCTGGTCGCACCAATGATGAAATTGCCGAGATAGTTGGCGTTCATCGTTCAACGATATGTGAGTGGTGGAAACTCTATAAGCGTGATGGTGCGGCTGGCATCAAATTGAAAAAGCGTGGAACTAAACCCGGCGAAAGACGAACGCTTACTGCTGACCAAGAGTACGAATTGCAAAGGATGTTGATTGATAAAACACCCGATCAACTGAAGATGCCATTTGCCTTATGGACCAGGAAAGCTGTTCAAGAATTGATTGATCATCTTTGGTCAATCAAAATGCCAATTCGCACGGTAGGTGAATACCTGAAACGCTGGGGGTTTACACCTCAGAAGCCGTTGCGTCGTGCTTATGAGCAGAATATTCATGCCGTGGCAAGATGGCTTGTAGATACTTATCCAGCCATTGCTAAACAAGCCAAGAAAGAGAAAGCCGAAATTCATTGGGGGGATGAAACCGGGCTTCGTTCAGACTGTCAACATGGACGTGGTTACTCTCCAAAGGGGCAGACGCCGGTCATGCGTCTAAAAGCAAAGTGGGAGAGGTTGAACTTGATTTCAACGGTGACCAATCAAGGCAAGGTGCGTTTCATGACCTATGAAGGCAAGATGAACGGACAAATGTTGATTCGGTTTATGAAGAGATTGATCAAGGATGCTGACCGCAAAGTCTTCTTGATTCTGGATAATCTTCGGGTCCACCACGGAAAGATTGTCAAACGGTGGCTGGAGAAACATTCCGATCAAATTGTCGTGTTCCATCTGCCTTCCTACTCACCAGAACTCAATCCCGATGAGTATTTGAATTGTGATCTCAAAAACGGTGTACACTCAGGGACCCCAATCAGAAAAAAAGGGGATCTGAAGAAAAAAGCGGTTTCACACTTGAGAATGTTGCAAAAGCAGCCAGACAGGGTGATGAGCTATTTCGATCATCCCAAGATTTGTTATGCGGCCTGATTCGCCTATTGAGTTGCCGGGTTAATAATGACGCAGTGAATGCTAACAAGGTCCGGTAATCAATATTATGGCCCCTGTATATAAACGCTTGAAGGACCAAAAAGCCAAGCTATCGGCAACACGCCAGATTCTGGAACTAAGCCAACAACAAATCTCTTTAAAAGCTTTTCTTAATAAAGCACTCGGAATTATCTGTCAGACTCCCAGGTTAGCATATGAGTCAAAAGGAAGCATTTACCTTGTCTCTGACAAGAATCCTGAACACTTACAAAGAGTAGCAGTAACCGGTGTGCCTGACCTTCTACAAGAACATTGCGCTGTTGTTGAACTCGATTGGTGTCTATGCGGCAAGGCTGCCAGAAAAAAAAGAATCACTTTTCATAAAGCTGCGGACATAAACAATTTTGATCGGTCATGTGGCAATCCTGATCATGGCTACTTTTGCATTCCTATTTTGCATAGGAAACACCTGTTGGGGATCATCAACATATATTTGCCGTCAGGTTACCGCAAACGTAAGACAGATGAAGATTTTTTCCATGCTTGCGCCAATGCTATGGCATCAGCCATAGAAAGAAAAAAAGGCCAGGACAGATTGCAGCAGGAGAAATTGGTCGATCCTCTAACCCGCACCTTTCATCGCCTCTCATTTGTGGAAACTCTAGAAAGAATCATTAAGAAAAACTCTGCTGCCGAGAGATGGGCTGCAATTCTAAGCATAGAAGTAATTGGGTTGAGAAAGATAAATCAGGTCGTCGGAGAGGAAGGCGGAGACATTCTGCTTACTGAAACGTCTCTCAGGATCAATTCCTGTATTTCCAAAGACGACGTAATTGCCAGGATTGGAGGATCAAAATTCGCAGTACTGCTCTATGATTTGTCGAGTCATCATGGTGCTATGTTGTCGTCGATCAAGCTTGGAGACATGCTTCTTAATTCCTTGTCCACACCCCTGTCGATCATGGGACACAAAATGGACCCATTGGTTTGCCTGGGTATAAGCTTGTTTCCAAAAAATGGTCGTACCGGCACTGAGTGTCTGAAATCTGCGGAAGTTGCGCTTAGCATAGCTAAAGTAGCTACAAAATCATCTGGAGAAAATAGGCTGGCTTTCTATTCATCACAGATGGATGCAGAGCTTCGAACCAAAGCTCAAAGAGAGCGGGATCTACGTCATGCGCTACAATCAGACAAATTGTGCCTGTATTACCAACCAAAAATTGATATTGAGTCAGGACAGATTATAGGTTTTGAAGCCCTGGTCAGGTGGCCTGATAGCGGGAATGGGAATATGATCTCCCCATCAGAGTTCATTCCACTGGCTGAGGAAACCGGTTTGATCTTACCATTGGGTGAGTGGGTGATGCGGCAGGCGTGCAAATGGCTTTTGGACATGCATGAGACCACAGGATTGGAGGTTGGAGTAGCTATCAACGTTTCGGCAAAGCAGCTTCTATATCCCCGTTTTTTCGAGACAGTCATGGGGATTCTTCAAGATACCGGCTTGCATTCTCAGTATTTGGAGGTGGAAATAACTGAATCTCATCTTATGGAAGACCTGGAGGATGCTATACGCATTCTTCGGCAAATCCGCAAATCAGGCATTGCTGTTTCTCTGGATGATTTTGGGACAGGATTCTCCTCTTTGGGTTACATCAGACGTCTTCCTCTTGATTGCATCAAAATGGACCGCTCTTTTATCCGTGAGCTTGGTGAAAAGCAGGAGGCACGTGCTATAGCACGTGCTGTGATTCAAATGGGACATTCCATTGGTCTGACCGTAGTTGCTGAAGGGGTGGAAACTCATGACCAATTAGAATCGTTGAGACAACTTGGCTGTAATACTGTGCAAGGCTACCTGTTTTCTCCACCTTTGCCATCGGAAACAGTTCCCGCTTTTTTGGATAAACACGATTTTCCTCGGAGCCTTCCCAATAACGGTAAGAATGACAATGTAGAGTTAGCATCATGAGGCTATCTCAGAAATTTTCTTCAGATGACAAATTCGTACAATATATGGCCGTGCTGGTTGCTCTTGTGGCTTTTGGTATAGCTCTATTTTCTTATTTTTAAAAGATGATAGGTGTCCACAATATTGGGGAGGCAGGAGAATCATGCCTGACCAAAGCCGCTCTCATGATGGGCAAATCAGGCCACCTTTGTCATTCAATCACTGGACTACCCCAACAACTGCAACACCAACTGCGGTTGCTGGTTTGCCTGGGCCATGATGGCAGTACCGGCCTGCTGGAGGATGGACATACGGGTCAGGTCGGATGTTTCTTTGGCTACGTCGGCGTCCATGATGCGGCTGCGGGCTGCACTCTGGTTTTCGTGGACATTGGAGAGGTTGCGGATCACGGCCTCGAAACGGTTCATTGAGGCCCCTATGTTGGCGGCCATGGTGCTGAGTTGTTCCAGTGCCCGGTCGGCTATGCAGATGGCGGCTTGGGCGTCGGTGGCATAGAGGAAGAGACCTGCGCTAATTGTTCGATGATTATGGGAGAGCCTTAACCGGCAAGCTCTCCCATTACCTCATGTTGGTCATCGCTTCATCTGAAGCAGATAGAGCCTGTTTTGACCAAACTGGTTGTGTTTTCGTTGATGGCCTTGTCAATTACCAGGGCCTTATATGATGTTGATGGTCGAGAAAAACCGGTTTATCCAATTGGGTCGCTGTTGATCATTCATATCCCCGTCACCGGAATAGTCGATACGGGCATCGGCTATCTGGGTCGACCTGATAGTGTTGTCGGGTGAGATGTCTTCCGGGCGAACCATACCCGAGAGGAGAATGAACTGGTTTTCAAAGTTGACGGTGATATCCCGCCGTCCCTCTATGCGCAGGTTGCCGTTGGGCATGACCTCAGTGACGACACAGGATATGGAAGCGGTCAACGTGCTCATACGGGAGGTGTCGGCCGCTCCCTCAAAATCCTGTTTGTTCCCCATTGAGGCATTGGAGAGGTCGGTTTTGGTTCCACCTTTCAAAAGGGTCTGGAAATCCAGCATGCCGGTCATTCCAACGGTCATCTTATTATTTCGGTTCAAGTTGGTGTCGGCACTTTGGGTGGCGGAAGAGTTCTCAAAAATCTGCACGGTGATGATATCGCCGACATTCCGAGCCTTGTTGTCCAAAAACAGCGTGTTTCGGTCGGTAGACTGCCAGATGGAGCCATCTTTCGGGGCCAATGTTTCCGGGGGCGTCGGTTTGACCACCGCAACCGGAGCCGGGGGCCGTTGCGAGGCTCTGGTCATGCCGCATCCTGAAAGGGTGGCGAGCATCAACAGCAACAGTGGTATCACCTGCATGGCACGCTTGGCGGGCAGCCTTTCAACCTCCACGCTCATGCCTGTTTCACCTATAACC
>CAYFNF010000012.1:8083-10342 GCA_964344485.1 uncultured Gammaproteobacteria bacterium
TCGACACATTGACTGATGATTTTGCGCCGTTTCATGCTGGGCTCGGTGGGCTCGCTGATGCCGCCGCACTGGTCAGCTTTGAGCCATTTGAAGGTCCGGTGTTTTTCCACCCAGTTCGCACTGGCCAGGACCGGAGGGGTTTTGTCTCCCACCGACCAACTCTTGGTCAGGGTTCGGGAAAGGTCGTCCGGGCTTTTACTGGCCCCCAATTCAACCTTGCGCTCCTTGGTGGTCCGGGTGCTGTAGCGGGTGCTCTTCTTCTCGACGGTGGTAAACCGGCAGCAGCAGTTCTCTTTGTCCGCATAGCTCCGGCAGATGCGAATGATCTCATCTGGTGGATAGTGGTTTTTGATCAACTCCGTCATGATGGCAGCCGGGCATTCGGCCTTGGCCACAGACGGAATTCCAACCAGAATAAAAACGGCCATCGTCGTACCAATCAGGCCGGTGAAGATTCTTGGCAACATGGTGCGTGCTCCTTTCTGTAGTACCGACGCTTAGATGATGACCAGTTCCGCTTGTATGGCACCGGAGGCTTTCAACGCCTGCAGGATGGCGATCAGGTCGCTGGGGCCGACCCCGAAGGCGTTGAGTCCTTTGACCAGATCTTCCAGGGTGACCCCTTCTTCCATAACCATGAGGCTGGCATCTGATTCGGCCACATCGATTTCGGTATTGTCGGACTCTTGAAGAAGGTCACCGGTCTGTTCATCCCGGATCACATCGCCGCTCTCTCCGTCCTTGCCGGTCCTGAGATAGTTCTGCCCCTCTTCCTTGACGCTGATGCTGAGACTGCCATGGGTCAGGGCCACGGTGGAGACCTTGACGTTCTTTCCGACGACTATGGTGCCGGTCCTTTCGTTGAAGACGATGCGGGCCGCCGTGTCAGGGTCGATCATGATGCGCTCGAACCGGGCTATGAACTCTGAAATGCGGTCGTCGTAGCTCTTGGGAACACGAACCTTGACGGTGGCCGAATCACGGGACCGGGCGACTGGTGCGCCGAAATGGTCGTTGATGTTGTCGGCAATGCGGACAGAGGTGGTGAAATCGTGATTTTTCAAAGAGAGGATAAGCTCTCTCTTCTTACCGATATCGAACTTCACCTCCCGTTCGACGATGGCCCCGCCAACTACCTTACCCACCGTGTTGTGGCCCTTGGAGGTTTTGGCGTTGTTTCCTTCAGCAGAGAATCCACCTCCAACCGAGATCGGGCCTTGGGCCACAGCATAGATTCTGCCGTCCGGCCCTTTGAGAGGCGTCATGATGAGAACCCCGTCCTTGAGGCTTTTGGCGTCACCCAATGAGGCGATGGTGGCGTCCAGGGTCGTGCCCTGCCGAGAGAAAGGGGGGAAGGGCCGCCGTAACCATGACCGATGCCACGTTCTTGATCTTGTCGTTACCGGATGCAGTTACCCCCATCCGTTGCAGCATCATCCGGGCACTCTGGCTGGTGATCTGAAGCTTGGAATCACCAGTCCCGGCCAGTCCCACCACCAATCCAAAGCCGATGAGCTGGTTATCCCGGACACCATTGATGTTGATGATGTCTTTCAATCGGGCCGTCTCTCCCAACTGGGGCAGAAGGAGTGAAATCAGGAATAGGGTGCAGGTGAAAAGATTTTTCTTCATGTGTGTATCCTTAAAAAATCAAGGCAAATTATTGACGCATACAGGCGTCTACGTGATGCGTAGCATGGAATGCATGAAAGTTCACTTTGTCTACGCATTGCGTAGCATTTAGGGCCTGCCTCATACCATGTCAAATTGGTGGTATTTGGGATCAACATCGGGTAAGACGCAAAACCAATGCCATCTCTTCGTGATACGTAGAATCTACGAGAATCGAAAAGTTATAGGCTCTGACCCACTCCAAACAATGGAAGGAGATGGAATGGGCGAGAACCTATTTGCAAAGAGGCTGAAACAGGCCAGAACACAGGCCGGTTATTCGCAGAGACGATTGGGTATCGATGTTGGGCTGGATGAGTTCGTGGCTTCTCCCCGGATCAACAGGTATGAGCAGGGGCGGCACATGCCATCCGATATGGGTCTGGTGCAGAAGATCGGCGACCTTCTCGGGGTGCCGGTTCCCTATTTTTTCTGTCCGGATGACACCATGGCGGAGCTAATCCGGGTCATCGGACTTATGGAGGAAGAGGATCGCAAGGTGTTGCTGGAGAGATTGAGCACCGAAGAGGGATATTGTAAATCGGCGTGCAAAAATGACCCCCTAGGAGGGAAAATCGGCGTACAAAA
>CAYFNF010000013.1:0-7764 GCA_964344485.1 uncultured Gammaproteobacteria bacterium
ACTGATATCTTCGTTGCACTTGCCTATCTATATTGCGACTGGCGTGCCAATAGATTTTTACGCGTTATTTCAGCAGCTTACAGAGAAGGGGATGTTTTTGGGATTTCTGTGATGTGACACGGCGTGTCAGCGGCTGACAAAAATTGTCAGTATTGGGCAGGTGGCGTATAACCCAAAAAAAAGGACGCCTTAAAAGCGTCCTATATACTCTTGCCACCTGATATATCGGGATAACGCCCGAACTGATTATAAAGCTCTACAACACCTCGACCAATAGCCCCGGCAATCTGCCGGTATGGGGCACTCCCAGCATCTCCAGAAGATCGTCTTCGGAAATAACCGCAGCGCCGATTTCAGCAGCTCGGCCTATCTTGTGACCGCCGGCTTTGGCGCCACGCACCACAAGGGTGGTCCGGTCCGGTATGCTGTTGGTAAAATCACCGCCGGCCCGCTTGATAAGCTGAGCCGCCTGACTCTTGGTCAGGTTTTCCAACTGGCCCGTTATGGCGACCGTCTGGCAGTACATCGGTATGTTCATTCAGCCCCCCCTCCACATCTATTCTGCGTCACATTCTCAAAAAATTGATTTTCCCAGATCAACTTGATGCCATACTGATCGGCCTGGGCCATGGCGCTGGGAGCCGGGTTTCTACCGACAATAAGACATGTGGTTTCCGGCCCCAACGAATAGGCATAGGCACAGCCAGCTTCATGAATCAGCTTGACGGCCTCGTCCAGGCTCATGGTTTCCAAAGTGCCGGTGATACCGACACAGCATTGTTCAGGGCAAGCCATAGTTTTTGTATCCTGCTGTTTTTATCCGGCCCGATAGCGCCGGGTCCGGCGTCCCCCCCGATTGTTTTTATTTAATCCCCCACCCTCTTGCCTTCATTGATGTTTTTTGAAGTCTCCATAATCTTGAAATCCTTCAGCTCCCCCGCCACCTCCATGACATAACGGCTCTTTTCAATATGGAGGCCGGTGGTGTTGCCGAAATACTCTTCAAGGTTGGTAGCCTCAAAGGTTTCGACCTTGCCGTCAGCCATGTTCAGGCGAACCTTGACCCGGTGTACCGGCTGGGTCAACTCCAGGGTTTTGCTGCGGACGCTGCCGGACACCTTGCCCTCAACGCCAGGAATATGCTGATAAACCGGCGGCAGATAGGGATACTCTGCGGCACAAAACTCTTCAGAGCGGAATTTGGCGTCCATAATGCCCTCTTCCGTAAACTGCTTGAGAGTATAATCCACACACTGGGCATAGTTGCCATATCTGAACATGGAGGTGCCGAACCAAACCACCGAAAACGCGGACACCACAACGACTATCAACAATATCTTGGCATTGGAGCTCATCAATCTTCCTTCATCCACTCTTATAATCCATAAAACCCTACAACCCGGCAGTAATGCGTCTGCCAAATCAGGGCTAAATTATCAGGAACCGCCACCGGTTTCCAGGTCTTGAAACCGTAATTTGTCAAATTGCGCCCCTACTGCCCGAATAACCGGAATGTCAGCTGACTGTCAAAGATAATATGCGGTTTTATCAGTGGATATTCGCTGGCTCTCATGACCAGGTCAAGACCATGGACAAGCCCTAGCCCGCATGTTGCATGAAGGATGACCCGGCATCAATCCTGTTCCGGGGGCAGTAGAGCAAATGTCAGCTGCACCCGCCAACCAACGACGGGTATCGGTATGACGATCTTTTTCGTCTGCCGATCCGCCACCTGCTGACCGGGACCGGGGGGCTGATATACCTGGGACGGATAATCACCATCAAACGGGGTCGGCTGTCGCTCCTGGTCGCGTCGCACACGTTGCCTGGGGCTGTGAGCAGCCTGATCGGGGGCGTCGGCCCGCTCCGGCGGATTGTAGATCAACGTGGGATAAAAATCCTTGAACAGGCTCTCATCCTCCCACTCTTCAGGCCGCAGGGAACGGTTGCGATCGATGCCGTCACTCAGCATACTGTCCCTTTTGAAGGTCATGAACACGGCCATGCCGAAAAAAAACACCGTCAACAAGATCCATAACACTCCGAACCCCAAAACCGGCGCAAGCTCGACGATCTCATCCTCCGGGTTTTCCGGGTTGTAGTAGACGGCAGTCGATTTACCAACCGGGTAACGGTCCACCATGCCCTGGGCGAATCTCTCGAACAAAAATGATTTGCCGCCTATGCCGTATTGAATGCGGTTGCCGGTCAACACCTTGTCGCCGACCGTATATTCGAATTCTATGTCGGCATGGTAGATGGAGCCGATACCAAGGAAGATCGCGCCGCCGTCACGCATCTCGGACTTGGTGATGATGCCGGTCACGAAAGGCCAGTCAGAGGTTTTCTGATACTGCATGAACGGGTATATGGAAAAAATCAGGAACGTGCCGCACAAAAGTGCGGTAAGATTGCGTAGAAAGTGGAAGTATTTATAATCCATTGCGCTTCACATTCCAGCACTGCCCGGCTGCACACCCGGCAAGAAGTGGTAAACATTCAGTAACCTATTATCATATCATAACCTGACGGACAACTCCATTCCCGGCAAAATGAGCATTTGTTGCAACTCACAATCGGCAGTCACGCATCCATGGCGCATTGCAAAGACAAAATCGTTTTATGCTTGCATCCGATCAGTTGATCTATCGAGAACTTTTTGATAGAAGTGATTAGAGGTTCTCCAATTATTCCAAATTTCAGGAGTCGATAATGAAAAGAACAGTTTCAACGCTTGCAGTTGCAGCCCTGTTCGGATCGGTAGCCCTTATGTCGCCGGACAGCGGCGAGGCCTGGGGCGGACCGTATTATGGGGGGGGATATAATCCCTATTATGGACAAACCGCACCGAATACTGCTGCCAACACCGCTCAATCCACAGAGCAGGCCGCTCCGGCACAAGACGCACAAACCGCTCAACCCGCAGCGAACCCCTACTATGGCGGTTACGGCTACAGGCCGTATGGCTATGGACCTTGGGGCGGTGGTTACCGGCCTTATGGTTACGGTCCCTATCGCGGCGGCCCATGGGGCGGCGGTCCCTGGGGCGGATATCGTCCTTACAACGGTTGCGGCGGCCCATGGGGCGGCGGTCCGGGCTGGTATGACGACGACGACTGGGATGACTGGATGCCCTGGAACTGGTTTGACTGGTAGGATTGATGCAACAGACCCGGACGTCGCACACGATGTCCGGGTCTTTTCATTTCATCCAGCCTGACAAGGGGTTGCGGCAACTCTTCCCTGCCGGTTGCATGGCCATGCAAACCACACCTCTACAACACCGTCTCCACCGACTTGAGCGGCAGGTCGAATGCGGCGGCAACCCCGCCATGCACCACCTCTCCCAAAACTATGTTGGCCCCGGAACGTAAACCGGGATCAGCAATAATTCCCTGCCTGTAACCACCACCGGCAAGTTTGAGAACATAAGGCAGGGTGGCGTTGGTCAAAGCCCTTGTCGAGGTCACCGGAACCACGCCGGGCATGTTGGTCACACAGTAGTGCAACACCCCGTGGGAGGTATAAACCGGGTCGGCATGGGTGGTCGGCCGTGAAGTGACGCTTGACCCGCCCTGGTCGATAGCCACGTCAACGACCACCGTACCGGGCTGCATTTCGTCCAGCAACTCTTCCGAAATCAATTTCGGCGCACGGGCTCCCGGTATCAAAACGCCGCTTATCACCAAGTCAGCCCGCAACAGCAACTCCCGAATAGTCGCAGGGGTCGAAACGTGAGTAGTCACGTTGGCCGGCAGGGTATCGCTGAGATAGCGCAGTCGGTCCAGGGATATATCGACAACAGAGACCATGGCCCCCATACCGGCGGCAATCCGCGCCGCCTGGCTCCCGACCACGCCGCCCCCCAGAACCACCACGTCCGCCGGAGCCCCACCCTGGGATTTTTCCAGATATTTGGCCCCCTGCTGTACCGCCATACGCCCGGCGACCTCACTCATTGGAGTAAGCAGGGGCAGACGACCCGATTGTTCCGCCACGGTTTCATAAGCTATGGCCACACACCCGGAATCCATCACACCCCTGGTCAACTCCAGGCTTGCGGCAAAATGGAAAAAGGTAAACAAGATCTGCCCTGACCGCAACATGGCCACCTCTTCCGGTTTAGGCTCCTTGACCTTGACCATGAGATCGGCGGCAGAAAAAATTTCTTCTGAAGTATCCACAACCCCGGCCCCGGCACGACGATACTCCGCATCGGAAAAACCGGCACTCTCCCCGGCCCCCTCCTCCACAAAGACCCGGTGCCCGTCCGCCACCAGCAATTCAACACCGGCTGGAGTTACCGCCACCCTGTACTCGTCCCGCAACCGCTCTTTCGGTATTCCGATGATCATGCGCCGCCCCCATGTGCATAATTTTGAAACTATCAGCCCTCTTTCCGGTCGAAGCTTATATTTGTCAGTATATGGGAATAGAGTGAATCGACATAGGACATCCCTTGCACTTTTTGATGACAATCGTTGCAAATCGTTCCAATTGAAGCTGTGCCGCCAGGATTCTTGGACTATAATAAAAACCAGCCTGCAAACATCGATTATTTCGAAATCAAGTCGATAGCGGCTGGTGTTTGAGCAACATTCCGGTGGCAGGCAGATTATGGTTTAAAAGGAGAAACATGCCAATTCTAAAAAAAATTTTCGGCCGCCAGGTTGGAACCGAATACCCTGAGGGCACGGTCCTGTTCAGGGTCGGCGAACAACCAAACCATATCTATTCGGTGGTTTCCGGGCAGGTGGATTTCTACACCAGGGACTGTCGCAAGGTGCTGTCAGTGGGTCCGGGAGGGTTCGTCGGCATCGCCTATCTTTTCGGTTGCGAACGCCGGGAGATGACCGCCATCACCAAAGGGCCGACCAAACTGTTGCAGCTTGACAAAAAACTTCTCACGGAACGCATCCACCAGGACCCGTCCCTCGCCTACAGCATCATGCGGGAGATGGCTATTCGTTATCGGGAGATAATAGAGAATTTGACCAAGCCCGTTTGTGAAAAACCGAACCCGATCCAAGAAGTTCATCAAGGAGCCGACGGCGGTTTCACCGTCGGCTCCGTTAACCCGCATGTTGCATGAAGGATGGCTGAAAGGTCGTTCCAGGCCGCATCAGGACAAGGCGCACGGCAAAAAGCGGCAGAGGAGCATAGTATACCTATGTGATCAAGGCGGTTTTTGCCGTGCAACGCAGTAATGATGCGGCCTGGGACGGCATAACGGTCATCCTTCATGCAACATGCGGGTTAATATGAGCTGAGAAATCAGTTGACGAAATAGGGGTGGTACAGCTGCTTTTCGATTTCGGAATCGGCTATGACCGGCTCCGGCTTGAAGATGTCACGCAACAGTCCGAACTGGGCCTGCTCGGCATACTCGGCAGGGGTCAACACCCCGCTCAACGCCAGGGGCAGAGGAAATTTATTGGGGCCGGTTGACGAATTGTAGCTTGTGGACTCTTGCATGGTTTGTCTCCAAAAAGTGGTAGTGATATGCTGGTTGAAGGTTCAAGAGATGTGCCATTGTTCCAAGGTTTCATTAAACTATTTTGCAACCCGTTAACCGCGTTGATTTTTTTATTGCCCAGCGTGGAAAGGTCGAGGAGTCACCCATGGCCGGTCTATTGTCAAAATGGTCAAAAAAGCGTTCAGCCGCCCAAACTTTGAAGGCAGGCCGTCAATTTTTATTGGACAACGCCAAACAGGATGGCGTAATCACCACCGCAAGTGGCCTGCAATACAGGATCATCAAGGAGGGCGAAGGGCAGAAAGCCAAAGGCTGGCACAAGGTTACGGTCCACTATCGTGGCACCTTCATAAATGGCAAGGAGTTTGACGCCACCAGTAAAGAGACTGGCCCTGCGACCTTTCTGGTCAGCGAGGTCATCACCGGCTGGGCCGAAGCCCTGAAACTCATGAACCCTGGCAGCATCTATCAACTCTTCATCCCCCCCGAACTTGCCTACGGCCCCCGCGGCGCCGCAGGTATTATCGGCCCCAACGAGACATTGATTTTCCAGACAGAACTGCTGAAGTTGAGTTGATTTCCCAACTCGCCTGCTGCATGAAGGATGGCCGAAGCGCAACATACTGGTTAACAATGTGACGACTCTACTTGCACCAAGCCGATTTGATGTGGGTACACTTTTCTGGACACCAAATTTGAGGGAGAATGAGACTCCCCAACATGAGGGGTGTCTTGATGAGCAAACGTCGAACAAAAAGGTTCCCCCAGGAGTTCAAGGATCGAGCAGTTGAGTTGAGGGAAAGCTCTGATTTGCCGGTTACGGAGATCGCCGCACAACTGGATGTAAATCCGAAGAATCTTTATAACTGGCGATCCAAAGCTGAGACCATTCGGTCTGGTACAAAACAATCTGAAAGTGCGGTTCTAAAACGAGAAAACAAGCTGTTGAGAAAAGAGCTGGCACGCCTGAAAGAAGAGCAGGTTATATTAAAAAAAGCAGCCGCGTACTTTGCCAGAGACATCCAGTGAAGTACGCATTTATTCAACGGCAGAAAGTCCATCACTCCATTGAGTGGCTCTGTCGTATGTTGGATGTATCCAAGAGCGGCTATTACGATTGGTTGAAACGGCGGGAATCTTTAAGAGCTGAAGAGAACAGACTTTTAACCCGCATATTGCATGAAGGATGGTCGAAATGTCGTTCCAGACCGCATCAGGACAAGGCGCGCGGCACAAAGCGGCTGGGAGCATAGTGTATCTATGTGACCAAGGCGGTTTTTGCCGTGCAACGCAGTAATGATGCGGTATGGGACGGCATAGCGGTCATCCTTCACGCAACATGCGGGTTAAGTGAATGGATCGTCGAGATCTTTCATGACAGCCGATCTGCCTATGGATCCAGGCGCATTCATCGCTGTTTGGTTGAGCATGGTGTACGAATCAGCAGGCGCCGGGTTGTCCGAATCAAACAAAAACTTGGGTTGGCTTACAAAGCTCAGCGCCAGCTCAAGGTTGTGACAATAGATTCAAATCATTTTTTGCCAGTCGCTTCAAACCATTTGAATCGTGAGTTTGTGCTGGTTCACCGGGAATTGATCGGTGATCAGGTTTTTGCGTCTCATGAAGAAGCCCGACAGGCTGTCTTCGAGTACATTGAAGTGTTTTACAACCGTCAGAGGAAACACTCGGATATTGGCTATATGACTCCTGAGCAATATGACCGGGAGTTCCTGCTTTCTGCGTAAAAAACCGTCCGGAAAAAGGTTGCCACGTCATTTGTTGATTGATATTTCACTGGCTACATGGTATCAAGCAGCCTGCCGGTTTGGAGGCAACGGTATTATGTACATGTCTCATAGGTGGTCAAACGGCAGTTTTTGATGTTTTTTTGTTCGGTTTTGCCGGACGATTTGATAAAATCGGCGTCTGATACACCTCTTCGCTTTATGGCGGATGTAGCTCAGTTGGTAGAGCCCCGGATTGTGATTCCGGTTGTCGCGGGTTCAAGTCCCGTCATTCGCCCCATATTTTCAAGTAGTTACATCACACATTTACAATCTTGAGGTTCGATTGTGCCAGATTTGTGTCATGGACACTTGAAATTCGAGCCGCATGTTTTGCCAGATGTTGCCCGCCAAAATGGGCATATCGGCGCACCATTTCCGCGTTCTCCCAGCCGCCAAGCTCTTGGAGTGCGTGGAGTGGTGTTCCGGCTTGAACATGCCATGAAGCCCATGTGTGGCGCAGATCATGCCACCGGAAATCTTTGATTCCAGCCCGTTTCAGGG
>CAYFNF010000013.1:7895-9547 GCA_964344485.1 uncultured Gammaproteobacteria bacterium
GTCGAGCTGTGACCACTCCAAACGGGTTACATTCCGCATTCTCAACCCTGTGGCCAGAGTAAAACGCGCCATTCTTTCCAGGTGTTCTGGAAGCTCGTGCAGTAACCTTTTGGCTTCGTCTTGGGTTATCCATCGAACCCGCCGTTTTGACTCCTGGTAGAGCTTGACAGCCGGGGCCGCATCCAACCATTCCCACTCCCTGACAGCCTTCCTGATTATCACGCTGATCAAGGCCAAATGCCGGTTTGCAGTTGCCGGGCTGGTTTGTTTTCTCTTGGCTTCTCCTATCTTGGCAATCAGAGAAGAGGTGATTTCAGATAGCTGTGTTTTGCCAAGGTAAGCATCGAGCCAACGCAACCGGATAATATCATCTTCATGGCTGGCTTTGTGTGTCGTCTCTTTAAGAAACCTTACAACCGCTTCTCTCCATGTTCTATCCGGCTTGTCACCGAGTTTTGCTGTTCGCCATAAATCGGCCTTTACCCGGTCGTGCAGCTCTTGCGCTTCTTTTTTGTCTTCAGTCCCAGTACTTTTTCGTATTCGTCGTCCGCCTGGCGCGACAATGTCGAGGTGCCAGGTACGGCCTCGCTTTTTGAGTGCCATTGGGTTTCATCCTCCTTTCTTTCGGCACCCTGCAAATCTTGCTTGTTGGCAGGATATTTCGAGCGCAGATAGGCCACAAGGTCAATATTGAGAAAAACCCAACCTTTTCCACTTTTTGTTCCGGGAATCTCCCCTGCAAAAGCCTTGCGGCGCAATATTTCAGGATTCATCCGCAAGAAATTGGCGGCTTCTATGAGATCAAAAGTTTCAATTTGAATGGAAAGGTGCATTTCTCAGCCTGATTATTGCCGCAAAATCCGATTGTATTTCGTTGCTATGACTAAAAAAAATTTGACAAATCTCTAAGACCGCCATGAGGCATAAATCCACTTAGATCAAGCTTATTCGGACTTGGTACACTATGAATCTCACTGACTGACCAATACGGCTTATACTCCCCATACCAACAAGCCATGGCCGCACTCAAAACCAGATCATCATGAACACCTTCCCGCCAGGCTTCGTATGAATCATGGCCGCCGGTCGAAATCTTCACTTTGAAGTTCAAAAGTTCCTGAATGAGCGTATCTGCTCCACTTAATCCATCAGCCACCTTCAGCCGTCCGGTTTGAAGCAATACCTGCAACGCCGACACCAGATCCCTTTTTGGCACCTTGAAATCTTTCCCATCCTCAGTGACTGAATCACCGCCAGTGATTGAGATCGCCACCAGAGACACGTTCAGTTGGGCCGTTCTGAACATATCCACAACTGGCCGTCCGGCTCCTGTTCCATCAATAATCAAGGTGATTGAGCTTTCTTTTGGCATTTGACCGACAATACCCTGAGTCTTGGCCACTTGATCCGGGTAGGGTGTGCCTAGTTTGAAGCGTTCCAAATGGCGCATGTGATACTTGGCGGGTTGCTCCTTGAAAAACCGCTCAAAGACCGTCAACGCTGTATAATCCTGGCTCTGCCCAAGATCCAGGCCGATAAGGAAATCAGTTTGTTTGTTGCACATGTTCTTGCACTCCTGTTATGGATTGCATCAACTCATCTGTGTTGGTTCAGCGCGAATGTAAAAATCGGCCACTCAGCGTAAGCACAAA
>CAYFNF010000014.1:0-6704 GCA_964344485.1 uncultured Gammaproteobacteria bacterium
TCTACGCCACCAGCATCGACTACGACCCCAGCGTCCAGGCTTCGAAGCGCTTCTTCCGGACGGTGCAGAACAAGATGCACTGGGCCGCCCACGGCCACACCGCTGCCGAGGTGATTCTCAGCAGGGCCGACGCCGACGCTCCCAACATGGGGCTCACCTCCTGGCCTGGTCCCGCCATCCGAAAGGCCGATGTCGGGGTCGCCAAGAACTACCTCGGAGCCCAGGAGATCGAAGCCCTCAACCGCATCGTGTCCGCCTACCTCGACTTCGCCGAACTACAAGCCGGCAACCGCCGCCCCATGACCATGGAGCGTTGGATCACCAAGCTCGACGACTTCCGTGCCTCTCGGAGCGAGACGTGCTCACCCACGCTGGCAAGGTGAGCGCCGATGCCGCCAAGGAGCATGCAGCGGCAGAGCTGGACCGCTGGCGAGCGAAGCGCAGGGATCTGCCCAACCCCGTTGACCTGCACTTCGAAGAAGCCGTCCGAGAAACCCGTGTCCTCACAGCCCGCCCTCATCAGGGCGGTGACGATGAGTAGGCGGACCTGTTCTCCTCACCCGCGGCCTCCGCACCGCCCCCACCTCAACCTCCACCCGATACCTCCCCCATGATCCCGTCGCCGGGCCGTATGGTTCCTGGTAGCGAAACCCGAGGCTGGGGTCCTTGACCCGGTAGGCCACCTGGGCCCCGCCCTCCGACAGCGTGATCTCCTCGACGAGCCGATCCAGCGCGTCCCGGCGCTCGTCCAGGGGGCGCTGCCTCCAGGCCAGGAGCACCGCCTCGCGGAAGCGGCCGGGGTCGATCTCGTCCACGCCGGGGAGCACGCGCCGGGCGGGTAGACCCGCCAGCTTGAGCTTCGCTGTCTCCCGCTGGGCGATCAGCGGCGCGTTCAGCGCGCGGGCGTCGTCCATGCTCAGCACGCCCTCCACCACCTGGGCGCCGGCGATGCGGATGCGGCGGTCCAGGTCTGCGATCTTGCGTTCCAGCGCATCGCGCTCGGCCTGCACCTCGTCGGGCTGCTCGTTCAGCCTGCTCACCGCCGACCGGACCAGGGCCTGGACGTTGTCGGGAGTGAGCAGCTCGGCCTCGATCCAGTCCAGCAGGGCGGCGTCCAGCTTCTCCACGCGGATGGTCAGTCCCGAGCAGCACTGCTTGTTCGAAGCTCGGCTGGAGCAGCGGTAGTAGTAGTAGCGCTGCCCGTTGGCCCCGCCGCCCGCGGTGATGGACACCGGCCCGCCGCAGAGCCCACAGCGCAGCCAGGGGGTGAACAGGCCGCGCTCGCCCATGCGGATGGGGTGGGTGCCGTTGCGGGTGCCGTCCTTGCGGGCGCGGGTCTTGAGCTTCCGCAGCGCCTGGGCCTGCTCGAAGTCCTCGTCGCTGACCGCGGCCTCGTGGACGTCGCGGGCTACCACCTCGCCTTTGTGCACCATGTGGCCGCAGTAGACGGGGTTGGTGACGATCTGTGCGACGTGCTTGGGGGTCCAGGTGCCGGGGGAGCGCTGCCGCGGGTTGTCCTCGCGCACCGGCGGGGCCACGCCCTCTCGGGTCAGCCGCTCGGCCAGGCGCTTCCAGCCGTCGCGGCCCTCGAGGTACAGGGCGAAGACCCGCTGCACCGTCTCGAAGGCGGGCCGGGTCTCGTCGGTGACCACCAGGCGACGGTCTTCGACCGCGTAGCCAAAGGGCGGGCGACCGTAGACCCACAGGCCCTTGCTGGCTTGGGAGCGCATCCCCCGCTGCACGCTGCTGGACAGTTCTTCAGAGTAGCGCTCGGCCAACCAGGCGAGGATGGGGCGGATCAGCTTGCGGATGGAGCGGTCCTGGCCGTCCTGCTCGGTCAGGGAGAGCACCTCGATGTCGGCTTCCTCGAGCACGGCCAGGGCGCGCAGGCAGTCAGTCATGTTCCGGGCGATGCGGGAGAAGGCGTAGACGTAGAGCCGGTCGATGGGCTGGCGCTGGGGTGCCCGGCGACGTCGGCCCTTGCGGTGGTCGCGCTGGGCCTCGGCGGCGCGGATCAGGGCCTGGTAGGAGTGCCGCTTGCGGGCTGCGCGTCCGCTGATGCCTTCGTCGATGAACCAGTTCTCGGGTGGGATGTGGACACCGTCATGGGCGGCACGCTGGCTGATGACCTCGCGCTGTTGCTCCACCGATTTATCTTGGCGTGGGTCACTGCAGCGCAGGTAGGCGGCACCGATGATCATGAGGGGCTCCCCGCGGGATAGATCCCGTTGTATTTTACATAACGTCGATTGCCTGCCTACTTGTTTTCAGAAGAACCGCCGCTACGGCCAGCGTTGAGAGCGGCCTGGAGGTCGGCCAAGGTGAGGCAGGAGGCCCAGGCGTCGAGGTCGGGGGTGCCCTTGCTGGTGATCGCATCGCCGACGTGGGCGGGCCGTGTGCGCCTGGTGGCGGCGCGGTGCCCAGCATCCGTGGGGGCGCTGGTGCTCGGCTCGGTGTTGGCGGTCGGGGTGGTCACGGGCAGGGCTCCATGACCGGAGGGTAGTCACGAGGATCAGCCTCCTTCCACTGATTTCGCTGACCCGCAGCGTCGGTCAGTAGCGGGAAAGCGGGTAAGGAGAGCTTGCTCCTGCGTCCTCGCGACCACAGATTTCCAGCATGGCGGAGAGGGCTCGGTCAGCGCGGGGAGACAACCGGTCAGCGCTGGGGAAGCTCCGGTCAGTGCGGGGAGATGGCCGGTCAGCAGGGGCCGAGCTGCGGGTCAGCGATGGGTAAGTGGATCTGCTGGCCGCCCGCTGAAAGCGCGGGCACATCGTGGGGGCGGGCTGACCCTTCGGTCCGCCGAGATTCCGCCATGGCCTCGCCATGCTCCGCCATGCTCTCGCCAAGCCCCCGCCAAGGTGCCGTCATGACCGAGATCGAGCTACTCCGCCTCTGCCTCCTGGAGAGGCTGGGCGATGTACCCATCGTCGAACTGGGGGGCCGGACCATCATGCTGCGGCTCTCGAGGGCCGTCCGCGAGCTTGCCGAGACGCGGACGGGGGGCGTGGTGATGATCCACCAGGGGAGCCGGCGCGGGCTGCGCTCCGCCGAGCGCCTGCGGAGCGATCTACGGCTACAGTTCGCCCGGAGCCTGCCCGGGGTGATCGAAGAGGTGATGGACCACGAGGGCGAGGAGGGGCAGATCACGCTGGTGCATGGGCGGTCGCGGCATTCGAGCATGGGCACGTCGCCCCGGAATCCCTCGGGTCGGAGGTCCAAGCCCGCTCCAAGGCGTCGAGAGGCGGCAGACCGCCCGGAGCTCGACATGGTCCACGGCACGACCTTCGAGGATCTCGGCGAGGGCCTGGTCGAGCAGCTCATCGCGATGGGGGTGGTGCCCGATGCCCCCAGGCGTCCCAGCAACCGTGAGGACTTCGAGCACGCGGTGGCCGCCTCGGGCATCGCCTACGTTCAGCGCGGCGCGCTGGTGCCGACGGTGGCCGGGCTGGTGGCGACGGGGCGGCATCCCGACCTTGCCCTGCCGGGGATGGCTGTGCGGGTGTTGGTCGAGGGCAAGGGGGAGCATCTGTTCGGCGGTGGCCTGATGGAGCTGGTGGACCGCGTCTCGGGGCTGCCGGTGCTGAACGAGGGTGTGGGGGTCAAGGTGATCGAAGAGCTGCTGGTCAACGCCGTGGCGCACCGGGACTGGAGTGCATCTGCCCGGGGAAAGCCCATCGTGATTAGGCGCAGCGCTGACAGGCTGTAGCTGTCCCACCCGGGCGCGCTCGATGGGCAGGGAACGTCGAACCCCACTCTGATGCGCCTGCTGGTGTGCCTCGGCATGGCCGATGGCAAGGGTGAGGGCCTCTCGCGGCTGCGCGCGCGGGTCTCCGACGACGGAGGCGGCGGGCCATTTCTCCAGGTGCGGGATGGAATGGTGACCGCCACCATCACCCTGGCCGCGAAGTTGCCGGGATGGCTGCTGGGTGCGGCACCCGAGCGTAAGGATGAGCAGAACCTCGCGCAGCAGCGTGAGCCGGAGAAGCCGAAGTCGGCGCCTGTGGTCGTCGCTCCGTCAGAGCCGCAACTCGTCCAGCCGCCACCTCTGGCACCGGAGCGCGAGAACGAGGTCCGCTGGTTCCCAGCCACGCCGAAGCAGCGGCTGCTCATCGATGTCTTGCAGACCCGTGGCAAGGCGACGACGAAGGAGTTGGCGGAGGCTCTGGACTGGCCGCGGACGACTACTCGAGACGTGCTGGCCAGTCTGGTGAAGGCAGACCAGGTCGAACGCCTGGCACCCCTGCCACGCTCCCCGATGCAGGTCTACCGGCTCGTGCGCGTGGGCCACTCGGTTGCGGCCTCATGGTGATCGCTCGCAGCCTTGGAGGAGCGGTCCAGAACGCTGCTCGGCGCTTCGGACGGTCCAAAATACGGCTCTGGAGAGCGGACGCCCAGCAGCACGGGATCGTAGGCGGCGGGGTCCAGAAGGCGGCTTCGTCCAGCCCGCTGATAGTCCCAGGAATCAGCGGTCCACAGGGCCGGTCCGAAGCCGATCCAGAACCACCAGGAATCGCTCGTGGGGGCCCATGTCGAGGCTGGGGTGCGCGGATGCTCAGATGACCAACAGATCGTCGAAAACTCGACGATCGCTTCGACACTTCGACGCTCAGGATCGCGAAAGCACGCTTTGTAAGCAGTCCGGATCCTGGCACGCCGCGTGCTTTGCCTCGTGGCCATGGCCACGACCGTCGACTACCAGCGCACCGAAGTCGAGCTCCTGCAGCGCATCGCCAGGGAGGAACTGCCGGCACTGATCCTGGCTGCCGAAGATGCAGGGCGCTTCATCCCGCGCCACGTAGAGCGCACGGTCGAGCGCTTCCTCGGTTGCGGCGATCCGCGGGAGGGCTTCGCCTGGCTGGTCTGTGACGACTGCGACCATCACCGCTTGGTCCCCTTCTCCTGCAAGACTCGCGGGATCTGCTCCTGCTGTGGTGGACGCCGCATGGCCACCCGCGCCGCCTGGCTCGTGGACCGAGTGATCCCCGAGGTCCCGGTCCGCCAGTGGGTGCTCACGCTCCCCTGGGCCAGGCGCCTGCTCCTGGCGCGCCGTCAGGACCTGTTGCTCGGCGTGTGGAGAGAGGCCCTGGACGCCATCTTCGCCTGGTACCGGTACCAGGCCGCCGAGCGGCTGGGCCTGCCACCCGAGCGCTCTCGGGACTTCTGCTGCGGAGCCGTGACCCAGGTGCAGCGGTTCAGCAGCGCGCTGACCCTCAACCCGCACTTCCACAGCCTGATCCCCGACGGGGCCTGGTACAAGGACGAGCACGGGCGGCTCCACTTCGTCGACGTGCTCCCACCCACCACCGGGGACATCGAGGACCTCGTGGTCGAGATCGCCGAGCGCTGCGAACGCTGGCTGGCCCGCCAGGGCTTCGGTGAGCACGATCTGCACGACGACCCTGACCCCGACGACGCTCAGATGCTGCTCCAAGCTGCCTCGGCGGCAGGGCGCACTGCGCTTGGCCAGCGGGCCGGTCGGAGAGCCAAGCGCATCCAGGTCCATCGGGGCAGGGTCTACGAGCTGCCGCCGCGCTGTGCGGTCTGCGACGGCTACAACCTGCACGCTGGTGTCCGAGCAGCTTCGCGGGACCGCGCCGGCCTGGAGCGGCTCAGCAGGTACATCTCGCGGCCTCCGCTGGGTCGGGAGCGCCTGGAAGAACAGCCCGATGGCTCCATCCTCCTACGGCTAAAGACCCCCTGGTCGGACGGGACCGCAGCACTCCAGCTCAGCCGCAGCGAGCTGCTGCAGCGAATCATCGCTCTCATCCCGCCCCCCAGGAAGAACGAGAGCCTCTATCACGGCGTCTTCGCGGCCAACCACGCCTGGCGCCGCGAAATCGTACCCGCGCCGCCAGCGGACACGACGCCAGACCACCTCCGCATCCGGCTCACCAAGGAGCCGGTGCTGGGGCCACAGCCAGCGTGGCTGGCCTGGGCGGCCTTGTTGTGGAGAATTTTCCAAGAGGACAAGGTCTCTTGCCCGCGCTGTGGGGCACCAATGCGGCTCCGCACCGTCGTGATGCCACCGGCGACGATGCGCGTGGTCAAGGGGCTCGAGCAGGCTGCCGCCCGCGCGCCGCCGGGTGAGCACTCCGAGAGCGCGCGCGATCCACTCGCCGTGGGCGCCTGACGACAAGCGCAGCGCCACGGACCATCATGGACTCCGGAACGAGCTGCCGTCGTGGTGGACGGCAGAGCTGCGCCTCGCGCCGGCCGGCGCTCCCATGAGCCGTCCCAGGGGGCGTTCTCACCCGTCTCGACCCGCTCCTTGACCTCCAGCACGCCTGGCTGGCAGGCTACCCGTACACGCGGGACCCCTCGTGTACAGCCCGTGGAGGATTCATCCTGCCTATCCCCGGGCGCGATTCGTTCATAACGCAGGTTGAACGCAGCGCATGACAAACAGCGGGCGACGCTGCGCCTCCTGGGGAGTATAGCCGCGCGAAAAGCGCGCGGTCAACGGTCCGTTCGGGGGCTCTCGAGATCCCCGGCCATGGACAGCACGAGTTCGGCCAACAAGTCCGTCGACCAGCGCAGGGCATGCTCGTCGTCCACCTCGTGGAGCACCACCCGGGCGCCCGAACGATCGCGGTAGGCGCGGCTGTGCTCGATGGGCGTCACGGTGTCGCGCAGCCCGTGGATGATCGCCGTGGGCAGCCCGGCGGGCGCGACCAGCCGCCCGGGCTCCAGGTTGGGCGGCTCTC
>CAYFNF010000014.1:6720-7637 GCA_964344485.1 uncultured Gammaproteobacteria bacterium
GCCAGCAACGCCGCCACCAGGCCTCCGTAGCTCGAGCCCACCAGCAGCACCCCGCCGCCGCGGGTCTGCTCCTCCACCGCGTCGAGGCGTCGCTGCAGCGGCAGGCCGCGGAGATCGAGACAGGAGAACGGCAGCCCCAGCCCGCGCAAGACCCGCGGCTTGCGCCCCCGCGGGCTCCCCTCGAGGCCATGGGCGAACACGATCATCCCGTGTCTTCCTGGTCCGGCTCCTCGCAGTCGGTGTACACGTCCTCGCACCCCTCGGGCGCGTCCCACGTGAACGGGTCGGGGCACGGCGGACACTCCCGCTCCCGCCAGGCCTCGAGGCAGTCGCGGGCCGCGAACCCGTCGAACGTACAGCGCTCGGGCGCGTCCTGGATGTCATCGACGACGACGCTCGAGCAGGCGGACATGGAGGTTCCGCCCCAGCAGGCCATGGCGCAGTCACACATCTCGAACGCCAGCTCCTGCCGGAACCAGTCCTGACGCGATGGAGAGACCCACACACACGCGCTGCTGGCGAGCAGGGCCAACGCCAGGCCGAGCTTCCCTTGGAGAGAGTTCACCACCACCTCACCGGATCATCCCGAGCCCATCCGCGGGTCGAGTCGGCCCACTCTACACGAAGTCGCGCGCAGCCGCAAATGCGACCACGAGTCCGGACACGACCGCGCCCGAGCGCTGGAGGGGCCGGCTGGCGGTCGAAGCTCGACGGGCCCGTCATACACGCTGTCGTAGAACCAATGGCGCCAGCCTCCGTCTGACACCGTTCCCCCGCCCCACGACCCGGTTACCCCTCCCTGACCATGCGCCTCCTCCTCCTCGCCTCCACCATGCTCCTGTCCGCCTGCGCCTCCGTGAAGCGACTGCTACCCGAGGGCCCCGCCCTCTCCAAGCGCGAGCAGGCCGCCTTCCCTG
>CAYFNF010000015.1:0-6727 GCA_964344485.1 uncultured Gammaproteobacteria bacterium
CTCTCCCCCTCCACACGCCCAATCCCGAAACAAGTGCCCCCCAAGCAGGCAGCTCCGCTTTGGAGACTGCGCCTGTTTCTTCCCCCCCTGGAGATCCCCCAAAGGGTGGATCCCCAGGTGTTTCCCTTCCTCTTCGCGCTCGCCTGACGTATTGTGAACCGTCTGGTCGGTTCGCTTTTGCGTCACCCATTGATTCTTCTTTCCCCCGCCTCTACCTGCCTGGTCCCTCCCTGAACGGGTTGCCAGCCCGGCCAGGCCAGGAGGTGCTCATCCACTCTGTTTCTCCCCCTCCACGACCACATTTGTGCCCTGTTGGTGTGCTTGCACCTCCGTCTTCGTCACGCCGATTTGTGCACCCTGGAGTCCATACGTCTCCCCCGATCAACTCTGCTGCTACTGAGCCCCCCGTTCCCCTGCACGGATCCAATGTGGATCCCATCGCCAGCTCTCGTACGTGGGCGAGTGTGGTTGGTTCACCAGAGAAATCGCCTGGCATGCAACCGCCTGGTGCCTGCTCTCTTCCTCGTCAGCTGCAGGAGGCAGTCCACAAGCTGACAGAGGAAGTTCGGCTTCTTCAGCGACGTGTCTCGTCCTTGGAACATGCGGTTGAGTCGGAGTCGAGGGAGGCAGCGAGAAATCCACCAGCTGACGCAGGTCGCTCTGATTCCTCGGTCCCACACTCCGCTCCTCCCCCGGTGGCTCAGAGAACGTCACCCTCGCGCCGCACGCGGCCTCCAATTCGCTCGCGGAAACAAGGTCCCATTGGGGCCTTGGGAACGCGCTCGTCAGCGACCATTCTGAGGCTTTTCGCGCATTACGGTTTTCTTCGACCCGATGACTGGCCAGCTGATACGCGCGGTATCTATTTTCTACGTCGTGAACTCGAGAGTGCTATTACAAAGGTGGGTGACTCTGTCACTTTCGTTTGGGCACGCACAGAGAATGGCCTGTATGCGGGTGACCCACGTGCTATTTCCATCACCCGCCCCCGTTCTCTTCCCGATTCATCGCACCAATCTCCCCTTGGGCCTGACCGCCCTGCCGCACCTGAAGGAGTGCGCTCGTCATTGGGTGAGGAGGTTGTTGAGGTTGAGTCTTCTCAGAGGGACATTCGAGACCTTCTCACCGCCCCGCCGTCGAATTCTCCCCCGGGTCCCCCCACTTCTTCCAAGCCTCCACCGCAACCATCGACTTCATTGGATCCTATCCCCCAGTCCGTGGCCGATGAGGAGGTGGTGGACACTGCCGCCACCTCAAGATCCCAGGGCGCCGAGGCTTGCGAGGCATATCTCCGGCCCGTGGGGTTGCGGGTTCTGCGTGTCTCTGCCGATGGGGAGTGTGGCTTCGCCTCAATTGCGGACCAGCTTTGGGGTGACCCCCATCGCTCGAAGGACGTTCGTCTGTCGGCTTACACACAATTGCAGCGCTTTCCAGAACGCTATTCCGGATCGCTATGGACTGGAGCCGATCGTGATGCTCACTTCAGTGGGGTAAGGGATGGTGCATACCTTGAGTCGTTCTCCCTGCAGGCCATCGCGGATTGTTACGTCCTCCTCATCCTCGTCCACGGCACCTCTTCTCTTCTCCACGAAGTCGTTGGCAGGCGGTCACACGCGGACGGGTCAGGGAGACCGGCGGCGTACCGATTGATCCACGTGTCGAACTACTTCAACCACTACGACTCAGTCAGACCCATCACAAACGTGGGTTCACAGATTCCTGTGGACTACTACGGCCGCTTCCATCTCCCACACCTGGCGTCTTGGCTAGCATCAACTCCTCTGGACGCTGAGGGCCTTCGCAACATGTGGGAGCGTACCGTCTCGTCCGGTGTTCTGTCCGCCTCTGTCAGACAGGCCACAGCAGTCTCGACACCCACCCCGAGCGATTGTGTTGCGGAGGAGGCGCCACTTCTCGACATGGATTTTGCGTCTGACGCGCACGAGTCAACTGCTCCTCCCGGCTCTCCGATGTGTTCTGCGGATGCATTCGAAGCTCTCACTCCACTTCCCCAACGAGTCCGAATCATCAGGTCTCCCCGTCGTGCCCCTCTTCCTCCTTCGCCGCCCCCCTCAGCCCCTCCAGCGGAACCACAACCTGACGTGCACCGAGGCAGTGCCGGCACGTCTCCTGCCGAGGGGGAAGTCCCTCGCCCGCGGGAGCAGCGCGTTCAGTTCCGTGGCAGGGTCTCTTCGTCTCCCCTTCCTGGCCCCGTTCCCCAGGCTCTCGTTGGCCGGACTATCCTCACGCCCCCTGGTGACAGCCACTCGCCGGGCTTGGGGCGCGTCTCCGAAGTCGATGTATCCAACTCGGTGGTTCGATACCACCGTTTGGATCCAGGGGATGGTTCTGAGGATCGAGAGGAGAGCCTACTCAAGTTTGTGTCGGGTTCTCATAGCCGATGTATGGTGGACATCGTCCACCATTCATCTCCAATGTCCTTCGCGTTCGAGATTCACAGTGGAGAGGAATGGGATCGCTGTCAGGTTCAATTGCTCTCTCGCTACAAGAGTCCCGCCCCTGCTTCATATCCCCAGCTCATTCCCTTCCACTGCTTCACTGTTGGCTTCATGAAAGCGGAGCTACAGGCGCGTGACTCCTTGGCAACTCACCGTGGCCGCCTTTCGCGAGAAGACGGAATGCGGCTGCTCGCGCATTCCTTCATCACTACAAGGCAGTTCACTCCGGTCTCTGTTCTCTCTGCTGCATCGACGCCGTCCGAAAACGCTGATGTGTAGGATCCGGTGGGGGCTCCGTCTCTCTGTCCTCAGTCTCCCCCTTCCTGCGATTTCCATCGCGCTGTTGCGCCCGTTTGTCGTCCCGGAGCCCCCGCTCATAGGAGTCACAACATTGCTCTCGCCACCTTGAATGTGTCAGGCCTGACACCCCGGAAGTATAGGTTTGTCTCTGCGGTTCTGCTTCCGTGGTTGTGTGAGGTTTTTCGGTCCAGTCCTCGTGCCCCAATTGTCATTCTAACTGAAACCCATTCACCCCGCTTCCCATGCTCTGCACCTCCCCCCAACTACCGTTGCATCCTGTCCACTTCAACTTCAACACACACCGGTGGGGTGGCCATTCTTGTCCCTCTGTCCTATTCAACACGTATCCTGCCATCCGTCCACCCCCACGTTCTGGGCCTGCGTCTCTCCTTCGACTCTGTCTCCTTCACACTCTTTGGTGTGTACCAGAGCCAGAATGCGTTTCATGGGATGGATTTGTTTGAATGTCTCCAGTGTTCCATTCTGAACTGTGCGTCATGCTGGGTGGCTGCTGGTGATTTCAACCCTTCCTGTTCTGCGTTCGACTATGACCGGTGGATATCCGATGACAATCTGCTGTCGGTTCCATTGCATCCTCAATTTCTGCCCACCTTTCACCCACGCAGCCAGAATTGTCGCCCTTCCACTCCCGATAGGATTGTTCTTCCATGTCACACTGGTGCAGTGCTGCAGGGGCACGGAATCCTTGTTCATCCTTCCCTTCGTTCATTCACTGACCATGTTCCCCTGTGGGCTTCGCTTTCTATCTCATCTGAGCAGGCTTTCCACTGTCGCCCCGAAGCTGACTTTCAGTTACCTCCGATGCCTCGATGGGACCGCGCTTCGCATCGGGACAGAGCACGGTATCGTTGCCTTCTTTCGGCTTCCCTCCCCCCTCTTCCAGATCCCTGCACCGACATGTCTCTTGCTCTTCAAATTGATGTGGACAGTGTGGCGTCGAACCTGCTCCGCGTTCTACGGACGAGCGCGACGAGGTCAGTACAGATGCGTCGTCGGAAACCCGAAGTCCCCCGCTCGCGTCGTTCCCTTCCCTTCTGGGATCAAGCGTGCCAGGAGTCGAAGGCTCGTATTCGTCGATCAACCTCTGCTGAGGAGTTCGTGAGGTTGTGCCGAGAGCACCGTCGTGTCAAACGCCAGGCTCTTAGCAGATGGAGGAAACAGCAAGCCCGTCGCCTGTCGGAACACCTGATGTCTGGAACGGCTTCCAATTCTCTTTCAACCTTGATCGGTATGTGGAAGCCATCCCATCCCAATTCCCCTGGACCCAGTGTTTCTCGATCACCATCGGATGAGAATACCGGTACCGCAGCGATGACATCTACCCACGTGAACATGGTCTCCAAGATTCGGCAATTCTTGGTTGATCATCATTCCTCTTCTACTTCCCTCACACACCGGTTCGTATTCGACCCATCCGATGCGTCTCGTTCCCCGTTTGATCGCGTCTTCACTCGCGGTACACTTCGTCGCGCGTTCACCTCTCTCTCGACGTCCTCGCCTGGCCCTGACGGAGTCGCTACCCCAGCGTTGAAGGATGGTGGAAGCGCCCTACATCTTCACCTTCTCAACATTTTCAACATCATGTGGATGCTGTCTCGGGTCCCTCGGGGCTGGAGGCAGAGCCTAATCGTGGCCATTCCCAAGTCCCCAGGTGTGGTCGCTGTGGACCAGCTACGTTTCATCTCCATCCAGAGCCGCTGCGTCACGCTCTTCGAACACATGGTTCTACAACGCCTCAATGAGTGGGTTAACGATGCCGGGGTGCTGTCACAACTCCACCTGGGATTTCGCAGACACCGAGAATGCTCCCACAACGTTCTCATTCTCACGGAGATTGTCAGGAGGCTTCGGCCACATCCTCTTCACGTTTGTTTTTTGGACATCCATCGTGCCTTCTCCTCGGTCGACATTTCGGTGCTCCTGGGGACCCTTTACGAACTAGGCTGCCCGCCGCGACTCCTACTCATGATCCAGTCCTTGTACGCTTCATGGACCTACCGCGTACGCCATGATGGCGCCTATAGTCGAGCGTTCGCTCATGGCCGCGGTTTGAGAGAGGGAAGCCCCCTGTCACCTCTGCTCTTCTCCCTCCTTCTTGAACCCCTCGTCAGAATCCTTGTGGCTTGTGGATTTGGACCCCGCCTGGGGAACCACCTCTGCCCCATCATTATTTACGCTGATGACTTGGTCCTACTCAGTTGCGCATTCCATGAGCTTCAAGCGATTCTGCTGATCGTCGCCTCCTTCCTTCGTCGCTGTGGTCTACAACTGAACGCCGAGAAGTGTGCTTACGTGATTTTCGATGCAGTCGAGAGGCACCCTCCGGGCCCGTTACGGATTGGTAAGGACGTTGTGCCCCAGGTTCAGCAGGTCAAATACCTTGGTGTTGTGCTTCGTTACAATCTTACTTGGTCTCCCCACGTACGGTACTTGAACACCAAGACCCAATCACGGATTGGGGCATTGCGACTGCTGCGCCATTTGCATGCACCGTACGAACTTCTTCGAACACTGTACCGATCGAACATAAGGTGTGTTCTGGACCATGCGTGCGCGGTTTGGTTCCCCTGGTTGTCAGCAACCGACCGCGATCGTCTCCAAGCTATTCAGAACAGTGCCGCCAGAGCCATCTTCGGCATGTCTTGTGACACCCCACTTGCCTTTCTTCGGGAGGCGCTGGCGTTACCCGCTATCTCTTCGAGGCTCGTCCGGTTATGTCAGCGCTTCAACTCGCGCCTGCGGGCCTCAGGGATTGCGATCTTGCTGGCTTGCTCCCTTCCTTCCCACACACCTTCGGCCGTACCAACCGTACGAGTGATATCCCAGAGAAGCCGTTACCGTTCCTTCCAGGAGGCGATGCTGGTTCTTGGTCTCACGAATAACCCTCGGCGTCCCGTCCCGGTCCTCTGTTTGCGGCACTGTCTCCCCCCCTTGTCCCCCTCTCGTCCAGCGTCGTTTGCTGCTACGCTGCAGTACCGGCTCCGCAGTGGCGCCCACTGGCTACCATCGCATACGGGACGTCGCCGAGGGATATCTCGGGCCAATCGGTACTGCCGCCAATGTGGACCTCCAATCATCGGCGACGTAGCCCACAGCCTACTCTATTGTACTGGCATCAGGTCTCAGGTTCTAGCAGTCAAAGATCTGTTCCATCCCGACACACCTGATTCCACCATCCTGATTTTTGCCTTCTACTCAGCTCACCCCCTGGTTTTTTCCTTGTTGATCCGTTCCTTCCAAGTTCACTCACCCGGCAGGGAATGGTCGTCCCTAGTCCACTGAGTCCCATTTCCCGTTCGGGAACCCTGGGACATACTTCTCCCCCTGCTTCCATACCCCCACCCAATCGAGCCCAGATCCAGTGCCACCAGTGCTTCAGATTGGATCGCCACGAAGGTCCAGATCGCTTGCGCGCCTGCGTGACGAAGTGCTGGTCGATGGCTGCTGGGCGCCGGGGTGGGGCGGGTTGTTTTCTTCTGGGTAGGCCATCTCCAACAGCCAGTCTGAGCAGGAATAGCAGAAGGAGCCTTTCGACCGTCTTGGTCTCGCCCTCTGAGATAGAGCCCCTGTGCCCGTCAGGGGTGGTGGTTCCGCCAATCCCCGGTCGCTGTTGGTTCCCCAGCTTCCGGGGGCCACCCGTAGGAGCGGTGAGGCTTTGATAGTTGTTTGTGCTCTGCCGCGACGCACAGAACATAACCCAGCCCGGAGGCCACCTTCCTATTACTCTCATTTTTGAGAACCTGGCAACCGTTAGCGGGAGGTTTTTTCCAGGGTGTTTCCTCCCTGCGCCGGTTCTCCCCCACCCTGCCACCAGTATGTAGATGTGAGGGACCGTCAGGCCTGTATGGGCCAACGCATGCGGCCCGACCCAAATAGAAGGGTTTGAAAAACAAAACAAAACAAAACAAAACAAACAAACAAACCAGCGCTGGGTGATCTGATCTCTC
>CAYFNF010000016.1:0-1266 GCA_964344485.1 uncultured Gammaproteobacteria bacterium
GCGCAGCCAGATATGGGCGGCGATATTCACCGGGATCAACTGGGCCGGCACCACTGTGACGCGATCGGTCAAAAGCCGAACAGCGGGATCGGCAAGGCGATCCTGAACTTTGTTCAACAGAACCTCATCGGCATTGCCATCAAACAGTACCGCCACCCGTACCAGTCCAGGATCGGGACTGGCGGCATAGGCTCCCTGGATGGCGGGATCGACGCTCAGGGCATGGAATCTGTAATAGTCAACACTCCCCGGCGACCAGCCCCGTATATTGGCCTGGAGTCGCTCGCGGAACGGCTTATCGGCCTCGTTGGAAAAAGCACGCTCCACCCCCAGTTTGGCCTGGGAGTCAAAGATGCCGGCGATGCGGGTCCGTTCGGCGGACACCGCTTTTTCAGCCGCCATGCGCGATGCGTCCAACGACTCCGTGGAATTGACTTTCTCGGACCGGGTTTTAACCTGGTCCACATCGGCATCCACGGTGTCGATCTCTTCATTGGCCCTCTCACCTTTTTCTTGCTCGGTATCCATGGTTTGCTTTCCTTCATTGGGGATGACCGCCGATCAGCGCCTGAATGAGGTAGCTGCCATCCTGGCTGCCGGCATCTTGCGCCTGCAGCGCAAACGCATAGAAAAACATGGAAAAACAGAGAGTTCTTTCCTGGATATCGGCCACCGAATGAGCCCTTATGAAGTCAGTGCAACCGACTGTTCTGGAAGGAGAAATTCATGAACGTACTGGCTCAGATCGCCGCTTTGCCCGGGAAAAACACCCGGGAATTGAATCAGCTTTGGCGGCAACTGTTCAATACCGACCCGCCACAGGCGGGAAAGCAATATCTGGTACGCCGTCTGGCCTACCGGCTTCAGGAGTTGGCCCATGGGGGATTGAATCCATCGGCCAGGATCATCCTGGATGGACTCGCCAAGGGGGATCCCAAGGAAACCGGAGTCGCCACCCGGCATGAAACGGCGCTACCCGCTCCTGGAGCGCGGCTGATTCGGGAATGGCAAGGCGTTGAGCATGTGGTGACGGTCCTCGATGCGGGATTCGAATACCAGGGGCGGCCCTACAAAAGCCTCTCCGGGGTGGCCAAAGCCATCACCGGCACCCACTGGTCCGGGCCGCTCTTTTTCGGCCTCAAGAAGGGAGGGAAAGGATGAACGGCAAAACCCAGACCGTCCAACCCAAGATTCTCTGTGCGGTCTACACCCGCAAATCCACCGACGAAGGGCTGGACCAGGAATTTAACTCCCTGGAAGCGCAAC
>CAYFNF010000016.1:1276-1692 GCA_964344485.1 uncultured Gammaproteobacteria bacterium
AGTCGTGCATTTCCTACATCGCCAGCCAGAAGGCGGCTGGGTGGATTCAGGTTGGAGACCATTACGACGATCCCGCCTATTCCGGCGGCACCATGAACCGGCCCGCCTTGCAGCGGCTTATAACCGACATCGAGGAGGGCCGGGTCAACTGCGTGGTGGTTTACAAAATAGACCGTCTTTCCCGCTCCCTGGCCGACTTCACCCGGCTGATGGAGGTCTTCGAACGCCATGACGCCACCTTTGTTTCCGTCACCCAGTCCTTTAACACCACCACTTCCATGGGGCGGTTGACGCTCAACATCCTTCTGAGCTTCGCCCAGTTCGAACGTGAAAATTCGGCTGATCGGATCCGGGACAAATTTGCGACCTCCCGCCGCAAGGGGCTTTGGATGGGCGGCCACCCCCCGCTGGGGTAT
>CAYFNF010000016.1:1702-6468 GCA_964344485.1 uncultured Gammaproteobacteria bacterium
GACGTACGCGACCGGGAACTGGTAGTCAACAAGGAAGAGGCGGATCAGGTGCGCACCATCTTCCGTCGGTTCTACGAATGCGGGTCACCCACCCAGGTGATCGACGATCTTCGCACCGCCGATATCAGCAACAAGAGTTGGACTACCCGAACTGGCATCTGCCGGGAGGGCAAGCCCATCCATAAGGCGTCGCTATACCGCATCCTCAAGAACCGGGTCTACCTGGGCGAGGTGGTCTACAAGAATGAGGTGTTCCTCGGCAAACACAAATCCATCATCCCCCAGGATCTCTGGGACCGGGTTCATGCCCTGATCGCTGAGCACCGCCAGGACCGATCCACCTTGCCCAGGGGGCAGACGCCGTTTCCGCTCAAGGGGCTGGTGCGCTGCGGTCACTGCGACATGTCCATGAAACCCAGCCACACCCGCAAGAAGGGGAAGGTCCAGTACCGCTACTACGTCTGCATCAACGCCGCCCGCACCAGCCACGACCGTTGTTCACTGCCCAGCGTGCCGGCGGCGGAATTGGAACGGCTGGTTCTGGATCGCTTGCGGGGAATCCTCAAGTCACCGGCGGTGGTGGCTGGGGCCATCCGGCAGGTGGTCAAGGTCGATGTGGAGATGCCAGAGGGGGAGATCATCGATCTTCTGGGGCGATTGGATCCTGTATGGGAGGAACTCTTCCCCCTGGAGCAGAATCGGCTGTTGAAGCTTCTGGTCGAGCGAATTTCGGTCACCGCCCATGGCGTGGACATCCGGTTGCCGGTTACGGGGCTGGGAATGCTGGTCGATGAACTGATTGCCGAAGAAAGGAGCGCCGCATGAGCGCCACGCTTTGCGAAAATGGAACCACCCTCAACATCCACATCCCCTGGAGGCTCCGCCGCCGAGGGGGGAAGAAGGTGATCGTCACGCCGGATGGACGGACCGTCGAACCCGGCGCGGGTCCAGCCATGCCCGATGATCCCGTGATCCGGGCCCTGGCCAGGGCGCGCCGGTGGCAGCTCATGCTGGAGAGCGGCGAGGTGTCTACCATCAAGGAGTTGGCCGAGAAGGAAGGCGTGGACAACTCCCTCATGGCCCGAACCCTGCGTCTCAACAGCTTGGCGCCGGCCATTGTCGAGTCCATCCTCGACGGTTCCTATCCAGACACCATCAGCCTGGAGTCCCTTCGCAAGCCCATTCCTTTGGAGTGGGATAGTCAAATGAAGACGTTTTTTCTCAATCAGTTGGTCCACCAGTGATGTTCCCCTCCACCGGCAAACCGGCCAGCCTCCACTCGGGTAAACCATCCTGCAACCGGCGCGCCTTGATGCCCCGGGCGCGGAGCCGGGCCACGGCGTCGAAGGCCAGCACGCACCACGGTCCCCGGCAGTAGGCCACCACCTCCTGGCCGGCGGGCAGCAGGGCCAGGTTGGCCTCCAGATCCTTCAGGGGGATGTTGACCGCCCCCGGCAGGTGGCCGGCGGAATATTCCTCCTCGGGCCGCACGTCCAGCACCGTGACCGATCCCTCCCTTGCCAATTCCAGCAGTTCCCGGGCGGGGATGGGGTCCATGGCGTCCCGGCTGGTCAGGTAGAGGGCGATCAGCTTTTCGATGTCGGCCAGATGATCTTCGGCCAATTCCCGCATCACCGCCAGCAGCGCCACCACGCGCCCGTCCGCCAACCGGTAATGAATCCGCTGCCCCTCCCGGCGGGTCTCCACCAAACCTGCCTGACGCAGGATCTGCAGATGCTGGGAAGTGTTGGCCACGGTGAGCTTCGACACCTGGGCCAGGGCCTCCACGGAGCGCTCCCCCTGGGCCAGGAACTCCAGCAGCTCCAGGCGGTGGCCATGGGCCAGCGCTTTGCCGATCCGGGCCAACTGCTCGAAGATCAGGGATTTGAAGGGTTTCGCGGTGCCCATGACATACCTCGTGCGTTCAACTACTCTATTGAATGAACGTACCACACCCCGGATCGGTCGCCAACCCGTTCTTTCCGTCAACAGTGGCTGCCATGGAACACCCCGAACGCTACGAGGCTTGGTACCGGACGCCACGCGGCGCTTGGATCGCCGAGCGGGAATTCCGGCTGATCCGGCTCCTTCTTGGTTCCGACGCCACGGGTTCCCTCCTGGACGTGGGGTGCGGCACGGGTCATTTCACCCGCCGGTTCCGGGAGGCCGGATTCGCTGTTACCGGCCTGGACATGGATCCAAACGCCCTGGCGTTCGCCGCATCCCACTCACCCGGTGCGGCTCTGGCACAGGGGTCCGCTCTGGCGCTCCCCTTTGCCGACAGGGCATTCGACCACGTCATCGCCATCACCAGCCTCTGTTTCATCAAGCCTCCCCAGCAGGCTCTGGGAGAAATGCTCCGCGTGGGCCGCCGCCATGTCGTTCTGGGGTTGCTCAACCGCCACAGTCTGCTCCATCGGACCAAGCGGCAACAGGGAAGCTACCGGGATGCCCGCTGGGACGCTGCTTCGGATGTGACCGCCTGGTTCCGCGCCCTGCCGTCCGACGTCACCGAGGGGTGGCGTATCACGGCCCGCCAGTCCGCCCTGTTTCTTCCCGATCCCTATCCGCAGGGACGGTGGATCGAGCCTCTGGTTTCCAGTCGCCTGCCGTGGGGCGGATTTCTGGCCGTCCGCTTCACCCGGATGGCAAATGGCGATTGACGACGCTCCAGTTTTCATGTATTCAAGTGATCTATTGAATATAGATCTTGAAAGGAGCGCGCCGTGGAAACGATGCTGCTGGAACAGGAGAAATTCATCCGCCTCGGGTTTTTCTTCGGGGTGTTCGCCCTGGTGGCCCTGTGGGAGTTGGCCGCGCCACGGCGGCAACTGACCGTTCCCAAGACCGGACGCTGGGTGGCCAACATCGGCGTGGTGGTTCTGAACACCGTCCTGTTGCGGCTGCTTTTCCCCACCGCCGCCGTGGGGCTGGCCCTGGCCGGCGAGGCCAATGGCTGGGGCCTGCTCAATAATCTGGAGATATCCCCCTGGCTGGCCGCCCTGATCGGCGTGGTGACGCTGGACTTCGCAATTTATGTCCAGCACGTCCTGTTCCATGCCGTGCCCACCCTGTGGCGGCTGCACCGAATGCACCACGCCGATCTGGATTACGACCTCACCACCGGGGCCCGCTTCCATCCCATCGAGATCATCCTCTCCATGGGCATCAAGCTGGCGATGGTGATGGCCCTGGGTCCGCCCGCCGTGGCGGTGCTGGTCTTCGAGGTGCTGCTCAACGCCACCGCCATGTTCAACCACGGCAACGTCCGCATTCCCGAGGGGATCGACCGGGTTGTGCGCTGGTTCGTGGTCACTCCGGACATGCACCGGGTCCATCATTCGGTCCATGCGCCCCTGGCCAACTCCAATTTCGGCTTCAACCTGCCCTGGTGGGACCGCCTCATGGGCACCTACGTGGCCCAACCGCCGGAGGGGCATGTGGAAATGGAGATCGGCCTGGATGAATTCCGGGATCCCAAACAGGTGGACGCCCTTCCCGGCATGTTGAAACTGCCCTTCGTCCGTCATCTGGGCGAATACACCATCAACCGGCGGTGTAGGAAGTCCGGGCGGAAAGCATGGACCATACCCTCAACCGATTTGCGACAAGGAGAACGACTCCATGAAGGGGAAGATGAAGGCTTTGTTGATTGCGCTGATTTTTCTTGCCGCCCCGGGCATGGTCCTGGCGGAAGGCCAACCAGCGACCCTGAACGATGCCGATGCCCTGAAGGGCGTGACCGAAGGCAAGGTGGTCTTCGACATCGGCATGGGCAACGCGGCGACCCTGCCGCTCTATCTCAAGGTGATCGGCATGACTCATGACGGCCTTGTCCAACAGGGCGTCAAGCCGGACATGGTGCTGGCCTTCCACGGCGGCGCGGTCAAGTTGATCACCACCGACCGGGAGAACGTTCCCCTGGAACAGCACGAGGCTCTGGATGAAATCGCCGGGCTTCTTCAGGCGTTGCTCAAGCGGCCTGGCGTGCGCATGGAAGCCTGTGGCGTGGCGACCAAGCTGTTCGGCGTGGACAACGCCACCATCCTGCCCGGCATCAAGCCGGTGGCCAACACCTTCGTCTCCCTGATCGGCTACCACGCCCAGGGATACGCCGCCATTCCGGTCTATTGAACATGAACGCGCCATCGCCACAGAACGCTTCCGCCGACCCGGCTGGACGAGGCAGATGGGGGCGGATAGTCCTGGCCTCGCTGCTGACGGCTCTGGTGGTTGCCGCCATTTTCCAGCGCGACGCCTTCGATGCGGCGGCTGTGGAGAAATGGGTCCAGAGCCTCGGTCCCCTGGCCTGGCTCGCCTTCATGGCCCTCTATGCCGTGGCCACGGTGGCCTTCCTGCCCGGGTCGCTGCTCACCCTGGCGGGCGGAGCGCTGTTCGGCCCGGTGCTGGGAACCTTCATTAACCTGACCGGGGCCACCCTCGGCGCGGTCCTGGCCTTCCTGGCGGCGCGCCACCTGGGCGCGGACTGGGTGCGCGCCCGGGCAGGTGCACGGCTGGGCGCGATCCTGGACGGGGTGGAGGCAGAGGGGTGGCGCTTCGTAGCCTTCGTCCGTCTTGTCCCCCTTTTTCCCTTTAACTTACTCAACTACGCCCTGGGGCTGACCCGCATCCCGCTGTTGCCCTATCTGCTGGCTACCTGGGTCTGCATGCTGCCCGGCGCGGTGGCCTACACCTGGCTGGGCTACGTGGGCCGGGAGGCGGCGGCAGGCGGGGAGGATCTTATCCGTAAGGGGCTGCTGGCCCTG
>CAYFNF010000017.1:0-5228 GCA_964344485.1 uncultured Gammaproteobacteria bacterium
CTGATGCGGCCTGAAACGCCAATCCGGCAATTCCTCGTGCAACATGCGGGTTAATCGTCATGTTTGCAGCTGTTTTGTTTTCAATTGCTGTCAAGACTATAGACAGATAATATCGATTTGTACAATACAATATAACAATACTATAAATAGTTTCAGCCTATGGTGTATTGATCAACAAACTTACCCCGTTTGGGGGATTGTCGCGAATGGCGGCGAGCAAGGCGTCTATTGCCTGGCGGCCGGGAAAGGAGCTACGCCAGGCCAGGGCCACCCGGCGGCTTGGAACCGGCTCGGCAAAGTTCACAAAACGCACCAGCCGATTCTCCTTGACCGGACAGGCCGGTGCAGAGCACATGAGACTGTTGACGGAAGTCAAAGGCAACACGGATATTCCAACCCCGGTGGCCACCATATGGCGGATGGTCTCAAGAGAGCTGCCCTCGATGATGTTGCCTGGACCGCTGACCGTATCCTCCAGCTGCATACAGTCCGGGCATATTTCCAGGACGTGATCACGGAAACAGTTGCCCTTGCCAAGCAGAATCAGCTCATCTTCCGCCAACTCCCGGCCGGTCAGATCCCGGCGCTCTTCCCATGGATGGCCCTTTGGCACCGCCGCAACAAACGGTTCGTCATACAGGGGCATGACCTCTATGCCATGCTCTTGAAACGGCATGGCGATGACTATGGCGTCCAGTTCGCCCCGCTTGAGGCGATCAGTTAAAACCGCAGTAAAATTCTCCTGCACCAACAACCGCATATTCGGGGCGTTGTCGTGAAATGCCGGGATCATGCCGGGAAAAAGGTAGGGCCCGATGGTGAGAATAGCCCCTATACGAAACTGCCCGGAGAGCGGGTCGACGTCACCGCTGGCGATGTTCTTTACCTGCCTCACCTCCTCCAGGACCTTCTGCATCTGTTCCAAGAGGGGCTCACCGCCACGGGTGATCCTGACAGCGTTTTTGTGGCGTTCAAAAATTGGTAGCCCCAACTCCTCCTCAAGATTTTTTATAGCCACACTTAAAGAGGGTTGGCTTACATGGCATTTTTTGGCGGCACGGCTGAAATTTTTTTCCCGTGCCACGGCCAGGGCGTATTTCATCTGATTAAGGTTCATGGATGAGCGTGTGTCCATCAATAGGGGGGAAAGGAATCTGTTTTACATATACACTACAAATATCATGGTGCGCCAACTTATTCAAAAAAACTATATGTCAGTCTCATGTATTTTCATGGAAATTGTTCACTCCGGCAGCGACCGTTACCTAACGTAACACTCACCGGCACACCTGTTCCCAGAGGTAACCAAAATCTAAACGCCTGATCACATTCCAAGCTGCTTGCAATGGGTGATTTTCCGAAACAACAAAAAAAATGGTTCTCAATCAGGTTTTTGAAACAGCCAGGCAACAGTCCCGCAACCGACCAGGTCGGTATGATTTTTTGTGTTTTTATATCAATACTTTACGACATTTTACCCAGGTGTATGGCAAGCAGGAAAAGTGCTTCAATGCCTCCGCTACAGCATATGCCTATCGTAGAATAAAACGCATTTAAGGCGACCATCGACATAGTTGGCACCAGGTTTGCCGTATAAATAGCGTGTGACAAGCCAAAATCCAAATCGCTATCTCTCGTGCGGTTTGGAAATTTTCAAGTTGGCATCGCCATTTGATCGGCCGGTGGCCTGGAGCGTGATAAAGCCTCATTGAGCATCAGTAGTAGACGATGAAGCACTCCTCGCGACAGATGAGGTCATTCACCTGCCGATATAATGGAAGCGGCGTTGGTCGGATTGGCAACGCCAGCTTGGTTCGGTTCACGATATCGCCGTAGCGGGTTTGCCGCTGAGGCTCTGGGAGCCACTGCGACGATGCAATTGACGGTGAATCACACGGCGCACATCTGACATTGGAGGACGACGGCATCCTGGTATAGCTATCGGGATATCTGAAACCTCCCCCACCTCATCCGGGATACCCATCCAGTGTTCCGGTTGAACCCGCATCAGTTGCGGGCTCCTCTGCCCGCCTTCGGTTTCCCCCCCGAAGGCGGGTTTTTTTGTCTGTAATTCCTCATATACAAAATGCTCTGCCGCCGTTACCGATGGTAACCAGGAGCGGGTTTCTGTTCCCTATGGTAACGATTCAAAAAATCCGCATAACTTGTTGCACTGCAACATTTTTTTCAATCTCTCCAGTGATTTCCGCACTTTACGCATTTTATTGCAAAAACGTAAATTGCGGCCTGCTAATTGCCATTAAAACCGGCAACGCACGGAAAAAGTATTCGTATAGCAATCGATCAATATAGGAGTAGATCTTATGAAACAAGCCGACAAAAGTGCCGCCGCATACTGGCAGGCAAACTTGCGACTGATGGGAGTGATTCTGGGAATATGGTTCCTGGTCTCCTACGTCTTTGGACTTCTTTTGGTGGACGTCCTCAACATGATCCAGATCGGGGGTTACCCATTGGGCTTCTGGTTCGCCCAGCAGGGCTCGATCTTCACCTTCGTCTTGTTGATTTTTTTCTACGTCATTCGCATGAACAAGCTGGACCGCGAGTTCGGCGTCCAAGAGGAGTAACATATAATGGATCTGCAAACTTTAACCTATATCGTGGTGGGCATGACGTTCGCCCTCTATATCGGTATCGCCTTCTGGTCCCGCGCCTCTTCCACTGGCGAGTTCTATATCGCCGGTGGCGGCGTTCCCCCAATAGCCAACGGCATGGCCACCGCCGCCGACTGGATGAGTGCGGCCTCCTTCATCTCCATGGCCGGACTCATCGCCTTCCTCGGCTATGGCGGCTCGGTCTATCTCATGGGCTGGACCGGCGGCTACGTCCTTCTGGCAATCCTCCTGGCTCCATATCTGCGGAAATACGGTAAGTTCACCGTGCCTGAGTTCATCGGCGACCGCTACTATTCCCAAGCGGCCCGTCTGACCGCCATCATCTGTCTGATCTTCATCTCCTTTACCTACGTCGCCGGTCAGATGCGCGGCGTCGGTATCGTCTTCTCACGCTTTTTGGAGGTGGATATCCTGACCGGCCTCATCGTCGGTATGGGCATCGTCTTCATCTATGCGGTCATGGGCGGCATGAAGGGCATCACCTACACCCAGGTGGCCCAATACTGTGTCTTGATCTTCGCCTACACGGTTCCAGCCGTCTTCATCTCCATCCAGCTCACCGGTACTGCCCTGCCGCAGATCGGCTTGGGCTCGACCATGCTGGACGGCTCCGGCCACGTCCTGGTAAAACTCAACCAGGTGCTGGTGGATCTTGGCTTCAACGAATATACCAAAGGCACCAAGTCCACGGTGGACATGTTCTTCATCACCGCCGCCCTCATGGTGGGCACCGCCGGACTGCCCCACGTCATCGTCCGCTTCTTCACCGTTCCCAAAGTGCGTGACGCCCGTTCGTCAGCCGGTTGGGCCTTGGTTTTCATCGCCATTCTCTACACTGCCGCCCCGGCAGTCGGCGCCATGGCCCGTCTCAATCTGGCCAACACAGTCAATGGCCCCGAAGTAACCGGCACCTCGTATAAGGAGATGCCAAGCTGGTTCAAAACCTGGGAGAACTCCGGTCTTCTGGCCTGGGTAGACCACAACGGCGACGGCAAGGTTCAATATGCCGCCGGTTCGCCTCTGAGCAGCAAAAAGCCCATGTTTGACGGCGACAAGCGCGGCCCTTACGGCGAGCGTGTCGTAGCCAACCCCGGTAGCGGCGCCGCCAAACCAGGCGCGCCGTTCGCCAACGAAGTATACGTCGATCGTGACATCATGGTTCTGGCCAACCCGGAGATCGCAGGACTGCCCAACTGGGTTATCGCCCTGGTTGCGGCAGGCGGTGTCGCCGCAGCTCTCTCCACTGCGGCGGGACTGCTCCTGGTTATCTCGGCAGCCATCTCCCACGACCTGCTGAAAGGCATCATTACTCCGAACATTTCGGAAAAGCAGGAGCTTCTGGCCGGTCGCATCGCTGCCGCCTTCGCCATCATGGTGGCCGGTTATCTGGGCTACCATCCGCCGGGCTTCGTGGCCCAGGTGGTGGCGTTCGCCTTCGGACTTGCCGCATCATCCCTGTTCCCGGCGATTTTGATGGGTATCTTCAGCAAACGGGTTAACCGTGAAGGCGCCATAGCCGGTATGTTGACCGGACTCTCCTTCACCATGGGCTACATCATCTACTTCAAGGGCGTGTTCGTGGCTCCCATGGCTGCAAACGTTCCTGAAAACTGGCTTTTCGGCATCTCGCCGGAGGGAATCGGCGCCTTCGCCATGGTTCTGAACTTCGCAGTCGCCTACGGCGTCTCCCTGATGACCAAGGAGACCCCGCAAGAGGTCCAGGATATGGTCGAAAACATCCGTATCCCCAAAGGAGCCGGCGCCGCTATCGATCACTGACCAATGATGCAGCCAGAACCTTGATGTAAACTGCGGCGGGCCTGTTTTTCGGGTCCGCCGCTTTTTTTGTCATATAGTGGTCTAGGACCTGTTGACATTCAGAACGGATTCGCATTTGAGCCTGAAAAAACGTTTCGCTAGGCGTGAGGAGCGCGGTTTGGCAGAGCCAAATAAGCGACGAACAACGAAGCGAAACGTTTTTTCAGGCCAAACCTGCAAGGCTGTGTGCGGATTCGGGCTGAATGTCAACAGGCCCTAATATAAAAAGTCACACCAGATTTTCTCAAGGATTGCGCCATGGAAGTTGAACTGCTGGAAATCCGTGATTTTCTCGCTGCCCACCCTCCATTCGACCTGCTGCCGGAAGCGGTGCTGGAACGACTGGTCGCAGCCCTGGAGATCAGCTACTACCGTAAAGGAGACGTCATCATCAAACCCGGCGACCCCTGCCGCCACTGGTATGTGGTGCGTTCGGGAGCGGTGGAGATAACCTCGGAACAAAACCGGGTCGTGGCCCGCCAGGGTGAGGGTGAGGTTTTCGCGCATCGGGCCATTCTGGGAGGCGGTGTCGCCAACAACCGCTACCTGGCCATCGAAGACTGCCTTATCTACCGTCTGGAAGCGGACATATTCAACCGGATGTTGGATCAGCACCCCAACTTTTCCTGGTTTTTCGGGGCTACGGTGGGGGAAAAACTTCGAGACGCCGCCAGCCGCGTCACCCTGACGGATGGCGGAACCAACGTCGGCTTTCTCTCCACCATGGTCAACGACCTGATCACCCGTAAAGCGGTGACCATGGATGTTGGCAAC
>CAYFNF010000017.1:5329-5675 GCA_964344485.1 uncultured Gammaproteobacteria bacterium
CTCTCCCTGGATACCCAGGCAAAGCGGGTCATGACCAAAAAAACTCCGCACCATCGACGCTAGCGAGTGGAGTTTTTCGGCCATCATGACCATGACCCGGCACAATATCCACCATATCCCGGTGTTAAAAGACGGCAAACCCTTGGGGGTTCTGACCTATAACGATATCCACTCTGCCCAGAACACCTCTTGTGTCCATATGGTGGGTGAGACCACCAAATGCGACAGCATTACTGAATTGCAGGAGATAACCAAGCGCATTCCCAAGCTTGTTGGTCAACTGGTCAATTATGGCGGCAGCGCCGACGCCGTCGGCCATCTGGTGACGACGGTGGGTGGCGCGGTT
>CAYFNF010000017.1:5685-6175 GCA_964344485.1 uncultured Gammaproteobacteria bacterium
ATGTTTGGCTTGCCGCCGGTTCCCAGGGCAGGCAGGAGCAGTCCGCGCTGTCCGACCAGGACAACTGCATATTGATCGACGACGCCTACAGCGAAAAAAAGCACGGCGAATATTTCAAGGTCTTGACCGAATTCGTCTGCGACGGGCTGGACAAGATCGGCTACACCTTCTGTCCGGGGAAGATGATGGCCAACAACCCCGCCTGGCGGATGACCTTGAAGGGATGGCGTAAAACCTTCAAACAGTGGATCGGCTCCCCGGAACCGAAATCCTTGATGCTAACCAGCGTTTTTTTAGATCTACGTCCGGTATACGGGGCCGATGAGCTGTTTGACGACCTCTGGGACTACGTACTGCGCCGGGGGAAGAAAAACCGTATCTATCTGGCCCATCTGGCGGCCAACGCCGTCACCCGTCACCCCCCTTTGGGGTTTTTCCGCAATTTTGTCTTGATCCGTGGCGGCTCCCACAACCGCACCCTGGACTTGAA
>CAYFNF010000018.1:0-4811 GCA_964344485.1 uncultured Gammaproteobacteria bacterium
GTATTATGCATGCAACAGCAGATTAATGCAAGTTAGGAGCCGGATGTACTCTTAGTGGTAAATAATAGAGATAGAGGAATAGACCATGGATACATTTGAGGCCATTGCCACTCGGCGGTCGGTAAAATGGTACGACTCGGATCACAGAATCAGCCCAGAGGAGACATGTAAGCTCCTGGAAGCCACCATGCTGACTCCCACAGCGTTCAATATCCAGCACTGGCGGTTCCTGGTTGTTGATGACTCTGAGCAACGTAAGCGGCTCCGCCCTGTGTGCTGGAACCAGGCCCAGATCACTGATGCCTCTTTGCTGGTTTTTATCTGTGCTGATGTGGGAGCGTGGCAGAAACAGCCGGAGCGGTATTGGCGAAATGCCCCGCAAGAGGTGCAAGAGATGGCTATCCCCGGCATAGGCAACCTATTTCAGGGCAACGACCAGCTTCAGAGGGATGAGGCTATTCGGTCTGGCTCACTGGCTGGACAGACTCTGATGCTGGCGGCTACCGCCATGGGCTATCAAAGCTGTCCCATAACCGGGTATGAACCGGACAAGGTGGCTGAGATTATCAACCTGCCCGCAGATCATATCCTGGTGATGGCTGTGGTGGTCGGCAAGGGTGTGAAAGAGCCTTGGCCTCGTCCAGGGCAATTGGCTTATGAGGAAGTTGTAAGTACCAACCGTTTTGATGACTGAATCATGTATCTACCTGACGGTCGGCTATGAGGAATAGATCCGTCTACATTGCTGTAGCGATTGTGCTGGCCACCATTGCAATATGGACCCGGTCCGGGGCCGATATAATACCCACAGTAGTTGCTAAATACGGAGGAGACATCCTCTGGGCACTTACCGTCTTTCTCCTAATCGGTTTGATGATGCCAACACGCCCAACAATTGCTGTTGCGGGGATCGCCTTACTGATTTCATTCTTGGTAGAGGTGAGCCAACTCTACCATGCTCCTTGGATCGATATGCTCCGACAAACTAAGATTGGTGCATTGGTATTGGGTCACGGTTTTCTTTGGTCTGATCTTGTTTGCTATACGATAGGAATTGGGATGGGTGTATTGGCTGAGATGGTCAATCACTGGCTCAAGAGTGGCTCAGGAGATTGATCTATTTTTCTGGGGCATCACCCAGCCGCATGCTCAGCGCAATACGCCGACGTTTGAGGTCAATCTCCATCACCCGCACCTTGACCACTGCTCCGGCCTTGGTCACATCATGCGGATCTCTGACAAACCGATTAGCCATGGCTGAGATATGGACTAATCCATCCTGATGAACACCGATATCTACAAACGCCCCAAAGTTGGTGACGTTGCTGATAACGCCCTCCAGAACCATACCCGGTTGCAGGTCCCTGATATCTTCAACACCCTCTTGAAAGCGAGCAGTCTTGAATACAGGCCGGGGATCACGACCCGGTTTTTCCAACTCCTCGATGATATCCCTGACCGTTGGCTCGCCGATGCGTGAATCAACGAATTCCGTAACAGACAGAGTACGTAGAACCTCTGTGTTGCCGATCAACTGTGGAAGTGACAATCCGGTTTTCTTTAGTATGCGCTGAACGAGGCTATAGGATTCAGGGTGCACGGCGGAACTGTCCAAAGCCGTATCTCCATTTTGGATACGGAGAAAACCGGCAGCCTGTTCAAAGGTTTTCGGCCCAAAACGTGGCACCTTGCTCATGGCCTTTCGATTACGGAATGGCCCGTTCTTATTCCGGTAGTCCACTATGTTGCTGGCCAGGGTGGCGTTGAGACCTGACACCCGCTCAAGCAGTGGGGGAGATGCGGTATTGACATCAACACCCACGCTGTTGACCGCATCTTCCACCACCCCATCCAAGGATTGAGCCAAACGTTTCGGGTCGATATCGTGCTGATACTGTCCCACGCCTATGGACTTGGGATCTATCTTGACCAACTCCGCCAGCGGATCTTGCAGGCGGCGAGCGATGGAGACCGCTCCACGTAATGAGACATCCAACTCCGGCAACTCCTTTGAAGCATATTCTGAGGCAGAGTAGACCGAGGCTCCGGCTTCGCTCACCACCATGGAACTGAGTGTCAGTTCTGGGTGGCTTTTCTTCAATTCCGTCACCAACCGATCCGTCTCCCTCGAACCTGTACCGTTGCCGATGGCAATCAACTCTACGCCATGTTTCCGTGCCAGAGAGGCCAACGCCGTTTTGGTCTCTTGCCACTGGTTCCGTGGCGGGTGAGGGTAGATGGTGGTCGTCTTTTGCACCTGACCGGTTTCATCCACAACAGCGACCTTCACCCCCGTTCGCAGGCCCGGATCAAGACCCATAACGGACTTTGCTCCCGCCGGGGCGGTGAGCAGCAGATCCCGAAGATTTTCGGAAAAAACCCGTACCGCTTCTTCCTGGGCTTTTTCCGCCAGCCGTTTCATGAGATCCGTATCCAGGAGCGGCTTCAGTTTCTTCTTCCAGGCAAAGGAGACGGTCTCTTGCAGCCAAAGATCACCGGGACGATTCCGGTTCTGAATGGAAAAATGGCTACTGATAGTCGTTTCCAAAACAGAAGGCCCTTTAACGGTAGCCGCCGCATCCTGCTGATGTTCCAATCCCAACCGCAAAATTCCAAGGCTCTTGCCGCGCAACATTGCCAGAACCCGGTGAGAGGGTATTTTGTTCAGCGGTTGATCGAACTCGAAATAGTCGGAGAATTTCTCTCCTTCCTGCTCTTTGCCCTTGACCAACCGGGATCTAATGACGCCTTTGTTCCACAGGGTCTCTCGAATCCGGCCAACCAGAGCCGCATCCTCTGCAAAGCGATCAGCCAGAATGTAGCGGGCTCCCTCCAATGCAGTGGCAATATCCGACACATCTTTTTGTGGGGCAACAAAGGAGCGGGCTACCTGTTCAGGAGGTTGGGAGGGATTATTCAACAGACCGTTGGCCAACGGCTCCAGCCCGGATTCCCTGGCTATTGAGGCTTTTGTCCGCCGTTTGGGGCGATAGGGAAGGTAGAGATCTTCGAGTCGGGTTCTGGTATCGGCATTTTTGAGGGATGATTCCAACTGAGAAGAGAGTTTGCCCTGGTCACGGATGCTGTTCAAAATCGTCTCACGGCGATCTTCCAATTCCCGTAGCTGGATCAATCGCTCCTGTAATGTTCGTAAATGGCTGTCCGTCAGACCACTGGTCACCTCTTTACGGTAGCGGGCAATAAAGGGAACTGTAGCTCCATCATCAAGCAATCCGACAGCAGCCTCAACTTGCTCTGTACGGACCTTGATCTCTACTGCTATGCGTTGGTTGATCTTGTTCATTTGGTCTCTTCCAACCAATTGGATATCTTGGTCCAGACTGATTTCCTGTGATACAAGGACATGCTGGCCTTATTTGTCCTGGATCAATTTGATAGCGTAACCATCCGGGTCACGAACAAAGGCGATGTGCGTGGTGCCGTGTTTCATTGGTCCTGGTTCACGGACAACTTGACCACCACTCTCACGGATCTTTTCACAGAGCGCATAGATGTCCTGAGAGCCGATTGCTACATGTCCAAATCCGTCACCGATCTCATAATCTGATTCCCGCTCCCAATTATGCGTCAATTCAATCTGTGGCCCATCATCGTAGCCGACAAAGCATAGGGTGAACTTTCCCCCCGGATAGTCTTGCCGCCTGCTCTCGGTCATGCCCATGATACGGGTGTAGAAATCTACTGATGCCTCAAGATCCCTGACCCGGATCATCGTGTGTAGAATACGCTTATTCATAGTATTAGTCTCTATTTGCTCACCCGCCGGTGATCGTGCAGATAATGGTTCGTTGTTCCCTTGGGCCGTCAAACTCACAAAAGAAGATGTTCTGCCATTTTGATAATCCAAGCTCTCCACCGATGATCGGTATCTTTTCAGATGGCCCATCTTACAAACCAATTAGGACGTTAGGTGGAATGAGTTGATAATTGACAAATAATGGTAGGGATATTAGACGTGGAGGAGGGGGGTTGCCAAGGGTGGTCTGCTCAAAATGTTGGTTCGACTTGCTTTGACTGAAATTAGGGGGAGGCTGCAGCTAAGTCTTCGTAGCAGTAAGATATAAAGTGCTTCCCGTGGCATTGATTGCTGTATCGGTCCTTGTGATTGCTATTTGATTGCTAGAGCAAAAAAACGGCTTCCAAGAAGTTAGTCAAGGAAGCTGTCTAAATATTTAAAAATGTTCTTAAAATTAAATGGTGGGCGGTACAAGGATTGAACTTGTGACCCCTACCGTGTCAGGGTAGTGCTCTCCCGCTGAGCTAACCGCCCGATCAGCACCGGGAAAACTATCTTTCTTTGGAGATTGCGTCAAGGGGAAAGTTGGAAAACCGACTCGCGCCTGCACGGCGGCTATCGCTTTGGAACATGCGGGCTATGCTTCACCTTCGGTTTCGACGATGGCGGCGGCGATGGCCTCTTCCGGTGTTTTTCCGCCCCAGACGATCCATTGAATGGCCGGGAAAAAACGTTCGGTCTCTTCAGCGATTGCCGCCATGATGTCTACCAGTTGCTCTTCGTGCAGCTTGGCGCCGCGCAGAGGCAGGACGACTCGAAAGACCGGGACCTGCTCTTCGCTCCATATCTCAAAATGCCCCAGCCAGACCCTTTCGTTCATCAAGGTTATGGCGTTGGTCACCTGGAGCCGTTGCCTGGGTGGAATCTTGATGTTCATGTAGGCGTTCAGCTGCAAAAACCCGGTCTCCTCATGGAAGGCGGCCCAGAGCCGTTGGCTGCCCCACTGCCCGGGAACTTCCGCCCACAACTCATAATCCCCGGAGCGGTCGGCGTG
>CAYFNF010000018.1:4945-6167 GCA_964344485.1 uncultured Gammaproteobacteria bacterium
GATCAGGGCAAGTCGTCACATCATCTCTCCATATCCTGCCGTCATAGCCGAAGAGTCTGCCTTGATCTGGTAAAAATTGTACAAATCATCAGATAAACTCTTGCTGGCGGGGCTGCTAGTGGATATTGTTTTTTTGTCTGGTTCGCTCTCGTTATGTCATGTTGCCGACGGCGGTCGGTCATGAACTGGCGCGAGTTGCCTGTTTTGCTGCAATCCATTCGGTAGAAGAAATTGATTACGAATCTGGTTGGAACGAGGATCCGTTCGGTTCGGTCCATGCGGAAGCTCACCCAGAAGAATCTGGCTGATCTGGCCGGTATTCCTCGCGCTACCCTGGCCACCGTCGAGCGTGACGACGCCAATCCAAGTTTGGCCGTGGTGTTCAAGATCGCCAACGCCCTGGGCATGACCATCGACCAGCTTGTGGACTCCTCCGAACGCAAGATACTCCACGTCCCCGCCGCCACCATGCCGCAATCCCAGTCCGGGGACCAATCCTACCGAGCCGTGACCGTCTCTCCGGTGGGGGTGTTCCATCTGGTGCAATTGTCTTTCGAGTTGGATGCCGGAGGGGTTTTTGAAGGCAAACCCCATCCTCCCGGCAGCGAGGAGTATCTTTATGTCAGCCAGGGAGAGATAATTTTATCTCTGGCAGGGGAGAAAGTGCATTTAAAACAGGGTGATACTGCCTGTTTTCAGGGAAATATCCGCCATACTTACAGTAATCCGGGCGATGTCGTCGGTATCGGCTTTGTGACCATACTGGCAGGCACTGAAAAAGAAAATTTGGCTTCCGTGCAGGAAAACTCTTGACTTCTTGCCACTTAACGTATAACCCTTCTTGGCTCTGTTACTTACGGGAGGGGTTCCCGAGTGGCCAAAGGGAGCAGACTGTAAATCTGCCGGCTCAGCCTTCGAAGGTTCGAATCCTTCCCCCTCCACCATTCCTTCATGGATCAGGTGCAGAATACGGAAGAATTGGCGGGTATAGTTCAACGGTAGAACGTCAGCCTTCCAAGCTGAACATGGGGGTTCGATTCCCCCTACCCGCTCCAGCTTTTTAAAGGGGGCGCTCCCGGTAGGAAGCGACAGGCACTGGCCGGGAATATGACGTGAATTTGGAGTTTGTCCGTTGTTTGACGGCGTTTTGCGCCCATGTAGCTCAGGGGTAGAGCACTTCCTTGGTAAGGAAGAGGTCACCGGTTCAATCCCGGTCATGGGC
>CAYFNF010000019.1:0-5880 GCA_964344485.1 uncultured Gammaproteobacteria bacterium
CAGGATACGCCACCTTCTCAGATTACCGCCATACACCAGATTCGATCATAGCTCGACATACATCATATGTACGGTCTAAAATCGTCCATGGACCGAGACAAGGCAGGGAGGCCGAAGCGGTGGGAGCGTTAAAACTGAATGAATGTGATACGGTCAGATTGAATTGTTCTTTTGCTGTTGAATACTGCGTTCTTGCTGCATTTAGCCGGTCTGAGATATCTAGAAACGATCCATTTGCAGGACTTGCCGCCCAGGCCATCGGAGCCGGACCGATACAGGCGTTAATCTCCGGGTCTGTTTCAAATATGAAACCCTCTTCTTCACATTCACAGGTATAGCTTGTTTCTTTGAACACCAAGGCCGTGTTGTCGCATCCGCAAGTTTCACCCGCTACCGTCGTTCCTGCCGGACATGTATTTTTGCAAACACCATCCGCGCCTTGTGGGGAGCCTTCCGGGCATTCACCCTCGCAATATTCACCAATGTTGCAGATTACAATACAGGTTCCGTCCGGTCCGGGAATATCACCAGTTGAGCAATTACCGCCGCAAGTTCCATCGGAATTGACAACCTCCCCAGGTTGACAGGGCCCGGAACCGTTTACCGGACTCGTTCCGGTTTCGTTCATCCAAGCACCGCCTATGTTGTCGTTTTCTTGTATCGCGGAACCATCGGCGTATTGCCCGTCAACGGTCTCTTCCAATACCGTTCCGGCTAAGTCTATCTTCTTTGTTGTGGTGATACTGGCTGTTGTCGCTGCACCGTTGTATTTCTGTGCAGGAACCTGAGAAAAGCTCTGTGTTACTTCATACGTGCCGTCTGCATTGCGCTTGACGTTCAGCGTTCCGTCACCATAGCGTTTATCATGGATCGTCGTTGCTACCTGATTATTCGCAACTGTTGTATGATTATCCTGTTCTGGGTCCATCCCATCTATAAAGTTGCCGGATTCATCAACGCCAACCCGCAAAACACTATCTTCCTTGTAATCCTCAAGCCTACAATTTCCATCTATATCAATACTTGTATTAGGCGCACAATCTACAACTGTTTCACCTGTCACCAAATACCACACGTCTCTATATGCATAACCCGAATATTGACAATAGCCAATTGGGCAGTTATCTACCCAATATTTGTATTTTATTATATCGTAATCATTACCCTGATTACTTGTGCTGCTTGTTGAAAAATATGTAGGATTTCCATACCTTGCATATCCCTGAGATTCATTCAACCCATCATTTATATTCTGTACATGCTCCTGTCCATGCTCTATTGCTTTTGACCTGCTCATACTTTGATCCTGACCATATATCAACTCATCCATTTCATATGGTTCAGTATTATTATTCTCCTGCTGCTCTGCTGTAACCGGCTCCAACATTATCTGCATTGCCATCATCGCCCCCGCGCCACCGCCGCCGGGATCGGCTTGTATACTACTACGGCCCTGGTCCTCTTCCGAATTCGCCAATGTTATCACCAACGCCTTTTGTGGCGGTTTTGCCGGGTCTTCCGAATTAACCCAATCAATCACTGCAAATACCGCCAAATGAATCAAAATCGCCGCGCCTATCGCGCCGGTTATTCCTATCGCCTCAACCCTCTTTACCGGTACGATTGTGATTGCAGAGATCAGAATAATCACAAAAAGTAAATTTCGATTTTGCCTCTTGAAATTCATTTTTTTTGATTTCCTTCTCTTGAAAAAAGGGACTTCGGAAACCGCAAGACCCTTTTTTCTCAGGTATCGGTGGTTAATCTAACCTAGAGCTTGCGTACCATGCGGATGGCAAGCCCGATTACCAGCAGGGAACAGATACCGCCGACCACGTAGCTGCCGATGGTCAGGGCGTCAGCAGCAGCCGCAGTGATGGCTGCATCGGTATCGGTCAACAGGGTTGCATGAGCATCGCTCATCGCGGACATGGCACCCGCCACACCAGCACCGGCGACGATTGCCAGCTTGCGAACCATCTTGATGGCAAGGCCGATGACCAGCAGGGAGCAGATACCGCCGACCACATAACCGCCGATGGTCAAGGCGTCAGCAGCCGCAGCATTTACGGCTGTCTCGGTATCCAGCAAGAGGGTTGCGTGCGCCATTTCGGAAAACAGAACGAAGGCAAAAGCCAACGCCAAGGTCAAGTACGGCATCACGTATTTATTCTGTATTTGCATTTTGTTTATCTCCATTTCAAATTTATGTATTAGGGATTTTCACCCGACACCTTTTTTTTAATACATGGTCACCCGGACACCGGCTATAAAGCTCAGCCCCAAAGAGCAACCTATGATTATTTCGTTCATGGGCAATTCCATTGCATCACCTCATTTTTCTAACCATTTTTATGGACATTCCGACTCCGCAGCCGGTAGCCCACATCAACAAACATCCACCGACTATGAGAGAGATTAGTTCAGTATCTAACTCTGTTGTTCCACCGCTTTCACCACCACCGCCGGGTACATAATCGGGATCGTTCACAAAGCCCAAGACTTGCATATATGCTATAAAATCATCTTTCCTCATATAGCCTTGATACGAGCCTGAACTACACGATCCTGTTGTTGATATCCTATCATCCCTACAAACCAACGGACCGTGACCAGTTGGAAAATAAGGATCGGGCGCGACTGATGCACCAGCATTAAACGGAACGATGCACGCGAGTAGAAACAAGCCTACGAACAATGCACCATTCCGTTTTTTGCTGGTTTTAGCCATCCAACCCCTTTTTTTTAATCTGTCTCTTGTTGCGATTCTCAACAATACCCGCCACATGATAACCAACAAAAAACACTATTATTAGCTCCATGAAAACTACTATTCTATCTGCAACTTGAATCATCTCTGCTGGTGTGATTTCACACATTTTTTCAACCTCAACATCTAGGCATGAAAATGTTTGAACAAAACTGGATTACTAACCTTATCTTTGAGAGATTTACCGACTTTTCAACACTCCTGCCTTACCTGTTAATCGCTCTTGCAGCTGTATGGCTAATCAAGGAGTTTACAAAATAAATCTACACTCTTTTTTCTCTCCCCTTAGAGGGGGGCCAATAAGAGGAGAGAGGGAGCCAAGGTAATGCCCACATGACCCAGGCCCCCTTGGCTTTTCTGTACGAATCCGCCGTAATTTACGGTTCGTACGGTACACCGTAATTTACGGTTCGTAATTTACGGCTGTTTCGTACGGTTAACTGTGAAATTTAGCCTCCTTGCCGTTGTTGGTTTTCAGAATCCTGAAATCAACCGGCTTTACCGTTGAACTTTTGCCTTTCTTCTCCTCATCAACCACTTCCAACAGGCTCAACTCAACATCCATAGGGAGAAACGCCGGATTGTTGATTGCTCTGAGATCTTCATGGGTATGGGATAGGTGATGGTTGTTCATGAGGTTGATTTTGTGCTTTGCGACACCGAAGCCGATGGAAAAACCTTCTCCATACGGCTGTTGCTGCTTGACCATGCAAAAAAGCGTCACGTCCGAGAACGTCACCGGCTCAGCACCCGGTATCGGTTTGTTGTTGTCGTCGGTCGGGGTGAATTGCGAGGGGGGACGATACTCATATCCAATGACTTTCACTTTTTTTGTGATCAAATCATCTTGAATGTCGTCAAACGATACCTGATTGACATGAGCAGAACTGTTTTTTACTGCTGTTGTTTTATCTTGTGTTGTGGGCATTTTCTTCAACCTTTCCTGAATGTTAGTGATATTTGAACCGGGTGATTGTATCCTTGTCTTGAATTTGTATTCTCAACCCTTTTATCACACTAATATATACGGGTCAATGGAAATCAGAAAAAGAATTTTAGCTATACAGCTTTCCACAAAGGTTTCTAAACCAAATTTCTGCAAATCGTGCGGAATAAGCTTTAGAAGATTTGAAAACGTCATCTATGGAAGGCAAAAAGCTTGTGAAGATATTTTGCTTCCAATTGCAAGCAGTTACCCTCTTTTTGCTTACTGGCTAATCTCAAACAAGACCGAGCCAAAAAACGGTCACATCAAACCTGATGAAGAATTTATTCAAAAAGCCTTAGAAGTAAAATAACGCTATATCTTAGTGTTTTTTTGCTTGACTATCTATATATCACACTAAATTATAGTGCCTCCTGTACACCGTACCGTACACTTTCCAAGGAGGTAAAAATGCCCAGACGATCAAACATTTTCCCACATTCCGAACACGACACATTCATTCTTCACAAATTTCCAACCATCGAGCATTACGAAATCAATCTGCTTGAAGTCGAACAAACACAAGCACTGCACCGGCAGTACTGCTCTGAGATCGGCGGCATCTTGATGAAATCCGATTTCCCGCAATTCCTGGCCCCCGGCATCATCACCGATATGCACGTTGCCGCCTCGATCTTTGGACAAATCACTTTCAAAAGGATGAATGGTCATGGCTAAAATCACCTATGAAAGAGTTGCCGCAATTTGCGAAACCCTTCAACAAAAAGGTATCAAACCAACAAACCACACCGTCAGAGCTGAGAACGACAACGAAGGCAGCTACGAGACAATTTCGCCATATCTGAAACAATGGCGTGCTTCCCAGGAAAAAGACGCCGTTCCAACCATTCCTGACAAGGTCGAGGATGAAGCTAATAAAATGATCGACAAGATATGGACCCTGGCATACAGAATCGCCAGAGCGGAAACGGACGCGATCAGAGATGATTACGCAAGGAAACTGAATAATGCAGAAGATGAGTTGCAAGAGATGATCAAAGAGGCCGACCGCCTGACAGCAGAGAACAACCGGCTTTTCAAGCTAAACGACAACTTGAAAATCGAGCGTGACAACATGGTGGAGCTACACGCCAATGTCGTCGGCAAGCTGGAGGTTTACGAGCGAAACGACCCGAACCTGAAAACCGAGCACGACAGTAAACCGTTCCGCCACAAAACCAAAACCATTGAAAGAGCCATCAAGGAGGAAGACGAAGCAGCCAAGGATATTCCGGCTCCAGAGAGCAACCAGAACGCCGGCATCAAAAACAAAGAAGCAAACCTCAAAAAAACTGGCAAAAAAAGACTTCTCTTTGAACAACAACATCAAAAATCTGACCGACAAACTTCCCAACCCTCAAGCCTTCATACAATTTTGGAAGAAAAACTCTCAAGTTGGCAAAAATGGAGAGCTTTGGATTTCAGGAAATGAAGCAACTGATGAAGAAAAGAAAAACCTTATCAAATGGCTTGAAAGCGAAATAGCCGCAGAAACAGCTTAAACATTTCTGACAAAAAAAAGCGGTCAACCTTCAAGTTGGCCGCTTTTTTTATGCCTTTAAACATGCTTCATTGCATCTATCTCATCACGCCAATATTCTGTACAGAAATCATTTACAACTTTTGAGGTGTTTTTATGAGCGTTTTTGAGGTTTGGCCTGTTGTTTTTCTTGTGTGGAAAACCAAAGGCAAGGAAACTCTTGAAGCTATGCATCAAGGCAAAATCACATCCAAATCCGGAAAAGGCGTTCATGCCCGGAAAAATGCCAGATTCATTGCCGTTCAAGAAGATGGTGCAATCATGGCTATTGGTCACATTGCAAATATCACAAAATGGGAATACGACCTGAACATACAAGCCATTGCCGCCGATACAGAAAAAATGCCTCAGCTCAGCAAAAAATGGCTGGAGAAATTCAAAGCTATTCCCAGCAGCTTTTTCAAAAAAGCCCCTATCTATACCTTGGTAATTCCACCAGATAATGAAAAATCTACGCTTGATCAGCAATGGTTCGTAAGCGTTTCAGACTTTGGATTGAAGAATCTTTCTTCAACAACTGCTACACCCACAGAAAATGCAAACCCTAAAACCACTTCCAAGAAACAGTTAAACCGCTGCCAGTTT
>CAYFNF010000020.1:0-5811 GCA_964344485.1 uncultured Gammaproteobacteria bacterium
TGGGCATGAGCTTGTTGTTCTCCTTTGGCTTCATGCTTTTTTTGACCAGTTGCGCGGTCAATATCTCAGCGGTTTGTGAGTTGTCGGTTGGAAGATCTTCCAGGAGCGAGACAATCGTTTTGTTGTCGGCCTTGCGGCTCAATGATAGAGCAAGCAGGGTCGCGGCCTCGTCATTGGTTTTGCAAAAGTTGAAGGCTCGCATCATCACTTTGGGATCGACCTTGTCGTGGGTCAATACCGCCTTGGTCAGGAGGACCACGGCCGGAGAGTGTTTATCAATTACTCCCAGGGTGTTCAATATCTGATCCAAAGTCCCTTTTTCTATAACCTCCATGGACCATATCATCTCGGTTTCGGTCAGCCCGCCGGGTGCGTTGGCGATGGCGGTGATCAACTTTTCCACATCGCACAACTCCATGATGGCCATGGAGATGTGTTTTATGGAGTCAGGGCTTACAACGGCATGGGGGAGGGCGTCAACCAGCAGTTTCAGCCTGTTTCTCGTGAGCACCTCCTTCACAAAACGTTCCAGAAAGGCGACATCGTTTTGCAGGTGGCCCATGGCGGTCAGGATATGATGATCCCGCAGTTTTTCATGGGCCAGGATGGCGTCGACCAGATTGATGCGTTCGGCGGGATCTTCAGTGCCGGCTAACGCATCTATCATGCCGTCGATCTGTTCGTTCTTGATACTGACGTTGGTATCCAGTATCTCGTCCAGGCTCTCATACATCTTGGCCACTTTCTTGGAAAGATCGGTTTTGTACTCAACCATCAATATCTCCTCGCCTGCCGTACCGTGTCCTCAGTCAGATCAAATAGTTCGCGACGACTCCTTTCGGCCACTCTTCATGCAACATGCCGCCTGAATGCTCAAGCTGTATGAAGACCGATCATCGTTCAGCGTGCATCCTGTCAACATATTACGCCGAAGTTCCCATGCTTGGAACCGAAAATAGCTTGATTGTGCAAAGAAACCCAAGGTATGCAGCTCTCTTTGCATGGTATGGCGCATCTTACAGCATAAATAAAAGGTTGGTTTGTAGCCTTGCGACATGAGAGACTTGCGTGGAATGCAACATGTTGGCTGGCGGGCAGCTCACTGGAGCTGCCCGGAAGATGACGGGTTAAAACTTATGACTGAAAAGCGGTCCGCGCAAGGGGCCAATCAACAACAGATGACTGTCGCTGCGGCCTATGCCCAGGCAGTCGAACATTTCAACTCCGGCCGTTATAAAGAGGCCGACATCATCTGCACCGCCATAGTGCAAGCGTTGCCCACCTGCGTTGACGCAATAAACATGCTGGGGGTTATAGCCCAGAGGCTCAATCGACATGATATCGCCATAGCGCAGTTTAAAAAGGCGCTTGCCATCGACAGCGGTAAAACGAACCTATATCTCAACCTGGGAGCCTCCCTCAATCTGTCTGGGCATAAAAGTGAGGCTGTCGCACTTCTCAAGGATGCTTTGGCAATATTTCCCGGTCACGCAGAGCTTACCGACTTGCTTCGAGAGGTTGAGAACTGCGCGACATATGGGTCAGCTTCCACTGTGACGCAAGATACAGCCTGGGAAGCCATGCGGCGCGGGGATGCTCTTTGTCAGGCGGGACGATTGGATGCGGCTATTCCCTGTTACAGGGAGGCTCTCAAAAGCCATCCCGACAACCATGGGATTCTCAGCAATCTGGGGGTATGTCTACAGACCACGGGCCAGATGGCGGAGGCCATCGAGTGTTATGAAAAAGCCCTTGCCGTCAAACCGGACGCCTTGGATACCTTGGTCAATCTCGGCCATGCCATGACCGAGACCGGGGCATATGACCAGGCCCAGAACTGTTTTCAAAGAGTGCTTGAGATAAAACCCGATGACATACATGGACTGCTCAATCTCGCACACAACCTGTTCAAGCAGGGCAGGCTTGAAGATTCCGCAGACATATACCGCAAGCTTCTAGCCGTAGACCCGAACAATCTTGAGGCTTATGACAATATTTGCGTGGTGTTGAACAAGCAGGGCAGGCTTGACGAGCTTGTGGAACATTGTCATGCCGCCATCGCCATCGATCCCAACCATGCGGAAGCTTACTTTCTGTTGGGCAATGCCCTGGTGGATCAAGGTAAATTGTCCGACGCGGCGCCGATGTATGAAAAAGCCCTCCGTTTGAAACCGGATCATCTACAGGCGTTACATGGCCTGGGTTTTGCCAATCTTGGTTTGGGCAGATATGAGGACGGCTGGAGTCAGTATGAGTTGAGGTTAGAGATAAATGCTGACGATCATTGCAGCTTCTCTTATCCCAGGTGGCAAGGTGAGCCGTTGGACGGCAAGACGGTGCTGGTCTATGCCGAGCAGGGGATCGGCGATGAGTTTTCATTCTCCCTTCTCTACAATGAGCTGGCCCGGAGGGCGGCGCACTGTATAGCTCTGTGCAGTCCCAAGCTGGAGCGGCTTTTTGCCCGTTCCATGCCGGATATAAGGTTTTTGGGTGTATCGCAGAAAGATTATCCCAGCGTGATTTCCCAACTGCCCCATATAGATTATCAAGTTGCAGCCGGGAGCCTGGCGGGATTGATCATGCCGGATCTCACAGGGTTGCGTCCCAATCTGGTCGCAGATAATGACCGGATGGAGCATTGGCGTAAGAGATTTGCCGAATTTGGCCCGCAACCTAAAATAGGCATAAGTTGGGCTACAAGCATCAAGACCGACTTGCGGATGCTCTCCCATTCCACTCTTTTGCAGTGGAAGCCGATACTTACCGTGCCCGGTGTCTCTTTCGTTAACCTCTTCCATGGTGATGCCGGGGAGGAAATCGCTGAAGCCCGCCAGGCTTTCAACGCCGATATAATCGATCTGGGCGGCAGCGAGATCGACCTGTTGAACGATCTGGACGACCTGTATGCCATGATGAGTGTTCTGGATATGATCGTCACAACTCCGAGCACGGTGGCGGCGATAAGTAGCAACCTCGGAGCCAAAGTGGTCTATTTTCTACCGGCCAAACTGTTGTGGAGGGCTTGTGGCGTCGGTTCGATTCCATGGTTCATGGATGCCGAGTCACTCTACCACGCAGATGCGGCCGGGTTTGCCGCCAGTGCCGAAAAGGTGGCTGAGAGGATACGGGCGCTGAACAACCAATAAATGGCTTCCCAGGGCCTGTTGACATTGAGTCGGAATCCGCCACTGCCTTGCAGGTTTAGCCCGCATGTTGCACGAGGAATTGCCGGATTGGCGTTTCAGGCCGTATCAGGACAAGGCGCAGGGTGAAAAGCGGTCGGGAGCATAGTGAACTATGTGACCGAGTCGATTTTCACCCTGCAACGCAGTAATGGTGTGGCATGGAGCGGCAAGACGGTGATTCCTCGTGCAACATGCGGGTTAGCCTTGAAAAGGTGTTTTGCCGCGTTGTGCGTCGTTCATTTGGCCCAGCCAAACCGCTCTCCTGGCGCCTTGTGCGGCGCTTTTTCAGGCGCAAATGCGAATCTGATTGACCGCAATTGTCTCCTGTAGCATGATTGCACTCATTTTGTCAGGCGTTCCAAGAAGACCATGATCTTGATTGGAGCCGCCGTTTACGGAGGCCGGACCGGCAACATTCATGGTTTAAGCTTTGAATAAGGGGAGTTTCATGGAGGAAGACCAGGACAAGCTTGTCGAAGCCAACAGGGTGATTGACTCCATTCGGGTCGAGCACGCCGCCATCAAGGAGAGAATGTGGATATTGTTGGACAGGAGTAGCGATGCAGCGACTTGGAAGGAGGAGTATTTCTCCTTCCAGGCGTTTGTCTTGCAGCATATCGAAAAGGAGGATAAATACCTCTATCCGTTCTTACGGCAGAAGGCGAAAGATCTACCCCATCTTGCCTCTATTCTGGATGAGTTTGATTCGGAAATATGCGCCATAGCCAAAATGATCGAAAATGTTGAGCAAAAGGTTGAAGAGGATAGTGATGAACTGGGGCTTGATCTGGAATACCTGTTTTTTTTGCTAATCTTCAGAATGTCACTGGAGGAGGAGACGCTGTTCAAGGATTATGGTGACGTCATCAAATTGATGGAACATTTCGACGAATTCAAGAATGTTTCATCGGTGGTGTATTGATCAAAGCTTATAATCAGAAGCCGCCCTCCACATTTTCTTACCCGTAACGGCAACTCCTGCCGGTTTTTGGCAACACTATTTTCTATATAAACAGCCGCGCTGCTCCATTTTTCGGCCCTGGCATGGCTTTTCACTCATGCAACATGCGGGCTAGCTATCGTTTTGGCATTGTTATTGCAACCTAGGCGGCATGGTGGCGATTTGGCGTCGGCTGTTTGGCGCAATTTCTGTTTTGCTGTGTCAGGAGTCGGTAGAAACTTCTTCTTCAAGCTCACGCTCAATCGCATATGTCGTTATAACTTTTTTTGATTGCAATATGTGTTAGACGGTGTCGTGATGAAACGTGCAGAGATAGAAAAAGAGATAGAAAATACCCAGGCTATGCTGGATGAGTTGGAAACCGTTATCAGTGATCTCACCGATACCCATTTCCATGCCTTGATAACAAACCGGATTTACGATCTGCCGGTTTTGGAAGAACGTTTCAGGACTAAACGGATGGAAGCGCGTTTGTTACGGGAATCCATGCTAGAGTTGAAATCCCTGCTTGAGAAGATCGAGGTCGATATGGATGCAGCCATTGCCGAATCGGCAGATACGGTGGATACCCCGACAGCGATAATGCCCTGGGTCTCCCAAGAGGGGCAAGCAGCTGCCGCTGCCAGTCAAGGGGTTTGATTTTCGGAACAGTATTCATCATGTGGTCCAAAGCCGCAGGATACCGTCAGTGGCGGTCACATATATGTAGCGCCCGGCGTTGAGGATTATCTCTCCTACCTCGTGCCCATGATCGCATTTGATCCCTATTACGTTGCACACCTCGATTTTATGATTTTGCCCCAAGGGAAATATTACCCCGGTCGCCCCATATTTTTTGTGCATGGCCAGTATTTCGTCAACTCCCATCTGCCAATCGACGGTTCTATCTACCTTTGAGTAACTTGTCCAGTACTCCCCTGCCGGTTGTTCTTGGGTATTGTTGAGGTTTTCTGGATACGACTGCAAAAAATCCCCCATAAGCTTTGGCGCGGTCATGAACATTTTCATGGACAGGGTGTCAAAACCGTCCCCGGTATCCACTGCTATGGGGGTTTGCATGATGATGGGGCCATCGTCAAAGCGCCGGGTCATGAGGTGCAGGCTCAAGCCTGCGTATTGCGGAATGGTAGCAATCAGGTCGGGTAACGGGTTGGGGCCGCGCCCCATGGGCAGCAGGCTCGGATGCAGGTTGACGCAGTGCTTTATGTACAACTCTACCACCGGCACCCTGTAGGAGTAGGCGGCGGCAATCAGGAGGTCCGCTTCAAGGCCTTTTACCATATGGATGGTTTCACGGCTCCAAGGACCGTAATAGAGGGGAATGCCGCCGTTTTTGCACAGACTCTCTATGGTCTGTATCGATTGCCCCTCTTCCCCGGTCATGCCGAGTATTACCTCATGCTCGGTATTGTGGAGAATTTCATCCAGAACGGAGGCAAAAAAATTGAAGCCGGCATAGATAATCTTCATTTGCAACCCTATCTGTCCGCTTCCCACTCAATCCGCGCAGTTTTTTCCACAACATGCGGGCTAGCTATTGTTCGACAGGTATCAGGCCGCAACTGGCGCGGCTTTTTTTTCTTCGGGCACATATGGAAACATCCCGGTATTTCTAAACCGCATCTATATTGGGATGCGTAATTTTTCCACGTCTGAGTCCAAGGA
>CAYFNF010000021.1:0-5486 GCA_964344485.1 uncultured Gammaproteobacteria bacterium
CACCGGCACGAAGCCTTTTGCGTCGCCGAGGCCGGGTGAGTCCTTCACCGCCTTGACCCCCTGGAACGGCGGAATCAGGATGGAATAGTTGAAGGGCAACACCCCGTTGTCCCGGGTATGGATCTCACCGGGGGTGACCTTCTCCACCACGTTGTCGGTCAGGAATTCGATGCCTTGGCGGCGGTAGAATTTTTCGATCATGGGCCGGGCGATTCCGAAGCCGTTGATGCCGAAATGGGTCAGGAAGGGTTCGGCGGTGATGAAGGTGAGCGGTGCCCGGTCCCGCACCCCGGCCTTGCGGAGCGCCCGGTTGAGGTTGAGGACGATTTCATAGGAGGCCCCGAAGCAGCTTGCCCCCTGTACCGCGCCCACCACCACCGGGCCGGGGTCCTTGAGAAATTCCTTCCACGCTTCTGCGGCCTTTTCGGCGTGAGGCAGGGTGCAGGCCGAATGGGTGTAACCGCCTTCCGGCCCCAGGCCGGGCACCGCCTCCCACACCATGCGCGGTCCGGTGCAGATGACCAGATAGTCGTATTCGACCATCCCCGCCTGGATATGCACCGCGTTTTTCTCCGGGTCGATCCGTTCCGCCCCCGCATGGATGAAACGGATGCCGTGGGGCGTGAAGGTGGATTCCAGATCGAAGCTGATCTTATCCCCGGTCCGCCAGCCGGGAACCAGCCAGATCAATGAAGGAATGAAGACCAGCCGCCGCGTATTGGAGACCACCGTGATCTCGGCTGAGTCCCCCAGCTTGTGTTTCAACTCGAAAGCCGCCGTGAGTCCGGCAAAGCTGCCGCCCAATATGACGATCCTGTTCTTGGTCTTCATCTTTCGTTCCCCTGTGAACCTGTGACGACCTGATTGCGATCCCTGTCCCTCAATCGGCCAGGAGGTCGGTCCGGCGGCGCTGGAACTCCTCCCGGTCGATGTCGCCCCGGGCATAGCTCTCCTTCAAAAGATCCAGGGCCGACTTGCCGTTGCCGCCGGACCGCCCGTCCCCGAACAGGCCCTTGCCCGCCCAGGCGATGAGCAGAATGGGCAGCAGCCAGACCAGGACCATCCAGAAACCGCCGAACAACCCGTGTCCCCAACCGAATCCTGTCCCGAATTCACCCATCATGGCCTTTCTCCTCGTCTGTCTCCGTATCGTGACGGGTCACCGGCTTCAATGCGTGTGACCATCCGCATCGTGGTGGTCAACCGGCGGTTCATGGGGCTGAAGGCGTCCCTCCATTCCGGCGTTGGCGTTGTCATGGTGATCGTCGGCCTCCATCCGCCCCGCCGGGACCGTATTCGTCACCCGTCCTGCCTGCGCAGGGACGTGAAACGCCCTGGGGTCAACGCCCGTTCCATAGCGGTAGACCAGCTGCCCGCCCTTGTCCGCGCCGTAGGCCATGACCCCGGTCAGCGCCACCAGGGCCACCAGCAGTCCCTGGCGCATGGAGCCGTTGCGGAAACGCGGGAACAGGGCCAGGGCAATGGCGGTCAGCGCCAGCCCCACTGTCATACTGATCATGATGTTGCGGTGAACGTGGACCAGATCATGACCGGGGGCGTCGTGCCCAAGATGTTCCGCCGCCAGATGTCCGGCCCCCACCGCCGCGATGGCGGCCACCGCCCCCAGGTAGACCATCCATTCGGCGAAGAGCTTCACCCGCTCGTTCCGGGTGAAAAATCGGATCGCCTCGAACAGCAGGGCGGTCAGCACGTAGGTGATGGGCAGATGCACTACCATAGGGTGCAACAGGGCCAGATTTTCGATTCCCGCAAACATCTCATTCATCACATCATTTCCCTGACTCAAGTTTTCGTCATTCTCCGATGGGTTCTGCCTTCGACGTTTTCCGCAACAGGGCCGCCACCCGGTCGGAAAGCTGCTGGAGCTGGTCGGTGGTCGTCTTCTCGAAACGGGTGAAGCGTTTTTCCAGGCTCTTCAATCGTTCCTTGGTGGTTGGCGCTTTCTTTTTGGCCATGCGTTTGTCCTTCCCATCGTTGAAGTAAAAGGTCGTCATGCTCCCACCGGGGGCTTGGAGCAGCAGTGGCCGACGTGTTTGAGATTGTCCGCCTCGTTCTGCTCGGTGAAGTGGAGCCAGTCCCGCTTCTTGCGGTGGAGGAAGTCGGGATCGGGCGGGTACCCGATCTCGGCCAGCAGCTTCTCCACCTCCTGGACCCGCACCTTGTGGAGGTCATAGGTGACGGCGACCACGTTTTTCCGCCAGTCGGGGTTGACCGCCTGGACGCCATCCAAAGCCTTCAAGGCGTCTGCGATGATGGCGTTGCACTCCGGGCAGACCATCTCGGTGACTTTCAGGGTGCGGGTCACGGGGTGGGTGTCATGGGTCGTCGTCATGTCGTTTCTCCTGATCCGGCTGGCATTGCGAAAAAGCCGAAACCCTACCCGTGGCAGGGCCAGGACAGCTGATCGGCCACGGCGCGTTGTTTGGCGCCCAGTTGGGCGTGAAGGGTCCTGTACGCCTCGAAGACCGCCTTGTTCTGCCCGAGCATGGTCTCCATGGCGGTCAGATGTTGCCCGGTCCGCTCCAACGGGTTTTGCGCCACGCTGCCGTGCATGGTGTTGTGCACGTCGGTGTGGGTGCTGATCTGCGTCTTGACCGCCTGGGCGTAGGCGTTCCAGGCCGTTTCCTGGTCGGTGGCGATGCCCAACCGCGCCTTGAGGTCGGCGAGGTAACGGTCCACCGCCACGGTGTCGGTGGTGAGCTTGGAGAAGCCCATGTGGCCGCCCATCATGCCCGGTCCCATGCCCTGGTAGCCGGTCTGACCACCCATCATGCCCGGCCCCATGCCCTGGTAGCCCATGGCGCCCGGCTGGCAGCCCATCATCGTGGTTTGATTGGTGTTCCAACCGGGCTGACCGCCCATCATGCCGCCGCCCATCATCCCCTGGGCGAACCCGTCCGCCACTGTGTACAACCCGACGGCCAATCCCACCGCCGCAGCCAGACCCAGCAACCCTTTTTTCGATGCCCCGTTCATGATCGTCTCCTGTTTCCCTATAATGGCCGGTGAGTGGACCGGTCGCCGCGCTCTTGTTTTCTTGGATTTTAGTTTGTCTGTAAATCTCCGTATTTCAAACAACTTTATTGTAAGAAAGTCGCGACCGTCTTTGCTGTTTGTCGTAACTTGTTGGACAAAACAGTGTCGAGTTGCAGTCAAACTGCAATTGGTCGATTCAGTCGCATTTCTTTTTATTTGAACGTCTCAGTCACAATTGAGTCGCAATTTCGTATTTGCTTTATTGTCGCGAGGCGTGTTCCCTGTTGATGAACGCAAAGGCTGGTTGAATCCTGTCGGGAGGTCGCGAGATGCCGGAAGCGGATTGGGTTTTGGTGGTGGAGGACGATGAGGAAACGCGGGGACTGCTCCGGGAGTACCTGGAGGAGAACGGTTGCCTAGTGCGGGCCGTGGCCGACGGCGAGGCCATGTGGGCGGCGCTTTCGGCTGACGACGGGGTGGATATCATCGTCCTGGACCTGATGCTGCCCGGCGAAAGCGGCTTGTCCCTGTGCAAACGGTTGAGCCTGGACCCAAAGACCTCAGACATCCCGGTCATCATGCTCACCGCCCGCCGCAGCGAGACCGACCGTATCGTCGGCCTGGAGATGGGGGCCGACGATTACCTTGGCAAGCCTTTCAGTCCCAGGGAACTCTTGGCCCGCATCCAGAGCGTCCTGCGCCGCTCACGCGCCATGCCGCGCAGCGATCGGCCCAGGGAGGTTCGGGAATACCGATTTTCGGGCTGGGCGCTGGAGGTGAAGGCCCAGCAGTTGACCTCCCCGGACGGGGTGGATGTGGCGCTGACCACCGGCGAATTCATCATGCTCATGGCGTTTTTGAAGAACCCCAACGAGGTCCTGAACCGGGACCGGATCATGGAGGCGTACCGGAGCCGGGAGTCCTCCATCTTCGAGCGCAGCATCGATGTGCAGGTGGGACGGGTGCGGCGGCGGCTGCGGGATGATCCCAAAGACCCGAAGATCATCAAGACGGTCTGGGGCAAGGGTTACATTCTGGTGGGCGAGGTGGAGGAACGATGAAAATGTGGCGGCCCTGGCCCCGGTCTCTGGCCGGGCAACTGGTCTGGATCATCTTTGGCGGGGTGACGCTGTCACTGCTGGCGAGCGCCGCCATCCACCTGCACGACCGGGAAACGGCGCTCTCCAATGCGGGGGGGCTCCAGACCGCGCAACGTTTCGCAGCCATCGTACGTGTGCTGGATCCCCTGTCCAACCCCGAACGGGAGAAGATAACCGCCATCCTGGAGACTCCCTTGCAGTTCGTCCGCCTTCTGACGCGGGAACCTCCGGCGGCCGACCCTGCGGTCACCGGTGAGCGTGTCACGTTCGTGAAAGGCCTGCTGGAGCGTTTCCTCGGGGATGGCCGGCCGCTCCGGGTGGTGGTGATGAACGTCCGGGGTGATACCGACCATGTTGTTGACAAAAGGGCGATGGGACCGGGCATGATGCCCGACAGGTCCATGCCCCGGCACCACTGGCGGCACATGGAGATGATGGGCCGGGCCGCCCCTCAGGGCATCTCCTTCCTCGCTCAGGTACGCTTGGCGGACGGGACCTGGGCCGAGTTCCACAACCACCTGCCGGGTGAGGTGTTCACGTGGCCCTGGCATCTGCTCTGGTCCCTCGTCATCCTCTTCGTGGTGGTCTTCGCCCTGTCGTCGCTGGCAGTCCGTCTGGTGACCCGGCCCATGGCTCGGCTGGCCGGGGCCGCCCGGGCACTGGGCCGGGATTTCAGGCAGCCCCCCCTCGTGGAGTCCGGAACACTGGAGGTGCGCGATGCGGTCCAGGCGTTCAACGCCATGCAGGCCCGGCTGGTCCAGTACGTCCAGGAGCGCACCCACATCCTGGCCGCTGTCTCCCACGACCTTCAAACTCCACTGACCCGGATGCGGTTGCGGGTGGAGATGATGAAGGACGACAGGATGCGCGACGCCCTGCTCCCCAATCTGGACGAGATGGAGGCCATGGCCGAGGCGGCGCTGGACTACATTCAGGGCATGGAGGGCATGGAGGAGGTTCGCAAGACCGATGTTCCCTCTCTGCTGGAAGACCTTCAGGAGACGTTCCAGGAGATGGGCAAGGACGTGTCGGTGCAGTGCGGCGAGATGGGGCCTTTCCCGCTGATGGGCAAGAGCTTCAAGCGGTGCCTGTCCAACCTGATCGGCAACGCCGTCAAGTACGGGGAACGGGCCAGGGTCCGGGCCACGTTGCACGGGAACCGGCTGCGCATCACCATCGCCGATGACGGTCCCGGCATCCCCGAAGACGAAATGGGAAAGGTCCTGGAGCCCTTCGTGCGTCTGGAAGGCTCGCGCAACAAGGAGACTGGCGGCACCGGCCTGGGCCTTTCCATCGCCCGCAACATCGTCCGCGCCCACCGAGGGGAACTGACTTTGCGCAATCGACCCGAAGGAGGCTTGGAGGTCATCATCATGGTTCCCTACAGTT
>CAYFNF010000022.1:0-5213 GCA_964344485.1 uncultured Gammaproteobacteria bacterium
AGTGAGAGCTTACACCAAACAGCGGATTTTTACATTCCTTCTGGTTCATCACAGAATTATAACCTCATGATTGTCCGGGGTTTTGATCGTTACTGCCCTGACGCCGATTTTAGTAACTTCACCAATTTTGTCCGCCACCTTGATGATATCGCCTGTGCGAATCGGTCTTTCCAAAAGCAAAAGCAGGCCACTGACAAAATTATTGGCCACATTTTGCAGGCCGAACCCTATTCCAACACCCAAGGCGCCGGCGACGATGGCCAGGTTGGTCAGATCGATTCCCATATAGCGTAGCGTGAACAGGAAGCCGAGGAGGACGACGCCATACTGGGCGAAGACCGACAGACTGTGACGTATGCCGATATCAGCTATCTTTCTGAACATCATCCTGAACGTCATTTGCCGTACCCAACGGCACCACCAGATGAAAACCGAAACAAGCACAAGCAGCAAAACCAGATCTGAGAGCTGGATGGGCGTTTTTCCCCAATAGAACAGCACCCACGACCAGGTTTTGATCAACATCTGGGCTGGTTTGGATTGAGAGTCCCATCCATAAATGAAGAACAGCCCGAACCAGGCCCCGGCAAAAAGGAGCAACCGGCCAACCCGGTGTACGGGGTCTATTACACCTTGAATCCAGAACAGGCTATCTTTGACTTTGAGATTGACCCGATTCTTGAGATAAATGTCAAAATCGTCCCAAAGTCCGTGGAGGATGGCCCAGGTAACCAATACCAGAATCAGCCACGAAATATATTTCCCGGCCACCCACCCAAGATTGACATATCCGGCCAGACCGATGGCCGCTGCCACCAGAAATGAGAGAGGCACAATCAAACTGAGAAAGCGGATGACCTGCATCCAATAACCCTCTCCCAAGCGTTCCGAAAGTCCAGCTATGGCCCCCTGACGAAAACCGAAGATGGGAAGGATGCCCAAAAACAGGAAAATCATGAAAACCCGGTCCAAAAGATCCTGGAGAGGTTGGGGAAACGTCATGGCATGGGTCACAATCACCATTCCGGAGTAGATGCTTCCTAAAATAATGATGACGGCTACCAATCGGAAACGATGAATCTGTGCGGCTCCTGCATCGGGATTGAACTCGATGAGAAAAAACCTTAATGCCTGGAGACCCAAGCCAATGGCTGGAGGAAGCAGGGCAAGGGTATAAAGAACGGTGCTATCGGGCGGAGCCATTCCCACAGCGGAAACGGCTATAACCAGGCCGCCGGCAGGAAGCAGGATCCAAAAATTTTTCCAGATCATCAGGCCAATACGTATTGCCGAAGCCTTGCCGAAGCTGATCTGCGCTGCGGCTCCTTGGCCGGGGACGGCTTTTCGCAGCACTTCTATACGAAACCAGAAGGAAAACGCCAACCAGGCTGCTTCAAAACTCAATAGAAGAAGCAACACAAAAATAGGGGCTTCCTGGATGGTTCTACCAAGGTTCTGAAATGCCATGGCACTTTTTTTGAGAAGCTCTTCAGGAAGTAGTAAAAGAGCTGATCCCAGAAATTGCCACTCTTCAATCGTGGAAGGTAAAAGTTGGCGGGTTTGAAGATCGGTGCGAATCCGGTCATTGAGCATTCTGCGTATGGTGTTTTGTTCTGTCTTCGTAGCTTTACGCAATCCGTCAATCACTGTGCCCAAACCGGCATAGGATTGAGCCAGACCCTCTATATCTTTTATTTGCAAAGATTTAAGCCATTCCGGAGTCGGTCGTTTTTCTGTGACGGACAACAGCTGGCGCAAGACATTATCCTTACGGCGCAAAAGATCCAAGGCCGCATTGGTGTCTGAATGAAAGGCCGTCACCCACTCCAGATAGGTTTCAATTTCTGCTGTAGCGGTCTGTTCGGTGGGCAACGTATTATAGTGACCGCGCTGATTTTCAAGCTCAGCGACACGGATTTCCATTTGATGAAAGCGAATACGTTCTTCAGCCAGATAGATACGCCACTCCAGTAGTGGTCGTTTGCCACTCGTTTCATCTGGTTTGTCTGCCAAAATATTGATTTCGCTGCGCCATTCGGTGATTTTATCCTGCTGTTCCTTGATTTTTGTTTGTAATCGACCACGCACCTGCTCAAGAGCCTCCTGTTGAGTTTTCCTTTGAGAGGTGCTGAAGTGGCCTTGCAACGTTTCCATCCATTCTGCGGCAAGGAGGTTGTTCTGCTCTGCAATCCCATGGAGTTTCTGAAGCACATCAAGCCTCTGCCTGTTTAAGGAGAGGAGTTTTTCCTTGTCTGCCAATTCCACTTCCAAGTTTGGCAACTGTTCCTTTTGCGCGGCATCGGCATCTTGGCCCGTCGCACTTTTCAAGGATTGGATTTGATGTTGAAGCTGGGCAATGACACTTTCCTCACCTCTGATGGTGCTGGACAAGGTTTGTACATCCACATCCGCATTTTCCACACCCATGCGAGCAGCCTCAAAATCCAGGCGACTCTGTTCCAACAGGTTGCGATCAACATCTTCGATTCGAAGATCAGCAAGCTGTTTTTTCCGTTCAGCCAAATGGATTTCATGGTTGTGCCGGGCTTGATCCAACAGTTTACTGGACTCTTCAAGGCTTTTTTTCCGGGCTGCATAAGCATCTAAAACGGCTGATTCACCCGCAACCCCAGGCATCGGCGTCAAGGCAAGGGCAATGAATAGTGCAACCATGAACTTGAATGGTGAAGTCATTTTTTTTACATGGGTTAAGAAGTTTTTATATTTGTCACGCCAAATATATCATAAAATCATTGCAGCAGCGCATCCGGATTTTGAGATGAGGGTTTTATACGTTGCCAGCAATAATCGTGTGTCTCAAACAAACTGTGCGATGCACTCCAGGAGGCGTTTCTTGCTTATGGGTTTGGAGAGATGCAGGTTGCAGCCGGCGGCTCTGGATTTGTCGATATCACCCTTCATGGCGTTTGCCGTGAGTGCAAGTATGGGAACCGGGGTCTTGTTTTGGCTACGTTCATACTCCCTGATAAGCCGCGTAGCCTCATAGCCGTCCATCTGGTCCATGTTTATATCCATCAAGATAAGATCGAAACCGCTTTGCTTGAAGGCTTGCAAAGCCTCATGGCCATCTTCGACGATGGTCAGTGCATAGTCGGTGTTTTTCAGGAACGCCTCTACCACCATTCTGTTGTCACGGGCATCATCGGCCAGAAGTATGGAGAAGCCAGCCTGGGGCTTTGCAACAGTGCCAGGCAGCTCCAGATCACTTGCAGGTTTGGGCTCAGCGGCTATTGGCTCCTGGCACGGTATCTCGATGTTAAAGGTGCTGCCGTGGCCAATTTTGCTCACCACCCAGATCCTGCCACCCATATGTTCTACCAATTTCTTACAGATGGAAAGTCCGAGTCCGGTTCCGCCGAAACGTCGTGTCGTGGAGGCTTCTGCTTGTTTGAAGGGTTGAAAAATTGCCTGTAATCGCTCCTCTGTTATGCCGATGCCGGTATCTGAAATCGAAAAACGCAGCATGTTGTCGGTTGATCTGAGCAGGGAGACGACCACTTTACCGCGTTCGGTGAATTTGATGGCGTTGGATATCAAGTTGAGTAGAATCTGCTTGATCCGCTGATCGTCGCCAACTATCAGTTCCGGGACCGATGAATCAAAATCGTGATCCAGGCCGACCCCTTTTCCCAGCGCCTTGAGCTTGAAGATTTCCAGGGTGTTTTCCACCACATATCTGGGATTGAAGGTGATGGAGTCCAGAGCGAGCTCTCCAGCCTCGATCTTGGATAGGTCCAGAATATCGTTGATGAGGGCCAACAATCCTTCACCGGCATGGTTGATGATCTTTATATAGTGCTGTTGGTCCGGGTTGAGGTCGCTTTCGGCCAGCATCTCTCCCATACCGAGTATGGCATTCATCGGCGTGCGGATATCATGGCTCATGGCGGCCAGAAACTCGCTTTTTGCAACGTTGGCCACCTCGGCTTCAACCTTGGCGCTCCTGAGATACTCCTCCATTTTCCTGCGTTCGACGAACATCGCTATCTTGCTTGCCATGTCGTTGATCAACTTACGTTCTTCAGCGAGAAACGGGCCTTCGTCAATGTCGGGCCTCTCCTCCAGGTAAAAGACCTCTATCACCCCTTCCTGACCATCTTTGACGGCAATGTTGCAGGACTGTTTCCATTCGGTTTCGCGAAAATTGTCGGTCGTGAACTCCCTGCCGTCGATGATGATTCTGGCGCAGGTAATGTCTGGATAGTGCCAGGCGGCGGGGAGCAGGCGAACCGCTTTCTCCAGGGCATGGTCGATTCTGATTGCATGTGTGTTGAATACTTCCGACATCGAGTAAAGTCCGTTCAACTCTTTGACGCGCTCGGCCAGATCATGGGTTTTCTTCTCCAGGTTGCGTTCTGCTGTGATGCGGGTCAACTCTGATGGAATCAACTGGATCAGGCCCAAGGTCAAGAGGATTCCGCCAAGCATGTGGCCTAAAACCTCTTCAATCCACTCCATGATCGGTGTGTCCAGGATCATGAGAGGTATTTGAAAATCGAATTCGTCAACCAGATCCATGATTGCCGCAAGGAGGAGCATGGCGAATCCGGCGCGGATTTTGTTCCATCCTGGCAGAATGTGGTTGTCCGGTACTTTGTGCAGAAAATATTGCAGCACCATGATGGAGCTTAAAAAAGCCAGCACGGTCAAGGCTTCGATGATGATGTCGCCTGCTTGTGCAATATCCAGCATGGTTAGTACTCCTTGATACGTCAAAGTATCAAGAGATCGGTTGAAAAATGGTTTGAAGAATATTTTTCAACTCTACCATGGCAGCCATGAATTTTATAGCTCGTATTCTGGATTCCGGTTCATACTAAGCCGTTCATTGATCAGCCGACATTGGTATAATCAGGCCATGGACAAGCTCGATGGCCGTAAATTGAATCGCAAGACTCTTGAGGAAATGCACATCCGCGCCGTTCTTCAGGTGGAAAAGGGCGAATCTCCCGAGACGGTGATTCAAGCGCTCGGTTTTCATCGTGGCTGCATCTACGACTGGATCGCAAAATACCGCGAAGGCGGCACAGAGGCTTTGCGGGCTCGCAAGGCGCCGGGCAAGAATCCCAAGTTGGCTGGTCGTCAGTTGCAATGGCTGTATCAGACCGTGGTGGGAAAAAACCCGCTTCAATTGAAGTTCCTGATTACCAATGAGTCTCAGCCAGTTTTAGGAGCCTTCCCGGCATAGGTGG
>CAYFNF010000023.1:0-311 GCA_964344485.1 uncultured Gammaproteobacteria bacterium
CCAAGGGCACCAACAGGCCGTTGGGCACCTCAGGATCCGCCTTGTCGATCTCGTCGATGAGCACGACGGCTTCATCGCAGTCTGGCTGGCCTGGAGGCTCGGGGGCAGCATACTCAGGCTGAAATTCCCCATGATCGAGCCCCCGCCGCCTGGCTTGATCGCGATCAAAGGCCCACCACAGCACGCCAGGCCGAATGTACTGCGCGATCGGCTCGACCTCTTTGCTGGCTTGAGCGTCGCGAAGCCTCCGGACCGCGTCAAAGCGCCACAGGAAGTCCTGAACCTCGGTCCGTCCGTTCACGACGATGGGG
>CAYFNF010000023.1:321-666 GCA_964344485.1 uncultured Gammaproteobacteria bacterium
AACCTTTCCGGCGTGCAATGTTTGGGGCCAGGGAGGACTTTCCCGACCCTGGCGGACCCCGCACCAACAGTGGCCGACCCGTAGCTAGTGCGGCGTTGACAGCCGCCACGATTGAGGTGTCCTCGTAGAGATAGAGCTCCCCAGAGCGGCGGTCTCCATGCCGCCCAAGATCCGCGTCGGATCGTGGAGCGTCATCAGGAATCGTCTCGAGATCGGGATCGAAGAGCGCCCAGCGCTTAGCTGTCATTGCATCCTCCATGTCTCACCACTCGTGGCTTCTGGCCGAGATGATGCGCAACGTGTTCAGCAAAGAGGACCTGCCTCTCTCGAACTGGATCGATGGGT
>CAYFNF010000023.1:676-4790 GCA_964344485.1 uncultured Gammaproteobacteria bacterium
GATCGAGCGTCGGGCGTAGAGATGTGCTCGACATGTCATCGCCGAAGAGAAGCAAGAAGACCACCTGGGGGAAGAGAACATGGAGCCTGTGGAGAATGGGGACTAGGTCCCCATCTGGGGGAAGCGGACCGGGTAGCTCCAGATAGACCGGCGCATCGATGGTGTTCAACAGGTCCTTGATGTCGTCGTCAGTCGGCTGGGCGGTTGCTAGTCCCAGTGCTTCAGCGAGCGCGTCGCGGCTGCGTTCCATGATTGCGCGATCCCACCCGTCGCTCCATGCGCCCTCGACGGATGCCACCAGCCATGTCTCCCAGGTACAGTCCTCTGGATCTGCGTACATGGCGCGTCGAACATGGTGACGACAGCTACGCTGTTCCATCGTGTTCAGCACGATCACCGGGGTCGAAGCTGACTCTGCGAACCTGCTCGCCAGCTGCTCGAGAGATCCAGCAATAGGGGACGACCATCCGGAGGAAGTCCGCCCGTTCACCGATGTCGATGCCGGTCGCAACGATGGCGCGCATCGCGATCTCGGGCGTAGAGAGGAACATCTGTCGCACAACCGTTCGAATCCGGAGCCCATCGGAAGAGGCTTTCGACAGCTGAACGTCCATCTCACGGGCAGCTTTCTCTATGACGCCCCGCGAGCGTCGCAGCGTCTTGGCGAGTCTACCGCGTCAGGATCCGGTTGGCTGAGTCCTGACTGTGCCACGGATCAGCCGCGCGCCCTCATGGTGTCGACCCTGGGTGCCCTGCTTCGTGCGGCTGCCAGGATTGTGGCGCCCATGTCCCTTTGGCGCACCAGGCGCCTGTCCAGCCTGGGCAGGGAGGCGCTGACGATCTCTGGCTCCGGACAGGGCTGGGGAAGCTCGGGAGGCGGATCCCCGGCGCGCGCACGGCGTCGCCTGTCGGCGTCGAGCTCCGCGAATGCGCAGGGGAGCCGGTCGAGGTCGCCGCAGAGGATCTCGGCGTAGTCGTGGTGGCGCAGGTTCTGGGCGAGGGCCGCCTCGGGAGGCAGGAGCTCGAGGTCCGCGGTCAGGTTCTTGCGGCCGCTCCGTCGGCGCTCACCCTGCTTGACCCCTCGGAAGAAGCCCTCGAGGTCGTTGTTGGTCCTGCTCACGATCGCGACGCCACCTCCGGCCTGCTCGGGAAGCGCGATGACGTGTCCCCACAGGTGGTCTCCATGGCGGTCCAAGTGCGCGAAGATCTCGTCGATGGCCTGCCTGGTATCCTGGGCGGGCCCTCTCCTGGGGCGTCGCTGCCGTAGCGAGCGTACGAGTTCGTCCACTGCGGCCCGGATGTCGTTCAGCTCTCGCTCGGAGTCGCCTGGCTGACATGTCGCCTCGTCTGGCTTGGTGGGCTGCAGACGGAGGGCGTCGCGCAGCTCGTCGAACAGCGCGGCCCGCTTTCGCAACGTCCTGGCTGCCTGGGTGAAGGGCGCCTCCCGCACGACGGGATCCAGGACGCGAGCGAGCCGCCGCAAGGCTCTGCGCGCTCGCTTGTCTTCGGGCGGCTGGCGCAGGAAGGCGTCGATGGCCCTGCGGACCTGGACGCAGCGGTCGTGGAGCTCGAGGTAGGGCCTGTCGAAGGGGAAGTCCGCCCCGGTGGAGGCGTCAGGGAAGTCGAGCACCCACTGGGCCAGGGCGCGGACGACCCCCAGCCCGGCGCAGCCATCCTCGGGAAGGGCGTGCTTGGTGTCGGGCCGTGACATCCACGACTGCACGGCCCCGCGCACGTGGTCGAGTTCCTCTCCGAGCTTGCGCCCCAGCTCGCGAGCCAAGCCGCGCAGGCCCGATCGCACCTTGTGTCGGCGGAAAAACCCCCGCAGCTCGGCGTGGCTGGCCTCCAGCAGGTCCTTGCCGACGTCGGCCAGGAAGTGGGCGTGACAGGCGAGGATGGGGACGGGACGTTCCAACCCGGCGACCAAGTCGCCAGTGGCCGGGATCATGGCCCTGCCCAGATCCCGGACGACGGCGCAGGGAGGGCCGAACATGGCGACGACCTCTCGGAGCCGGGGCAGGATGGCGTCGGCCCGCTCGGTCTCGATCTTCCACGACCCCAGCACCCACCCGCGCCAGCCCGCGAGGGCGACCAGCATGGTCCCGCGGCCGCTCTCGCCGGTGGCGTCGACGTGCAGCGGATAGCCGCCGTCGCTCTCGAGCGCTGCGCGGAGTTCGCCGGCCCGGGCCTCGTGCAGGGTGCGCAGGTACACCCCGAACAGGCGGGCGAGCTCGCTGATGCTCCCGGTGGACAGCCGGACGCCGTGCTCGTTCAGCAGCAGGGCCTGGATCTCCTCGCGCTGGCGGTGGCGGAGCCAACGCTCCATGCCGACGAGTACCATCACGTCGTAGCCAACGGACCGCCCTGGGACGAGGGCATCCTGCAGGACCTGCGCCCGCCGGGTGACCAGCGTACCGTCGGGGTGGCGGCACCGAGCCGCGCAGGCGTGGACGGTCTCTCGGGCCTGGAAAGAGCCGTGCTCGAGCGTGCGCCCCCCGCGGAGGATCGTCTTCTGCACGTGCATCGGTCCACTGCAGAACGGGCAGGGCGCGCACTCGTCTCGCGCGGCCACCAAGGCTCCCGAGATCCCGTGGACCTGCCGAGCACAGCGGGCTCGGAGGTCCTGGGCGTGGCGCCGAATCCTCACGAGCGTGTTCAGTCCGGCTCCACCGTTTTTTTTCCTGGGACAAGCTGGAACTCGGCGTAGATCCTGTCCACTTGCTCGACAGTGACGGCCTCGCCTCGCACCTCCAGCCGTGAGGCGACAACGGGCGCTGCAGGCAGCCCCTCGCTGGCGTGGACGACCTCGACGAGCACCAGCAGGACGACATCGTCCGGGGGAAGGGACGACCGATGAGCCGCCCTGTCCGTCTGGCGCAGGCCAATCTGCTGCTGACGCGCATCGAGCTGTTTCCGGGCTCGCTCCTCGCCTGCGCTCACGTAGACGTAGATGCCACCAATCTTCTCGCGCCTCGTCTCGCCGGCTCCAATCAGCCGATGCAGGGTGCCGAACACCCGCACTCGAAGCAGTGCCTCCAACTCCTCGTGCGTGCATCCCGCAACAGCTTGTTCGACATGGTGGACAACCGTCGCCTTCAGAGTGCCGAAGCGAGAGAAGCCAATCGCCTCGTGCCGCCACAGGCCATGCTCGTCGAACTCGGGAATGCCCGTGAGCGTGTAGTAGCGGCCGGTATGGGTGTAGCTGGAATGGTAGCCGAGATCCTGGAGCCGGCGGAACACGCTCATCCGAGAGTTGGTGTCCAGTACCCTGAAGAGGGTCTCGAGCTTCGCGACTGGCCGCCTCGAGAAGAGGCCGCGAAGCGCCTGTCGTGATGCTTCCTTCGAGAGCAAGCGGCCTCCTGGTGCATTGATAAGCGGGTGGTTCGTTTCTGTTTGTCAATGTACCACGACGACAGACGAAAGTCAGGCTCCGCGAACCGAAGAACGCGCATTATCAAGCGGAATCGTGGAATCCCCTGGCGAGCGCTGGGTACAGTGGGAACCCGGCGGCTACGAAAACGTGGCTGAATTCAGGTGGTTGTCGAGCCCAACCGGATCCTGACGCCGTAGAATATAGCCGTGACGGGATACTTGTAATACTGGTAAATTATGCAAATAATGTAAACGCTACCTCTGGGCTCTGTGGGGCCCCAGGGCCGGTCGAGCCTGGGGTACCCATCCCCCAGGCTGTCCGGGACATCACCCCCCATCTCCGCTCGGGTCGGCGGGAGAAGCCGCCTTGTCCCGTAGGCTCTGCCGCCTGGCATCCTCATTGCATGGACCCTGTGCGTGCGTGCAGGAGTCTGACATGAGCGAGCGAGCAAGCCTTCCTCTCCGCTGCGGCGCGGCGGCTCTCTGCCTCCTGGCCCTGGCGGCTTGCCAGGGCGGCGGCGACAGCGCCCTGGACACCGGACTGGACGACCGGGATGGTGACGGTTGGTTCGAGGGCGAGGACTGCGACGACGGCGATCCATACACCCACCCGGGCGCGGATGAGCTCTGCGACGGTGCGGATAACGACTGCGATGGAGACGTGGACGGTGGCGCGTTGGACAGCCTGGCCTGGTACCGGGACGCGGACGGCGACGGCTACGGTGACAGCCAGCAGCGGACC
>CAYFNF010000024.1:0-2196 GCA_964344485.1 uncultured Gammaproteobacteria bacterium
TCACATAGGTACACTATGCTCCTCTGCCGCTTTTTGCCGTGCGCCTTGTCCTGATACGGCCTGAAACGACCTTTCGGCCATCCTTCACGCAACATGCGGGTTAACATATCCTTGATAAACCTCTATTTTAGCAACACTTTGTCGCAATATGGCAAAGAAACAAGGCCCAACCATTTTGCCGATAAAAGGCATCATCAACGCTGGGTAAGCTTCAACTCGATGCGGCGGTTGCGTTGATAGGCCTCTGCGGTCCGGCCCCGATCCAATGGGTGGTGCTCACCGTAGCCTGTTGCCGAAAGGCGCTGGGCCGGCATCCCGCGACTGATGAGGAAACTCACCACCGACAAGGCCCGTTTGGTGGAAAGCTCCCAGTTGGACTCAAACTTGTTGCTGATTATGGGCCTTTTGTCGGTGTGTCCAGCCACCTGCAAAATCCAGTTGATCTCCTTGGGAATCTTGCTTGTGACGTTGAGCAGGGTATCTGTGATACGGGCCAGCTTTTTGCGACCCGTGTCACCGAGTTCAGCCGACCCTGAGGCAAAAAGCACCTCTGATTGCAGGATGAAACGGTCACCTACCATCTTGATGCCTGGCTGACCACCAAGGATGGCGTGGAGGCGTTGTAGAAACTCGGAACGATACAGTGACAACTCCCTGACCTTTGAGGCCAGGGCGGTGTTCAGCCGCTTGCCCAGATCCTCAATCTTGATCTTCTGCAAGGTCACCCTGGTTTCCGACACCTCAAGGGCGTTGTTTAGCCTGGCAATCTGGGTTCTCAAGGCCAGAACCTGCTGGTTCAAAAGACTCACCTGGGTCTGGGCCTCCTTGGACAACCGTTTTTCCCGTCCAATCTCCCGGTCGCGCTCATGGGCGTCAGCATCCAGTTTATCAATCTTTTTCAGCAGATCGTCGCGCAGGGCGGTCAAGGCGGCGACCTGGCTGTTCAAGGAGCTGACCTGGGAAAGCTTCAGGCTGATGGTCTCCTTGTCGATCTCTATCTTTTTTTTGGCCTCGTCAAGGGCCTCCTGCAAAGCGGCGCTCAATCTGCCGGACTCCTCCTGATCAGCCAGAAGCTTTTTGCTCAACGCCTCTTTTTGCACCAGATCCTTCTGAACTACGGCAAGATCTCCGGTTATGGTCAATATCCGCTGCTCGGACTCGGCCAGGAGGGCTTCAAGGTTCTTGCCTTTCGCCATCGATTCGGCAATTTGAGCCTCAAGATTTCTCCCCTTCTCCACGGATTCGGCAAGCTCGGAGGTAAGCTCTTCCACCTCCAGCCCCAACTTTTCGTTGGAGATGCGCTCCAAAGAGAGAATTTCACCTAGGCTTGCAACCTCGTTTTGCAACTGGGCCAGGGCTTTATCCCGACCCGATAACGCTTCACCGAGGAAAAACTGGGCCAGGACAAAGACCATGACCAGAAACACCACCACCATGAGAATGGAGGCCAGGGCATCGACGAACAGGGGCCATATATTGACCTCGCGACGTTGGCGTAGGCGTGAGATGGCCATGGTCAGGATTCCGTATCGCTCTTGTCTGCCGCAGCGGCGGCCAGGGTGCGGGCCAGAAGACGGATTTCCGACCGGATGGCCTGGGTGGTGTCGCTCCGCGCCCCGGCAGTTTCATGGAGGAGCTTGGTCAAGGTGAGATCGATGTTGCTCATATGTTTACGCAGAAGATCGTCGGCGACGTCGGAAACATTGTCATGTGACGGTTTCAGGGCGGCGATACCGGCGTTCAACTCACGAAGGAGGCTTTCACGGGTCTTGGCGGAACTGCTCACCACTTTGTGGTCGGCCTGCAACTGCTGGTTCAAGGTCTCCATGGCTTTGGTCAACGCGGTGACGGAGCTGCTGATACCGGCGCGGGAGTTTTCATCTCGCATGATAAGCCGTTGCAGATTATCGAGGTTTTCCGCCATCTCTTCGATCAATGCCTGGAGATATGCCGGAACCCCATGTTCGCCGTCACCACCGAAAGCGCCGCTTGAAAGCTGGGTCAACTCGCTCAACCACTCTTCCAGATCATTGAAAAACTGGTTTTGCGCCTGATTGGACTGCATATCCAGGAAACCCAGTATCACCGAGCCGCCAAGGCCGAACAGGGAAGAGCTGAACGCCGTGCCCATGCCGCCCAATGGGGTCTTCAACCCACTCTTCAACTCCTCGAACACCACCTCAAGATTGCTGCCGG
>CAYFNF010000024.1:2206-4651 GCA_964344485.1 uncultured Gammaproteobacteria bacterium
CAACGGGAAGACCGTCAATAACCGCCGCCACCGAGGAGATGGTCTCCAATAGCCCCCAGAAGGTACCGAGCAAGCCCAAAAACACCAAAAGCCCCAGGATATAACGTGAAATATCCCGCGACTCCTCAAGGCGCATACTGATGCCGTCCAGCAACGAGCGCATGGAGAGAGTGGATAGTTTGAGTGTTTTACGTTTTCTGCCCAGCATCTTGATCATAGGCACCAAGAGCTTGAGTTTATTCGTGTCCGGGGTAGCCTCACCGCTGCTATAGGCGTTTATCCAGGCTACTTCCGGGTAGAGACGCAATATTTCCCTGACGTTCAATGCAACTCCCAGGATGAACACCCCAACTATTACGCTGTTCAAAGGGGCGTTGGCCATAAATGCCGTAGCCAGGGTCGGCCACAAAATGGTGATTACCGCACCCACCAGCAGCAAAAAGACCATGATACGCCATAAAAACGTTCCTAAACGTGTCATTTCACCCGCCTATTAATAGCTAACCGCCTGGATAAGTTGGTCGCGCCAACTGCGACCGTTGATAGTAATTTGGAATAAATCGCAATCCTGCCTCATATCATCCCCAAAGTCCATTATATAGAGCACCCGATTTCATTGGGCACTGATTTGGTCCGAAGAGACAGATCAGGACCGTCACATGAAATCGGAGGGCATTGGAATGGAAGGATCAAGTTCATAAACCAAGATGCCACCGTTGACAAAGGGGCAAAGATGGACAGCACCGAGGAAACGGGAAGTTGTATTGCGATTGCTGCGCGGAGAATCAAAGGAGGTGATTTCCCGCGAGATCGGCGTTGAGATATACCGACTTGAGGAATGGCAGCAGAAGGCGTTGAAAGGAATCGACGCTTCGTTGATCAAGCGCCGCACGGACCCGCAGCAAGTTGAGTTACTCCCAATGAGATGTGGGGTACGGATGGCGCTCGTGTATTGACTGCTGAAGAGGGGTTGGTGTGGGTGTTTTTCGCTGTAGAGCACTGGAACGCTGAATGTGCTGGCTGGCATGTGAGCAAGCACGGTTGGTGACGCACTTTACGTGGCGCTTACCGTTCTTGCACTAGATTTGAATGTTCCATGCCGCTAAGATGGAACGTAGAGTGATTGTGAATAAAATACTGTACTTGAGATGGGCTTGGAAAATATGCTGCCGGTTGATGATATTAGAAGGATTTCTGTAAAAACAACGACTGTCAGCAGCCTGATCTCGATTGCGTTGGGTTTATTGGTGCTGATTGGCTGGTACACACACAATTTTGCTCTGGTTCAGGTACACCCCTCTTTTGTTCCAATGCAGTATAACACCGCTTTAGGGTTTCTACTTGGCGGTATTGGGTTGTTGCTATTGAATGTTAATCAACCGGCTCTTGCAACCCTGTTTGGTGCTGGCGCAACATCTGTAGGTGGGCTTACCTTGGTTGAATACCTGTTTGTCATTGACTTGGGTATTGATCAGCTTTTCATGGAGCACTACATCACGGTTAAAACTTCCCACCCAGGTCGTATGGCGCCAAATACTGCTCTCTGTTTCACCCTTACCGGGATCGGAATCACCGGCAAGTGGCTTCTATCGAAACACAAAAGACACCAACATTTTATCGGCATAATCGGTGCGCTGGTTTTTTCACTGGGAATAGTGGCGCTGTCAGGATACCCCTTCGATATGGAAACCACATATGGATGGGGCAAACTAACCAGAATGGCTCTGCACACAGCGGCAGGCTTTGTCATATTGGGCATTGGTCTTATCTCTTATGCTTGGAGTATCGATACCGAGAATGAAACTGCCCTCCCAAACTGGTTTTCATCGTTGGCAGGCATTGCGGTTGCAACCATTTCCATAACCTTGTGGCAAGCATATTATGCTCATGAGGTTGGTACGGGAAATCCAATAGAGGATTTCTCACCCAGCCATGCCCATGATGCTTTATTGATTTTCGGCTTTGCTCTTGCTGGCGTTACCGCTCTGACCATTCACTACTTCCAGGTAATCCAAACACGAAATATGCGTTTGGAAAAAAACCTGGCCATACGCGAAAAGCTTGAAGAAGAGCTGTTGTATCGCGAACAGCAGCTACATGTAATTACAGACAACAGTCCAGCCCATATAGCATACGTAAGTATAGACAGCTTACGTTACTTATACGTAAACAAGAGGTTTGAGGTATCTTTCAACAAACCTAGAGACCAAATTGTTGGAAAACACATTAAAGAGATAATTGGTCATGATAATTACCAATTTGCACTGCCATATATTGAAATAGTCAGATCAGGTCAGGCCACCTCTTATGAAAACACCTTTCATACCAATAACGGTAAAGGTTGGTATCACGTAAACTATGTACCGGATTTTGCCAAGGACGGCTCAGTAAGGAGCTATAGTCAAATCTGGTGTATGAGCATTCTCTGATCAGGCGGCGATCCTG
>CAYFNF010000025.1:0-4472 GCA_964344485.1 uncultured Gammaproteobacteria bacterium
GAACCATGAGGACGCCGCCCACTACGTCGAAAACTGCCCCTATGATTTGATGGTTTTGAGCGGCGCTCTGGTCGACTCTCTCAAAGAGGTCGATTGGGGCAAGATGCCGGACATCGCCATCAAAGTCTGCGCCAGCCTCTACAACGGCCTGGTCCTGGCGGTTCCCGGCCGCGTCGTGAGACTGCCCAAACCGTTCCGTTTTGCCGATCTTCTAGACAAGATCCAAACCCTGTTGCAGCACCGCCAACCTGATCCCGTCCCGGCTCCCCTGGCGCATGACGGCCTCGCCGTCGACATCCCCCGCCAAACCGTCACCCTAAACGGCCGCCCCGTCGACCTCCCCGGCAAAGAGTTCGCCCTTCTCGCCCACCTCATCCCAAACAAAGGCCGCGTCATCACCCGCGCCGAGCTTATCGAACACCTCTATGATGAAACCTTCGACAAGGATAGCAATTTGATCGATGTTTTTGTCTCCAGAGTGAGAAAGAAGATTGGGGCCGAGCGGATCAGGACGGTTCGGGGGAGGGGGTATGTTTTTGGTTGTTAAAGTTGGAAGTGCCCGAAATATCGTTTAATAAGGTTTTGGTGGTTTTGGTGGTTTTGGTGGTATTGGCTTAGGAAGGCGGAATGACCACATCTTCCTAAACTGATCTAACGAGTGAGTCAACTCATTACGCGCGATATTCACCTGTTTCTCAAGGTCTTCCAAAGTTTGTAGAGTTTCAGGTTTTTCTGCTTTATCAATAAACTTAACAATTTCTTGGATCTCAACCGGGTCAATCTCATGGTAGTCGATGTTGATTCTTGTAGTTAAAGTGTCCCCTGTCTCATCATGCCAATCTTTAAGGCGGCCATTTTTTGTGGTATTGCTGCCTGCTTCATATTCAATGTCATAGCTGACGTCAGGTGTAAGCTTGCTGTTTCCAACATCATAGTATGTTAGCTGTGTAAATTTGTTAAACAAATCCTGCAAATACATGTTTGTTTGATGTACTGAAGCATAAAACAACTCAGACTGCTTATGTATCTCTTTAAGGTCTGCTTCTATTCGTTTAATGTCTTCGTCATCAACAATTATAAAGTTGTTGTTTCCATTAGGTTTTACTTGCTCATTACTTTTTGCAGATATTTTAGGAGAGTCTTTTTGTAAATGCTCGCAGTCCACGCCAATTTGGATTTTGATGGATTCTTTTGTAACTGTAATTATCTCTATAGTTTGACCAAACTCACAAATCTTTGCTTGCATGGTTTGGATATCTCTTGCAATCCTTATTGCCTTGTTAAGGAAATCCCTTAAATTCTTGTTCTGGTCTTTTTCCGGTGCAATAGATTCTTTAATGACAACAGCGCTGTCAGGAGTAGTCGAGGCTGGAGGAATGGCCGATGGTTGTGTTGTGCAGCCAACAATAAATGTTATAGTTAACAACGCTATACGAGCTATTTGTTTGTTGATAATCATGTTGTGATAATTTATTGTTTTGTGGTGATTGCAGGTTGCTTGATTATAGTTTCTCGCAATTCACGGACATCAAAAAATTGAGCAATTAACCGTTGCCACCAGGGGATTGCTACCACCCCATCATCCCTCCCCGTGGCCACACAGACCTCATTAAAACTGATAAATAGGAGCGTTCTGTTTTCTGGTGGCTCATCTTTTCCGATTTGTAGTAGGTCTGTATTGATCTCTAGGTAATTTTTTTCAGTAGGAGATGGGATTTTAAGTTGGCGGGTATGAAGGTCTGTGTAGCTGCGAAACAACATCTCATGGACTCTGGCCTTGCGGGCCGTACCTATGACTAGGTCCAATGATGACACTATGGTCACTAAGAGAGCTAAGGTTGCCGTAACCATCGGATTCGGATCTTCCGTGCTTTGTAAAAGTGTAAGCACAGCCCCGGAACTTGCTAGGACAATAATAAAACTGGCAACTGTGTGCATTGTATCAAAAAATTTACGTCTGCGGTTATGATAGACAATGTTCGTATGGATTGTGAAATCCAGTTCGTCCCATTTATATGCTAACTCTTGAGTGTTCATAGCCAAACCTCACTCAATCAACGCAAAATATGGACGTGGTAGTGGACATTTGGCTGAAAACCGCTGTCCACCGTTGGTATGACAAGTTAATAGTACTGCAACTCATTAAATTATCTCGCTTTTTCTGCGCCACTGGCTTTTAAGCCATGATGCTCCTATAATTTAGATTACTCTCAGTATCGGAAAAGTTCAAACGAAACTGTAATGTAGCATAGACTTGCTCAATCAGTCCAAGAATGAAGATGGTTTGATTTGGCTGCTTATTTGTTGCTCTTCGAGTGTCGGCTCTTTTTCTTTAAGGAGTCACCCTTGCTGCGATTTACCCCAGTATTCAACGGCTGTAGATTGCGTAGATGGTCGGAGCCGCCCATTGATTTAGGCTTGATATGGTCGATCTCCCAACCCATGGAAGAGCTTTGCCCGTATGACGGTCTGTACATCATGTTGCCGTACACATCTTTGCGATGCTTCGCAGGATCTTTACCTGGAACAGGTTTGCCTTTGCTCCAGACTTTATCGATTGTTTCTTGATCAAATCCCATTATTTTCAATCCTTTTGTGTTGTCGATTTAGGTGGCGGCCCAGCCGGGCCTTTACAGGTGAAATTCAAACCTGTCGCAGCGCAAGTAAGAGCGTGCTTGTTATAAACTTGCTGGAAACTCCTCTAAGACCCTCTTTCTTTCAGCAGCAACCAGCTCTTCTTGGTTCCTGATATTTTCTGACTCATAGTACTGTTGAGCCTCTGCCAGTTTAGTAAACTCGATGTCAAGTCCAAGCTCTTTTACCGCTGTTTCAACATCATCCAGCGATACCTGGAAAAACTCTTTGCGACGATTGACGAGGTTCATTCGCTCTGAATCGAAAATATTATGGAGGTTGCTTTCAAGTTCCGGGGCGTTTTCGGAGTAGACCATGGCATGAACGTCAAAACTGAAAGGCACGGAAGCGTCCCCAAGCTCTTTGACTCTATCCATTGGTTCCAACCTCCTCGTCATTCCAATTTTATAAATATCTTTTCCAAAAGAGCCGATATTGGAAATAACGTATACATGTCCTGATTTTGTCAGTTGAGCCATGGAGATAGCCCGTTCTTTTTCCTTTTGTGCCTCTGTAAGCTGCTCTTCCAACTCCATGACCTTGGCCTCAAAAAGCGCTCGTTGTTCATCTGTGGCCTGTTGCACCTCTTTTCTAGCCTGTTCCAGCGCCATCTGATGACGTTTTTCTTCCTTTTCGGCTTTTAATTTTGCTCTTTCCGCCTCCTTTTGCACTCGCTCTTCTTCACGAATCAACTCTCTGATCTGGCGCTGCTCTTCTTTTTCTTCATATATCCGTTACTGGTTTTCATGTGTCAGATATAGCTCGTTTAACTTTGCTGAGAGATATTCACGGGTGATATAGGTTTGAATGGTTTCTCCTAGCTTGTTGATGGCTTCGAAAGATTTTATTATTCTCTCTTCCATTTTGACTGCGTTGTTCCATTTTACCTTTAAAATGGCAGCATCGCATTCACCGTTAAAAGCTCGCAACATGAGCTTTATGTTGCGGTTGGTCATCTTTGTACCTTCTCGTTTGCTACCACCAACCTCCCACTCAGTTGAGCATACACATGCTGCTTTGCTACGAATAATCTGTTTCTGAAACTCCTTGTTGTTTTTAATCTCCTGTTTGTAGCGCTCAGAGGAATCGAACTCGAAATGGGGTTTGTAGACCCCGAATGAAATAAACTCCAGATCTTCCTCCAAAATGCTGACCTGCCTTAAAAGAGACTCGTACAAGGCTCTTTTTACCCGGTAATCCTGTTTTAATCGGTTATGTTCCTCTTGACTCTCTATCTCCATCAACCGACAAGCAGCTTCTCTTTTGTTGATCGCAGCCTGAATTTTGGCTGCCTCTTCTTCTGCTGATATGACCGGCATAAAGCGTATCGTTAATGTGTCATGTTTCTTTTCTAAAACGTCGTATTGGTCTCTTTTTTTGAAGTACAGGATGCTGAAAACCAGGGCCAAGAAAATACCAACCAAGGCAGAAGTAAACATATAAATGCTTGGTATCTCAGCGACAAGTAATTCGATGGCTTGCATGTCAATATCTTTCTTTAGGGTTTGATGTCTTTTTTCATCCTTATCCTGCTTCACCTCCTAACGCAAGGAAAAAAGAACTAGACGCATCATTTTTTTTGTAGTAGGTTGATTTTCAGGTGCTAAACACGCCTTTATCGACAACCGGTTCCCGCTCCCGTCAGTCCAGCGGTATTTTTGTGCCCGAGTGCTGGCATTGTGCTACAGTGCCGTCTGCTCTGTCGGGAGTGCGGAGAATAGAATACCCTTCGGGGGAATAATCCCGCCGCTGTTGTCGCGGTGTTTAGCTCCCGGCATTTTGCAATTCCGCAAATGCCAACCGCATGAACAGCGGAGACAACATCATGAAAAGCAGCA
>CAYFNF010000026.1:0-4128 GCA_964344485.1 uncultured Gammaproteobacteria bacterium
GCCTGGACCAGCCCGCCGCCGCCCATGTTCATGGAGACCTCGGCGGCCTGCTCCACGGCCGCGGCGAGGGTGTCCAGCTCGGGCTGCTCCAGGGGCCAGCCCAGCTCGGCGCGGTCGAGCACCTGTCGCACCTCGTCGGTGAGCACCCGGGGCGCCCTGTTGGCCTCGGCCACGCTGTCGGCGGCCTCGAAGGTTGCGCGGAGCTGGCGCACGGTCACGGTGGGAGAGCCCTCCGGGGCCTCCACGTCGGGCTCGGTGTTCGCGGTGGCCACGGCAACCTTGATGCCCGGGGGCAGGACCAGGGGCCGCTGGGGGCCGTCCTCGCCGTCCTGGCGCATGGTGCCGGGAGGCGCGAGGGAGGCGGTGGGCTCCTGCTTGCCGGCGTACTTGGCCTGCTCGCCGTAGAAGTCCGCGATGCCGCCCGCAGCGTCGGCCAGGGCGGCCTGGAGCTTGGGATCGGAGAACGCCTCCTCGGTGAGCGCGGCGAGCTCGCGGGCGCCCTGGCGCTCGGCGGCGTGCTCGCTCTCGGGGTCGTACACCTCGTCGTCCAGGCTGCGGCCGACGCTCTCGTTTTCCTTCTCGACCTCGTCCACCAGATCCTGGAAGGTCCAGCGGGCGTGGTCCTGCAAGGCGTCCCGCGCCGCGTTGAGCGGATACCCCGGATCCCCGGGCCTGACGGTCGTGGTCAGGTCGATGACGACGTCGGCCTTGAGCTTGCCCCGCTGGGAAGGAACCACGAACTGGATATGCGCTGCGACGCATAACCAGTTTTATGCTGAGTCCAGGGTTATGCGGAGTTCAGGCTGCCGCGGGGCGCAAACAAGGCGATCTTCGTCGTCTTACCTCTGATGGGCACTACGCATAACGACTCCCCCCGCTCGCACTTCCGCGGCGGGAGGAGGAACTCATGCTCGAAGATTTCTACAACCGCCCACGGGCTCTGGAGCGCCTACGAAGCTGCTCGACCGGCCCCCACATGGACGACTTCGCTGACGCCTTGAAGGCCGACGGGTACACCTGGAGCACCTCGCGAGATCTCTTGCGCGGTCTGTGGCACCTCGGCACGTGGCTCGACCGTGAAGGTCTCGCCCTTCACGGCCTCGATGATGCCCAGGTGGAACGCTTTGTCCGGTGCATAGCGGCGACCCGGCCGAGCCGAGGGAAGCTCGGCCAGTGTCGTTCGGCAGCCCGGAGGTTCTTGGCCTGGGGACGCCATCAGGGCTTCATCACCACCGAGCCGCCCCCAGCTGCGGTGCTTCCCGCCTGGCTCCTCGACTACGAGTCGTGGATGGTGGTGCATCGCAACGTCGTGCCGGTCACCCTGACAGGCTATCGGCGTCCTCTGATCCGATTGGCCAGGTCGATCGGCAACGATGTCGGATTGCTCAATGCGCCAGAGGTCAGAGCCTTTGTCGAGGCGGAATCCCAGCGTGCAGGCCGCGGCGCTGCCAAGCAGTCCATCACGTCGATCCGCTCGTTGGTCTCCTACCTTGTGGCGACGGGCCAGAAGCCGCGGGAACTGCTGTACTCCATCCCGAAGATGCCCCGGTGGAAGTTCGCCTCTCTCCCGCCGCACGTCTCCGCGTCAGACGTAGAAAGAGTCATATCGAGCTGCCAGGCTGACACGCCGATGGGATGCCGTGATCGGGCGATGGTGCTTCTGATGGCACGCCTCGGGCTACGCGCAGGGGATGTCTCCCGACTCCAACTGGAGGACATCGACTGGACAGGGGCCATGATCAAGGTCGCCGGGAAGGGGCGGCGAGCGGTCCGACTCCCGCTGCCGCAAGACGTCGGTGATGCGATCCTCGACTGGCTTGCGGTCCGTCCAGCCACCGATGAGCCCCACGTGTTCCTGCGACTGCCGGCCCCCATGGGACGGCTGACCTCGGGGGGCGTCGTGAAGGCAACGATCCGGGCACAGCGCAGGGCGGGCTTCGACGAGCGAACTGGAGCGCACTTGCTCCGCCATGGCGTTGCGACAGCTCTCCTCGACGAGGGCGTGCCGCTACCGGCGATCAGCGCCCTACTGCGGCATCAGAACATCGAGACGACACTCATCTACGCGAAGGTCGACGAAGGATTGCTCACGACGGTAGCGCGGCCTTGGCCGGAAGGAGGTGCAAGATGAGGTCGCTCGTCGACAGCTACCTCGCCGTCCGGCGTGCAGCTGGTTTCGACCTTCGGGCCACGGAGTCGCGTCTTCGTCGCTTCGTCGAGTTCGCCGAGGCCAGAGGCGACATTCATGTGCGCTCCGCCACCGCGATCGCGTGGGCGGCGACGGCCAGCTCCCCTGGTGAGCGCCATACTCGACTGCGCGACCTGGCGGTGTTCGCTCGCCATCTGAGAGTCGACGACGACGCCCACGAGGTACCCGATGTGGATGTGTTCCCACGACAGCGCCTCGTCCGGTTGCCGCACATCTTCACCGACGATGAGGTCACGCAGATCCTCGACGCCACCAGCGCCCTGAACCCTATCGGCAGCTCCAGGCCGGACACCTACCGCACCCTCTTCGGGTTGCTCGCCGCCACCGGAGTACGCATCGGCGAGGCGCGTCGATTGAAGATGCGTGATGTTGCCGAGGGGTCGCTGTTCATCCACAAGACCAAGTTCAAGAAGTCCAGGTGGCTGCCTGTGCACCCCACCACGGCCGCCGCTCTCGCCGCCTACCGATCCAGGTGGCGTGCCGTTGCCGAGCCCTCCGACCCATTCTTCGTCACGACCAAAGGCACAGCGCTTCCTCGGAGCGGCATCTTCGACACCTTCGACGAGATCGCCAGGGCGTTGGGGCTGCGAAAGGCTGACCTCACCCGCGAGCACCGTCGTCCCACCCCCTGCTTGCATGATTTCCGCCACACGTTCGCGGTGCGAGCGCTCGAGGCATGTCCTACCGACCCGGCCTCCATCGACCGCCATGTGCTGGCTCTGTCGACCTACCTTGGGCACGGCACCATCGCGAGCACGTTCTGGTACCTGCACACGACGCCGTCCATGCTGCGAGATGTAGCCGACTCCTGTGAGGCCCAGTTCCTCGGAGGTGTTCGATGACGCCGCTCGCGCCGCACATCAGCACCTGGTTCATGGAACGGCTTCCGAGGGACCAGTGCGCCAGCCAGAACACCATCGACAGCTATGCGATCACCTTCAAGCTGTTGTTCGAGTTCATGGATGAGCGTCTGGGCGTCGCGCCTGCCGATCTGGAGTTCGAGCACCTCGATGCGCCGCTCGTCCTCGACTTCCTCGCGCACATCCAGACGGTCCGAAAGAACAGCGGTAGAACGCGCAATGCGAGGCTGGCGGCCATCAAGTCGTTCATGCGCTTCATGCAATACCGGTTGCCGGCCAGCCTCGCTCAGATCCACCGAGTCCTCGCGATCCCCAAGCAGCGTGTCGACGTTCGCGCCGTTGGATTCCTCGAGGAGGACGAGGTCCGTGCCCTGCTCGACGCCCCGGAGCCCGAGACCCGCATCGGAACCAGAGATCGCGCACTGCTCCTGCTCGCGGTCACGGGCGGGTTGCGCGTCTCCGAGCTCGTCACGCTTCGCGTCGAACGGCTCACGTTCCGCGATCGGTACGTCGACATCGAGGTTCTTGGCAAAGGCCGACGAGAGCGCGTGCTCACGCTGTGGAAGGGTGTCGCCGACGCTCTTCGGGCCTGGCTGGCGGTCCGAGGAGATGTCCGCGCTCCGGAGCTGTTCGTCAACGCTCGTGGAGAGGCGCTCACTCGCTCGGGGGCCAGGTACATCTTGCGGAAGCATGTCGTCGCGGCCACGACCAAGTGCCCCTCGTTGGCCAACAAGCAGGTCTCACCCCACGTCCTGCGGCACACCTGCGCGATGAACACCCTCCGCGCGACGCGGGACATTCGGAAGGTGGCGCTGTGGCTCGGCCACACGAGCGTCGAGACTACCGAGGTCTACCTGCAGTCCGACCCAGCAGAGAAGCTCGAGACGCTTGGAGCGGTGGTCCCGCCGAGCCTCAAGAAGGGGAGCTTCCGGCCCCCGGACAGAGTTCTCGAGATGCTACGGACCCGTGGTTATGCGAAGTAGAGCGCTGGAAAGCTGTGGTTCTATGGGAAAGAACCTCTACAGCTCACCATAACCCTGGACTCAGCATAAAACTGGA
>CAYFNF010000027.1:0-4090 GCA_964344485.1 uncultured Gammaproteobacteria bacterium
CAACCCACTCCATGGAGCTGGCTACTGCCTGGATCCAGGTATCGTGCCACTGGCGTTGATGTGTTCACACCTCCTATTCCTTCCTCCAACAGAGTTTCTGTTCTGCGATCCGATGGCTTCCGAGGCTGCTTCCAACGATCTCTTCAATGTGATGGAGTCGTTTGCCAGTGGAGACGAGGAGACCCTGCGGAAGATGCAAGTCGAACTGCAGTCCTATCTTGGCCAGACCGGGACGTTTTCGAATGTCTTTGCCAAAGAGACGATCAGCTCGGTCCCACCTGCCGAGTGGTGGGCGGCCTGTGGTGGATCTGCTCCCAATCTCAGGAAGCTGGCCATGCGGGTACTCTCCCAGACGTGCTCGTCATCACCGTGCGAACGGAACTTCTCCTCCGCCGGATTCATCCACACCAAGCGGCGCAACCGTCTGCAGCCCTCCCAGCTGGACAAGCTGCTCTTCGTGTTTCAGAATCGGAGGCTCCTTCATGAGTATCAGCAGGTGGATCAGGGAAAAGCGTTGCGTCGATACAAGGTAGCATTCGATGACTGGGAAACTTGGGAGCAGTATGATGAAAGAGTTGGTGAGAATGGTGGCGACGTTGATAGGGATGGGAAGGAGGACCCACTTTGAAAGTTGTTGGCTTGCATCGTGTGTGTGTCTTGTGCTCTTATTGTCAATCTGGTATCTTCAGAGCAGATCAGTATTCAAGACAGACGAAGACAAACAAACGAACCGATCAGACGAAACAACTCACGCACCGAGCCCTGCTTCCAGCTTTGCTCTTTTGAGCAATTCCACTAGCCGCTCTGTCTCCTTCAATTCTTCATAGGCAAACTTCACTAAGTTGCAGTAGAGAGACACAGTATCATTCATGCGCATCCACGAGACCAGATTGTCATCCATCAGTAACGTCCATGCAGTGTCCCATGCTCCGAAGCCTTCAAACTGCACTTCTGAGTCTTTCGCCAGCTCAATTGTGCTGGCTGGATCACGTAGTTGGCGCTCTTCTCCCTTCTTGCTCTGTGACCACAGGTCCCCCTTCGTGAGGGCGTCCAAGGTCTCAAACGCCGCCACCACTGTCTTCGGTAGCACTCTGTTGCTGTTTCCTTTGTCCATATCCATCCTTGCTTCCAAGTTTGAGAAGAACCGCTTGACCAGGTCCTTCTCATCTTCAAGTTCCTGGTCAAGAGAGCCCTCTACCACCGCCCGCTTGATCATCACCAGGCTTGGTGCCAAGTGGTCGACAGCGTGCTCCACAGCTCCCTCACCGGCCTTCTCCACCGCAGCTTCCCCACTGGCCTTCTCCACCGCAGCTTCCTTTGCGGTGCTCCCAGCCGCAAACGTCTTGGCCCATCGTACAAGCCGCTCCCTCGTGAAGCTGAAAGGGTAGTAGACTGTGTGGATGAACGCCTTGTTGAAGCCAGAGTAGCCTCGGGCCATCTCAGACAGATTGCCCTTGGAGCTCATCAGCAGGAACGCCACACCCTTGCTGCGGCGACCACCCATCTTCACAAGCTCCATCAACGACTTCATTGCATTCCTGGCATCCTCATGCCCTCTATGGAAGTCGTCGACGACAACCAATGGCCGAAATCCCCGCCATTCCTCCCTCTCACTATCACACAGCCACTTGAGTGTCTTCTCCATCGCAGGAAAGACATTGTTCAGGGGAACATCGTCGGCGCCAAACGCAGAACGAATGCAGCCCTTGACCCCATCGTCACTGTCAGCACCCTTCAGTCTGATGATGATAATGGGAGCCCCCTTGCCGTTACGCTGGTCCCAAAGCTTGCACGCCTCAATGCAGGCTGCCGTTGTCTTCCCGCAACCGCTTGGCCCGTGTACTGCCAGGATGGAACCCGATGAGGGCCTCATCCAGCCCTTCATCTCCTTTGGCACTGGCAACCTCCCGTCACCCTGTTGATCCACCTCACCTTCTCCCGGAAGGGACGTCAGGACACTGGCCTCATCCAAGTCGACGCGGTCCAGCACTGGCTTCTTCAGGCCATCTTTGAACGCGTCCTCTGCATACCAGAGCGATTGCTTCCACCTGTCGTATATCAAGTAGCCGGTGGCCGGGACGCCAACAATGGCAGCAATCCAAGCTCGTGCTTCCCGCCACCACGCTGACAGAGAGGTGTATGGTAATCCAAGGCGTTGGGATGAACTCACGCTTTGCCTCCTCTCCTGATGATCGATTCACGAAGAAGTCGGAACGGTACGAACGAAGAGGGACAGGGATAGAGGGGGAATGGGGGAGAGTGGGGTGGTATCTCCTATAATCTATGTGGCGTTCTACCCCATTGCCAACCAGCAGTTTCCCGGTCGTGTGAGAGGGGGCAACAGCGGCTCACAGAAGGGCGACAAGGAGGACAACTCGGCACCGAGTGGTGAGGCAGAGGAATCCCCAGCGGAGGATGGGGGAGAGTGGGGTATCTCTCTTATATTCCATGTGGCGTTCCCCCCCATCGGCTCCCACCCAACCGGCAGGACACCGATTCGGAGAGTGTGGAACAGGTAGGGGAGAGGGGGCCGTCAGAACAGGAGGGGCAACTGACGGACACAGAGCAGGACGGGCAACTGACGGCACGTGCACGGTCGGATGGGGTAGAACGCCACATAGAACATCAGAGACACTCAGCAGTGGGCCAGCACACCCACACACCACCCCCCCAAACCCACCAGCATTTCGAAACGGCGGAGGGCAGCGCGCAATCGGCGCGGATCAGAAATCGAAAGAACGGCACGAAATCGGCAAAGTGCAAGGGTATTACCTTGGCCAGATGGACAACAACGGGTGAAATGCAACAATCGCAACCCAACCTATGCGACAGGCCCAACGGTGCGGCACAGAAGCAACGCCAGCAAGCCAACCATGCACGGCATGGGCGGTCCAATTGGAAGGCGAGCGCAACTCCAAACTCCGATGGGCAATCCAGCCTCACAACTCACAAGCCTTCGAGGTTAAGAGGCAGCGAAGGCATCAAGCATCGGCAGCATCCAGCCCAAGACCACACACGCACACGGCATGACAAACACAGTCGTTGCACATGCGGATCAGAATCGAAAGAACGGCGCGAAATCGGCGAAAGTGCAAGGGTACTACCTTGGGCAGATGGGCGAAAACGGGTCAGGCGCAACGGTCGCAACCCAACCTATGCGACAGGCCCAGCAACGTCAGCAAGCGAATCACACCCGCAACGGCACGACATGAGCAGTCCAATTGGAGGGCTAGCGCGCCTCCAAACTCCGATGGGGTACCCCTACACACCCCTTTGCCCATCAGCACCACAGATCAGATCGTTCAGATGTGATTAGCACCATCAGCATTCGAAACGGCCATCCCACCACCCCCTCAACGCGGGATGGGGTACAACGCCACATAGAATGTAAGAGATAACACCCCACTCTCCCCCATCTCCACGCTCCACTCCACCCCAAACCCACCAGCATTCGAAACGGCGGAGGGCAGTGTGCATGAGCAAGTGATGGGCAGGACCCTCCACCAGCGCACCAGGTCTCTCACCCCGCAATGGCCCACATTCGACATGGCGGAGAAACGTCAACTCAGCGGCACATGGCAGGGACGGCAACAGCAAGCAGCAACGGTGGTACAGGAATCCAACATTCACCTCACGGCCGGATGGGGTAGAACGCCACTTAGAATATAAGAGATAACACCCCACTCACCCCCATCCTCCACCCCCCCCAAACCCACCAGCCACCCCAGCATTCGAAACGGTGGAGGGGATCGTGTCCAAGTGTCCCCATCCTCCATCCCACCACGCAGTGCACGCACTACCCCCGCAAACCCACCAGCACTCGAAACGGCGGAGGGAAGCGTATCCAAGAGCAAGTGATGTCGGATGGGGCGTTCCACTCTCCCTCCCCTCAACAAGCATTCGAAAGACCGAAACGGTGGAGAGAAACGAAAGATCAATCTAGAGAGTAGACACACAGAGACAGCAGTGGCAGCAAACAGGCAACAACTATGATTCAGGTAGAAGGGCATCCACCTCACGGCCGGATGGATGGGGTAGAACGCCACATAGATTATGAGAGATAACACCCCACTCTCCCCCATCTCCACCC
>CAYFNF010000028.1:0-3888 GCA_964344485.1 uncultured Gammaproteobacteria bacterium
GCCGTTACGGCGAAGGATTACTCTTACTCTTACTCTTACTCTTACTCAACTCTGAACATCCTTCTGAAGGGTGACTCAAAGGGCCTTTGGCTTCTTTGGGTCTGGACGGCGTATCACCAGGCTGCGCTTTGCCCCGCTGCCTGTCTTTGTCTGCTGATCCCCATTCGCCACAAGCGGTGGTTGGGATGTCCGCTGGGGTTGGAAATGGTGGCGTTGTCCCTGGTCGGAAGCACATGATTGGACTTGGATCATGGAATGTGCGCACACTTCTTCCGGAAGCCAAGCCGGAACAACTCGTTGACGAACTTGGTCGTCTTGGAATTGGGGTAGCATGTCTCCAGGAGACCAGGTGGGGTGGCTCTGGTTGGGTGGCTATTAAGTCCTCTGATGGAGAGGCACGGACGTTCGTCTATGAAGGCAAGACGGATGTATCGTCTCACAGTGTGGCCATTGCTTTGAACTCGGACCTGACCGAAGCATGGCATGCTGGAGGAGCAGAGATCTGGCGACGCAGTCCACGTGTTCTTGGGATCCCAATTCACCTGCCAAGGAAGGGAGACCTTCCAGACTTGCGTGTGATTGTCATATGTGTCTATGCTCCCACCTCCGTCGCTCCTCGAAGCGAGATTGACGAGTTCTATTCGGACTTGTCCGCCGTCATCCGCAAGGCCGGCGATCAAGATGTGCTGGTTGTCGCTGGTGACTTCAACGCGAGAGTTGGAGGCGGTTCCGAAGACTGTTTCGTTGCGGACAGAAAGGTCAGGGGGCCCTACGGGTGTGGGGAGGCAAACTCGGCCGGGGTTCGCTTACTTGATTTCTGTGCATTGGAAGGACTCACAGTCAGTGCGTCCTGGAAGAAGTCAAGAAGTCTCTCTCAACGGTACACATGGTGCAACCCAGGCACACGCAGATGGCACTGCATCGACCATGTCTTGGTACGCCAAGACCAACGCCACTTCTGCCACAACAGCCGCTCCATGCGTGGAGCGAACTCCGGAGATTCCGACCACTCCCTCGTGCGTGCGAGGTTCTGCTGTCCCACCGACGGCGCACGTGCCAGACGCATCAAGCGGTGCCCACCACGAAACCACCATCGCAGCTTCCCCACAGAGGCGATCCAAGACCCACGCCTCCGACTGGAGTATCTCGCCGAAGTTCAGAAACACTTGGCGGACCTCCCGGACGATAGCACCACAGCATCCGATATGTTGTCGAAGCTGAACGACGCAATCACACACGGAGGAGAAGAGCTCGACGTCCCTCGACGACGGACCAAGGGGTGGTTTGAGGCTGCCAAGCACACACTCCTCCCACTGGTGGTGGAGAAGGACCTTGCATGGAAGGCAACACTCAACGAACATGCTCCAGCAGATGCCATCCAGCAGTACCGACAGTGCAAGAGGAGGGTGGTCCAGGCGACACGCCGTGCACGGGAGGAGTATCTCCAACAGAAGGCGGAAGAAGCCAAGGAGGCGACATGGAGGAGGAGGAACCCATGGAGGGAAGTGACTGGCCTACTGTCAGAAATGAGGCCACGCAGACCACCACCAGTTGAGAAGGTTTGCACCATGGAGGGTGAGAAGTGCAAGGGAGACCAGGTGCTAGAACGGTGGAGGGAGCATACCGAGAACGTTCTGAACGTCCCCAGCAAATCAAAGGAGGGCATAGCAGACAATCTCCCAGAGGTACAACCCGATCCTGACCTTGGCCTTGACCAACCGCCGACAACAGAGGAGGTCCGTCACGTCTTGGGAGAACTGCGGTGTGGCACGGCATCCGGAGACGATGGCATATCCCCGGAGGCATACAAGGCCCTCGACGAACTTGGTGTTGAATGGCTCCATGGTGTCTTCCTACGGGTGTGGGAAGAAGGGAGGGTTCCGACACAATGGAGGGATGCCGAGATGATTCCGCTCCCAAAGAAAGGCGACCTCACAAGCTGCGACAACTGGCGCGGGATCTCCCTCCTCGCAGTAGCCGGAAAGGCATTTGCACGCCTTCTCAACCACCGCCTCCGCCACCTCGCAGAACGGGTTCTCCCGGAGTCCCAGTGCGGCTTCAGGAGAGGTAGGAGCTGTTCCGATATGGTGTTCACGACCGCACAACTCGCGGAGAGGGCAAAGGAATACTCCATACCGATTCACATCGTGTTCATCGATCTCCGCAAGGCGTACGACTCAGTCCCTCGGAAACGCATGTGGGAGGTCCTCCACCAACTCGGTGTCCCAGACAGATTGATCGACCTGATCAAAAGTCTACACGAGGGCATGCAAGTTCGGGTGCGCGTTGGGAACAAACGGACATCACCTGTGGACGTTAACAACGGCCTCCGTCAAGGGTGTGTCCTGGCGCCGCTCCTATTCATCCTGTACGCCAACGCTGTTGTCGTCGACTGGAAACAACGCTGCAGGGAAGGGAGAGGTGGGGACCCTGGAGTGGCACTATGGAGCAAGCCGGGGGGACGGTTACCGTTTGGGGCACATCGGCGACAGGAGGAGGCGATGGCATTCCTGGTGCGGGTGAGCGAATGCATGTTTGCGGACGATCTGGCCATCATCGCCACGTCCAGAAGGGAAGCAATCCGGCTCACGCAACTGTATGCAGACACAGCGGCGGATTGGGGTTTGACGGTCTCCTGGACAAAAACCGAAGTTTTGGGAGTGGGTGGCGAACGCGCGCAGCCTCTCGTCATGAGGTGTGGGTCGGTGGTGAAAGCTGTTACCTCATTCAAGTACCTCGGGGTTGTGCTCCACGAAGATGGCAAATGGAGACACGCGATCCATGGTCGGATCCAACGCGCTGGCCGCCTCTTTAACAGCCTCCGTGTCCCAGTCTTCCAGAACCGGAGCGTCACCCTTAAGACGAAGAAGCTTGTGTTTGAAGCGGCTGTATTGGGGTGTCTGTACTACGGTGCGGAGTGCTGGGCACCCACCGTCGAAGACAACCGTGCCTTGGATGTGTTCTTCATGTCATGCATCCGCCTGATGCTTGGCACCTCCCGCTTTCAACAGAGAGAGGAGAGAGCTTCCAACGTCGTCCTCCTACGGCGCATGTCCAGCGGATCCACACACCGCCCACGCCTCCCCAGGGAGATCCTTCCGGCCCACCGGCTCCGCCTCCTTGGTCACATTGCCAGAATGGACCCGTGGCGCCCACCACAGCAGATTCTGTTCTCCTGGTTCCCTGGCACCAGGAAGAAGGGGGTTGCGTTGAGATGGATGGACGTGGTAGGACGAGACATTAACGCACTGTCCCTACCTGGTGTTGACAAGTGTGATGCATCCTGGTTCTGGCTGGCGCAACAACGATCCATCTGGAGTGACCTCTGTACAAGTCTGTCGCGCGGTATGGATCTGTCGACAGTGCGAGATGAGGTGAAATTGGGAATCGAACCAGCCCTACCTATTTCATCTACAGACGGATGCTACAGATCGACCTTGGTCTGTAAGTACTTCGAGGAACACGGAGGCCGATACACGCCAGGAAGAGCAAGGTTCCTGGAAGTTGCTGAGCGGGAGGTGTGCCACCATGTGGAGTTCATTGACGATGTCGAGATCCAACCGTCTAACCTTCTATTCGACATGTCGTGCACCAGCGAGGCGCAGACCATCATGTCAAGGCTCCATCTGCTGACCAAGAAACAGCTGCAAGAAGTGCTGCGCCACATGGTGGTAGGAGGTCAACCCCGACGCACTAAAGTCAGCAGGAAGACAAAAGGGGACTTGGTTTTTGCAATTGGGGAGAAGTTGCGCCCACATACCGATCCACAAAGTCTTTTTGGCCCGGAGTATTTCCGTATCTTGTGCGATACCTAACCTCTGAACAGAGGATGGTCTTCACTTCACTTCACTTCACTTCAGGTGATGAGCCACAGCACAAGACGGAAAG
>CAYFNF010000029.1:0-3689 GCA_964344485.1 uncultured Gammaproteobacteria bacterium
TACGAAGGACATCGGAGTCAACGTTGTCAATGTCAAAGAGAGTGGACTCTATCGATCGTCCTTCTGCGGCAGAAACCACCTCAAGCAGTTCAAGCACCCTGCGCGGATAGTCGTCAAAGTCAGCAGAGACTGGCAAGAACACTTCCTCGTGACGTCCGCGCACTTCCTGCGACCACACACTGAAGGCGTCACTACGAACATCAACCCGCATCCAGCCACGGCCCCCCAGATAAAGAGCGAACCTCGCCGTAAGAACGCGCGCAAGAAGATCCTGGATTGACTCCCCGCTCGCGTCAGCAGCGTTACAAGCGCGTCAGGCGTAAGGTGCTGCGAGGTAGGAATCTCAACCGTCACCTTGGTCGTATTCGGACTTTCTCCATATCCCCTCAGCGAATGCCAGAAACCAGTCCGCCGCAAGGTCAGCGAATCTGGAGTCACCTGGAGCCAGGAGTCGACCTCCTTCGGTACCAGAACCACTACCAAAAGTCTCGGAGCAGCAACACGCTCGTGACGGAGATCGTCGTAGTTCTTCTTCTTCAACGAAATCCGAAGCACGCCGTTCGAGGTCGAGAGCGAACTGCTGCACTTCAGCTGCATCTGGATCATTGGGGAGTAGCGCCCGCCAAGAAAGCCCCTCGCCTGTACGGTTACGTCGATGCTGTCGTCATCAACCTCGGTTCTGTTCATTTTCGCGCCAGCAACCGTCGTGATCGCATGAAGAAATGCAAGGCTGAACTGCTGCTTCCTTTCGGAATCGCTGAGGCCTGGCGTGATGACTGGCACCAAGGGTCGTTCCTCCATGTCCCTCACCATAACATCAAGCATGGACGCCCTTACGCCGAATGCCCCCGGCTAGCTCAAGAGGCGCCGCCGGCCGGGTTCTAACAAGGGCTTCCTGACCGACGGTCGCGCTACGCGCGCCCGCGGCAGAAGCCCAAGACGTTGAACGAAGCCCCTTCGGGGCAGCAGGAGCAGGCTGGCGACGTCATCGGCTGACGAGGAGGGCTGTGTGTCCACGCCAGTGGTCCTGCTCAAGAAAGCCATAGACGAACGGAGCGACGTCACGAACTCTGTCCTCGAGACCCAATCCAATTTCAACCTCGGGTCTCGAAGGAGAGAACATGACACCGCTGCGGAAGAGGATGGAAGAAGACATGCGTCTTCGCAACCTCTCAGAACGCACGCGCGAGCAGTACATCAACTGCGTCGCCGTCTACGCCCGCCACTACGGTGTCTCGCCGGCCCGTCTCGGCGAGCATGAGGTGCGCGGGTTCCTGCTGCTGCTGAAGGAACTGGGGCGCAAGGCCTCGACACTTGTGGTCTACCACGCCGCGCTGCGCTTCCTGTACCTGTTCACGCTGCGCCGCCCCGAGGTGATGGAGGACGTGCCGCGTCCCCGTGTCCCCCGCGCTCCTGTGCGGCGTCCGCTCACGCGTGACGAGGCTCGTACGCTGCTGGAGGCGGCGAGGCCCAAGCCGTACCTCTACACGTTCCTTGCGACCGCGCTGGCAACGGGTCTGCGGCTGAGCGAGCTGTGCAACCTGCGAGTCGAGGACATCGACGCAGGCTCCCACACCATCCACGTGCGCAACGGCAAGGGTGGCAAGCAGCGGTGGGTCAATCTGGGCGATCGTCACCTTCGTCTGCTGCGTCGCTACTGGCAGGTCGAGCGCCCTGGCGGTCCGTGGCTCTTCCCAGCGCAGCGGATGATCGCTCCGTTCGTGGTGGACCCCGTGAATCGTTGGCAGTCCAGCCCGGTGACCATCTCCGGTGCCCACTCGCGGCTGAAGACACTGACCAAGCGCGCGGGCTTGACGCGTAACGTGACCCATCACGATCTTCGTCGCACCTACGCTACTTGGCTGTTGGAAGCCGGCGTGGACCTTCGCGTGGTTCAGGTGCTGCTCGGCCACGACAGCCCGGAGACCACGACGCGGTACACGATGGTTCGTCCAGCTCTGATCCGGGCGACGCCGTCGCCCCTCGAGATGCTGTAGCCGCCGGTGTCCGTGCCGGCCCGGTGTTGCCGGGCCGGGCCTGGTGTGAGCGGTCCCCGGTCCCTGGTGCTCCAAGCGCTGGAGCGCCATGCGGAGGCCTATCTGGCTCGCCACAGGCCCAGCCAGCGGCAGAGGCGTGTGCTCCGCCGTCTGCTGTCCTGCCGGACAGCTGGCGCTGGTGCGCACCTGTTCGTGTGCCAGGACTGCAGCTCGAAGCTGCCGATGTACAACTCGTGCCTTGACCGTCACTGTCCCCAGTGCCAGGGTGGCGCGACGGCGGCGTGGCTGGCCGCTCGCAAGGACCGGATGCTTCCTGTGCCGCACTTCCAGGTGGTGTTCACGCTGCCAGCGGCGCTCCGCGGGATCGCGCTGCGCAACCAGCATGTGGTCTACTCGCTGCTGTTTCGTGTTGCTGCCAGCGTTCTGCGCGATCTGGCAGAGCAACAGCTGTCGGCCCGGCTCGGCGTGCTCTGTGTGCTGCACACGTGGAAGACGGACGTGGGCTATCACCCGCACCTGCACTGCCTGGTGACGACCGGTGGCTTGCAGGAAGAAGGCGAGCGCTGGGTGGAGACCAGCCAGAAGTGGCTGTTCGAGCGGAAGGTCATGGGAGCGATGTTCCGGGGTCGGTTCATGGAGAAACTCATCCATGCCTTCGAGCGCGGCGAGCTCGAGCTGGCCGGTGAGCCCGAGGCCGCCGAGCGGAGCTTTCGTTCAGCCACGCGGTCGTTGTCGAGAAAGCACGACCGGTGGGTGGTGCACGTCGCGGCGCCTGCGGGCAGGCCGGTCGAGCACGCGGTGGGCTACCTGGCGCGGTACGTGAAGAGCGTGGCGATCGGGGATGGGCGAATCCTCGCGATCAGCGACAGGACTGTGACCATCGCGACTCGCCAGGGCCCTCGCGTGTTGGATGGGGTGGAGTTCGTGCGACGCTTCCTGCTCCACGTACTGCCCGCTGGTTTCCGAAAGGTACGCTACTACGGTCTGTACGCGCCTGGGAACGTCAAGCTTGTCTTGCAGCAGGCGCGGGAGCTGGTCGAAGCCGCAGCTGGCAGCACCGAGGATGAAGGCCAGGTACAGGGCATCGTCGAGCGAGACCGTAGGGCCCGCCAGAGACATCGTGCGCGTCCGGGTCGCTGCCCGATCTGCGGAAGCAGGCAGACCCACCGCGTCTTCTTCTTCGGCGGTGGGGTGGTCCGTGCATCCAGGGGGCCTCCGTGAGTCATCATCGAGCCGGGGCCTCCGACACCCGAACGTCCATCGCCGATGGAAGGGGACAGCTGCGAAGGGAGGAGCCTTCAGGGGCGATCCTGGACCTCACTGGCTGCCATGGGGAGCAGCCGATGAGCCTTGGAGGGTATGGATCAGCGCTTCGACTGCACCTGGTGCGAGCACTGGCGGCCTGACCAGCCGGGGGCCCGGAGCCTTTCTCCGCATAGCTTGAAGCTCGGTGGCGAAGGGCACGTTCAACGGCGCAAAGAAACGGCCGCCCGGGCCGTGGAGGCTCCCCGTCTCCCTGCTCGGCCGTTCCTTTGCGCTATGCGTTAGGTCGCTCGGGTGGCGAGCACCCGGCGAGTCGTCGAAGATTCGCATCGTTGGCGTGTTTGAAAGGGCTTGTACGTCGATGTGGTTCGGGTCGTCGGCCGTAGCCTGTGGCCTCAAGCTGGCTCGGGGCGTCCGAGACCTTGGTGG
>CAYFNF010000030.1:0-3524 GCA_964344485.1 uncultured Gammaproteobacteria bacterium
CCTCGATGACGCGGACGTGCAGCTCCAGGGTCTTGTAGACGCCGGCATCGACGATCTGGTCGCGCTGGGAGGCGGAGCTGCCGTCGAGCTGGCTCATGTCCAGCAGGCGGAAGGGCAGGGTCTTCATGATGGTCTCCTGTTCCGTGTGGGAAGGGAAGGTCGAGGGTTGACTCGCCTGCCGTCAGTCCTTGGCGATCACGTCGATGAGGCCGATGGGGCTGCCCGCCGTGGCGGCGTCGGTGGTCCAGCGGACGAAGCGCAGGAAGCTGGAGTGGGTGACGTGGGTGTTGGTGGTGGCGTTCAGCGCGATGGCGCTGCCCAGGTCGACCCATGCGCCCGGTTCGCCGGTGGCCGAGTGCTGCAGCTGCACCGAGCCGGTGGAGCCGGCGTTGACGATGCGGAACTGGGCCTCGAGAGTGGTGTGGGCGCCTGCATCGAGGATCTGGTCGCGCTCGCTGGACTGGCTGGCGCCGAGCAGCTTCATGCCCATCAGGCGGTAGTACTTTGACATCGGGATGGTCCTCCAGGGATGTGCGTTCAGCTCGTCGCCAGCCATCGGCGACGTCGAACGAGGTCAGGTTAGCAGCGGTGAGGAGAATGGCAAGCAGAAAGAAAAGAAAATTACAAAGGGGATTTACACGGGTTTTGCGTTCCACGTGTAAACTCTCACGAGCCCGCCGTGGACGGGGCTGGCCGGATCCCACTCGTGCAGATTGGGTCCACCAACGCAGGGCCCGCGCCCCGCGATCCTCGGTCGGCGGGCTGCCCCCGCGGTGGCGCGTGAGCGCTATCGGTAGCCGAGCTGCTCCAGCAGCGGCCCGGCTCGCTCCTGGATCTGGAGCAGCTGCGCCTGGTCGAGCTCGCCGCGCCAGCGCTCCAGGGCCTGGGTGTAGACCGGCTGGCTCGCCTGGTGGGTGGAGCTCTCGCCGGGAGCGAAGCGCACGCCCTGGCGATGGTGCTGCAGCACGCGGCTGTCCCAGGGTGCGCCCAGGAAGGCGAGCACCCGGCGCATGCTGGCCTCGCTGTGCTGGACCAGGTCCTCGTAGCGCAGCAGCAGGCAGCGGCCGAGGGCGGGCACGGCCTCGTAAAGGGCGCGGCGGACCACAGCGTCCCAGTAGCGGGCCCCGGCCTCGACGTCCTGGCAGTACCACAGGGGCTGGCCGTCGGTGCCGCGCCAGCCCTGGTGCTGCAGTGACGCGGCCACGGCGCGTCCGTCGCGCAGCACGTGGATGAACTGGGCGCCCGGGAACAGCCGGGCCAGCAGGCCGATGTGCAGCACGTTGTGCGGGGTCTTCTCGGCGATGCGCACGCCCGAGCCGTCGGGGCGGCCCAGGAACTCGACGATGAAGGCGCGCAGAGCGCGCTCGACGCGCCGCTGGGGCACGCCGGCCTGCTCCAGGGTCTGGCGCATGGCATGGGCCTTGCCGTGGATGTCCTCGACGAAGTGCACCAGCTTGGTCTCGGGACCGCAGGCGATGCCCGGGTGGGCGTCGAGCATGGCGCGCAGCAGGGTGGTGCCGCTGCGGCCAGCCCCGCCGATGAAGATGTAGCCGCGGGTGGGCTCGGGGGAGAAGGCGTCCAGGATCCGCGCCCGGTGGGGCGCCATCCAGCCCCGCGGGTGGGGAGCGGCGGCCTGTTCGGCCAGCTGTCGGGCTCGTTCGGTCTGGCCCAGGAGCCGCCGCTGGGCCACCGCGGCCAGCAGGGCTGCGTCGGGGCGGTCGGCGTGCTGCTCCAGCAGTGGGGCCAGGCGCTTCAGCGCGGCCTCGGGTTCGCCGATGGCGATGGCGCACTCGGCCAGGCCGAGGGCGGCCTCCTGGGGGAGCTGGGGCTGGCCGGCCTGGTCGAAGCAGACCCGGGCCTGCTCGTAGAAGCCCAGCTGCAGCAGCACCGCGCCGCGGCGTAGCTGGGCCAGGGCGCCGGTGGCCCCGGGGGTGACCTCGGAGAACTGCGGCAGGCCCTGGTGCTGCAGGGCCTGGGCGTAGCCCAGCTCGGCCTGGCACAGCTGGGCCAGCTGCAGCTCGCCCGGCTCGGTCTGCAGCTGCTGTAGCTCCAGCAGCTGGGCGCGCTGGAAGGGGAGCTCGGGGTGCTGCCAGCCCCAGCCCTGCACCCGGTCCAGCAGGGCCATGGCTCCGGCGAAGTCCTGGCGGTGCAGGCGCAGCAGCACCAGCAGCAGCACCAGGCGGGCGTGCTGAGTGGGGTAGCCCTGCTCGGTCACGGCGCGCTCGAGGTCGCGCCAGGTCCGCTCGAGCAGATCCTGGGCATGGTCGGTCTGGCCCAGGCCCATCAGCTCGCCGGCCAGGTAGGCGGCGGCCCCGAAGTCGTCGGGGTGCTCGGCGCACCAGCGCTGCAGCAGCTGGCGGTTGCGTTCGTTCTTGCCCCGCTGCTCGCGGTAGTCGGGCACCGCGCCGTAGTGCAGGATGTGCGCGTTCACGGATGCGCAGCGGTCCAGGCGCTGGGCGATCCAGCTGTCCACCACTTCATGGATCGGTCGGCGCCATTGCAGATCCGGTGTGCGCCGCAGCAGGCGGGGCAGCAGCAGGGGCTCACCCAGGCGCTGGCTGCCGTCGAGCACGGCCTGGGGCTGGGCGTCCAGGGTGGCGGCGTGGTGCAGGCACAGGGCCAGGCAGTCCAGCTCGTCGCGCTCGATGGCCGCCCGGATCAGCGCGCCCGAGCCAGGCGCCAGCCGCTCGTCGGCGTCCAGCACCAGCACCCAGTCGCCGGTGGCGTGGGCCAGGCAGGCGTTGCGCGCGGCGGCGAAGTCGTCGCACCAGGTGAAGTGTTCCACCCGAGCGCCGGCTGCCTCGGCGATGGCAACGGTGCGGTCGGTGCTGCCGGTGTCCAGCAGGATGATCTCGTCGACCAAACCGTGGACAGAGGCCAGGCAGCCGGTCAGCATGCGCTCTTCGTCCCGGGCGATGAGGCACAGGGACAGGCGCTGGGTACGGGGGTGTTCGCCAGGGGTGATCTCGACAGGCTGGGGCAGCGGTGCCCGCGTTGGCGAGGGTTGTACGCGAGGTAGCTGAGTCAGCTCGTAGCCGAACAGCTCCAGCAGGTCGCCAGCCTCCCGTTCGAACCGGGCCACCTGGCTGGCGCTCAGGCTGCGCTTCCAGCCCTCCAGGCGGGTGGCGTCCAGGGCGCCAGCCTGCTGCTGGTAGCGTAGAACCAGGTCGGGCTCGTTCTCCTCGCCCATCCAGGCCAGCACCCGCGGAACCGCCACCTCGGGATGTCGCACCAGGTCCTCGTAGCGCAGGGTCACTACCCGGTCGGGGTGTTCGCGGGCGAAGGCCAGCACCGGCAGCAGCTGGGCGCGCCACCAGCCCGCCGTCTGCTCGAAGCGCCCGGGGCCCCAGGGCCGGGTGAGCACCGAGCAGGCCACGTCGCGGCCGTCGCGCACGCAGTGTAAGAAGCGCATGTCGGGGAACATGGCCAGCAGCAGGTCCAGAGCGTGCACGTAGGTCGGGGTCTTGTTGATCCAGCGGGGCTTGCCATCCAGCCGGGCGTGCTCGTCGAACAGGCCGGTGACG
>CAYFNF010000031.1:0-3415 GCA_964344485.1 uncultured Gammaproteobacteria bacterium
ACTACCATAAATGCAGCTTGTCTTTGATGGAGTCGGTAGTGTGGTGGTTCAAATACCGCATTGGTCTATGCAGACATCCGACGAGCGTCCCAGGCACTCCGCTCACTTTTCCAACCGACCAAGCTCAACGTGGCAGCCTTAGGCAATATGGTTCCACAACTCCACATCCATGTAATAGCGAGGTTTAAATCTGACAAGGCGTGGCCAAAGCCGGTTTGGGGCCAGCATGCACCTGTCACATATGAGGCTCAGGATTTGGAGGACCTCTGTATTCGCCTACAGTCGGCTTTGGAGTAAAAGGTACTGAGGTAGAATATGACTGCTACGTCTCATAAATGGACTTTCGTCCCTCGCTTCCGTCGCAACTCTTTCGGGTGGCAGTCACAGCCTGCTATCAAGCGGATTAAGGAGGCTGTGTCCGAAATCAAGAAAGCAGCAAAAAAGGATAAGGTGCTGGCTGCTGAGGGGGCGGTCCTGTTTATTGAAAAATTGGTCCCTGCCATAGAGGAGGTAGATTCCTCATCTGGAGCCATAGGCTCAGCAGTGTTCAATGCGTTGGAACAACTTTCTATCCTGATTTCCAAAGTCGATGTTGAGTATGACCGACGTGACAAATGGCTCAGGCGGTTGTGGGATGCTTATGAAGCTGATGGGTATGGCTACTTGGATACGATGGGTGAACATTGGGGCACACTTTGCGGTTCACCTGAAATCGCCTCGCAGTGGGCAGATAGTTTTATATTTCGAGTCCGCCTGTATTGGCAGGAAGAACGGAAACCAGGGAACTACTATAATGGGGTCGTCGCCTGTCTATCTTCTCTCCTTGCTGCCAAACGGCATCAAGACTTGGTCGACCTGATCAAACATGACCCCTCGACCTTTTGGCCTCATCAGCGATATGGGTTTTTGGCACTGGCCGCTCTTGGCAAACACGATGTGGCTCTGAAGTACGCTGATCAATGTCGCAGTCCGCATGACGAACGTGACATTGACCGTGATTGTGAGAATCTTCTGATTTCTATTGGTGAGGTTGAAGAAGCGTATCAAAAGTATGCTATGTACACCAACCAATCCAACACCCGTATCAATACATTCCGAGCCGTAGCCAAGAAATATCCAGCCAAGGACAAGGCCGAAATCCTGATGGACCTGATCGACTCAACACCCGGTTCAGAAGGCAAGTGGTTCGCCACAGCTAGGAAATTGGGCTTTATGGATTTGGCCTTACAGCTGGCGCAAAAGAGTCCATGTGATCCGGTGACACTGAATCGGGCTGCCAAGGATACGTTGGAGACTGACCCTCAATTTGCACACGGTGTGTCGATGGCGGCTTTGAACTGGCTATGTCAGGGCTGGGGCTATGAGATATCAAATTTTGATGTGCTTGACTCTTACCGATTCGCTATTCAGACCGCTGACGCTCTGGGGATCAAAAAGCAGACGTACCAGGAGATAATGGATATGGTGAACGCTGCTGATAAGGACGGGAAGTTTGTGAAGAAAGTGCTTGGACCGCATCTCAACTAACGGGCCAGGCATATATACCTCCCGCACAAGTATTCAACCATCATGGTGGGACAGATTTGTCCCGATAGTGGGACACCTATGGGACGCCCGGTCTATTATACCGGCAATATCCAGACTTCCTGATATCTGAACTTCAACGCCATTCGGACAGATCACTCGAACTGAACTCGACCGTAATGCCGAGCCTGAAACAGGCACTTTCTGAAATATCGGTGCAGGAGTCGCATCAGGTTCCGGCTCATTCCAGACACCATGCCGGCCAAGCTGACGCCGCATCTTCTCAAATATGCTGTAGTTCAGGCTATGCGCTTTGGCATATCCACGACGGCTCATACCAGAGGCAGAACATTTTTTCAGATGTTTCAGCCAGCTTCTCTGCCGGTCAGTAAGATCCTGGATTCGCTTCTTCTCCATACTGTCATCCTCCATATCTGGATTCCAGACAGTGATGATGACTCATGCCTCAATAAAATTGTACCCTGGGGTGAAAACCGCGCTTACAATTAACAAGGGATGGTTGGTGGAGGCCTATGCCGCCGTAGCCGAGGCCCTGGACAGCTGGGAGCCGGAACTGAGGCTGATCCGTACCCAGGTTGTTGCGGTACAGGATGGGCACGTTTCTCTGCGCATTATCTGTGAATACCTGCCAGAGGGACGGGTCGTGACCCTGGATGGCATCGTTGTTTGATTGCGCAAACAACGAGATGTTTAGCGAATACGATAGCCTGCGTGACAAGCATTGCAGGCATCTGTGATTTCTCGTAACGCCCCAAATATCATCCCAGCTTCTTTGTCAGCTTCTTCCAAGGAAGCATCTTGTACAACGACACCAAAATGGCTGGCAGCTTTATGCATGGCCGTTCCAACTTGTCGCATGCCAGTCGGCATGAATGGAGCCATATGGGATGCACCATGACTATCCATAGATGACATGCCCAACCGACTCTCAGCAATCTTGACAGCTTCGACTTTGTTTCCCTCTTCCAAAGCAGCCATGATTTCGCTCAGAGCCAGCAGATGATCTCTCATATTTTGGAGCATGTGAGATTGCATCATTGCAGGAAGCTTGACCAATTCACGACTATCCTCTGCAGTCGAATTCCGCGTGAATAAAATAGTGGATAAACAGAAAAGTGTAGTGATTATCAGAATTTTTCGTTTCATGCGAACTCCTGCAAGTGCAATTAAGAAATAATCATTTCAACACAAAATAGCATGACGCCACGCTATGGGAAGCAATATAATCGACATTTCCCAGATACCTCACAGTGAGCCTCTATTCTGACCAAAATCGTCTCCGAAATCCATCTTGAACCGCAACCAAAGACACCTTTACCCCTTACGGAGACAGTCACTATGCTAAATCAGCACCGTTGTGCATCGATTTCTGGCGGATTCCCTGATTTCAGACGCACCTATCCTGATCATCATCTCATTTCTTTCTCATCCCTCTACGCTGGTAGCAGTCGCCATCGACGTATTCGGCTGAGAATCATGGCAAACAATCGTTTTGTGATCGCCACCTCTGCCATCTGGAACGTCACATACCGGCTACCGCTGACCACTTTTGCACCGATTTTGACCAACTTCTCACGCAGGGTCGTCAATGACCAGTGCTTGATCTCTTCCGGTAATGCCAACGTCCGCATGAAATTGGCAAGGTTGTAAGCCAATGCAAATAGTTGGAGCCGAACCGCATTCTGCTGGAATCCATGACAGGAGAGGCGAGTCCATTTGATTGCATACTTGCCCTCCTTTATCCATTGCTCTGCAGTTCCTCTCTTATTATAAAATTTGACCACACTCTCTGGCGTTCACGGCATGTTGGTTACTATGAATCCAACACGAGGATACAATTCACCACGATGCCATTCAACTTTGGCAACTA
>CAYFNF010000032.1:0-2284 GCA_964344485.1 uncultured Gammaproteobacteria bacterium
ACAGTTCTTTGGCCCCGAGGCATCGCCCGTCGGCATCGATTTCTTGCTTCTGGGACACCTCAACGTTCCACGGTTTCGCGCCAAGACGGGCCGGGATGGCTCCATTCTTCCCGCCAAGGCCGACTTCATGCTGCACTTCTGGGACCTCCTCGATGGCAGTGTGGAAATCGGTCATCGAAAGTTGCTTGTGCCGGAATCGGATGCGCAGGGGGCAATGCCTGATCTTTTTAACGAGGTGGCACGTTTCGTTATTGGCGAGATCGACCCTGTCGGCGTGATTGCCCGCTGGAAAAGGGGCATATCCCAGGGGCGGAAATATCACGTCGCTTTCTGCGAGAAAGGCCTCAAGGACGAGTATTTCTTCGGCCTCCGGAGCCATCTGGCCGGCCGTGGCGCGCTTTCCGATGTCGAATGGAAGTACCGCCCGATGCGCGTGTTCACGTTCCCGCGTGGCCAACGGGTGGACCCGACGCACGCGTTCTCCGCGATGCTGGCGGAAATCCAAGGTCGAGGGGAATACACGGATACCAAGGTGGCTCCCATTTTCCTTGGCAAGCACAAGGTCTTCGTGTTCGGGAACGCACCCAGGTGCTTTGGCTCATAGGACGAGGGAGTCGCTTCCCGACTTTACGGCTCTTGAACGTGGCGACGGCAAAATTGTGACAAAGTTTGTCACACCTCATCCTCGGCAAACTCTGTCACCAAAAGCCGGTTGCCCGACAAACTTCCGTAAAGGAAAGCCGCTTCAATGGCTCCATCGGACGGGACGGAAACGACGTCGCGCTCAATTTGGAGGACAGTTGAAATGGCGACCCTGGACAAGAACGCCCCCTATCCCGTGACCAAGACCGTCCGCGTGACGGGAATGTCGTGCGGGGGATGCGAGAAGAAGGTCGCGGATGGCCTGGCCGGCGTGGACGGCGTCATGGAAGTCAAGCCGTCGGCGAAGAAGAACCGCGTGAAGGTCACCTATGATCTTCGCACCACCAAGCTCACAACCATCGAAAGCGCACTCACCGGATTGGGCTGTCCGCTGGATGATGGGTTCCTGGCGAAACGCATGCGCGGCTGGAACCACTTCTCGGAAGGCAATGCGGCGGACGCCATGAACATCGACCCGCACTGCTGCAACAAGGTTCCCACCGGCGCCGGTTCGGCGGCCCACCGATAATCACGGAGCCCCCCAAGGAGGCGTGGCGATGCTCGAAGCCACCGATCGAACAGTGAATGTTCCCTCCCCCAATCACCGCGTTGATCGGGTCGGGTTCGACGGCATCCGCCACGCCTCCACCCCCTTCCGCGGTTCAAGGTGGTCCGCCCGGATAAAGGCGTTTTTGCTGAGCCGTCCCGGTGGGTGGCTGATGGCATTCATGACCATCGGCATGCTTTTCGCGGTGGTCACCATCGATCGGGAAGCATGGGGGGGTGGGGACTGTTGATTCCCATGATCGCCTGTTTGGTGCTGCACTTCACGATGCATGGTCTGACAGGGCACGGCGGACATGGGAGACGATAAATGACCACCGATACGGTATCGCAGGTAAGCAGCCACAAGCTGGAAGACGAGAAGCCGCAGCTGCGTCGTTATATGTACCTGGTGCCGCTCCTGGTCTTTGGTGGCATCGCGGTGGCATTCGCGATCGGGCTCACCCTCAATCCCCGCGAACTGCCATCGGCTTTGATCGGCGAGACGGTGCCGGAATTCGATCTTCCCCCGGTTCAGGGGCGTAGTCTCGGGCTTTCCAGTAGCGACCTCCGGGGTGACGTGTCCCTGGTCAACGTGTTCGCTTCCTGGTGTGTCGAATGCCGGGCGGAACATCCGTTGCTCATGGAGATTTCCCAACAGGGGATCGTCCCCATCCATGGACTGAACTACAAGGACAAGCCCGATGATGCGGCGGAGTGGCTTGACACGCTGCGTGATCCGTACACCCGGACCGGCGCCGACCTCAGCGGCCGCGTCGCCATCGACTGGGGCGTCTATGGCGTGCCCGAGACCTTCGTGATCGACGCCCAAGGCCGTATCGCCTACAAGCACATCGGCGCGCTCTCCTGGAACAGCTTCAACCAACGGATCCGGCCCCTCATCGAGGAGCTGCGGGCGGACTCTCGATGAAACCGAACTTCGGGAACCACATGAAACCGCTTTTCACGCGAACGGCAATGGTCGGGGCAATGGCTCTGGTCTTAGGCTTCAGCATATCGGCCTCCGCCTTGGCTGACAAAGACCCTTCCTTGCTCCATCAAGTCCCACGCGCGAATGGCATCGTCGTCAATTCGGACG
>CAYFNF010000032.1:2378-3365 GCA_964344485.1 uncultured Gammaproteobacteria bacterium
TCCTGATGAAACAATCCAGCGGATTTCCAAGGGCCGGGAGGCCTTTCTGGAGTTGGTTGTCCATCCTCATGACCCCCTAATCCTCTTCTCCAGCGGCTACCGGGACGAGGGCGAAAACTTGGGTGTCGTGCGCTCCGAAGACGGTGGGAGTACATGGAAGCAAATCTCCGAGGGAGCGAACGGGCCCCTTGATGGCAGCGCTCACGCGTGGCACCATCCGGACAGCCAGTTGACGGACTTGATTCTCAACGGCTCGCCGCGAAATCCCCGGATGATTCCTTGGAAGGAACATATCTCCCATCGGGACGCGGACAATATTGTTGCGTACCTCAAGAGCCTGTGGAACTTCCGCAACCTCGCCTGCCAGGGCGCCCGTCACATGAGGTGCATGTGATGCTTCTGCCCGAAATCGCCGGGGTCGGAATCGCATCCGCCTTCGTGGCCGGACTGGTATCGTTCCTGTCGCCGTGTGTCCTGCCCCTGGTTCCCGGATACGTGTCCTACGTTGCCGGCCGGTCCCTGGACGAATTGGCGGAAGAACGCCAAGCCCGAATCCGGCTTGCCGCCCTTGGCCTGAGTTTCAATTTTGTTCTCGGCTTCACCGCCGTGTTCATCCTCCTCGGCGCCAGCGCCACGGCTCTCGGGCAGTTCTTCCAGTCCTACCGTTACGAGGCCAACATCGTCGCCGGTGCCGTCGTCATCCTTTTCGGCCTGATGCTGATGGGGGTGTTCCGGTTCGGCTGGATCGCCCGCGACTGGCGGTACGCGGGTGCGTTGAAGGGAGGGACGCCCATTGGCGCGTTCGTTCTGGGGATCGCCTTCGCATTCGGTTGGACGCCCTGCATCGGCCCGATCCTCGGGGCCATCCTGACGCTTAGCGCCACCATGGCCGACGTTCAGCAGGGGGCAATCCTGCTCGGCATCTATTCGGGGGGGTTGGCGGTTCCGTTCCTTCTGGTCGCCGTGTTTACCGGCGCCTTCATGGAT
>CAYFNF010000033.1:0-3325 GCA_964344485.1 uncultured Gammaproteobacteria bacterium
GGCCGCCGGGGTGGGCGACGGCGTGGACAACGACTGCGACGAGCTGGTCGACGACGCGGACGACTCCACGGAGTTCACCGAGGACGAGATCCGCTACCCGGACCTGGACGGCGACGGCTTCGGCGACGGCGACGACCCCACGGGCCTCTGCATGCTGGCCGACCCCTACGTGGAGGACGGCACGGACTGCGACGACAGCTACAGCGGCACGTACCCCGGCGCGGACGAACTCTGCGACGGAGAGGACAACGACTGCAGCGGCGACGCGGACTACCCGGGCGAGGACCTGGACAGCGACTCCGACGGCTACCTCAACTGCGAGGACTCCGAGGTCTACAGCTACGGCTTCGACGACGGAGGTGCGGAGTACACGGCCAACTGGTGCCTGATGGACCTGGCCGACCAGACCGACATCCTGTCCGGGCACACCAGCGCGGGCGTGTGGTCCGTCACCGGTGGCGTCCTCAACGAGGACAGCGACGGCACGTTCTCCGGAACCGGCCTGAGCTTCGGCACGCTGGAGGTCTACACGGTCACGGTCGACGTCTACTTCCGCAGCAGCGCCAACGGCACGGGCATCGTGTTCGGCAGCGAGGCCCTGCAGGACTCCTACGTCCTGTTCTGGGTCGACCCGATCGGCGAGTACGAGTACTACTCCGGCGGGCGCGTGGAGCTGTGGTCCTGCAACGGTGGGTCCTGCACCACGGTCGCGGGCGCGATCAGCGAGGACCTGTGGGTGGACCCCTACACCTGGTTCACCATGCAGCTCGTGGTCACCGGCGCCGACATCGCGTTCAACGTCGACGGCACCGAGTTCCTCACCTACACCGCGGGCAGCGCAGTCGCCGCCGGGTACCTCGGCGTGGCGTCGTGGGACAACGACGCGGGCATCGACTTCGAGGACTTCGAGGTCACGCAGTAGCCAGAGCAGCAGTGCGAGAGGTCATGGACTCGTCACCTGTGGCCCTTTTTTATTTGTTTTTATTGTATAATCGAGCGTCTTTCTATATAATACAAGGCGAGATAAGTAATATTGGGATATGAAAAAACCACTATTGATATTAACTGGTGTCTTAATAGGAGGAGTATTGATTGTTTCTGGATGCGGTAAAAAAGACAAGGTAGCAAGTTCTGATTCGGATGGAGACGGGTATACTGCTATTGAGGAGTGCAACGATACCGATAAAAGTTCTTTCCCTGGCGCACGTGACGATGAATACCATTTAGACAATGATGGAGACGGCACTCCGAATTGCCTGGATGAAACAGCGTATGAATATGACTTTTCTAATTTAGGGAAGTATGCAGCTGATTGGACAGCAGACGATCTTTCGCATTTAGAGATTGCAGGCTCTTCTGGAGAGCATGATTGGTCCGTAGCTGGCGGGACATTAGTTGAAGCAAGCCAAGATACGTTTAGCTCCACTTCAGTATATATGGGTGAAATGAGTAAGTTTTCGCTCTCCGCGGACGTATACACACAAGAAGGATCAGACGGGATCGGTATGGTGTTTAATATGGAGGACGATGATAACTTGATGGTGTTACTCTGGGTGAATCCGAATGATTCTTACCCTTCTGTTGCTGACGGAGCACGGTTTATGTTATGGGAATGTAAGAACGGAAAGTGCCAGACAATCTATAACCGCGAAAGCCCAAATTTCTTAATTGAACCAGATATATGGGCGAAGTTACGTGTCATGGTCAATGGGCCAGACATGGAGATTCGAGTAAATGGTGATCGATGGGCTTCCTACACTCACGATGAAGCATTCTCTGCAAAAAAGGTTGGCCTACTGAGCTGGGATAACGACGCTGGTGCGAAATTCGATAACTTCCTTGTATCAAACGCCGTCGAATAGGGAGCGTAAGTATATCGAGTGCAACAATAGTGATATCACAACGCGTTTTTAACCTGTTTATAAGGGATTTGACATATTATTTAAATAGGCGTATAATGCCTGGCACACTAAGAAAAGTACGTTAATTTCACTAAAAACCACTAGTTTGAAGCAGATTTCCACAGTTTTATCCGGAGATTTGTGTAAAACTAGCCAATTATCATGAGAAAGTCTACGAATTTAACTCGTAATCACACAAGCGCATAGCCTAACGCCCATTTTTATACGCGTTAGCCGCTTGTAAGCGGCTTTTTTCATCCCTTGCACAACGATTTTCTCCACAAAGACCTACTCGCTCTATATATGATAGAAGGGTAGATCTGTGCGGAGAAACACCAGTAGCAGATCTCAGCACATGTTCATTGATAAATGAATACTCATATATATCAAGATTGATACAATATGTAATTTCGTCGGAATCTAAACAATTGCAAAGACAATGCAAACGTATTGGCTTTGCGTCGAGACGAACAAGAGCATATGGTGGATGCCTAGACATAATTAGGCGATGAAGGACGTAGCAGCCTGCGAAAAGCTTCGATGAGGTGGCAAGCAACCTTTGAATCGGAGATGTCCGAATGGGGAAACCCACTGTGGTAAACCCACAGTATCATGCACTGAATACATAGGTGTATGAAGCGCACCCAGGGAATTGAAACATCTTAGTACCTGGAGGAAAAGAAACCAATCGGTATTCCCTTAGTAGTGGCGAACGAACGGGGAGAAGCCCAAACCAAGAGAGAATTGTTTACAATATTCTCTTGGGGTAGTGAGGTAGAAACATTCAACGCAAGTTGAGGTAGAGTAAACTACGAGGTCTTCCATAGTAGAATCTGCTGGAAAGCAGAGCCAAAGAAGGTGACAGCCCTGTACATGAAATGGGATTTCACTCTACGGTTTTTATTCTCGAGTAGCATGAGACACGAGAAATCTTATGTGAATCTGCCGTGACTATGCGGTAAGGCTAAATACTAATTATGATCGATAGCGAACCAGTACCGTGAGGGAAAGGTGAAAAGTACCCCGGAAGGGGAGTGAAATAGTCTCTGAAACCATGTGCTTACAATAGATCGGAGCCCTTTATGGGTGACGGTGTGCCTATTGAAGAATGAGCCAACGAGTTATAACATGCGGCTTGATTAATCCCGAATAGGGAGAAGTCGTAGGGAAACCGAGTGTGAATAGCGCGATATCTACTTAATAATGGCTTCGTGTCAGCGAGCCGTTATTGAGTAGATTTTCTGTCGTATGTTATAGACCCGAAACCGAGTGATCTTGCCATGGCCAGGATGAACCTACTGTAACAGGTAGGGGAAGTCCGAACCCACTGATCGTATAACGTCAGGGGATGAGCTGTGGTAAGCGGAGAAATTCCAATCGAACTCGGCTATAGCTGGTTCTCCTCGAAATATCTTTTGGGATAG
>CAYFNF010000034.1:0-3324 GCA_964344485.1 uncultured Gammaproteobacteria bacterium
GGTCACGATCCGCCGGAATCAGCGGTCACGATGGCCGGAATGCCCACCGTCATCAACTCATCATCCACCTCCGCATAGGCTGTAGGGGGTACACTCTCTTTATTAGGTGAGGACAGGTACTGTTGCAACAAGGCAATCAACTTCTGTTTGCTGATGGGTTTATCCAGAAACTCATTACATCCCACAGCCCGAAATTGGTCACGGTGTTTCTGCATAACATTCGCTGTCAATGCAATGATGGGAATCTGGTTGCCCTGATCACGAAGTTGGCGACAGGCTTCAATACCATCCATTACCGGCATCTGCATATCCATAAAGATCAGATCAAAGGGGCGTGCTGCCACCAGGTCAACCGCCTCTTTACCATTGTTGGCAAAGGTTACTGTCAATCCCAACTGCTCAAAAATACGCCGTTCCAACAACTGTAACATCGCTGTATCTTCTGCGATCAGTACGTTACCTGAAAAGAGCTCTTGTGATTTATTTGCTTTTGAGGGCACACTGTTACGCGTATTATCTGGGATGTTACTGGGGTGATAAGGAAGTTTCAGTAAAAACACCGATCCCACATCTTCTATACTACTTACCTCAATTGTGCCCTCCATCAACCAGGCCAGATTATGTGATATATAGAGCCCTCGACCACTGCCACCAAAGCGACGAGAAATAGAGCTATCCGCCTGCTCAAAACGTTTAAAAAGACGGCTCAGCATCTTGGGAGACATGCCGATCCCTGTATCCTCAATGCGGAAAACAATTTTTCCATCATCCACCGTTGTTGTTAAGGTGACGCCTCCATGTTCAGTAAACTTGATGGCATTGCCTACCAGGTTAATCAGTATTTGAGCAATGCGCTGACGATCTCCAATCAGCTTGTTTGGCTCTTCATTATCTTGCTTAATCCGCAATGTTATTCCTGCATCTTGAGCACGTAGCAGAAACATACGCTCAATATCATACAGCAACTCACCAAAACTATAGGGTGCCTCATCAATGGAGAATTTGCCTGACTCGATCTTGGATATATCGAGAATATCATTAACCAATGCCAACTGACTGAGCCCCGCCATTTCAATATCACGCAAGACACTCTGTATCTCGGAGTCATATTCCTGATCCAACAGGTATTCACTATTACCAATAATCGAGGTCAATGGTGTCCTTAGCTCATGACTCATTGAAGCCAGGAATTCATCTTTCATCTGATTGGCCTCTTCAGTCACTTTAATCTGCTGCTTCAGTGATTCAGCTTCCTTTTGCTGGGTAATATCTCGCACTACTCCAACAAGCCGAATGGATTGATTATTCGTTTCACTAAAGTGCCGACATATTTCATGCAGCGCCCGCACCTTTCCATTGCTCAACAAGATGCGGTACTCCATTTCGTAATAACATTCCCGCTGCTCAATTGAATTCCGATACATACCCTCTACATAGTCACGATCATCAGGATGAACATGGTCAAGAAACTTTTCATATGTAGCCTCAGTCTGCTGTGGAGGCAGTCCAAATATACGATAGACACCATCTGACCAGTAGAGCCGGTTATTGTTATCCAGATCCAGCAACCAACTGCCAAAATGGGCGATTCCTTCAGCCTCCAGTAACAGCTCACGCTCTTCATGCAGCCTTCTCTCCAGTCGTTGCTGAATGGTTGCATCCTTAATCAAGCGGTACCCCATCCATAATGTAATGACCAGCGCCATCAACACCAGCACAAGGAAAAATATAAATAGATTGCTGCTTCTGGCCCGAGCGTTCACTGCTTCGAGCGACAAGACTTCGAGGAAATGATTTTCCACCTGCAGCAATTGATCAAGATTCTCTGAAGCGAGTTTGAACCATTGCTCTGCCTCAATATTAAAAGACCTGTTTTCTCTTCCAATGCCCTCACGAATGACAAGCCTCATCTGATCCAGTTTTTCCTGGATGCCAGGATCAATCAGCGCATTATAGACTTCCAATTCGTCTGCTGATGCAAACCGCTTGAACATATTAAATGCATGTTTCTGCTGTGCATGGCTCTCAATAAAGCGTTCGAAATGTCTTGGTGAAAACTCTCCTCTTGAAAGGCTGCCATTCACCAGGCCACGCTCCTTTCCCATCAACTCCTTTGCTTGAAGAAAATGTTGGTAGCTCAACAGCTTGCTGTTCATTATCCGATTATCCACCATGGTAGACATTTTATGGACCAGATGAATCATCTTTCCATTAATCAAGCTATACCAGTCAAACACTTCATTACAACCAATAGAAAATGTTCTGACCTGCATACGCATGAAGTCATGCTCTTCTATAATGGTTTCCAGCTCCAATATCTGCGGCTTGATCAGGCCAATCAACCCATTACCCTGTTCTATAATTGCTTCCAGTTTATTATTGAGACTGGATATAGTTGGGGCAATATCAACATAGTGGGCTATCAAATTCTCACTGTACTTCTCCCCCTGACTACCCAGGTAGCCACATGTCAGCCCACGTTCAATCTGAATGCCATGAATAACCTTACTGAAATCAGATACCAGATAGACCAATCGTTCCAGGATAAGGGCCTCTCTCCACTGCTCCCCCTTATCTATTAACACACTGGACGAAAAATATGCCAACGCAATAAAGGGAACCCCAACAGTAAGCAATAATTTTGTTTTTGTTATTCGCAAAGCCTCCTCCCGTAGAATAACCTTCTGGTTACACTCTTCCCCTTTGCCTGAATTCAGCCTACCAAACCACAGAAAGCACTCTGTTGTTTCACAAGCATATATATTGCTTCAGAAACAACCCTCCATCACCGATCTAAACTTCTTCGGTTTCGGCTTCCAATTGCTCTATTAATAGAGGAATCTGCTCCCATTGCTGCTTCTCAATTGCACTGCAAATTTCTATACTCAGCTCGGTAATCGTATCATAACCATAGCTACTGCCACTTCCCTTCAGCACATGAGCTATCTGTGACAAAGTGCCCCACTCTTTATTACTGAGTGCCTCTGCTATTTTTACTATTAACTTAGACACTCTTTCCTTGAACAAAGTGCGCAATTCACCAGAAAGCTCGCCCTCACCTGCACTGTCTTTACAAGCGGCCTTGATTGCTGCCGCTGAATCAATCAATACATTCTTCTGGGTTGAACGCTCATTAGCTCGAGGCTGATCACCCTCTTCATCTGCATATGGCAAATATTGGTGAAGCACCTGATACATATTGCGACGCTCAATCGGCTTTTCCAGGAAGTCATTACAGCCTGCTTCCTTGAAGATATCTCGATGTTTCTGCTGCATTTTCCGGCCCAACCTGAACACCGATTCTGATTCATCGTGAACACCCAT
>CAYFNF010000035.1:0-2841 GCA_964344485.1 uncultured Gammaproteobacteria bacterium
CACCTATGCCGGGAAGGCTCCTAAAACTGGCTGAGACTCATTGGTAATCAGGTATCGAAAAGATATCGAGATTATAAAACGCGATAAAATCGAGTTTTATCATGAACTTTGGAAAATGCAGAGCGATGGCGCTTTTGATCCTGAAAAGCCGGTATGGCGTGTGGAACTGCGGTTTCACCATAGCGTCATCAGAGAGATAGGAATCCATCTAGAACAGGACTTTCTGGATTTTGAAACCGTGGTTCCATACCTCACCGACATATGGCGCTACGGCATGAACCGCAACCGCTTGATGTACAACCGGCAATACCTCGATCCATTCTGGCAAATCCTCGATGAAGATTGCGAATTCTACGTTCCGGCCAGAAAAATAGAACTCAAGCGAGTAAAAAAAAAGGGCGGTGAAGGGATAGTTCGTAATGTCTCGATATTTCTTGGAAACATGATCAGCATCTATGCCCGCCGTGATGCCGATGCACGGCAATTATGGTTTGACCTGATGGACATGGAAATATTTGAAGATTTGGTTCAGGCATACGAAAAACGCGGGAAAAGCCAGCACACGATTTACTACGACATAGAAAGAGGGCTTAAACTCCGGCGTTTGATAGGAAAGGCGGCGTAATCATGAATAATGATAGAGTAGGGGAGATGAGCACCTTTCAGAGACTATACGAAAAATATGGTCCTTCCATGGGGTATATGGATGTAAAAGGGTATTTCGATTATCCGGGGTTGGATCAAAGCTTTATCAACTTGGTCAACAGGAGTAAAGAGCCTTTTTTCCAGGGTTTGAGGCAGGCGCGTTTCAAATTTGGAAAAAGGGTCAGATTCAAGACTGAAGCGATAGCACAGATTATCGACGGGATAGGGAATCCAGCTTCCCAACAAGATCAGCAGTCCGTAGATGGGTGTACCGTTTGAGCATCTGCATGGATTTGTGCCCAGTGATGGCTGATACTTCCTGGTCGGATAGTCCAAGCTCTACAAGTCTTGATGTCGCTTCGTGCCGCAAGTCGTGGAATGTCAAGCCATCAATGTTGGCCCGTTCCAGAGCTTGATACCAAACTTTGTTTATGATGTATGGTCGTCTTGTACCGTCCCGGCCCGGTTCGCCAAAGAAAACCAAGTCGGTGTTCTTGGGTCTTTCCTCGCATTCCAAGGCCAGGGTTAAAACTCTTTCAGCTTCTTTGCTCATAGGTATGGTTCGTGTTTCTCCGTTTTTGGTGTCGATCAACAGTATTGTTCGGCGCTGCATGTCTACATCCTGCTTGTGCAGGGAAAGAATTTCATTCTTACGCATCGCGGTTTCCAAAGCCAAGCGTACAACCCAACCAAGCATAGGGTTGGTGTGTTGATCGACGGCGGCAAGTAGCCGGGGTTCTTCATCCTTATATAGTCGTCTCTCTCTTCCTTTTCCTGCTGTTGGCTTCCTGATCCCGGCAACTGGGTTGAAATTCAGCCCTATACGCCATTCCTGCATGGCAATGGTGAAAAGGTGAGAGAGTAGGGCGAGTTCTAACCTGACCGTGTTGGGTTTTACGGTCTCCAAACGCTTGTCGCGGTATTTTGAGATTATGTCGGGGGTGAGTGCGGCAAGAGAATATTTTCCGAGATGCTTCTTGATGTTCTCCGCTTTGAATCTTTCCGCTCGGGCCGTTTCAGGTGACTTGGTTGGCGTAACCTCTTTGATATAACGGTCAATGGCTGTGCTCAAACTGGATCGCTCCGCTAAAGATCGATCAACATAGACTCCACGGGTCATTTCATCTTCGGTTCTTCTTGCCCAATCAACGGCATCACGTTTACGGCGAAAATTCTTTGAAATATGGGGCCATCCGGTAATTCTGATTAAAGCGCGATAACTGCCGGAAGGTGTTTTGGAAAACGTAGCCATGGTAGTCACTCCTTTGATCTTGGAGTGTACCGAAAGTGTGCTTTTTGGCAAGTGCAAACAAAAACAGCCTTCCAGGGAAAACCGGAAAGCTGTTGAAATTGTTTATTAAAAAATGGTGCCCAGGGGCGGAATCGAACCACCGACACGGGGATTTTCAGTCCCCTGCTCTACCGACTGAGCTACCTGGGCATTCTGGATATCTGACAAAATATGCATTCTAGGTTCTGCACTCATCCTGTCAGACGTTCGGTCTACCAATTCCCTGCAATGTCCAATTAAAGACTGTCCTTTGCGGAGTGAGTCTGCTTATACTGCCCGATTAGTTTCCTGTCAATGATCAAGACGAAAAAAATCTATGATTTGTGAAGTTCATCTCCGGGTTCCGGGGGAAATCGTGGGGGTTGTGGAGGAGTTTTTGCTTGAGTGCGGCTCCATGGGCGTGGTGGTGGATATTTCCCAGGGTAAGGATTATCCCACCGTCAAAGGGTATTTTCCCGAGCCGGATAAGGAGAAGATCGCTCTTGAGTTGCAGCTGCTGCTAGTTGCAGCAGGGGTTGGAGTGGGGGAACTCTCCGTTAAATGGCTGGTTTTGGAGGATCGGGATTGGGCCGACGCCTGGAAGGAGCACGCCATGCCCATTGCTACCGGCAAACGGCTGCTCATACTGCCAAGCTGGCTGGAGCCGGAAGAGGGGTATAAAGAGCGTCTGGTGATTCGCATGGACCCGGAGATGGCCTTCGGCAGTGGTTCCCATGAGACGACCCGTGGCTGTCTAACCGCACTTGAAAAGGTTGCAGAGGCAGGTTCCTTGGGGCATCTCTTGGATATGGGGACCGGCTCCGGCATCCTGGCTATTGGTGGGGCGTTATTGGGGGCTTCCAAAGTCATCGCCATCGATAATGATCCGGTAGCGGTGGAGACGGCTAAAAAAAATTGTCTGATCA
>CAYFNF010000035.1:2851-3320 GCA_964344485.1 uncultured Gammaproteobacteria bacterium
GGGTTGCGAGTAATATTGAACTTTTTGAATCTGCGGTACCCCCCCAGGGGGAGTTTACCACCATCGTCGCCAATATCCTGGCTAGCGTCCTTTTGGAAATCAGGAATGAGTTGGCAGCCGCCCTTGCCGCCGGCGGAAGTCTGGTATTGTCGGGTATTTTGACCGAAGAGGGTGACGCGGTGCGTGACGCCTATGTCGAATCGGGGCTTGCGTTCACCGACCTTATCAGTATGGGGGAGTGGGTCACTTTGATATTGATTAAGGTCGGGTCTGCATGATGGACCAACGCCTGTTGCCGCAAGAGGAGGTTTATCTGGAGTTCGATTCGGCCCAGGAGGTTGCCGACGCCATCCGCTCCATGGTAGTGCGGGGGGCTCCGGCCATAGGCTGCGCCACCGCTTTCGGCGTCGCCGTCGAGGCCAAAAGGCTGGCGGCGGACGGAATCCCCGACTCCTGGCCCGATGCCATG
>CAYFNF010000036.1:0-3286 GCA_964344485.1 uncultured Gammaproteobacteria bacterium
AGAGCTTACACCAAACAGCGGATTTTTACATTCCTTCTGGTTCATCACACATCAAGGGAAACGTCGAACGCCAGCCAGTTCACCCGGCTTATGTCGTCGATGATCTTATGCAGTAGGCTGGCATTTGTCAGGATGGAATAGCGGATGTGCCCATATTCCGCGCCTGCGGCAAATATTTTCTTGAACTCCGGCTGAATCGTCGGTTCGCCGCCAAATACCAAAACCGCCTGATAATACTGCATCCACTGCAATATTTGCGGCAGAACGTTGTCCGGCAGCTGTAATTTCAACTCCCTGTCGTCGCCTTGATAGCAGTGATAACATTGATAGTTGCATTTGTAGGAAGGGCAAAAACGCATCCAGCGCGGTTTTGACTGCAAGATGAGCTTGTGCTGTTGGAATTCGGCCTCATTTTCAGCGGCGTTTTTATGACAAGGAGTTTGCTGCTCCAACTCCTCATACCAGGCGAGACTGCGCTCTTCATGGAGGTTGAGAAGCACCCCGCAGGTGGGGGTGCAGAAGGCTTCCGCTCCCAGTTGCAGCATGTCCCGGCGTGCGGCCTGAAATTTTTCCCCGTTCCAGATCTCTGCGATTGACTGCTCGTTGACGTTGCCCAGAACCAAGCCCATGCGCCATGAACACATGGTGACATCCCCATTGGGATTACTTATCTCAAAGTGCGTCCATGGGTTGCAACAGACTTTTTTACCGTCTATTTCATGCCACAAACCAAACATCAAAAGATCCTGTCAACACAGACGGCGAAAATCGCATCTGATTGAGATGGAGGGTACACAATTACGCAAAATCAAGCAACTACCACCTGTGGTGACACCGGAGGAATTCAGTCGGTAAGCCCCTGATGTCCACCCCGCCCGTCATCATACTCAACCAGTTCCGCAGCGACGCTGCCTATGGCCAGGCGGGTCTCAACCCGTACCGGCAATCTTCTGTCGTCGGTGGTCAGCCATATGGTCAACGCCTCCTTCTGTTTGAACAGACCTTCATTGGAAGGAACGGACAGCTTGACCGGAATGACATGAAAGCTGCCCAGGGGGGTGAATTTTTTCGTCGGTTGCCCGATATCCACCGTGACCGGATACAGTTTGACGCTCACAGTCATAAGCTGCATATTTGCCCCCGGCTGCAACTCCGGCAAAGCCCTGAGGGAATAAAACAGCGCCAAAGGATCGTTTACCACGTCTGAATCAATTTCGATCAGAAGAGTTTTTTCATCTTTGGCCAATCGGGTGATCACCCCCTTTTTCCGGTCGAATTCATGGGTGACCTGACGTACCTGCCCACGTTTTTTCTGATCGCGGAAAAAACGGCTGGTACGCATCTTCCCGTTATCGCCATACTCGCCCCAGGAGTGCAGTTTGTCGTGCAGAGAGTGGAACCAGCTTGCCAGGCCGGTGGTTTCAACCGTCGATTCCAGCTCAAAGCTGCCAGGAGAGGCGGATTTCGTCTGCATCACCGCCCGGCCGCCGGGAACCCCCATCCAGTGGACGTTGAACAAAAGCTTTTCACCCGGCACGGTCCCAAGTTGACCAGCCTGGGCGGTGGTTGTCGCAAACAGCGGCAATAAAACCAGGCCCAAAAATATAACTGCGGCCGCAAACCTTGCCGACAACCGATGCTGCGATTGTTGGAAATTAAAAAGGTAGCCTGAAGTTCTGTTTTTCATATTGCTAGTCCCAACAGGAAATCCCCTGCCAATTTTTGTTTTTTCCAGCCGCTTTATCTGTGCAGTCACCATGTTATCCCCATTTCCATTATGCGACATGATCAGGGCTATTTGATCATGAAAGCTCCCCCGCCGCCGGGATTACGAAAAAAAAACGCCGGTTTGTTGGCAGCTATAAAACCATCCACCGCCTTGCGGCAGCCCGGAAACTGGGTCAATCCATAATCATCGATAACCATACAACCGCCCTCCACAAGCCGGGGAAAGAAAAACTCCAGGCTGTCCAGGGTAGGCTCGTACAGGTCCACGTCTATATGAACAAAAGCAAAGCGCGAATTTTCGACCGCATCAAACCGTTCTGGAATCCACCCTTTATACAACCGTACGAAGGTAAATGGCGACACGACAGCGGCAACCTGAGATTCCATGGAGGCGAAGGACTGTTTTTCAGCCTGAACCTGTTCATCGGTGAGGGCGTTTCTGGTGTTGGTGTCGGTTGCAATCTTGTCCGACAATCCACCTTCAAAGGAGTCGAAGACATGGAAAAGGCGGTCTGAACGTGAATGATCCTGAATGAGTTGTGACACGATATATGTAGAGTGCCCCTGAAAGCATCCGCACTCGGCAAAATCGCCATCCAGCTCTTTGTCCAAGACATGGCGCGCCATCTGTTGCAGTGTCTGGAACCGTAGTTGCCGGAAAAAGTTATCGTTCTCCTGGCTTGCGGCGCGGACCATGCCTTCATGGTACAGCTCCCTCTCAGGGCTTGGTTCAAAAAAATATTCAAGGGTGTATCTGTCGATGAGAATCCTGGAATATTTTTCGCTCCTTGAAAACCGGATGAACAGATCCACATTGAACAACCTGAAAAAGCGCTCCAGATTTTCACGCAATCTACGTTTGATGCTGCCAGACGACATCCAGTCCTCCTCCAACATGGGCTGCCTTACTCTACCAATCAGATTCAAACTAGCACCGGCAAGCCGGACAGTCACCAGTTTTCAACCGGGTTTTGAAAAAATCTTGGTGGCCTTCCATGGTTTCATTAACTAACCTGTTGTGGTGCAAAGGGTTTCTCATTAACGTAACTTGGAGAGAGCCATGACCGCTTCTGAGTTTTCATAGCGACACGGTACTCCCTTGTTTGGCCTTCGGCTTTCTCATGAGAAAATAGTATCTGTTGTCAGTCACTTGGCAGAGGGAACCGGCATCCGGAAGACATCCCGGTTGACCAGTGTGTCAAGGGCATGCGTGGGACGCATTCTCAAACGGACCGGCAGCCATGCCAGGGATGTCCATGACCAACTGGTACGCGATCTGGATGTCCCCGAAGTCCAGATGGACGAGATGTGGTCATTCGTGGGAAAAAAAGGACAAGAATTGTACTGAGGAGGATCCCTCGACCGGTGAGGCCGGTAGTATCTGGGATCATGTCAACACATCGTTTGTCGAACGCTAAAACGGATCCGCTCGTCACTTCAACGCCAGGAAACAGAGAAAAACGTATTAGTTTTCAAAGCAGTTTGAGGAACATGAGGCTATGAGTTTGTTGATGGTAACTCATTACAATTTCTGTTGGCAGCCACGCACTCTGCGGGC
>CAYFNF010000037.1:0-3230 GCA_964344485.1 uncultured Gammaproteobacteria bacterium
CTTTTTGCATAAAGGCCAAGGGTACTGGACCACGTTCGACGCTGGCAGAGATCCGGAGAAAGGCGTTAAGAACATTATTTCAATCGAGCATGTTATGCGATCATTAAAGGGTCTACTGGAGGCTGATCAAAAACACAACGTGATGGTGCTTGCAGACAACTGTTATCCGGGCAGCCTCTCCCTCCCCATTTCAACCGATGCCAAAGACAGCATCGTCAATGATAATTTCCAGACAAGCGAAGGGCCGGCTCGAATATTTTTTGCCTCATCCGGCCCCTATGATCTGGTCCAAGAGGCGGAATCCAATACCAGCTTCGGAACCTACTTTGCACAAGCTTTAAGTGAAACCCTGACCAACATTGCCAAGGAAAAAGATCGGGTTAGCGGCTCCCGGATTCATCGGATGGTCTCGCAGAAGCTGTCCGGTTTCCAGGATTTCAGGGGGAATGGATTATTCTATGGACAAAAACCGGAGTATCGTCCAATCTATAAAAAAATGAACCAAGTAAATGCAGACGGTACCAATATGAAAACAGATGGTCAGAATAGCAACGTAACAACCAGCCACGAAAAAGGGGCCGCATTTATTTTTTCAAAGAGTGATAAGTAGACGAATTAGAGGAGTGTATCGATGACATGCAGACGACCCACCTTACCGATTTTTCTAACGATGAGCGTGTTGATGGTAACCGGGTACGCCTTAAGCTTTCGATATTTACACCGCACCATGCAACACCAAATTCACCATGTGCAGTGAACGTGTGAACAAAGATATCAGATGTAGTACGGGCACCATTCCTGTCACTGTTTATGAAAACAACAACAGAGAGGCAAAGGCTGGCAAGGAAGGATATGATATTTTTTTCCGTAGCGACGAAACCCCTTACGGCAGTATCTGTAACAAGGGGCATGCGCGGGACCATGAGTCCAGTACTCACTCAACTAGTGGAGATAGCAACCTATGAAATTTAGACAGGTTACATTACCGATTTTTCTAACGATGAGCATGTTGATGGTAACCGGGCACGCCTCAGCTTTCGATCTTTACACCGCACCATGTAACACCAAACTCACCAATTGCAGTGAACTTGAGAACAAAGATATCAGATGTAGTGCTGGCACCATTTCTATAACTGATTATGAAAAGCACAACAGCAAGGCAAAGGCTGGAGAGGAAGGATATGTTCTCTTTCTCCGTAGCGACAAAACCCCTTACGGCAGTATCTGTAACAGGGGGCATGCGCGGAGCTATGAGTCAGGCTCTCACTCCTCTAAAGGTGAGACGAAATACCTGGGTGGACAATAAAAACAGATGTATCCGGCACCTACCTGTGGAGTGCTTCAGGAGATCTGTCGGGGTATCTGCTCCCCCCTATTGCGTTGATGGTCTTGAGCCAATGCAAACCTCACCTTATGCACGAACAAGAATATGAGTAGCATGATATAAATAAACAAGGGAAAGTATAATGGGTGATAGTAAGAAGTCTGCTCCTACAGAGAGAGCTTTTCATGCCGCAATCAGCCTGCTGTTGTTCTTGGGTTTGATTTGTATTGTTCTTCTATACGGTATGGGACAGCGCTATCTGCAAATATATTATGGTAACTTCCAAATTCCTTACCTGGATAGATACGCCGACACGTATGATTATTGGTATCTAGTGATAAACATACTTCTCGATACCGAGTCAAGGTGGTGGCTAGCTGTCTTGCTTGGTTTTTATTTGGTTTCTGTCACAGTACTCTCATACTTATACATGCGGCTGATAGAAGATGGTAAATCAGAGGATTCTATCTCTTTTCGAGAGCTGGTCCACAAAATAAAATATTATGCTGCGGGCGGGGTTGAGCACTCCCATATAACGAGAAGTTCTGATGCGCAACAAGGGGAGAGCGCCGAACAAAATCATACGCCTTTTTTGCCCATATTTTCTGGCATTATGTTGTTGGCGTTTTTGGTGGCATTTATCTGGTTGTCTAATGTCGGCCTTGATATCATGTCAAAAATTGCAAATGATAATTTTTTGGAACAAGTTATTCCCGGGCGAGATCAACATCCCCGTATCCGTCTCTGGATTGTTGATAAGAAGGGAGATGAACCACGCAATATATGCGACCCCTATTTCAGGAACTTGCGTACGGAGTTGATTGATGGAAAATATCGTAAAGTATTGGAGAACAATGGCCGAGTTTTTTTATTTCGTGATCTAGGAGATATCCAGCCATGGAAGTTGCCAGTCCAAAAACAAATAGATGATAAAACCAGTATTGACAACTTGTGCGCTAAGAAAGTCACTAAATCACAAAAAGACAACAAGAATATAGAGAATGAAAATAAGATAGAATCCCTTAAAGACCTCGACGCGGCAAGCAGCAACACATATAAAAAGCAGCTGGAAGCAATAAAAAATGATCCTAAACTGACAAAAGACCATAGCTTATGCATAATCAGAATGAATCTTACGCACAAACCAAGCCTCAAGAGTTGTATCATAGACAATTTGCAAAAATTTCCTGAATTATCCAAGAAGGAACCCGACGAGAGGGAAAAGCTTTTCAAAATGTTTGAATCCGGTGAGCTGGACAGCAAATTAAATTACGCATGGTTCAGGAAAAACGTGACCAAGTGTGAAAGACGCCTCTGGCTGGCCAGCCTGCTAAGTCAGCGTGCCGGCTATTCCTATTGTTTGGAGGAAAAGCTGGCTTATGCAATTGGTTCTGATAGAACAAAAAAGGAAGCCACCCTGTCACTTGCTGCACGGGTATTAAATAAAAGTTTGGACCATATCATTGATGATCAGACATTCCGGGATGGAATTACAATCTGCTGGTTGAAGGCCAAGTTGAAAACGGTTCATTTCGCGTCAGATCATATACAGGTTCATGAACTCTCCAAATGAGGTGAGAAAGGTCTCGGTTGCGAGACCTTTCTTGAGTGGGGTTACAGCGTCACCTGCGCGTATTGGTCAGGTCGATATACACGAACCGATGTATGGCATGGTTCGTTGAACGCTGATGTCGAGCAAATATGAATAACTCCCTCGTTAAAAAAAGAGTACAATCTCATGTGATTCCTTGCCCTACTGCTGCCCCAGCATTGCACAGCCACTCTATATATTCAAGATAAATATCAAGCACTTAAGGCTGTTGCGTAGGGGTGTTGGGCTAAGAGGTAGGGGTTCTAGTACACGCTGGCATGAATACATCCCCGGTTTACGCAGCAAGAGGCCTCC
>CAYFNF010000038.1:0-3199 GCA_964344485.1 uncultured Gammaproteobacteria bacterium
TCTAGCCCGCATGTTGCACGAGGAATCACCGTCTTGCCGCTCCATGCCACACCATCACTGCGTTGCAGGGTGAAAATCGACTCGGTCACATAGTTCACTATGCTCCCGGCCGCTTTTCACCCTGCGCCTTGTCCTGATGCGGCCTGAAACGCCAATCCGGCAATTCCTCGCGCAACATGCGGGCTAAATCAATTTGTCCAAATACAGAATGGCAGCGGCCGCTATTCCAATGATGAATATCACGAATATCCAAAAACCGATTGTCTCATGCAGCGGTACCCTGCCTCGCTTGTAATCCCGCTTGTACTCTTCACGAGACTTCATGACTCCCCCCTCCCACGGTAGCTGGAATTCGTTAACTACCATCCATTATTGCTGATCATAGTCCAATAGCAAATACATATTTTCCAAAAAGGCCAGTGCAATCAACGTACAGGCTGTTTCCGAGGCAGGGGTGGGACGTCTATGGCTTGATGTCCATTGCCGGACCGATGGTTTTGCCACATGGCCTCATATGCTGTTTCCAGATGATCGACGAAACGTTGTGCGTCGAACAGGGGCTCGGTAAAGCGGTTGCGGGCCAACTTGTCCCGTAGCCCCTTGAGTCTGTTCCGGTCCCTGGCCAGGGCGACGGCGAGCTCTTCATACTCTTCGGTGCTGCGGCAGATCAACTCCTCCAGTCCCACCTGCTTGAGCATACTGGCTCCCGTACGCGAAAAATAGTTACCTCCATAACGGGTTACCATGGGCAGGCCCGCCCAGAGCGCATCGATGGCGGAGGTGGAGGCGTTGACCGTGAAGGTGTCCAGAAACAGGTCGGCCAATGCGATCCTGGCAAAATGGTCCCTTTTGTCGGGAACACGGGTGGCAAATAGCAGACGGCGGGGGTCCACACCGTTTTTTTTGGCCTCTTTTTTCAGGTTTGCGGCGGTTTGAGCGGTGGTTTTGGGGACGCTCAACCAGAGTTGACTGTCCGGAACGCGCTGCATGATCCGCATCCAGCATTTGAAAGCCGACGCATCGATTTTCTGCGAATTGTTGAATACGCAAAAAACCAAATTGTCTTCTCCCAGGCCATACTCTTTGCGTCCCGGTCCGTTTTCGGTTATCTCCCCGGTGTCGGCCGGTTGAAAATTTTCCGGCAGTCGGACGGTTTTTTCACTGTATGTGGAGATATCCTCGTCCGGTATGACCGTGGTGTCGGCAATCATGTAGTCGATGAACGATAGTCCCAGGGTGCCGCCATGACCCAGCCAATAGGCCTGTACCGGGGCCGGACGCAGACGGCAGATGCCCAGGCCGTGGTTGGGCATGTAGCCGCTCAAGTTGATCAGTATGTCCACCTGGTCATTCGCAATGCGTCGGGCCGCTTGTCGGTCCGAAAGAGCTGCCAGACAGACGAAATCGTCGCAACTCTCCCGGATATCCCGGTAGTGGTCGCTGTCGTCGCCGGAGCGGTCCAGAAGTGAATACCCGATGACCTTCACCTTTTTCCGGTCATGGAGTGAGAATACCTTTCTGGTGACGTGACTGATGGGGTGGTCGCCGAAGTTTGGGGAGAGATGCCCTATCTTCAAGGGAGAGCCGTCTTTGGGACGCGGCTGATAAAAAGGCGGTTCCTCAATGTGTAGATGCCGGTTGGAGAGCTCGTGGCAGATTTTCCTGGCGTCATCGCCGAGAGCCAGAAACGGGATGATATAGTTCAAGGTAAAGTTTACGGTCAGCTTTCCGCTCATGATGGTTTGTTCTATTGCGCGGCGGCTGTCGGCGACTCCCTGAAAGTCGCAGCGTTTAAGCTGGGCGGCTGCCAGATGGATGCGGGCGACCTGAAAATCGGGCTTAAGCTCAAGGGCACGCGCATAACAAGCGGCCGCCTCGTCGGAACGGCCCATGGTGGAGAGTGCCCCACCCAGATTGTTGATGGCGTCCGCATACTCCGGTTGCAGGGCCAGGGCCTGACGAAATCTCTCAACGGCTTCCTGTACTCTGCCCATAGCCGACAGGACCACCCCCAGGTTGTTGAGGGCTTCGGGATAGTCCGGCTTAAGCTGTAAGGCCTGCTCCAGGTTGGCGACCGCCTCTTTTCTCCTGTTTTCCCGGTTTAGCAGGGTGCCCAGAGTGTTGAACAGTCCCGGACGGTTGGGATTGATGGCCACAGCCCGCTGCAAATGCTCAAGCGCAGCTACGGCTTTTCCGGTTTGGGCCAGAAAATCTCCCAGTTTTTGATGCGCTTCGCAAAAATCGGGATTCAGGGCAAGAGCTCTTTCCAACAGTTGGATGGCGTCGGAAACTTTACCCCGGTTGCCAAGATGGCTGCCAAGGTTGTGCAGAGCTTCGGGAAAATCCGGTTGGCAGGCCAGAGCCTGCCGAAATTGAGCGGCGGCTGCATCGCTTTTGCCCAATGCATCCAGGGCGTTGCCCATGTTGTTGTGGGCCTGGGCAAAATCCGGCTTCAGACGCAATGCTTTTTCAAAATGCGGGATGGCCGCATCCGCTTTTCCCAAGGCGGTCAAAACCAGGCCGAGATTATTCAGCGCATCTATATGATCCGGTTGCCGGCGCAATACCTGAAGATAACAGCTTGCAGCCGCATCAAGCCGACCCCGGCGATGTAGAAAGATGCAGTTTTGCAGTGGATCAGCCTGCTGTTCTTCGGAAGATGCATGAGAGATGATTTCACCTTTTATCTGTTGTGCCTGCCTGTTGTCCGGTTCCAAGGTCAGGGCTTGGTCCAGTGCGGCAAGGGCTTGCGCCTTCTGCCCCAGATGGAACAGGGAGATGCTTGCATTGATATGTATCAGGGCCAGGGACGAGTCTAGTGACATGGCTTGTTCGAACCGCTTCAGGGCCAGCTTATGCCTGTCGGTGCGCTGGGCGACAACCCCCAGCATGTTGATGGCGTCCAGATGGTTCGGCATTGTGTCGAGGATGGCCGTGCAATGTTCTTCTGCCTGGTCCAAGCGACCGGCCTTGAACTGTTCCAGGGCTTTTTTCCAGACCTTCCCTACAGTGGAAACATCGGGGGATGCTCCGTTTGGTCCGCTCATTTCCAACCTATCCTTTTCTGCTTCAGCCAAGCGCAAAAAACATTGATTTTGTGGGCGTGCCCATCCGTCACACTCTTTTTTATCCAGATTATCCAATATTTGGTGGTGTATCGCAATGACCTAACCCGGTCTGACAGGGAACAAAACCCACT
>CAYFNF010000039.1:0-3099 GCA_964344485.1 uncultured Gammaproteobacteria bacterium
CCTTGGACTCAGACGTGGAAAAATTACGCATCCCAATATAGATGCGGTTTAAGTTTTTATTTTTTAGAAAAAAGGTGAAGAATTTTTTCTAAAAAATAAAAGCCTGGAGTCAAAGGCAAAGTCCTGGGGGCGCTGCCCCCAGACCCCCGCCGGGGACCGTGACGGTCCCCGGACCCCTGCATGACTGTCTGAATTAAGCATGGGAACCAGCCATGAACAACGATTTTTCCTCCATGTCCTCCGCCATAGGCAGCGCCGATAACTATGCCCGCTGGATCGTCGATTTTTTCAAACCACACATAGGCCAGACAATCATCGAGGTCGGGGCCGGTTACGGCAACTACAAGCCGCTAATGCCGCCCTCGGAGCGGCATACGTTCATAGACGTGGACGCCGCCGCCATCGCCAACGCAAAGCAGCAATATCCAGGCGAAGAGTTCATCCACGGCAGCATAACCGACCCCGAAATGGTCGCCGGGCTGGGCAACGAGCAGTTCGATACCGTCATCTGCTTCAACGTCCTGGAACATATCGAGGCAGACGAAAAAGCCGTCGCCAACATGCTCTCCATACTGCAACCGGGAGGAAAACTGCTCCTGTTCGTCCCGGCCTTTCCGGCCCTCTACTCCGATATGGACCGCCTGGCGGGACACTGCCGCCGCTATACCAAGAAGACATTGACAAAGGTGGTGGGAACAGGGCAGGGGAGCATCACCGAGATGAGCTATTTCAACCCCATCGGCGGGGTCGGTTGGTGGGTCAACAAGTTTTTTTCCCATTCAAGCCTCAACGATGCCGCAGTCAACAGGCAGATCATCTTTTTCGACCGCTATATTTTGCCACTCTCCCGGCTGCTGAACGGGCTGACGAAAGGGTTTTTTGGGCAGTCTTTGGTTTGTGTAATTGAAAAGACGAAAGGCTAAAGGCAAAACCTTGGAGGCTCTGCCTCCAAACCTCCGCCGGGGACCGTGACGGTCCCCGGACCCCTGCACTTTGTTTTTTTATTTTATCAATACGCGGTAGAGTTGGGCTGTATTATCACCATCTTTTTTATAGCCTTTGGGCATCTTTAAACGTTCCGGTAGCGGCTTGAAAGTTATTTTGGCCTCACTGTCTCGCATCTTTGAGTAAAACGCTTCTGTACACCAAATCTGGCTTTTTTCCTCTTTGGCTCGGGTATCAAGATAATCCTTCATGGGTTGGTCACAACGCACTGCATCAATTATGGCTTCGCCGGAAAAATCCAACTTCTCCCCCTCCTGGCGGCGGTGGCATTCGCCATAGCCAAGCACTATACGGATTCCTTTTATCTCCTCTATGCGGCGCATGAGTATTTTCGTGGCGAAAAGCAACTCTTCCGCCGCCCAAACCAACTCCTTGCCCTCAGTAAAAAAGGCTTTAACGCAGTCTCCCTCCAGCTTGGCCAGTTCAAATCCCGCCTTTTTGGCAATTGCTTTTTGCTGCTCAAACAGAAAGCGCGGCATCTCCCGGTTGATCTCAGGATTTTTTTGCACAGCCGCCGAAAACCCTGCGATATCGGCGTTTATGAAAAATATGTTGGTGTCGTACTCCTGGACTGGTGGCGGCAGTTGGGCATGGGTTTGGGCTTTTAGTACCTGAACAAGTTCATCCCGTGAGGCCAGCAGCATTTTGGTGAATTTCAACTCAGCCTGGAGATTGCTGATCTTGTGGCTCAGTTTCAGTTCCAGCATATCCTTGTCTTGCTGCGTGGCTTTGTTGTTGTTGTATTGGATGTGCAAATCTTCGGGGTCTTCCTTGATGCGGTCTAGATAGCTTGCAAAATGGACCTGAATCTTCTTTTTGTTCTCCTCGGTATCGGTGAAAAACTCAATCCGCACCTTCTGCCCCTCCTGACGGGAACGCACCTCCACCAGAAGGTCTTCGGTGATACGCATGAACTCGGAGAAGAATGAAAAATAGCTGACTACGGTGGAGCGGATATTAGGCGGCACGTTTGGAGTGACGCTCCACTTAACCGGGTCTTTTAGATAATCCGCCATGGTGAAATCGGCGTTGTCCCCCACTCCGAAATCACCGCTTGCCGGAACCCGGCTGTTTTCGTCTGCGACGTAACGGCCATCATCTTCCACATGGTAGTCGGTATAGATGTAGCGGGTGTTGGTCAGGGTTTTGGGGTCTGGTTTCCAGCCTCGGGTGTATACGGCATCGAAAACTGCACCGGTGAAGTCACAATCTATGATATTTTTATTTGCCAAGGAGAGTGATAAGAGAAAAGCATTTGTAAAATCAATTTTTTCCAATCTTTCGAGGCCCCAAAAATGCGCTGCTTCCAGCACTGCGCCGCGAAAGATTACTGGGTTGGCCTCAGCATCATCAAGACCGTGCAGGAATTCCAACTGGGAGCCTTCAAAGGAAACTCCATCATGAAATCTGGTTTGAGCGAAATTGGCCCTTTGTAGGAATCTGGTTCCATCAAAATTGGAGGTTTTTTCGAATTTGCAATAATTGAACGAGGCAAGTCCACTGAAGTTGCTATTCATAAAATACGCAGGTTCACCGAATGTGATAGAGTCGAAATAAGCCTCACTACTGAAGATACAATCGCCGAAATTAGCAATACCAAAGAATGCGCTCTCTGAAAACCGAGCATTTCCGCTAAAGCTGCATGCGTAAAAAAAGGTTTCATCTCTGAAGGTGCAGGAGCTGAAAGTAGAGTCATCACCAAAATTGCAGCAACCAAAAAATACTTTTCCATGGAAAGTGCAGGAACTAAAATCGGCACCATCAGTAAAGATGCAATGATTGAAGTTAGCGTCTTTATAAAAATCAAGAAAAGAATAGTCGTAACTTGGAAATACAAAACCAACAAAATCATGATTGTTGATTGAGTCGTCCTCCTCAATTTTATACTGTAACCGTACAAATTCCTTGCCAAACACTTTATCCTTATAATGTTTATCAGGGTAGTGGAAGATACAGAAACCATCTTCATAATGAGGGTGGGAGCATGGATCATGATCAGAGCGTTCAGGATATTCATAACTACATTTATTGTCGGAATCTGCCATGGGATACTCCTTTGCTTGAAAAGACCGTGATTCCGAGAAAAATAACTTA
>CAYFNF010000040.1:0-1505 GCA_964344485.1 uncultured Gammaproteobacteria bacterium
ACCGCGCAACAGCGCTGGTCGGAGGCCGAGACCTGCTATCGGCAGGCGCTGGCCCTGCAACCCGGCTACGGCGATGCCCACAGCAACCTGGGCCATGCACTGAAGGCCATGGGACGCCAGAAAGAGGCCCTGGCCAGCTACCGGCAGGCGGTGCAGGTAGAGCCTCAGCGGACGGCGCTACAGATCAATCTGGCCAGCGCCCTGCTTGAGGCCGGAAAACCCCAGGAGGCCCAAGCCTGCTGCAAGACGGCCCTGGCCCAGGAGCCCGAACTGGCCGAAGCCCACTGCATTTTGGGGGATATCCACAAGGTACTGGGAGAGGATCAGACCGCCCTGGACCATTATCGCCAAGCGGTGGAACTGAAGCCGGACCATGGCCAGTTTCACAACCATCTGGGGCTGCATCTGACCGCAATGGAGCAACTGGAAGAGGCGCTGCGCCATCTGAAGCGAGCCACCGCCTTTGCCCGGCGCGATCCCAACACCTGGCACAATCTGGGGCTGGCCTACGCCCAGCAGAGTCGCTACGAGGAAGCCTGCAACGCCTACGACAAGGCCCTGACCCTGGAGGCCGACTTTGGTCCCGCACACTTTTCACGCGGCATCGCCCTGCGCCATCTGGGACGCCAACAGGAAGCCTGCAAGGCCCTGGAGCGAGCGCTGGAACTCAACCCGAAAGACGCCGAAATCCACGCCGCCCTGATCTTTACCCGTGATCTAACCCCCGGCGTCTCCATAGAGATGCAGCAGCAGGAGCGCCGCCGCTGGGTAGAGCGTTTTTTATCCGACGTGGTGCCGCGTAGCCGCCATGCCAACGACCCGGATCCCGAGCGCCCATTGCGGATCGGCTATGTTTCCGCCGATTTTCGCATGCACTCGGCCCCGGCGGTCTTCGGGGCCATGCTGCGTCGTTTCACGTCACCTGCTACAGCAACAATCCCAAACAGGATGAGGTGACTCGGCGCTTCAAGGAGAGCGTGAATCAGTGGCGGGATGTCTACGATCTGAGCGATGACCAACTGGAAGCGCAAATCCTGGCCGACGGCATCGATATTCTGGTGGATCTCTCCGGCCACACGGTGGGGCATCGTCTGGAGCTGATCAGCCGCAAACCGGCGCCGGTGCAGATCACCGCCTGGGGCTACATTGTCGGCACCGGCCTGAAGGCGATGGATGTTCTCTTCAACGATCCGGTGGCGCTTCCGGAGCATGAGCGCGCCCTATTTCGGGAAAAGATCATCGACCTGCCCTGCGCCGCCCACTACATGCCCCTGATCCCCTTCCCGGAGGTAGGCCCCCTACCCTTTGAGCGCAACGGTTATATCACCTTCGGCAGCTTCAACCGCCCCTCCAAGCTGCACCCGGAGACCCTGGCCATGTGGATGCGCGTGCTTGAGGCGCTCCCCGATGCGCGGCTGCTGCTGAAGCTGAACGTTGTGACGCCGGAGGTGTTCAAAAAGTGCTATATGGAAATATTAGGGCCGCTGGGCCTGGAGGCGTCGCGT
>CAYFNF010000040.1:1515-3068 GCA_964344485.1 uncultured Gammaproteobacteria bacterium
GGATGCCTTTAACCGGGTTGATATCTGTCTGGATACCGACCCCCACGCCGGGGGCGTCACCAATCTGGAGTCGCTGCGCATGGGCGTGCCGGTGATGACGCTGCAAGTGGAGACCATCCCCGGACGGGTGGGGGCCACCGGGCTGCATGCGCTGGGTATGCAGGATTGGATTGCCGGGGATCGGAAGGAGTATGTGGCCCGAACGGTGGCCAAGGCGTCGGATCCGGTGGCGCTGGCGGCGTTGCGCCGGGGATTGCGTGGGCGGTTTGAGGCTTCGGTGTTGGGAGATCATGGGTTTTATGTGACTGCTGTGGAGCGGCGCTATCGGGAGGTGTGGCGGGATTGGTGTCGGGATGGTTGATAGGGGTTACACCAAGGACCACTTCTAATTCATGCAACAAAGATCGAGACTACCTATGAAATGCAACGTAATTAGTGCTCTTATCATCTGTATGGTTTCTTTTTCCTCCGTCAATATATCCATATCTGGAGAGATTCATGAGGCTGCTCTTAATGGAGACCTTGATAAGGTTAAAAAATTGATTGAATCCGGGGAGGCCACACCCAATGAGCTTGATAATATAAATAAATACCCACCGCTTGTGTTTGCTATAAAAAAAGAGTCGAATACTGAAGTTATTCGATATTTAATTGATAGTGGAGCTGACCTGAACTGGCAACACGATAAAGGCATGTCTTTGTTATCATTTGTGGTCACATCTGAATTTGAGGATAATATCGCTATATTTGTACAGTATGGGTTAGACCTAAATTCCATATTTCCAGCAGCTCATAATCATAATAGATACTGCATTGGATGTAATGCGCTTCACATGTTCTTTAAGTTGGATAAAGAAGTTGACAACGAAATAATCATGATAATGATGCAAAACCTTGTCAATAATGGAATCAACATCAACGCCAAAACACTATCTTATCATGAAACGGCTTTACATATGGCTGTGAAACGCAATGACAATATAATAATTCGTTATTTATTACAATCCGGTGCCAATCCAAATATTCAAATGGTGGATGGTAAAACGGCTTTACATTTAGCACTTCCTAACAGAGATTTAAATCAAATCAATACACTCATTGAATTTGGAGCCAATGTTAATGCACGAGATCATTCATATAATACACCTCTACATATTGCCGTCATGGAGGCATGGGCTCAAGGTGTTCAAACTCTTATAGATCATGGAGCCGATTCAGCATTGAAAAACCGACATGGAAATGATCCGTGGCACATTGCACTTGATGCAGGGTTAGATGAGATAAAAAAGATATTGAAAAAATATTAATAAAATAAGGCATACCCATTGTTTGAGTATGCCTTAGTCACATCAGTTAAAAAGATTTTTATACCAATCAGGAACTGGTAGGATGCACTTCAATCCAGATGGAGACCACCCCCAACAATCATCATCATTCTTATTACCACCTCGCCCCCGCCCCTCTTCCGGCTTAATCTCCGGCCTCGGTTGCGTAGTGGTAGGATTCTTGGGCTTTGCCCTCTTAGCCCGCATATCTCACCATAACACTGGAAT
>CAYFNF010000041.1:0-2976 GCA_964344485.1 uncultured Gammaproteobacteria bacterium
TAGTGAGAGCTTACACCAAACAGCGGATTTTTACATTCCTTCTGGTTCATCACAGCCCAAGAGGCTCTGGACATTCACCGTCAACGCGCCGTAAGCAAGGGTATAGAGTTGAAAATGTCCATAGCTCCAAACACCACGGCACGTTTTGACGGCGACTATAAAAGGTTGCGCCAGGTGCTGTTCAACCTCATCGGCAATGCGGTCAAATTTACCGAAAAAGGCACAGTTGAGCTTTTGGTCTCCCAGGCCAGCCCTGATACCCTGCAATTTTCGGTAACAGACAGCGGGATCGGTATTCCCCAAGACAAACAGCAGTTGATTTTCGACTCCTTTTCCCAAGCCGACTCCTCAAATACCCGCCAGCATGGCGGTGTCGGCCTGGGGCTTGCCATCTGTCAACGTCTCATCGACGCCATGGACGGCAAGATATGGGTCGAGAGTAAAAGCGGGGCTGGCAGCAGTTTCAATTTCCATATCCCAATCAACAGCGACGCTCCAACCATAGATGATACTGCCGCTTCATCAGGTTCGACAGCACAGCCGCAGTTGCAGAGTGAACGCCCCGTATCGATTCTTTTGGCCGAAGACCTGGCAGACAACGCAATGGTGGTCGCGGCTTTTCTCAAGGATACGCCATATCGATTGACAACAGTCAATGACGGCGGCAAGGCGGTGGAGGAGGTATTGTCAGGCAATGGTCACGATCTGATATTGATGGACATCCAGATGCCGGGCATGGACGGTCTTGAAGCGACGCGCCGGATTCGCGAATTCGAAGAGAGAAAGCAGACCAAAAGAGTCCCCATCCTGGCCCTGACCTCCCACGCCATGACCGGAGATGACGAGAAATCAGTGGCGGCAGGCTGTGACGGTCACATTACCAAACCCATTGCCAAAAAGACCCTCCTGGAGACCATAGCCAGCTATCTGGGATCATGATCTTGGCCCCAGCTGCGGCACGCACCTCATCCGGTATCGTGATTTTTCACCAGACACTGTTCATGGTCGGCAAGGGCCTGGATTATCCGGCACTCGGACACGGTTCTGCCTCCTGAACAGCTTGCCAGAATACGTTCAAGCTCCTTTTTCAGACCTTCAAGCTGGCGTATCTTACCCTCAACGTCTTCCAGGCACTGCCGGGTAATGGCGTCGATCTCGCCACATGGATGGTTTTGATCACAACCCAACTCCAAAAAACGTCGTATCTGGCCCAGCGAGAAGCCCAGTGAGCGGCAGTGACGGATGAACAGCATCCGATCCAGATGCAGTTGATCGAACAGACGTTGATTGCGTAAAGAGCGGTGGGGCGCGGGTAGCAAGCCGATTTTTTCGTAATAGCGTATGGTCTGGACATCACAGTCGGCGGCCTTGGCCAGATCACCGATCAAAATCAATTTTTTGCTAATTGACATTTTATTCTTGACCCTATAGTTGCTATAGGTTGTACATTCCCGCCATCACTATTGCAAGAAAAATCCGGCTTCACATTTTCAAGGAATTGTTATGATTGAGTTTTGGACACAACTAGTCGATCTGACCCTGGACATGGCTCCCTGGCTTCTGGCCGGGCTTGTCGCCGCTGGGTTGGTCAAGGCGCTTATCCCGGAAAGTTTCGTCATGCGGTGGCTGGGGGGGCGCGGTGTCGGACCAATCACGCGTGGCGCTTTGATCGGCGCTCCACTGCCGTTGTGCTCATGCAGCGTCATCCCCAGGGCCATCGGAGTGCGCCGCACCGGGGCGGCAAAATCATCAACGGTCTCTTTTCTGGTGGCCACCCCGGAGACCGGAGTGGACTCCATCGCCTTGTCATGGGTAATGTTGGGGCCGTTCATGACCATTATCAGACCGGTCAGCGCCATAATAAGCGCCATATATTCAGGCTGTTTGACCATGATCGCCGAAGCCCTGGACGCAAAAGCCGAAGCCCTTGAAAAAGCAAAACAGCCGGTAATTTCCATAGCCACTCCTTCCGTCGCCAGCGGTTCGGACAGCGGTTCAGGCTGTTCATCAAGCTGCTGTTCTTCCAGCAAACCGGCCGCCGCTGTAAGCCAGGAGACCTTATGGAGCAAAACCAGAGACGGGGTCGGTTACGCCATGACCAGTCTGTGGGACGACATCGCCCCGTGGCTTTTGGTGGGCATAGTACTGACGGCTCTGGTCAAGGTTTGGCTGCCGGAAGGCAACATCCAGGCTTTTTCCGACCACAACATCATTACCATGCTGGTCATGGTGCTGGTCAGCGTGCCGGTATACGTTTGCGCCACCGCCTCCACCCCAATGGCCGCCGCCATGCTGTATTCTGGCATGACTCCTGGCGTGGTGCTGGCATTCCTGATCGCAGGCCCCGGCACCAACATCGCCCCTTTGGCCCTGATCAAAAAGGAGATGGGGTGGCGGACCATGATCGCCTACGTCACCGGCATTGTCACCAGCGCCATTGCTCTTGGGGTGTTGACCGACCTTCTGGTCGTGGATTGGAACCTGATGCCGGCAGGCGGTATGGACGTCCAGGTGGTGGAGGGTGTCCCATTGTGGCTGTCGGCAAGCTCGACCATCCTTCTGATCTTGTTCGCCCTGCGCAAGCCGTTAGCCGGGATACTGCCAAAAACATGATTAGCAGTCTGTCGGACTTAGGCGTTGGCATGGTATAATCTAGGGTATGGCTAAATTCATTCAATCCAATCCGAATCAATTTCTTCTGCTCCCCCCTGATTTACGGGACTGGGTGCCGGAGGATGATCTTGCCCACTTTGTCTTGGAAGCCGTCAATCGGGTTTCCATGAGCCGTTTCAAGGTGAATCACCGTGGAACGGGGTCAGCACAATATCATCCACAGATGATGTTGGCATTGCTGATTTACTGTTATGCCAACGGGATATTTGGCAGCCGTCGCATTGAACGAGCGACCTTTCGCGATATTGGGGTTCGTTTTATTACGGCAAACACCCATCCGGATCATGACACTATTTGCAAGTT
>CAYFNF010000042.1:0-2916 GCA_964344485.1 uncultured Gammaproteobacteria bacterium
CTTATCAGTATAGCCCAAAAATTAAAGAAAGTCAGCTAACCGGAGCCACTACCAAGAGCTGTAATTGAAAAGTCGTTGCGGCCCAGATTCCCCCGGAGAATGCTGAAAACACAATAATGCCCATTTAAGCTTGGCAAATGGTATACTGCATGCCGAATCCAGGGTATCAAAATCAGTAACGCTCAAGTCTTTGGGAAAACAGCCATTACGCCAGGAACCGACGGCAGGACGCAACCGGGTGGCGGCAAGACCCTGGCATAACATCGGGAGCACGCACATTGCTGAATAAATTGCAAACTTTAAATAGCGTCCTGACTTTGCTGGCGGTAGTATGGGCTGCGCTTTTTTCCCTTCCAGCTGCGGCCGACAACGAAAAACAGGGTTTGAAAAAAGTCAGCCTGCAACTGCAATGGAAACACCAATTCGAATTTGCCGGATTCTACGCCGCGCAGGAAAAAGGGTTCTACCGTGCAGCCGGGCTGGATGTGGAGATACGGGAGTATGTCCAGGGTCTGGACCTGGTTGAAAACATTTTGAGCGGCAATGCGGATTTCAGCACCATTTACGCCACGATCATCAAAGATCGGATGGCGGGAAAGCCTGTGGTGCTTTTGGCAAATTATTTCAAACTCTCCCCTCTGGCCCTGGTAACCAGTCCCGACATTCTGACCCCCGGAGAGTTGCGGGGTAAAAGAGTGATGGCGGAAAAGTCCGAGATAAGCAGCTCCAATTTCATGCAGATGTTCAGCCGCTATGGAATGTCTCCCAAGGATTTTACCGTTGTTCCCCACACATTCAGGGTTGATCCATTCGTCAACGGCGCTGTGGACGCCATGACCGTCTTTACGACAAACGAGACCTTTGAACTAAGTCAAAAGAAGATTCCATTCAATATTCTCAATCCCGGTAGCTTCGGCGTACCGTTTTACGACGTCAACCTCTTCTCCTCGGAAGCGTTCACCCAGGCCAACCCGGAAATTACCGCAGCCTTCATCGACGCCAGCAACCGGGGTTGGCGTTATGCATTGGACCACCCCGAAGAGATGGTGGAGATCATCCTGGAAAAATATCACACACAAGACAAAAGCCGGGGCCATCTGCTCTACGAGGCCAAGGAGACCCGACGCATCATCCAGCCGGACATCTATACTGTCGGCTCCATCGACCCGGCAAGGATTATGCAAATCCAAGAGCTTTTCGTGCAATCCGGATTTGCCGATACGGTGCTGGACCCAAGCTCGTTCATCTTCGGAGCCAAACCGGGCAGAGGCCTGCATCTGACTGGGCGGGAAAAAGCCTGGATCAAGGAACATCCCGTAATCAGAGCCTCCAACGAGACCGATTGGCCCCCCATCAATTTTGCCGAGAAAGGCAATCCCAAAGGGCTTTCCATCGATTATCTGAATCTTTTGGCCCAGAAGGTGGGGTTGCAGGTAGAATACGTCACCGGTCCCACCTGGGACGGCTTCATGGATATGGTCCGCCAAGGTGAACTCGACGTTTTGCTCAACGTGGTCAAGACCCCGGAACGGGAAGATTTCATCGCTTTTTCCCAAAGCTATATCGACCTGCCCGATACCATCTTCAGCCGGTCCGACGGCAAAAAATTTCCCGATATTGATTCCCTATCCGGCCATACCATCGCCGTACCAAAGGGTTTTTCCACCCAGGAATACGTGCAGACCCACTATCCCGGCATCCGGATGCTGCTCAAGGACGACCTGCTCTCCTGCCTGAAGGCGGTCAGTTACGGGGAGGCGGACGCCGTCATCGACTACCGTCCTGTTGTGGAGTACGTAGCAAACCGGAACTTTATCGGCAACCTCGTTGCCAGCGGCGAGGCCCGCTACAAGGATAACGGTTCCAGCGCCCTGCGCCTGGGTGTGCCCAAGGAGAAGACCATTCTTAGGGATATACTGCAAAAAGCCATGGAACATGTCGGTGATGAGGGTCTGATCCCCTTGCGCCGGAAATGGGTTGAAACGCAAAAAAAAGCGGCTATCCGGATTCAATTGACCAATGATGAAAAAACCTGGTTACGAGAACATCCGGTCATCCGGGTCGGAAATGAGATGGATTGGCCGCCATTGGATTTTGTCAGAAATGGCAAGCCTGCTGGTTATTCCGTCGATTTGGTGCGGTTGCTGGCCAAAAAACTGGGGCTTGAAATCGAGTTTGTCAACGGCTACTCCTGGGATGAGCTTTTGGAAAAGACAAAACGCCGCCAAATCGATCTTCTGCCCATCGTGGTCGATACTCCGGAACGCAGAGCGTTTATCGAGTTTACCCGTTCCTACATGTCCAACGGAGAAGCTTTTTATATTTCCGAAAAGCTGAAAGGCATCAACACCTTGCAGGAGATGGAGGGTCATACCCTGGCCTTGCAGAAGGGGCATGCGTTTACCAACAAGGTAAAAAGCAACTTTCCTGGTATCAAGATACTACTGGTGGAAAACGCCCTCGAAGGGTTGAAAATGGTTTCCCACGGCGTCGCCGACGGCATCGTGACCACCAAGCTGATTGCGGACTATCTCATTGCAAACCATGCCGTCCTCGGCGTTTATTTCCACTCCAACCTGAAACAGCAGGTAAGCGAAATTGATCAGGAAGTCGCAATTGGGGTTAGAAGCGATTGGGTGATGTTGCGCGATCTGATGCAAAAGGCGCTGGATGACCTCAATCCGTCCGATCTGCGTCCCATACAGAAAAAATGGCTGCTCAACCAGGAACCGAAGATCAATCTGACGGCGGAAGAACATGCCTGGCTGAAACGCCATCCGGTGATCCGGGTCAGCAATGAGCAGGACTGGGCGCCATTCGATTATATGCAAAACGGTGAGCCTGCCGGCTACTCCATCGACTTGATGAACCGGATCGCCGACATGCTGGGAGTCCGCTTCCAGTACGTCAACGGAC
>CAYFNF010000043.1:0-2884 GCA_964344485.1 uncultured Gammaproteobacteria bacterium
CCATCCGCGTACGACTTGGAGGCGGCGTCGGTGTCAGCGGTCGGATCGGGCACGGTGACGTTGCCGGTGAAGGTGGGATTTTCGGCCTTGAAGGTCATGGCGAAGTCCTCGGTGGGTCAGGGGGTGTCGGGGGTGGGGGCTCAGTCGTGGATGGCCATCCAGTGGACCTTGGTGTCGCCGTCCACGGGACCGGAGGTGTTGATGCGGTGTATCCACCCGCTGGTACCCAGCCGCCGCCCGGCGGCCGACGTGTGAGGTGGTGGCATGGACTCAGCCCGATCAGGCTTCGTCGGTGTCGACTTCCTTCGCCTGCTGCTCCTGCATCGCGAGCCAGGCGTCGGGGAGGAGCTCGCGCGCAGCCGCCGGGGACCAGGTACGGCGGGCGAGCTGCTTGAGCACCCAGGTGAGGTAGGCCTGCTCGTCGATCTTGTGCAGCCGAGCGGTGGTGGCGATGCTCATGATGCGCGTGACGTGCTCGAGCTTGGCCTGGCCGCGGAAGAACAGCCAGAGCTTGCGGCCGATGGTGTGGCGTCTGAGGCCACGCTCGGCGGCGTTGTTGTCGATGCTGACGCTACCGTCGTGCAGGAAGGCCTGGAGCGGCCCGAGCTGGTTGGACAGGTAGGTCCATGCCTTGCCCAGGGGGCTGCCGGTCTCGATGGTGGGCTCGACCTCCTCGGCCCAGGCGATCAGCGCTCTCATGATGGGGACGGAGCGTTCCTGGCGGAGGGCGAGGCGGCCATCGGCGTCCAGCCCCTGCATACGGGCGAGTTCCTCGACCTTGTACAATCCCTGGATCAGGGCCATGGGCAGGGTCGCCCTTGGATCCTTCGCGTCGACGGCCTTACGCATCTTGCGCCGCAGATGAGCCATGCAGCCGGCGAGTGGCAGCCGGTTGGCCTTTGCGTACCTGGGGAAGCCCTTGTAGCCGTCCCCTTGCAGCGTCCCGGTGATTGGGCCCAGCGCGTCCTCGGCCTCCTTGGCCTTCCAGCTGCTGGTCGCGAAGAAGTAGGCGAAGCGCTCATCCCCCAACGCGAGCCAGACCCGCGCCTTTCTCCGTTTTCGTCTTCGATGACCCTCGTGCACATCTGTCGGCGTGTCGTCCAGGTTGACCAGGGTGGCCTTCTGGACTTCGGCCTGGATGGCTTCCACCAGCGGCTTGGCGCGCTCACCGGTGGTGCAGATGAGCGTGTGGATCATCGACTCGCTGACCGGTGCGCCCTCGGACTGCATCATCTCGGCGATGCGGCGGACGGGAAGGTTGTGCGTGATCCGAAGCCACAGCAGACGGGCCGCCAGGCTGAAGCCCAGCCGCCCACCATCTACGGGCTTGGGGGGTACCGGCAGCGTGACCGGACCACCGTGATGGCCAGCGCAGGCCGCCACCGGGATGTAGGTGACCACGACCTCGGTGCGCGTGGTGTGCTCCAGCCGCCAGCTGGCCTCGTAGCCGATGATGTTCCGCTCGATCTCGCAGTCATCGCAGATGCGCAGGGCTTCGGGCAGCTCCAGGTAGACCTTCCGGATCGGCAGGTGAGTCGGCCAGGGGACCGGCTTGCCCGCCGCGTCGTCCTGCTCCAGCTGCTGCGCGGCACGCCGAGCCTCGCGCGCGGCCTTGCGCTGCGCGCGTTGCTCCGCGGCCAGAGCGGTCACCTCGGCGTTGGTCTGCTCAATGATGGTGGCGGCCACCGCCGCTGGGTCAGGCTCGGGCTCGTCAGCCGACCCGGCTGCCGGCGAGCCCGGAGCAGGACTCCCCTGAACGACACGCAGCGCCTCGGCGAACAGGTCGAGCTGCTCTGCTGACGACTTCTCGGAGCGACGCCCGAACTTCGTCGCCAACAGGCCGGCCAGCCTGTCTCGCAGGTGATCCCGGTCGGCACCCATGGTCAGGAGTAGGTCGGCGAGGAAGGACACCGCCTCGTCGTGTTCCATGTCCGTCAGAGCGGTGTCCAGCCCCTCGATCAGGGCGTCACGCGACCGCTCCCTGATGAGCTGGATGGCGACCTTCGATGGCTCCGGATTGGGCATGAAGGCTACTATCGGATTCGTCGATATTGCGCCTTTATGGCTTGTAAATTCTTGATCAAGAAGCTTGTCTCTCACCCCCGAAGCGAGGCGGACGATAGCGCTTCCGGCGCTGTGCTCCTCGAAGGTCGATGCCCTCCAGCATGAGGGTCAGCGTGGTGAAATCCACCTCGTGTCGGGCGACGCCCTCGGGGATCTGCTCGAGTAGCCGGAACCGTCCTCGCTCGAGCTTCTTCGCGAAGATGCAGTAGCCGTGCCGGTCCCAGAACAGGATCTTCACCAGGTTCCGACCCTTCAGCACGAACAGGTACAGATGCCCGCTCTGGGGATCGGACTCCAGCGTGCTGCGCACATGGCTGGCCAGCCGGTAGAACGATGCGCGCATGTCCACCGGCTCGGCAGCGATGAACACCTTGACTCCAGGTGGCATCAGCATTCCGTCACCTCAGAGACTGCCTTCAGGGCTGCCCGCAGGCCATCGAGCAGCTCGACATCGCCCGCCTCCACCCAGTGTCCCGATGGGCAATGCACCCGAATCACGGTGGACCGTGCCGAGCGCTTCGCGATCAGCTCGACCAGCCGCGGTTCTGGCTTGGCCGCTTCGCGTCTGAATTTCGCGCGCCACTTCCGGATGCGCTCGGGGTTCAGGCCGTGCTCTCGACCATACCGTGCCATCGTCTGGCCGCTGGCCTCGAATTGCTCGATCACTTCGCGCGCTTGGGCTCGTGTCCATCGCGGCGCTCGGGCTGTCATGCTGCACCTCCTGGGGAATGGGGTGCAGCTAGCCCGAGAGCTGGGCGTTGGCGGCTGGGTGGGAGCGGGTGCTTACGTCCCGCTTCAGCCCCCGGGTGTGCCGGTTGGC
>CAYFNF010000044.1:0-2827 GCA_964344485.1 uncultured Gammaproteobacteria bacterium
TGCCGTTGAGACTGCAAACCTGACCAGAAGCGCCATCATGCAGCAGGCCGGCACGTCGATTCTGGCTCAAGCGAACCAACAACCGCAAATTGCTTTGCAACTACTGGGATAAAGGGAGGTATCTACACAACATAAACAACCATCAAGCAGGAAGCTTGAACAGTATTAGGGTTGGGTCGGCCCTTAAAAAATGAACGGCTCACCTCCAAACCATGGATGGTATTTTCACTAATGGGTAATGAAACCCAATTAATGGAGGATTAACAAATGTCTTTTTCAATCAACACCAATATGTCAGCACTCAATGCTACTCGGCATTTGATGAAGTCGAGCAGCAAATTGGGCAAGACTTTCGAAAGATTGGCTTCCGGTCTTCGGATCAACGGCGCCAGGGATGACGCTGCCGGTATGTCCATCTCGACTCGAATGACTGCCCAGATTCGCGGCATGAACACCGCGATTCGCAACTCAAACGACGCGGTATCCCTGTTGCAGGTAGCTGACGGTTCTCTGAGCGAGACCACCAATGCCTTGCAGCGGATTCGTGAGTTGGCGGTACAGTCCAGCAACTCCACCATGACCTCTTCGGATCGTGCCGATCTGCAGAAAGAGGTGACACAGTTGATGGCTGAGATCGAGCGTATAGCCGACAACACCAAGTTCAACAATCAGAATCTGCTCTTGGGCACCTTTACCTCCAAGGCGTTTCAGATTGGAGCCAATGTCGGTGAGACCATCACGGTTTCCATCACCAGTGCCGAGACCGCTGATCTTGGTCTCTCCACCGGCGCCGCCAACCTGGCCTTGAGTATCGGTTCCGGTGCTGGAGCCCTTGCAGGAACCGCAGCCGGTTATGTCGGTTCCGCCATCGCCAGGGTTGACAACGCCTTGAGTTCGGTTTCCGTAATTCGCGCCAACCTCGGCGCCTATCAGAACCGTTTCGAGTCGTTGATCGCCAACCTGAGCAATGTTGCGGAGAACACCTCCGCCGCCCGTTCACGGGTGATGGACGCCGACATTGCCATTGAGACTGCAAACCTGACCAGGAGCGCCATCATGCAGCAGGCTGGCACTTCCATCCTGGCCCAGGCGAATCAGCAGCCTCAGATAGCTTTGCAACTGCTTGGTTAACATATAGCAGTTGATGATGTAATAGGGTTGGGTCGGCCCTGAAAAATGAACGGCCCACCTCCATACCAGGGACGGTATTTTTGATAACGGGTAAATGAATGCCCGGTTTACGGAGGATTAAACAAATGTCTTTTTCAATCAACACCAATATGTCCGCGATCAATGCCACCAGGCATTTGAGGAGTTCAAGCGGCGGATTGGGCAAAACGTTCGAAAGATTGGCTTCCGGTCTTCGCATCAACGGCGCCAGGGATGACGCCGCCGGTATGTCCATCTCGACGCGTATGACAGCACAGATTCGCGGCATGAACACCGCGATTCGCAATTCCAACGATGCGGTTTCGCTTCTGCAAGTTGCAGAAGGGGCTCTTGGTGAGACCACCAACGCCCTACAGCGGATTCGTGAGTTGGCGGTACAGTCCAGCAACTCCACCATGACCTCTTCGGATCGTGCCGATCTGCAGAAAGAGGTGACACAGTTGATGGCTGAGATCGAGCGTATAGCCGACAACACCAAGTTCAACAATCAGAATCTGCTCTTGGGCACCTTTACCTCCAAGGCGTTTCAGATTGGAGCCAATGTCGGTGAGACCATAGCGGTCTCAATCACCAGTATGGAAACCAATGATCTCGGTCTCTCCACTGGTACTGCGGTTCTGGCTTTGAGTATCGGTTCCGGCGCTGGCGCCATTACCGGCACCACGGCTGGTTATATCGGCTCGGCTATCGCCAGGGTGGATAACGCCTTGAGTTCGGTTTCTGCAATTCGCGCCAGTCTCGGCGCTTACCAGAACCGTTTCGAGTCGTTGATCGCCAACTTGAGCAATGTTTCGGAGAATACGGCCGCCGCCCGCTCCCGGGTGATGGACGCCGACATTGCCGTGGAGACTGCAAACTTGACCAGGAACGCCATCATGCAGCAGGCAGGCACCTCTATCCTGGCTCAGGCCAATCAGCAGCCTTCAATTGCCTTAACGTTGCTCGGATAGGATGTTTGACTATCTGTACAGCTAATTGGTATATGTTTTATTAGGAGGAAAGTATCATGGATAACACAAATGAGATGTTATCAAAGGCTAAGGTAGTAGGATACGACAAGAAGTCGTCGGCTGTGCAGACTGCCAAGCTGTTTGATGATGCATCTCACGCTCAGGCGGCGCCGGAACAGACCTCCGGCACCACTGATTTGAAGAGTCTGGCCGAGGAGATTACACAGTCTCTGTCAGGCTTTAAATCCCTTCGTCTCAGCATGGATCGTGATATGAAGCGGGTGATTGTCAGGGTTGTCGATCAGAAGACCGATAACGTCGTCCGGCAGATTCCGGGAGAGCGGATGATCGATTTGGTCAAACAGATGAGAGACCTGGAAGGTATTCTCGTCAAGGCGACAGCCTGATCGACATGAAAAAATGGCCGAACCATGGATCGGTTCGGCCATTTTGCCCAGCATGTTTTATGAAGTATCGCCGGACTGGTGTTCCATGAGGCGTCAGTACAACAAGGCGCGGAGCGAAAACCGGCCATCCTTCATGCAACATGCGGGCTAATCAACAGCAGACAAGAAAAGGGCCGAACCATGTATATGGGTTCGGCCCTTTTCTTGTCTGCTGTCAACTTTTGTTTCTGCGGTCTGTTTCGTCTTTATAGACATTTCAATTAAGATTTAGACAGTGTATAATGCTTGGCATGAGCTACA
>CAYFNF010000045.1:0-2781 GCA_964344485.1 uncultured Gammaproteobacteria bacterium
CCACCTATGCCGGGAAGGCTCCTAAAACTGGCTGAGACTCATTGGTAATCAGGTTAGTTGTTGATTGTTTTGGTGAAATATTGGCGGAGGAGCAGGGATAATCACCCAAAATTCATAACATAATGATATATAAATGATTTCATAATCTTACTGTATACCAAGGTGTACCATGTAAGTGTGCCATATGTCAAGGTGTGGATTACATTGATATTGGCCCCACATAGGATGGAATACCTACACCTTGAATTACCGTAGGGAGAAGGGGGTCAATCTTGATGACTCCCATATGTCCCTGGGCAATACGATATATGCTCCTGGGCAATATAATATAACAGGAGAGACAACACAGAACCCCTCACTTCGTTCGGGTGGCGCGGGGTACAAATCAATCTCTTCTCCTGGAGATTCTGTTTGTCCATTCTGTATGGATTCGATTCCCTCTACGGGAGTCGAACCTTTACGCCAGAGGGACAGCGCGGCTTCCGACAGCAACCTGCCTCCCAGGATGACAGCCTGTAAGGTCATTTAACAGCGTTTGAGGTTTTGAGAAGGGTTGGGGAGGTAGTCAGGACGAAATGGGTTTGTGAGATCATACAGGATCATTCCTGGCTATAGATGAGTAAGACTATCCCCATCATCTTGGAATAATTGCCAATATGATCGGCTATCCTCATTTCTCTCTGATCATTGGCATCGGGATTGCCTTGAATAAGATGAATCAGGTAACTGGCTGTCATGTAGGTTGTTTAACTCGATAGCAGTAATTATAACCAAGGAAATAGATTGCCTCACATGTGGATTTGGATTAGAATTATGGCATGAACTCTCTACAGAATACATTGGCTGCCGTGTTTGCCAGCGTGGCGGCAGGGATCGTTACCCACTTTCTCCTTGAGTGGACAAAAACTGTTCCCGATGAGTTTCGCTTGAAGGTGACCTTGGGGATTTCTACGTTAGCTTTTCTGGCATCTTGGATGTTACTTCCCCGAGGTGGGGGAAGTAGGGTTGCAAGCGGAATCCGAGCAAAAGGAGATGTGACACTCTCGAATATCCAGGTCTCTGGCCCCGATGATGGACGTGACGTTGTTTCGGACGTCACGTCAAAGGGCAAGGTCAAGGTCAATGGTCTGACGGTGGGTGAAACCACCCCCGTGAAGGAATAGAAAGAGAGCGGTTGATGAGTTGGGAATTCCGGTTGGACCGACGAACAGTCTTTGAGAGTCTTGAACCTTATTTCAACGGTCAGGGTGGTTTGCTACAAATACTTAGTTCCTGCCCCAACACCGCTGCTCGTGAAGTCTTCTTGGAACAAGTTCGAGATCGAGTAGAATCATCAGGTGGACTTCATGTTCGCTTTGATCCTGGTCAGGATGAACACACCCGTTATCCACAGGGGATTGCCTCGAAACTTGCCGAAAAGCTAGAAGTGAGTGAAGTCCCTTCACATATTCCAGTTCGGAAAGGGCAGGGTGCTACGGTGGCTAGCGACATCCTCGCTCTGGGTGATGTACACCAAGAGAACATCCGTTACGAAGAACATCATCATTACCACAGTCCAATCAATAGTGCCAATTCGCTGATGGATCAGTGCCGGACAGCCATGGATGGTATGTTGCAGAAGAAAAGGTCTGTTCTGTTGATTCTTGTTCCGGATGAAAATATGCCATCTGAAACCAGTCGCTGGTTTTGGCGCGAAATGTGGGCTGGAGAGCTAGAGAAGTGGCTGAAAAAAGGAGTTTGGATTTTGCTTGCTGGCAATCATCATCCTTTGCCAAACAACCTGCTGTGGGAACAGATAACGCTGTATGGTGAGTTGCAGGATGCAGATAAGGCGCATGTTGAAGAAGAACTGGTTCGCATAGCAGGAAGGTTGCAAAATCGTTCAGAGGATGATGAAAGGGTGATAGGCTTGGCCAAAGGTTTCCTAAGTGGATTGTCTAGTCCGTTGACCATGCAGGAACTACACGACAGATTTTCCATAGCCATGCAACGTTGGGGCAACCCTACTTTATGACCACACAGATGCAAATAGACCCACCCGAAATACCAACCCCGGTACGCGTCTATTTGGAAGCTGGCGTTTCCGGCATGGAAGAAGCGTTGGCAGCTTTATCTGCTCCTTTGGTGCTTACTCGCCCCCTAGCTTTACGGTTGTTGGAAAAAGTCCCAGCTTTGGGGGTTGAGCCCGCTTCCTTATGGGAGGCGTTGACCCTTTCTACTCTGCTGGTTCACCGTAACAGCGAATATCATCTTGATCCAGAGTGCCGTACCTCCATTCTGACACACTTGCCACCAGAAGAGGGGGTTAAAAAGTGGCTGGCAGAGTTTTCTGAAAGCGGTCCAGCACCAGATGAACAAGGTTTGGAGTGGCCCAAATACTTGTTCGGGCCTGTAGGTCGAGCTTACCACTGGGCAGAACTGAACCCAGATGAAGGGTTGCAACGTTATGCGGCGGGCTTTTCCCACAGACAAGATGGGACCCAATGGTTGCTTGGGCGGGCTGCGGAAGAGCAGCAGGCCCGGCATGTGTTTCCTGAAAACGCAATTGAGCCTCTATTTCTGCGTGGTATTACACTTTTTCGGGAGGGACGCAAAAGGGTAGCCAAGCCTCTACTGGAGCGAGTGGCAGAAAACAGTGCGCCACGCCGGGAAGTGGCCATTGCTCTGCATGTGGTAGCCCGGAGCTATCACAAAAACTCCTTTGCACGAGCGCGAGGAGAGTTGGAGCGAAGCCTGAAAATCGGAGAATCCTTGCCGGGGATGCAGCCCCATGTTGCGCAG
>CAYFNF010000046.1:0-2683 GCA_964344485.1 uncultured Gammaproteobacteria bacterium
AATTCCCTGAGTCCAGCATGCCCTCCCTCCATGCAAAGGGTCCTGAATAGTTACGTGTCATCTTTATAAAACATGACGAACTGTTTTCTTTTAACACCTCAGGATGGTCAATATCTTTAGCATTGATAATCGCCACCCTTCTGTCGCGTCTATAATTTTCCTCAGTATTTCGAGCGACTCTATAATAAAACCCTCCGTCAATTTGTTTAAGGTCATTTATTGAGGTTGGTATTTGCGCAGCTCTTAAACCTGGAAGTCTCCACACATGATCAAGCCTACTGTTAAGCACTCCATTATCTTGAGTACAGTGTGCTGCGTAGATAAACCCGCCCAACTGGTCAACCTTTTCTATAATTTGTTCTGCACTCAATGAAGAAGGCCGGATATCATTTTTAGGATTGTTTGGCCGAAGGATACCCAAGAAACTATTTAACTTATTTGAAGTAATATTCTCTTCAAAAAGACAAACAAAGTGCGCCTTCTCACTTGATGCAATCTCAAACCCTGGAAGCACAACAATTCCATTATCCTTCATCAGATCACGGATTGAATCAACACCATCAACATTTCCATGATTTGCAATACCAATTAACTGAACCTCCTCCTCCAAACAAACATTTAATAAATATTGATTGTATTCTGTTTCTGAAAATTCAGCATCCTCACCACGATATTTAATATAGCTAAATGGATTTACTTGAAGCGCACACTTCCAAAAACGTGCAAATGTATTCTGGCCTGACATAATATTCCCTTTATATATAAAGATGAGATAGTGCATAAATAAGCTGGCTCACTCATAATGCGACCACATCCGAAGCACATGAACCACGCGCTCATCCTGATCAACCCGATACACCAACCGATGCTGAATATTGACCCGACGCGAATAACACCCCGCCAGATTCCCAACCAGCTTTTCATACCGTGGGGGATTCTGAAATGGATCCACCTGGATCACCTTCAACAGCTTCTCGGCCTGAGGCTTGAGCCCAGACCGGCTTAACCGCTTGGCATCCTTAACGGCCTGCCGACTCAACACAACACGCCAGCTCACCACTCCAGATCCTCAAGGTCTGTACCCTCTTCCAAAGGCTCCTTAGCCGCTTCCCGGATACTCTCCACCATGCCGGGAATTTGATTGAGATAAAGAGTCTCTTTGATGGCCGCCCAATCATCGGCGCTCAATACCACAAAATCCGGCCCATCAGGACGTGTGACCTTCAATGGCGTGTGATTGTCCGCCACCTCATCCACCATGGATTGCAGATTCTCACGAAATATGTTGGCTGTGATCTCATTCATGACGATGCCTCCTTTTCTAAGGTCAAGTGTACGGCACTACCTCAGACTTGACCATATGGAAGTCACACTCCACACCAGAAATTAAATCTGATCGCCTGAATAAGTTAATTTCATATTCATTAGCAACAATGAATATCCATGATAATAAATGATATTGCATTATCATTCAATAAAGTCTATTATTTCCCAACGAACCCGGATGCAAATACCATATATCCGACCATAATAGGGCAACCATATTCCCGCCAAATTAATGCCTATAGAGGCTAACTAAAGGGACACCCACAAGCCCGCCAACATACGGAAACTAAACCAATAGCTGGGGTTCATGCGGTTTAGCGTCAAAGGTGAGATCGACTGATTGTTAGTCGGCTTCAATCCTCTTGATAACGAATTTCCATGCTTATTTTGGCGGAGATCAACCTATGAATACTCAAAAAAACCGCGCTGGCGATGACGCCAAGCCGGAGACCCCGACGGCATGCGTCAGCGCCAGCGCGGGTGCGGAACCCTGTACCACAGCACCCGCAAAAAGAAAAAAAGGAAAATTTCAGCTCATACGCCAAGGGACCGATACCCTCGAAATCTCCCACTCTGGAAGAATTTTAGAAGAAGTTGAGGCCCATTTGGCGGGGCTGAAACTGATGGCACAATCCGATGATGAGACTGAGCGTGCAAAGGCCCAGATCGAGATAAACGGCATCCTCTTTGCCGTGCATGGTCAAGGCGCTGGCGGCTTTGCGATTTGCATGGATAACGGCCATTGCCGGTGCCAGTTCTCAAGCTCCCGTTCTTCCAAACTTCCTTTAGCTTACACCCAGTTCTACAGTGCATGCCTTGTCACTCAAGGTGTAGAAGAAGCTACCCGCGAACTCGACGAAATTGTTCGTCAAGTGGGGCATGTAGAAAAAGAGGCCCAGGTAAGCTAAACCGCAAAGATATCTATAAGTTCAGAGTAGGTGCTCAATTGCCATTGAATTATATTTGGCGTCCACTCTTCGTTTTGATGCCATATGAAACGTCTGATGCGTTTCAGAAGCTCTGTAAGCCCGTTTTTAATCGTCACGACGCCATACACTGATTTTTTCAACCATAGCCACATCCTCTCAACCGGGTTGTACTCGGGAGAATAGGGCGGCAGAAAATGCAACTGGAAACGTAAATGGTGGTTACGCTTGGTGATGGTCAGGCGGCCTCTCCGAGGGCATCCTCTTCCATCAATTGATCCAACTTCTCCTTGGCAGCCTTTGCCCAGTGCTGCCATTTTGGGATGACGGTCTGGACACCTTTTGCGTATACATCCTCTGGCGTCACAGGATCACCGTCCAATGGCGCTTAGATAGTCGAAAGAGTCAGTAATTACAAAGCTAATCTTGCC
>CAYFNF010000047.1:0-2633 GCA_964344485.1 uncultured Gammaproteobacteria bacterium
CGATCTGCCCGTCTGCCGAGAAGTCGCCGGTGATCACCTTGTAGCCGAGCCCCAATGACGCCTGGTCCCCATGGATGGCATGGTCTGCACAGATGAGGGGGAAGGTCCCGGGATCGGCGTCGCAGTCCGAGTCGGCGTCGCTGTCCGAATCCGAGTCGGCGTCGCTGTCCGCGTCGGAGTCGGTGTCGCCGTCGGAATCCGAGTCGGCGTCACCGTCGGTGTCCGAGTCGGCGTCCGCGTCCGTGTCCGCGTCCGCCTCGGGGGGGGCGCTGTCCTTGTCGGGCTCGCCACAGGCCATGGCGAGCAGGGCTGCGAGCAGGGGGTAGCGATGCATGGGCTCGGCTCCTGTTCTAGCCGGTGGGTGAGGTGTCGACGTCCAGCTCGGTCACGATGAGCTCCATGGTACACGCGCCGATGGTGCACAGGCTACCCGAGGGCCAGGTGCCGTAGTAGTCGGGCGCCAGGGTCACGTCTGTGGCGGGGTGCTCGTAGTGGTCGATGTTCAGGGGCGTCAAGCCCCGACCGTTGCAGGGTGAGCCCACCAAGGGCACCGCGTTGCTGCCCAGCAGGGGATCGGTGGGGTTGAGCTCGCTGGGCAGCCAGGTGGTCTCGAAGCCCAGGTCACTCTGCAGCGTACCCTTGGGATCGATGACGTCCAGGTACCCTGACGGTACCGAATAGCCACTGGTGTCGGTCACCTCGTGGCAGTAGACCACCAGCACGTTCGGCGTGATGCTGGTGGTCTTCGAGAGCAGCGCCTGCTCGAAGGCGCTGACCAGCGGATGCTCGCCGTCCTGGGCGAGCGGCTGGCCGAACGGGAGCTGATGGTTCAGCACTGTCGGGAGCTGGCTGAGCTGGTGGACGAGGTCTGCACCGAGCTGGGGCTGGAGACGCCCGAGTGGGCGCGCCTCCTCGATCCCGACGAGGGCAAGAAGGACGAAGTGACCACGCACTCGATCCTGGGCGAGCTGGGCGACGAGGCCCTCGATGTGATCGAGGCCGTGGCCAAGAAGCGGGGCCTGGTCGTGACCATGACCATCCGGAAGGCGAGCGAGACTGGCTGCGAGCCGGGGCTCCAGGTCGTGGACCTGACCAGCCCGGGGGAGCAGCCGCCTGAGCCAGAACCGGCTTCATCTGCTCGCCCCCAGCCGCAGCGCTCCAGATCCCGCTGGCAGCGTCGCGACTACAGTCCGGAGTCCTTCACCGAGCGGATCGCGGCCGAGGCCGCGGCGAGAGCGCCCTGCCCGCTGCTGCACGTGCCCTGCCTGGGCAAGGGTACCGAGAAGGCGCCTGCGGTCTGCAAGCGCTGCAAGCACAGCGCCCGGATGGGCGGATCCAGGAGGGCGAAGAAGCCGCCGTGATGAGCGCGGAGGGGCCTACTCCCCCGGGAACAGGGTGGAGCCCATGACCGCGTAGATGACCCCGCCATCGTTGACCAGATGGTCGTTGTACTTGCTGCCGATGATCAGGTCGGGCTGGCCGTCTCCGTCGAGGTCCCCGCTGGCGACAGCCTTGCCGACGTTCTCGTGGCGCTCGGCGGAGGTCACGGTGTAGACGGCATCGTCGGTGCTGACGGTGCCCGAGCCAGGGCCGCAGAAGACGAAGACCGCGCCGTCCTGGTTGCTCCAGCGGTTCGAGCCCACGGCTACGTCGTCGAAGCCGTCCTGGTCGAGGTCGCCCACGCCCGCGCTCTGGTCACCCCCGGAGGTGTTGTCGGTCGTGGACGAGGTGAAGATCACGTCGGCGGCCTTGTAGGAGCGCATGTCGGTCACCGGTCCGCGCAGCAGGAAGGAGAGGCCAGCTTCACCAGAATTGGTGGCGATCACGTCGGCGTAGCCATCGGCGTCCCAGTCACCGACGGAGTCCACGAAGATCCCGGTGTGCCCCCAGCCATACATCCCGTGTTGGATGTCATCCAGCTGGATCGAGCCCGAGACCGGGCCCTCGAGGATCCAGACACGACCATCGTAGTCGTCCGCCCGATACCCCCCCACCACCAGGTCGTCCAGGCCGTCGCCGTCGGTGTCCCCAGCGCCGTGCGCGGTCACGGAGACGGGCCAGCAGTAGCCGCCGGTCTTGTCCTTCTCGCACCAGGTCCGCAGCTCGGCCTGCGCATCGTCGATGCTCAGCTGACCCGACAGGATGCCGGTGTACAGGTAGGCCACGCCGGGCTCCACCACACCCCCGGCCGGCGTGATGAAGTCGTCATCCCCATCACCATCCAGGTCGCCGACAGTAGTGCTGCGGCCGTAGCTGCTGCTGAGCCTGGAGGCGGTGTCTGTGGCGATCTCGATGGTGACGCAGGCGTCGTCCACGCCCAGCTCGCCCTCCAGCGGGCCGCAGTAGATGTGGCTGCCCAGGCCCAGGTCCTCGATGCCGTCCCCGTTGACGTCGCCGGCGTTGCCCAGTCGGTTCAGCCACTCGTAGGTGATGCTCGCGTCAGCATGATCTTGCGTAGTCGGGCCTGTGGTCAGCGGACCGTTGAACAGGTAGGCATCGGCGACGTAGCTGATAGTCACGATGTCGAGTTGCCCGTCTGCTGAAAAATCGCCGGCGACCAGCTGGGTGCCCAGCCCCAGTGAGGCCTGGTCCCCATGGATGGCGTGGTCGGCACAGCTGAGGGGGAAGGACCC
>CAYFNF010000048.1:0-2616 GCA_964344485.1 uncultured Gammaproteobacteria bacterium
CGCCGGTCAGGTCCGCGCCGGTCAGGTCCGCGCCGGTCAGGTCCGCGCCGGTCAGTTTTGCGTTCGCCAGGTGTGCAGGGTCGAGGGCCACGCCTTTGAAATTCGCGCCCGTCAAGTCTGCGGACACGAGCTGTGCAAATTTGAGTACTGAACCCCTGAAGTCTGCGGAATCGAAGACTGCCTCACTCAGCTGCGCATGCTGCAGGTTGCAGTTGCGCAGGTCTGCGCCTGTCAGCTCGGCTCCCTGAAGGTGGCGCTGCCTTTGCAGCTTCCATGGATGGCCGCTGAGTCGCTCGGGCTCCACCCCGAGCTCCAGCAGCCGTGCTTTGGTCTGTTCTCGCGTCATCCTTTCGGACATCAGAGACTCCTTTGTTGGTTATTCGCGCCGTAACACGCGCATGTATCCTCGGGCATGCCCAAGAATTGATACTGCAGTCAAGACGCTACCAACCAGGAGATCAGACCAAACATTCACCACACTCTACAGTACACTTCCTCCACCTGTACTAGAGAATATGATTAATTCCTTTATAAAACACCGGCTTCAAGTCCTAAACCCCACAAACGTGGGAGAACCCGAAACCGGTGTTTCCGAGTACTTGTACGGTGACTCAGGTAACCGTGGCAAAAAAGCCGTGTTATGTAAGTGCGAGTGATAACAGCGTAGTGTATGAAATAAAGCGCTATTTGTCAAGAATAAAAAAAGCGAGGTTCTGCGGACGTTCCCGCGTCACCTGCGCATGAGGTTCAGCTGCTCCTGGACAATGAGACGAAGCAGTCTCAAGCGGCGGTAGCTCTTGATGCGGTCTGGGTCGCTTGCGCGTAGCAGTTGCCGCAGTGCAACCACTGCACCAGTCAGGTCCGCGCCGTCGAGCGTTGCGCCGTCGAGCGTTGCGCCGACCAAGCACGAACCAACGAGCGTTGCATTGAGCAAACGTGCGCGCGTCAAGTCCGCACTGGTGAACGTTGAATGGTCGAGGTTCGCACCATCCATTCGTGCTCCTGGAAGGACAGCACGCGAAGCGTTCGCGTTGTACAGGCATGCTTGCTTGAGGTCCGCACCAGGTGCGTGGAGCCGGTGCAGTCGAGCGTTCTCCAGGTTTGCACCCCTGAAGTCAGCATCGTCTGCCTCAGCGCCTTCCAAGTTGACACCGAGCGCTCGTACACCGAACCAGATCGACCGACGAAGATTCGTCCCCGCCAGGTCTTTGCCGGTCAGGTCCTGGCCTCTGAAGTCCAGGTATTCCTCCTCGGTGTAGACCACGTCGATTCCTTGTTGTCGCAGCCGTTCCTCATCTTGAGGGAATCTCACCACAATCTCCTGTGTGTAGTTCCTTTCTCCCCCACTACTACCCAGTTGCAGTAGATGGTTCAGGATTGGTTGTGGCCGTAAAGTAATGTGTATTCTCTTACGGCCATAACAAATCTCTTTTTATAAAACACCGGCCTCAAGTCCTAAACCCCACAAACGTGGGAGAACCCGAAACCGGTGTTTCCGAGTACTTGTACGGTGACTCAGGTAACCGTGGCAAAAAAGCCGTGTTATGTAAGAACTGCGTAGTGTAAAGGAAGAGAGTTTTTTTGTCAAGAATAAAAAAACAGGCATGTCAGTCACTCGGGGGCGGCTGTGCCTGGGTGTGGCGGGTCACGCTTTTCCAGGCTTTTCACCCGGAGCCCACAGAAGCGTCTGTTGCACATTCGCGTCCGTGAAGTCTGCGTCGATCAGCTGCGCCCTGTCCATGGCCGCGCCTGTGAGGTCTGCCATTCGCAGGTCTGCCATTCGCAGGTCTGCATCAACAAGGTCTGCGTTCATCAGCTTCGCCTCACGGAGGTCTGCTCCGTGCAGGTTCGCGCCTGTGAGGTCTGCGTTCATCAGCTTCGCCTCACGGAGGTCTGCGCCCGTGAAGTTGCAGTCACGCAGGTTTGCATCTTGGAGGCTGCTGTTGCGCAGATCTGCCCCTTCGAGGTTCGAACCTTGCAGGACGGATTCTCTGAGGTTCACCCACTGCATCCGCGCTCTTTGCAGGTTCACATCTCTCAAGCACGCGGCCATGATGATTGCAGCACGAAGGCGGACTTCTGTCAGGTTCGCACCATTCAGAACTGCGAGCGTCAGGTTTGCATGCATTGCGTATGCACCTTCGAGACACGCGCCCGTGAGGTCTGCACCCTCGAGCTGTACGTACTGCATGTACGCACCGCGCAGGGTTGCCTCGCGCAGGGTTGCCTCGCGCAGGGTCGTCCACCTCAGATGCGCTTGCTCCAAGCTCGCACCGTCGAGAATCGCATTCCGCATGTACGCTTGCTCCAAGCGAGCTCCTCCGAGGTCTGCATTGCGCAGATTCACATTGTTGAAATGACGACCCTTCATCTTCCAGTGGGCACAGTCGAGCGCCGCGGGCCTGACCCCGAGCTCCAGCAGCCGTGCTTTGGTCTGTTCTCGCGTCATCCTTTCGGACATCAGAGACTCCTTTGTTGGTTATTCGCGCCGTAACACGCGCATGTATCCTCGGGCATGCCCAAGAATTGATACTGCAGTCAAGACGCTACCAACCAGGAGATCAGACCAAACATTCACCACACTCTACAGTACACTTCCTCCACCTGTACTAGAGA
>CAYFNF010000049.1:0-2602 GCA_964344485.1 uncultured Gammaproteobacteria bacterium
GGCATGGAGCGGCAAGACGGTGATTCCTCGTGCAGCATGCGGGTTAGCCTGGAAATTGCAGACGCAAAGCGATAATAGGTCGGCCCCGATCGTTTCAAACACCACTGATCCGGTCTTGTCGGGCATAAATGCCGCAGAATGCCGGATATTTTTTGATTTGCCGCATTTTCTACGTAATGTTTGCCAGCCCATGGACGGCATGATCTGTTGGCAGGAGTTGACGCTTTTTTGCCGGTATGTGACAACATTCCGGGCAGGCTTGGTCGTTTATTGAATGATAGATGGAGCGGATGAAGGATCAATGAGCACTTCCTCGCAAAAAAAAGGTGATGGCGGTACGTTTTTCGGAAAGGATTTCGAGCGTCTCAACCAGTTCATCCATGCCCACTTTGGCATCCAGATACCGTTTTCGAAAAAAAAGCTCTTGCCCGGCTGGCTGAAAAAAAGAATCAGCGCCCTGGGTATCGGCTCCATCAAGGACTATATCGACCGTCTCCTTGATCCCAAGACCGGCGGTGACGAGATGGAGCATTTCATCGACATCGTCACCACCCACGACACCGGCTTTTTCCGTGAGCCGGAACATTATGATTATCTGGCCCGCGAGGCTTTGCCGGAGTTGGTGCAGAAAAAGGGAGCCGGGGTCAACCGCCCGCTGATGTTGTGGAGCGCCGGCTGTTCGTCTGGTGAGGAGCCGTACACCATGACCATGGTGTTGCGGGAGTTTGCCGAGCATGTGCCGGGTATCAATTTCAAGGCCCAGGTGTTGGCTACTGATATCTCCCAGCAGGCTTTGGATACCGGGACAGAAGCCATATACCCCATGGAAAAGGCGGATGAGATTCCCATAAACGCCAAAAAGAAATACCTGCTCAAAGGTAAAGATGCCCGGAAGAATCTGGTGCGGGTCGATCCGGCTCTGCGTTCCATGGTGCGGTTTCGCCAGCTGAACCTGGTTGACGAGCAGTTCAGCTTGCGTGAGGCGTTCGATGTGATTTTCTGCCGCAACGTCATCCTCTATTTCGATAAACCGACAAAAGAGCGGGTAATCAACAAGTTGTATAATTTCCTCAATCCCGGCGGTTATCTGTTCGTCGGCCATTCCGAATCCTTGAGCGATATTGAAACCCCGCTCATCGAAGTTGCCCCGGCCATATATCAAATGCCCGGTTGAATTGTGCAGCCGACATTTTCATGTAATCACCAAAAAAAATGTTATGTGAAGAAACTATTGTCGGTTCCGGTCAGATTGTGTGAGCACAAGGTTGCAATAACTGTGTGTGAACATTGGCTTTTTGCCTGAGAGTTTCGTTAACTTCTCACTGCTGGATCTTCCTGTCCCAACATAATACAGCCTGGTTATGTTTTATCGCTCCTGTATTTTTTGTTTTCCACGTCACGTTTCTGTGATATTATGGCTTTTTTAGTGCTGCTTGGGAGATGTTGCAAAATTCAAGGCGTGAATGATTCTTGTTCAGTCTTGTCTCAGCCCGCTGATGACTGTGCTAAATCGGCTTTGGAGTTGGATTTTTTTTAATGACTTTCATACCCTTTTTCGTGTAATCTGCGCTCTATAAGGAACTTTGCCCTGAAGGGCTGTGGATTTTGTGATGATGAAAGAGAGGTTTAATGGATAGCGTATTGAGCGAGGTGGAGCAGAGGGCGAATCTGGCGTTTTCCAACCAGATGGAGATGCTCACCTTTTATTTGTCCGATTCCCAACAGTACGGCATCAACGTTTTCAAGATCATCGAGGTCATCGAGACCCCGAAAGAGATCACCATCGTGCCGCAAACCCATCAGGCCGTCGTGGGAATCATCAGCTTTCGCGGCACGTCGGTCACCGTCATCGACATATCCAAGGCGCTGGGACTTGAGGGGATCAAATACGACGACATCATCAGTTATGTGATGATCTGCGAATACAGCAACACCACCCAGGGTTTCCTCGTCGCCCGTCCCAACCGCCTTTTGAACGTAAGCTGGAAGGATGTGCGCTCTCCCGGTTCCGCAGTGCAGAACTCAGGCTATCTCACCGCCCTGACCCAGGATGAAAACCAGGAGACCGTACAGATCCTGGACATTGAAAAAATTCTGGGCGAGATCAACGGCGTGGATGCCAAGATCAGCGACAGTATCATCGAACAGTCCAAAGAGGCTGAGATGGGCAATCAGAAGGTTCTGGTGCTTGACGACTCCAAGGCCGCCAGGATGATGTTGCAGAACTCCATGGACCAGTTGGGGGTCCATTGCGCCATGTTCGAGGATGGCAACAAGGCGTTTTCCGCCCTGGAGGAGTCCCTGGATCAGGATGATTATAAATTCTGCCTCATAATTTCCGACATAGAAATGCCGCAGATGGACGGCTTCACCTTCGCCAGAAAGGTTAAATCCCATCCGAAGCTGTCGCAGATCCATCTGGTGCTGCACAGTTCCATGAGCAACAAGGCCAACCGCGCCAAGGCGGAAGCCGTCGGTGCTGATGGTTTTGTGCCGAAATTTCAGCCGGATGAGATAGCCAGAATAATCCTTGACCGGCTCAAAGAGGCCAGGAAGCAGGATATTTGTAAATAATAACTGAGCTATGTTTTTTGTCCTTATT
>CAYFNF010000050.1:0-426 GCA_964344485.1 uncultured Gammaproteobacteria bacterium
CAGGTGGAGGAAGTGTACTGTAGAGTGTGGTGAATGTTTGGTCTGGTCTCCTGGTTGGTAGCGCTGTTGCGCGAGTGCGTATCGTCGATCGCAAGATTGAAGATATCCGCACGCTCTCTAGCGTGATATACCAACTAAGGAATCACAATGTCCAAACGATTGACTCGTGAAGAGACCAAGGCGCTTCTGTTGGAGCTGGGGATCGACCCGAAGTGTTTCGACTACGCAGAGCTCGCTGCCTACGAGTACTGGGATTTCGGCGGGCAGAACATGCGCGACATGGATCTGAGTGGACTGGAATTCGTGGAGGCCACGTTCCGTTCCAGTACAGACCTGCGTGGCGCGGACCTCTCGGGAGTTCGTTTCGAAAAGTGCTCTATCCAAGCGGTCCTGCGTGGCGCGGACCTGAGCAACATCGAAGCGTTT
>CAYFNF010000050.1:488-2580 GCA_964344485.1 uncultured Gammaproteobacteria bacterium
CGCGGACTTGCGTGGCGCGGACCTTGCCGGAGCTGACTTGGGCAAGTCAAACCTCGAAGGTGTTGATCTGTCTGAGACGAACATCGAAGGCGCAAATCTCGACGAGGCAAACATCAATCGCGTCCGCATTCGACACAAGCAACTGCGAAAAGTCAGGGCGCTACGGTACTCCAAAGGACTCCCTGGCGCAACGATCCTGCAGTCCATTCGCTGCCTCTGGGAGTGCGTACGCCCACCAGGCATGCAACTGGTAGACACCACCGTAGACAGAATTCGGGCTCGCTTCTAGCGACCTGATTCGTCTATTTTTTTATTCTTGAATAAATCTGCATTACTAGGTAGGATACATCTATGCGATTCGACGTTATTACAATCTTCCCAGAAATGTTTGAGTCTGTTCTTGGGACCAGCATCCTGAAACGAGCAATTCAAGACAAAAAAATTGAAGTGCGTTTTTTTAATCCTCGCGATAAAGCAACTGACAAGCATAAAACCGTGGACGATACGCCATACGGAGGCGGGCCTGGCATGGTGATGAAAGTAGAACCACTCGCGCGTACTATCAAGTCTATCCGCAAAAAGAAGCGTTCGCGTGTCATCCTTCTCTCTGCAAAAGGAAAAACATTCAGTCAACAGAAAGCGAAGCAGCTTTCTACCAAGTATGACCATCTGATATTTGTCTGTGGGCGCTATGAAGGCGTGGATGAACGCATCAAGCGCTATATCGACGAAGAACTCTCTGTCGGCGACTACGTCTTAACAGGTGGCGAACTCCCAGCAATGACAGTCATTGACGCTGTGTCACGTCTAGTTCCTAGAGTACTCGGGGATGAAACATCAAATCAAGACGAAACCCACTCACAGCCCGGCTACATTGAATATCCGCACTATACTCGTCCAGAAACATACGATAAACGCAGTGTTCCGCCAGTGTTACTCTCTGGCAACCATCAAGCAATAGAAGAGTGGCGTCAAAAACATTCAAAAAAGAAATAGCAAAAAACCCTAAAAAAACCGCGACTTGAGCGGTTCTTTTTTTTCTGATATACTGTGGTCCAGGTTGGTATGCAGTGAACGTGCGGGGACCGCGGGGTCCCCATAGCGAAGCAAACGCGCCAATGGCGCCGTTCTAAAAGAACACACACGCATCGCCAACCCCCTTTCTTCCGGAAAAAAGTCAAAATTTTATAAAAAAGGAACTTTTTCACTTTTTTCTGGAAATCAGCGGCTCAAAACCGCTGAAAACACCTTGATATTCTATGTGGAGAACCTGTGAAGTGCTCTGTTTATAGCAGTACTTGACAATAGTTCTATTACCCGCTATTCTCAACTATACTAATGAGGTAACCAACGAAAACATCCTTATTTAGTCAACACCATCGTACCAATAAAATATACTGAGAAAAACGGCTGAAATTGGGTAACTATATACGTTCGTAGCCCGGGCGACACGCTGGGGTGAGTATTTACTCGATTTTGGACGTTTTTTTTGACACTAAATTCAAAGATACTAGTCGCGAAATGCTGCAAACGTTCAACAATGTAGTTTGACAACTGAATACACGAAAGAACCAATATTTTCCATCAATTCAACACAAACATAATCTGGTTTATCAACCAGAATCAAATATGTTGAGAGGCTCCTGCATTTGCAGACCGCTCAACACTCTTTATTGAGAGTTTGATCCTGGCTCAGGATGAACGCTGGCGGCGTGTCTAAGGCATGCAAGTCTAAAGCTTACAATTGGGTAAGCTTGGCAAACGGGAGAGTAACACACTGGTAACCTGCCTTGAGGACAAGTATAACTTCGAGAAATCGAAAATAATACTTGATAAAAGTTAGGGATATAAATCCACTAACTTAAAGAGCCCAACCCAAAGCGCACTTCGTGCTTTAATTACTAATTAATAATTACGAATTACTAATTAAAATTTTAAAATTTTAAAAAAATTTTTATTCAACTATTAGTCATTAGTAATTTGTCATTAGTCATTAATGAGCGAAGCGAATTTTGGGTTGGGTTTCGCCTCAAGAGGGACCTATGGCTTATCAGCTTGTTGGTGGGGTAATGGCCCACCAAGGCTACGACGA
>CAYFNF010000051.1:0-2569 GCA_964344485.1 uncultured Gammaproteobacteria bacterium
GTAGCTCATGCCAAGCATTATACACTGTCTAAATCTTAATTGAAATGTCTATACATGGCCACGGCTCATTGACGAGCCAAAAAATATTCTATCTCTCCCCATGCTGCAAAACGCCGCCGGTGATCCCACGATCACCGGCGTCTCCCCTGCACCACCACGTCTTCCAAGCAGCGTTTTTTTCCACTAGCAGTCTGTCGGACTTTCTGTTGACAAATGCAGTAACATACTAATATCAAAAGGCTTTAATTTTTATTATTATGCTATTTGTTTATTTTATATATTAATAATATCAATATGTTATGCGGCATGGTTTTTCTAAGTCCTACAGACTGCTAGCCTTGACGTCACGGATTGAAAAGGAACGGCTATCAGGGTGAATGACGGCTTCTCAAGGGGAATCACTACAATCCGAAAAAACGCAAAACGGCCCGGACATCATCGATATCCGGGCCGTTTTTGTTACACCTTCAAGGCACGTTTGCTCTAAAAAGCCGCCAACTCCCTGGAGTCACTGCTGTCGCCGAGATTGAAGAAGGCGATGGCCTTCTGCAACTCTTCGGCCTGTTCGGCAAGATCGGAAGCGGTGGATGTCATCTCCTGAGCCGAACCGGCGTTGCGCTGGATCACCTGATCCAACTGCTGAATGGCGTTGTTGATCTGGGAAGCGCCCTGATTCTGCTCTTCGGAACCGGCGGCGATCTCCTGGATGAGCTGCGCGGTCTTCTGGATGTCCGGCACCAGGACCGCAAGGAGGCTGCCTGCCTGTTCGGCGACGACGACGCTGGAGGATGAGAGCTGGGTAATCTCTCCAGCGGCGGCCTGACTGCGTTCAGCCAGTTTCCGCACCTCGGCGGCGACCACGGCGAAGCCCTTGCCGTGCTCTCCGGCCCGCGCCGCCTCGATGGCTGCGTTCAAGGCCAACAGGTTGGTCTGGCGGGCGATCTCCTCGATGATGGAAATCTTCTCGGCAATCTCCTTCATGGCCTTAACGGCCTGGGCGACGGCGCTGCCGCTCTCCTGGGCGTCCTGGGAGGCTTTCTTGGCAATTTTTTCCGTGGTGCGGGCGTTTTCGGTATTCTGCTGGATGTTGGCCGTCATCTCCTCCATGGCCGACGATGTCTGTTCGATGGAGGCGGCCTGGCTTGAGGCGCCTTCGGAAACCGCCTGGGAGGCGGTGCTCACGGAACTGCTCTGGGAGACGATGCTCTCGCCGACTTCGATCAAGGTGCCGACAGTTGAGCGCAACCTGCCGACCATCATCTGCACCGAACCGCAGATGCCGGTCTGGCGGCAATCCCCGAACTCCTGGGACAGATCGCCGTTGGCTACCCGTGTCGTGGACTCCATGACTTCGGTAGGCTCACCGCCCAACTGACGCAATATCTCACGAGTGACGAGGACACCGATGGCAATCGCAATGAAGGCGACGGCGACGGTAAAGATCAGATAACCGAGAAAGGCGGCGGATGCGCCGGAGTTCAACTCGTCCGTACGGGTGGCGAGATCGTCGGCCACCCGGTTTTCAATCTCCTTCAGGATATTGATCTTGGCGGTGATGGTCTTGAACCAGAACGCCGGATCGATACCGAAATTACCGGCGGCGGTGGATTTGCTCAACTCCACAAGTGCCTGCAACGCCGGTGCGTCGTCAACCTTCACGGCAGAGTCAAGATCCTTTGCGGAACTGCCGGATTCAACCATCGATTTGACCTTTTCAAACCCGGCCTGATATTGGGCGACCACGCCGCGTATGGCCTGTAAAGCCCCTTTTTCCTTGTCGTCGGCCATGGCCTCGAAACGGTCAATGGCCCCGTTCAGGCTTTTGAGCCGGGCTGCAAAACCCTCGGCATACTGGTTCGATTGGCGCAGGAGATAGTTCTTGAACTGGTGTATCACCCCGCCGTAGCCGATTTCCCGATAAATTTCACCGAGTATGTCGGTCTTCTGTGATGCGGTGCCTTTTTTGAATGCGACTTTACGCATCTCGTTGACGGACGCAATCGGTGGAGCCGACATTTTTTCCTTGAAAAAAGCGACCTGCTCATTGGTCGCCAGGGAGAGGAATACATCGCTGTATGTATTCTGTGCGGTAACAAGCACGTTGAACTTTTTGAACAAGCCCGGCGCAAAGCTGTTACGGGCAAAGGTATTGGTCAACACCGCCCTCTCGATTCCGGCACGTTCCTTTGCCAGAAGAAAATTCACATAGGCGGCGGTGCGTCCCGCCATCTCGGCGACCCTCATCGATCACCTTCAGGGCGGTACCCCGCTGTTCGTGTGGCATCCCATCTGGGACGAGGTGTCGTCGTTGGCCACGGGCTGCTGACCGTCAGCCACAAAACGCCAGGTCCAACCCTTCCATCGCCTGCGTCAGCCCTCGAAAGGACAGCTCTTCGAGGGGCCGCCGCGACGTGGTGTAGGAGCACCATGCCACCTGTTTCGCCCAGTCCACACTCGCGAACCGCGCACTCTTCGCACACGCGAGCAAGCAGCTCATGGACTGGAAGCGCGAGCCACCGGCCACCCTTCCCATGTAGCGCGGCGTGGGGGTATCCCTCCCTCGCATGGG
>CAYFNF010000052.1:0-2545 GCA_964344485.1 uncultured Gammaproteobacteria bacterium
CCCTGCAACGCAGTAATGGTGTGGCATGGAGCGGCAAGACGGTGATTCCTCGTGCGACATTCGGGCTAGCCTGAATTCTTGCTTAAAAGAGCCGATATTGCAAGTGTTGGAAATAGGTTTCGTCACAAAAGAAAAAGGGCGGCGGAATCAATCCCCGCCGCCCTTGATTCTTCAAGTCAAGACAGATGACTTATTTGGCGGCTGCCGGAGCTGCCGGAGCTGCCGGAGCTGCCGGAGCCGGAGCTACCGGAGCCGGGCCGTAGCCGTAAGGACCGGGACCCCAACCATAACCGGGACCGTATCCGTAGGGACCGTTGTAGTAGCCATTGTTCCAGTTGTTGTTCCAGCCGTTGTTCCAGTTGTTGCCGTTGCGCCAGTCGTTGTTCCAGTCGTTGCTCCAGTTGTTGTCGGCGTCACCGTCTACGTCGCCGCTCATGTTGAAGCCGAAGTTGCCTTTGGCGCGGCCACGGCCACGTCCGTTGTTCCGCCAGTTGTTGCGGTTGTTCCAGTTGTTGTCCCAGTTGTTGTTGTTGTTCCAGTTGTTACGGTTGTTCCAGTTGTTTCCGCCGTAACCGTCATTCCAGGGACCCCATGCAGCGGCGTCGCCGGCTGCTACCATAGCGGCTCCACCGATGAGAGCAGCAACTGCCAGTACTTTGATTGTCTTTTTCATGATTTCTCACTCCGTTTGTAAAAAGATGAATAATTCGTTTATTTCAAAAACTACCACCCCCAGGGACCGGGTCTGCCCCGGCCTCCAGGTCCCCAGCCGCCGGGACCACCCCAGCCGCCAGGCCCCCAACCGCCGGGACCATCCCAGCCGTTGTTTGAACCATTGAAGAAATTCCGGGACCAGTTGTTGTTGCGGTTGCCCCAACGGTTGTCCCAGAAGTCGTTCCATTTGCCATTGGTCATGGCGTCCATGTCTACGTCGGCGTAGACTTCAACCTTTACCTTGCCGTCGCCTCTGGCGATGCTTCGGGCTACGCTGCTCCAGTTGCTACGGTTGTCCCATACGTTGCGCCAGTCGTTGAAATTTCCGTTATTCCAACCGTTGTTCCAATTGTTGTCGTTGTTCCGCCAGGGAGCGCCGCCAAATGGACCGCCGCCCCAGGCATCGGCTTGTGAGGCGCTTGTCAGGAGCACTGCGGCGACGATTGTTGCGACTGCCAACACTCCAGCGGTTTTGTTACCTGGTTTTACCAATTGTTCCATCCCGGTCTATCGTACTCGTTCAAATCGTATGGATAACCGCCATTTGGAGCGGTAGGCCAATTGCGTTCGCTGCTGCGATCCCAACCGGACTGGCTGCCCAGATAACCGGTGTTTGGATCCAAGCCGTACCCCGAACCTCCCCACTGATCGGGCCCGGCGCCGTAATAACCGTACCCAGGATTGTTGTATGGGCGGTCAAAATATGGGCGAACCCCAGCGCCGTAATACCTTCTTCCGTATGCCCAGTCCTGGTCGGCGAAGCGCCGCAAATCCCCGGTCTGGTTGGTTACGCCCCAAGGGTCGTAACGGTATGCCGGATATCTTCTACCTCTTAAAGCCGTGGCTCCCCAGGGGTCGTAGGTGTTCTTGGCTCCCCCCTGCCACTGCAACTTGCCGGAACGGTGCACCTTCTTTTCCAGTTCAGGCTTCGGTATCAGCTCAGGCGCCGATATCTCTTTTTTTGCTGATTTGGAGTCCAGTCCATCCATGAACGAGCTCATGAACCGTCCTATTTTGTTGCCAAGAATGGTGGTTCCGCTCTCTACTGTTTCAGACTCGGCAACAGCCGATAGCGGGATGACCGTCAATACGGACGCCAGGGTTATGACAATCATAGCAAGACTCAAGTTGGCTGGGTTTCGTCTAAATCGCCAATCTTTTACACTGGTTGCCATGATTATCGTGATCAGTTTCCACTGCTCCGTAGACGGTTTCTTCTACCTCCCCGGACCTGCATTATGACCTTGAAACAAAGTGAAAGCCAGGAAGTAAATTGCATGCCGCTCTCTTTAATCCATATCTACCAAATCAAAATATCAGAACTGTTAATCTATTCGAATATTATTAAATGCTAATATGTGGTGCTTCGGTCCAAATTGCAACAAAAAAATGTGCAAAAGGCACCACTCTGATAAAACATTTTTTTAAAACAGTATGTTGAAGAACAAAAAAAAATGTCCCGCCCGTTGATTGTAGTGTGTTGTCCCCTCTGTTCCAACTTTTGTTAATTACCTTTTTTGGCCCTTTCAGCCAGCACTCGGTCCATGGTTTCGGCCAAAAGGGGAAAGCGCAGTTGGAACATTTTATAGGCTGCGTCGGCAAACTGTCTGATCTCCTGCTGAGCGTCGGGTTTGCAGCGCAGGTCGAAAAAGTTCATGAGGGAACGGAAATTTATGGTCCAGTAGAGGTCGGAGTAAGTGGAGACCGGCATGGCGTTACGCAGCAGCTCCCTGGCCCTGGCCCGGTAGGGGTTGCGGCCGCCGGCAATCTTCTTGATTTCGCCGTTGGCCTCCGCCGCGTCCAGTCGTTCGCAGACGGCGGCATACTCGAC
>CAYFNF010000053.1:0-2513 GCA_964344485.1 uncultured Gammaproteobacteria bacterium
AAAAAATGGCTGAGTTTTATAGGTAATCAGGAAATGTTTTTGCCGCCTCTATTGCCAGAGACTCTTTTTTCCACCTCTTGCAGCTGTTCGAACAGATCCTTGTAATCGCGCCTGGTGTGGCCATAACCGAGCATTTCAGCCAGCTCCAGACTTTTTTTCGCCCCGTCCAGAAGATCTTGGAGACGTTTTTGTTCGCCATCGTTTCTAGAGCTGCTTGCAGCCAACGACTCAGCCTCTTCCAGCATGGCACGGCTGCGAATGACAGGCAGGGGAATGACCCTGTCCTCGGTTACCACCAGGGTTCCAAGAACAGTCTGCAACGCCATTTTCGCAGCATCGACATTTCCGGAGTCGATCATTGGAACCACCGCTTTCAAGGCCATTGGATATGTAGCCAGGGGCAGGCTCAATGTTTGAATTGAAATTTCGCTGGCAAGATCGGTTAGCAGGCGTCGCGCCTTTTGAACCTCACCGTTTTTTAGAGCCCTTTTGGCGTAATCAATGCTTGGTTTGATCATATCGGTTCCGGCAAAGGAGTCGCGAATTACGGTATTTACCTCCACCGGAGCCAGTGTCAACAACGGATTGCGGGCCAGAATCATCTCAACTTTGCCGATTGCGCGCGTCAATGCCGCAATGGTCTTGTCTTTGTCATCGGCGTCCAGTGCAGCCAAAGCACTCCTGGTCTCCTCCACCGCAACTTTTGCATCTTCGAGAATCATTTTACGCCGCTCTGCAATGGCGGCTTCACTCTCTTTATTGACATGTTTCTGTACTGACTGGGTTACCTTGCTCTGGGTTTCCGGCTCCGAAGTGATGGCAACTTTTTGCACCTCCTCGGTCGGTATATCATTTGCGGTTTTTTTTGAACCGGTATCGTCCATGGTTTGTTCTCCTCATTGGCAAAGATGGATCCATAGTGCTTTTCCGGGGCGTTTCACGACGCCCAGGATTATTTTGCATCAAAGGATATTCGACACCTTGTTCTTGATCCGCTCAAACCACCCTTCGCCGGATTTACCGCCGGAGGTTTTCGTTTCGATCTCATCCAACTGAGCATACATGGGTTCATAGGACTCCTTGTTGCCGTAGCCCAGGAGTTCCGCCATTTCAAGCTGCTTGCGAACCTCGTTGAGGATAGTTTCGAGCTTTGTATTTTCTTCCGGTGAGCGGTCATCCTTCTTGGACAACTCCTCGGCCTTGATGAGAAGGTGTTCAGCCCGAAGCTTCGGTAACGGGATGACCTGATCTGTCGTTACCACCAAGGTATTGAGAGCGCTTTGCAGGGCGGTTCTGGCCTTGTCCAGCTCGCCTTCGTCGATCAGGGGCACTACGGCCTTGATTGCTTCAGGGTAGGTGGCCAAAGGAATGCTGCGCGTCTGATAGACGATTTCACTGGCAAGATTACGGACGATCAGACGTGCTTTCTGGACTTCGCCATCTTCCAGGTGGTTTTCCGCATCGTGAATCATCGCTTTGACCGTGTCCAAATTCCCGATGAGATCATATTTCATGACACTGGTATCCACGGGCGCCAGCGCCAATTCGGGATCACGCGCAAGAATCAGCTCCAGTTTTCCCGTGACCCTTTCCAACGCGGCGAGAGCTTCATCGGTTTTTTTCTCGCCAAGAGCCTTCAACGCATTGTTGGTCTCTTTCAATGCAGCGGAAGCCTCTTTAAGAATTTTCTTTCTTTTCTCCAGGGCTGCATCTGACGAGTCGTCATCCACCTCGGTTTTGACCGATTCCGTGGCAGCCGACTGTTTTTGCGGTTCCTCTGGCATTGAGGATTTTGCTGCATCGGCAGTAACTGACACCATCATCACGATGGCGATCAAAGCCACATGAAATGGTTTCAAGAAATTTCTCAACATGGTTCCCTCCTTTCATCGCATCGAATGTTGTTATGGTTGGTTGCGTACGATCCAAATATGATCGTCAAACAGTTTCTCAATGCAGTGTTGGCATGCTACTGTCGCCAACTACTTCCTGCATGGGATACATCCAGCGTTTGAGAAACGCCCTCTCCGGAGAAATACGAATTGTTTGCCATTCCGGATGATCTTCACGTAAAGCTCTGTACAAAGCGTCGGGATCATCGGTTTCGGTATTGAACCAGGACCATCTGGAATCTGAAAAATGCTCGACGACGACTTTCATTATCTGCTCCCTTCCTGCCATTGCATGAAATTGTTGGGTCAATCTGTGTCAACCGGTTAAATCGATGGCTACAAACAGTGGGCTGCCATCACGTATTACTCTTGCCAGGACCGATTTCAAGTCACCCAATTTGGAGACGGCTTTTAGGTAGTCTTCCACTGAAGATACAGCATCTCTATTGATGTCAACGATGATGTCTCCCTTTTGAATGCCGGAATCGGCGGCATGTCCAGCAGGCTCCACATCAATGACCAGGACACCTTTCACTTCGTCTCCCACCCGCAACTGTCGGCGCAACTGTTGGGTAATAGCCTGCACCTTCAGGCCCAACGGGCCGGTATTCCCGGATGCGG